>CAYXYU010000028.1:0-1560 GCA_964469525.1 uncultured Rickettsiales bacterium | reverse complement strand
TTGACTGCATGAAGGTCGCCGTCCCCGCTGACAAGCGCATCGGCCTCGGCGGCAACCGCCAGCGCCAGAAAGATCAGATCGTCAGGGTCCCGAATATCCGGAAGCCCCTCCGGCGGCGTCTCGATCCGGACGGTCTCGACATAAGGCAGAAACTCGGCCAGCAGCGCCTCCTGCTCGTCGCGCGCCAGCTTGAACTTCGGATAGTTGAGCACGCGCAACAGCTCGCCGACCGTGTCGCGGCTGGCCAGGGGAACACAGCGCCCACCTTGCCAAGCCTCGCGCAGCCAGGCGAAGCCGCCACGGGAGAAGATCAATGCCGAAACGAGACAGTTCGTGTCGAGCACGACGCGCGGCACCCTCATGCACGTTTTCTCGCCCAGGCAATCGCATCCTCCACGTCATCCTGCGTGATGCCGAGCGCCTCGAGCTTCGCCCGCACGGCATCCGCTTGCTGCAGCCGAACCGGTGTCAGCACGATCTTGCCGTCCTCGACCGTGACGTCGTAGTAATCGGCTTCGCCGACGCGCTGGACGATGGCCTTGGGCAAGGTGACCTGATTCTTGCTCGTACGCTTGGCCAACATGATCGCCCCCGAAAGGTAATGAAGTAAGGAATTTAATTTTAGCTGCCTTCCGCGGGAAAGCACTGATGCGTTTCGGAGACGGCCCGCCGAGGCCCCGCAAGCGCGCACGGCAGCGGAAATCATGCGCGAGGCGCGGGATGGAGCGCGCTACTGATGGCGCTTTACGCGGACGACTGCATCCTGCCGCGCTGTGCGTCCACCGCGGTCTCACCGGCAACGCCATTCCCAGCCCCCTGGCGTGCGCGCCGGCCTACTTCAGCGACCCTGGCCGCGTGGCGACCGGCTACCCAGCCGCCGCTTTGTCAAATGTTGACAACCGGCTTCGGGGTGATTGTCAGATTCGGCCCCGGAATCGTGTCAAGTCAGCGGAACTGCGTCACGAAAAAATGGGATTTCGGCGCTGGCACGGCGATTGCTGAAGGGTAGCCAAGCGGACTTTCCGTGGTTTCCCATAAAGGAGAACTGAAATGAAGAAGATGCAACAAGGCTTCACCCTGATCGAACTGATGATCGTGGTGGCGATTATTGGTATTTTGGCGGCAGTGGCGCTGCCGGCGTATCAGGATTACACGATTCGGGCCCGTGTAACGGAAGGCATGAGTCTGGCCAGTGGTATCAAAGCTACCGTCTCAGAAAATATCGCCTCGAATGGTGGCGTGATTGCGGCAGGCGCTTGCGATGGAGCTAATACCGCTGTTGCTGGTGCGGTTGCCACGCTTGCTTGTGCGGACGCTACAGGGATTATTACTGTCACGATGGATGCTACGGCTGCAAGTGTCGCCTTCACGCTTACCCCAACCGCAGGCGCTGATGCGGCGATTGCTTGGGCATGCGCTCCATCTGATGCTAATGACGCAAAATACCTGCCATCGACTTGCCGCTAAAGAGGGCGGAAATAGGGGACAGACCCGGGAAATAGGGGACAGACCCCAATTTCCCACCTGACCCAGCCTCACCCCAAAGCCCGCCGCGCTCAC
>CAYXYU010000027.1:0-1771 GCA_964469525.1 uncultured Rickettsiales bacterium | reverse complement strand
CGGCATGCCTGACCGGCTTCGATCGGCCGGCTGCAAATGCGAATACGCACAGCAGGCTATAGCAAGCCAGTGGCTCTGTTGCAAACATGGGGCACGGCCGCGCGGCGTCACCCAGTTGGGGGATTAGGCAGCATTGGCGAAATGCTTATTGAGCATAATCATGGTTTCGGTCAGGGCCGAGGGTCCAATTCCGAATGCTCTTTCAACCAGGCGCACCTCCCCCATGATACCTGGCTGCAGGCACCATGCCTGGGCCTGTCCTTTGCGTAGGGCGCGCATGACCTCGAAGCCCTTGATCGTGGCGTAGGCCGTTGGCATCGACTTGAAGCCACGTACCGGCTTGATCAGCATCTTCAGCTTGCCGTGGTCGGCCTCGAGCACGTTGTTCAGATATTTCACCTGCCGGTGCTCGGTTTCCGCCGCCAGTTTGCCTTCGCGTTTCAGCTCAGCGATTGCTGCGCCGTAGCTGGGTGCCTTGTCGGTATTGAGTTTGGCCGGCTTTTCCCAGTCCTTCAGGCCACGAAGAGCTTTGCCCAGAAAGCGCTTCGCCGCTTTGGCGCTGCGTGTCGATGACAGATAGAAATCAATCGTGTCGCCCCGTTTGTCGACCGCCCGGTACAGGTAGGTCCATTTGCCCCGCACCTTTACGTAGGTCTCATCCAGACGCCAGCTCGGATCAAAGCCGCGCCGCCAGAACCAGCGGAGACGCTTCTCCATCTCCGGCGCGTAGCGCTGCACCCAGCGATAGATCGTCGTATGATCGACATCGATCCCACGCTCGGACAGCATTTCCTCGAGATCACGGTAGCTGATGCCGTATCGACAATACCAGCGCACCGCCCATAGGATGACCTCGCCGGTAAAATGCCGTCCTTTGAAATCGTTCATCGCAACTGACCTTGACAGTACATGAGCCCAATCTTGGAAACCGTGTCAGAGTTTGCAACAGAGCCAACGATACTGTACGGTCCATTTTTGCGTTGACTTGGAGCGCGGCGCGGGTTTACCCAAAGGGCAACCGAGGCGTTGAAAATGTTCTCGGAGGTACATGGAGAGGAGAACCCATCATCGCACGGATGGGGCCGGAAAGCGTCGCGGATGCCGCGGTTTTCCTCAGTTCCGAAGAGAGCAGATTTATCACCGGGCAGACGCTGTTCGTCGATGGCGGAGCGATCATGCACTGACACATGGCGGCTTCGATCCGGGAGACGAGTTCGGACGAAGCCAAGGAAGAGGGGAGGATGACGATGAAGACGACACGTTTTCTAAACGGCGCACTTCGGATCAGCACAAGCATGGCGGCAACGGCCATGACGCTGCTGATGGCGGCACAGGCGCAGGCTCAGGAGCAGCCGCAGGGGCAGCCTCAAGGGCAGGGCGAAACGGCGGCGGAATCGCCGCGCGGCATAGATGAGATCGTCGTGACCGCACGCAAGCGAGCGGAACGGCTTTCGGAAGTCCCGGTTTCGGTCAGCGCGGTAACGGGCGAGGGACTGGCGAACCTTGGCATCACCAAGACGTCCGAGGCGGTTCAGCTGGTTCCTGCCGCCAAGATCGTGATTCAGGATCTCGGCACATCGGCTTATCTGCGCGGTGTGGGTTCGGGCTCCTTCAATCCCGGCTTCGAGCAGACCGTGGGTCTGTTCGTCGATGGCGCCTACTATTCGCGCGCGGCCTGGGCGCGTGCCGGTCAGCTGGATATCGAGCGGGTGGAAGTGCTGAAGGGACCGCAGGGCGTGCTCTTCGGCAAGAACACCGTGGCCGGCGCGAT
>CAYXYU010000026.1:0-2480 GCA_964469525.1 uncultured Rickettsiales bacterium | reverse complement strand
GACGGCGCGCGTATCCATGCCGGCACTCGACCGACAGAACCGAATTTTGGCACCGCCGAGACGCAAATACGCTTTCTCTGCGCGGAGGGCTTTTGTCCGAAGCGCGCCGTTTGGGCGCTCCGGGCGGTCAGTCACTATGTGGTCGGTTCCGTTCTCGAGCAGCAGGCATCTGATGCCGATGAGAGAGTTCCGGACAGGCCAGATGTGTCCGAGCAAGCACCGTCGTCCTTCCTGCACGATCTGTTTCACGAGTTGGAAACAGACGGCATGGATGCTGCGTTCAACTTCGGACTCGACAGCCTCATCGCTGGTTTCGAGCGGCTGCGTTCATCTACAACAGATTAGAGGCTTATGCCCCTTTGCCGCCCCAACTGCCACGACACCGATCCGCTTTGCACGATGCCCATGACCTCACGGCCGAGCTGGCGGTCGATGACCGGCCGCCACGGGACAAGGGAAATGAGCGGTATCTTGCCAGACAGGATACCGCCATTCACGAGGTTTCGAAGATTATTGCGCCGCATCGGAGCGGGCTTGCTTCCAGTCGTCGGCTAGACGACTGGCGACTTCTCGGTGGCAGCATCACGGGATCGAAGGAGCGCCAGCCCCAACGACACCAGCACTGCCATTGCCGTGGCGTAACAAATCACGGGCCACGCTGTATCGCCGTTTAACAGCGTCACCGCCAATGTCCCGACGATACTGACTATCAGGCTTTGGATGCAGAAGTAGAACGCAACCGCTGATCCAGCGATGTCGTCGAACTGCGCAAGTGCGCCGTTGGCGGTAACGGACACCGTGAAGACAATGCCGACCGCGACAACCCACATCGGCAGGATGAAGCTGAAAAATGACGGCGATCCGAAAAGTTGGCCGATCCCCAACAGGATCGCGCCGGAAACGAGCAACGCCATCCCGCGCGCTACGCATCCCGCGATACCCCATTTGGCAACGAAGGACTTTGCGAAGCGGGTTGTCGTGACCATGACCAGCGCGACAGTCGCGAAGGCCAAGCTAAATCCGATCTCGGAATAGCCGGCTTGGCCTATGAGAACACGGGGGGCTGTCGAGAAGAAAACGAAGAATGTGCCCATGCCGGCACTAAATCCGACCGTGTAAACCCAAAAGGCCGGACTCGCGAAGATCGGCAAAACAGATCGTTGCGTTCTGGCCTGATCCAACGGTCGGGTTTCATGCCACCTGAAACTGGCGTTTAAGAGTGCGAGCGAAGCCAGTGCAGCCAGTGTGATGAAGATCGCCTGCCATCCCCAAAACTCGCCGATCAGCGCACCGGCTATAGGGCCGAGCGCAGGCACGAACGCCAGCATCGAACTGAAAAGGCCGTAGATGACGGCACCTTCGGGACGATTGGCATATACGTCGCGCACGGTCGCGAAGGTGGCCACCAGCATGGCCGATGCTCCAACAGCCTGAACCAGACGAAACGCAACAAAGGCTAATGCAGTTGAAGAACAAGCCGCTCCCAGAGACGCAGCAACGAAAGCCGTTGCGCCTACAAGCAGGATCGGCCGTCGCCCGACGCGATCGGAGAGTGGCCCAAAGATCACTTGGCCCACACCGAGCATCACCATGTAGAGGCTCAACGTGAGTTGGATTATGGATGGAGTCGTGTTCAGGACGCCCGGCATCGCCGGAACGACTGGAAGATAAATATCCATCGCCAGCGAGGCGAGGATGTCGAAGGGAGCCATAAGCAGCAAGGCTGCCGGCAGCGTATAGGCCCACGCGGGGCGTGTGGTGGTCATGACGAATCAACCGCTCGATTAAGGATACCGGGCAGCGTCTGCTCGTCAGCAATCAGATGGGATTGGTCTTACAGAGCGCCGCAACAACAATTCTGATGTTGCGGCTTACTTGTCTGCTGACTTGGAATTTCCCATGCTGATGGCTCCACGATTACGAAATTGAATAGCAGATCTTATCGAATTAGTTGTTGCGTTGCAATGCGGTATCGTTGGCTCCTATAGCCCCAACCCCCGCTGCCGCCCTAACTGCCACGACACCGAACCGCCCTGCATGATACCCGCGACCTCGCGGCCGAGCTGGCGGTCGATGATCGGCCGCCACGGGACAAGGGTGAACTCGTGGCTCTTTTCCACGATGGCGAACTTGCCGCTCGTTAGCTGGACAGTCCCGGTGAACTTGCCGCTGACACTCTCACCATCCTTGGCGGCGCGGAACGGCAGCGCCTTGCCCTCGGCCATCTCCGCACCGGCGCGCGCAACTTCCCGCTCGCGCAGGGTGGCGAGAAGATTGCGCCGGTAGAAGATTCGGCCGTCCCTGTTGCGCGTGGCGTCGCGCTGTTCGATATGATGCTCGCGGCGCTGGTCCATGGCTTCGCGGACCTGTTGCCCGAAGCCGGTCGGCGCAAGGTCGGCCGTTTCGCCATGGACCAATCGCCGGTCCATCCCCGGATCGAGGATGAGCCGGTCGGCAGCGACCCCGCTCCGTCGCAAGGC
>CAYXYU010000025.1:0-2846 GCA_964469525.1 uncultured Rickettsiales bacterium | reverse complement strand
TGTTTGAGTATGCACCCGCGTACGGTGGCTCCACTCCGTTACCTGCCGTTCGAACGACGAAGAGCCCAACGGCTGTTGTGGGTCGGGACGCGACGAGCAACCTTCTTAGTTCGGCGCCGGAAACCGGCCGCTCAAGTTTCGCATCCCGAAAGCTGCCGGACGCCATCGAGTGCAGCCGACCCACAGGTGACGGTCGTCCGCGCGCCCTCTCTCAGTCCGCTCGCTGGGCGGAGCCGCCACTCGACGCGGTCGTCCTGCTGAAGTCCGGCCATCTTGGCGTCAAGTCCAGGCGCGCAGGATAACGATAGAGCTTCTCGTTCATGTCCTCGGCACCCCGCGAAATGACTGGCGCGATTCGGAGGTGCTGTCTCCGCACGACGGCTGTCTGCGACGCCATGAACCAACCGGCTATGTAGCTTTGCGCGCCAATTGCTCGACCAAGAAGTTGATGAACGTCCTGACTCGGGCAGGCAGATTCTTGGTGCTCGGGTAGTAGGCATAAAGATCCGCGCTCGGTAGCGTGAATTCGGGAAGAATGCGCCGTAGTTGGCCACTTTCCAGGTGCTTTGTCACATCCCACTCCGAGCGGATGACAATACCCTGACCGTCCAGCGCCCACCCCTGAACGATGTCGCCATCGTTGCTGGACAATGCGCCATGGACCTTGACGATTTCGGTCCGCCCATCGACGAGGAAACGCCAAACGCCGTACGCATCATCGTTTTGCCGATGGACGATACAGCGGTGCCGGGTCAGATCCTCCAGCTTGTTCGGCGTGCCGTGCTTTTCCAAGTAGGGGGGCGAGGCGCAGAGGAAGCGCCGGTTCGACATGATCCGGCGCGCATTGATCCGGTTGTCCGGCAGCTCACCAAATCGCACCGCGAGGTCAAAGCCTTTCTCGATCAGATCGATCGGACGATCCGTGACCTCCAGTTGCACCTCGACATCCGGATGCCGGGCGGTGAAGGTGGAGACGAGCGGCGCGATCACGGTCCGGCCAAATCCGAGCGGCGCGTTCACCCGCAGCAGCCCGCGCGGCGCCCGGCCGTTGCCGGATACGATCTCATCCAGCTCCCGCAGCTCGTCGATCAGACGGCTTGCATGCTGGAGGTAGATTTCCCCCTCTGGGGTCAGGCTGATCTTGCGCGTGCTGCGATTCAGCAATCGTGCACCGATGCGTTTTTCCATCGACGCCAGGCGCATCGTGGCGGCGGGGGGCGTGATGTCGAGTGCTCGAGCCGCAGCCGACAGGCTGCCCAGCCTGTTCAGCAGCACGAAGAACTCAAGCTCGGAGAAGTTTGCAGTCTTAAGCACGACTTAATAATGATGTCAGTTCAGGCTGAAACACGGGGATGATGCTTAAAACTATCCTAGCGTCACTGGAGCTGACTTACCAGCTTCACCCCCTCAAGGAGACGCAGATGAGAATCGTGGAAATCCGCGAAAGGACCGTTCCGATCAGTTCCCCGATCAGAAATGCATACATCGACTTCAGCAAGATGACGCTCAGCCTAGTGGCCATCGTCACCGACGTGATCCGCGACGGCAAACCGGTCATCGGCTACGGCTTCAACTCCAACGGCCGTTATGGCCAGGGCACCCTGATGCGCGAGCGCTTCATTCCACGCATCCTGGAGGCCGACCCGGAGAGTCTGGTCGATGCCACCGGCAACAATCTGGACCCGCACAAGATCTGGAACTGCATGTTCACCAATGAAAAGCCGGGCGGCCATGGTGAGCGCTCGGTTGCGATCGGTACGATCGACATGGCGGTCTGGGACGCGGTGGCCAAGATCGAAGGCAAACCGCTCTTCCAGTTGCTGGCCGATCGTTATGGAGACGGCAAGGCGAATCGCAAGATCTTCGTGTATGCCGCCGGCGGCTATTACTACCCCGGCCAGGATCATGAGAAACTGAAGGACGAGATGCGCAGCTACATCGATCGTGGCTACACGGTCGTAAAGAAGAAGATCGGCGGTGCATCGCTGGATGAAGACCTGCGCCGGATCGACTCGATCCTGAGCGTGCTGCAGGACGGCCAAAAGCTGGCGGTGGACGCCAACGGGCGCTTCGATCTGGATACCGCAGTTCAGTACGCTAAGGCGCTCTCGCAATACGACCTGTTCTGGTACGAGGAGCCGGGCGACCCACTGGACTTCGAACTGCAGGCCACGCTGCGCAACTACTACGACAAGCCGATTGCGACCGGCGAGGATCTGTTCTCGATGCAGGATGCACGCAATCTGATCCGTTACGGTGGCATGCGACCCGATCGCGACTGGCTGCAGTTCGACTGCGCATTGAGCTATGGACTGGTCGAGTACCTGCGGACCCTGAACATGCTCAAGCAACATGGTTGGTCGGCCAGTCGCTGCATTCCGCACGGTGGCCACCAGATGTCGCTCAACATCGCGGCCGGCCTCGGATTGGGCGGCAACGAGTCCTATCCCGACCTGTTCCAGCCCTACGGCGGCTTCCCCGATGGGGTCAAAGTGGAAAACGGCTACGTCACCCTGCCGGAGTTGCCGGGTATCGGCTTCGAGGGCAAGTCCGACCTGATCTGCGAGATGCGTAAGCTCGCGGAATAGGGCTCAATCCACACCGTCGTCCAAAGGCGCCGCTGTGGCGCATCACGAGGCGCTCCGGATACGCGCTCGTTTGGAAAGCGGCTCGTCTGGCAGCGCGAGTTGATTGCTGATTCGGCCAGGGTCTTCGCGTAGGGGGCCGGCTGCTCTCCAAGCGAAGGAGCCATTCGAACGGCCGCTTTGTCGGAATGACGTGCGGCAGTTGTTGGCCGGGTCGAGCCAAGGCGAGGTTCAAGTTGGCCGCCGTAAACCGGTCACTCA
>CAYXYU010000024.1:0-8517 GCA_964469525.1 uncultured Rickettsiales bacterium | reverse complement strand
CGGCCCGCGTGAAGTGGGCACCGAGCGCCGCGAAGCGCGGGAGGATCAGCAGCCGAACGAAAGTGTCATCCGCATTGGCGCGGCGGAGATCGACGCCCACAGCAATAATGGCTTCGGTGGCTCCATTGAAGTTGAAGCCAATGTCACCAACACCAATTACGGCGATGGTGAACCGGCCAACAGCAAGGCACTGGTCAAAATCGGGGGGGCCGGCACCAGAACACAAATGTATGCGGACTCGCTCATTACTTTCCCGTTTGGTACCAACGATGGTTATGTAACCATCAGCGGCACCAGCAATGGCGGCTTTGATCACAGCAATGACGGCGTGCTGTTCGACGGCGTCAATATGGAAGATGTCGACCCAGATTTCTTCCTTAATAATCCGGAAAACCAGGGTACGCATAACGGCGCCCATAACAGTATCGTCCGCCCCTGCGCCACCGTGAACGGCAATAATTTCGGCGGCTGTAACGACGCGCCCGATTCCCCGCCGCCGGATGCTCCACCGGAGCCCCAACCCGACGAAGCGCCCGAGCCCCAACCCGACGAAGCGCCCGAGCCTCAACCTGATGAAGCGCCTGAGCCTCAGCCGGACGAAGCCCCCGAGCCTCAACCTGACGAAGCGCCTGAGCCTCAGCCGGACGAAGCTCCTGAGCCAGCACCCGATGAAGCGCCTGAGCCTCAGCCGGATGAAGCCCCCGAGCCTCAGCCGGACGAAGCTCCTGAGCCAGCACCCGATGAAGCGCCTGAGCCTCAGCCGGATGAAGCCCCCGAGCCAGCACCCGATGAAGCGCCTGAGCCTCAGCCGGATGAAGCGCCTGAGCCTCAGCCGGATGAAGCCCCCGAGCCTGAGCCGGATGCTCAGCCCGAACCGGAGCCCGATTCGGTTACGCCCAGCCCCGAGCCCGAACCGGAGCCCGAGGATGAGGTAAACTTCCTGGGCCCGCTGTTCGACATTCTCGACCGCCCGGTCATCTCGCTGCGCGACGAGGAGGTGCTGGATAAGGACTTCCTATATGTGAACCAGTTCTTCACCTATCGCGGCGCGCTCGATCTCGATATCAGCGGCGGCAACGTCCCGGTGAATATCGGCGACCTTGGCAGCCTGAGCCCGGCCGCGGGCGGTGAGCTCGGCGAGCTGTCGCCTGCCGCGGGCGGCCTGCCCGGCAACGTGACGACCTGCGTCAACTCGTTCTTCAGCCTGGGCTGGACCCAGGCGGCGAACGAGCCGGTTGATTGCGAGCCGCAGCAGTAAGCACTGGCCAAACGCCGGTAACCGGATAGAATCACGGCAGGCAGGAATTTCCTGCCTGCCGTTTTCTTATATGGAATCTTGTCATTCCGAACGCGAAGCGGAGGAATCTGTTTGACCAGATCCCTCGCCTATGGCTCGGGATGACAGCAAACATAAAGCAATATCATGAAACGTTTCATCATCGGCATCAGCGGCGCCTCGGGCGCCATCTACGGCATCGAGCTGCTTAAAAGCCTGGCCGCCGCCGGAGCCGAGACGCACCTGGTGGTCAGCCGCACAGCCCAGATCACCATCGCCCATGAGACCGATTATTCGCTGCCGCAGCTGCATGCGCTCGCCACCCATTACTATTCCCCGGCCGACCTGTCCGCCGCCATCGCCAGCGGCTCGTTCAAAACCGACGGCATGATCATCGCCCCCTGCTCCATGCGGAGCCTCGCCGAGATCGCCACCGGCAACACCACCACCCTGCTCACCCGCGCCGCCGATGTCGTGCTGAAAGAGCGCCGCCGCCTGGTGCTGCTGCCGCGCGAGACCCCCCTGCACTCCGTACATATTAAAAACATGCTGACCCTCTCCGACCTGGGGGCGATCATCGCACCGCCCGTGCCGGCTTTTTACAGCCGCCCGCAGACCATCGCCGATATGGTGAATCACACGGTAGGACGGGTGCTTGACCTGTTCGGGCTGGAGCATGGGCTGGTCAGGCGCTGGGAAGGGTTAATTTCCAACTAGATAATTTACAAGGAAAATAAGGCGGTCAGCTAACTTAAGGTTAATTAAGTATAAATTGCTGGTCATGTTCTTAAAAGTTTGTTATACTATACCTCGTTTTTTACCGTCAGATACAAAAACAGCGGCACGCTTCTTGCTTAACCCAAGGGGTTTTAACCAAGAGCGCGACCGTGAATACAGGTTGGATGGAATCATGAATGAAGACCTTCTGCTGCTGAAACGCCTCGAATATCTTCGCGCCGAGCACCGCGAGCTGGATCAGCGGATCAGAAACGAAATGCTCGACGAGTTCACCCGCCAGCGCCTGAAAAAAGCCAAGCTGGAGATGCGCGACCAGATCGTCAAGCTCGAGCAGGTCGTCTACCCCGACATCATCGCCTGACGTCATCCCATAGAGGGGTGACGATAGTGCTTGTGGCATGGGAATAATTGCCCTATCTCAGTCGCCATGACCGCCCTCTCCCATATCCGCAATTTCTCGATCATTGCCCATATCGACCACGGCAAGTCGACGCTGGCCGACCGGCTGATCGAGCGCTGCGGCGCGCTTGAGGCGCGCGAGATGACGGCGCAGGTGCTCGACTCCATGGAAATAGAACGTGAGCGCGGCATTACCATCAAGGCGCAGACCGTGCGCCTGACGTACAAGGCCAAAGACGGCGACACCTACATCCTGAACCTGATGGACACGCCCGGCCATGTCGATTTCGGCTACGAGGTCAGCCGCTGCCTCGCCGCCTGCGAAGGCTCGCTGCTGGTGGTCGACGCGTCGCAGGGGGTCGAGGCGCAGACGCTCGCCAACGTCTACAAGGCGATCGACGCCGGGCACGAACTGGTGCCGGTCCTGAACAAGATCGACCTGCCGGCCGCTGACATCGAGCGCGCCCGCGCGCAGATCGAAGACGTGATCGGGATCGACGCCTCCGACGCCATCGCCATCTCGGCCAAGAGCGGCATCGGCATTGACGAGGTGCTGGAAGCCATCGTGACCCGCCTGCCGCCGCCAGCCGGCGATGCGTCTGCTCCGCTCTCGGCGCTACTGGTCGACAGCTGGTACGATACCTACCTGGGGGTCATCATTCTGGTGCGCGTGATGAGCGGTATACTCCACCGGGGTATGAAGATCCGCATGATGGCGGCCGGTGCCACGCACAACGTGGACCAGCTCGGCGTATTCACGCCGAAGAAAATCCCCGTCGAGAAATTATACCCAGGGGAGGTAGGATATATCATCACCGGCATCAAGCAGGTGGCCGATTGCCGGGTCGGTGACACCATCACCGAGGAACGCCGTCCGGCAGAGAAACCCCTGCCCGGTTTCAAGCCGTCGCAGTCGGTGGTGTTCTGCGGCCTCTACCCGACCGACGCCTCCGATTTCGAGCGCCTGAAGGACAGCCTCGGCAAGCTGCGCCTGAACGACGCCAGCTTCGAGTTCGAGACCGAAAGCTCGACCGCGCTCGGCTTCGGCTTCCGCTGCGGATTCCTCGGCATGCTACATCTCGAGATCATCCAGGAGCGGCTCGAGCGCGAATTCGACCTCGACCTCATCACCACCGCCCCCTCCGTCGTCTACCGCCTGAAGCTGACCGACGGTTCGCGGATCGAGCTGCACAACCCCAACGACATGCCCGACGTCACCAAGATCGAAGCGATTGAGGAGCCGTGGATCCGCGCCACCATCATGACGCCCGATGATTACCTCGGCAACGTGCTGGCACTGTGCACGGAGAAGCGCGGCGTGCAGGAGAACCTGACCTATGTCGGCGCACGCGCCATGGTGGTGTATAAGCTGCCGCTGAATGAAGTCGTGTTCGATTTCTACGACCGGCTCAAATCCTGCTCGAAGGGCTATGCCAGCTTCGACTATGAAATAACCGACTATCAGGAGAGCGACCTGGTCAAGATGAATATCCTGGTCAACGGCGAGCCGGTCGATGCGCTGGCGCTGATCGTCCACCGCTCGCAGGCCGATTTCCGCGGCCGCCGCCTGTGCGAGCGCTTAAAAGACCTGATCCCCAAGCACCTGTTCCCGATCCCCATCCAGGCGGCGATCGGCGGCAAGATCATCGCCCGCGAGACGATCAGCGCCCTGCGCAAGGACGTGCTGGCCAAATGCTACGGCGGCGACATCACCCGCAAGCGCAAATTGCTGGAAAAACAGAAAAAAGGTAAAAAGAAAATGCGCGAGATCGGCAACGTCAACATCCCGCAGTCCGCCTTCCTCTCGGCGCTCAAGATGGGGGATGAATAACGTTGCCAGCCGGCCGGCGTTTGTTATGATTTCGTTTTCAACGGGGAGAATGCTGTGACGCTGATGCCAAACACGACCCTGACCGGGCTGGTCGACCGCCTGATCGAGCTCTTCACGCCGATATTCGACGAATGGAAGAAAGCGCACCCCACCGAACCTCCGGCCACGCTACGCGAATGCCTGCGGCAGGACCTGCTTTCCATCGGGCAGGCGGTGGCGTCGCTCGACAATACGGGGCACCGCGTCGAGACCAGATTGATCGCCGAAGTGCTGGCGGCACTGCAGGAAAATAATTCCCTGCCCTATGAATACCGGCTGGAGGCCATCGACCGCGAGATTTCCGCCCGGCCGTCGAATTCCTCGCTGGCCCTATGCACGGCCGCCATTGCGCGCGAGTGGAAAGCCAGTGCGCCGGTACGGGAAGACGCCATCCATGAGCTGGTGGGCGCGCTGACGGCGCTGGTAAATTACCTGGTCCTCTATGACGGAAAGGTAAGCAACCGGGAAATCGGCTTTTTCGGCGAACTGGAGAAGCAGTTTTCCGGCTGACGACGGTTGCACGGAAATCATTGACAAGCCGCGCCGATTCGCTATTTTTCACCCCCTTGGCCCGTTTTACGCCGTGTGGGGCATTAGCTCAGTTGGTAGAGCGCTACGATGGCATTGTAGAGGTCAGGAGTTCGACTCTCCTATGCTCCACCAATCATACCCAAAGCTTTTGCTTTGGGTATGATTGGTTTGGTATCTGGAGTCGAACGGGAGTTCGTAAATTTTGCAGAAAGCAAAATTTGACGGCGCAGCGAAGCGATCCGCCGCTTGACGGCAAATGGCCAGAAGGCCATTGGTCACTCTCCTATGCTCCACCAAACTCTATATTTCTATATTCTATAATTGAGGTTGCTGCCTTCCGCCGCATACCCTATACCAGTACCGTATTTCACGTAAGAGAGGCACCATGAAAAAGAAACGCAAGGCGGAATACCAGAAAATTTCCCGCGAGGATGAGATCAAGAAGCTAAACCGCGTTATCGGTCAGATCGAGGGTATCCGCAAAATGCTGGAAGACCACCGCAAGCTGGAGGATATCCTCATCCAGTGCAAGGCGGTGCATTCGGCGCTGCGCTCGGTCGAGTCACGCATCTTCAGGGGGTATCTTGAAGTGTCGCTCGACGAGATCGTCAAGCTCGACAAAAAGAAAGACCGTTCCGAGAAAGTCGCCGAACTCGAGGATTTATTCAAACAGGCGAGTTAATGTCATCCCGCAGCGAAGAATCTAATAACAGATACTTCGGCTTCGCCTCAGAATGACAAAATACTAGGGATTCTTCCGCTTATACCTAAACATGTAAGCCGTAACCAGTGCATTGCCGACGGCAAGGCTCATGAACACCTGCGGCACAGAGAAACCGGCTGCCAGCATCGCCATGGTAGTGATGGCCGCCACGACCATGAATAACGCATTCAGCACATTATTGGTGGCGATGGTTCGGGCGCGTGCCGCGGGGTCGCTTTCATGCTGCATGATGGCATAAAGCGGAACGACATACAGTCCCCCACAGACGGAAATCCCCAGTAAGTCGAATAACACACGCCAATGCGCTGCCGAGTCAAAGAACTGACTTACACCGATCAATTGGCTGACATGGGGCTGCATGCCAGAGCTTGCCATATACAGGTCGAGCGTGAATAGGCTAATACCTGCTGCCGCCCACGGTACGAAGCGGCTGCTGATTCTGCCTTTCAGCAGGCGGCTGCACAGCAGCGAACCGATGCCGATGCCGATCGAAAATACGGTGAGGAACAGCGTCACTACCGTTTCATCCCCACCGATCGCCTTGCGCGCGTAGGCGGGGAACTGCGACAGGAACGTTGCTCCGATCAGCCAAAACCAGGAGATGGCGAGAATGCTAATGAATACGCGCCGGTTGCGGCGGTCGTTCCGGATAATGTCCCAGGTGGCCTGCGGCAGATTCCAGTTGATCGGGAGTTGCGGAGTCGGGGGCGGTGCTTGTGGAATAGCGCGGCTCGCTGCGTACCCCGCAAGGGCGAAGATCACCGCCGCTGCGGAAATCAGGTAAATACCCCCTACCTGCATCACGACCAGCCCGCCGAAGATGGTACCGGTGAGAATGGCAAGGAAGGTGCCCGCCTCGATCCAGCCGTTGCCGGAGATCAGCTCATCATCACGCAGGTGCTGCGGCAGCAGCGCATATTTGACTGGCCCGAAAAAAGTCGAGTGCATGCCCATGCAGAACAGGACACACAGTAAAAAAGAACTGCTGCCGGTATGGAAGCCGATGGCGGCCACCAGCATCAGCGCGATCTCCGCCAGCTTAACCAGCCGCGCAATCTTCGCGCGGTCGTATTTGTCGGCCAGCTGCCCGGCCAGCGCCGAGAACAAAAAGAACGGGAGGATGAACAGCCCCGCCGCCAGCGTCACCAGCAGCTGCGCCTGATCCGCATCGGACGCCAGGCGGTAGGTGATAAGCATGACCAGCGCGTTCTTGAAGACATTGTCATTGAACGCGCCCAGGAACTGCGTCAGGAACAGCGGCAGGAACCGGCGGGTGGTGAGGAGAAAGAGAATAGGAATCATCTAAGCCCGATATACGCTACCCAAAGACCTAATAATGCGATGAATGTACCAATAATCCATTTCCATTCACGAACCCAGAAATCCACTAAAACGTGCGCTATTCTAGCGGTCCAATGCCGCTCATACCAATATGATAATAATATGATTGGACTATGAGGATCATTTTCAGCGGTACGAAACTCTCCTTCGTACCATTTCTTGATTTTATTCCAAAATTTTGGCGGATTGCTCAATTGATTCATGTATCAATTTGTTCCTTCCTCCGATGCTGCTGCCCCGCCACTTCGTCGAGCAGGATGGTTTCCTTCCGTTTCTCTTCCTCCTGCGCGCGTTTCTTCGCGTTCTCCTGCGCGATCTCGAATTTCTTCAGCTCGCGGAACGCCTCGGCGATCTCCTCCTGCAGCTTGGTCATCGCTGCATCCAGTTTTTTTATTTCACGCGCGATATCGTCCTGCCGGTTCCTGATGCGCTTGGCAAACCCGCCGAAAAAACCGGACATCTCCGGCTGCCTGCTCGCGGCGGCGATTTCCTGCTGCAGCTCATCATCGAGTTTCTTCGACGCCTGCAGCAGCCGCGCCTTCTGGTTTTCCAGCGACGCCATTTTCCGCCGCAGCCCGTCCAGCGCGCGCTTGTGGAGTTTGATGAGGGTAGTAATACCCTTCATGATATGAATTTCACTAACTTATGCATCACTATGTAGACAGGGAGGATAATTAGCACATTAAACATTATAGCAAACCCCACTAACATACCTGCCTGCCCATCCGTGTCGCCTGAACGATATGTCCCAAGTGATGCAAGCATAAGACCGCTAATGACTACCAAACATCCTAAAGCAACAATAACTCGCTGCTTCTCACTAAATCCCCTTTCTATCCACAACATAGCTATCAGTATTAAATAAGGCAGAATGCTTAGTAAAATGCCGTTGAGGGGAAGCATCATTCGTTGATCTGTCACCCATGTAACGATGAGGCCCGTTATCAACGAAAGAGAAATGGCTACATGCTTCATTTCATCCCCCGCCAGTTCTTGATCCCCAGCAGCGCCGCCAGCTGGTCGTATCCTTCTTCGAGGGTCGTCGTCTCGTCCTTGCGCTGGCGCAGGAAGTTTTCAAGCGCCGGGTAATACTGGATGGCCTGGTCGACTTCCGGGTCGCTGCCCTTGCGGTAGGCGCCGAGCCGGATCATCTCCGCCATATCCTCATAGATGGAAAGCATTCCACGCGCCACCTGCACCAGCGCATTCTCCTGCTCGGTATTGCAGTCGGGCATGGTGCGCGACACGCTCTTCAAAATATTTACTGCCGGGAATCGCCCGCGCTGCGCGATGGCGCGGTCGAGCACGATGTGGCCATCGAGGATGCCGCGCACCGCATCGGAGATCGGTTCGTTGGTATCGTCACCCTCGACGAGCACGGTGAACAGCCCGGTGATCGAACCCTGCCCTTTTCTACCCGGCCCCGCGCGCTCGAGCAGTTTCGGCAGTTCGGCAAACACGGTGGGGGTATAACCTTTACTGGTGGGGGGTTCTCCCGCGGAGAGGCCAATCTCCCGCTGCGCCATGGCGAAGCGCGTGATGCTGTCCATCAGGCAGAGTACGTCTTTCCCCTGATCGCGAAAATACTCCGCCACCGTCATCGTCAGATATGCTGCCTGCCGGCGCAACAGCGCATAC
>CAYXYU010000023.1:0-8652 GCA_964469525.1 uncultured Rickettsiales bacterium | reverse complement strand
ATCCGCGAAGGCGGCCGCACCATCGGCGCCGGCGTCGTCGCCAAGATTGTGGAGTGACGGTAAAGCCTTGGCAGTTTTGCTGCCTTAGGCTCCCGTCATCCCGGCGAAGGCCGGGATCCAGTAATAATTACATGGATTCCCGCCTTAAGCGGAGAACGACAAAAGAGGTGAGGCAGATCGCAGCAGCCGTCACAGACGCTGGCGTCGTTCAATGATCGGCTGACGCCCGAACAGCGCGACCTGGCGGCGATATCCATGACTATTCGTTATTCGGAAGCGGCGCGGATAGCTGCCAGGACACCGGATACTCCTGTTGGCACTACCATGGCGTTTATTAGTATCAATCGCGCCCTCGAGGAAGATTTGCAGAAAGACTTTTTGGGGGCTATGTCTGCTGATCTGGCAAAGGAAATCGCTGCCGCGGCGCGTGACCATTTGCAAAGTCACCTAATTGCGTCGGCGAGAGAGCAGTCAGCAAGAGCGGTATAACTATCCCAATAGGCACTCCCAATAACTATTGCGGCGCTCCCGCTATAATCGTATAACTCAGGCCCTTGTAGGGGTGTAGCTCAGCTGGTAGAGCGACGGTCTCCAAAACCGTAGGCCGCAGGTTCGAATCCTGTCGCCCCTGCCACCCTACCCCTGCGGCTTCGGGTGGCGCAGCCACTGGGAACCGTTGGTAAAATTAGATATATTACAATATATTAATTATCCTCCCTTCGGCTTGATCGCGCGGTGGGGTCACAAAAACTTCATAAAACGGGACGGCGTTTTTGCGCTATAATAAAGGCCTTGGCTTGTATACGCGCTTGTTAGGATAGGCATGGACCAGCTCGCCCAGATACTTACGCAGACCTGGATGGTGTATGTTTTTGTCGCCATCATTGTGCTGATTGCCCTGCGGCCGCTTTATCAATCCATTGTCAGCATCGGCCTGGTCAATGCAGACCTCGACAAAGCCGCCCAGATGATCAGGGCGCTGGGCAGGGATCAGCAGCGGGATAAATTCTATGCCCAATTCCGGGAAATCAATCTTCACATTTTGAGAATCGCCGGGCTTCGGCATGCCTGGCGGGAATTCGTCGGCAGCATGTATTTCGGTAACGCCGCCGCCAAACGGGTGTACCTGTCGCACCGGCCTTCCCATTATTTCAACCGGGACTCCGTCCTGGGAACGCGGATAAGCCTCTCCCAGTTTCTCGCCTATCCGAATTATTTGATCGGCCTCGGGCTTACCTTCACCTTTATCGGGCTGGCCGCCGCCCTGCATGTCGCGCAGGTGGGGCTGATGAGCGGCGCCGGGCAGGCGGCGCTTAAAGACCTTCTGGCGGTCGCCTCCATTAAATTTATCAGCTCGATTGTCGGCATCTCCAGCAGCCTGTTGATTTCCGCCATTCAACGGGCGAGAATAAGGCAATTTCAGGAGAAGCTAAGCGCCTTTTGCAACCTGCTGGAAGAGTGCACTCAGTATAAATCAACGGAAAAACTGCTGCACGATAGTTTTCAGGAACAGCAGAAACAGACGGCTATCTTGGATAATATGGCCCCCGCGATAGCGGGTGGAATCGGCGAGGCGCTAAGCGCCGGCGTCTCACAGGCGCTTAACCCCCTGTCGCAGGAGCTGCGGCTGCTTGCCGAGAGGTTCACCGGAAATTGCGAAGAGGCCTTGAAAAAGGTGCTGGAGGAATTCTTAAGCCAGCTGCGCCAAAGCACGCTCGACGATATGCGGGAGCTTACGGAGAATGCCAGGATCCTCAAGGCGTCGCTGGATGACATGGCGGCGAATATGAAATCGGCGGGAAACGATTTCAATTCCGCCACCCAGGAAGCCGCGGCGCGTCTGGCAGGGATACTGGAACAGTTCGTCGTTGCTTTTGCCCCCGTTCAGCAGGGCATTGGTCACTTCGGCCAGACGATAGCCTCGCTAGAAACAATGACCCAGCACGTCCAACATGCCGGAAATAGCATCGCCGCCGCCGCCGAAGACAACAAGACCAGCGCTTCCGAATTCGGAAAAACCGTCACCGAGCTCTCCACCGGGCTCGTGCCCATGAAAGCGGCCATGCAAGAGGCGCAAACGAGAATCGAACGCGATCGGGAGGAGCTGCACGCCATATTGCTGAGCTTTCAAAAACTCACGGACGCTCTGCCTCAGCTCTGGAAGCAATATGAGGAGCGGTCGGACAACGTCATGCATAGCCTGAACGGAGTCAGGAGAGGGCTGGCGAGGGCCCGGGGCCTGAAGCGGGAAAGTGGCCGTTTCCTCAAACTGGCGTCGCGGTGGAGGAAATAGGTGCATCAGCAACCGCCTTCCCCTGAGGAGACCCACGACGAGAGCTATTTCGCCTCCTTTACGGATATGCTCGTGGGGATCCTTTTCGTTTTTATTATTCTCCTGATGATTTCCGCTAACAGCTATCAGGAAGCGGCGGACCTCATTACAAAGAAAGAAGCCGCAGAGCTGATCGCCAAAAAAGAAGCGGCCGAGCTGGCGGCCCGGAAAGCCGCCGCCGAGCTTGCGGCACAGAGGAAAGCCGAACGGGCATCCTCGCGGCAAAAAGCCGCCGTTGAACCGGTGGCGGAGAAAGGAATTCCTGGGCTAACGGCGGGTAGCGGGCAATTATCCGGTAAGGACCGTGCCAGGGATTTAAGGAGAGACGTGCAAAGGTCGCTGAATGAATCCCGCGACAAAGTCTTAATGGAGATTGAGCACTCACTGAAACAACAAGGCATACCGGCGAGCTTGGACCTCAGGCGGGGTTTGTTAAGGCTGCCCGAAGATATTTTATTCGCTGCCGACGGGTATGAAGTCACGCCCAGCGGACAGCACGCGCTGAACAGCTTGGCGGCGGCGCTAGTGCGATATCTCCCCTGCATCTCGCCGACCAGTGATCTTTCCCGCCTGGCCTCATGCAGCCATTTGAATCTGGATATTAAGGACGGTCTCATGACTGTTTTCATCGAAGACAGTACCAGCGCGACCGGATCGCCGGAGCATAAATGGCTGCTCTCGGCGCAAAGGGCTGTATCCGTGTTCGGGGAAATCAAGCGCCACCAACCTTATTTAAACAAAGACCTGAAAAACATATCAAATGTCCCTATCTTAAATGTCAGGTCCTATAAAGCCCTACGGGAGCAAGCGCAAAGGCGAAAACACGCTGACTTAAGCAAATCCATTGAATTCAGGTTCATTATGCGCCGCCCCCTTCCGACAGACATACAAGACCATCGGTAATTTTTTGCGTGAAGCATGCGCATAATCTCCTTGCATCCGGCGTCGTTTACGCTATAACCACGACCTCCCCCCTTTATAAACCAGAAAGAATCGTAAACCCGATGGCCGAGATCAATCCCGCGAAATTTGTCCGCGAAGTGCGGCAGGAAATGGACAAGGTGACCTGGCCGACGCGCAAGGAGACCTCCGTCTCGACCATGATGGTCTTGGTGCTGGTGGCCATCGCGGCGCTGTTCTTCGTGCTGGCGGACTGGGTGATCGCAACGCTGGTGCGGGCGATATTGGGCATTTAATTCTAGGAGTTATTAGAACATGGCTTTTCGCTGGTATATCGTGCATGCCTATTCGGGCTTTGAAAAGAAAGTCGCGCAGTCGATCAGGGAGCAGGCGGCGCAGAAGGGCATTTCGCACCTGATCGAGGAGGTGGTCGTGCCGGTCGAGGAAGTGACCGAGGTGCGCCGCGGCAAGAAAGTGCAGGCCGAGCGCAAATTCTTCCCCGGTTATGTCATGGTCAAGATGGAGCTGACCGACGAGACCTGGCACATGATCAAGAACACCCAGAAGGTGACGGGGTTTTTAGGCCATGGCGGCAAGGGCAAGCCGGTGCCGATTACCGAGAAAGAGGCCGACGCCATCTTTGCGCAGGTGCGCGAGGGCATCGAGCATCCCAAGTCACAGATTTCCTTCGAGATCGGCGAGAACGTCAAGATCATCGATGGCCCGTTCGACACTTTCACCGGCATGATCGAGTCGGTCGACGAGGAAAAAGAGCGCGTCAAAGTGTCCGTCTCGATCTTCGGCCGCCCCACGCCGGTCGACCTCGAATACGGACAGGTTGAGAAGGTGGCGTGATTCAATAGCTTGACATGTTTTTCGGAAAAGCGGTTTTTGCTACCGGAAATAAAGGGGAAACCCCGTTTTTTCGCTTGCAATTGTCCTGCCGACCCTCTATAAATCCGCCTCCCTTCGAGAAAAGGGCGTTTGTTTTTGGGAGTCCGTGCGGTTTTTTCAAAGCACCTGTTGCGGACGTTAACACCACAGCGAAAGTAGTCAAATGGCTAAGAAAATCGTCGGTTATATCAAGCTGGAAATTCCGGCCGGCAAGGCGAACCCGTCACCGCCGGTAGGCCCGGCGCTCGGTCAGCGCGGCCTCAACATCATGGAATTCTGCAAGGCGTTCAATGCCGCGACGCAGAAGATGGAGCCGGGCGCGCCGATCCCGGTCGTCATCACCGCCTATCAGGACCGTACCTTTACTTTTATTACGCGCCTGTCGCCGGTGTCCTATTACCTGAAGAAGGCGGCCAAGATTCAGACCGGCTCGCAGACGCCGGGCAAGGATAAGCCGGCGGGTTCTATCACCATGAAGCAGATCCGCGAGATCGCGCAGGTGAAGATGAAGGATATGAACGCCCATACGGTTGACGCCGCCGCTGCCATGATCAAGGGCTCGGCGCTCTCGATGGGCCTCGAAGTGATAGAGGAGGCCGCCTGATGCCCCGCGTTGCAAAAAGAAGGAAGGCGCTGCTCGCCAAGGTCGATGTGACCAAGCGGTACAAATTGGCCGAAGCAGTGAAGCTGGTGAAGCAGACCGCCAACACCAAGTTCGATGAGACGATCGATATCGTCATGAACTTGGGCGTCGATCCGGCGCAGTCCGACCAGGGCGTGCGCGGCATGGTGTCGATGCCGCACGGCACAGGAAAAAGCGTCAAGGTCGCGGTGTTCGCGCGCGGCGACAAGGCCGAAGCGGCGAAGAAAGCCGGCGCCGATTATGTTGGCGCGGAGGACCTCGCGGAAAAAATCAACGGCGGCCTGACCGATTTCGACCGCTGCATCGCATCGCCTGACATGATGGCCGTCGTGGGCAAGCTCGGCAAGGTGCTGGGCCCCAAGGGCCTGATGCCCAACCCGAAGCTCGGCACGGTGACGCCGAACGTCGCCGATGCGGTGAAGGCCGCCAAGTCAGGCCAGGTGGAATTCCGCCTCGACAAAGCCGCCATCGTCCATGCCGGCGTCGGCAAGGCGAGCTTCACCGAGGAGCAGCTGGCCGCCAACATCAAGGCGTTCATCGATGCGGTGACCAAGGCCAAGCCGGCCAGCGTCAAGGGCAACTATATCAAAAAGGTCGGCATTTCGTCGACCATGGGGATCGGCTTCAAGCTCGACCTCACCGATCTGGCGGCAGCGTAGGAGGCATTATGAACCGTGCGGAAAAGCAGGCGCTGATCGAAACCACCAACGCCAAATTCAAGGAGGCGCAGATCGCGCTCGTCGTGCATAACAAGGGGCTCACCGTCGCCGAGATGTCGGAACTGCGCGCGAGAATGCGCGAAGCCGGCGCCGAGTTCAAGGTGACCAAGAACCGCCTGACCAAGATCGCCGCCAAGGATACCACGTTCGAGGCGATTGCCGATCTGTTCAAGGGCCCGGCGGCGCTGGCTACGGCCGAAGATCCGGTCGCGGTCGCCAAGGGGCTCGTTGATTTCGCCAAGGCGAATGAGAAGCTGGTTATCGTCGGCGGTGCGTTCGGCACCCAGAAGCTCGATGTGAAAGACATCGAAAAGCTGGCCAAGCTGCCGTCGCTCAATGAATTGCGTGCCAAGATCATCGGCATGCTGCAAACACCTGCGCAGCGGATCGTCTCCGTGCTGCAGGCTCCGGGAGGCCAAGTCGCCCGCGTCATATCCGCCCATGCCAAGAAAGGGTAAGCGGGGAAAAGACTTGAACGGGAAAGTGTGTAATTAGTTTTTAGTTTGGGAGTTTAATCATGTCTGCGAATCTTGCTAAAATTGTTGATGACCTGTCGGCGCTGTCGGTGATCGAAGCCGCCGAGCTGTCGAAGATGCTGGAAGATAAATGGGGCGTATCCGCCGCCGCTCCGGTTGCCGTTGCCGCCGCCGCTGGTGGCGCTGCTGCTGCTCCGGCCGAGGAAAAGACCGAGTTCACGGTCGTCCTGGCCAGCGCGCCCGCCGATAAGAAGATCGGCGTGATCAAGGTGGTGCGTGAAGTGACCGGCCTGGGCCTCAAGGAAGCCAAGGACTTGGTCGAAGCCGCGCCGAAGCCGGTCAAGGAAGGCGTCAACAAGGACGAAGCCGAGAAGATCAAGAAGGCGCTCGCTGACGCCGGCGCTACCGTTGAAGTTAAGTAAGTCACAGTGATTTTTGCCATGCCGGGGACCGCATAGCGGTACTCCGGTTTTGGCGTTTGTAAATTGGTTTGCGGTTAGCGGTTGGCAGTTGGCAGATAAATCTGCGAACCGCCGACTGTAAACTGCAAACTGTAACCGAAGGTTACTATACTATGGCCCATACCGCGCAGTCCCGTCTGTCGTTCACCGCCCGCAAGCGCATCCGCAAGAATTTTGGCCGCATTGAGACCGCTACCTCAATGCCCAACCTGATCGAGGTACAGAAGAATTCCTACGACCAGTTCCTGCAGATCAACATTCCCGCAGAAGAACGCACCAACACCGGGCTGCATGCCGTGTTCAAGTCAGTGTTCCCGATCAAGGATTTCGCCGAGACGGCAACGCTCGAATTCGTCAAATTCAACTTTGACGCTCCCAAGTATGACGTCGATGAGTGCCGTTCGCGCGGCATCAATTTCTCGGCGCCGCTGCGTGTCACGCTGCGCCTGATCGTGTGGATCGTCGATGAGGATACCGGCGCGCGCGAGATCAAGGATATCAAGGAGCAGGACGTCTATATGGGCGACATCCCGCTGATGACCGACAACGGCACCTTCATCATCAACGGCACCGAGCGCGTCATCGTCTCCCAGATGCACCGCTCCCCCGGCGTGTTTTTCGATCATGACCACGGCAAGACGCATTCCTCGGGCAAGTTCCTCTATTCGGCGCGCGTCATCCCCTACCGTGGCTCGTGGCTCGATTTCGAGTTCGACGCCAAGGACCTCGTCAACGCCCGCATCGACCGCCGCCGCAAGATTCCGGTGACGACGCTCCTGCGCGCGCTGGGCATGGATAATGAGGAAATCCTCTCCACTTTTTACACCAAGACCATCTTCAAGAAGCAGAAGGACGGCTGGTCGGCCAAGTTCGCGCCGGAACAGTGGCGCGGCATCAAGCTGACACACAACCTGGTGGATGCCAAAACCGGCAAGGCGGTGGCCGAGGCCGGCAAGAAACTGAACGTCCGACTGGCCAAAAAATTTGCTGAAGACGGCTTGAAGGAATATCTCATCACCGACGAGCAGTTTGCGGGCAAATATATCGCGGGTGATATTGTCAATCCGCAGACCGGCGAAATTTATATCGAGGCGGGCGACGAGATCAACGCCGCCTCCATCGCCCAGCTCGATGAAGCGGGCGTCAGGGAAGTGCCGGTCCTGGACATCGATCACATCAATATCGGCGCTTATATCAGGAACACCCTGGCCGCCGATAAGAACACCACCAAGGAAGAGGCGCTGATCGATATCTACCGCGTCATGCGTCCCGGCGAGCCGACGACCCCCGAGGCCGCCGAAGCGCTGTTCAAATCGCTTTTCTTCGAGCCGGAACGCTATGACCTCTCCGCCGTCGGTCGCGTCAAAATGAACGCGCGCCTCGCCCTGAATCTGCCGGAGGATCTCGGCATCCTCACCAAGGAAGATATCCTGGGCACGGTGAAACTGCTGGTGGGCTTGAAAGATGGCATCGGCGAGATCGACGATATCGATCATCTCGGCAACCGCCGCGTACGCTCGGTCGGCGAGCTGATGGAGAACCAGTTCCGTATTGGGCTGCTGCGCATGGAGCGCTCCATTGTCGAGCGTATGAGTTCGGTCGATATCGACACCGTCATGCCGCATGACCTAGTCAATGCCAAGCCAGTGGCTGCGGCCATCCGCGAATTCTTCGGCTCCTCGCAGCTGTCGCAGTTCATGGACCAGACCAATCCGCTCTCCGAAATTACCCATAAGCGCCGCCTGTCGGCGCTGGGACCGGGCGGCCTCACGCGCGAGCGCGCCGGGTTCGAGGTGCGCGACGTGCACCCGACCCATTACGGCCGCATCTGCCCGATCGAAACGCCGGAAGGCCCGAACATCGGCCTGATCAACTCGATGGCGACCTATGCGAGAGTCAACAAGTACGGCTTCATCGAAAGCCCATACCGCAAGGTGACGAACGGCAAAGTGACCGACGAGGTGATCTATCTGTCGGCGATCGAAGAAGGCAAGTATACCATCGCACAGGCCAACTCGGTGCTCGATGAGAAGGGCAAGTTCGTCAACGATTTGATTTCCTGCCGCCGCGCCGGGGATTTCATCCTCGCCAATCCGGGGGACATCGAATATATCGACGTGGCGCCCAAGCAGCTGGTATCGGTGGCCGCGGCGCTGATCCCGTTCCTCGAGAACGACGACGCCAACCGCGCGCTGATGGGCTCGAACATGCAGCGCCAGGCCGTGCC
>CAYXYU010000022.1:0-14718 GCA_964469525.1 uncultured Rickettsiales bacterium | reverse complement strand
GCTGGAAGGTGTTGCGGCCGATGATCGAGCCGTTGCCGCCGCCGTCGCGGATGGCACGGGCTTCGTTGAAGATGTCCTCCTCGCCCTTGGCGGCGCCGCCGGAGAAGACGACGATGCGGCGGCCGTTGAAGCAGGCCTGCACGACATGTTTGAAACGGGCGGCGGCCGAGCTGATGTCGATTTTTTCCGATTCATAGACTTTTTTCGCCTCGGCCTGCTCGATATGGGCGGTGGGCGGTTTCACCTTGATGATATGCGCGCCGAGCAGCGCCGCCATATGCGCCGCATAAGCGGTGACATCCATCGCCGTCTCCCCGTCCTTGGAGAGGTTGCCGCCACGCGGGTACGACCAGATGACGGTGGCGAGCCCGGCCGCCTTGGCCTCGCGCGACAGTTCGGCGATCTCCTCCATCATGCTGTAAGCCGCGTGCGAGCCGGGATAGATGGTGAAGCCGATGGCGGCGCAGCTTAAGCGCACCGCGTCGGCAACGCAGGCGGTGACCGCCTGGTCAGGGGCAGCGTCCTTGGGGGCCAGCGAATTGGCGCTGTTGGCCTTGAGGATGGTGGGGATTTTCCCGGCGAAGGTTTCCGCCCCGGCTTCCAGCATGCCGAGCGGCGCGGCGTAGGCGGAAAGCCCCGCGTCGATGGCCAGCTGGTAATGATAATGCGGGTCGTACGCCGCCGGATTCTTGGCGAAGCTGCGCGCCGGGCCGTGCTCGAAGCCCTGATCGACCGGCAGAATGACCAGTTTGCCGGTGCCGCCCAACCGCCCCTGCATCAGGATGCGTGCCAGGTTGGCCTTGGTCTTGGCGCTGTCGCTCTCATAGTGGCTGAGAATTTTTTCTACCTGCGGCGTCAGTTTCATAATCCATTCCCTTTATAGTGACGGTAAGGTGTTAAACCGCCCGTGGTAAATTTTCAATCTTTTGTAGCCAGTCGCGGCAGGCGGCTTGCGGATCATGCACCGCCCGCAGGTCCAGCGCCTCATAGGGCGCGTCGGTCAGCTCCGCCCCGCATTGCCGGGCGATATCGGCCAGCTTGTCTTTTATAGCCGCAGGTGCGGAGGAGCGGATAAGCTGATGTCCCATCTGCAGCGCCTCGACGGCCTCTACTCCTGCATCCGCGCAGTCGAGGATGAACCGCGCCTCGGTCTGCGGAAAGCGCTGCTGGGCCTGCCGGAACATCTCCAGCAGGTACAATGCACCGGCATAGTAAATCGCATGGGGAGCGCTTTGCAGCGCGATGGGCTGTTTCAGTTCCTGCGTCGCTTCCAGCGCCGCCGACACATGCTCCGGCGTGTGGACGATGATGACGCGCTTAAGCATGCGCTTTGGCTTTGCCGCCGCCCGCCTTAAGCAGCACGGCGACGCCCGGCAGCGTCTTGCCTTCCAGCCATTCGAGGAAGGCGCCGCCCGCCGTGGACAGATAGCTGAAGCTGTCGGCCATGCCGGCGCAGGCGAGGGCGGCCACGGTGTCGCCGCCGCCGGCGATGGAGCGCAGCTTCTTCTGCCCCGTCAGCTTGCCGACGATGCGGGCGAGGTTCACCGTACTGGCATCGAACGGGCTGGTTTCGAATGCGCCGACCGGACCATTCCATACCGCGGTTTTACAGGCTTGCAGCGCCTCGCGATACACCTGCAGGCTGTAAGGGCCGACATCGACGGCGGTATGGGTTTTCGGGATGGCATCGACATCGACGACGCGGCAGGGCGCGTGCGCCGCGAATTTCTCGACCACCACCAGATCAACCGGCAGGATGATGCGGCAGCCGCGTTTTTCCGCCGCCTTGAGAATCCGCTTGGCAGTCGCTTTCATGCCCGGCTCACAGATCGACTTGCCGACATCGAGCCCCTTGGCGAGCAGGAAGGTGTTGGCCATGGCGCCGCCGATGATGAGCACATCCATCGTTTTGCAGAGATTTCCCAGCAGGTCGAGCTTGGTCGAGACTTTCGAGCCGCCGACGATGGCGGCGATGGGCTTCTTGGGATCGGAAAGGATGGCGGAGAGCACGTCGAGCTCCTCCTCCATCAGCCGCCCGGCCGCCACCGGCAGGTAGGCGGCGACGCCGGTGATCGAGGCATGGGCGCGGTGCGAGGCGGAGAAGGCGTCATTGACGAACACGTCGCCGAGGCTGGCCAGATCCCGCGCGAACTGCGCATTGCCTTTCTCCTCCTCGGGGTGGAAGCGCAGGTTCTCAAGCAGCAGCACCTCGCCGCTTTTCAGTTTTTTGACCGCGTCCTGCGCCGCCGGGCCGATGCAGTCGACGCCAAACTTGACTTCCTTGCCGCCAAGCGCCTGCGACACCGCGTCGACCAGCGGCGCCAGCGACAGCGACGGTACGAACTTCCCGCCCGGCCTGCCGAAATGCGACAGCAGCACGACACGGGCTTTTTTCTTCAGCAGGTAGTTGACGGTAGGCAGCAGCCGCACGATGCGCGTATGGTCGGTCACCTTGCCGCCCTGCATCGGCACGTTGAGGTCGGTACGCAGCAGAACGGTTTTATGGGTGACGTTGATATCCTCGAGGCGGGGGAATTTCATTGCCACAGCCTCGCCACATCCAGCATGCGGCAGGAGAAGCCCCATTCGTTGTCATACCAGCTGGCGACGCGGCAGAGGCGTTTCCCGGTCACGTAGGTACCGGTGAGGTCGGCGATGCTGCTTTCGGTGGCGTGGGTGAAATCGATCGAGACCAGCGGCGCAGCGGAAGTGCTGAGTATGTTTTTCATCGCACCGCCTGCGGCTTTCTGCAGCGCCGCATTGATTTCTTCCTTCGTCGTGTCGCGCGCGGCGGTGAAGGTGAGATCGACCAGCGACACGTTGGGCGTCGGCACGCGGATGGCGATGCCATCGAGCTTGCCTTTCAGCTCGGGGATGATCAGCCCGATGGTCTTGGCGGCGCCGGTGGAAGTCGGGATCATCGAAAGCGCGGCGGCGCGGGCGCGGCGCAGATCCTTGTGGCTGTTATCGACCAGGTTCTGGTCGCCCGTGTAGGCATGGATGGTGGTCATGAAGCCCGACTCAATGCCGACCGCTTCGTGCAATACTTTAACAATCGGCGCCAAGGCATTGGTCGTGCAGGATCCAACAGACACTACTGTGTGGTCTTTATTGAGCATCGCATTGTTGATGCCGTAGACGATGGTGGCGTCGGCATCGGCTGCCGGAGCGGAGATTAGCACCTTCTTCGCGCCCGCTTCGAGATGCTGCGCGGCCGCCTCGCGCTTGTTGAACTTGCCGGAACATTCGAGCACCAGATCGACGCCCATACTCCCCCAGGGTATCTGTTTCGGGTCTTTGGAGTGGAACAGCTTGACCGTTTTGCCATTGATCGACAGATCCTCGCCCGCCGCCTTCACCTCGCCGCGGAAGCGCCCGTGCACCGAGTCGTAGGTCAAAAGATGCACATGCGTCTCCACCGGCGCCGGGCCGTTCACGGCCACCAGCTCCAAATCTTTCGTACTTGTTTCATACATCGCCCTGAGTACGCATCTTCCTATGCGTCCGAGTCCGTTGATGCCGACTTTGATGGTCATACGATGCGCTCAATTAAAATTAGCAGAAGACCAATTGCATTATATCGATAAGCTGTTCTTAAAATTATTGTCACAACATTTGTTTGTTGTTCATGAGCATTACCATATTGCGCTTTCCATTCACCTTTAGTGATTTTGTTCGCTTTGAGTATTTCACGCAGTCCCATACCTATCAGCAGAACGCCAAAAAGCCATAAGGGCCATAAATCCATCATTGCACCCTTTTTATGACTTCGCTTACCACATGCTCCGCCGTGATGCCGAAATGCTTGTAGAGATCCTTGGCCGGGGCGGAGGCACCAAAGCTTTGCATGCCGATGAAGATACCGTCCTGCCCGATATGGCGCTCCCAGCCGAATTGGCTCGCCGCCTCGATGGCGACTTTTAAAGTACCCTTGGGGAGTATCTGGTCGCGGTAGCTCTGCGGCTGCTGCTCGAACAGCTCCCAGCAGGGTAGGGAGACGACGCTGGCGCCGATGCCTTTCTCTGCCAGCAGCTTCTGCGCCTCGATGGCAATGGCGACTTCCGAGCCGGTGGCAATGAGGGTGATACTGTCCTCACCGGCGCGAATGTTGCTCGCGCTTCCCTCTCCCGCATGCGGGAGAGGGGTAGGGTGAGGGGAAATAACATACCCCCCCCGCGCGCATAAATTCTCCTGCGTGTACTCCTTGCGCAGGTGCGGGAGGTTTTGGCGCGTCAGCGACAATATGGATGGTGCGTTGTTCATAGAAAGTGCAAGCGCCCAGCATTCGGCGGTTTCCGTCGCGTCGGCCGGGCGGAAGACATAGAGATCGGGAATCGCGCGTAAAGAAGCAATATGCTCCACCGGCTGGTGCGTTGGTCCGTCCTCGCCGAGGCCGATCGAGTCATGCGTCATCACGTAGATCACGCGTTGCTTCATCAGCGCCGAGAGGCGGATGGCCGGGCGCATGTAATCGGTAAACACCAGAAACGTGCCGCCATAGGGAATGAAGCCGCCATGCAGGGCGATGCCGTTCATCACCGCGCCCATCGCATGCTCGCGCACGCCGTAATAAATGTAGCGGCCGCCATACTCCCCGGGTTTGATGGGCTGCATCGCCTTGGTCTTGGTATTGTTCGATCCCGTCAGATCGGCCGAGCCGCCGACCATCTCCGGTATGACTGCTGTCAGCACTTCGAGTGTATTCTCCGAGGATTTGCGCGTCGCTTCATTCGGCTGCGCTTCCGCCAGTTTTTTCTTCAAGTTCTGCAGCGCTTCGTTCCAACCGTTCGGCAAATCCTTATTCAACAGCCGCTCGAACTCGGCCTGTTTGTCACCGGTATTGTATTTTTTATTCCATTCGGCGTACGCGCTCGCGCCGCGCTTAGCCGTCTCGCGCCATGCGTTTAAAATGGCAGACGGAATCTCAAATTCGGGTGATTCCCAGCCGAGGGCCTGGCGCGCACCGGCGATTTCTTCTTTGCCGAGCGGCGAGCCGTGGCAGCCGGCAGTGCCGCATTTGGTCGGCGCTCCGAACCCGATTTTGGTGCGGCAGGCAATCAGGCTTGGTTTATCCGATGTTTTTGCCTTCTGAAGAGCGGCGCTGATCGCTTTGTGGTCATGCCCGTCGATGGCCTGCGTATTCCAACCTGACGCTTCGAAGCGCTTCCGCTGGTCTTCCGACGTGGCGAGGCTGGTCGGCCCGTCGATGGAAATCCCGTTATCGTCGAACAGCACGACCAGCTTGGAGAGCCGCAAATGCCCGGCTAGTGAGATCGCTTCCTGCGAGATACCTTCCATCAGGCAGCCGTCGCCGGCGATGACATAGGTGTAATGATCGACCAGCGCCTCGCCGAAGCGCGCTGCCAGCATGCGCTCCGCCAGCGCGAATCCCACCGCGTTGGCCAGCCCCTGGCCGAGCGGGCCGGTAGTGGTTTCGATGCCTTCGGCGTGGCCGTATTCCGGATGTCCCGCCGTTTTTGCGCCGAGCTGGCGGAAGTTTTTAATCTCATCCAGCGTCATGTCCTCGTAGCCGGTAAGGTAGAGCAGCGCGTATTGCAGCATCGAGCCGTGGCCGGCCGAGAGGATGAAGCGGTCGCGGTCGGGCCAATGCGGATGCGCCGGATCGAATTTCAGAAATTCATGGTAAAGCACGGTGGCCACGTCGGCCATGCCCATCGGCATGCCGGGATGGCCGGAGTTGGCGCGCTCCACCGCATCCATCGCCAGCGCGCGGATGGCATTGGCCATGTTATCGTAGGAAACGGCGGCGGAAGGAGAATGGGCGGTCGGCATGGCCTGCTGCATGGGCGAAATGTAAATTGACGCTTTTATTTTGCCCCCGGCATGCTATGCTTCCGGAAAGCGAGCACAACATACAGGGATTTCCTTATGTATCAAGCATACGCTCAGCAACTTCTCAACCAAAAAGAATCCAAAGTCGATCCCGCCATGGCCGATATTCCTTCTCATCCGCTGTATCTCGCCACCAATCGCCTGGTGGAGGCGCTGAACCGGCTGGAGAAGAACCTCGAGAAAATGACAGCGAACCGTGAGCAGGATACGCAGAAGAAACAGCAGCTGGTGGCATTCGAGCGCGAGAACGAGTCGCTGCGCCAGGAGCGCGAGAACCTGAACGCTGCGATCGGCCAGCTGCAGTACCAGTATAATGACCTGCACCAGGTGGCATCCACCATCTACGGCAAGCTCGACGACTCCATCAGGCGCCTGACCAGGATCGTCGAGAGCTGACCCCTTCCGGGCCACTCCCAGAGCTGCTATCCTGACGGTCTGCGTTCCGGCTCCGGCTCTGGCGCGGAACTGGAGAATGTCACCGAATGTCACACGGAAACGCACAGAGATCATACGGGATAAAAATTTTGTTATTGAATTTATTGAACAAAATTTGTATGGCGCTTGCCACCCGGGGTGAAAAAGCGATGCTGAGCTGCATCAAAAACGTTCCGAAACGTGTCGAAACGCCGTCAAACCGATCGGAACCGTTTCGATTTGTCAGCGACCGTTCATGATAATAACCATAATAGGGCTTGCGTGTGGGCAGGGCTCGGGATAATTTTCCCGCCTTGATCCCGATGGGGGTGTAGCTCAGTTGGTAGAGCGCCCCAGCGGAAGGCGAAGCCTGAAGCGTCTTGTTTATGAAGAAGGCCGGCGCGAAGGTGATTGTTGTGGGGGCGTAGCTCAGTTGGTAGAGCGTCTGCTTTGCAAGCAGAATGTCGCGGGTTCGATTCCTGTCGCCTCCACCACCCCCGCAGAAGCGCGCGGAGGTACGCAGAACCACTTTCTCCCACGAAATTTCACAATCTATAGACAATCTCCTGTAAATCCGCACGTCAAAATAACGGCTGCGAATACTACAACTGAAATTCCACGTTCAGGCATCACAGGAATAATAGGCAACAGCACTAAACTACCACCAATAAAAGCGATAATCAAAGCGGTAGCTGGACGAAACTTCTTTTGGGACAGTAAAAAGATTATTGAGGATATGATGAAAGGAAGACTGAATGCTATAAAAGCAGCCAACGATTTTCCTATTAGGGATGTTACATCCCAATAAAAAGGTTTTCCAAGAAACGCCATCGGTAGCACATTTAATGTTACTGCCCCAACACCAAGGAATATAAGCTTTCTGATATTTTTATGGTTCTTTCTTAGGAGATAGCAATAGCCTACGAGAACCAACAGAGAATAGCCAATAGTGATTATGTAAGTAGTATGAGACATGGTTGAGTAATTAGCTGTTTCTACGATACATTGTGAAAGATATACCTATTTGGTAATAGGAGGCCATCAAAAATGGATTATGCTCTTCCGATACCGCAACAGATACTCCCACCTACACAATTCCCCGAACATGCAGAAAAATTGGTTTGAAGTTTTTAAGCTTGAGTCCACCACCTAGCTTTCGTTAGCGAGCAAAGCGAGCTTAAGAAAGCTGGTGTCCGCCGTAGTCTTGGCGCAGGCGGACTAGAGCCAGGTGAGTCTTTGGATTAAGATCATACACGATGCATCTCCTGCGCTACATTACAGTGTTTCTGTTATCTTTGCTCTCTTCCGCTGCGTGGGCCAGCTGTTCCGGTGTGCCTGACTGTGACCCTGCATTGGATGCCAGTACGCTGGCTTATACGGTTTCCACCGTGGTGGAAAAACTCGATGTGACCTCGTTCAGGAATTCCATCGGTCCCCGCCGCCAGGGAGGGAAGCATACGTTCAGGGATTACGGCTTCGTTTTAATTCAGTCGGGCGATCGCAGAGCCGTTGTGCGTGAAGCGGGCGGGCCCTGGGAATTCATCATCACCTTGCTTGGGTCGGAACCCGTCACGATCTGCCTGGAGGATAAAGCGCGCAATGGCGGAAGCTATCATACGCAGCATGCCTATGTGCTGACGCCTGCGGAGGACGGCCTTTTGCAGGCATCTTTCACGGAAAATTCAGCCTGTCCGGAATTTGCGAGATAATTACCGATTGGCAAAGCGGCGGCAGGCGTTATTCTGCCGTGACCATGCAGAACGCTTTCTCCTCTCTCTTTCATCACCGCCGCCGCGCGGCGATCCGACTGTTGTTCTTTCTCGCCCTGCTGGGACTGACCTGGTTTCCCTATATGCGCAACACCGGCGACTGGGGCGACCGGACCTGGTTTCTGCTCAAAGGCCCGGCGCTGGCAGCGATTGTTGCGCTGCTTGCAGTTCTGCCGGGCGTTCGTGCATTGCTGTTGTCGCTAGCCGGCCGGCTGGGCCGGTTGCGGCTGACGCGCCCGCAATGGATCGGGCTCATTTCACTGGGCATGCTGGGGCTCTGCACGGCGGGCGTATGGTACATCTTCGGCCCGGTTCCCGTCAACCCCGACGCCTACGCCTATTATCTCCAGGCCAAGATTTTCGCAGGCGGGGAATGGTATGCCGAGAGCCACCCCTATCGGCAGTTTTTCAACATGCAGTGGGTCGTCAATGACGGGAAATATTACAGCAAATATCCGCCCGGCTACTCGATGTTCCTGGTGCCGTTCTACCTGCTGGGCATCACCTGGCTGGCCAACCCGGTCAGCGGAATGCTCTGCATTCTCGCCGTTTACTATCTGACTGCGGAAATCGCCGGTGAACGCGCTGCCCGCATCGCCGCGCTGCTGACCCTGGGATCGCAGCTGATCGTGGTGCTGGCCTCGCAGTATTTCAACCACGCGCTGGCAGCCGCCTGCGCCACCTTCTTTGCCCTGTTTTATATCCGCATGCACAAGTACCGCCACCTCGAAGATGCCGTGCTGGCGGGTGCCAGCCTCGGCTTCCTGCTGATCGTGCGGCCACAGGTGGCGGTGCCGCTCGCCCTGCCGTTCGCTTGGCACTGGCTGGTGCAGGCGCGGCCGCCCGCACGTGACTTCTGGCGCTGCGGCCTGGCAGCGCTGACCATGTTCTCATTGTGGGCCCTGTTCATGATGGCCTATAACACCCTGACCACCGGTGACCCGTTTACCACCGGCTATCACCGGTATCATGGCAGCCGCATGCCGGTACTCTTCCACGACTGGGGAAATCTGCGGGAGGTCTATCAGCAGTTCCGGCTGGTGCTGGTCAACCTGCAGCAACTGCACCGGTACCTGTTCCTGTGGCCGACGTCGTCACTGTGGTTCGTCTTCCTGCTGTTCCTGCTGCGGCTGCATACGCGCTACTGCGGGCTGCTGCTTGCCGCCATCGCGGCACTGGTGGTGTCACTGCTGTGGATTCCGTTTGGCGGCGGGCTGCCGGCGGCACGCTATCTGTCCGAGATCGCGGGGCTATGCATCGCACTGTCGGCCGTGTGCATCGCCGGCCTGCCGCAATGGGTGGCACAGCGCTTCCCTAAGGTTTCCGAAGCTTATGCGCGTTCGCTCATCTACGGGCTACTCATTCTTCTCTTCGCGGTCGGAGCGGCCAGCCGGTTCAGCCTGGCGGATACGTATCGAGCCCTGGCGCAAGTGAATTTCGGCTGGGGAAAAAATCCGGTTTACCGCGACGACCTGGATTACATGGTGCCGACACCGGCCCTGATTTTCTTCACTGACGTTTCCTATTACACGGGGTCGCTCTACAATCCCCCCGATCCTGACGCGCCCGTCATCGCCGCCCGCGACCGAGGCCCCCACAATCAGAAGCTGATGAAGATGTATCCGGACCGCTACGTCTATCTGGCCGACCGGGTTAACCTGACGTTGGTGCGAAAACCGCTAAAATAGGCGTGTTTCTCGTGTAAGCCCTTGATATCCCGCCGTGGGTAACCGGATTTTTTTCCTTTTTTTAAACAATGTCTTGTACGCTTATCCAGTGGATAGACCACTGCAAAGGACCATGTTTGAGCGACCTGCCACCTGATTCCCTGGACGATAATCTGCCGGCCGGCAACGGGCTGGAGATGCTGTCGGCCATCCGAAAGGAGGCGCTGGCGAAGCAGAAGGTGCGGCTTAAGGAACAGGAAGCGCTGGTTGAGCAGAAATACCGTGATCTCGCCGGCATCATCGAGGAAGCCAACAAGAAGCACCAGTATCTACGGGCCGAGCAGGAAAAACTCAACCGCGAGAAAAAGCGTGACATCGACCAGCTGATTGCCGAGGCGAAACAGCGGCAGGAGGAAAGCCGGCGGGCGCAGATGCAGGAATTCGCCGAGAAGCGGCGCGAGTTCGAGCGGCTGCAGAAGGAGTCCGAGCTGAAGTTCCAGGACCTGCCGAAAGAGGAGCAGTTTCGCCGCCGCCAGGAACTCGCCGAGATGATGCACAAGGCGGTCGCCAAGCTGCAGGACATCGAGGCCAGGCAGCGCGAAAACGCGACGCAGGAGCAAAAGGACCTGGCGGAGCTGGCGCGGCAGGCCGAGCAGGATCGCGTCCGCATGGAAAAGGACCAGGAGGGACGCCTCAAGGCGTTTCTCACCGACATCGTCAGCGTCACCAGCGAACAGCAGCAGGGCATGAAAACGCAGTTCAAGGCGCTGGTGGCGGAAGAAAAGGACGGGATCGATGCGCTGATGAAGAACGCCAGCGTCAAGTATAAGCATATAAGGCAGAACTTCGCCGAACGCATGGAGGGCAACCGGCAGTATGTCAGCGAGCAGATCGAGCGCAGCAAGCAGCTGATCCGGGAGGGGAAGTTCGAGGAGGCGCAGCAGCTGCGCGTCGAGCTGCAGCGCAGAACCTACGAGCTGCAGAGCGAGATGAAGCAGGAGCAGGAGCAGCTGGCGGTCGGGGTTAAAAAGGAGTTGCTCGAATTTGAACGCGAGTCGGGAGGCAGCGCTAAGCAGATGCATCAGCGGCTTAAGGAATCCATCGAGCGCGTGCGGTCGCAGATGGACGGCGCCGCGAAAATGGAGATGGAGTCTCTCATGCATGAGCTGGCGCTGCATGCCAGGAGCAGCGTGAACGCCTTCGAGGAGAATGTGCTGAGCCGCCACCAGAATATGCAGATGGAGCAGCTGACTGCCGTGAAGGCGATCCGCATGCGCATGGAGAAACAAGCTGAAGACCATCTGCGCCGCCAACGCGAGGAGCATCTCGCCCTGGTCAGCCATACGCACCACTTGATCAGCGAATTGGGGCGGCGGTCGCAATATAACCAGAAGATTATCGAGAAGGACCAGCAACTCATCCTGACCGCCGCCGAGACCAGCGTCATGGAGATGTCGATAAAGGACAAGGCGTTACGGAACGCTGCCTACCGCGAACAGCGCGACCAGCTCGACAAGGGATACCGCGAGACAAGCCGGCTGATACGCGAGGTGCAGGAGCAGCAGAAGCGGGAACGCGCCGAGCTGGAGAAAAAACGCTTCGACGAGCGCGTCCATATCAGCCGCGAGGCCAACCGGGCGCAGGAGCAGATGCGCAGCGAGCAGCAGGCGGCGATCGTCAGGATGAAGGAAAAGAAAGCGACCGCTCTGAAGGATACGCAGGACCGGATGCAGAAGCTGCAGGCCGAGCGGCAGGAGCTGGCGCGGCAGGAGCTGGACCGGACGGTTGCCCTCGTGCACCAGGTGAAGGAGAAGCAGCAGGCCATCGAGGACAGGTATCAGCGCGTCATGCAGGAGGAGCGGCGCAAACATGCCGAGACACTGCGTGCGATCCACGAGCGCCAGAAGCTGATGCTGCAGGACCAGGCGCAGCTGGAGGAAGTGATTCGCCAGGCCAGGGACGATCATCGCCGGCACAGCAACAGCGAAAAGGCGCAGGCTTCGCAGGCCAGGCTCAACATGCTGATCGATATGGCGCGGCGCAAGCAGCACGAGAACCAGGAAGCGCACCGCGCCAGCTGCCAGCGTGCGCAGGAGGAAATGGAGCGCGAACTGGCGGAGATCCAGCGCCGGCTCAAAGAGGAGCAGAAGGTGCTGCATGAGGAATACGAGCGGGCGCTGGCCCAGCTGGAGCAGGAAGCGGCAGAAAAAAACAGCAAACTCAGGATGGACCAGCAGCTGCTGCTGAAGCAGCAGGAGACTGACTTAAGCCACCTGATGCTGGAGGAGGAAACCGCGCTGGAAACCTACCGCCAGGAACAGCGCAGGATCATCATTGAAACGCAGCAGAAGCTGCAGGGATTGGCGGGGAAGGAGGAAGGGGAGTGATTAGCGTACCTGAATACTGTCCGTATCCACCCATTCAAGCCTCAGCGCTCTCTCGTGGACCGGGACGTTGAGGAAATCTCCCACCCGCACGCTGTCGAACAATGATACATCGGGAGAAAAAGAGTAATGCGACAGTTTCTGCCAATGCCGGACCTGGATCGTGTATTCGTACCATGCACTGGAGCGGCAGATATGATCGGCCTGCCGTTTCTCCTGCATAATGGCTGCGCGCGACTGCGGGTTGCAGCTGGCATCGGAATGGAACGGATAGGAGCTGCGCTGCGTGCAGCGTCTGCCGCAGCTCCTCTTGCACTCCAAAATGCAGGTTTTCTGCATGATGGGCTGCCCGTACACCTGTGGCGGTGGTTGGGGAAGATGGATATTGGCCTCCCTTACCACGAATATGCCCGATAATACGAATCCGAGAAGGCCGCACAGGACGAAATCCGCGAACACCCAGCAGATCCAGGAAGAGCCACGGAAAATATTAAGGATCAGGAAGAGCCAGATGGCGGCGGCAGCGCTTCCGGCCATGATTCCCTTTAGAACCCAGGCCAATGTATCCACTACATCGACGGAATCGGCCAAGGTGGGAAATATGCCAAATATCCCGAGCGTCAGCAGGCCCGCATGCACGCAGACACATAAAAATGCCATCACCCCCAGGCGCGACGGCACCAGCCCGTGATCGTACCCGATCGAGCGGCTACTGCTTTTCGAAATGGTATCCAGCAATGCGAAGTGTTTTTCGTAATGCGCATCTGCTTCCTGCAGGTCGTCCTTGCGGATCACGCACCAGATTTTGTTCGGCATGGCGTGCAGCGATTTCACCGGCAGGGCGAACAGTTCCTGCAGGTGCGACAGCAGCTGGCCCGAACCCAGCGTGCGCTCCAGATAGGTGGGATAGTCGGTGGTGATGAAATACTTCCTGTCAAATTCCGAGCTTGCAATGCGTATCTCGGATGCAATGCCGATGCTTTTCAGGAGGCGGTGATACCAGCGCTCAGATTTGACGATGAACGGGATGCCGTTTCGCTGCACGATGCCCACGTGACGGGCAGTTATGCCATACTTGCTTCTGGCGGTGTAGCTTAATCGGCCTGAGGCACTATCTGCACGCAAATGCCTCCCGAACAGATAACGGCCACGGAGGGAAACCGCGATTACGAACAGGCATAACTGCAGGAAAACGACCATGCATCAGACCCAGTAACTTCCCGGCACCATAAGCTAAGGACCAAAGCCAACCAACGCTGCCGGGAAAAGCTTTTATTAATCTTAATATTATAGTAACATAGCCGGGTTTTATGAATTATAGGTAAAGAGAGTCTATGGCAGTGTATGACGCAGAAGGTTTTACCTCCCACTTCAACCAGTTTGCAGCAAAGCTGGAACGGCAACGTGCGAAGAGCAAAACCTTATTTTTCCTATGCGCTGCCATTGCGGCTGCACTGGTCGTTCTGCTGCCCTGGTATGCCGCCGGTCTGGCAGAATTCCTGAATAAAATAGTTGCCGATATCGCTGGAGAAGGATGGAAGGAGCATGCTTCCGGGTCCGACATTCTGGCGGTGTGCCTGCTGATGATTGCCGTCAGCCTGTTTCTGGTGTTGTGGCCGATCTTCTCTTACCGGGGGAGCAACAAGGCGGCGGGACTGCTGCCGCGCAAATACTCCTTTAAGGATTATGTGTACTCGCACCTGCTGACGTATTTCGGTGATTTCCAATTCGCACCGGAAGGCGGCATGCTGGCGCGCGATCTGGCGAAGGCGACGATCATTCCCCGCCATCAGCTCCATACGGCTGAGGATTACATCAAAGGCATTCTCCATGACTGTACCGTAAAAATCGCTGAAACGGAAATCGCCAAGGTGGTAAATAAGCAGCGCGTGGCAGTGTTCAAAGGGCTGCTTGTCAGCATCGATTTTTGTGACAGCCGGATCAAACTGCGCGGGACACTGGCTGGCGACACCGTATTGATTGCCGATGCCCAAAAGGATATCAGCGACATTGCTGTCCGGTATGCTGCTTATCGGCGGTTTGACTTAAAGGATAACAGGCTGGAAAACAGGTTCGAGGCGTTTACTACCGATACCGGAGAAGCGGAAAGGCTGCTGTCGCCCGCGCTTCTTGAAACATTGCTGAGACTGCAGGAAACCCTTTCCACTCCCAGGGAACAGCGTCAACACTGGGATGACAAAGTGGCGTATGCTGCACGAGCTATATTCGATCATGTCACCGGTGCCTTGCGAGTATGTATCGAGCGGCCTTTCCGCAAAAGGTTGGAGGCAGAGAAAGCCTATGACGAATTGTATGGGGCTGATCTGGATCTGACCAAAGCGAACCCCATCAGCATGGAGCTGCAATATGCCAACCGGCACGTACAGGCGGAATTCTATGACGACAAGGTGCTTATCACCTTGCCGTTCAGAGATGACCTGTTCGAGCCAAATTCCCTGTTCGAACCGGCTCTCCACGACGAAGACCGAGTCCTGCTGTTTCTACTTATGCAGTGCGTGGATCAGGTAACCGCGCAGTTAAAGGCGTATTTCGAGTCCAGGCAGGCCTAATAACAATGGTCGGGGAGACAGGATTCGAACCTGCGACCCTCTGCTCCCAAAGCAGATGCGC
>CAYXYU010000021.1:0-17931 GCA_964469525.1 uncultured Rickettsiales bacterium | reverse complement strand
ATACTCCGCCACCGTCATCGTCAGATATGCTGCCTGCCGGCGCAACAGCGCATACTCGCTCGAGGTGGCAACGACGATGACGGAACGCTTCAGCCCCTCCTCGCCCAGATCGTCCTCGATGAATTCCTGCAGCTCGCGCGAGCGCTCGCCGATCAGGCCAATGACGTTGACGTCGGCCTGCGAGTTACGCGCCAGCATCGACATGACGATCGACTTGCCGACGCCGGAGCCGGAGAACACGCCGAGGCGTTGCCCGCGGCAGCAGGTAAGAAAGGTGTTGATGGAGCGGATGCCGAGATTGAGCTTGCCTTTCACGCGACCGCGGCTGTGTGCTTCCGGCGGCTGCGCGCGCAGCGGATAGGATGCGGTGCCGCGCGGCAGCGGGCCCTTGCCATCCACCGGCTCGCCCATGGCGTTGATGACGCGTCCGAGCCACGCCTCGGCGGGATGGCAGACGGAGGCGCTTTCTTCGAGAACCACCTTCGCGCCGGGGCCGATACCGTCGAGGCTGGAAAACGGCATCAGCAGCGCCTTGCTCTCGCGGAACCCCACCACTTCCGCGAAGATTTCGGGCGCCCGTCCCTGCAGGTTTTTCTGCCCCACCACGCGGCAGCGCGCGCCCACGGAAAGCAGGCGTTCAATGCCCGTGCACTCGATCAGCATGCCCAAAACAGCGCTCACCGTGCCTGCTGCCGTAACTTCCTGTAAGTTATTTATTTCCTCTAACTGCATGCCAGGCCCTCCCCGCCTTTGCATTTGACATATGTCAAGGACTACCTTACAAGTTACTACAAATATACGCTAAAAAAATGCTTCCGGTGGGTCACAATAAAAGATTGTTTAATTATTTTTTTTGTGGTTAACTAAAAATTAAATCGTTAATGCTCTAAGTAAGCGCAACTACAATATATAGAATTTTAGGGGGAGATTAGACCAATGCGCGTATTGCTAGTAGAAGATGATTCCTCGACGGCCAAGGCGATCGAGCTGTCTCTCGCCTCCGAAGGCATCATCTGCGACACCACCCAGCTCGGCGAGGAAGGCCTCGAAATCGGCAAGCTGTACGATTACGACATCATCATCCTCGACCTGATGCTCCCCGACATCGACGGCTACGAAGTGCTGCGCCGCTTCCGCGCCGCCCGCGTCACCACCCCGATCCTGATTCTCTCCGGCCTCTCGGGCCCCGACCAGAAGATCAAAGGCCTGGGCTATGGCGCCGACGATTACCTCACCAAGCCCTTCAACAAAGGCGAGCTGATCGCCCGCATCCAGGCGATCGTCCGCCGCTCGAAGGGCCATTCCGAATCGATCATCCGCACCGGCAAGCTGGCGGTCAACCTCGATACGCGTTCGATCGAGGTGGACGGCAAGCCGCTGCACCTGACCAGCAAGGAGTACAGCATTCTCGAGCTGCTCTCCCTGCGCAAGGGCACCACGCTGACCAAGGAGATGTTCCTCAATCATCTCTACGGCGGCATCGACGAGCCGGAGCTGAAGATCATCGACGTGTTCGTCTGCAAGCTGCGCAAGAAGCTGGCGACCGCCGCCGATGGCGAGAACTACATCGAGACGGTCTGGGGCCGCGGCTATGTGCTGAAGGATCCGGACCAGGCGGAAGGCTCGGACGAAAAAGCCCGCGCCGACGAAGTCGCCTGAATCCATCAGCGCCCTTTACCGGACGCTTGACAGCGACAAAAAAACCAGCCGGAAACGGCTGGTTTTTTTTGGCCTTTTTCTTTGTCATTCCTGCGAAAGCAGGAATCTTGTTAACCCGTCGATAGAAGGGCGACTCCCGCTTTCGCGGGAGTGACAATCAATTCAGTCCCAGCAGCGCCCGTGCATCGACCAGCACCAGCAGGCCGTCTTCCAACTTATAAACGCCGGTGGCGATGCCTTCCCAGCCGCCGCCGAGATTGGCGGGGGGCGGATCGATCTCGGAAGAAGGCAGCGTCAGCACCTCGCCCGCCGCATCGACCTGCAAACCATACAGCTCGCCCTGAATATCGACGATAACCAGTCGCCCTTTTGTCACCGGCGATTCCGGCGCCGGCAGCTTCAGCCGGCGGCGCAGATCGACGACGGTGACGATGCGGCCGCGCAGCGTTAGCGAGCCAAGCACTTCCGGCGGCGCCAACGGAATCGGCGCGACTTTCTGCTGCGGCAACACATCGCGCACGTCATTGACCGGCAGGCCGAGCTGCTGGCGGCCGACGCGCAGCGTCACCACCATAGAATTTTGCGGCGACGGGGAAGTACGGGCGGAGGAGCGGCTCATAACGCTACCGCCTTTCCGTAACGGATTTCCGGCACCTCAACGTCGGCGAGCCCAGCCAGCAGATGCGCTACATCGACGACGTCGGTGCTCCGGCCGGCAATGACCATGCTGCCGAGATAGCCCTGCTCTCTCGCTTCACGCGATGACAGCTTAATGGCGAATGGCGCATGCACGATATCGATGATCTCCCGCACGACCAGCCCGATCGAGCCGCCGGAAAAATTGAAAATGATGACCTGCACCCGGTCGCCCTCGGGCAGCGCGAACTGCGACTCGAGGCTGACCAGCCGCATCAGCTCGCCGCCATACTGCACCACCGGGCAGTCGCCCGCGATCTCGATATCGCGCACGGGAATCTCCTCGAGGCGCGACACCAGCTCCAGCGGCACCGATTTCGGCGCGCCCCGGCCGATGGAAAACACCAGGAATCCGACCAGCGGCTCGCTCTCGGCGCGCAGCGGTTTTTGCGCCTCTTCCTGCCGCCCCGGCTCCATGTGGCTCACCGTGCGGGCGATACCCGCCGGGTCGAGGATCATGGCGATGCTGCCGTCGCCCAGCACGGTGCTGGCGGCATAGACCGGGATATGCTTCAGCAGCCGCGCCACCGGCTGCGCCACGATCTCCCCGCTGTCACCCACATGATCCACAATGACGCCGAAGTCGCAGCCACCGGCGCGGCAGATGACGATAAGCGCCTCCTTTTCCAGCAACGCCCGGCTGTCGGTCCGGTAGCCCAGCAGTTCCGAAAGGATGGAAAGCGGCAGCAACCGCTCACGCAGGCGCAGCATCAGCGCGTTATTGATGGTCTCCAGCGTACAGGCCGATCCCGGCGCGACGCGCACCAGCTCCATGATATTTTCCTGCGGGATGGCAAAATTCTGGCCGCCTGCCTGCACCAGCAGCACCTGGGCGATGGATGGCACACCGGTATTCGCTCCGCTTTTGGGCCGCGCCCGCTTCGCTGCCTCCTGCAGCCCGGCGATGCTTGTCGACAGGCGCTGCACCGGATCGAGGAAATCCTCGTCGCCCCGCAGCTGCGCCAGATGCATCAGTTGATTGCGGGTCTGCACCAGATCGCCTGCCATCTGCAGCATCTCCTCGAGCAGGCCGAGATTGACGCGGATGTCCTGGCTTTCGAGCGAGGCAGGCTTAATGGATTTTACCGGTGGTTTCATTGTTTTTTTCGCCGCCACCGGTTTGGCCAACGGCACGATTTTCTCACCCGATGCGATGGAAGCGACGGCATTACGGGTGGCGGTGATCTTATCCAGCGCCTCGCGGATATCAGCATCGTCTTCGTCGGCAAAATGCGGCAGCTCATTGCCTGCTGTTGCAGGCAGCTTCTTCCCGAAGGCACCGGCGGCGGCAAAGCGATCGAGCTTGGCGATCAGCGGGGCGTCATTTCCCTTGGGCTCCCTTCCATGACGGTTTAAATGACCGATCACTTCCCGGATGCGGTCCAGCGCATCGAGAATCAGGCTGATTGCCTCGGGCGATGCGTTGCGCGGATGGCTACGGATATGCCCCACTACATTTTCCGAAGCCTGTGCTACGCGCTCAAGGCGCGGCAGCCCCAGAAACCCGCACGTTCCTTTAATCGTATGAAATACGCGGTATACGTTTTCCAGCACCGCCTCATCACGCGGATTCTTTTCAAGCCGGACCAGCTCGAGATCGAGCATCGCCAAGCTGTCCGTGGTTTCAGCAATAAACTCGGTAATCAGATCATCCATGCCGTACCTGCGTCCGTAGGTTATACGGTTACGCCGGCTCTGCGGGTTGCATCGCCTGCAGGGTCAGCGTCTCACCGTCGACGGTGCACATGATAGACGTTTCCAGCTCTTCCGCAAAGCGTTTGGTAAGGTAGAGCTGCACATTTTTCGGGGTCAGTTCCTCCAGCCCGATGCCGGCGGAGAAGATTTTGTCCATTTCGGGTTCCCATTTGAGGCCGGGACCCTGCGCCGTCACCCGCACCTGCTTGCCGCCCCCCTCGTGGCTTAAACGAACGCCGATGGTGCCGCCGCGTATAAGCGCCCCGGACGCCACCACCAGCAGGTTGTAGATCAGCCGCGACATCTTGAGGCTGATGGACACATTGGCTGCATCGGTATGCTGGTCAGGCCAGTCGAGGGTAATTTTGGTGTCGGCAAAAAAGTCTATCGCCAGCTTCTGCTTCTCGGCAAGCGCCGCCTCGCCGTGATCCTTTACCTTGCCGTAAGCCATGCGGTAGAATTGCAGGCGCGTCACGGCAGAAAAGGCGCTGCTGACGATCAGGTCGACCGCCTGGTTCTGCAGGTTGAAGCCGTCTTCGCTCAGGAACTCTGCGCCGTTATTGACGGCGCCGATGGGTCCGGTCAGGTCGTGGCAGAGGCGAGTGCATAACAACTCCGCCAGGCGCAACTCGTCAATCATCCGGTGGCTCGCGCTTTCCTTAAGAAGAAGTGAACATCCTTAAGGCCACTATCAGCGAGAAAGATAAAAATTTAGTAAATGAGTTACTTATACGTAAACGGCAACCTTGCCGCCCGCCACATGCAGCACCCTTTTACGTTGTATTTGAGCCGCATTCTTTTAAGTTACTGATTTGATTGATGTTGTCTTTTGACTTGCCCTTGCAACTGTATTAAAGTTCATACAGTGGTTTAATTTTCCCGTAACAGCATACGCACGCAGCATGCAGGCTTCTATGAAACGCCCGGTTTCCGAAGGCTCCAATCCCATCGGACAGCGCCTCAGGCTCGCGATGGAAAAGTGCGGCATCAGTTCCGCCGAACTCGCCAAGCGCGCCGACGTCAAGACTTCATTCCTGTACGATGTGATCAGCGGCAAATCGGCTAATCCGTCGCCCCTCAAGCTGGCGCGGGTGGCCGAGCAGCTTGGCATCAGTCTGGCTTGGCTGGTGGGCAGCGGCATGGCGGCCGACAGCCAGCCCGGCAAGACGCCGCATCCCGATTACGTGGCAGTGCCGCGTGCCGTGCTGGCGGCCGCTTCGAGCGGCGGCACCGTCATCTCTGCCGCGCAGGAGGACGAGATATATCATTTCCGCAAGGACTGGATCGAAACCCATCTGTGCGCGAAAAGCGAAAACCTGCGCCTTTTCCAGGTCAGCGGCGACAGCATGGAGCCGACGCTCTGCCATAACGACATCGCCCTGATCGACACTGCCCGCAAGACGCCGACCCCGCCCGGCATCTTCCTGCTGTATGACGGCTTCGGGCTGGTACCGAAGCGCCTCGAATACCTGACGCAGCCGCAGCCACCGCGCATCCGCATCATCTCCGACAACCCGCAATACTCGAGCTACGACCGGTCGGTGGAAGAGACTTTCATCATCGGCCGCGTGGTGTGGTTCGCGCGCGAGATGTGATTCTCCATACCTAGTTCGTTGAGGCGGCGGTAGAGGGTCGAGCGCCCGATGCCGAGACTGCGGGCGGCCCGTGTCATGCAGCCATTGGAATAGCGCAGCGCGAAGCGGATGACCTCCTCCTCGATCAATTTCAGCTTTTTGATCCGCCCCTGCGTGTCAAGCAGCAGCGGGCTCGCGGCGGAGATGCTCTGGTCGAAGCGGACGCTGCAGCGTAGCGGCTGCAACTGCTGAATGGCGCGCATGTCGGCCGCGTCGATCAGGTCCCCGTGGCACAGGATGACCGCACGCCACAGCAGGCCGGAGAGCTGCCGCACGTTGCCCGGCCACAGCCCGGCCACCAGATATTCCTGCGCCTGCTCGGTCAGACCGTAGAGGGATTTATGTTCCATGGCGGCATACAGTGAAATGAAATGCTTTGCCAGCAGGGGGATATCCCCGCGCCGCTCGCGGAGCGACGGCATCCTGATGGCAGCAGCTTTCAGTTTCTGGTACAGCAGGTGGCTGAATCTGCCCTGTGCGACCAGCGGCTCAAGTGGCTCCGCCGTGGTGGCGGCTATGCGTATATTGACCGGAATCGACGCACTGGCACCTGTCGGCCTGATCACGCCGTCGCCGAGCACCTCGAGCAGCCGGTGCTGCAGAATGGGCGAGAGAGCGCCGATATTATCGAGCAGCAGCGTCCCTCCGTCGGCCTCGCGCAGCTTGCCAAGGACAAACTCCGATTTACCGGGGGATTTTTCCTGCCCGAAAAGCATCGCCTCCGCTGAAGCATCCGTCAGGCTGTCGCAGTCGGCGGCAAGGAACGGTTTTCCGGCACGCTCCCCGCTGCTGCCATGAATGGCGCGCGCCATCAGTTTCCGCCCGGTGCCGTGTTCCCCCTGGATCAGCACCGGCATCGCGCCCGCACACGCCTCCTTTGCCTCTGCCAGCGCATGTTCGATTGCTTCGCTTTCCCCGATGATATCGGCAAAGGTAACGTGGCCGGTATTATGGCGCTCCAGACGGGCGATCGTGCTGCTCATGCGCTGGATCTTCAGCGCGTTATGGATCGACAGCCGAAGCCGCTCCAGCGCGATCGGCTTGCTCAGGAAATCGTTGGCTCCGGCCTGCACCGCCTGCGCGGCCTGCGTATCGTCGCCATACTGGGTGAGCACGATCACTGGCAGATGCGGTCGGTAGGCTTTCACCGCGCGGATGACCTGCAGGCCGCCCGTGCCCGGCATGGCCAGATCCAGAAGCAGCAGGTCGGGACAGGGCTGCTTGCCGGACAGCACCCAGCGAATGGCGTCCTCGCCGCCGCCGGCGGTCACCGCCCGATAGCGTAACTTATGGCTAATGGCCTGCTCCGCCATGCGCAGCTGCGAAGGATCATCATCAATAATCAAAATGGTTTCCATAGATACTCCTCCCGGTGATGACTATACTATAGATTGTATATTTAGATGATCTAATCAACCATTTGTTCAAGTATGCAGCAGTTTTTTTTAGGGCGGCGCTGTGCTATCATGGCGGCAGAACGCTTTGAAAGTTACAGTATGCCTTGGTTTCGCGCTGTATTGCTGATCGCGGTAATAGTCCTGACGCCAGGCTATCGCTTCCGCTGCTATTGGGCCTGCAAGGACCAGACCGGCATTCAGAATGATTATGTCGAGCAGCGCGACCGGTGCCGCGAATATGCTCAACTCAAGCTCGACATGGCGATGCGCAGCGTGCCGCAGCCGCATACGGACAGCACCAGCAAATCGCAGCTGGTAACCCTGTTCAGCGAATGTATGGCCAATAACGGCTGGACGGTTCCCAGCGGTCGGGAAGAAAACAATGCAGCCGGTATTTCGGCGGGAAGACTGGGCGGGTATGGCAGCCTAGCACCGCCCACCGTTGCCGCGGGCGCCGTGGCGGGCGCTGCCGCCGCCAACCCGCAATCGCTGGGCGGGCAGGCCCCCGCCCCGCCGCCGCCCGCCGCGCAACAGGATAACCGTGCCTTCCTGTCGCGCACCTCGGAATGCGCGTTTGCCCGCCACTCCGCCTCCGTTTCGCGCATCGCCGCCGTGCGGGCCAGGGCCTGCGACATCGAGTGCGACGAACGGCTGAGAGCGGCGCCGGAAGGACCACGCCCGGCTGCCTGCCCCGCGGAAGCATCACCGGAGTTTGCCACCGGGGTCGATCGCGGGGATCAATGACCGCCACCATTACCTGTACCCGCCGCATCGAGTTCGATGCCGCCCACCGCGTCATGGAACACGAGAGCAAGTGCAAGGATTTGCACGGCCACCGCTATGCACTCGAAGCCACCTTCACGGCTAATAAATTGGATCGGCTGGGACGAATCGTGGATTTCTCGGTGATCAGGGAAAAGCTGGGGACCTGGATCGACGAGTACTGGGATCACACCACTATCTTATATGACAAGGACAAGGAGCTGGGCAGCGCCATCGACCGCATTACCGGCCAGAAGATTTTCTATCTGTCAGCCAACCCGACGGCGGAGAATATGGCGGATTACCTGTTCCGCGAAATATGCCCGAAACTGTTCGCGGGGATGGGCATCACCTGCATCCGCATCAAATTATACGAGACGCCGAATTGCTATGCGGAGGTGAAAGGATAGTGTCATCCCCGCGCAGGCGGAGATCCATACCATGCCAACTCGCAAAGGGAAAAGCATGGATTCCCGCCTGCGCGGGAATGACAGTTTACGGGCACAGCCTTACCATTTCCCACCCCTCGCCCACGCGCGTGTAGACTTCGCGGTCGTGCAGGCGCGCCGGCATGTTGCGCCAGAACTCGATACGCTCGGGGATAACGCGCCAGCCGGACCAAAAGGGCGGACGCGGTATGTTTTGACCGGTGTATTGCTTTTCCAGCCCCGCTACTTTTTCCTGTAACTCCTCAGGACAGGCCAGCGGATGCGACTGCTTCGAGGCCCAGGCGCCGATCTGGCTGTCGCGCGGGCGGCTCGCGAAATACGCATCCGCCTCTGCGTCGCTCACCCGCTCCACCCTACCCTCGACGCGCACCTGTTTGCCGATGGCATCCCAGTAAAGACACAGCGCAGCATGCGGGTTTTCCTTCAGCTCGGCGCTCTTGCGGCTTTCCAGGTTGGTATAGAACACGAAGCCTGTTTCATCGGCCCCTTTCAGCAGCACCATGCGCACCGACGGGCGCCCTTCCCTATTGGCTGTAGCAACCGCCATCGCGGTGGCGTCGGCGATATCCGGATGCGCTTTGGCCTCGGCCAGCCAGTCGGTGAAGAGGGCGATGGGGTTCATAACTTGTCATCCTGAGCGGAGCGAAGCGGAGTCGAAGGATCTTCTTTGGTTGCCCCGGAATAGATCCTTCGACTGCGTTCGGACTGCGTCCTCACTTCGCTCAGGATGACAATCAACATGTCGCGAACCGCACGTGGTCGCCTTTTTTAAGGCCGAGCGCCTTCGCCGCCGCCTCGTCGACCACCACGCCGTTACCATGCTCTTCCACCGCCGCGAAGACGACGCTGAAACTCGCAAGCTGTGTCGAGGCGATCATGTGGGTGGTGCCCAAAAGCGGCCGGATCTCCTTTACGACATCGCGCTTGCTCTCCCGCACCGTGCGGATAGCCGGGCGGTCGGCCTGCAGGGTCGGTCCGCCGTCGAACACGTCGATATAACCCTGGTGCAGGAATCCTTCCTTTGTCAGCAATTGCACCGCTTTTTTCGAGGTCTCAAACGGCACGCCGATAGCACCTTGAGCGTCCGGGTGCAGCAGGTTGACGTAAATCGGGTATTTCGGCATCAGGTCGCTGATGAACTGCCCGCCCTGGGTGGCATTGATGAAATCGGCGTTCCTGAAATCCATCTGGAAGAAATGCTGCGCCAGGTGCTTGTAAAAGGGCGAATTGCCGTCCTTGTCCTGGCTGCCGCGAATCTCGGAGATCACCACGTCGGAGAACAGCTGCGGGAACTCCGCCAGCATCAGGTAGCGGCAGCGCGACAGGAAGCTGCCGATGCCATCGCGGCGATGGCTCGGCCGCAGGAACAGCGAGCCGATCTCGGTGGCGCCGGTATAATCGTTGACCATGTGCAGCACGCGCTGCAGTGAGTAAACACCCACTTCCGCCGATGCCTGCACGATGGTCGAGAGCTTGTAGGAATAAAACGGCTGGCTCAATCCCACATGCGCCACGATACCGCAACTGCCGACCAGTTGGCCGTTGTCGGTGTCCTGCAGCACGAAGAGGAAGCTCTCGCCCTTTTCCCTTTCCGGTTTGCCGGCGAAACTCGCCACCGAGCGCCGGATTTTCTCCCGCAGCACATCAGCATCCGGCGGCAACGAGGTCATGCCGATACCGGCTTCCTTGGCCATCGCCAGTACTTCCGCATGGTCATCGAGCGCAACCGGCCGCACAAGCATCATAGAAAGGACCTTTCAATCGTCATTGCGAGCGTAGCGAAGCAATCCAGTTTTATCAATCAATTACTGGGTGCTGCGTCGCGCTTCGCGCTCCTCGCAATGACAGATTACTTGGCCTGCGCCAGAGACACTTCAATCGCCTTTTCCAGCCGCACCAGACCCTCTTTCATTTCCTTCTGCGTAATGATAAGCGGCGGCAGGAAACGTAGCACGTTAGGCCCCGCCTGCAGCACGATCACCCCATGCTTGCGCGCCGTTTCGGCAATATCGCCCGCCTCGCCGTGCCAAGTCGGTTCGAGCTCGGCGCCGATCATCAGCCCGCGCCCGCGGATTTCGCTGAACAGGCCATGCTTCGCGTTGATGGCGCTAAGCGCCGTCACCAGCTGCCGACCGCGTTCGGCAACATTTTTCCGTAAAGCAGGCGTCTGCAGCTTCTTGAGCACGGCACGAGCCACAGTGGCCGCCAACGGGTTGCCGCCGAAGGTGCTGCCATGGCTGCCGAACTGGAAGGTATTTTCCGCCTTCGCCCCGATCAGCATCGCGCCGATGGGCATACCGCCGCCCAGCGCCTTGGCCAGCGTCACCACATCCGGCGTCACGCCTTCAGAAAAGTAAGAGAACAGCGCGCCGGTACGCCCCATGCCGCACTGTATCTCATCAAGAATGAGCAGCGCATCATGCTTGTCGCACAGCGCGCGCACATGCTTCAGGAACCCCGGCTTGACCGGCGTGATGCCGCCCTCGCCCTGCACCACCTCCAGCATCACGGCGCAGGTCTGCGGGTTGACCATGCGCGTGATGGCGTCGAAATCGTTGAACGGGCAGTAGCGGAAGCCCGGCGGCAGCGGCTCGAACCCGGCATGGTATTTCGGCTGCGCCGTGGCGGTGACGGTGGCGAGCGTGCGGCCATGGAACGAGCCGGTGAAGGTGATAATTTCGCGCGCGCCGGAAGGACGGCCCTTGTCGGCGGCGTATTTGCGCGCCAGCTTGATCGCCGCTTCATTGGCCTCGGCACCCGAGTTGGTGAGAAACACCCGTTTGGCGAACTTCGAGGCTTTGACCAGCTCCTCGGCCAGCAAAATGGGCGGCGCGGTGAAAAATATATTGCTGGTATGCCAGAGCTTCTTCGCCTGCGCCGTCAGCGCATTCAGCAATTCCTTATTATGATGCCCCAGCCCGGTAACCGCGATGCCCGCGCCGAGATCGATATAATCGTTGCCATCCGTATCCCATACCGTCGCGCCCACACCACGCTCCAGCACCATCTCGCGCGGCTTGTAGGCATGGGTATAGTATTTCTTTCCCTTGGCAAGCAACGCGCGGGTGGCGGCGGTGGGTTTGTGGCGCTGGGGTTCCTTGGCTAAGGCTTTTTTCATACTGTCCATCCCTGTTTGTCATCCTGAGCGAAGGCCGTAGGCCGAAGTCGAAGGATCTTCTTTAAGAGCCAGCGAAGAAAGATCCTTCGACTCCGCTTCGCTACGCTCAGGATGACACTACTCAAACAACTTCGAAAATCTCCGCTTCGCACGCTTCTTCCAGTAGCCGCGGTGGTAGGCGTCGCTGGCCAGCAGCGGCAGCACGGAGGTCGCTTCGGCGAACACCATCTGTTCATAGGCGGTATCGACCTTGCCCCAGCTCGACGCTTCCTTAAGCGTGGATGAGCTGCAGGCACCGTCGCGCACGTCGGCCACGGTGATCTGCACGGCGTATTTATGCATCTCGGCTTCGACGCCAAGGATTTCGGCGCAGACCACCGTGTCCTGCACGAAGTTCTTCGGCACGCCGCCGCCGACCATCAGCAGGCCGCTGGTGCCGGCCTTGATCTTGATCTCGGTCAGCTCACGGAAATCGGCGATCGAATCGATGGTGAGGTAGGGCTGCTTCTTCTTCATGCGCTCGACCTGGTGCACCACCAACCCGAAGCCGGCGCTCGAATCGGTGAAGGCCGGGCAGAAAATCGGCACGCCATTCTCATAGGCGCGCTGGATCAGCGAGTCCTTCTTCTTGCCGTTCTTCACCAGCCACTTGCCCATCTCATGGATGAACTCGCGGCTGGAATACGGGCGCGGCTCCAACGTATCGGCAATCTTCTTGATCGTATGATCGCAGGCCTGCAGCTGCTCCTCATCGATATAGGTGTCGTAGATGCGGTCGATGTAATTGTCGCGCAGCGTCTTATCGTCCATGAACTGGCTGCCCTGGTAATGCTTGAAGCCGAGCGCCTCGAAGAAATCCATATCGACGATCGACGCGCCGGTGGCGACGATGGCATCGACCATGTTGTTCTTCACCAGCTCGACGTAAAGCTGCATGCAGCCGCCCGCCGAGGTCGAGCCGGCCAGCGTCAGGAACACGGCGCAGCTTTTGTCCTTCAGCATCATGTTGTAGATTTCCGTCGCCTTGGCGAGGTCGCGCGAGGTGAAGGACATGTCCGCCATCTGCTCGATGATCGGCCGCGCGTCGAACGACGTGATGTCGATATGCTCGACCTCTTTGGTCAGGAGATTATGCTTCGAGTGCGATTTGCTCTTTGCTGTAGACTTCATTTACCTGTTTCCTTCTTTAAACAATGCCAGATCACATACACTACTAGGACTATAAATCCACCTATTAGTAGATCTTGGCCTATATCCTTATACTCGAGCGCCACTGTTCTTGCCGTAGCGGCCTTGCCTACTAAGGAGTATTTCGGAGAGGGTGATTCCATCTTTAGAAAAACGGGACGGGTAAATTCCCCGTCCCGATTCACGTTAGTTCACCCCCAGCCTTGACAGCAGCGGCTTGTCGCCGACTTCGACGACGACATCCGACTGGAAGCCGTTGAAGCGGGTGGCCATCGTGGCGCCGTAGGAGCCGAGCTGGCCGACCTCGATCCAGTCCCCTTCGGCCACGTTGGCCGGCAGGTGGAACGGGCCTTTCATGGCGTCCATGCTGTCGCAGGTCGGGCCGAAGAAGGTGAACTCCGCCAGCTCCTGTGCCAGCGCGCCCTTCGCCGGCTCGGGCCGGATGGCCTTGACCGGGAAGACAAAGCCGGGGACGCCGGCGTCGAACAGGCTGCCGAACACCCCTTCGTTGAGGTACAGCGCGTTGCCCTTGCGCAGCTCGACGCGCGCGACGGTGGAACCGCCTTCGGCGACCAGCGCGCGGCCGGGTTCGCAGACCAGGCGGCAATCGTCGAGCACGTGGTGGCTGGCGACGGCCTTGTTGATGGCTTTCATGTACTGCGCCAGCGGCGGCGGGGTCAGGCCCGGATAGAGCGACGGGAAGCCGCCGCCGATATCGAGGATATCGAGACGCACCTCTCCCTCTGCCAGCAGCCCGGCCACCAGGTCGATGGCAACCACATAGGCCTCCGGATTCATGCACTGCGAGCCGACATGGAAACATACCCCCAGGCGGTTTGCCGCCTCACGGGTGCTCTTAAGCAGCGGCAGCGCCTGATCCACCGACACGCCGAACTTGCCCGACAGGCTGTAGGCCGCCTTGTCGTTGGGAATGGACAGGCGGACGAACAGGTTCAGGTCGGAGGCGCCATCGGTCGCTTCCATGATCTTGGCCAGCTCCTCCTGCGTGTCGAGCGCGAAGTCGCGCACACCATGCTCATGGTAAGCCGCAGCGATGGCCTCGCGGCTCTTGACCGGGTGCATGAAATGCATCTCCGCCATCGGCGCGTGCTCGGCCACCAGCCGCACCTCGGCGAGCGAGGCGACGTCAAAATGGGTCACGCCGGCGCGCGCCAGAGTTTTCAGCACCAGCGGGTCCGGATTGGTCTTGACGGCATAGAACACATCGCCCGGGAACGCCTTGAGGAAGCGCTTCGCCGTCGCCGCAATAGTAGCGGGGCGCAGGCAGTAGACCGGCAGGTCGGGACGCAGCTCATGCACCATTTCGTCGATGGAACGGTAGCTGCGCACGGCCGGCGGCACTTCCTGGTAGGAAGAAGCGGGGGGCTGTACTAGGGAATTCCGGGGGAAAGAAATACCGCCGGTTTGGCGGTTGGGGGCTCGGCCGGGAGGCTCGGAGGTGTTGTTTTTCATCTATGTTTTATCCATTCATCCAAAAAATTGTTAGCGACGTCAGGGCTCGTTGAACAGAAAGGTCACGAACCTCTGGGTAAAAGACTGACTATCAACAACAAAAAACACAAACTACCTATCAATAGTTACAAAACGGATTCTCATAACAAGAATCATAGCAATAATAAAGTAAAAATTGCCTTACCATAAAGTGTTTTTTTCAAAAATCGTACTGAGGCTCCAAGGGGATGCCAAAACGGCTAGGAACCCCCACCCCCTATATTAGGCCCGCCGATCCGTTATTGCTTGCTTTTGACGGGTAGCGAGGCTAGACATGGGCGGCATAACTAAAGGACAGGTTATGCTGATAGAACAAGCCCTCACCTTCGACGACGTCCTCTTAAAGCCACGCGCCTCGGACATCGTCCCGGCCCAGGCCGACACCAGAACCCGCCTCACTCCCCGGATCACGCTCGGCATCCCGCTCATCTCGGCAGCAATGGACACGGTGACCGAAGCCCGCCTCGCCATCGCCATGGCGCAGCATGGCGGCATGGGCTGCATCCATAAGAACATGCCCATCGTCGACCAGGCGGGCGAGGTAACGAAGGTCAAGAAATTCGAATCCGGCATGGTGGTGAACCCGGTGACCATTCATCCCGAAGCCACGCTGCGCGAAGCGTTGGCGCTGATGGGCACGCACCGCATCTCGGGCATCCCGGTGGTCGAGCGCGGCTCGGGCAAGCTCGCCGGCATCCTCACCAACCGCGACGTGCGCTTCGCCTCCAATCCCGAACAGAAGGTCAGCGAGCTGATGACCAAGGACAAGCTGATTACCGTCCCGGTCAATATCAGCCGCGACGAGGCCAAGAAGCTGCTGCACCAGTACCGCATCGAGAAGCTGTTGGTGGTCGACAAGCATTATAAATGTGTCGGGCTGATTACCGTAAAAGATATCGAGAAGGCGCAGGCGCATCCCAACGCCTGCAAGGATGAGCACGGCCGCCTGCGCGTCGCCGCCGCCGTCGGCACCGGCAACGACGGCATCGAGCGCGCCGCGTCTTTAGTCGCCGCCGGGGTCGATGTGCTGATCGTCGACACGGCGCACGGCCACAGCAAGGGCGTGCTGGATGCCATCCGCGCCATCAAATCCGCTCATAAGAATATAGAAGTGATCGGCGGCAACATTGCCACGCTTGAAGGCGCCGAGGCGTTGATCAAGGCAGGCGCCGACGCAGTGAAAGTCGGCATCGGCCCCGGTTCGATCTGCACCACCCGCATCGTCGCCGGGGTCGGCGTGCCGCAGCTCACCGCCGTGATGGAGGTGGTGAAGATGGCCCGCAAGCATGGCGCTACCGTCATCGCCGACGGCGGCATCAAATTCTCCGGCGACCTCGCCAAGGCGATCGCCGCCGGCGCCGACTGCGCCATGCTCGGCTCGCTGTTCGCCGGCACCGAGGAAAGCCCCGGCGAGGAAGTGCTGTACCAGGGCCGCTCCTACAAGGCCTATCGCGGCATGGGTTCGGTCGGCGCCATGGCGCGCGGCTCGGCCGACCGCTATTTCCAGCAGGAGATCGCCGACAAATTGAAACTGGTACCCGAAGGCGTCGAGGGCCGCGTGCCGTTCAAAGGCCCGGTATCGGGCGTCATCCACCAATTAATGGGCGGCCTCAAAGCCGCCATGGGCTACACCGGCAACGCCACCATCGCCGATATGCAGAAGAACTGCGAGTTCATCCGCATCACCAGCGCCGGCCTGCGCGAATCGCACGCGCATGACATCACGATCACCCGCGAAGCGCCGAATTATAGGATAGAGGGTTAGCTTATTGCCCGTACCATTACTGCTGCCCATTGTAAAACTTGTCCTGAAATCACTGGCAGTCATTGGCGTGTTAAAGGCCATGGCGTGGATATTCTCCGAAGACTCCTATACCGAGGATAAGCAGGAAATAGGCTGGCTGCGCGAGGTGCAAAGCCGGCCTTCTCTGCTGATCCGACCGCTGCTGGTATTGGTGCTCCTGCCGATTTGCCTGTTTTTCACATATCATTATGTCGCCCATTCTCCATCGACGTTGGCGGACGCATTACGGAATCTTTGTATCGCTGCATGGGCAATATTGAAGTGGCCCCTTATTATCGTCACCGTATGGGGAGTGAACTGGCTTATCGTCTATCTTCATATTGAAAATGATGGCGGGGAGAGCTTTCAGGCCACTCACAGCTGGATACTGTTCGCCCTCATGGGCCCGTATATGTTACTAATATCGTCCGGTCTTGGCATACGGAATCCCGCTCTTGGCGTACTGTTGCTCATTGCCGCGAATACCTTGATGGCCATCGGAATTTTTCACCAGCTTCCCGAGTCGCTCCAGGCTCCCCTCTGGGAGTTTCTGCATCCTCATATACCACCGTTATTTATCCCATGACTCCCGGCGCCCTTGTGAAAGCATCCGCCATGCTGTATCATTCGGGGACACTCGCCAGCGGGGTAGCACATGGAAGAAAACCAGTATGAGACGAGCGAATCCCTCTCCCCTGAAAACCCTTCCTTCGCCTCGGACATTCTGGGGCTGGCGCTGATGCCCGGCTTCACGCTGATCGGCATTGTCATATCCTTCGTGATATTGATCCTGCCCTTCCTGCTGGTCTATTACCTGTTCTTCAGCCCATAGCGAACACCGCCCGAACGGACGCCTTGATGTATCACTGGCCCGATTATTATGAGCGGGTAAAATTCGATATCCCCGCTCCCATGAAATCTGCCTTTGAAACATTTTTAGGGCGTTTGCCTCCTGCCCCTAAGATACTGGATGCGGGATGCGGAAATTGCCGTTTTTCCCTGGCCATGCGCGACATGCGTCCCGATGCCGCCATCGATGCGCTCGACAACAACGCCGGGGCGAAAGCCCATGCCGAACAATTCGGTTTTCCTTTTATCGACTGCGATGTGAAAGATTTTATCGCTGATGCTTATTATAATGGTATATGGGCATTCGGGTTGCTGTTTTTTCTTAAAACGGAAGAAATAGCCCAAACCCTGACGAATCTTGCTGACTCCCTTCGCACGGACGGAATAATGTATTTTTCCATGGTAGAGACAAGTGCAGCGGCAACCCGATGCCGGTTCACCGGCATGGATGAAGCGGATCTTCGTAAAGCAATAACTCATAGCGGCATGGAAATAATAGAATGGAAAAAAAGCGTCAGCCCGTATCGGAAAGACAAAGTCCCTGTCCCGACTTTCTATATAATGGCACGTAATCCCGCATGACTCCCGGCGCGCGCATACAGGCGTCCATCGAGCTGGTCGATCAGATTTTAAACGCATGGACATCGGAGAAACGCATCCCTGCCGACCGGCTGCTCGATCAATATTACAAATCGCACCGCTATATCGGCAGCAAGGACCGTGGCGCCATCAGCGAGCTGGTCTACTGGGTGCTGCGCCACAAGGCGGCGCTGGAATGGTGGCTGGAGCGGGAGCAGCAATATATCCACGGGAGAAGCTATGTCCTCGCCGCGCTGATACTGCGCAAGGACTACAACCCGCAGACCATCCACAGCATCACCAAGGACAGCCAGTATTCCCCTCCTCCTTTCACACCGGAGGAAAGTTGCATGTTCGAGTCGCTGGCGCGCCATACGTCGGGACACCCCGACATGCCCGACCCTGTCCGTCTGAATTATCCCGCATGGCTGGACGGTGCGCTGCGCGAAAGTTTCGGCAACCAGTTCGAAAATGCGCTGCGCACGCTGAACGAGCAGGCCCCGGCCGACCTCCGCGTCAATACGCTCAAAACCACGCGCGAACAGCTCCAGGCCGACCTGCAGAAAGAAGGATTCGAAACCACGCCTACCCCGTTATCTCCAATCGGCCT
>CAYXYU010000020.1:0-22368 GCA_964469525.1 uncultured Rickettsiales bacterium | reverse complement strand
GAGGAGGCCAGCAGGCATGCCAATAAAAAACCTGACGGTGATGCCGCCTACCGTGATCTGAGCAGGCGGGCCGTCACTGCCGATGCCTTATGCACCCTCTACGAATTGGCTGCTGCAAACGCCGAGGATGAAGGAAAGTCCCCGGAGGAACAGCGCGTCGCCGGACGGGAAGCGCTGCACACCATGGTAAGTAAATTTCAGCGCTGGGCGAAAGGCGGCGGCCGCCAGCGGCTGAGGCTTGACCGGCAGGAGGAAACCGCTTTTCATTGCGCTTTCAATGAACTGGAAAATCGTTTCTTCTTCCTGGGCGGCACCCACATCAGCCAGCATGACGAGATTATCAATCGGCGCACGGCAGTGCGTGCCCTGGGTGCCGCCGCCGCCGGGCTTGGACTGGGCGCCTTCGTGGCTGGTCGCCATGTCGTTAAAGAATTGCCGGATGCCTCCGCCACGCCGGATACCGGTGAGCAATCCCGAACCGATGGAACTTATTTTACCCGTGACAGCATTAACCTGCCGGCGGCCGGTGCCGCCGCCGCTGCCGCCTTCGGAGCGGTTGCAAGCATCGCAGCGGCGGCTCAAATACGGGACGAGTTCTACCGGGATAAGGATACGATGGCGGCGCTCAAGCCTCAGCTGATGATCATTGCCACCGAACTGGGAAAGATCATGCAGCATGCTTTAGCGCCGCAGCCGCGGCAGTCGAGTGCACGATCCGCGCGCGGATAACGTATCGGATCCGGATAATAAATTAACCTGATAGGAGAATACTTGTGCTTGATGTTCCTGATAATGATGTCGTCCATTGGCAGGAAGCGGAGAACGATTCACTCTGGAAGGCGCTGCTTAAGCTGCGGGATTACTCTCGCATGCGAGCGATAAAACACGCTGAGAATCTGGAAGACCGCATCAACAACAGTCCGGCAGTGGCGTATGAACTTTATCGTGAAGCTCCGTTCCGCGACCTGGCGTTCCAAGCCACCGCCGCCGATGCGCTGCGCCGGCTTTATGAAATGGCAGGCCAGAAAGCCGCCGATGAAGGAAAGCCTTTGGAGGATCAGCGCGCCGCAGCCCGAGAAGCGCTGCGGCACGTAACGGCGAAGCTGCGCTATGCGATCGAAAAACCGGGACAGCGCCCGCTGCAATTCGATGGCGACGAACAAGGGGCTTTCGATGCGGCGCTCAATGATAATGAGAACTATCTTATTGGTACGCGCGTCGATATAGACAAAATGGATCAGATGATCGACCGCCGCCGTTTTCTTAAAAGAACGACCGGCGCTGCTATCGGACTGGGTGCCACCGCCCTCGCGGCCGGCGGATATGCAGCCACCCAGTCCTTCGACCCTCCGCGGGTTACGGATACGCACCGCAAGGAGATGGGAGCCTCCCTGCAGGAGAGGCTGCGCCTGGCGCGCGACCCCGAAGCGTGGAAACCGGAACACATTGGCAAAACCATGGAATTCTATAACAAGGCTATGGAGCGGGATGGAGAGTTGCTTCAGCCCCGTTACTTAACGCGCAATACCGTCGACAACCTCACTGCCATGGGCATTGCCGGCGCCACCGGGCTGGGTACGCTGGCATGCCTGTTAATGGCACTGGAAGAGCGCAAACAGTGCCAGTTCGATGATACCGACATGCCATCGGTCATATCGGGGTTGCAAAGCCTTACCGAGGCGCTGGGCAAAGTCCTGCAGCACAAATACATCCAGCCGCACCTGCAGCAGGAAAAGGGCGCGGCGCGCGGGTAGCTTTAGGGCGCCAGTGCCATGCCGCGTCGACTGGCAACCATATCGGGCTGGGGCAGCGGCGGGCGAAACAGATCGAAGCCCTGCGCGGCCGAATCCCATCCATCCTCACTAATCCGATGGGTCTGATTCGCATCGATGATGGGGTGATTGGTTTTTCCCGCCAGCCACTGCCGCCGCAGCTGTCCCGCAGCATCCGCAGTGGCCAATAACACGCGGCCCTTGCCCAGCACCTGCACTTTGCCATTATCCACTACCAGCGCTGTACCCTCGTCCAACCCGATGCCGACGCGCCCCGGATGCTCCCGCAGGGCTTCCTGTAAACGTGGCCCGCGCTGGCGCTGGCTGAAATGCGTATCGACAATAGCCGGAAATATGCCGAGCCCATCCCGCATCTGTTCCGTCACAGGGCGGCGGTCTTCTCCTTCCTCGGGTGGCGTTTGATAGATATAAGCTTTTTCCCGCCCACCATTGATCATGATTTCCGACATGCAGGCCGCCCCCGCCGATGTTCCCGCCAGAATGAACGCGGGATCGCTCAGCCTTTTTTGCAGTGCAGCAAGCGCCGGCGTTCCAACCAGCGCATCGACGAGCCTCCCCTGATCGCCACCGGTCATGAACACCATATCCGCTTCCTCAATGGCCTGAGCCAGCGTATTGCGGTTGGCTTCTTCGCGGCTGGCGATGGTATCCACTTTCCTGGCGCCAAGGCGTGTAAAAAGCTGCTTCTGGTCTTCAGCATTGCGTTGCGCGTAGAGCTTTGAGGCACTGGTGATGCTGACCACTTTCCTGACGTGAGGAAAAGCTGTCCTGATCTGCCGGTAAACGCCGCTAGGATCGAACTCCTCCGGCGTTACATGCTCCAGCGCCGGCCGACCGGAAATGGCGCCGCCGATCAGAATCTGCACGGCGCGCGGAGGGCTTTCCTCGCGCGCTGATGTCTGCGGCAGGATAATCTCCCTATTACAGCCGGGCACTGCCGTTAGCACTGTACCGGCGGCAACGCGCGCAAGCCAGTTGCGCCGCGTGTGTAATTCCTCGGACATGGTTCCCCGTTACGTTTTGTGCGCTTATTGATTTAAGCGTTCTGTTTGCGTTTTTCTTCCGTGATCAAACCCGTTTCCGGCGAGCTTGCCGTGGCATAATCCTGCTTTTGCATGCGCCCGGCCAGATAAGCAAGCCTTCCGGCTTCCACCGCCGCCTTCATGGCGCGGGCCATCAGCACCGGATCCTTCGCGGCGGCAAGCGCCGTGTTGAGCAGCACCCCGTCGCAGCCCAGTTCCATGGCAATGGTAACGTCCGACGCCGTCCCCACCCCGGCATCGACCAGGATCGGCACCTTCGCCTGCTCGACGATTAAACGGATGTTCAGCGGGTTCTGGATGCCCAGCCCAGAACCGATCGGCGCGCCGAGCGGCATCACCGCCACGCAGCCTGCCTCCTCCAGCTTTTTGGCAACCAGCGGATCGTCGCTGGTATAGGCCATCACCTGAAAGCCTTCCTTGACCAGTATGTCGGCGGCTTTGATGGTTTCCCCGACGTCCGGATACAGCGTACGCTTGTCACCGATCACCTCAAGCTTCACCAATGTCCAACCGCCGAGCTCGCGCGCAAGGCTTAAGGTGCGCACCGCCTCGTCGGCGGTATAACAGCCGGCGCTGTTGGGCAGGTAGGTATATTTTTTCGGATCGATCGCCTCCTGCAGCGAGCCTTCGCCTTTTTTCGTGAGGTCCATGCGCCGTAGCGCCACAGTCACGATCTCGGCGCCGCTCTCCTCGATCGCCGCTTTGGTTTCCGCCATGTCCTTATACCGCCCGGTGCCCACCAGCAGGCGGGAGGTATAGGATTTACCGGCAATGATTAAAGGATCATTCATCTCAGGTCTTGGTCTTTCGATTCTGGGCAAGGCGCGCCACACGGTCGCTGGCAGCAGTTTCAAACCATGCAGGCACGAAGCCATGAATGAATGCCATCAATCCGGCGGCTATGCATGTAATGCCATAGCGGAAAGCGACGCACTGATGCTCGAAATAGTTTTCACTTACCTTCGATAGATGCGCTTTGCTGCGTGCGATCATTATCAGCCCCGTTTATCCGCCACCAATGAAATTCACGATTTCTATTTCATCTCCCTCAGAAAGCGCAACGTCATTGTATGTGCTGCGCGGCACGATCTGCCGGTTGCGTTCGATCGCCACTTGCGAGGGTTTCAGCGCCAGCGCTTCGGCCAGTCCCGCCACGCTGATTGGCGCCGTGAATTCGCGTGTTTCACCATTCACTTTGATTTGCATAGGAAATAGTCTATAAATCTTTATTCTATTAAGGAATCAACTATGCCCCTTAAAATCCTCCTCGTCAACGGCCCCAACCTCAACCAGCTCGGCACGCGCGAGCCGGACATCTACGGAAGCGAGACGCTGGCCGACATCGAGAAGAAATGCCAGGCGGAAGCCGGCCGGCTGGGGCTGGCGCTGGCATGCTACCAGTCGAACCATGAGGGGGAGATTGTTACCAGAATCCAGCAGGCTGGAAAGGAGTGCCAGGGGCTGCTCATCAATGCCGGTGCCTATACCCATACCTCGATCGCCATTATGGACGCGCTGCTTTCCATCGGCATCCCGATCATCGAGGTGCACCTGTCGAATATCTTCCGCCGCGAGGAATTCCGCCACCAGTCCTATGTTTCGAAAGCGGCTCGCGGCGTCATCTGCGGCTTCGGCAGCGACAGCTATTTGCTGGCTCTGCAGGCGATGGCGAATATCACGAAACGTGGCTGAGCCACTGACCGCCGAACTGCTGCTTTCCGCCTATGCGCACGGCTATTTTCCGATGGCAGAAAGCCGCCACGCGCCGGAGCTGCTCTGGTTCCATCCCGAGCGGCGCGGCATTATACCGCTAAATGCTTTTCACGTGCCGCGGCGGCTGGAGCGGTGGCTGCGCCGCCATCCTTTCACCATCACCACTAACCGCGCCTTCCGCAATGTTATCACCGCCTGCGCCAAGCGGGAGGATACATGGATCAACGACACGATCATTGCGCTATACTGCGAGCTGCACGCGATAGGCTACGCCCACAGCATCGAATACTGGCAGGACGAAAAGCTGATGGGCGGCATGTACGGCGTCGCGCTGGGCGGGGCATTCTTCGGTGAAAGCATGTTCTCCCGCGCCCCCAACGCCAGCAAGGCGGCGCTGGTGCATGCGCTGCGAATGCTTCGAGATGCAGGGTACGCGCTGTTCGACACGCAATATGTCAACGAGCACCTGAAACAGTTCGGGGGAATGGAAATTTCGCGGGAAGACTATTTGGAACGGCTGGCGGCAGCGCTGGCAATGGAACCGGAGAAGTGCTGGTAACCCCGCTGCGCCGTTACGCGTGGCCCACCTCGGTGGAGTAATGCCCCATGTCGATCCCCAGGCTGGCGATGGCAACGTTCCACTTGGTCTCATTGTCGGTATCGAACACCAACTGCTTGCTGGCGGGAACAACGATCCAGCTCCCCGCTTCGATCTCCTGCTCGAGCTGGCCGGGCGACCAGCCGGCATACCCCAGCACCAGCATGCCCTGCTTGGGCCCCCTGCCCGATGCTAAATCCTGCAGAACGTTGATGCTCGCCGTCACCGCAACGCCGTTGCGCTGGATCAGGCTTTCCGCGCAGGCATATTCAGCACTGTGCACGATAAAACCACGATTGGCCTCGACGGGTCCGCCGAAATGAATAGGCAGGTCTCTCGGCTGCTGACTCTTGATGTCGAGCTGATCGAGGATTTCGCCGAGGCCGAGATTCTCGACCGGATAATTGACGATGATGCCCATGGCGCCGGATTCATTATGCGCGCACATGTAAATCACCGAACGGGCGAAACACGTATCCTGAACCATCGGCGTGGCGATGAGCAGATGCCCTTCCAGCGAGCCGATTTTCTGTTCGAGCGAGATGAGTTTCTCAGCCATAAAAATAAGTATAACCCATACCCCATAAAAAAGGTAGCCGGTTATTCCTCCACCGTAAGCGCCTGAGGTGGCTTGGTAACCCACGTCGGCAGCGAGGCTGTCAATAAAACCGTTCCCGAATGGAAATTTTTATGGGTTTTTCGCGCGGTTTCGACCTGTTCCACTGACAGCAGCGCCAGCCCCATATTCCCGGCGCTGGAACGCATTTGTCCCGCTTCTTTATCTTCTATCAGTACCGGCGTACCCGGTTCCGGCAGCAGTCCGTCGTCCGCCTGCACCTTGTAAATGAACTTGCGCAGCGTGGCGCGATATTTCGTACGGGCCGTCACCTCCTGTCCGACATAGCAGCCCTTGCTGAAATCGACGCCGTGTAGTTGGTCGATGCCGAATTCGAGGAGCAGGGATTTTTCAGGGATCAGGTCGCGCTCGCCATCCGGGATACCGAGGGACAGCCGGTGCGCCTCATACTCCCCGGGCGTGGCCTTCATCATTCTCGTTGTATCGACATCGCCGACTACGCGGTATCCCAGCTGCGGTAACCGCGGGTCTTTGAATATTCCGGCTTCTGGCTTATGGCTTTCGGCTTCTGAACCCCAGACCGCCGTCACTTTTTTATCCCCTGGCGCAATGGTGACTTTCGAGCGCAGCTTATACATGGACAGGCGCTTGACCAGCTCCTCTATGCGCGCCATGTCCACTTCGATAAGGATCGTATCTCCCTCAGGTACCACGAAGAAATCATGCAGAAATTTGCCCTGCGGGGTCAGCAGGGCGGCATAGACCGCCTCGCCGTTTTTCACGCGCGTCACATCGTTCGTGACCAGCCCCTGCAGGAAGGGAATCGTATCCTCGCCCGAAACCCGTATGACGCCGCGATACGGCAGATATGCGTAATACATGAAGGGAATGTAGTGCCCGCGCAACCGGATTTCCAGCCTTGAAAACTAACGACCAAGAGGAAATAGCGCTGCCGAAAGGAATCAGACCTCGGATCGATGAGGACAGGAAGTGTGCTTTCAGGTATTTTTACTGCTCGACTAGCATCTAATCGACATATCGGTGTTCTTCAGGCGGGGTAGTAAATGCATAAATTAGCAATATTTTTGTCTATCGTGACAACCCTGTCTATTGGTTATGCAGCGCTTCGCCACCTGCAGCCACATGAACGCTGGGTGGTGTATTACGGCTCCCAGCTGCCAGCGGAAGCATTTCTGCCTTTCGACGTGATCGTATTTGACCGGCAGATGCATCCGCCGCTGCCCCTGCTGCTGCAGAATCATAAAATACTTCTCGGTTATGTAAGTCTCGGCGAGGCGGAAACATTCCGCGACAACTATCAATGGATCCAGGACCACCAACTGATTTTAAAAACCGATGAGCGCTGGAAAGGCAACCCCGTCATCGACGTGCGCAAACCCGAATGGGAGGCATATGTGCTGAATACCATCATCCCGGCGGTTCTGGCGCAGGGTTTTAACGGCATTATACTGGATACTGCTGATAGCGTAATCTGGCTCGAGCATACGCAGCCACAAAACTACGCCGGATTGCAGCAGGCAACCGTGCAGCTTATTAAGCATATACGCGACCGCTACCCGAATATCAAAATCATGCTCAATCGCGGATTTCCGTTATTGCCGCAGATCGGCGACGACATCGACATGGTACTGGCCGAAAGCATTTATCCTTCCCCGTCGACGCAAAACACCTATCCGCCGCTTCCTAATGAAACCTACCAGAATTATCTCACTGTGCTGAAAGCGGCACAAAAACAATCACAGCACCTTAAAGTCTATACACTGGATTATCTCGAGAAAGGCCATGTCGACGGCATTCGCTCCTTTTATAGGTTGCAGCGTTCACACGGGTTCATCCCTTATGTCGGGCCATCAGGGCTGCAAGACATCATCATGGAACCCGAATAACCTATGCTAGTTGCATTTATGCAACAGGGAGCTCCGCTACAATTATTAGTTAAATAATCCTCACCTCCATCATGCCCCGGTAATATTTTATATTCAGCTGTTATATAAGAGCAATATTTAAAATCTACCCAGGCACTCTAATTCGCCTCGAGCGCATTTTATTAATCTTTCTCTAATCTAGCTCTTTCTGCACCAAAATAAAAAGCTCGGGAAAGAACGCTCTCTATATGCGTTTCGGTCTCTACCCCCCGCCAGCACAGTGATCTCTTTTAGAGATTAACTGATAATTGTTAATTCTCAGATTATATTGATATCGATCCCATGAAAAACAGTCGCTTAATTAAATTTTTGTTAAGTAAAAAAATTCAAAATTTAATACACAGGGAATGGCCTGATTTCAGATGCTTGAGCCTCAGCAGGAATATATTTCCTTCAACTTCACGTTTCTTCGGACGTTTTTATCCAGTCCGAAGTGGTGGATCATTGTCGCTATCCTCTCCGCCTGGATAGTAAGCGCCTACGCGATCTTCGATGCCTCCTACATCCAGTACTCGCCCGACTCGTTCCTGTACAAAGCACTCAGCCAGCAGCCACTGACGCTAAACTTCTTAATCCAAGGCGATCGTTCGCCCACCCTGCCCGTCCTACTCAAACTGTTTAAGTCAGAACATGCTTTCGTCTGGTTCCAACTGGGTTTTTTCTACCTGTCCTGGCTGACCCTCTTCCTGTTTTTACGAACAGTGATTAAAAACTACTTCGCCTATGTGGCACTTCTTTGCGTGCTGGCAGCACTGTCGATCGCCCAGATTTTCTTCTCATGGCACAAACTCATACTCACCGAAAGCGTCTCGCTGTCCGGTGCCGTGCTGCTGCTGGCACTGCTATGCCGTATTCTGGCGGCAGAGACAGTATCAAGAGCCACGGTCGGTTACACGTTGGTCGCATGGATCCTGTGGCAGTTCACTCGCGATTCGAACGCCTTTTTCTCGCTGATGATTGCCGCCGGCTTCCTGGTGGTATGCAGCCTTGGCCTCCTGGCCGAGCGAAAAAGCAAAAAATGGAAAAAAGGCCAGATTCTGGCTTTTGCCATGTGCCTCTTCGCCTCATTCCAGCTTTTTTCCATCAACAGTTCCGAGCGGTGGAAGTTCCCGCTGGTCAACGTCATCGGCCTGCGCATCCTGCCCGACGCCGCATTGACCTCCGAATTCGTGGCAATGGGCATGCCTATGAACGAAAAGGTACTGTGCTTCCGTGGCAAGAACGCGGTGGACTGCAACAAGGACTGGTCGGGATTCGGACAATGGTTAAAATCTGGTGAGGCAAAGGCTGATTACCAGTACTGGCTGCTGAAACATTTCGTCAACTCGGTCGAAGCGCTGTTTCTCAACTGGGAAAAAATCTGGACGTCCGATACCATCCTTTACGGACGGTCGCTCCAATCCCCCATCTCGGTGTACGCTACCAAAATTGCTCTGCCGAAAGGCGAGGATTTTCTGCACTTCACTGCCACCAGCCTTGCCGCCGCGGCGCTTGCCTTATCCGTGGCGCTGCGCTCTGGTCTGCGCCACTGGCTGTCGGGATTGCTGCTGTTCTATGCCGTCAACATCCCCATCGCGTTTATTGCTTTCCATGGCGACGCGCTCGACGTTGACCGCCATACGCTGAACGTCCAGCTCAATACTTACCTGACCGGCTGGATACTGATCCTGTGGGCAATAAGTTTCATCCTTGAATACATTTTCGCCGCGTTCAGCGCCGCCGGAAGAAACATCGGGAGCGGGCTGAAACGATGAAAAGCTACATCAAAATCGGTGGCGTGGTTGTCCTCATTATCGCCGGTAGTATCCTGCTGATACCGGATAAGAACCAGCTCGACTTCATGAGTGAAAGCGCCCGTAAAAAGCCGAAGACGACGGAAGCGCTTATCGAGGAGAAACAAGCCGCCCTCGAGGCGAAGATTGCCAGCGAAGGGCTTACGGCTCAGGCGGTCGGAGACCTTGCCGACAGTTATGTGTCTGCGGGCAAGACCGGCAAGGCCATCGAGCTGATGGAACGTTATCACAGCAAATATCCAAAGGACATCGAGATGCTCGACAAGCTCGCGGTGATCTACCACGTCGCCGGGCAGGATGATAACTACATCCGCATTCTGGAAGAAGTAAACGAACTGGCGCCCTCGGTAAATACTTCCTACATCCTGCAGGCCCGCTACAGCATGCTCTACGGTGATACACAGCCGGAAAAAACCATCGCGGTGCTGAAGAAACTGGTCAAGCTGCAGCCGGATAACATTCAGAATTATAAAAACCTAATATTCTTCCAGTTCAAGGCCAAGAAAGACCGCGAGGTCATCGAAACCATCAAGGAATTCATGGAAATCCATCCCAACCAGATGGATTACAGCTTCACCTTCGCGCTGGTCGATCAGATGATCAAACAGGGTGATGTGAACAATGCCTACATCGAGGCTGAAAGCTGGATCGCAAAGAACCCCGAGCCGGCGTTGCTTGATTTTTCCACCATGTTCTACAATGCCAACCGTTCCGATCTGGCACTGAAGCTGTTGGCAGGAAAGGAGGAGATAATCAATAAAAATCCTCTGCTGTTAATCATGAACGTCAAAGCTGCCGCGGCCGTAGACCCAAAACAGGCGTTAGAAATTGCTGCCAACTGGATGGTCTTCCATCCCGAGGACAGCAAGGCGCTGGAAGATTTCGGGAATATCCTTTTCTCCTCTAAGTATAACCAAGAAGTGGTCACGCTTTACACGCCATACAAAAGCATGGTCATGGACAATCCCAAGCTACACGATATCTACCGCGAAGCGACACGGGCCTTGGAGAAAACCACTCCCCAGGATCCCACCGTACTTATCGGCATGTATATGGACGAGCTGAAAGACCGGAGCACAACAGAGGAACGACGCAAAGCGTTAATCTATACCCTTGACGGTATGGGCGCGTGGGCCTCGGTGCAACCATATGCCGAGCATTATACGTTCCAGTACCGTCAGGATTGGATATTCCTCTATGAGGGGATGCTCAAGAAACATAAGGACTTCAAGCGGCTCGCCGCATTCCGTTATAAATACTCGCACACCGTTCCGCTGACTGAGAAAGAAAAGCACTATTTCGTATCCATCTATGTCAATGAGAGCAACAAGCCCGAAGCCGAACGCCTGATGCTGCAGCTGGCCGAAGGCAAGCCAGCCAAGGATCGGGACGTACAGGGGCTGCTCTACATCTGGGGCCTTCGCCCTACCGAGACGCAAGTCGACTGGATTGAAAGCCGCGCCCGGGGCGCTACTAACCAGGATAAACTCGACTGGCTGCAGATCCTGAACAACATTCACGCCTATGAGCGCGTCATCAGGGTAGTGCAGGCGGTGCCGCCCGAACAGCGTAACCTGGCGCTGACCAAAAATTATTTCGACGCGCTACGCAAGACAAAGAATACCGTGCGGATCGATGGAGATATCGCCGCAGCGCTGTCACAGCCGCTACCGCTAGACCGCCTGCAGTTCTATACCAAGGCGGCACAGGACCGCGGGCTCTTCAAGCTCGCGATGCAGGGCTACGAAAAGTTGATCCTAGCAGATCCAGAGAATATCGAATACATCAAGGAACGCGGCGTGATCGCCTATTACACCGGCGATATAGAGAGCGCAAGGGCCTATCTGAATGACTATTATTCCCGTGGCGGTAAGGACATACTAGCGGTATTTTATTTCGCCGAATTGCTGCAGCAGAGCAACACGCTGCAAGCCCGCCCGCTGTTTGAAGAAACTATTAGGCTCATGAATGAGGCGCCCAGCCTCACCTTGCAAGAACGTGTCCTTAAGGCCCACTCGCTGATGCGGTTGCACCGCTTCCAACAGGCTTATGAAGAAATGCATCATCTGCTTGCCGAAAATCCCGACAATAAATTCCTGCAACTGGATTATGCCGAATTCCTCATCGGGATGCGCGAATTCGACAAATCCGAACAGGTCTTAAACCAATTCACGGCAGAGGAGCCGGTGACGGCGCTGGCCCCATGGAAAATCAGCCGCAAGCATATCCTCCGCTTTGAATCAACGCCGATAGCAAACGAACTGTTGTTGGTATACGACAAGCGCACCAGTGCGTTGCCCGTCGAGATGAAGCAGCTCAACGATTCCAAGCCCGGCTGGGTTGATGCCATCTATCCGGGCTACGATACCGTGTTGATCATTACCAATCCCGGTAAGGAACCCTACATTACCGAAGGCAGCACCAATCTTATTATCGATGGCATGGACAGAATGGGCAAGCAGCCCATTGAATCGGCGCTGGGCATACGCCGCGAACTGCTGCATGCGCGCATCGAACAGGAAACCCTCCGCGGCAGCGATGCCATTGCCCGCCTTGAAAAACTGCTGGCGCGCCACCCCCATGAGGTTTCCGTCATCAGCGGGCTTGCCATTGCCAAGCGCGCTTCTGGCCAACGCCTAGCTGCCATGGATTTGGCCGCACAAGCGAATGCGCTGGATCCGGAAAACCACTGGGTCAACATCATGCTCGCCGACATGAAGAGAGAGGATTTAACCTATGTGCGGGGCGAATTCCAGGGAATGCATCTGAGGGATAACGACCAGTTCATTTCCAGCCTGAGCGGCATGCAGCCGGTCAACCGTAATCTTAAGCTGGCAGCAAGGGTAGAAAACAATCTCTACCACTTTAAGGATCTGCGCCGCGCTAATGGCGATATCGTACGCAAAAGCGGCACTGTGCAACGCGGCGAGGTGAATGCGCTATATGAATTCGAAGCAGGCACGATCTCCAAATCGGCAATCTACCTGAACGCCGGCGATTCCATCGGGTTCGGCCAACAGGTTGTCACTCATGATGCGCTGGGCCAGATCACCCTCTATGGGGAATATAAGCGTTCCGACTGGACGTTTACCGAACGCATACCCAACCACGCCACGCGCAACCGCCTCGGCGTCGTGCAAGCCTATAGCCCCATGCCAGAAATTTATAGCTTTGGAAGTTTAGCTACTTCGAGCTACAGCCAGGATAATAAAACCAATACTACCCAATCGGTATCGCTGTCGGGCAACATCCACGCGCCAGCAGCATTGTTCAACAGGGCATGGGAAGGCATCCCTGTCATCGTCGGTTACGGACTCGATGCCGAATATGTCACTTCCAGCGATTTCGCTACCAATTCCAACGGCGATCGCTATCGCCTCTACCCGCTGATTTCGCGTGAGGTGCATTTCATCGATGCAACGTGGCGCCAATTTTACGATCAAAGTCTGGTCAGCGAACTGACCGGCGGTTTTGCCTATGATCGCTTAAGCGGCGATTCAGGCCCATCCATTGCCTGGCGTATAATAAGGGCACTGGATAAAGGCTGGGAACTGCAATTGCGCGCCAGCCACGGTATCAGCTTCACGCAATCGGGTTCTGGCGTCAGCAGCGCAGGAGGCTACGTTGTTCGTAAATTTAAACCATAGGGTTTCGATATGATCGAAAAAAAACGCACTCCGCAACCTTTGTTCCGCCTGCGCACCATTGCCGTTATCGAGGTGTTCATAGCCATCGGCATATTGTTGGTCATTAATCTGTTCTACTTCAACGGCGATCGCTATACTGGCATCACTCCCCACCCGTTCTGGTTCGTCATCATCCTGATCAGTGCGCAGTACGGCGTGGCAGAAGGCGTGTTTGCCGTGCTGATATCAACCGTGGCGTTCCTGGTCGGCAACGTACGCTCGCGCGGTGACAATGAGTACCTCTACAACTACCTGCTCGACATTAACTCCCAGCCGCTGTTGTGGCTGATCAGTGCCGTGATTTTAGGATCGTTGCGCTTTCGTCATGTCATGGAACGTGACCGCCTGCGGAATGACCTGACCGAGGCGTTTAAGCGCGAGGAAATCGTTGCCGTTAAATATGAGGAACTGCGCATGATCCGCGAAATGCTCGAGCAGCGCCTGGTACGGCACGCCAATACTGCCATCGATACCTATAAAGCTGTCAAGCTCATGGAAACCTCCCATCCTGGCAGGATACTGGAAGGCATGCAGGATTTAATAGTGTCGCTGCTGCAGCCCAAGCAGTTTTCCGTGTATATGCTAAACGGCGATGCACTCAATGCATCCGTGACCTATGCCTGGGAAAAACCAGATCAATATCCGACCCACCTTGATTCCGCCAACCAGCTGTTTCAAGAAGTGATCGGCAAGAAACGCTTTCTATGCATCGCCGATGAGGAAGATGAACTGATCCTGTCACAGCACCACGGTATGCTCGCCGGCCCTATCATGTCGGAAAACGGACAAATTCTCGGTATGCTGAAAATCGAGCAGATTAATTATACCGATCTGCATATATCCACGCTGCAAACCTTCCGCATCGTCTGCAACTGGATTGGCAACGCGTATTACCAAGCCGAAGGTTACCAGAAGGCAACCAGCAACAGTTTCATCAGCCCGGCTAATAATCTATACTCCTATGAATTTTTTAAACTCCAGGCTGATTACACCACTTTCCTCGCCAAGCGCTTTAATTTTGACCTTCTGCTGATGGTGGTCAAGATTCTCGACAATGCTGAAAATATCGGCGGCAATCAGTACCAGGCGGGACTCAAGGCGCTGGAAACGGCCGTGGAACAAAATCTGCGCAAGATCGACCAGATTTTCAATTACCAGATGCCTGACCACGCTTATTATATATTGCTGCCAGGCACGGGGGAAAATTATGGCCAGTTGGTCACCGAAAAGATCAGCCGCGCCTTTGAAGCAGCACAGAAAGCCGCCGGCACCCAGCTCCAATTATCCTTCTCAACCCAAGTGCTCTACAAAAAAAGCCAGGCATAACCAATGCTCGACGATTACACAAAACCGAAAGACATCCATACTCTGCAGAAAATCCCACCGGAGCGTGATCTGTTGCTGCTGGTTATCCTGCTGGTCATTCTGGTAAGCGAATACTTTGTCATATCCTTGATCCTGAGCGGGAAAGTCGTTCTAGGCCTGGGTCTCCACATAATAGCGTTCGTGATGATATTCGCCTACGCCAGGCTCAAAAGCAAACGCGGCAAGGATGCACGCTTTGCGTGGATCGCCACCAGCGCTCTGCCGCTAATGGGACCCATTGCCCCGGCAGGAATATTTTTCCTGCTGTTCTGGTATTATTTGTCCAAGGCAAAGAATCATACGTTCGAAGAATGGCGGGAATCCATTTTTCCAACCGAACATAAGAGCCTCGCCCAGATTGTCTATGAGCGCATCACGTTCGGCCGCGAGCAGACCGGCGAGAACTACAACATCACCTATCTCATGGATGTTATCCGGATGGGAAGCGATGAGAAAAAGCGCGAGGCCATATTCAAGATATCGCGCTATTACGATCCAAGCCTTGCGCCGCTGCTTCGTATCGCGCTGGAAGACCCGCATAACGTTATCCGTGTGCAGGCGGCCACTGCCATGGCACGGCTCAAGAACACGTTTTTCTCCCATAGCCTGACGCTGGAGAAACTGAAACGCGACTGGCCGGGTAAAAACCTAATCCTGTTTGATCTGGCGCGGCATTACGATAGTTATGCCTTTTCGGGACTGCTGGAAAAAACGCAGGAACGGGAAAACCGCCTGCTGGCGCTGCAATATTATAAGCAGTTCATCGAAAATGAGCCGGATGATAGCACGCACCTGACCGAAGCGCTCCAGCTTTACGGACGCCTGCTGTTACGCATGGATATGGTGGCGGAGGCCTGCCGCGAATTTGAAAAGCTGCGCGAAGTCAACAAGGCCACGCCCGATATTAATTTCTGGTATAGCGAATGCCTGTTTAAACTGCAGCGCTATGCCTCGCTTCGCCAGCTGGCAAAAGAGGTCGCAATAGCGCTTGGCGGCGACCATCATAAATATCCTGTTAATATCCGGGAAATCCTACTGCTATGGGCCCGCCCGTGCCAAGAGGTGAGCGCATGATCACAGGCAATCCGCAAAAAGTTGATATCTGCCTGCTGCTGGAAGGCAGCTATCCATATGTGCAGGGCGGCGTTTCAAGCTGGGTGCAGGATCTGATCCGCATGCATCCGGAGTTTAGTTTTAGCGTGGTCGCCATTGTGCCGCGCGAAGAAAACCAGCAACCTCTGTATACGTTCCCCAAGAATCTGGTCAGCGTCACCCGCTGCAGTCTGTCCGATATGCCGCAAGGAACCACCGTACTGTTGCCAAAGAAGAAAAAGACGCTGCAGCACATCGAGCAGAAAATCATCTCCATGCTGACCAAGGCACAGGCGCTTGATTTGGAGCAATTGCTGCCCCTACTCAAAGAACTCAACGGCAGCTGCGGCAGTTACATGCTGCTCGATTCCCCGGCAGCATGGGAGTTGCTGGTCAGCACTTACCATAAACTGATGCCGCACAGCTCCTTCCTCGATTATTTCTGGTCATTCCGCGGCATGCTTGAAAGTTTCTATTCTATCTTGCTGACCGACATTCCGCTGGCGCGCATTTATCATACCTGCTGCACCGGCTACGCCGGGCTGCTCGGCGCACGCGCGCATATAGAAACGGGGCGCCCATTGCTGCTGACCGAACACGGCATCTACACCAATGAACGCCGTATCGAGCTGCTTACCACCGACTGGCTTTACAACACGGCCTATGCACGGAATTACACGGTCAATCGCACCATACTGGAACTACGTGATTTGTGGATCGGGGTATTCACCAACTATTCACGCATCTGTTATGAATCTTGCGACCGGATTGTCACCTTGTACAAGGGGAACCAACCGATACAGCAGGCAGACGGCGCCAGCCCCGATAAGATGATGATTATCCCCAACGGGGTTGAATTCGAACGATTCAGCGCTGTCCAGCACAACCGCGGCAAGGATCATATATCCACTATCGCCTTCATCGGGCGCGTCGTGCCGATCAAGGACGTTAAAACCTTCATTCGCGCCTGCAACGTCTTAAAAGCCATGATGCCAAAATTCCGGGTTTATATAATGGGACCAACGGAAGAAAATGTCAGCTACTATGAAGAATGCTGTGAGATGATCGACCATCTGGGGCTTAAAGATGAGCTGACGTTCACGGAAAACGTGAACATCATGGATTACCTTCCCGAAATCGATGTAATTGCGCTGACCAGTATTTCCGAGGCCCAACCGCTGGTGATTCTGGAAGCCGGCGCAGCCGGTATTCCGACCGTAGCAACGCGCGTCGGCGCCTGTCCAGAAATCGTTCTTGGCAAAAAAGAGGAGTCGCCGCACCTGGGTGCAGGAGGCGCAATCGTGCCGTTGTCTAATCCGATGGAAACCGCGTACGCCCTGCATAAGCTGCTAACCGATGAAGACCATTACAACCGGTGCAGCCATGCGATCCGCGAACGCGTGCGCCTTTATTACAATAAAAAAGACCAGCAGAAAACCTACCACGATTTATACATGACGCTTCTCAATAAAAGCACCGGATAAAGAACCATATGGCAGGCATAGGCTTTGTACTGAAGCGAATGATCAAGCGCGATGATCTGATTGGCGTTGCGAGCGCCTATGTCCATTCATCGCTGATCTCCTGTGGTCCTTGGGTATTCACCATCATCGCGCTGGCCGTCGTTTATACGTTCTGCGGCGGGGGCATCCAGTCCGAAGGATACCTGAACCTGCAAGCAGTGCTGTTTTACAACTTCGCCTATTCGCTTATTTTTACCGCGCCTCTCCATATGGTGGCCACGCGTTATATTGCCGACAGCATCTACAGGCAGGACATCACTAACGTATCGTCGAGCCTTTTGACCTGCCTTACCCTGATCACCGCCACGCAGATACTGCCAGTGGCCTACGCCTATTTCGCCTTCGTGGAACTGCCCATGCTGTTCAGGCTGGCGGCTTTCGCATGTTTTTTCCTACTGTCATTCATCTGGGTCTTAAATGTCTACCTGACGGCGCTCAAGAATTACATGGCCACTACCAAAGCCTTTGCCATCGGCATGTTCATTGTGTTTATTTTCAGCGTCTGGATCCTGCGCGATTATAATGAAATCGGGGTGCTGATCGGCTTCAACCTGGGCCTCGCCTTTATCGTGTTCGCACTCGCGGCCGAAGTGCTGGCCGAATATAATTACAAACCCACCTTCCCCAAACTGTTCCATGGGTATTTCCAGAAATACTGGGAACTGGCGCTCGCCGGCACGTTTTATAGCCTGGGCGTATGGGGCGACAAGCTGGTCATGGCATTTGCGCCCGAAGCGACAGCACTTCCCAGCCACATGCGGGTGTATTTTGAATATAATATTTCATTCTTTGTCGCCTATATCGTAATGATCCCCTCGATTGCCATGTTCATCCTGAGCGTGGAGACGAATTTCTTCGAGCATTACCGGAAATTCTATAAGGACATTCTCGAAGGCGTTCCCTATAGCCGCATCGAAAGCAACCATTATGCCGTTATCCACAGCCTCCGTGAAAACGGGCGCAATCTGGCCATCATGCAGGGCTGCATCTGCTTTTTCGTGATGGTTTTCGCCCAACACATCTTCGACTTCCTGCACCTGGCCATGGGCAATATCGCCATGTTCCATTTTGCCGTGCTGGGCTCGTATTTCCATGTGCTGGCGCTGTTTGCCCTGATCGCCCTGGCCTATTTCGAATGCCGCCGCACAGCCCTGTGGATCCAGTTCGTATTTTTTATCACCAACGTCGTATTCACCTATATTACGATGAAAGCCGGGTTCATCTATTATGGCTACGGCTATTTCCTGTCGGCCCTATTGACCTTTGTCCTGGCCTGCATATGCCTGCGCCACTATGCCCGGCAACTCCCCTATTGTGAATTTATTCTTAACAATATTCTACATAAACGCCTGGTGGATAAACCACAAAATTAACTATATGCTGGCAATGCAAGGCCTTGTCTGTTTCTATAACATTCTTTAAAATAACACTTTATTCACTATTTTTCGCCATAATAAATGATGTGGCAATTGCCGGATATACAACTATTAGGCTGTCATAAACATGTAATTTAACTATTTCGCCTTTCTAGGCTATATTAGCTGCTTGAAACTGCATAATTTTCAAGGAAAGACCGATGGCCGACGATACTGCTAAGCATCCCAAAGAACCGTCGCCTGTCGAGGCGCTGGAGCAACTCAGGCAGCGCAGAGAGCTTGACGCCAAGGTGAAGGCCGCCGCCGCGCGGGCCTTTGATGACATCATTACCAGCTTCAAAGCGCGAGTGGAAGAATACCGCACCACCCCGGACATGCGTGAAGATATCAACACGCTTGCTGCTGAGCGAAAAACCTCGCCCAAGAATTTTATTTTTGAGTTAGTGGTCACTGAACTTAAGAATAAGCTATCTGATGAAGATGATTTACTGGAAGCAGCCGCGGTGGTGGCGCTTACCAGTGCCGCCAGCATACCCGAAGCAAAGCGCACCGGCGAAGTGGGAGCACTGCATGACTATATAACCTCTCCAGAAAATGAAACCCATAACCGTAATGCACTGGTGAAGGCACTGCAGGCCGTTTCCATGGACCCCCCTACCTCGCCGCTTCCAGAAAATGTTGACGCTCCCCCAATCTTAAACATCAGAGAGCAAAATCCTTCCGTCCCAGTTACTTTCCCTGATGTTACTGGTGGTAGCGCCAGAGGTGGACTTGGCCTTCCTGACGATCGAACCAACGACGACATACAAACCGCCGTTAAAAAGTTATTTAGGGACAGCATGAAGATTATTGCTGTCGCCAATGCTGCACGGAATGCCACATATGCCAAACAGTATGCCAGTCTCGACAAACCAGCGAACAAGGCATTTTTGCAGCAGCTGGAAACCGCTGCCTCAAACGTCAAAAAAGCCATCGAAATGACGGCAGTGACAGCAGACAACCGAGGCGTTGACGGTAAATACGTCATTGCGGTCAACGATACGAATAAGGAACTCTGGAAAGAAGCACTCGATGAGCAGACCAGAATGCTCAACGCATCCCTGATCAAATCAGAAACGGCTAAATTCGCCATCGACAAAGCACGCAGCAAAAAACAGGCGAAAAGCCAGCTCGCCGCCGCCATGCGCAAGACTATTACTGAAGAATGCCGACTGAATCCCGATGGCGGCCCCTCACTGCGCGGCCTTGACCCGCTGGACGACATGCTGACTCCCCCGCTTCTTTTGGAGAAATTGTTCCATAAACATAAAAAAGAAATTATCGGTACGGCGGCAGTGGGGCTCATGGGATTAGCGAGCATGATCGGCGTACGCAGCATGTCCGGTAAGCCTGACGGACCGAAAGACACGCTTGTCGCCAAAAATAATGTGGAAGAAGATCCAGTACTGACGCTCCCGGAGGAAAAACTCGAGTTTAAGATCCCCCCTGAGGCACGACCGGTGGCCCCGGAAATAGAAGTAAGTCCGATGCCACCGAAGGTGGAAGCGCAGGATCCGCCTCCTCCCATGCAGGCAGCGCCCAAGCCGGAAGAACCTCAAAAAGAGCCGCCCAAAACGGTAGAGGTACCGGAAGTTCCCATACCCAGGGAAGTGGTGCCGCCGAAAGTTGAACCGGCGATGGGCACACCCGAAGACAACCCGATGGGTAAAAAAGAAAGAGACCTGCGCGCGCTGTTCGAGAAAAATCACATCGACGATTTCGTGCTGGCCAATCCTGATGTTGTGCCGCGCGGGTTCGTCGAGTTATATGATGATCACTATAAAGTCGCCGAAAATTACCGGGTCAGTTACCTGCAGCTGCAGGATGTCACGCGCGGTGTCTATGTACTTTACAATGCCGACAACGGCCACATCATGATTGCGCCTCCGGCCAATAAAAGAATTGAACTGGCCCTCGTGCAGAATCCCAAACCGAAGCGCGGCCCCGTAACTTACCACCTGTCGGAGATAATCGGCGGCAATGAAAACGTGCTGAAAAACCAGCTGGGCGAAAATATCGATTTCAGGATCCCCGAAGCGGTACAGCCCAATAAATTCATGACCGGCGAAACGGTGCGCGAGCACAGATCGCCGATCATCGAAGTCGGCGCCTATTATCTGGGCGGCAAGGACGAACGCAAGGATCAGCAGCGCGTTGCCGGCGTGGAAAGCCCCATCATCCGCCCCGCCATCCCGATCAGCGGCATAGCGATCGGCGTGCATAGCGGCATGGGTGTCGATATGCGTGGCGTGCGGCTTGATCCCCAACAGCAAAGCTCCCGATCACGTGGCCCCGGCGACCCAGCCGATGCCCATGTCATAGGCTTCAAGGGGGACGCGCAGGAATCGCTAATAATGATCGATCCATATCCCAACATCTGTGATCTGGGGCACGCGGAAATCGTGCAGGGTATCAACGGCGGCTGGGATACGCCGGGTCTTCAATTCGACGGGCTGGCTATTCCGGTTCCCCACGGGGGGATCCTGCCATCCTCCGACCCCAGAAAACCCCAGCAGCGTGACCTGACCAGCAGCCCCAATGGCGCCAGCCAGTTGTATGTATTGCCGGGACCAGATGTAAGCCTGCGCGTCGCACGGGGTATAGAAAACCCGGTCAGCTATAAGCAGGGCGCACCCGTTACTACCCGCCAGGTGGCTTACATTGAACAGTTCATTCAGGAAATCGAGCACGTGCTGGAACCACAGGAAGGCCAGGCATTCTCCTTTGGGGAATTCGCCGCCCGGAGAATACAGGCCGAACGCATGTTGTCCGAAACCAAATGGGCACGCCTGGAACCCCCACGCGCGCATTCACGTCTCCTGCCGCATCTGACGCCGGGCGCGTTTGGCCCGGACATTCCGGGCCTGCGTCAGGGGGATAAGGCCGAGCGTTACTGTAGCAACAGCCTCATACTCAAGGATGAGGAGCAAAACAAACAGCATACGTGGCTGGACGAGTTGCTCCGCGCTGTACAGGCGCTGGGTGCCCGCGCGACCGATGCCCAACAGCTAGCTCTGACCAAGAAGGCCGCCGGAGAGAAGTTCGAGGCCGCCGAACTTCTCCGCGCGGATGCCGGGAGAATTGCGGATGATAGCGACCCGAAAAAGAGCACCCTGCTGAGTCAGGCGTATGATGCGGAAGCGGAAGCGGCAAGATTGCTCAGCGTCCCTTATCCCGATCCGCTTGGTAACACCGACGATGCTACAGTAAAGGCCGCGCACGCCAAAGCAGTAACGGAAGCGCGCACCACAATGAAAATCCTGCTACGCAAAACACCACAGAAGATTTTGCAGGAATGTGTGGAGGCTCTACTGCAAAAGGAAAAAGACCCGCGCACCCACATGCTCGAATCGGTGGATGATCATATCGAACCCAGCGCTATGCGCGCGCCGCTTAAGCATTTTCGCGACATACTGGATGATCCCACGCTAAAACTGGCCGAGCCTGAAAAACGCACCCTGATCCGCCTGTACACAGGTATGCACCGTTATATCATTGAAGCCAACACGGTTCATGACGCTATCACGCTGCTTGATAGGTGCCTCAATGAGCAGGGCCATAAAAATCTGGCCATGAAGCTGCGCAACGATCCCCGAGACACATTCCACCTCTTGACGCAGGAGTACCGGAACGCTGCATACGCAGGCAATATCTCAAATGATTTCTGGGGGTTACGAGAGGTGGCGGCAAAGCTTCTTGGGCGCCCCCCCCGGGGAATTGCATAGGATAATACGGGGAAGTACAACGGCTGCCATCCGTAGCTCCGTAAGAGCAAAAAATGGTGCTGCTGAGAGGAATCGGACCTCCGACCCCGTCATTACCAA
>CAYXYU010000019.1:4770-30872 GCA_964469525.1 uncultured Rickettsiales bacterium | reverse complement strand
CGGCTGCTGATCCTCCCGCGCTTCGCGGCGCTCGGTGCCCACTTCACGCGGGCCGGTGGCTGCCGCGGTCTGTTTGACCCCCGGTTTTCCGGTATCGAGATTTAGCGGTTTGCCGGTGACGGAAATAACCTGCGTCTGCAGCCGCTCGAACTGGATGCGCTGCTGCGTAATGGATTTTTTCTGCGCCTCGAGCGCCTTTTCCTGCTCGGCCAGTTTTTTCTCCTGCTGCGCCAGCTTGTCGGCCTGTTCCTGCAGCGCTTTCATCAGCGCCGCGACATCCTTGTCGGAAGCGGCATGGGCAGAGGGAATGGCGGTGGAAAGTGCGAGCAGGGGAGAGAGCAGGAGGACGGTCAAGCGAGAGTTCACAGGCAGCCTCTTTATGGTAAAAATCAGGAAAAGATTTTTCGCCAGATAACATACCTCCCGGCGTTTGGCTACTGTTTAATGGCGAGATTACAAAGATAACTGATGCGCGAGGTCAAGCGCGGCATAGGTTAAAATCGCGCGGGCGCCGGCGCGCTTCATGGCCAGCAGCGATTCCAGCATCACCGCGTTGCCGTCGATCCAGCCGCGTTCGGTGGCGGCTTTGATCATGGCATATTCACCGCTCACCTGGTAGGCGAGCACCGGCAGCGGGAATTGCGTCGCCGCCCGGCAAAGAATATCGAGATAGGCGATGCCGGGTTTGATAAGCACCATGTCGGCGCCTTCCTGGATGTCGAGCGCGATCTCGCGCATCGCCTCATCGCCGTTCCTCGGGTCCATCTGGTAGGTTCGCTTATCCGCGCTTCCTAAATTTTTCGCCGAGCCGACGGCGTCGCGGAACGGGCCGTACATGGCGGAGGCATATTTGGCGGCGTAGGAGAGAATCATCGTATCGCTGAAGCCTTCCCCATCGAGCGCGCCGCGTATGGCACCCACGCGCCCGTCCATCATGTCCGACGGCGCAACGATGTCGCAGCCCGCGCGCGCCTGATTCACCGCCTGTTTGCAGAGAATTTCCACTGTGCGATCATTCAATACCTGCCCGTTCTCCATGATGCCGTCCTGGCCGTGGGTGGTGTAGGGGTCGAGCGCCACATCGGCGATGACTCCCATCTCCGGCACGGCGTTCTTAAGCTCACGAATGGCGCGGCATACCAGATTATCGTGGAACAGCGCCTGGTCGCCGAGCGGCGATTTCAGCTTATCGTCCACTTGCGGGAACAATGCTATGGCGCGGATACCAAGTTGGAACACTGACTTCGTCTTTTTTGCTACTATATCAATAGACATGCGCGTCACCCCCGGCATCGAGGCGACCGGCGTTTCCTCATTCTTTCCTTCCTGTATGAACACCGGCCAGATTAGGTCGGAAGGATGAAGCCGGTGCTCGGCCACCAGTTCGCGGCACCATGGCTGCATGCGCGTGCGGCGCAGGCGGGTAGAGGGGAAGGTAGAGGTTGACAGGGTTTTGCTATTCATAGGCATGAGGCATGAGGCACGAGGGACGGGAGAATTTCAATATAAAAATAAAATACCAGTTCAATATTCAGATTTTATTGCTATACGAATTGCATGTTTACTCGTCCCTCGTGCCTCATGCCTCATGCCTGAAACCAGCCGCATCCTCTCCGGTGTCCAGCCGACCGGCAATCTCCACCTGGGCAATTACCTGGGTGCCATCCGCCACTGGGTGAAGCTGCAGCAGGAGGCCGAATGCCTGTACATGCTGGCCGACCTGCATGCCATCACCGTACCGCAGGAGCCGGACAAGCTGCGCGCGTCCGTGCGCGAAAGCGCGGCGGCACTGATCGCCTGCGGCATCGACCCGGAGAAAAGCGCTATCTTCCACCAGTCGGCGGTGTCCGCCCATGCGGAGCTGGCCTGGATCCTCTCCTGCCATACGCCGCTCGGCTGGCTTAACCGGATGACGCAGTTCAAGGAGAAGGCGGGCAAGAACCGCGAGAATGCCGTGCTCGGCCTCTATTCCTATCCGGTGCTGATGGCGGCCGATATTTTAGTATATAAGGCGACGCATGTGCCGGTGGGAGAGGACCAGAAGCAGCATCTCGAGCTATCGCGTGATATCGCCGGCGCCTTCAACCGCCAGTACGGACGCGAGCTGTTCCCGCTGCCCGAACCGTTGATCCTGGGTGAAGCCACGCGGGTAATGAGTCTCCGCGACGGCACGAAAAAGATGAGCAAGTCCGACGAGTCGGATTATTCCCGCATCAACCTGACCGACGATGCGGACGCTATCGCCCTGAAGATCCGCAAGGCCAAGTCCGATCTGTTGTCGGGCATCAGCTATGACGAACGTGCCCGGCCCGAGGCGGCCAATCTCCTTACTATTTATGCGGCGCTTAAGGATATCACCGTCGAAAAGGCGGTAGCGGAATGCGGCAGCATGAATTTCTCCGCCTTCAAGAATGCGCTGACCGACGTGGCGGTGGCGCATCTGGCGCCGATTACCCATAAAATGCGCGAGCTGCTGGACTCGCCCGACTATATCGACCAAGTGCTGGCAAGCGGTGTTGAACGCGCGCAGGTCATCGCCGGCGGTACGATGGGGGAAGTAAAGGAAACGGTGGGTTTCCTGATGTAAGATAATGGATGATAAGATAATGGATAATAGGAAATAAAATTCTTATCATCAATCATCTTCTCATCTATCATCTGATTCCATGCAGTCCAAGCCCGTCATTCCCTTCAGCACCCTGCTGAAAACCATCATGGTGGTGTCCAGCCCATCGCTGCTGGTGCTCTCGCTGTTCGCCATTCTGGACGAACTCGATTTCAGCTATTTCGTCTACGGCTACATGGCCATTATGGTGATTTCGGTCATCTTCGTCGTGCCGTTCCTCTCCAATATCTCGGCGCTCACCCATTACGTCAACGACCTGGCGCAGGATAAGCGCATGCGCGCCCCCGACCTCAGCTTTCTCTCCAACGTGGGCGAGCTGTCGGGGGCGCTTAGCCGCCTGCAGCGCAGCTGGGAGAATAAGCGGCAGGAGATGGAGACGGTCATTACCGAGCGCGAGATCCTGGTCGATACGCTGCCCGACATTCTCATCATGACCAACGACGAGAAGGTCATTGTGCGGACCAACCGCGCGGCGCGCAACATCTTCGGCCAGAACCTGGCGCACCGCCCTCTGCGCGATATCATCCCCAACGAGAAGCTGATGAATGCCATCCGCACGGTGATCGAGGACCTGCGTGGGCAGGAGGTCGAGTTTCACATCGAGGAGCCATACCCGCTCGACTTCCAGGCCATCATCGAGCGCTTCCCGATTCCTTCCGAGGGCGGCATCTCGATCGTCATCACCCTGACCGACATCACGCAGCAGAAACGCATCCAGCGCATGCGCGCCGACTTTGTCGCCAATGCCAGCCATGAAATCCGCACGCCGCTCGCTTCGATCATCGGCTTTATCGAAACGCTGCGCGGGCCGGCGAAGGACGACCCGAACGCGCGCGAGGAGTTCCTGAAGGTGATGGCCGACCAGGCCGAGCGCATGAGCAAGCTGGTCAACGATTTGTTGTCGCTTTCCAAGATCGAGATGAACGCCCATACTACGCCGATGGCGAAGGTGGACCTGCTGCGCATCATCCGCTCGGAGAAGCAGCATTTCGAGTGGGCCTGCCAGCAGAAGAACGTCACCATACGCCTGAAGCTCACCGACACGTTGCCGCCGACGCGCGGCGACGACGAGGAACTGGCGCAGGTGGTACGCAACCTGATCGGCAACGCCATCAAATACACCAACCCCGACACCGAGGTGGTGCTGACCGCCAAGCTGACTTCCTCGTTGCCGGACGATCCGAGTTTCCGCAACCTGTCGCGGGCCATCTGTTTCTCGGTGCAGGACCACGGCGAAGGCATTGCGCGCGAGCATATCCCCCGCCTGACCGAGCGTTTCTATCGCGTTGATACCGCCCGTACGCGCAAGGTCGGCGGCACCGGCCTCGGGCTTGCCATCACCAAGCATGTGCTGAACCGCCATCACGGGATGCTCACCATCGATAGCGAGGTGGGGGAGGGAAGCACCTTTTCCGTGTATCTGCCGGTTTATGACGACATTGCCTCGCCGCAGATCGAGAAAAAAGATCCGCTTGGCGCATAAGGCTGGCGTTTTTGCGGGGTGCATGTTATGCCTAGCGGCGGTAAATCGAAAATATACGCACCCCGGGTATAATGGCCAAAATCCTGTCAAAAAACGTCAACGTGTTTTACGGGTCCAAGCAGGCGCTGTTCGATGTCGGCATCGAAATCCCCGCCAACAGCGTCACCGCGCTGATCGGTCCCTCGGGCTGCGGCAAATCCACCTTTCTGCGCTGCATCAACCGCATGAACGACCCCATCGAGGGGTGCCGCGTTGAGGGCAGCATCGTCATTGACGGGCGCGACATCAACGCTTCCGATCAGGACGTGGTGGAGCTGCGCACCTGGATCGGCATGGTATTCCAGAAGCCGAATCCGTTTCCGAAAAGTATCTATGACAATGTGGCGTACGGCCCGCGCATCCACCGCATGGCGGCAGGCAAAAGCGATCTCGACGGCATTGTCGAGCAAAGCCTGAAGCGCGCCGGGCTGTTCGAGGAAGTGAAGGACCGGCTCCACGAATCCGGCACGTCGCTCTCCGGCGGGCAGCAGCAGCGCCTGTGCATCGCCCGCGCCATCGCGGTCAATCCCGAAATCATCCTGATGGACGAGCCGTGCTCGGCGCTCGACCCTATCGCCACCGCCCGCATCGAGGAGCTGATCACCGAGCTCAAGCACAATTTCACCATTGTCATCGTCACCCATTCGATGCAGCAGGCAGCACGGGTATCGGAAAAAACCAGCTTTTTCCATCTCGGCAAGGTGATCGAATCCGGCGATACCAGGCAGATTTTCACCAGCCCCCGCCACCAGCAGACGCAGGATTATATTACGGGGCGTTACGGTTGATTTTTGTCTGTCATCCCCGCCTGCGCGGGGATGACAAGGATAGGTTTGCTTAATCTTTCCGAAACCATATTTTGGTAAAACAGGTAGGCTGCTTGACTAAAATTATGGTATAATATCAATTAGATAAAATTTTATCTAATTGATCAGGGAATGCCTGCCTCATGACGCTTCGCCCAGCCATCGAACGCCGTATCACTCTCCGCTTGCTGGCCTACTGGGAGAAGCTGCGCGGCGAGCGGCCGATGCCGGCCGAGGCGGAGATCAACCCCGCCGATATCGAGGATTTGTGGGACCATTGCCTGCTGGTGCGCATCGAGGACCTGGAGAAGGAGGGGTATAACTATACCTATCTTGGCGAGGCCATTATCAATGCATACCGCCATGGCCTGTCGCAAAGCGACCCCGCGAGCAGCGTTTCCCCCAATGCCGACACGTTGTCGCACAGCTATGCCCGTGTCATCGCCACCCGCAAGCCGGTGATGGAGGAGGGTGAGTTCTACAACCTGCGCAACGAGCAGGTGAAGTACCGCCAGGTGCTGCTACCGCTGGGCGAGGGCGAGACGGTCAAAGCCATCTTCGGAGGCATGCGCTTCAAGCTGTTTTTGGAGAAATAGCTTATATTTCATTAGTGTGATCGGCCATGCTCGCCTGCGCGGGAAATGGCGGTAAACATGCGAATTAAACAGTTGACTTGCCCTGCCATCTCACTTAAATTCCAACTCCTTTTTCACTAGGAAGAAACGCGTTTTTATGCAAACTTATTCGGCAAAACCGGCTGAAGTTACAAAGAAATGGCTCGTCATCGATGCCGAGGGCGTCGTGCTGGGCCGGCTGGCGTCGCAGATCGCCAAGATCCTGCGCGGCAAGCACAAAACCATCTTTACCCCGCACATCGACACCGGCGATTACGTCGTCGTCGTCAACGCCGAGAAGGTGAAGCTGACCGGTAAAAAGCTCAGCAACAAGAAATATCATCGCCACACCGGCTATCCCGGCGGCATCAAGACCGCCACCCCGGAATTCCTCCTGAACGGAAAATTCCCGGGCCGCGTCATTGAGAAGGCGGTGGAGCGCATGATGCCGAAGGAAAGCCCGCTTGCCCGCCAGCAGCTCACCAAGCTGCGCGTCTATGCCGGAACTGAGCATCCGCACACGGCGCAGAAAGTCGAAGTCTACGATTTCGCCGCCATGAATCCGAAGAACAAGAGGTAACCAGTGGCTACACCCAAGAAAACAACTGCCAAGAAACCTGCAGCGCCTGCCCGTCCGGTGCCGGCCAGGGCGCCCCGCGCCAAAGAAGTCTCTTTCGGCGCCGATCCGAAGGAACTCATCACCTACGGCACCGGCCGCCGCAAGAATGCCGTTGCCCGCGTGTGGCTGAAACGCGGCAATGGGAAGATCACCATCAACGGCAAGAGCTTCGAGCAGTATTTCGCGCGCCCCGTGCTGCGCATGATCATCAACCAGCCTTTCGCCACCATCGACCGCATCGGCAATTTCGACATACGCTGCAGCGTGGTGGGCGGCGGCCTCTCCGGGCAGGCCGGGGCGGTGCGCCTCGGCATCAGCCGCGCGCTTGACGAATATGACAGCGTGTTCCACAAGGCGCTGCGCACCGGTGGCTTCCTGACCCGCGACAGCCGCGTTGTGGAGCGCAAGAAGTACGGCCATAAGAAAGCCCGCCGTTCGTTCCAATTCTCAAAACGTTAAGAGACAGTCTTTCCACTACGAAAAAAAGGCGCCGTCTCGGCGCCTTTTTTGTTATAAGGATAAGCTTATGAGCAAATCGATCAACATCGCCATCATCGGCGCGTCGGGTTATACCGGCGCGGAGCTGATCCGCATCCTGCTTAATCATCCGCACGCCGTCATCGCGCTGCTGACCGGCGACAGCAGCGCCGGGAAAGCCATCGGCGAGGTCTATCCGCATCTGCGTTTCAAAAAGCTGCCGAGGCTGGTGGCGCTGGAGCAGGCGGATTTCTCCGGTATCGAGCTGGTGTTCTGCTGCCTGCCGCACGGCACGACGCAGGAAGTGATTGCGAAACTGCCGAAGCATCTCAAAATCATCGACCTGTCGGCGGATTTCCGCTTAAGCGACCCGGAGATGTATGCGCAGTGGTACGGTCACCCGCACCGGGCGACGGAATTACAGAAAGAGGCGGTGTACGGGCTGACCGAATATGCGCGCGACACCATTCAAAAAGCGCGGCTGGTGGCCAATCCCGGCTGCTATCCCACTTCCGCCGCGCTGCCGCTGTTGCCGCTTTTGAAAACGGGAGCGATTGAGAAGAGCGGCATCATCATCGATGCCAAATCGGGCGTCACCGGAGCGGGGCGCAGCGCCAAACAATCGAATCTTTTCACCGAAATCGACGGTGGGATTTCTGCCTATGGCATTAGCTCGCACCGGCATGTGCCGGAAATCGAGCAGAGCCTGTCGCAGACGGCAGGAAGTAATATCAATGTGACCTTCACGCCGCACCTGGTGCCGATGAACCGCGGCATCCTTTCCACTATATATGTCAAGCTGGCAGGGAAAAGTACGGCGGCTGACTTGCGCACGATATTGGAAAAAACCTATAAGGATGAGCCGTTCGTCCACATCGCCCCCGAGGGCGTCACGCCCTCGACGCACCAGGTGCGGGGCACCAACGACTGCGTCATCGGCGTGTTCGCCGACCGCATCCCCGGCCAGGCCATTCTAGTGTCGGTGATCGACAACCTAGTCAAAGGCGCCTCCGGCCAGGCGGTGCAGAACATGAATGTGATGTATGGCTGGCCGGAAAATACCGGCTTGCAATTGGGCGCGGTATTCCCGTAACGAGGAGCGCCAGCGGCGCGGCAATCCAGTTTTTATTGTACAATCTGGATTGCTTCGCTACGCTCGCAATGACGAGGTTTTATGCATATACCCAAATCCTCCCTCATCCTCCCCTACAAGGGGGAATATAACCTTAAGGGCATCAGCCCTACCATCTCGCCGAAAGCCTTCATCGCGCCGGGGGCAGCGGTGATCGGCGATGTCGAGATCGGCGAGGACTGCGGCATCTGGTTCGGCTGCGTCGTGCGCGGCGACGTCAATATCATCCGCATCGGCAAACGCACCAACATCCAGGACGGCACCATGGTGCATGTGACGCGCGAAACCGGCCCCACCCATATCGGCGAAGGCGTTACCATCGGCCATGCGGCGGTGATCCATGCCTGCACGCTGGAGGATTATTCTTTCGTCGGCATGCGGGCCACGGTGATGGACGGGGCGGTGGTTGAATCGGGGGGGATGCTGGCCGCCGGGGCGCTTTTGACCCCGGGCAAGCGGGTGCCCAAGGGGCAGCTCTGGGCGGGGAGTCCGGCCAAATATTTTCGGGATTTAACCAAGGAAGAACAGGACTTTATCCCTATTTCGGCGGAAAATTACGTCGAACATGCCCGTGAATACCTGGCCCTGCAGGGCGCTTCTTAACCTTTCTGTTTCATAAATATTTCACATTTCTGGCGCTTTCGTTCCTATAGAATAAGATAGGAAAAAATGTGAAATTATGGCTGGCACAATTGAACATAACCTTACCCAGTCGCGGCAGTGGCTGAGCTACGGCGCAAACTGGATTGCAGCCAAGACCTCGACCGCCGTACTCAACGGCGGCCACATCCTCACGCGCGAATATGGCGGAGTGTTCGCGGTCCTTGCCGGTATCAGCCAGAGCGCCGCCGCCCTGCTGACGATGGGCGTGGTGTCTGGCACCAGCGCCGCCCTGGCGCAGATCCATTACCGCCACGAGATCAATAACCTCATCGATAACTACCGCGACGAGTTGGCCGACAAGCTGAAAAAATCCCCGCGGGCCATTACCGAAAAAGACCTGGAATGCCTCGCCAAAGGCAGCAGCAGGCATGGCCTGCAGCCCAACAACGTCATTGCCGGGCAGTTGCGCAAGATACGTGCCCAGCGCCTGCTTGACGTCGGACTTTCAATGGCGGCGTCGCTGGCCACCTATGGTATTATGGCCGCTGCTATTGTCACGCACGGTCCTGTTGCCCTGCCGATCCTTCTAGCCGAAGGGGCGGTCGGATTTGCCATCTACTCGGCCATCAAGATGCCGCTGCACGCGCTGGGCAACAAGCTGTTCGGGCTGAATTACGAAACAACGCATGAACGCATCGAGAACCTGAAACTGCTGCAGGAAGACGACAAGGTGATTACCCGCGAGCAGGTGCTGGAGGTGCTGGCCAGCGTCAACCCCAAGCTGTCGCATAACGAGGCCATGCTCGCCCAGGCGACCCAGATGACCGACGCGCTGAACAGCCACCGCCTGAAGGCGGCCGACCTGGTTACTATTTTGGGTGAGCAGGCTCCCCCCGCGCCGCCGTTGAGGCAGCCGCGTCCCGCGGTCGAATACGACAACCCGGCGCCCAAGCAGTCTCACGCCGAACGCGTGCTGGCCGGGCGACAGGCGGCGCGGCAGCAGCCTTCCCAGACGATTCATTAGAATTTATTGACCGTATGACCATGCCCTAGCGGGCCGTGGCCTTTGCCTAGCTTCGGCGCGTGCTCGATCGCCTTCAGCACATAGGCGCGGGCGCGGGTAATGGCATCGCGCAACCGCATCCTCTGTGCCAAGCCGGTGGCAATGGCCGAAGCTAGCGCGCAGCCGGTGCCATGGGTATGGTCGCTTTGCAGGCGGCGATGCACGAAGCTTTCGCTACCGTCTCCATCAAGCAGCAGGTCGGTAACGCTGTCGCCCGATAAATGCCCGCCCTTGATTAGCACCGCCTGGCAGCCGAGCGCCATAATCTTTTCCGCGGCGCAGCGCATCTCCTCCACGGTGTGAATGGTCATGCCGGCGAGATGCTCGGCCTCGGGGATGTTGGGCGTCACCAGCGCTGCCAGCGGCAGCAACTGCGTTTTCAGCGCATCAACGGCGTCGGGCTGCAGCAGTGGCGAACCGCCCTTGGCAAACATGACTGGGTCGACGACAAGGGGGATGTCCGATGGAATAGAATCGGCCACCACCTCGATGACACTCGCCTTATGCAGCATGCCGGTCTTGATGGCGTCGGCACCGATGTCATCCAGCACCAGGGTAATCTGCTGTTTGATGAAATCGTCGGGCACTTCCGAAATGCCGAATACCCCTTGCGTATTTTGCGCGGTAAGCGCCGTGATGGCGGTGGCAGCGTAGCCTTTGAGGCAGGTGACGGTTTTGATATCGCCTTGAATGCCGGCACCGCCGCCGGAATCGGAACCGGCGATGATGAGCACGCGGCCTAACTTAGTCATTACGCAACTTTCTGAATCGAGGCGCAAAGCTGATCGACAAGCCGGACAATCTCCGTGTTGTCCTCCCCCTCCGCCATAACACGGATGAGCGGCTCCGTGCCGGATTCGCGGATGAACAGGCGGCCCTTGCCGTTTAAGGACTGCTCGGCGGTGGCGATGGCTTTTTTCACCTGCGGATCGGCCAATGGCGAGGTGCCTTTTTTATAAGGCACGTTCTTTAAGACCTGCGGCAGCGGCGCAAACAGGGTGCACTTGCTGAGCGGGCAGTTCTTCTCCTGCATGTGGGCCAGCACCTGCAGGCTCGCGATTATGCCATCGCCGGTGGTGGCGTAATCGGAGAGGATGATATGGCCCGACTGTTCGCCACCGATATTGTATCCGCCGTCACGCATCTGCTCCACGACGTAGCGGTCGCCGACCCGGGTGCGGATAAGCTTGAGCCCCAGCGTGGCGAGATATTTCTCCAGTCCGAGATTTGACATCTGCGTGGCCACCACGCCGCCGCCGCGCAGCATTCCGGCCTGCCGGCAGTGGCTGGCGATCATGGCCAGCATCTGGTCGCCGTCGGCGAGCCGGCCGCGCTCGTCGCATACCACCAGCCGGTCGGCGTCGCCGTCGAGCGCGATGCCGATATCGGCCTTCTCCCGCACTACTGTGGCGCAGAGCTCCTGTGGGGCAGTCGAGCCGCAACCGTCATTGATGTTGAAGCCGTTGGGCTCAATGCCGATGGCGATCACCTCGGCGCCCAGCTCGCGCAGGATGGTGGGGGCGACCTGGTAGGCGGCGCCGTTGGCGCAGTCGACGACGATTTTCAGGCCTTCCAGCGTCAGTGCCTTGGGAAAGGTGGATTTGGCGAATTCGATATAGCGGCCCTGCGCGTCGTCGAGGCGTTTTGCCCGGCCGAGCTGGTCGGGTTTGGCCCGCGCTTCGAAATGATTGGCGGCGACCAGTTTCTCAATCTCCCGCTCCACCTCATCGGACAGCTTGTAGCCATCCGGGCCGAACAGCTTGATGCCGTTATCGTGGTAAGGGTTATGCGAGGCGGAGATCATGACACCGAGATCGGCGCGCATCGATTTAACCAGCATGGCGACCGCCGGGGTCGGCAGCGGGCCGACCAGCACCACATCCATTCCCACCGCGATGAATCCGGCGGTAAGTGCCGGTTCAATCATATATCCCGAGAGGCGCGTGTCCTTGGCGATGACGACACGGTGGCGATGGTCGCCGCGCAGGAACTGCTGTCCCGCCGCCATGCCCACTTTCAGGGCGATATCGGCAGTCATCGGCGCCGTATTGGCCGTGCCGCGTATGCCGTCTGTGCCGAAAAGTTTCATTTGATTAACGAATATCTGCGTTTATAGTGTGGCTTTAAAGTACGGAGAATTAGCATGTTTAAGTCGGCCGGTCAAAGTCTCAAGCAAGACCTTAACAGTCTGGTGGAGCGGGATCTGCAGGAGTCCCTGCGCCATATGGGGGTTTTCCCCCAGCCGCTGAAAGTGCTGCCCCAGCCTCCTTCCGGACTGGACGAGGAAACCCGCCGCTTCATCCGCAAGCACGAGCAGGTGCTCGATGCGATGATGCAGGATCAATCCTGCCAGAACGCCTTCGATTTGCTTTTCAGGCAGGAGCGGAAATTAACCACGACGCTGCAGGTGATGGCGATCAAATACCGAAACGAACCGGCGCTTACCGATGAGGAAGCCAAACAGGCCCAGGCGGCGGGAAAAAATGTCATTGGGTTCTTTTACCAGAACGAAACCGGCGTGGTGCGGAAGAACGTGGTACTGAGCGAAGAAGATGGCCGCCGCTGCGATGCCCTGTTCGAGGGGTGTAACCTCGCCGCGAGGAATTATCATGAGACGGCGGTGAAGACGGCTCATGCGTATGCCATGAAATTGGGTCACACCTTAGGCGAGAACGAGGCAGAGAAGCAGGCAGTCGTGGATAAGATATCCGAGATCATCCGGCAGACCATGTACCGGGAGGAAGAACGGCAGCAGGAAGCCGATCCGCCGCCTCCGCCGCCGAAAGCGCCGCCTGCCGCGCCCGGCCTGAAGAAAACATCGAAAGTCTACGTTATCTAAGCTGCCGGAGGCTGCGCGTCACCGCCGCTGACCGCTTTTTTGCGGGAAGAGGGCAGGGAGGATTTCACAATCGAAGGCTTCTTGGTCTTATCATCGTCCTGGCGGCGGATGGATTCGCCGGCCGCCAGCGCCTTGATCTCATCGCCAGTCAGCGTTTCATATTCCAGCAGCGCTGCCGCGATGCGGTGCAGTTCTTCGAGATGCTTCGTCAGTATATCCTTCGCCTTGTCATGCGCCCCCGCGACCAGGGTCTTGACTTCGCTGTCGATCAGCGCCGCCACTTCATTGGACAGGTGGCGTGCCGGCTGGCCCATGCTGTAGCCCAGAAATACCTCGTGCTCGCCGCCTTCGCCGTAGAAAAGCGGGCCGACCTTATCGCTCATGCCCCATTCGGTGACCATGGCGCGCGCCAGGTTGGTGGCATATTTGATGTCCGAGGCGGCGCCGCTCGACACTTTCTCATGCCCGAAGATGATCTCCTCGGCGACGCGCCCGCCCATGGAAACCGCCAGATCAGCATACATTTTCTCGCGCGGGTAGGACAGCTTGTCGGCTTCCGGCAGGCGCATCACCATGCCGAGTGCCCGTCCGCGCGGAATGATGGTCGCCTTGTGGATGGGATCGGAGGCCGGGCAATGCAGCGTGACCAGCGCATGACCGCCTTCATGATAGGCAGTCATCTTCTTTTCTTCCTCGCTCATCACCATCGACTTGCGCTCGGCGCCCATCATGACCTTGTCCTTGGCGGCCTCCAGCTCGCGCATGGTGACAACCTTCTTGCCTAGCCGGGCGGCGAGCAGCGCCGCTTCGTTGACGATATTAGCGAGATCGGCGCCGGAGAAACCGGGCGTGCCGCGCGCGATGACATGCGCGTCGACATCGGGTCCCCGCGGAACTTTCTTCAAATGCACTTCCAGGATTTTGGCGCGGCCGTTGATATCCGGGTTGGGCACGACGATCTGGCGGTCGAATCGGCCGGGACGCAGCAGCGCCGGATCAAGCACATCCGGGCGGTTGGTGGCGGCGATGATGATGACCGACTCGTTGGCTTCGAAACCGTCCATCTCGACCAGCAGCTGGTTTAAGGTCTGCTCGCGCTCATCGTTGCCGCCGCCTAAACCGGCGCCGCGATGGCGGCCGACGGCGTCGATCTCGTCAATGAAGATGATGCAGGGCGCATTTTTCTTACCCTGCTCGAACATGTCGCGCACACGGGAAGCGCCAACGCCGACGAACATCTCCACGAAATCCGAGCCGGAGATGGTGAAAAAAGGTACCCTGGCTTCGCCGGCGATGGCGCGCGCCAGCAGCGTCTTGCCGGTGCCGGGCGGACCGACCAGCAGGCAGCCGCGCGGGATCTTACCTCCTAAGCGCTGGTATTTCTGCGGGTCTTTCAGGAAATCGACGATCTCATGCAGCTCTTCCTTGGCTTCCTCGATGCCGGCGACATCCTCGAACGTCACGCGCTCGGTCTTTTCGGTGAGCAGCCGGGCACGCGACTTGCCGAAGCCAAGCGCGCCGCCGCGCCCGCCACCGCCCTGCATCTGGCGCATGAAGAAGATATAGACGCCGACCAGCAGCAGGATCGGGAACCAGGAGAGCAGGATGCTCCAGAAGGAATCACTCTTGCCGTCGTCGGTGATGGCGGAAATCTTGACATTGGCTTCAGCCAGCCGATCAACCAGCGTTGGATATTCAGGGGCCTGAACGACAAATGCCGTACCATCGCTGGTATGGCCGGTAATGATCGAGCCCCGAGGAGCACCGCCACGGATGGTGACGTCGCTAATCTGGCCCTGGTCCACCTTGCCCAGGAATTCGGAGAAGGCCATGCGGCTGTAGCCGCTCTGGTCGACGCCGCCCTGAAACAGATTGAACATCGCCACCAGCAGGATGCCGATGACCAGCCAGACAAAAATATTCTTGGTGAAGTTAGGCACGCGCTCCCCTTGTCAGTCCATCTGCTTATTCATACTGAAAAACGCATGCCCGGCAAGCGCTTTCACGGGCCTGAACCGGGCATGGCAGACCGCCTCCCGGAAATCAGGATTCCTGTATCCCATATGGGGTACGGCGACCAGCTCTTCAAGATGCCAGAAACCAGGAAGCGTCGCGAAAACAGGCCTTTCCAGCCATTTTGGGCGTTTTTTTTCTCCTCCCTTTCCGAGTGCGCGCACGGTCAGGGCGACATTGCCGGTACAGGACACCTCGAACCGCCGGTCCCAGATCTGCCGCATGCCGGGCTGTAACTGGACGGCATCCTGCATGGCGTTCGGCTCACGGCAGGTCAGGACTCGCTCCCGGCGCGGGATGAACAGGCAGCCGCCCAGCGTGCGGCGGCGGGTGATCCCCGGCAGTTCCTGATGGAAGCGCTCCAGCTTTTCCGTGCGCGGCGGATGCTCTTCACCGCTGACGGTGACCAGTAGGTGTGCGAGGGCGCGCAGGCCGATGCCGGGCGGCAGCTGCACGAACGCCGCGCGGTCAATGCACGCATAGCCTTCCGGATAAACGGTGACGGTTTTCGCCAGCGCTTCCGCTAGATTCACCTCCAGCCGGTGCCGCACATTGCCCAGACGCTGCGTAAGCGCGAATGCCTGTTGCGATGCCTCCGGCGTAATAAGCGGGCGGAGGACGTTGCGCGTGTAGCGCGGATTCTGATTGCTCGGATCGTCAAGCCATGGCTGGCCGGCGCTTGTTAGGAAATCCACCAGCCGGGACTTGGCGACGGGCAGCAACGGGCGCAGCAGCCGGATTCCGTGCAGGGAAGTAACGGACGGCATGCAGGCCAGCCCGTCAATGTCACTGCCGCGTCCGAGTCGAAAGAGGAGTGTTTCGGCCTGATCGCGCCGGTGATGCGCCGTCATCAGATGCAGCACGCCATGCGCCTTGCACCAATCGGCAAGGAGTCGGTAACGGGCTGTGCGGGCGGCGGCCTGCACCCCTGAATCCTGAATGCTGAATGCTGAATCCGGAACCGATAAGATATCGTGCTCAATCCCGCGTTGCTTGCACCACTGCCCTACCTGCCGCGCCTCCACGGCCGATTCCCTGCGCAGCCCGTGATCGACGGTTAGCGCCGTGACTTTCCCCGCGCGCGCCTGCGTCCATGCCTGTGCCAGCAGCAACAGCGCCATGCTGTCGGGCCCGCCGGATACGGCGACGGCGAGGTGTGGGTGGCTCTCGAATGGGCTGCAGGCGGAGAGGAGAGAGGGAAAAGCAGTAGAAAGCGGTTGCTGGTCGCTGGTTGCTGGTTGCTGGGAGGTGCGCATATAGGATCCTTTTAGTAGCAACTAGTCGCCAGCAACTAGCAACTCAGGACTGGCAGCCGATCCGCTTCTGCTCCTGCATGGCTTTGTCGGTGACGGTGGTGGAGCTCTTCCGGAACTTGGTCACCACCTGCTGCAGCACGATGCAGGCTTCCTTGTCACGGGCCAGGGCATTCAATGACATGGCGAGCTTGAGAAGGTTGTCGGCTGCTTTCGGGCCTTCGGGCAGCGCCTCGAACCCCTGGCGGAAGCTGTCGGCGGCGTTCACGTAATCACGGCGGATATAATGGGTCTCGCCCTTCCAGTAATAGGCGTTCCCGACCAACGGGTCCTTGGGATACTGTTTGGTGAAGGCATCGAATGCCTGGCCGGCGGCCTCATACTGTGTCTGGTTCAGCAGGCGGAAAGCATAATTATAATGCTCGCGCGGGGAGGATGGCTCGCTTCCCGGGTTGTTTTCAGGCAGGCGCAGCACGCCATCGCCGGCGCTGGTTGGGCCAGTCGGCGCTTCGGTCAGGGGAGAGGGGACGGGCGAGGATGACTCGGAGAAGGCGGGCGCGGGGGATGGGGCGGGCGCTCCCTCCAGCTGGCCGAAGCGGAACTCGGTGTCGCGCTGCATTTTCTCCAGTGTCTCGGACAGCTTGCGCATCTGGAACTCGTTCTGCTCGGTGCGGCCGCGCAGGTCGCGCAGTGCCTCCTCGATAGCGGAAAGCCGCACTTCCAGCTGCGCGCCGCCGCTTTCCGGATCGGCGGTGATGGTGGATGCAGGCACGCCGCCCTGCGCCAGCTGGCGCTGCAACAGCATAACGTCGCGCTCCAGCCGGTCGATGCGCGCCGCGGCCTGTGCATTGGGATTCATCATCTGCGCTGATGCCGCAACCGGCAGGGTCAGCGGCAACAGCAGCAGGACCAGTCGTGTAGCTTTCATAGGAGAGGGAGAATACTGGTTTTCCCGTTCATTGTCACTTTGCATTTATACGCGTTATACCGAAAAACAATTCGCCCCGCCTCGGCGAACCGGGCGGGGCGAAATTTGCTTCCGTCATTCCCCGGATTCGCATAGCGAATCCTAGGGGAATCCAGACTGGATCACCCTAGAATCGCTGCGCGATTCGGGTGATGACGTTTATCCTTAAATATTCATCAGTACCGTAACCGCGCGGCGGTTCTGGCTCCAGGCCGATTCATCCGAGCCAAGCACGGCGGGACGTTCCTTGCCGTAGCTGATGGTCGAGATGCGGTTGGGGGCGACGCCGAGGCCGATCAGGTATTTCTTGACGGCGGTAGCACGGCGCTCACCCAGTGCCAGGTTGTATTCGCGGGTGCCGCGCTCGTCGCAATGGCCTTCCACCGTCACGTTAACGGCGGGATACTGCTTCAGCCATGCGGCCTGGCGCTCCAGCGTGTTCTGGGCTTCCGCCGACAGCTGCGAGCTGTCGAGCGCGAAGAAGACGCGGTCGCCGACATTCTGCGTCAGGTCTTCCTGGCTGCCTGGGGTTACCGGGCCGCCGGCCATGCCGTAGCCTTCCTGCCCGGCCGTGCCGCTTGGCGCGGTTTCGCAGGCGGAGAGAAGAAATACAGCCGAAAGGACTGCAAGTGATTTAACGAAAAGATTCATATGTAACTCCTAAGCCAATGTTCTAAGATTAATGTGGATAGATGCCGATAGCACTTATTTTGGGTAAATAATTCCTTACGGATGCGTCCCCCTCCACATCCTGACGGTTAGGGGCTATTGGTTAACGAAAACGAGTTATAAATCAATAGTGGGTTATCCTAAAAAACGCAGTCTCCCGTTCGCTGTGTTATAAGGGCAACAGTGGCGACCAGGCGGGGTCGGACGCATCCATCGGCGTCAGCACTTCGCGCAGGTTATAGCCTGTTACGTCAACCGTATAGAGTTTGGTGGCGCCGCTCCTGCCGCGCCCGCCGGGGAACTGGCGGTGGAACACGATAACGCGGCCATTGGGCGACCAGCTGGGGCCTTCGTCGAGATAGCTTTCGGTGAGCAGGCGCTCACCAGAGCCGTCGGGCCGCATGACGCCGATATAGAAGCGCCCGCCTGACATCTTGGTGAAGGCGATCAGATCCCCTCTGGGCGACCAGACCGGCGTGCCGTAGCGCCCGTCGCCGAAGCTGATGCGCTGGATGCCGCTGCCGTCGGCGTTCATGACGTAAAGCTGCTGCGAGCCGCCACGGTCGGAATTGAAGGTGATCCTGCTGCCGTCCGGCGAATAGCTGGGAGAGGTGTCGATGATGCCCGAGCCGCTGGTCAGCTTGATCAGATTGCGGTTGCGCAGGTCCATCTTATAGATGTGCGTGCTGCCGCCCTGGGCGATTGACATGACGATCGAGCTGCCGTCATTGGAGAAGCGCGGGGCAAACGACATGCCCTCGAAGGTGCCGAGCGATTCCTCGCGACCGGTCTGCAAATCGCGCAGATAGACACGCGGCTGTCTTCCGGCATAGGACATGTAGAGGATTTCCTGCGAGTTGGGCGAGAAGCGCGGCGTCAGCACCAGGAAGCGTCCGTCGGTCAGGAATTTATGGTTCTCACCGTCCTGGTCCATGATGGCGAGGCGCTTGACGCGCTTCAGCTCCGGTCCGCTTTCCGCCACATAGACGATGCGCGAATCGAAATAGCCCGATTCGCCGGTCAGCCGCTCATAGATGGCGTCCGCCATGATATGGGCGATGCGCCGCCAGTTATTCTCGAAGGTGTTGTATTCCTTGCCGGTCATCTGCTGCTCGCCATACACGTCCCACAGGCGGAAGGAAACTTTGACCTTGCCGCCGCCGGTGGGCGTCACGGTGCCGGTGACCAGTGCGGCGGCGCTGATCTGCCGCCAGTCGGCAAAGCGTGGCGTAACGGTCTGCGCGGTAATCTGCTCTATATAGGCATCCTGCGAGATGGGGCGGAACAGGCCGCTGCGCTCGAGGTCGGCGGCCACTACTTGAATGATCTCCGCGCCGATCGGGTTTCCTGCCAGGTTGGGGAGGGCGATCGGCATCGGCTCGACATGGCCTTTCGTAATGTCGATGCGCAGCGCGGCATGGGCAGGGGGAGCGGTCAGGAGGAACAGGGCGGCAAGACAGAATAGGAGGTGACGAAAACTACGTGTCATTCGCATGCAAAGCCTCTCGATGAAAGTCACACTACTAATGGGTATGCGCGATAAAAAGTCAATAGTCGTCGCATTTTCCGTGATGACAGGTTCTTAGGCGTGCAAGCACGCTAACGGAACCTGTCAATTCAGCATATACTTCGGATCGAACCGCAGCTCCATCAGCCGCCAGGTCTGGTATTTCCCTTGCGGCAGGCCTTGCAGCGGGCTGCACTGCTTGACGGCGCGGATGGCGGCGTCGGCGGCAGCACGGAAGAAGCTGTCGCTCTGGTAGCGCCCGGCGCTTTCGCGCGCCAGCTCGACCCTTAAGTAGCTGCCGTCCTGATTGTATTCGGCATTGAGCACCACCACCAGCTCATGCGCATCCTTGGCCCCGGCTGGCACGTTCCAGCAGCGCGCCAGCTGGCTCATGATGGCGTCACGCTCGGAAAGCGTCATCGGCAGGCCGGGATCATACTTTGTGGACTGGCTCTTGGTCGGCTCCGTATTGTCCTTGGCCGCGTCTTCCTTCTTCTCCTTTTCCTTCTCCTTCTGCGCCGTTTCTTTCACCGCTCTCAGCACCTCCATCAAATCCTCTTCCTTGGGCTTCTTCGGCTTCTTCTCCTCTTTTTTCTTTTCCGGCTTTTTCTCCTTCTCCTTTTCCTTCTCCTTGGGCGGCGCTACTTTTTCTTCCGGCGGGGGAGGGGCCGCTTCGGTGGTCTTTACCGGCGGCGACGGTTTGGCTTCGCTTTTCTTTTCCTCTTCCTTTTTCGGCTCGGCAGGCGGTTTCTCGGCGGGCTTGACGTTGGTGATGCCGGTAATCGGCAGCAGCTCGACGGTGATGATGACCGGCTCTTCCGGCGGCCGCGACCACAGGAAATCGGGCAGGCCGATCCAGACCACCACCAGCAACAGCAGGTGCATGGCGGCGGAAAACTTGCGCCCCTTACGGCGTTCACGCTGGTAGTATTCGAGCTTCTTTCGCATGATCAACGGTTAGTCAGCCACCGTCATTTTCCCTTGCCTGCCGCGTCGGTGATCAGCGCTACCTTGCTGTAGCCGGCGGCGTTGATTTCGCCCACCACCTGCATGATGCGCCCGTAATCGACGCTCTTGTCGCCGCGCACGAAGATGCGCGTATCCTTCTTCTGCGAGGTAACGGCCTGCAGCTTGGTGCGGAATTCTTCCAGCGGCACCACGGTCTTCTGGATATACACCTTGCCGTCGGCGGTAACCGTCACCGTCAGCGGCTCGTCCTGCCCGGCCACCGCCGAGGCCTCCGCCTTCGGCAGGTCGACCGTGACGCCCGTGGTCATCATCGGCGCGGCAACCATGAAGATGACCAGCAGCACCAGCATGACGTCCACCATGGGCGTGACGTTGATCTCGGAAAAGGGCTGCGTGCGTCTGCGCCGCCGCTGCGGGCCGTTGTTCCCTAAACTCGCTCCCATAAGGGCCTCTCTCTCATCCTGTCATTCCCGCGTAGGCGGGAATCCATGCTGCGCGGCATGGAGGAATGCGTATGGTGTTGCTGAAGCGTCATGTCCTTGTTCTTTCTGCTGGTGTCCGAGTTGGCATGGCATGGATCCCGGCCTGCGCCGGGATGACGGCTTGCTATCCCTCCAGCTGGCGGGATAGAATGGTATCGAACTCGAGGCTGAAATCTTCCAGCTTGTTGGCGAAGCGCGCCAGCTCGTTGGAGAATTTATTGTAGGCAATGACCGCCGGGATGGCGGCGAACAGGCCGATCGCCGTGGCGAACAGCGCCTCGGCAATGCCGGGCGCGACCGCCACCAGGGAGGTGTTCTTGGTCAGCGCGATGCCGTGGAAGCTGTTCATGATCCCCCAGACGGTGCCGAACAGCCCGACGAACGGTGCCGAGCTGCCGGTGGTGGCAAGGAAGCCGAGCCCGGCTTCGACATGCTCGATCTCGCGGTTGCGCGCCACATGCATCACCTGCAGGATGCGCTCGCGCACGCCGATCTTCAGCCCCGCGCCTTGCGTGTTGGTGTTTTTCGAGCGGAACCACTCCTCCATGGCGGCCACGAAGATAATCGCCATCGGGTGGTTGGCGCGCTTCTTCACCTTCTCGTAGAACTTATCCAGCGCGTCGCTCGACCAGAAATCGTTCTCGAACTTCAGTGCCCTGGCCTGCACGTTTCTGAACAGGAACCATTTCTCGAAGATGATCGCCCAGCACCAGAACGACGCCAGGATGAGCAGGATCAGCACGCTTTTCACCACCCAGTCGGCCTGCATGAACATGCCCCACATGGAGAAATCGATCGCGGGGGCGCTGCCGGCGAGGGTGGTGGCTTCGACGCCTTGGACGGCGGTGGAAACGGTATCGGCCATGGGACTCTCTTGGGTTAGATGATGGATAAAAAGATGATAGATGATACGATAGTATTTATCTTATCATCTATCATCATATTATCTATCATCCATTGAAAATTTTCAGCATCGCATGGCGGACCGGCTCGGGCAGGCGCACCGGCTTCATTCCCGGCCCCACCACGGCCAGTTTGATGTCGAGTGTCACCAGCGTTTCCTTCCCGCGCAGAATACCCTGCCGCATATGCAGGCTGGCCCTGTTCATCTCCAGCAGGCGCGTCTCGACAGTCAGGAGGTCGTCAAGCTTCGCAGGCTTCAGAAAATCGGCAACGCAGCGGCGCACTACGAAGCCAATTTTTTCATTGCGCATCAGGTCAGTCTGATCGATGCCGGCGCTGCGCAGCGCCTCGGTGCGCGCCCGCTCGGCGAATTTCAGGTAATTGGCGTAATACACAATCCCGGCGGCGTCGCTATCTTCATAATAAACGCGGATGGGGAAGGAGTGGGAGGATTTGGAGGAGTGCGAGGACATTTATCCCCTCCCCCCTTGTGGGGGAGGGTTAGGGTGGGGGGGCGGGTGCAACATACTCAGCCTCTCCATAATCACCTGTATCACCCCCTCCAAATTCTCGTTCACCTCATTATTCCAGAACCGCAATACCTCAAATCCCTGGCTGCGCAGCCAGTCATCTCTTTTGGCATCGTAGACGGTCTGCTCGGAGTGCTGTCCGCCATCCAGTTCGATAATCAGGCGCGGCTCATAACAGGCAAAATCGACAATGTATCTGCCCATGGGAGCCTGTCGGCGGAACCTCGTGCCGTGCAGATTCTGACGGCGTAGCCAGTACCATAATTTCTTTTCGACCTCAGTGAGATTCTTGCGCAGGTTTCTTGCGCGTGTAACGGAAAGGTTTTTGCCTATGTTACGGCCTGCGTTTGCGGAGAGCTTCCCCCCACCCTGACCCTCCCCCACAAGGGGGGAGGGGAAAGTACGGAGATTACTCATTCTCTTGCATGTCCAGCAGTGGCAGTTCGGCTTCGCGGGCGGGGGCTTTGAGTCCCAGGTGGCGGAAGCAGCCGGCGGTGATCATGCGGCCGCGCGGGGTGCGCTGGATGAAGCCGACCTGCAGCAGGTAAGGCTCGATGGTTTCCTCGATGGCGTCGCGCTGCTCGGATAAGCCCGCGGCGATCGTTTCGACGCCCACCGGCCCGCCCTGGTAATGCTCGGCGATGTAATGCAGGTAACGGCGGTCGGCGGAATCCAACCCGAGCCCGTCCACTTCGAGCCTGAGCAGCGCGTGGTCGGCCAGCTTCTTGTCGATGGCGCTTTTCCCCGCCGCATGCGCGAAGTCACGCACGCGCCTGAGCAGCCGGATGGCGATGCGCGGCGTGCCGCGCGAGCGGCAGGCGATCTCATGCGATCCGTCCGGCGTGATGTCTATTTTAAGCAGAGTGCTGGCGCGCTCGATGACGCGCTGCAGATCCTTCGTATCATAGAAACGCAAGCGCAGCGGGATGCCGAAGCGGTCGCGCAGCGGCCCGGCGATCAGCCCCAGCCGCGTCGTTGCCCCGACCAGCGTGAAGGGCGGCAGGTCGATGCGCACGGTGCGCGCCGCCGGGCCTTCGCCGATCATCAGGTCGAGCTTGTAATCCTCCATGGCCGGGTACAGGATCTCCTCCACCGCAGGGTTCAGCCGGTGGATTTCATCGACAAACAGCACGTCGCCCGGCTGCAAATTGGTCAGTACGGCGGCGAGGTCGCCCGCCTTGGTCAGGATGGGGCCGGAAGTGGGCTTAAACCCGACACCCATTTCTTTGGCGATGATCTGCGCCAGCGTCGTCTTGCCCAGCCCCGGCGGGCCGTAGAGCAGCACATGGTCGAGCGAGTCGCTGCGCCCGCGCGCCGCCTGGATGAACACGCGCAGATTTTCGCACACCTCCGGCTGGCCGGTGAACTCATCGAGCGACAGCGGCCGGATGGCCTGCTGGGTGAGGTCTTCCTCACTCAAGGCGGGCGCGGTGAGGCGGGTTTCTACAGCTTCCATATTTCTCCTGTTTCGTCATTGCGAGGAGGCCGCAGGCCGACGCGGCAATCCAGTAGAAGCGCCATGGGCGCGGTATAGAAGCTACTGCGCCGCAGACGCGGCGCTACTGGATTGCTTCGCTGCGCTCGCAATGACGGAGTATTATTCATCCTCTCACCAGCTCCTTAAGGCTCAGTTTAATCAATTCGTCGAGGCTCGCGCCACCGTTCTGCCCGGCCTTGAGGGCGGCGGCGTAGGCTTCGCTGCGCGTATAGCCGAGATTGACGAGGGCAGAGATGGCGTCTTCGGTCAGGGAGGTATCAGGATTCGGGATTCGGGATTCAGGTTTCTTTTTCTTCCCGAATCCTGAATCCTGAATCCCGGCCCCTACCGGTACCTTTGCCACCTTATCCTTCAGCTCCGTGACAATCCGCTCGGCGAGCTTGGCGCCGACGCCGCTGATGCGGGAAAATGCTGCGGTGTCCTTGGCGAGGATGGCATAGGCCAGCTGCTCCGGGCCGTAGGCGCCCATGATTTCCAGTGCCATTTTGTTGCCGACGCGCTGCACGGTGGTGAGCAGGCGGAACCATTCGCGCTCGATGCTGTCGGGGAAGCCGTACAGGTGGATATGGTCTTCGCGCACGTTCATTTCGATGATAAGCTGCGCCGCCTCGCCGGGCTTCAGGCCTGCCCGCGTCCGGCTGGAGCAGAACACCTGGTACCCGACGCCGCCGACATCGAGGATGACGCTGTCCTCATCGATCTCGTCTACAATGCCGCGCAGTTTGCCGATCATCTTTTTTCTCCCGTCATTCCCGCGCATGCGGGAATCCAGTAAAGCGCCATGGGCGCGGTATAAATACTATTCGTGCCGCAGACGCGGCACACTGGATTCCCGCCTGCGCGGGAATGACGAAAACTTTTAGTCATGCCATGGCCTCCGCCGTGATTTTCCTGACCGTCCGCTGGTGTGCGTGGCAAATAGCAACAGCGAGGGCGTCGGCGGCATCCGCCTGTCTGGCATTGCTGGCGGGAAGCAGGGTTTTTACCATCATCGCGATCTGGCCCTTATCCGCATGTCCGCTGCCGACGACGCTTTTCTTCACCATCGTCGCGCTATATTCGTACACCGGAAGGTGATGCAGGGAAAGGGTTAATAACAATCCCCCGCGCGCCTGGCCGAGCTTCAGGGTCGAGCTGCCGCTGACATTGACGAAGGTTTCCTCCACCGCCGCCTCCTGCGGCTGGTGCTTGGCGATGACCACGTTCAAGCCGTCATGCAGCTGCTTCAGGCGTTCGGCCATGGGGAGTGTATTGTCGGAAGTGATGGTGCCGCAGGCGACGAAGGAAAGCTGGTTATCCTCGGAGCGTATGATCCCCCAGCCAGTGCGCTGCAGGCCGGGGTCTACGCCGAGGACGAGGGTCATGCCGACAGCGCCGTCATCAATGATTCCGGTATTTCGAAGTTGGAGAATACCTCCTGCACGTCGTCATTATCTTCCAGCGCATCGATCATTTTCAACAGCTGACGCGCCTGTTCCTCGTTTACCGCGGTGGTGCTCTTGGGCTGCCAGGTCAGCTTGGCCGATTCGGGCGCGCCGAATTTTTTTTCCAGCGCATCGCGCACCGCGGCGAATTCGCCCGATGCGCAAATGATGGTGTGGCCGCTGGCGTCCGACTGGCAGTCATCGGCGCCGGCATCAATCGCCGCTTCCAGCATCGCTTCTTCATTCGCCACTTTCGCCTGGTAGCGAATCGCGCCGACAAAATCGAACATGAAGCTGACGCTGCCGGTTTCGCCCATGGTGCCGCTGTATTTGGTGAAAATCGAGCGGATGTCGGCGGCGCTGCGGTTCCTGTTATCGGTCAGCGCCTGCACGATAATGGCGGCGCCGCCCGGGCCGTAGCCTTCGTAGCGGATGGGTTCGTAATTATCGGTGTCGGTGTTGCCCGAGCCGCGCTTGATGGCGGCTTCGATGCGGTCGCGCGGCATGTTTTCCTCGCGCGCCCACAGCACCGCCGCCCGCAACCGGGGATTGGAGACCGGGTCAGCCGAGCCGGTTTTGCAGGCGGAGATGATTTCACGCTGCACCTTGGTCAGGATTTTCGCCTTCTTGGCATCCTGCGCGCCCTTGCGGCGCATGACATTCTTGAAATGGGAATGGCCCGCCATCGCGTCCTCTATAAACCGATTTCTGCGGGCGCTTTCGGCGTCGCCGCCGTGCTCGAATCCTCATGTACTATATCGTACACTCCGGTTCTGCGCGCGGCGGCTTCTATAAATCGCCGCGCATAAATGCGGTTTCTAGAGGCGCGCATTGTTCTTTACCAACTTACTTGCCGTCCTGCACGAACAGGTCCACGCGGTCCGGGTTGCCACCCGGGTTCTTGTCGCCCTCGGCCTGTACATTGATACGCAAATTATTCACTCCGGCATCGATCAGGTAGGCGCGCACCGAGAGCGCCCGCGACAGCGATACGCGGCGCGCCGTGCTCGACTGGTCGCCGACGCTCGAAGCATAGGCGATCAGCGTTACCCGCAGGGCCTCGTTCTCCTTGAGCTGTTTGGCCAGCTTGTCGAGCTCGGGTTTGATGGTGAGCGGGACGGTGGTTTCCGTGCTCTTGAACTCGACGCTGAGTGCCGGCGGCTTCTGTTCGGCGCCTGCGGGTGCAGGAGCTTCTTGCTGACCGGACGGCTTCGAGAGTGCCTCGTCCACCGTTTTCACCGGGGCCGACTGCGCGTCGGGGGAGATAGGTTGAGGCAGCGGCGGTGGCGGCAGCGGGATGGCGGGCTGCTGTGACGCGCCCGGCAGCGGCGGCGGTGCAGGCGGCGGCGGAACAGTCGGTTCGGTTTTTTTCTCCGGCGCGGGTGCGGGCGGAATCGGTGGCGGCGGCACCGCCGGTTCGGCTTTTTTCTCTTCTACCGGCGATGCGGGCGGCACAGGCGGCGGGACTACCGGTTCGGTTTTTTTCTCCGGCGCCGGTGCGGGTGGAACAGGCGGTGGCGGCGGTACGGGCGCGGCCTTCTTCTCCTCCGCCGGAGGTTTCGGTGCGGGCGGGGGCGGCACTACCG
>CAYXYU010000019.1:0-4670 GCA_964469525.1 uncultured Rickettsiales bacterium | reverse complement strand
TTCTTCTCCTCCGCCGGAGGTTTCGGTGCGGGCGGGGGCGGCACTACCGGTTCGGCTTTTTTCTCCGGGACCGGTGCGGGCGGAACAGGCGGTGGCGGTACCGGTGCGGCTTTCTTTTCCTCGGCGGGCGTTGGCGCGGGCGGAGCGGACGGTAGCGTCACTTTCGGACCATCGTCAGGCTCTGCAGCAGGTGGGGGTGCCGGCTCGGCCTTAGGTTCGGGAGCGGGAGACGCCGGCGGTGGCACCTTGGCTTCCGGAGCGGGTTCAGGCTTTTTTACCTCAGCAGGTTTCTCTGGCGTTTTGGCTTCCGGTTTTTTCGGCTCCGGCTTCGGCTCCTCTTTCTTCGGTTCGGCTTTGGGCTTGGGCTTCGTCTCGGTTTTTTTCTTTGGCTTCGGCTTTTCTTTCTCTTCCAGGATGATGCCTTTCGGTCCTTCCACCCAGATCAGCCGCGGCTGCTGGGGTGACGGAGATACCGGAGCGGTGACGGGTGGCTGGGTCTGGGGCATGGCTTGCGGCATTGCAGGGGCCGGTACCGGGGCAGGTTGCTGTTGCGGCATAGGGGAGGCCGGTACGGGTTGCTCGACGGGCCGGCGCGTATTTTTCAGGCTCTCGAGCACTTCCAGGTTCATCTCGATGGCCGGATCGCTGGTTGCCGGCGCACCCTGCGCCATGAGCGGCAGGGGGCAGAGGGTGATGGCAGTGACAACGGCCAGTGCGATTCCGGATTTCAGGTGAGCCATTAACTATCCCCGTGAGTAAAAAGACCGATGACAGTTAAATAAAAAAAGCGGGTTCAAGCAACTGAAATCTCAAAACGGCCGAGGTCCGGGACAATTCAGGCGGCGCGCAGCAGCTTCTGCATCGCCGGATGCAGATGGCGATTGCTCGACAGCAGGTTGGTGGCATAGGCATCGGCGGGCGAACCGTCGATGCGCGTGACCTGCCCGCCTGCTTCCTGCACCAGCAGCATGCCGGCGGCGATGTCCCACGGCTTGATGGTATAGTCCACGCAGGCATCGATGCGGCCGCTCGCCAGATTGGCCAGGTCGAGTGCCGTGGCGCCGAAGTGGCGGACGGTGGCGCCGCACTGGCTCAGAGCATCGTAGAGCCCGAACGCCCGGGCGCGTTCCTGTTCCGGGAGGAAGCGGTGGTTGCTGAAGACCAGCATGGCGTCTTCCGGTTTTTCGCGCGACGACACGGACAGTTTACGGCTATTTAAGAAGGCACCTTTGCCTCGCTCGGCGGTGAACAGCTCATTATGGATGGGATCGAATATCACGCCGGCGAGTATTTCGCTTTTATCGCCAGTACGTTTTTCCGCGGCGATGGAGATACAGAAATAGGGGATGGCGTGAATGAAGTTGGTGGTGCCGTCGACCGGATCGATGATCCAGCGCATATCGCTTTTCCCCTGCACCTCGCCGCTTTCCTCCATCAGGAAGCCGAACTCGGGGCGGGCCTTGGCCAGTTCCTTCTGCAGCAGTTTTTCGGTACGCAGGTCGGCGCTGGTGACGAAGTTGGCGGAGCCTTTACGCGAGATATGCAGGTGATCCACCTCGTTGAAGTCGCGCAACAGGCCTTTTCCCGCCTTGACGGCGGCGGCGGACATGACGTTGAGGAGGGGGGAGTTCATGAAGAGATGATGGATGAAGAGATGAAAGATGATAAGAAAAGAGAATATCTGCTAACGCTCATCTTATCATCTATTATCTTATCATCTATCATCACCTAAGAGGCCCTCGCCCGCTCAACATACTCCAGCGTATTGGTGTCGACGATGATGGTCTCGCCGGCGGGAATGAAGGGCGGCACCATGACGCGCACGCCGTTTTCCAGCACCGCCGGTTTATAAGAGGATGCCGCCGTCTGCCCTTTCACCACCGGGTCGGCCTCGACGATCTTCATCTTCACCTTGGCGGGCAGCTTGACCGAAAGCGGCTGGCCTTCATACATTTCGATATCGACCGTCATGCCTTCCTGCAGGAACGGATGGCCGGGGCCGATCATGTCCTTGGACATGGTGAACTGCTCGTAATTTTCATTATCCATGAAGTGCAGCTCGTTGCCGTCGGCATAGAGGAAATTAGCCTGGCGCGAATCCAGCGACACGCGCTCGATCTTTTCATCCGAAGCGAAGCGCGGGGTATTCTTGGTGCCGGTCTTCAAATCCTTCAGCTCCACCTGGTTGAACGAGCGCAGGTTGCCCGGGGTGCGGATTTCATGCTTGACCACCAGCCACAATTTATTCTGCCACTCGATGACCATGCCCATGCGCACGGCCGAACCGTCGATCTTCATACTGTCGCTTTCTCTATCGTCTCATTGAATTCCCGCACTGCCTTGCCCGGTCCCTCAGGATGCTCCCATACTGCCGTGATGACGGCGATAAAGTCAGCTCCAGCCTTGATGAGCGGCGCGCAATTGGCAGGCGTAATACCACCAATCGCCACGCACGGCAAGAGCATATATGCCTGCCACCAGGCAAGAATTTCGGGGGTAGGGGTGCCGTAGCGGGCCAGTTTCTCGGGGGGTTTGCTTCTGGTCGGATAAAACGCCCCGAACGCTACGTAATCCGCCCCCTGTTCCCCGGCTACCATGGCCAGATGCCGCGAATCGTGGCAGGAGACGCCGATGACCACCTGTTCCCCTACCGTGGCACGGGCGGCTTTGACGGTGTCGTCATCCTGCCCCAGATGCACTCCGTCGGCTCCGCATTTGGCGGCAAGGTCCGGCCGGTCGTTGAGAATGAATGCGGCGTCGTGATCCCGACACATCGGCATTAGCTCGCGGGAGGCTTTCAGTATGTCGTCATCAGAAGCCCCTTTCAGGCGCAGCTGGAACGAAGCGATATCGCCGCCCGAGAACGCCTCTTTCAGTTGCGGCAAGAACAACGGCAGGTCGATGGCGGGTGGGCTGATAAGGTAGAGACGGGTGCGGTGCTCGGTCATGGCAGAAGCGATGCCGCCCGGCGGCCGGTTTGTCAAGTTACCAGAAGAGCATCTCCAGCCCGCCGTCGATCAACAGGACGAAGGCGGTCATGGCGGCGAGACAGCAGAAAAGCCCGAGGAGCGCCATCAGCCCGTCCTGGGCGAGATAGCCGATGGCGAGGATGCTGAGGCTGACGCCGAAGAAGAAATTGGTGAAGGGGATTGGCAGGGCGAGCAGGAAGCCCATCACGGCAATCACTGCGCCGATCAGGTTGGAGAACGGCATCTCGAACAGCGCCGACAGGCGCGGGCGCATTTTTTGTTCGAGTTTCCGCAGGCGCGGCAGGAGTTTTTCCATATGGCGGGTGAAAGCATTCACCTTCATGCGGTGACTGGTGATGCGGCGCGGCAACCAGATATTATCAAACCCTATCAGCATCTGAAGCCCCAGCAGCATGATCGGCAGGCCGGTGATGGTGGAAACGCCCGGTATACCGGGCAGCGGAATGGAATTGATAAGCGAGAATAACAGGATGACCAGCATGATACTGCGCCGCCCGAGCAGCCGGACACAGTCATCGACGGTCAGGGAATGCCTTTCCCTTGCCGTGTCGATAAGCTGCGAAGCGATATGCGAAATGGAAACGCTGGCCATGATCTAAATGTTGCAGAGGGTATATTAAGGGGAAATAGGGATTATCTCTATCTTTTTCGGGAAGAGGAGCCATTTCCCGTGTGGTAGAAGCCATCACTATCGCGGGTTTTTGAAAGATGCGCGCCATTTCCATTATGCGCACCGTTATGGCCGGCAGGCTCGTAAAGCTGTTTCAAATATGTTTTTAAGGGTTCTCCATCGGTGTTATATTTCTCTTCTATATAACCATTGCCTTTTGGGGTTATTCGAGTGACATAGCGCCCCAAGGTTTTTGGATATAATTCCCGCCATAACTGAATAAAGGCCGGGGCGGCTTGATCGAGGATGGGCTGCACAGCTGCAATTTCCTGCTTATTCAGAGGGTGCTTATATGTACCATTTGTATAAAGCGGCCGGGCCCATGGCTCGCCTTCTACGGATTCAAGAAGTTCGAAGCGAATTTCACTTGGGACTCGTCGCAGATCAAACACATGGACATGTGCTGGCCCATGATGTTCCCCTTGATTACAGGGGGGCTTATTGACAATGGCTTTTCCACGCAGCCTAAATCGGGTCGCTGTTTTATCGTTAGGAAGAGCATCGCCATCTCCTAACTGTATTTCTGTTTGCTCCTCTTTCCATGCCGCATATTCACTATCGAATTTTGGTGCTGCGTGACCATTCGATTCTCTAGGAGGGTACATGACGATACGGAATCCCTGGCAATCAACCCCCAAACCGCCGATGCCCAGGTTATAACCACGCGCATTACGAGGGGTAATTTCTTTTATTTCCTTGTACCACTCGGCGTGGGAGAGTTTGCGCATGGTTTTCTTTTCTTCTTATTATTTTGTCATTCCTGCGCAAGCAGGAATCTTGTTTTCTTTCGTATAAGCAAAACTCCTGCTTGCGCAGGAGTGACAACAATGATGCGCCCACGATAAAACGCAGCAGGAATAATAAAAGTTAAGCTTTTGTGACAACCAGTCTTAAAGCTCGCCCTGGTAGATTTTGATGATGTTGTCCAAAAGCTTGAGCGCCTCGGCCTTGGGGCGCTGGAAGGTGTTGCGGCCGATGATCGAGCCGTTGCCGCCGCCGTCGCGGATGGC
>CAYXYU010000018.1:0-30985 GCA_964469525.1 uncultured Rickettsiales bacterium | reverse complement strand
ATCCGCGAAGGCGGCCGCACCATCGGCGCCGGCGTCGTCGCCAAGATTGTGGAGTAGTAACGGGTTGAATGCGAAAGCGAAAGTAAAGGTTTAAGTATGCAGAACCAGAAGATCAGAATTTGGCTGAAGGCGTTCGACCACCGCGTGCTCGATCAGAGCACGGCGGAAATCGTCAGCACGGCCAAGCGCACCGGTGCGCAGGTCGCGGGGCCGATCCCGCTGCCGCGGCGCATCCAGCGCTTCACGGTCAACCGCTCACCGCACATCGACAAGAAGTCGCGCGAGCAGTTCGAGATCCGCACCCACAAGCGGCTGATCGACATCCTCGATCCGACGCCGCAGACGGTGGATGCGCTGATGAAGCTCGATCTCGCTTCGGGCGTGGATATTAAGATTAAAGCAGAGGCAGCATAAGCATATGCGTACTGGACTGATCGCAAAGAAACTCGGCATGACCACCAGCTATACGGCGACGGGGGAGCAGACCCCGGTGACCGTCTTGGTGGTCGAGAACTGCCAGGTGGTTTCGCAGCGCACCAAGGAAAAAAATGGCTATACAGCCATTCAGTTAGGCGCCGGCAAAGCCAAGACCAAGAACGTATCCAAGGCGCTGCGCGGCCATTATGCCAAGGCGAAAGTCGAGCCGAAGGCGACTCTTGCGGAATTCCGCATCGATGAGGCTGCAATGCTTGAGCCGGGCGCCGAGCTGGTCGCCAGCCACTTCGTACCGGGGCAGTATGTCGACATCGTCGGCGACACCATCGGGCGGGGCTTCCAGGGTGTCATGAAGCGCTGGAACTTTGCCGGTCTTGAAGCGACGCACGGCGTGTCCGTTTCGCATCGTTCGCACGGCTCGACCGGCCAGCGCCAGGATCCGGGCCGTGTCTTCAAAGGCAAGAAGATGGCTGGCCATATGGGTACAAGGCAGCGCACCATTCAGAACATCGAGGTGGTTTCGGTCGATGAGGCGCAGGGGCTGATCCTGCTGAAGGGCTCGGTGCCGGGCGCGGAAAACAGCTTCGTGCTGGTCAAGGATTCGGTGAAAAAGGGCAATCATCCGCAGGCGCCGTTCCCGGCGGGATTGCGCAAGTCCCCGGAGACTGAGAAGCCGGTTGAGCAGGCGGCACCAGCCGAACAGCCGCAGGAAACTCCGAAGGCATAAGGATTGAGTTATGAAAGCCAAAGTCGTCACACTGGAAAATAAGGCCGCCGGCGAGATCGAGCTGAACAAGGACGTGTTCGGCGTCGAGGTGCGCCAGGACATTCTGCACCGCGCGGTGGAATACCAACGCGCCAAGAAGCAGGCCGGCACGCACAAGACCAAGACCATTTCGGAAATCTCCGGCACCACCAAGAAGCCGTGGAAGCAGAAAGGCACCGGCAGCGCCCGCCAGGGTTCGCTGCGCAGCCCGCAGTTCCGCGGCGGCGCGACGATTTTCGGCCCGGTGGTGCGCAGCCACGCGGTCGGCATGCCGAAGAAAGTGCGCAAGCTGGCGCTCAAGATGGCGCTCTCGGCCAAGCAGAAGGAAGGCGCATTGTTCATCCTGGAAAGCGCTGCCGTGAAGAAACCGCAGACCAAGGCCATTGCCTCGGCGTTCAAAAAGAACGGCTGGGATAAGCCGCTAATCATTGATGGCAAGACGGTCGATGAGGGCTTCGCCAAAGCGGCCCGCAACATCAAATATGTCGACGTGCTCCCGCAGATCGGCGCCAACGTGTACGACATACTGCGCCACAAGCAGCTGGTGCTGACCAGGGACGCGGTCGCATCGCTCGAAGAGAGGCTGAAATGAGAAAGAAAGCAACCAAGAAAACCGCAGGCAACGCCGCACGCGAATTTCATTACGACGTGATCGTGTCGCCGGTCATCACCGAGAAATCGACGCGCGTGTCGGAGCAGAACAAGGTCATGTTCAATGTCCGCCTCGATGCCGACAAGGCGGCGATCAGGCAGGCAGTTGAATCGCTGTTTAATGTAAAGGTGACCAAGGTCAATACGTTGCGCCGCCTCGGCAAGATGAAGCGTTTTCGCAATACCATCGGCAAGCTTTCCGACACCAAGAAGGCAGTCATTACGCTGGCTGAAGGTCAGTCGATCGACTTGTCGGCAGGGATAAAGGGATAAGTTATGGCACTCAAAACATTCAAGCCCTCCACCGCCGCGCAACGCCAGCTGGTCATCGTCGACCGCTCGGAGCTGTGGAAAGGCAAACCAGTCAAGCAACTGACTGAGGGGAAATCCAAGTCAGGCGGGCGTAACAATAAGGGGCGCCTGACTGCATTCCGCGTCGGCGGCGGCCACAAGAAAACCTACCGCGTGATCGATTTCAAGCGCCGCAAGTTCGGCGTGCCGGCGGTGGTGGAGCGCATCGAATACGATCCGAACCGCACCTGCTTCATCGCCCTCATCAAATATGAGGACGGCGAGTTGTCCTACATCATCGCACCGCAGCGGCTTGCCGTCGGTGACACGGTGATTTCGTCCGACAAGGCCGATATCAAGCCGGGCAACACGATGCATCTGAAGAGCATCCCGGTCGGCACCATCATCCACAATGTGGAGATGAAGGAAGGCAAGGGCGGGCAGCTGGCCCGCGCCGCCGGTTCCTATGTGCAGCTGGTTGGCAAGGACGGCGGTTATGCGCAGGTCAAGCTGAGAAGCGGCGAGCTGCGCCAGATCCGCGGCGAATGCCTGGCCACCATCGGCGCGGTCAGCAATCCCGATCACCAGAACGCCGTCATCGGCAAGGCCGGGCGCTCGCGCTGGCTGGGCATCCGTCCCTGCGTGCGTGGCGTGGCGATGAATCCGGTCGATCATCCGCACGGCGGCGGCGAAGGCCGCACCTCGGGCGGCCGTCATCCGGTAACGCCGTGGGGCAAGGGCACCAAGGGCACCAAGACCCGCTCGCGTAAGAAGAAGAACAAGATGATTTTGAAGAATAGGCATGGAAAGTGACGGTAAGCCTTAGCGGCTCTGCCGCTTAGCCTCTCGTCATCCTCGCGAAGCGGGGATATGGAGCAAGAAAAGGAAATGGATTCCCGCCTGTGCGGGAATGACAAGTGAAGGAAAAGGAAGTTAACTATGGCACGTTCAGTTTGGAAAGGCCCGTTTGTCGACGGATATCTGCTGCAGAAGGCCGATGTCGCGCGCGCGTCGGGCAAGAACCAGATCATCAAGACCTGGTCGCGCCGCTCGACCATCCTGCCGCAGTTCGTCGGGCTGGTGTTCGGCGTCTATAACGGCAAGAAATTCATCCCCGTGTCGGTCAACGAGGACATGATCGGCCACAAGCTCGGCGAATTCGCGCCGACCCGCACCTTCATCGGTCATTCCTCGGCCGAGAAGAAGGCGGAAAAACCGGCCGCAGGAGCAAAGTAAGGTAGATTATGAGCAAGAAAGCCACCCAGCGCGCGTTAGCGCCCACAGAAGCGAAAGCGGTCATCAACCGCATCCGCATCAGCCCGCGCAAGCTGAACCTGGTTGCCGGCCTGATCCGCGGCATGGATGTCAGCCAGGCGATCACGCAGCTGTCATTCAGCGGCAAGCGCATTGCCAACGATGTGCGGCGCGCGCTGCAGTCGGCGATCGCCAACGCCGAGAACAACCATAACCTGAACGTCGATTCGCTCTACGTGAAGGAAGCCTATGTCGGCAAGAACATGGTGATGAAGCGCATGCATACGCGCGGCCGCGGCCGCAGCGCCCGCATCCTGAAGCCGTTCGCCAACCTGACGCTGATCGTCGGCGAGCGCGGCGAGGCGCAGGAAACCGCGCCGAAAGCGCCGAAGAAAGAGAAAAAGGCCACCGCCAACAAACCGGCCAAGGCCAAGAAGGAGAGTGCATAATGGGTCAGAAAGTAAACGCCATATCCTTACGCGTAGGCGTCAACAAAACCTGGGATTCGCGCTGGTATGCCGGCGACGATTACGCCGACAAGCTGCACGAGGACTTCAAGATACAGAAGTACCTGAAGAAGCAGCTCGACGCGGCGGGCATCAGCAAGATCGTGATTGAACGCCCAACCAAAAAGGCGAACATCACCATCCATACCGCGCGCCCCGGCGTCGTTATCGGCAAGAAGGGCGCCGACATCGACAAGCTGAAGAAGGACATCGCGAAGTTCACCAAGGACGAGGTGCACGTCAATATCGTGCCGATCGCCAAGCCTGAGCTCGACGCGACACTGATCGCCGAGGGCGTGGCGCAGCAGCTCGAGAAGCGCGTCGCCTTCCGCCGGGCCATGAAGCGCGCCGTGCAGTCGGCGCTGCGGCTGGGCGCCGGCGGCATCCGCATCAATGTCAGCGGGCGCTTAGGGGGAGCCGAAATCGCCCGCATGGAATGGTACCGCGAGGGCCGCGTGCCGCTGCATACGCTGCGCGCCGACGTCGATTACGGCACCGCCGAAGCCAAAACCACCTATGGCGTCATTGGCGTCAAGGTGTGGGTGTTCAAGGGCGAGATCATCGGCAAGAAGAAGGAAGTGCCGGTGGAGGAAACCTCCGCCGCACCGGTGGAAGCAACCGAGGAAGCCAATAAAGAATAACGAGTCACGAACCACGAATCACGAGCCACGATTATGATGAGTCCGAAGAAAACCAAGTACCGCAAGGCGCATAAGGGCCGCATCCGCGGCAATGCCAAGGGCGGATCGGCGCTGAATTTCGGCGAGTATGGCCTGAAGGCCATGCAGCCGGAACGCGTCACCGCGCGCCAGATCGAGGCGGCGCGCCGCGCCATCTCGCGCCATGTGAAGCGCCAGGGCCGCATGTGGATCCGCATTTTCCCGGACGTGCCGGTGACGAAGAAGCCTGCCGAGGTGCGCATGGGCTCGGGCAAGGGCTCGGTGGAATACTGGGCCTGCCGCGTCGAGCCGGGCCGCATCATGTTCGAGATCGACGGCGTGCCGGAACAGGTCGCCCGCGAGGCGTTCGACCGCGCTTCGGCCAAGCTGCCGATCAAGACCAAGTTCGTCGCGCGGCTGAAGGAGTAGGAGAGACATATGAAAATCGCTGAATTACGCGCCAAGAGCAAGGAAGAGCTGAAGGAGCTCGTGCTGAGCCTGAAGCGGGAGCAGTTCAACCTGCGCATGCAGGCTGCTACCGGCGCGCTCGAGAGCCAGGGTCGCTTCAAGGTGACGCGCAAGACCATCGCCCGCGCCAAGACGCTCTTGAACGAGCCGGAGGGTGCGGTTGCGCCGAAGGCGAAGAAACCGGCCGCGCCGAAGAAGGCGGCGGCCAAGAAAGCCAAGAAGGAAAAGGAATAGCCTATGCCGAAACGTGTATTGCAGGGTGTCGTGGTCAGCGACAAGAGCGCCAAGACGGTGATCGTCCAGGTCAGCCGCCGCATGATGCACCCGGTCTTCAAGAAGACCATCCACCGCAGCAAGAAATATGCGGCGCATGACGAAAAGGGCCAGTTCAAGGTCGGCGACAAGGTCGAGATCATCGAATCCGCCCCGATCAGCAAGACTAAGCGCTGGCGCGTGGTATACGAATAGGCATTAGGCATTAGGGAATAAAGTTATGATACAGCAGCAAAGCAATCTCGAAGTCGCCGATAATTCCGGTGCGCGCCGCGTGATGTGCATCAAGGTGATCGGCGGCTCGCAGCGGCGCTATGCCTCGGTGGGCGATGTCATCGTCGTCTCCGTGAAGGATGCGATCCCGCGCGGCAAGGTCAAGAAGGGCGAGGTGCACCGCGCGGTCATCGTGCGCACCAAGCGCGACATCCAGCGCGCCGACGGCAGCATCATCCGCTTCGACAAGAATGCGGCGGTGCTGATCAACAAGGAAAACGAGCCGATCGGCACCCGTATCTTCGGGCCGGTCACCCGCGAGCTGCGCGCCAAGCAGTTCATGAAGATCGTGTCGCTGGCGCCGGAAGTTTTATAAGGAAAAAAATATGGCTACAAAGTTCAAAGTGAAAAAAGGCGACGAAGTCGTCGTCATCGCCGGCAAGGAGAAGGGCAAAAAGGGCAAGATCGTGAAGATCCTGACCCAGGAAGCCCGCGTCATCGTCGGCGGCGTCAACATGGTGAAGCGCCACAGCAAGCCGTCGCGCACCGGCGCTGGCGGCATTACCGAGAAGGAAGCGCCGCTGCACGTGTCGAACGTCCAGCTGGTTGACCCCAAGTCGGGCAAGCCCACGCGCGTCGGCTATAAGCAACTGGAAGATGGAACGAAGGTCCGCGTGGCCCGGCGTTCGGGAGAAACGATCAATGGCTAAGTCAGCAGCAGTGAAAAAAGAAGGCTACGTGCCGCGCCTGCAGTCGGTGTACGAGCAGGAAGTGCGCGCTGCCTTGCAGAAGCAGTTCAACTACACGAACCCGATGCAGGTGCCCAAGCTCGACAAGATCGTCATTAACATGGGCGTCGGCGAGAATGTTAACGACAGCAAGACTATTCAGGCCGCTGTTTCCGACATGACGCTGATTTCCGGCCAGAAGCCGCAGGTGACCCGCGCCAAGAAGGCAATCGCCAGCTTCAAGCTGCGCGAGAACCTGGCCATTGGCTGCAAGGTGACGCTCAGGAAGCAGCGCATGTACGAGTTCCTGGACCGGCTGATCAACACCGCCCTGCCGCGCGTGCGCGACTTCCGCGGCGTGCCGGGCAAGAGCTTCGATGGCCGCGGCAACTACGCGCTGGGCCTGAAAGAGCAGATTGTGTTCCCGGAGATCAACTACGACAAGATCGACCAGGTGCGCGGCATGGACATCATCATTTGCACCACCGCCAAGACCGACGCCGAGGCGAAGGCTCTGCTGGCCGGTTTTGCGATGCCATTCATTAAATAGAGGTACACATATGGCTAAACTGAGTTCGATCAACAAGAACAAGCGCCGCGCGAAGATGATCAAGCGGGATGCCGCCAAGCGCGCCGCCCTGAAGGCGATCATCATGAACCGCGAGCTGCCGTTCGATGAGCGCCTGCAGGCCCAGCTCAAGCTGGCCGCCCTGCCGCGCAACGGCTCGGCGACGCGCTACCGCAACCGCTGCGAGCTCACCGGCCGCGCGCGCGGCACGTACCGCAAATTCAAACTCTCGCGCATCAAGCTGCGCGAGCTTGGTTCGTTCGGCCGCATTCCCGGCCTGACCAAGGCGAGCTGGTAGGAGGGTTGATATGTCAATGAATTACCGTCTTGCCGATATGCTGGCGCTGATCCGTAACGGTCAGCAGGCGCGCCTGGATACGGTGCGCTGCCAGTCGTCGAAGCTGCTAGGCAACGTGCTGGAAGTGCTGAAGAACGAGGGTTTCATCCGCGATTACCGCAAGGTGGAAACCGGCAAGGGCAAGTCCGAGTTCGAGATCGGTCTCAAGTACCATGAGGGCGAGAGCGTCATCAAGAACATGGTCTGCATCAGCAAGCCGGGCCGCCGGGTCTATTCGCCGATTGGCCGCCTGCCGAAATATTATAACGGCCTCGGCATCGCCATTCTCTCGACCTCCAAGGGGGTGATGTCGGATTTCGACGCGCGCCAGGCCAAGGTCGGCGGCGAAGTATTGTGCAGCGTATTCTAGGGAAGTTGGAGAAAGATCATGTCACGCGTAGGTAAATTGCCGATAGCGATTCCGTCCGGGGTGACCGTTTCGGTCAGCGGGCGCGATGTCGCGGTCAAGGGCGGCAAGGGCGAGCTGAAAATTCGCATCGCGCCGGAAGTGTCGGTCGAGGTGAAGGACGGCAAAGCCTGGGTAAAGCCCATGAACAAGGAAGCCCGCTCGCGCATGATGTGGGGCACCTTCCGCAACCAGATCAATAATATGGTCGAGGGCGTCTCAAAGGGTTTCACCACCAACCTCGAGATCCAGGGTGTAGGTTTCCGCGCCTCGGCGGATAAGAATTATCTGACCATTGCGCTCGGTTTTTCGCATGAAATCAAATACGCCATCCCGGCTGGCATCGAGATCAAATGCACCAAGCCGACCGCGATCAGCATTTCCGGCGCCGACCGCAAGCAGGTCGGGCAAGTGGCTGCCGAAATCCGCTCGCTTCGCAAGCCGGAGCCCTACAAGGGGAAGGGCGTGCGCAAGGAAGGCGAATATGTGAGAATGAAGGAAGGGAAGAAGAAGTAAGGGTAAGCCTTAGCGGCTCTGCCGCTTAGGCTCCCCTTATCCCCGCGAAGGCGGGGATCTGGAGCAACAAAGAACTGGATTCCCGCTTGCGCGGGAATGACAAGAAGGAAGTAAGGAAAGAAGAAGTTATGAGCCAGTCCGTCAAATCCAAAGCGCTGTTCGCGCGCCGCAAGCAGCGCAACCGCACCGCCATCCGCAAGAAAGCGACTGGCCGCATTCGCTTGACTGTCTTTCGCTCCGGCAAGCATATCTACGCCCAGCTGATCGACGACGGCAAGGGCGTGACTCTGGCTTCCGCCTCGTCGCTCGACAAGGGTACGAAAGGCGCCAAGACCTCAACGGTCGAAGCTGCCAAGAGTGTAGGCGAAGCCATTGCCAAGAAGGCGAAGGAAGTGAAAGTGAAAGACGTGGTGTTCGACCGCGGCGGCTACCTGTTCCACGGGCGCGTCAAGGCCCTGGCCGATGCCGCGCGCGAGAATGGCCTGAATTTTTAGGAGTTAGGGAAGTATTATGGCACGCGAAGAACGTAGTGAAAGACAAGGCCGCGAAGAAGGCAGCGAACTGATCGACAAGCTGGTGTCTATCAACCGCGTGGCCAAGGTGGTGAAGGGCGGCCGCCGTTTCGGTTTCGCCGCGCTGGTCGTCGTCGGCGATGGCAAGGGCAAGGTCGGCTATGGCTCCGGTAAGGCCAAGGAAGTCTCCGACGCCATGCGCAAGGCGCTCGATGACGCCAAGAAGAAAATGATCCGCATCCCGCTGCGCGAGGGTCGGACGCTGCATCACGACCTTTATGGCCGTTACGGCGCGGGCAAGGTCATCATCCGCACCGCCCCCGTCGGCACCGGCATCATCGCCGGCGGTCCGATGCGCGCCGTGTTCGAAGCACTGGGCGTGCAGGACGTGGTAGCCAAATCGGTCGGCACCTCGAACCCGCATAACATGCTGAAAGCCACCTTCGCCGCGCTTACCGATATGAAGTCGCCGCGCGCCGTAGCCGCCAAGCGCGGCAAGAAGGTCGGTGAGATCGTCGAGCGCCGCGAAGGTACCAAGATCGAAGCCGAAGGCGAAGCCAAGGCTGCTAACGCATAAGGAAGAGAGTTATGACTGCCAAGACCGAAACCAAACCCAAAACCGCCGCCAAGGCCCCGGCCAAAAAGGCAGAGGCCAAACCGGCCGCCGCTCCGAAAGCAGAGGTGAAGCCGAAGAAGGCCGCTGCCAACGGCGCCACGGTGAAAGTCACGCAGGTCCAGGGCACCATCGCCCGCAAATGGGACCAGCAGGCGACGCTGAAAGGCCTGGGCCTCGGCAAGCGCCACCGCACCCGCGTGCTGCAAGACACGCCGGAGGTGCGCGGCATGATCTATAAGGTACGTCACTTAGTCAAAGTCGAAAAGGCAGGATAAGGCAATGCAACTGAACCAACTCAAAGGCAAACCCGGCGCGCGCCACCGCAAGATGCGGGTAGGGCGCGGCATCGGAAGCGGCAAGGGCAAGACCTCCGGCCGCGGCGGCAAAGGCCAGACCGCGCGCACCGGTGTGCGTATCAACGGCTTCGAGGGTGGCCAGACGCCGATTCATCGCCGCCTGCCCAAGCGCGGTTTCAACAATTACACCCGCAAGGAATATGCGGTGATCAATCTCGGCGCCGTGCAGAAAGCCATCGACGCCGGCACGCTCGACGGCAAGAAGGATATTGACTTGGCGGCGCTGAAGACCGCTGGGCTGGTGCGCAAGAACGGTACGCAGGTCAAGCTGCTGGCCAAGGGCGACCTGAAAGCGAAGATTACGCTCTCCGTTGATCTTGCTTCCGAGGCGGCAAAATCGGCGGTTGAAAAAGCCGGCGGCAAGCTTATATTGCCTTCCGCCGCTGCCTAATGTGTCATCCTCGGGCTTGACCCGAGGGTCCATTGTATCATAAATGGATACTCGGCTCAGGGCCGAGCATGACAAAAAGAGAGTAGAAAGCATGACCTCCGCCGCCGAACGCCTTGCCGCCAACATGAATTTCGGTGTTCTGGCGCGTGCTACCGAACTTAAAAAGCGGTTGTGGTTCGTGCTCGGCGCGCTGGTCGTCTACCGCATCGGCACCTACATCCCCGTTCCCGGCATTGACCCGCACATCCTGGCCGAGATTTTTGCACGGCATCAGGGGGGCGTTCTTGGCGTATTCAACATGTTTGCCGGCGGCGCGCTCGAGCGCATGACCATCTTTGCGCTGGCCGTTATGCCCTACATTTCGGCATCGATCATCATGCAGATCCTGACCGTCGCCGTTCCGCATCTGGCTGCGCTCAAGAAAGAAGGGGAGGCGGGCCGCCGCAAGATCAACCAGTACACGCGCTACGGCACGGTGGTACTGGCTGCCTTCCAGGGTTACGGTATCGCGGTGGGTCTGGAAGGTATGAGCGGTGCGCGGGGCTCGGCGGTCATCGATCCCGGTCTTTTCTTCCGCTTCACCACCACCGTGACGCTGACCGGCGGCACCATGTTCCTGATGTGGCTCGGCGAGCAGATCACGCAGCGCGGCATCGGCAACGGCATCTCGCTCATCATCTTCACCGGCATCGTCTCCGGCCTGCCGGCGGCCATCGGCCAGACGCTCGAACTCGGCCGCACCGGCGTCATCTCGACCCTGTTCATCTTCCTCATCATCGCCATCGTGTTCGGCCTGATCGCTTTCATCGTTTTCATGGAGCGTGCCCAGCGCCGCGTCATCGTGCAGTATCCGAAGCGCCAGATGGGCAACAAGATGTATGGCGGCGAGGCGACCCACATGCCGCTCAAGCTCAACACCTCGGGCGTCATTCCGCCGATCTTCGCCAGCTCGATCCTGCTGTTCCCGCTGACCATCGCCAGCTTTAACACCGCCGGTGACGGCGGCGGCATCCTGCAGATGATCAGCACTTACCTGGCGCACGGCCAGCCGCTCTATATCGTGCTCTATGTCAGCCTGATCATGTTCTTCTGCTTCTTCTACACCTCGATCGTGTTCAACCCGGCCGAGACCGCCGAGAATCTCAAGAAGAACGGTGGCTTCATCGCCGGCATCCGCCCGGGCCAGCAAACGGCTGAATATCTCGACTATGTGCTGACCCGTCTGACTGCTGTGGGCGCTATTTATCTCTCGGTTGTCTGCGTCATGCCGGAAATCTTTGTCGCGAAATATTCCGTTCCCTTCCAGCTCGGCGGCACCGGTTTGCTCATCGTGGTCAGCGTCACGCTCGATTTCGTCACCCAGGTGCAGTCGCACCTGTTCGCCCACCAGTATGAGGGGCTGATCAAGAAGGCGCGTTTAAAGGGCAGGCTCAAATGAAAATCATGATTTGCGCTCAGCAAAAATCAAAAAATGGGATTTTTGATTTTTGCCTTGGCGCCGCGCAGGCTGCGCTCGCATTGCTCGCTAGTCGTCGCTTCGCTCCTCCGGGAGGTCTATCATGAACCTCATCCTGTTCGGCCCGCCGGGCGCGGGAAAGGGTACGCAGGCCGATCTGCTGCATAAGAAATACGGCATCGCCAAGCTCTCGACCGGCGACATGCTGCGCGCCTCGGTGGCATCCGCCACGCCACTGGGTAAGCAGGTGCAGGATATCATGGCCAAAGGCCAGCTGGTGCCGGATGAGGTGATGATCAAGCTCCTCAGGAACCGCATACACTCCGCCGACTGCGCTTCGGGCTTCATTCTCGACGGCTTTCCGCGCACCGTGCCGCAGGCCGAAGCGCTGGACGAGGCGCTGGCCTCCGAGGATTCCGGGATTGACTATGTCATCGAGCTGAAGGTGGATGATCAGAAGCTGGTCGAGCGCATCGCCGGTCGTTTCTCCTGCGCTAAATGCGGGGCGGGGTATCACGAGCGCTTCAGAAAGCCGAAGAAGGATGGGGTATGCGACGAATGCGGCTCCACCCAGTTCACCTGGCGCGACGACGACAAGGCGGAAACGGTCATCAAGCGGCTGGAGGCTTATCACCGCCAGACGGCGCCGCTCTTACCCTATTACCGCGGCAAGGGCCTCCTAGTGACGGTCGACGGCATGGCTGATATCCAGGAAGTCTCCAGGCAGATTGATCGGATCCTTCAGAAGCGCTGACGATGACGGAAAGAATTCCCGCCCTGGGTACTGCTGCGGCGCTGGCGGGATTCATGTTGTTATCGCTCTCGATGTTTCATGGCGCCGGGTTCGACGACGACATCATCACGCTGTGGAGCGGTAAAACGCTCGGGCAGGACTGGTGGTTCATCAATTATAACGGCGTTCGCTCGGAGATGACCTCCTCCATTCTGGCGGCGCTGGTGGCGAAGCTGGCCTTTCTGCTCCAGCCCGAGATGGCCTATACGCTCAACAAGCTCTTCCTTTTCCTGTGCGCCCCGCTTGCCCTGTGGCTTCCCTGGCATTACCGGCGCAGCTATCTGTCCGGCCCCTATGCCGACTGGCTGGCGATGGCGGTGGTGGGTACGGCTGCCGCGTCGCCCGTACTTCAATATTGGTCGATGTCCTCCCTGGAAGCACCGTTACATACGCTGTTGTTGACCTGGTACTGCTTTCTTTTAATCGATTTCGTGCGGCAACCGGAGCGCCAGGCATGGCTGCTCGTTCTTGCGCAGGTGCTGCTGATTCTCGTGCGCCCGGAAGGATTCTGGGCCATGGGGGTCACGTTTTGCATGCTGCTTCTGTTCCATGGCCGCGCTGCATTGCGGCCACGGCTGGCGCTGGCGTACCTGGCTCCGGCGGCGTTTTTCCTTATCCTGCTGGGGGCGCGCTATCTGGCCACCGGCCTCTTATTTCCCAACGCTGCCTACGCCAAGGTGGCTATCGGCGAAAATGCGCTGGCTACAGGGTGGAAGCGGCTAATGGCATTCTATCGCTTTACCGCGGCGCAGGGTATCTTTGCCATCGCGCTGGCGGTCGGGGCGGTACTGGCTTTTCGGTCGGTGGTTTTGCGCAGGGCTGGCGGCGGGAGCGTTGCGTTATGTGGCCTGTGCGCGGTGATTATCGCCCATGAATTATTCTTTGTTATCGTGGGCGGCGGCTCAGGAGCCGGCATGCACCGGTTGCTGACGCCGGTGACCGTGCTGCATGCCTGCTTGTTCTTCCACCTGCTGGAGCAATGGGTTTTGCCCCTGCTTGGGCGTATTCCCCGCGTGCCGGCTCCGGCAGGCATCTGCCTGCTGGCAGCCCTGCTGGCCGGCAATTTCCTCCTGCGGGTACCTGCCATGGCGGCGCGCCCGGATGACCGGATCGTGAAAACCATCATCACCTACGCCAGACGCGGCGATTGGGTTGCCATGGACCGTGGAGTCATGCAGTTGAACGCAAAGCACCGGAGGGATATACGCTTCATGGATCCCTTTATCCAGCGGCGTCTGATCCGGTTGCTGGCACGGCAGGATGAGCTGCGCATCGTCACCTATCAGGCGGGTTATTTTCCCTATCGGATCAAGAATCTGTATCCAAACGCCCGCATCACCTTCTTCGACACGGGTGGGCTGGTGGACGGGCATATTGGCCGTGCCGCCTCCCGCAAGAATTCCAAGGGGGTTGCCAGATTGACCGCGCTGCGGCAGATATTGACGGGCAGGCATGAATTGTCCGGGCCGCTTAAGGATTTTAATCCGAATATGATCTATGCGCTGGGGATGTCCAAAGCCGACCGGAACGTGCTGGCGCCCCTGGGATGGAAAACCGTCTATGCAAAGCCGGGAGCGGTAGTGTTGTTTAAGCAAAAAAACCATTGACAACGGGCGGGCAGCCCGTAAAATCTCCACTCCTTTTATTGCGTATTGCAATAAATCTAGATAAAACAAATAGATAGGTAATTCCGTGGCTCGTATCGCCGGTGTAAACATCCCCTCCGCCAAGCGCCTCGACATCGCGCTGACCTATATCCATGGCATCGGCCACGTCAAGGCCACCGAGATCTGCGAAAAAGCGGGGCTGGAGCCGAACAAGCGCGTGCATCAGATGACCGAATCCGAAGTCATCAGGGTGCGCGAGATCATCGACCGCGACTATACGGTGGAGGGCGATTTGCGCCGCGAAGTGTCGATGAACATCAAGCGGCTGGTCGATCTGGGCTGCTACCGCGGCCTGCGCCACCGCAAGAAACTGCCGGTCCGCGGCCAGCGCACCCATACCAACGCCCGCACCCGCAAGGGCAAGGCCAAGCCGATCGCCGGCAAGAAGATGGTAACGAAATGACGGTAAGCCTTGGCAGCTTGCTGCCGTAGGCTCCCGTCATCCCCCGAATTTGCGCAAGCAAATTCTAGGGGGATCCAGACTGGATGGCCCTAGAATCGCTTTGCGATTCGGGCCATGACGAAATTAAAGATTCCCGCCTGCGCGGGAATGACAAGAGAAGAAGGAAACCATGGCTAAAGAATCCACTGCAGCATCCACCACCGCCGGCGCGGGTCGCGTCAAGAAGAGCGCGCGCAAGAACATCAGCACGGGCGTGGCGCATGTCAACGCGTCGTTCAACAACACCATCGTCACCATCACCGACACGCAGGGCAACACCGTCGCCTGGTCATCGGCCGGGCATCACGGCTTCAAGGGCTCACGTAAGAGTACTCCATACGCTGCGCAGGTAACCGCCGAGGATGCCGGCAGGAAGGCGCAGGAGCACGGGATGAAGACGCTGGCCGTCGAGGTAAAAGGCCCCGGCGCCGGCCGAGAATCGGCGCTGCGCGCGCTGCAGACGGTGGGCTTCATGATCACCCAGATCAAGGACGTCACCCCGGTGCCGCATAACGGCTGCCGCCCGCCGAAGCGCCGCCGCGTATAATCACTGAATCTGACCACCGGCTTTGAGCCACTGAACACTAGGAGCGTAGAACGTGTTAGCAAAAAACTGGCAAGACCTGATCAAACCGACCAAGCTCGACATTAGCGCGTCGAAGACCAACCCGCGCCAGGCGACCATCGTCGCCGAGCCGCTTGAGCGCGGCTTCGGCCATACGCTGGGCGTGGCGCTGCGCCGCGTGCTGCTGTCGTCTCTGCAGGGCGCGGCGGTGACCTCGGTCAAGATCGAGGGCGTGCTGCATGAATTTTCTTCCGTTCCCGGTGTACGCGAAGACGTCACCGACATTATCCTGAACCTCAAGGAGCTGCGCCTCAAGGTTGGCGGTTCCGAGAAAAAGCGCATGACGCTCTCCGCCACCGGCCCCGGCGAAATCACTGCCGGCATGATCGATTCCGGCGAAGTCGAGATCATCAACAAGGATCATGTCATCTGCACGCTCGATAAGGGCGCCAAGCTCCACATGGAAATGACCGTCGAGACCGGCAAGGGCTATGTCCGCGCCACCCGCTCGACCGATGCGCCGATCGGCCTGATTCCGGTCGATGCGCTGTTCTCCCCGGTGGTGAAGGTGTCCTACAAGGTGGATAACGCCCGCGTCGGCCAGATCACCGATTACGACAAACTGTCGATGACCGTCGAGACCGACGGTTCGGTCACCGCCGACGATGCCGTGGCGCTCGCCGCCCGCATCCTGCAGGACCAGCTGCAGCTCTTCATCAACTTCGAGGAATCGAAGATCGAGAAGAAGGAAGAGGCGAAGCCTGAACTGCCGTTCAGCCCCTACCTGCTGAAAAAAGTCTACGATCTCGACGAGCTTTCGGTACGCGCCACCAACTGCCTCAAGAACGACAACATCGTTTACGTGGGCGACCTGGTGCAGAAGACCGAGGCCGAGATGCTCAAGACCCCGAACTTTGGCCGCAAGTCGCTCAACGAGATCAAGGAAAAGCTGGCCAAGATCGGTCTGCGCTTCGGCATGGAAGTGCAGGGCTGGCCGCCGGAAAACATCGAGGAACTCGCGCGCAAGTACGAGGATCCGTATTAATCAGGGATCAGGATTCAGAGGTCAGGATTCAGGGAAAGAGTTTTTTCCTGAATCCTGAATCCCGAATCCTGGCCTCTAGTAGTTTGCTAGGAGAAGAAAATGCGTCACGGAATGTCAGGCCGGAAACTCGGCAGGAAAAGCGGCCATCGCAAGGCGATGTTCATCAATCTTGCCAGCGCGCTGATCAAGCACGAGCAGATTTCGACCACCCTGCCGAAGGCGAAGGATTTGCGTCCGGTCGTTGAGCGGCTGGTGACGCTGGGCAAGCGCGGCGGGCTGCACGCACGCCGCCAGGCGCTCTCCGTCCTCAAGGACCCGCAGCTGACCGATAAGCTATTCTCGACGCTGGCTGACCGTTACAAGGGCCGCAGCGGCGGCTACACCCGCGTACTCAAGGCCGGTTTCCGCTACGGCGATATGGCGCCGATGGCGATTATCGAGTTTGTTGACCGCGACCCCGCCGCCAAAGGCCAGGATTCCGGCCCGGTAGAGTCTGACGCCATCGATGCCCCGGCCGAAGAGCCCAAGGCCGAGAAGAAGGCGGAAAAGAAAACCGAAAAGAAAAAAGCCGAAAAGCCGAAGAAGGCCGCTGCGCCGAAGAAGAAGAAAAAAGCCGAGTAATAAAATCTTACCTCGGGCGGTAAAAACATGCTAAAAAGCAGCTCTTAAACGGGCTGCTTTTTTGTTTATCCCCTCTCCCACCTGCGGGAGAGGGGGAAGAGGCAGGCCGATCGACAGAGGTATTATACGAGGATATGACATTCTGGCGTTGGATAGTAATGGCTCTGGTAGTGCTGGCGGTGCCTGCCAGCGCACAGCCTATCATCCCCCAATCGCAGTCCCAGATCGCCTTATCCTTTGCGCCGGTGGTCAGGAAGGCCGCCCCCGCAGTGGTCAACATCTACACCAAGAGCCGCGTCCAGGTGCAGGGCTTTTCTCCCTTTGCCGACGACCCGTTCTTCCAGCAGTTCTTCGGCCGTGGTTTCGGCGGCCGCACGCGCGAGCAGGTGGTGAGCTCGCTGGGCTCCGGCGTCATCATCGGCTCGGATGGCCGCATCGTGACCTCGCACCACGTCGTCCGCAACGCGCAGCAGGTCATCGTCGTGCTGCCGGACAAGCGCGAGTTCGAAGCTGAGGTGACGTTGAAAGATCCTGATTCCGACCTGGCGTTTCTCCAGATCAAAGCGCCCGCTCCGCTGCCTTACCTCGAGCTGCGCGACTCGGACACGTTGGAAGTGGGCGAGCTGGTGCTGGCGATCGGCAACCCGTTCGGCGTCGGGCAGACGGTGACCAGCGGCATCATATCGGCCTTAGCGCGCGCCGCTGCCGGCGTTTCCGACTACTCCTTCTTCATCCAGACCGACGCGGCGATCAATCCCGGCAATTCCGGCGGGGCCCTGGTCGATATGGAAGGGCGGCTGATCGGCATCAACACGGCGATTTATTCGAAGTCGGGCGGCTCGATCGGCATCGGCTTCGCCATCCCTTCCAACATGGTGCGCTCGCTGTCCGGCAGCAAGATCGAGAATGGCCGGGTGGTGCGGCCGTGGCTCGGCTTTGGTGCGCAGGCCGTGACGGCGGAAATCGCCCAGTCGCTCGGCATGGCGGCACCAAGGGGGGTGCTGGTGAATAAAATCATTCCCGGCTCGCCGGTGGATAAGGGAGGACTCAAATCGGGCGATGTCATCCTGTCGGTTAACGGCGCCCCGATAGCCAGCGTGCAGGATTTGTTTTACCGGCTGGCGCTGACCCGGGTAGGCGACCAGGCGCGCTTCGTCGTGCTGCGCAAGAGCAGGGAGGTTCCGCTCGATATCCCCCTGATTGCCCCCGCCGATGGTCCGCGCGATGAACGCACGCTGAAAGGCACTCATCCCTTAAGCGGCATTACCGTCGCCAATCTGACGCCTGCGCTTTCCATCCAGCTGGGCCTGCCGGACGATGCGGAAGGCGTCGTGATTACGGAAGGCAAGGGGATGGGCTTTGCTATGTCCTTCGCCACCGGCGACATCATCCGCGAGGTCAACGGGACGAAGATAACCTCCACCGCCCAGCTCGAGAAACTGATGGCTGCCGCGACACGCAACTGGCAGATCGTCTACCAGCGCGGCGGGAATGTGCTGACCTTAAGCATCAAGATGTAACCATGATGCTGTCGCTGATGTATGTGGCAATCGGTGGGGCGGTGGGTTCCATGTGCCGCTATGCGCTGATGACGGCGGTGGGGCATTACACCAAGCTGGCTGATTTCCCTTACGGGACGTTCGCGGTCAACGTCCTCGGTGGGTTCCTGATGGGGCTGTGGATCGCCGTCATGGCCACGTTGCTTCCGGCCAAGGCGAAGGACCTGCACCTGCTGGTGGCGGTCGGCCTGCTCGGCGGCTTCACCACCTTTTCCGCCTTCAGCATGGATACCTTCCTGCTGTTCGAGCGCGGGCTGCTGCTGCAGGTGCTGCTCTATATCGTCGGTTCGGTGGTGCTTTCGGTGCTCGGGCTGGTCGCCGGCATGTGGTGCATACGGCTATTGGCATGAGCAGCGAACACAAGGTCAGCAATGAGGATGCCGACATCCGCCTCGACCGCTGGTTCAGGCGGCATTACCCCGGCCTGCCGCATGCGCTTTTGGAGAAATATTTGCGCAAGGGGCTGGTGCGGCTGGATGGCAAGAAGGCCAAATCCTCGGACCGGGTGTATGCGCAGCAGACCATTGAGATAAGGGTTCAGGATTCAGGATTCGGTATTCAGGGGGAAAAGAAAAAACGTCTTGTCGCGCCTGCCGATGCGAAAATGCTCCGGGACGCCGTGCTGTACACAGACGCTGACATCGTCGTCATCAATAAGCCTTATGGGCTTGCGGTGCAGGGCGGCACGAAAATCAGCAAAAGCATCGACGATATGCTGGATGCGCTGATGTTCGATGCGAAAGAGCGCCCGAAGCTGGTGCACCGCCTCGACCGTGACACCAGTGGCTGCCTGGTGCTGGCGAGAAATGCCAAGGTCGCCGCGCAGCTGGCCAGGGGGTTCTCGGGAAAATCCATTGAGAAAACCTACTGGGCGCTGGTCAATGGCTGCCCGCTGCAGCTTGCGGGCACCATCGACCTTAGGCTGCGGAAAGCGGCACGGGCGGATGCGCGCGAGCAGGTGATGGTCGATGAAGAGGAAGGTGACCGCGCCATTACCGAGTACCGCGTGATCGATCAGCTGGCACGGAAATTCGCGCTGATGGAGCTGAAGCCGCTCACCGGCCGCACGCACCAGTTGCGCGTGCATATGGCCGCGATCGGCTGCCCCATCGTCGGCGATCATAAGTATGGAGGCAGCATGGAGGATGCGAAAGCGCTTGGGGTCGAGAATATTCTGCATCTGCATGCGCGGCGCATCGTTATTCCTATAGAGAAGCGGCGCGCTATCGACGTAACGGCACCGTTGCCTGAACATATGAAGCGCAGCTTCAAAGCGCTCGGCCTCGACATACCGAAAAAGTGATTATGGCGCAGACCACGCATATCGTGACCATTCAAGGGAAGCCGCATATGACTCCGGGGAAAAAGCCGCTGGCCGTCCCTGTGCAGGCACTCGCTGAAATCATACAGCAGGAGTGGCAGGAGAAGCAGAAATTCAACTCCGCCTCAATGCCCCTTACTGCCTTGGCCTACACCGCCATCGACCGCATCGCCGGGCAGGAGGCGGCCATCGTCGAAGCGTTGCTGGTGTATGTCGACACCGACACGCTGAGCTACCGCGCCAGCGGATCGGAAAAGCTGGCCGGATTGCAGCAGGCGCAGTGGGACCCAGTAATGGCGTGGGTGAAAAGACAATTCGGCGCGACGTGGGAGACCACCACCGGCATCATGCCGGTTGAGCAGCCTGCCGCGTTGCATCAGGCGGTACAAAAACGCCTGCAGGCGCTGGACGCCATGCAGCTGGCGGCGTTCTGCATCCTGGCGTCGGGCTTTTCCTCGCTGGCGCTGGCGCTGGCGGTACTGGAGAAGCATATGGACGCAAAGGAAGCCTTCCGCCTGTCACGACTGGAGGAGGACACGCAGGCCGAACAGTGGGGCCGCGACGCGGAAGCGGCGGCGCGCGCCGCGCGCCTGCAAGCGGAAATACTTGATGCAGAGCGTTTTTTGCGCTTGCTAGATCGCGGATAAATGGCTTACTAGAGCGTTAAAACTACTGGATAAATCCTATGACCCTTGCTAAGAAAATAGCTTCTGAACCGGAAACCTCAACGGCGACCCTACCCATGCGCAGCATCAGCATCATTTCCGAACTCGAACATAAGCGCGACCGCGCCCGCGAGGGCGGCGGAAGTAAGCGCATCGAGGCCCAGCACGCCAAGGGGAAACTCACCGCCCGCGAGCGGCTCGAGGTCTTGCTCGACCCCGATTCCTTCGAGGAATACGACATGTTTGTCGAGCACCGCTGCACCAATTTCGGCATGGAGGATAACAAAGTGCCGGGGGATGGATGCGTCACCGGCCACGGCACTATCAACGGCCGCCTCTGTTTCGTCTACAGCCAGGATTTTACTGTGCTCGGCGGCAGCTTATCCGAAACCAATGCGCAGAAGATCTGCAAGATCCTTGATATGGCGATGAAGGTGGGCGCGCCGGTGATCGGCCTTTTGGACTCAGGCGGTGCCCGCATCCAGGAAGGCGTCGACTCGCTCGGCGGCTTTGCCGAAATCTTCCAGCGCAACGTGCTGGCCTCCGGCGTTATCCCGCAGATTTCCGTCATCCTCGGTCCCTGCGCCGGCGGCGCGGTCTATTCGCCGGCGCTGACCGATTTCATCGTCATGGTGCGCGGCACCTCCTACATGTTCGTCACCGGCCCCGACGTGGTGAAGACCGTCACCCACGAGGTGGTGACGCAGGAGGAGCTGGGCGGCGCCGACACGCACACGCATAAGACCGGCGTGGCCGACCTCGCGTATGGCAACGACATCGAGGCGCTCTTACAGACGCGCCGCATGTTCAATTTCCTGCCGCTTTCCAACAAGTCCGGCGTGCCGGTGCGCCCGACGCCTGATCCGGCCGACCGTATTGAGATGTCATTGAACACCTTGGTGCCGGAGAATCCCAACCGCGCCTACAATATGAAAGAGCTGATCGAGCGGGTGGTGGACGAGGGGGATTTCTTCGAGCTGCAGCCCGATTATGCCAGGAATATCCTCATCGGCTTTGGCCGCATGGAGGGGCATACGGTCGGCTTCGTCGCCAACCAGCCCACCCACATGGCCGGCTGCCTCGACATCGACGCCAGCCGCAAGGCGGCGCGCTTCATCCGCTTCTGCGATGCGTTTTCCATTCCCATTGTCACCTTCGTCGATGTGCCGGGCTTCATGCCGGGGACGTACCAGGAGCATAACGGCGTCATCAAGCACGGCGCCAAGCTGCTCTATGCCTATGCCGAAGCCACCGTGCCCAAGATCACCGTCATCACCCGTAAGGCCTATGGCGGCGCCTATGACGTGATGAGCAGCAAGCATTTGCGCGGTGACATCAACTATGCTTGGCCGACGGCGGAAATCGCCGTGATGGGGCCGAAGGGGGCCGTTGAGATCATCTTCCGCGGCAAGTACGCCAATGAGGCGGAAGAGCAGAAGCTGATCGACGATTACAAGCAGAAATTCGCTTCGCCCTTCGTGGCAGCATCCCGCGGCTTCATCGATGATGTCATCCGCCCGCAGAATACCCGCTGGCGCATCTGCCGCAGCCTCGCCATTCTGCGCAGCAAGAATTTGCAGAATCCCTGGAAGAAACACGATAACCTGCCGTTGTGAGGTAACCATGAACTGGCTGTGGACGATCATCGGCGTGGCGATTTTGGCGGCCGGCGGCTATTACCTCTACGACGGCGCCACCGCGCCGAAGCCCAAGCCGGTGCTGCGCGAGGGCAAGGCCATATTAAAGTCCAAGACCCGGCAGCATAACGCGCTATGGATCCATTACACCTATAAGGATGCGAACGGCGAGGAGCGCGAGATGTCGGAGCGCCTGCGCTATGTCGATGTATGGGAATCGCTGAAAGAGGGGCAGGAAATCGAGATACTGTACGACAACGAAGGCCGCAGCGTGCTAAAGAAAAAGATCACCAACAGGCCACAGCCGTAAATGTCATCCCGGCGCAGGCCGGGATCCATGCCATGAGGGTTGCGGATGTTCTATTATGTGTACATCATGACCAACAAGGCATTCGGAACGTTGTATATCGGGGTGACGAATGATTTGATAAGGAGAGTATTTGAGCACAAGGAAAAGGTTGTTGACGGCTTTACGAAAAAATATGGTCTGGACAAATTAGTTTATTATGAGGTGTATGATTCCATCGAAGCTGCTATCACGCGGGAGAAGCAATTGAAAGAATGGCATCGAAACTGGAAATTACGGTTGATCATGAAAAAAAATCCGAAATGGGAGGATTTATATGAAACCATTGCAGCGTAGCTTATTATCACGCCATCACATGCGCAAGTGGAGAAGCATGGATTCCGGCCTGCGCCGGAATGACGGTGATATTGAAGGCCGTACGGGGATGATAAGATAATGTTCAGTAAAATCCTCATCGCCAATCGCGGCGAGATCGCCGTCCGCATCATCCGCACCTGCCGCAAGATGGGAATCAAAACCGTTGCCGTCTATTCCGAGTCGGATACCAACGCGCTGCATGTGCGCGAGGCGGATGAGGCGATTTTCATCGGCCCGAGCCCGTCGATCAAAAGCTACCTCAACGTCGACAACCTGCTGTCGGCCATCGATTACAGCGGCGCGCAGGCTGTGCATCCGGGCTATGGCTTCCTGTCGGAAAACGCCGAGTTCGCCCGCCGCCTGCAGGAGGCTGGCGTGACGCTGATCGGTCCCAGCCCTGATGCCATCAAGAAGATGGGCGACAAGATCGAGTCGAAGAAAATTGCCGTCGCGGCAGGGGTATCCACTGTGCCGGGCACGCTCGATGTCATCACCTCCCCGGAAGAGGCCAGGAAGGTTGTCGCCGAGATCGGCTACCCGGTGATGATCAAGGCGGCTGCCGGCGGCGGCGGCAAGGGCATGCGCGTGGCGCGCAACGAAAAAGAGCTTCTCGATGGGCTGAAATCATCCGCCTCGGAAGCTGCTTCCTCGTTTAAGGACAGCCGCGTTTTCATCGAGCGTTTCTTCGACGACCCCCGCCATATCGAGATCCAGGTGCTGGGCGATCAGCACGGCAACGTGCTGTGGCTCGGCGAGCGCGAATGCTCAATCCAGCGCCGCCACCAGAAGGTCATCGAGGAAGCGCCGAGCCCGTTCCTCGACGACAAGACCCGCCGCAAAATGGGTGAACAGGCGGTGGCGCTGGCCAAAGAGGTGGGCTATTACTCCGCCGGCACCGTTGAGTTCATCATGGATCAGGACAAGCATTTCTACTTCCTGGAGATGAACACGCGCCTGCAGGTCGAGCACCGCGTCACCGAGCTGGTCACTGGCATCGATCTCGTCGAGCAGATGATCCGCATCGCTGCCGGCGAGCCGCTTTCCTTCACCCAGAAGGAGGTGAAGCTGCATGGCTGGGCGATGGAGGCGCGCATCTATGCCGAAGACCCGAAACGCGCCTTCCTGCCTTCCACCGGCCGCATCACGCGCTATATCGAGCCGGAGAATACGGAGAACGTGCTGATCGATACCGGCATCTATGAGGGCGGCGAAGTCAGCATGTTCTACGATCCGATGGTGGCCAAGGTGTGCAGCTATGCTGAAACGCGCGATCAAGCCATTCAGACCATGAAGGACGCGCTGGCCGCCTTCATCATCGAGGGCATTTCGCACAATACTAGCTTCCTGGAGGCGATCCTCGGCCATGAGCGCTTCGTCAAGGGTGACATCTCTACTAACTTCATCGAGCAGGAATATCCGGGTGGCTTCATTGGCGCCGAACTGACCAGCGAGACCACCAAGATATTTCTCGGTGTGGCGACCACGGTCTTTCTGCGCGATGCCGAGCGCGCAGCGCGCATCAACCAGCAGGTGCCGGGCCGCGAGCGTGCCATTGGCGCGCGCTGGGTGGTTAATGTTGATGGCGAAGATTACCCAATCTACGAGCGGCCCGACCAGGATCAGGGTTATTTCATTACCCATAACCGCAAGCTGATCTCGGTCAAGACCAACTGGAAGCTCGGCCGGCGTCTGTTTCAGGGCACCGTCAACGGCAAGCCGGTTTCCGTACAGATTCGGCACCTCGAGGAAGGCTTTGTCCTGACCTACGGCGGTGCTGACGTAACGGTGCGTGTGCGCACGCCGCGCGTCGCCGAGCTGGCGCAGTTCATGCCGAAGCCGCGCGACCTGAACAAAAAAGAGGAGCTGAAAGCGCCGATCGCCGGTCTCATTGTTGCCATGAAGGTCAGGGAAGGCGAGCCGGTCAAGGCCGGGCAGGAGCTGGTGGTGATTGAGGCGATGAAGATGGAAAACGTCATCTATGCCGACCACGACACCACAGTGAAAAAAGTGCATGTGAAGGACAAGGAAAGCGTGCAGGTTGACCAGCTGCTGATCCAGTTCGCGGCGTAATAGGAGGGAGTATGAAAAAAAATCAGAAACCGATTCATGACGAGACAGAGCCATCCCATGCTGCCCGTTTATTGCGTACAATGGGAAGCGTCGTTGCCAGTCTTGCGCATCCCACGAAGTATACACTCATCGATAAAACCGGTAAAACGATAGGCCATTTTACGGTCGAGGAACTAGAGCAGCGTTCCAAGCGTCAAAACACTCCTAAAGAAAATACTCTTTAAGCTGACGCAATGCATCATCCCAATCTATGGAGGGGATGATAGGGAAGGGCGTTTCATTCCATTTTTTCATTTTCCCCCTTCCGGGACATTCCATCCCGTGCAACGATGGCTTTGCGATCGATCGACTATGCGGCGATCCAAACATGAGGACGGCGGGCCAGGGACCTCGCTTCATGTTTCGCCGTGTTTTTATGGAAAGCACCTGGACAGTGAGCGTAACTAAAGACGCATGCGCCTCCCTGCCATAGTGGGAGGGGCGGATCCCATGCCAGAACTGAAAGGGAAAACACGTGGCCGGCCACGGATTTTTAAGGAGAAGGAGAAGAAAAAGAAGAAGAAAAGGAAGAAAACAGGGTATCGTCATCCCTTTTTTGTCATCCTGAGCGAGGCGAAGCCGAGTCGAAGGATCTTTCTTGGCACCGGAATAAGATCCTTCGACTGCGTTCGGACTGACGTCCTCACTCCGCTCAGGATGACAACAACAGCGTTCCGCTGCGCAAATTCAGGCGATGACGGATATTATCATGCGGAGCAGAACAGCTTGCTGAATTCCTCTTTCAGCGCCGCATCTACCTTCTCCATCGACGCCTTTACGCCCAGCTTTTCCAGCGACGTCACTCCATAATCACCGATGCCGCACGGCACGATGCCCGCATAATGCGACAGATCGGGCGCGACGTTGAGCGCGACGCCGTGATACGTCACCCAGCGCCGCACGCGGATGCCGAGCGCAGCAATCTTGGCTTCCTGTCCATTCTTTACAGCCCATACCCCAATCCTCCCTTCCCGCGTAAACCCTTCCACCCCGAACCGCGCCAGCGTTGCAATCAGCCACTGTTCCAGCTGCTGCACATAGCGGCGCACATCCATGCCGTTGCGCTGCTTCAGGTTCAGCAGAACATAGGCGACGCGCTGGCCGGGACCGTGATAGGTGTACTGCCCGCCGCGGCCGGTTTCGTAGACCGGGAAGCGCGCATGGTCGAGCAGGTCGGTTTTTTTCGCGCTGGTGCCGGCGGTATAGAGCGGCGGATGCTCGAGCAGCCACACCATTTCCGGCGCTTCGCCGCGCGCAATGGCCTCGGCGCGCCGCTCCATGGTTTCCACGGCGTGCGGATACTCGATCAGGCCGGGGGAGGTTTTCCACTCGATGGGCATGGGTTTTGTATTGCCGTCGTTGTTGTCACTCCTGCGCAAGCAGGAGTCTTATTTTAAGTTCCATTAAACAAGATTCCTGCTTTCGCAGGAATGACAAATTTAGGGAAAGGCGACAATCATGCCGGAAGGGAAGGGGTGCCGGGTGTTAGCGGCTTGCCTTTATTCACCAGTGCCACCTTATCGAATCCATGATCCGCCGGGGCGGCGTGTTGGTTCTGGATTGAGGAATCAACCGCCTGCCGCGCTGCCTGCAATACGTCCTGCGGCGGTGCTGACCTGCCTTGGTCGCCAAGGCCGGGGATGTTGCGGGTGGCGCTGTTGAAGTCGCGTTCGATACCCTCCAGCCGGCTCTTAAACGTTACGTAGGCCCCACCCGTCTCGGCTTTCTCCTGCACGTAGCGAACGGTTTCCTGCAGTTGTTTCTGGAATGTTTTCACCGTATCAGGGTCGGTTTTCTGGGCAGCTTCATCGGCGGCGGCGATGAGCTTCTTCCAATGTGTGTCCAAAGTTTTATCTGTATCTTTTAGCCTGCGGATGGGAGGAAATTTTTCCGCCTGTTCCAGCGTCGTCTCAACGTTTTCCAGTGCCCCGCGAATTTTTTCCTGGTCCGCATGGGTGAGGCCCTCTTTCGGCTTCGGTTTTTCTGCAGGCGCCATGGCGGGCACTTCCGGCTTGTTTTTGATCTGCGGCAGGGTTTGCAGATTCGCCTCGAGGGTTTTATTGCCCTCTACTTTATAGGTATGTTTCGGGTTCTCGAAGGCGTCGACCGCGACAATGCCCGGTGCAGTGGCCGAGCGTTCGATAATTACCTTGCGATTTTCCCTGCCAATATTGGTCAGCACCAGCGCATTCTTATCGTAGCGCTCATCGATAATGCGGCTTTCTTCATCGTAATTGATACCCAGCCTGTTATCCGGCGTGTATGGAATCAGCGGCGCCCGCTTGCTTTCCTTGGCGGTAATAAAGCTGCCGCCCGCAATGACAATATTTTCGGCATCCATCTGGATGCGCGGAATCGGGTCATCCGGAGCGAGTCCAACATTGCCGGCAATGGTAATCAGTGTGTTTTTTCCCTTTCCGTCGACCACGAGTGTGGTGTCCTCATCGAAAAGGGCGACGTGCTCGCGCCCATTGCGGATCAGGGAAATGCGGAATTGTCTTTCGATGCGGTCCGGCTCGCTGTGATAGCCGAGCGACACCCGGTCGCCTTCCTGCAGGGTAAGGGTCAGTGGTTTGGTATCAGCCATCCCGAATTTTCCTTAAGAAGCTTTATTATACAGCATTATAAGTGCCACGATATGACAAATCGGTTAAACTTCCGTAATACTGGAAAAACAAGCGTTTTTTGGCGGCGGTGAGGCTTGCAAAAGCCGGAATTTTTGCTACACCTCTACCCTCCATTGGATTCCCTTCAGGCATGCGGCCGTGGCGGAATTGGTAGACGCACTACCTTGAGGTGGTAGCGCCGCGAGGCGTGGAAGTTCGAGTCTTCTCGGCCGCACCAAAAGCCTAAAATTATATAGGCTACATAGGGTTACAGGATATTTGGTGCTTATCGGTGAACTAGTACACCGCACAAGTACCCTTCCCACCGCCGCTTTTACTATGTTTTGCCATTATAAATGATCCTTCTGTAGCAATTCACTGTGACGAAATCGATCTGCCGTATTCCCATTCGTCGGCAGCATCATAACGAATTCGTCCACAGATTCACCCTGTATTTTGTGAATTTTTTGTGACAGCCTACTACATATAGTGGTACATGAGCCTTTTATAAAAAATTCGCCTATAAATACCCCCATTTGCGCCTCGTTTAATGGTACATGGAGATATTTGGGGATTTTCATACGCAAGCATATCCAGATACCTCTATACCCCGCCTGTCCCCAGCCCAGAGGGGAAGGGGGGATACAGGGCAGCCGAAACCCTTGGTTTTTTTGAATCTGGAGAGGGAGTAGGAATTGGCTTGAGGGTAGTACACTTCCTTAGTACACTAACACTCACACTCAAGGTAAGTACCAAGCCTATCCAGGGGCTTAGATGTCCCCCATACCTGTGGTGCAGTGTCTTCTCGGCCGCACCACCCTTCGCCCTTACGGGCTTCGGGTGGCTGGCGCCAGGCGAAGCTCGCTTTTAGCGAGCGAAGACGGACTGCTGCAACGGTACTATTCTTTGAAGTTCGGCTTGGGCGGTTGGATTACTCCACTCCCACCTTGCCGATGCCGCCGACCTTGCCGATAGGGTCATTGTTGACCGGTTCGGTGCCCAGTGCTGAGGGTGGTTCAGGTTCCGGATTTGCTTCCGGGGTTGCCTTCACGGTGGGCTTCTCCGCTGGCGGGGGAGCATTGGCCGTATTCTTATCGGCGTCTGCTTCGATTTCCGGCTTCTTTCCGGCCTCTCCCGCTGTGCCGTAGGTGATTCCGCCTATCCCGCCGATGAACCCGATGCCGCCTTCATTTACCGCATTGCCCGGTGTCCTTCCGGTCCTGCGCGCCTCTTCCTGCGCCGCTTTCCGCCTTTCCTCCCTGGCTTTCATGGTGGCGCGCATGGCCTGATATTTTATCATGGCGCGGACATGGTCTTTCTTCCCGGTGCGCTGATTCAGCCGTTCTTCCATGAAACGCGAAGGGGGGAGCTCCGTGTAGCCGAATTTATTGGCGCGGGGATCGGCCGCCTGTGCGGACGGTATGGCAGTCTGCAACCCGATCAGGCAGCATACGCACAATATTCGCTTCCATATGGAGAGTACCTGCTTCACAGGTACAATATTACCGTATTAAACGTATGTTCTCCAACATTTTCGTGTCGGAGGAGCCGGTATCATCCTCCACCGCGAAGTCGCCATCTTCCGATTCATCGCCCGTATGGACACGATCGGTGCGCTTGAATTTGCCATCCACGAAGGCACCATCCTCGATGGTGATCGCCTCGTGCATGATGATGCCCTCGACGTTGCAGGAGGCATAGAGATGCACATTTTTGGCGCGAATCAGTCCCTTGACCTTGCCGTAAATAAACACGGTGCTGGCCACCACCTCGCCCTTCACCGCGCCGGTGCTGCGCAGGGTGAACGTGTTGCAGCGTATGTTGCCATCGAGCGTGCCGTCGAAATCCACCACGCCGTCGCTGATGATATTGCCCAGGATATGCATGTCCTTGGTGATGACAGACGGGATGGAATCCTTCTTGCCGCCGCCGGCAGTAGCGCCCGGAGCACCACCGGACAGGCTATTTTTTAGAAACATAATGTCCTGCCTCCAGGAATTTCTTCGGGTTCATCGGTTTGCCGTTGTAGCGCACCTCATAATGCAGGTGTGGCCCGGTGCTGCGGCCCGTGCTGCCCTGAATGCCGATCACATCGCCTTTCTTTAAAGACTGGCCTTCCTTGACAAGGATTTTGCTGAGGTGGCCGTAGCGCGTCACGATGCCGTAACCATGATCGATATCGATGGCATTGCCGTAAGCGCCATTGCGTCCTGCGGCGATCACCTTGCCATCGGCGGTGCTGTGTATTTTGGTGCCGGCTGGGCCGGAAATGTCAAGACCGGAGTGGAATGCCAGATGACCGGTAAAGGGATCAATGCGGCGGCCAAACGAGCTTTGCGTATCGGCGTTCCGGATCGGCATGGAAAGCGGCAGGTCGCTGATAATCTGGCGCAGCGTGGCCAGCCGGTCAAGGTTGTCGAACATTTCATATACGCGCGGGGACGCTTCGACCAAATTATCAGGAATATACGGGCCGCCTTCGGGGCCGCCCTGCGCCTTCGGCCGGCCTTCGCCGTACTGTTTCTTGAGAGCGCTGACGTTCAGGCCGGTCTGTTTGATGATTGACTCGAGCTCGCTGATATGCCCCGACGTCTTGTCGCGGACGCGCTCAATAATCTCCTCATTAGTATTCTTCAGCTCGATGACCTTGTTTTCCAATACGGCGACGCGGGCGAACCAGCGGTTATTGTTGAGCGCTGAAGGGGTAAACATGGGGTCGGAGAGGGCGGAGGCAATCGGGTCTTCGCCCTGAATGGGAGGCATCGGGGTTGCTACCGGGCCTATCTGCGCCAGCGGATTCAGGCTTTCGACGCGCGCGCTGGCCACCGAGCGCAGCGTCTGGTTGCGTTCCTTCAGCGCCGAGCGGGCCGCCATGAAGCTGCCGGTGGAATAGGACGCCCAGCAGATGGAGCCGGCCGCCACCAGCAGGGCGGCGAACTGCATGCCGCCGCTGATCGGGATATGTTTCACTTTGCGCTCGGAGACGATGATGATGTTGCGTTTATGGAACCACTGCCGGAAATAATATTGCATGGCGGCCGTTATCAGCTTCAACTGCATCGTCATTTGTCTCCCTAAAGTATGCCGCCGGGTCCGAGGCTTGGCGGCTATGTCTTTTACGATTTTTCCGTCACCCGTTCCAGTACGGCGGCAAAAAAACCATCAACCCCGTCTTCATGCGGAGTTAACCACAGGTAAGACACTTCAAGCGCCTCATCTATGGTCGAATTTTTATCCCATATTTTTTCCGCGCACACAACCCTGAAATTATTTCCTGTTTTTAAGAATTGCTCCACCTGCCGTTCATTTTCATCTTTCAGCACGGAGCAGGTGGCGTAGATCAGATAGCCGCCGGGTTTCACCAGCCGCGACGCGCTTTGCAGTATGGATTGCTGCAGCGCCATCACTTCTTCCAGATCCTTCTGCGTGAAGCGCCATTTGAGATCGGGGTTGCGCCGCCAGGTGCCGGAGCCGCTGCACGGCGCGTCGACCAGCACGCGGTCGGCCGTTTCCTTGTGCCGCTTGATGAATGCGTCATGCTCGGAAGCGATGACATGCACCCGCACATTATCGACCCCGGCGCGGCGCAGGCGTTCTTTCATCTGGCCCAGGCGTTTTTCCGACGTATCCCAGGCCAGGATCTGTCCCTTGTTTTTCATGGCAGCCGCCATGGCGAGCGTCTTGCCGCCGGCGCCGGCGCAGAAATCGATGATCTTGTGCTTCGGCTGCGCGTCGGTGAGCAGCGCCACGACCTGCGACCCTTCGTCCTGCACTTCGAAATGCCCGGCCCGGAACGCGGCGGTGGTGAAAATCGGGCCGCGCTTCGCCAGCCGCAGGCCGATTGGAGATAACGGGGTAGGCGTGGTTTCGAATCCTTCTTTCTGCAGGT
>CAYXYU010000017.1:0-33727 GCA_964469525.1 uncultured Rickettsiales bacterium | reverse complement strand
TTATTTATCCGGATTAGCCTTGATCGTGTAAGCAAGGCTGGCTGGGGGACTAGGATTCGAACCTAGGTTGACGGAGTCAGAGTCCGTAGTCCTACCGCTAGACGATCCCCCAGCAGTTCCCCGCCGAAGTGCATACGCAAGGCAGGCAAAGAGGGGAAAAATCATTACAAAGCTTTGGCCTCCGGTGCAACAGAAATATGCCTGTTCCCCGGGGAATGCGGCCATTATACCGAATTTATCTATACAGGGTTCCTCAACATCGCTTTTTTAGCCCGGTTTCAGCAGAGTGGGGGCGATCGCAACTGATCACAGATAGACCTTTCCATAAATCAGGAGACACACCATGCAGTATAGTCTGAAAACTCTTACCGCTCTCGCAGGCGCCCTGGCGCTGCAGGCCGGAGCCGCCATGGCCGCCGGTGATACTACGAATACCACCCGGACTGAAATCCCGAAATCCGGGCAGGTCAGCCTCAACGGCACCGTGGAACGCGTCGTCGATCAGGATACCTTTATCCTGCGCGACCAGGCTACCGGCAAAACGGTTGACGTCCATACCAACGCCAGTCTGACCATCAAGGCCGGCGACCGGGTGCAGGTCAACGGCACGGCAGAAAGCGAAGCGCTGGGTATTGGCCATGAAATCGTCAATGCATCGGTAACCACCCAGACCGGCGAGCGTGTCGGTGGTCCGTATGAGCCGATGGATAACGATGCGCGTATGGAAAACAACATGGATACCAATACTACCACTCCTACCAACAACACCAATTACTAGGAATCACTAGTTTCCGCTACTATCATGACGCTGCCGGCTATCCCCGTGGCCGGCAGCGTTTTGCTTTTTGAATCAATAGTATCTCTACAGTCAAAAAACGCCTGATTGTAACGTCCACCGGCACTTTGCCGTGAATCCGCACTGTCACTCCGGTGCGATTGCTGCAAGCGGGTTTAGGTCTTCGACCGCCATCTTGCACGTAAAAAACCGGCACTCTCCGGCCTCAACCCTGTGCAGAAAAAACCTATCCATATGAAAAATGCGCTTGGTATTAGCGAAAAAGACGATAATATCGCCTCACTAATTCGCATTTTTCACTTAAACACCTTCATTATTATTTGGGAGATACCAAAATGGCAAAAAGCAGTACCGCACGTAAAACCAAGGCAAAAGCGGCACCGAAACGTCCCGCTACCATTCGCCCGATCCGTCAGACCCTGACGAAGTCGGCGCTGATTGGCCAGATCGCTGAAGAAAATGGTCTGAGCCGCAAACAGGCCGCCGGCGCGCTCGAATCGCTGGAATACATCATGCTGGGCTCGGTACATCCGAACGGTGCCGGGCAGTTCATTTTCCCGGGCCTGCTCAAGGTGACGCTGCGCAAGGTTCCCGCCCGCAAGGCCGGCACCCTGATCCGCAATCCCGCCACCGGCGAGATGATGAAGGCTGCTGCGAAGCCCGCGTCGGTCCGCGTCAAGATTCGTCCTTTGAAGAAGTTGAAGTCGGCCGCCGCGAAGTAATTCGCCGTCGCTTTAGAAAAAAAGCCGGGCAGGGAAACCTGTCCGGCTTTTTTGTTACCAGCGGTAGCGTTTGCGCAACCGGTAGCGCAGGTAGAGCGCCAGGCCGTTCATCAGCAGCGTCAGCACCATCAGCACCAGCCCGGCGGCAGCGGCGTTAGCTTGGAAATCGGTGCCGGGACGCGACACCCAGTTGAACATCTGGATCGGCAGAACGGTGAAGGGATCGAACAGCCACTGAAACGATATAAACGGGAAATCGTCCTGTATGGGGGCCGCCGGCAGAAAGGCGATGAAGGTGAGCGCGCCGATGGTAATGAGGGGCGCCGTTTCCCCGATGGCGCGCGCCAGCCCAATGATGACACCGGTAATGATGCCGCCCATCGAATAGGGCAGGATGTGTCCGGAGACTACTTCCCATTTGGTGGCGCCCAGCGCATAGGCGGCTTCGCGGATGCCTTGCGGCACGGTGCGGATCGCCTCGCGCGTGGTGACGATGATGATTGGCAGGATCAGCAATGCCAGCGTCAGCCCGGCTGTGGCGACGCTCTGGCCGAGTCCGATCGCATAGACGAACAGTCCGAGCGCAAGCAAGCCATAAATAATAGATGGCACGGCGGCCAGGTTGCTGACATTAAGCTCGATCAAGTTGGTCAACCAGTTCTTAGGTGCATATTCTTCCAGATATAAACCGGCGGCGATGCCGAGCGGTATGGCCGCCGCCGCCGTGACCAGCATGACCAGCATGGTGCCGACCCAGGCCGAAAGAATGCCTGCTTTTTCGGCATGCCGGGAAGGGAAATTAGTGAAGAAGTCCCATGACAGCTGCGGTACGCCGTCGCGCGCCAGTTGGAAGAAAAGAGCGATCAGCGTCACTATGCCGATCGACGTGGCGATCAGTCCGATCACGCTGAAGGAGCGGTCACTGAATTTGAAGTGCGGGCGCGGCATCAGTACACCTCCCGGAAGCGTCGCCGCAGGAAAATGGCGACTAGATTAAAAAACAGGGTGATGATGAACAGAGTCAGTCCGGCCGCGAAAATCGATTGGTAGCCGATGCTGCCGTGCGGCAGATCCCCGAGCGCCACCTGCACGATATAGGCGGTGATGGTGGCAGCTGGTTCAGTGGGATCAATGGTCATATTAGGTTGTTGCCCGGCGGCAATCGCTACCACCATGGTCTCTCCCACGGCACGGGAGATGCCTAGCACCACCGCTGCGATGATACCGGAGGCGGCCGCCGGGAACACCACGAGGAACGCCGTCTGCACCCGGGTGCCGCCCAACGCCAGCGACCCCTCGCGCAGTGCATTGGGCACAGCGCGCATCGCATCCTCGCTCAGCGAGCTGATATAGGGTACGATCATAACGCCCATCACCAGCCCGGCGGAGAGCACGTTGAAGCTCGGCAGGTCGGGCAGGATGGTCTGTTGCAAAAGCGGAGTGACGAAGAGCAGGGCAAAATAGCCGAATACCACCGTCGGGACGCTGACCAGCAATTCCAGCATGGGTTTGATGGTCTCACGCACTCTGGCCGGTGCGAATTCACTGAGATAGATGGCGATGCACAGGCCAAGCGGGATGGCGACCGCCAGCGCTACAAAGGAGCTGAGCAGGGTCCCGCAGAGCAGGGGAAGGATGCCATAGCGTGGATTGGAAAACAGCGGCGTCCACATTGTGTCGGTTAGGAAGTCCCAAAGCGGAACCTGCTGGAAAAAGCCAAACGATTCGACAATGAGAATGATGGCGATGCTGACGGTGATCAATATGGCCGAAAGCGCCGCGGCGAACAGCACCCATACGGCCATCCGGTCACGGCGTTTGCGTTTCGCAAAGTGCCTGGCGCGCGCCGTCGACAGAGTGTTTATAGTATCTCTGCCGGCGGTGCGCTGCATGGTTAGCGGGCCGGACTGCTGGTTTCACGATTGAGCAGATCCTCAATCGCTACGCCGATTTCCGGGGTGCCACCGAAGACGCTGCCTTTCTGGCGCTTCTCAAATCGGCTGGCGGCCAGCGTGTAGGCATTTTCCGGCAGGGCCAGATAATGCACCTCGGTGGCCAGCGTGCTGCCGTGGCTGAGGTAGAACTGCACGAATTCCTTCACCTCGGGCCGCTCAGCCGCTTTGGTACCCACATAAACGAACAGCGGGCGTGCCAGCGGGTTGTAGGTGCCGTTCTGTACGTTTTCCGGTGAGGGCATGACGCACCCCTTGCCTTTCCCTTCATCGATGCCCAATGCCTTCAGCGTGCTGGTGTGGCTCGCATAGTAGGCATAGGGGATGTAGCCGAGCGCAAACTTATCGTTGCTGATGCCCTGTACCAATACGTTGTCGTCCTCGCTGGCGGTGAAGTCACCGCGGCTGGCCTTGGCTTTGCCGTTCACCGCTTCGGTAAAATAGTCGAACGTGCCCGAGTCGGCCCCGGCGCCGTACAGATGAATCTCCTCAGCGGGCCATTCGGGACGCACCTGGTTCCAGTGCGTGAGCTTGCCCTGAGCCGCCGGCTCCCAGATCTTCTTCAACTCGGCGGTCGTGATGCAGTTTACGAAGGTGTTTTTTGGGCTGACCGTCACGGTCAGCGCGTCGAAGGCCACCGGCAACTCCACATACTCAATGCCGTTCTCGGCGCAGAGCTTGATCTCCTCCGCCAGGATGGGACGCGAAGCGTTTGATAGGTCGCTCTCACCGCGGCAGAATTTCTTGAAACCACCGCCGGTGCCGGAGATGCCGACGGTGACATGCACGGCGCCCTTCTTCGCTGCCTGGAATTCCTCGGCGACCGCTTCCGTCACGGGAAATACCGAGCTCGACCCGTCGATCTTGACGGTTGTAGCAGCATGGGCTGAAGTCGATGCCATCTGCAGGGCGGTAGCCAGTAAAATAGCGGTATGTTTATTCATATGCTCTCCTGGTTAGGGTTTAATAGCGAATTTCTTCCAATCAATCAACCGCCGGCATTCGTCAGGCGGCGCTGACGTGATCCAGTCCACTAGTGAGGATGGATGCAATATTTCTCTGGAATATGAAAAAAAATCACCAGGCACAGCAGTATCTGAAGGTAAAATAATACCCCTTATGGGTATATACGATTTATGGGGCAAGTCAGAACCCTTAGGTCGTTTGCGACTCCATTAATTGACAGACATTCATATGTCAAGGATCTTAATCCCAGAGGGGGTATCCAGCGTCGAATTCCTTTACATTATGCAGCACTACGTCCTGCAGGGATCCGGTGCGGGCGAAAATGGCGCGCTGACGCTGATAACTGGCGCCCTGTCGCATGATATTCTGCAGTGTATCAAAATATTTTTCATACCCAAGGGCCTTAATATAGGGGCTTAATTCGCCAATCCAGTACTGCACATCCTCGCGCAAGGGTACGTTGCGTCCCTCGCCGTCGATGATAATTTCGGCATCCAACCCGTGCCGCACGGCCCGCCACTTGTTTTCGCGGATAATCCAGCTGTAGGGTGCCAGCTTGTCGACATCGAACTCCTTGTGGTCCCGGTACCAGTGCGCCAGCGCATGGATGAACGCTACCATCGCCATGGTTTCGGCCAGCGTCGCCGTGCCGTCGCAGGCGCGGATTTCCAGTGTGCCGTAGTCCGGGCTCGGGCGCAGGTCCCACCATAGATCCTTGATCTGCTGGATGGCGTGGCAGCGGATCAGCCGGTCGCACAGGCTGGAAAACTCCTCCCAATTCTTGAAACGCGGCGGATGCCCGGCGGTCGGGCAGGATTCGAAGATGGTGGCGCGGCAGGATGCCAACCCCGTCTCATCGCTTTGCCAGAAGGGTGAGCTGGCGCTCAGGCCCAGCATATGCGGCACCAGCCAGAGGAAGAAATTGTTGAAGTGCACGCAGCTGTCGCCGTCCGGCATGCCGATATGTACGTGCAGCCCGAAAATGATCATGCGTCGCGCAATCCACTGATTGCGGTCGATCAGGCTGTCATAGCGCTCGGAAGGGTAAGGCATGCGCTCGGCGTAGCGTGCGAACGGGTGCGTTCCTACGCCCGCCACTACCGCCCCCAGCTCCTGACTGACTTCCTTTACCTGCGCGATGCTGGCTTGCAGGTCGGCCTCCGCTTCCTGCACGTTGCAGCAGACGCCAGTATTGATCTCGATCATGCTCTGGAAGAATTCCGGCTTGATCTTGGGATTATGCTTGACGCGCGACAGCAGATCGATCGCCACATGCTTGAAATCGCGCGTGTTCTTATCAATCAGTTGCAGCTCGATTTCGACGCCAAGCGTCAGGTTGCCATGGGTAGTAAACGGTATCACTTGCAATGCTTTCGCTAATGGAGAGGGAGCATTAGGCGCCCGTATCAGCTTGTCCGTCAACCTTTTTCTTGCAGCCGCACCCGCTTATGGCAGGAGATCCCGGACGGTTTCTGTCGGGCGGCACAGTCTGGTGCCGCGTTTGCTGATTACAATCGGACGATTGATCAAGATCGGATGCTTCACCATGAAATCGATCAGCTGCCGGTCTGTCCATTTAGGATCGTCGAGCCCGAGTTCCTCATACGGCGTGCCTTTCCGCCGCAGCAGGTCGCGCACCGGCATGCCCATGCGCGAGATCAGGGTGGTAAGTTCTTCGCGCGACGGTGGGTTTTTCAGATACTCGATAATGCGCGGCTCGATACCTGCCTGGCGAATCATTGCCAGTACGTTACGCGACGTGCTACAGGCGGGGTTATGGTAAATTGTCATAGGCATGACCGCTTACGTTAGCAGGATTTATTTAAATGTCCAATCGCCGATAAAAAATGGCGGTGGCTGGATGTTCTGAAAGGTTTTTATACCATGGATAGGTATAATTTAACCTCCCTGATAAAACTTTTTGTAAATATACCCGGTAGGGGTAATTGGGTGCCTCATCGAATTCGAAATTATTATCATTGACTTTCGCTTGCCCGATTTTATCGTGATGCCAGTGCTACTGGAAATCATCATTTCGGAGGAATGCATGCGATACGGACAAAAGCTGTTATGTGGAGCACTGGCATTGGGCATGAGTCTGCCTGCTTCGGCATTGGCACTGGATGATGCCGCCGTGCTGGAGCAGCTGAAGGCGATGCAGGCGCAGATCGACACGTTGCAGAAGCAGGTCACGACCCTGAACAGGGAGCTTGCCAAAGCAAAATCGCAGGCGGCCGTGGCAGAAAAAACCGCCGTCGAGGCCAAGGCCAGATCCATGCAGATTGTCGAAGCCAGCCCCTCCGCAGACAGGAAAGAGACAGTGGATACGGGCAATCTGGAATTCAGCCTGTCCCCCGGCCCCACCATTAAAACCGCCGACGGCGAGACTGTGTTCCGGATCGGCGGCTTCGCGCAGATCGATATGGGGCATTTCTTCGACGACATGGCGGATTATTCGACTGGGGCGACAGTGCGGCGCGCCCGCCTGAACGCCTCCGGTACCATCGCCAGGGACTGGAAATACAAACTCGAAAATGATTTTGCGAACAATGCCAGCACGCTAACCGATGTCTATGTGGAATATGCCGGCTTCAAGCCGCTTGCCATCACCGTCGGCCAGTTCAAAGAGCCCTTCAGTTTAGAAACGCTGACCCCCGACCTCTTCACAACCTTCGTCGAGCGTGCTTCACCCACCATCTTCTCACCCGACCGCAACATCGGTATCGCGGTCAGCAGCAATGGAAAATTGGGAAGCGCGGGCGCCTATACCATTACCGTCGGTGCCTTCGGCTCCGGCACCGGCACGGCGAGCACGGACGACGAGGCAAAGGATGTGGCGGGCCGTATTACACTGGCGCCGTTGGCGGAAAAGGACCAGGTACTGCATTTCGGCGTTGCCGGCGTACACCGCGTCCCGGATGCCACGAACGACCAGATGCGCTTTTCCTCGCGCCCAGAGACGCAGCTGTCGAATGCTGAACTGGTGGTGGATACCGGTAACGTCACCGGTATCGATCATACTAACCTGCTTGGCCTGGAAGCGGCGGGCGTCTACGGCCCCGCCTCGCTGCAGGGGGAATATATCATGGCGCAGGTCGACCGGCAGGGCAATACCGCCAGCGCGACGCTCGGTGGCTATTACGTGGAAGCCTCCTACTTCCTCACCGGCGAAAGCAGGAATTACAAAAACGGCAAGTTCGACCGCGTATCGCCGAAGCAGAATTTTACCTTCTCGGGCGGCGGCATGGGTGCCTGGCAGGTTGCAGCGCGCTACAGCAGCCTCGACCTGAATGATGGCCCTATCACCGGCGGCGAGATGGACAATATTACCCTGGGGCTGAAATGGATACCGCACCCGCACGTGCTGTTTAACCTCAACTATATCATGGTAGACAGCGACACGCAGGCGGTGGTAGCCCACGACAAGCCCCGGGCTCTCGTGTTGCGTAGCCAGGTTGACTTTTAACACTTGTCCGAACCGCGCCCGCAGGGTAAAAATATTCCTTTAAAACTGCGGGTTTTAGGGATTTTATGGACAAACAAGCGGCCCCGAAAGTGGGCTTCGTCAGCCTGGGGTGCGCCAAGGCGTTGGTGGATTCGGAGCGCATCCTTACTCAGCTGCGCGCTGAAGGATACGAATTCGCGCCGGAATATAAGGGCGCCGATGTCGTTATCGTTAATACCTGCGGCTTTCTCGATAGCGCGCGCGACGAATCACTCGGTGCCATCGGCGAGGCGCTGGCCGAGAACGGCAAGGTAATCGTCACCGGCTGCCTCGGTGCGCGCCCCGAAGTCATCCGCGACAAATATCCCAACGTGCTTTCCATCACCGGCCCGCAGCAATATGAGTCGGTGGTCGAGGCGGTGCACCGGGCGCTGCCACCGCGGCATCACCCGCATATCGACTTGTTACCCCCAGCGGGTATCAAACTGACGCCGCGCCATTATGCCTATCTCAAGATTTCCGAAGGCTGTAACAATCGCTGCTCCTTCTGCATCATCCCCAAGCTCCGCGGCGATTTGGTAAGCCGTCCCGCGGCCGAGGTACTGACCGAGGCGGAGAACCTGGTGAGATCCGGCGTGAAGGAGTTGCTCATTATTTCGCAGGACACCAGCGCCTACGGCATTGATGGCAAATACCCATCGAGCGACTGGAAGGGCAGGGACGTACGCGCGAAATTCATCGATCTCTGCCGCGAGCTGGGCACGCTTGGCGTCTGGGTCCGCCTACATTATGTTTACCCCTACCCGCATGTCGACGAGGTAATCGGGATGATGGCAGACGGAAGGATCCTCCCCTATCTCGACATTCCCTTCCAGCATGCTGCTCCGTCAGTGCTTAAGAACATGCGTCGTCCCGCCGCGTCCGAGAAAGTGCTGGAGCGCGTCGCCAAGTGGCGGAAGATCTGCCCCGATCTCACCGTGCGCTCAACCTTCATTGTCGGATTTCCCGGCGAGACGGAAGAGGATTTCCGGTACCTGCTCGATTGGCTGGAGGAAGCGCAGCTCGACCGCGTCGGCTGCTTCCGTTACGAGAACGTTGCCGAAGCCGATTCGGATGCCATTCCCGGTCATGTGCCCGAGGAGATGAAGGAGGAGCGCTGGAACCGCTTCATGGAAGTGCAGCAAGGCATCAGCGCAAAAAAACTGCAGAAAAAAATAGGCCGCACGCTGGATGTGCTAATCGATGCGGTTACCCCGGAGGGTATCGTGGGAAGAAGCCACGCGGACGCACCCGACATTGACGGTGTGGTGCATGTGCAGGTTCAGGGCAGGGTGCTGCCGGGCAGCATCGTCAGGGTCGCCATCGAAGATGCCGATGCGTATGATTTGTATGGGAGTGTGGTGAGCGCGTGATGGCTTGCCAAGCCGTAGCTTGCGGCGGCAGGTCGCCTTTGCCGAAACCGGTTTCGGCACGACAGCCTTCACTTGCTTCGCAAGCGAAGGCTGGAGGCCGGGGCCGGAATCGAACCGGCGCATACAGGATTTGCAGTCCCGTGCATTACCACTTTGCTACCCAGCCGTTCCAAGGCCTGCACAGCATTATATAGGGAGGCAGGCGGCGGTGGGTCAAGGCGCAATTTGGCATTTCTAATGCTGTTCGCAGGGCTAAAAAACACTTTTCCTGTCGAATGTTAAGGAAATATGCCTAGCCTTCAAATAAGGGCTGGCAATCGAAACCGGCTTTTGCTATAGATTTCGCCTCTCTTTTTAAGAGGTTTTCAGGCATTCCGCGATAGCTCAGCGGTAGAGCATCCGACTGTTAATCGGACGGTCCCTGGTTCGAATCCAGGTCGCGGAGCCACTGAGATTTCATTAGTGAGCGAAGCGAACTTAGGAAATCCAGTGTCCTCGTGCGAGCGCAGCGAGACACGGGGACCCATGCCAGTCAAATGCCTCGGCGCAGGGGCCCAGCATAAAATCCCCAATCTTTACCCTTCAAATCCCCTTCGATTACCACTATATCCTTCCCATGGGCAAGCTGTCCGACGCCAAAATCACCATCCGCAACGCTACCCTGCGCGATATCGACGCCATCGTCGCGCTGAACCAGCGCGTCTACGGCGAGCACAGCTTCGAGGAAGAGCATATACGCGGGCATATCAACGTCTTCCCGCAGGGGCAGTTCGTCGCCGAATATGAGAAGAAGATCATCGGCTACTGCGCCACCTTCATCATCGGCGACATCGCCCTGAAGCCGCACAGCTGGCGCGAAATCACCGGCCATGGCTTCGCCTCACGCCACGATCCGCGCGGTACCTATCTCTACGGCATGGAGGTCTGCGTGGACCCGGAATACCGTAGCCTCCGCATCGGCCAGCGCCTCTACCAGGCGCGTAAAAAACTCTGCCAGCAGATGAAGCTGAAAGGCATCGTGTTCGGCGGCCGCATCCCAGGCTATGCGAAACGCGCCAGGAAGGTCGGCTCGGCCGAGCAATACGTGAAGCTGGTCAAGGCGAAGAAGATCCGCGACCCGGTCTTGAGCTTCCAGCTTGCCAACGGCTTCGAGCTGATCGGCGTGCTGCCGGATTACCTGATGTACGACAAGGATTCGGTGAAATACGCCGCGCACCTGCTGTGGCGCAACCCGCTTGTTTCTGCGGATAGGGAGGAAGATAAGGGCGCCCTCACGCAACTGCCGAAAGCGGTGCGCGTGGCCGCCGTGCAGTTCCAGGTGCGCAAAGTAACCTCGGAGGACGAATTCGAACGCCACCTAGCCTATTTCATCGAGGTGGCATCCGATTACAAGGCGGATTTCATTGTTTTTCCCGAGATGCTGACGGTGCCGCTGCTCTCCGCGCAACCCAAGCGCCTGACCCCGGCGGAGTCGATCGAGTGGCTCACTTCCTACACCGACCGCTTCGTAAAATTCATGGAGCAGCAGGCGATCCGCCGCAATGTCAACATCATCGCGGGCTCACACCCGACACGCCGCGACGACGGCATCTACAACGTATGCTACGTATTCCTGCGCGACGGGTCGGTCTACACCCAGACCAAGCTCCATCCCACGCCCAACGAACGTTACTGGTGGAACGTCAAGGGCGGCAAGCGCCTCGCCGCCATCCCGACCGATTGCGGCCCGGTCGGCGTGCTGATCTGCTACGATGCCGAATATCCCGAGCTGGCACGCCACCTGGCCGATCAAGGAGCCTTGTTCTTATTCGTGCCCTTCTGCACCGACGAGCGGCAAGGCTACTTACGCGTACGCTATTGCGGGCAGGCGCGGGCGGTGGAGAACCAGATTTTCGTGGCACTGGCGGGCATGGTCGGCAACCTGCCGGATGTCGAAAACATGGACATCCATTATGCTGAGAGCTGCATCCTGACGCCGTGCGACTTCAATTTCGCGCGCGACGGGGTGGCGGCCACGGCCGCGCCTAACACAGAAATGATCTGCTTCGCCGACCTGCGCCCGGAGAACCTACTGCTGGCGCGCAACAGCGGCACGGTCCAGAACATGAAGGATCGCCGCTTTGACTTGTACAAGGTTGAATGGATGGGTGATTAATCCTCATCTCCGTCAGATATTGATTCCACGGCGCGCATCCGCCCGCTGCCAAATAGCACGATAATGGTCAGACTTCCCCCGGAAGAAGTGCTTATTTCAAGCAAGCCGTTATGTAGTGCGACGAGTGATTTGGCCAGTTCGAGGCTTAAATCGACTGGTTCTTTCAGAACATCAGCGCTGCGGTTCATCTCATAGGAAGGTGCCGCCATCATGCGCTCGGAAGCGACGGCAAGATCCGGCTGCGGCAGTGGCTGATCCGCAGGCGTGATGACAATGGCGAAGAAGGCGCGGTCACGATTTTCATTGATTGTTCTGGCCTCCACCAGCAGGTGGCTCCCGGGCAGGGTACGCCGCAGCGCATAGAGCAGCAGGTTCATCAGGATTTCCTGCAGGCGGAATTCGTCGGCTAGCAGCTTCGGCAACCGGTCCTGCAGTTTCACTTTTATCCCCAGCTTTTCCGCCTGCAGCCGGTCGGTCACCAGCCGCAGCGCCCGTTGGATAACCTCTCCTACGTCCACCGGCTTCTCCGAAAGTTCGATATAATCAGTCTCCGCCTTGGCCATGTTCAACAGGCTCTGCACGCTGTCGAGCAGGGTATTACCGGCACCGTAAATATCGGAGGCGTATTGGCGGTACTTGCGGTTTTCGATCGGTCCGTAGAGCTGGTCCTTCATCACCTGCGCATAGCCGACGATATTATTCAGCGGCACGTGCATTTCCTGGCATACATAGGCCAGGAACTCCGACTTGCTGCGCCGGTCCATCTCGGCACGCTCCTTAGCCTTTTTCAGCATGAACATTTTGTTGCGCATCTCATCCTCGATGCGGCGGTTCTCTGCGATATATTCGCCGACGCGCTTGACCTGCGCTCCCAGCCCTTCGATTTCCATTGGGCCGCCTTTGGGCAATGCTGGCGGCTCTTCCCCTTTCGCCACAGCGGCGGCGATGACCGTCATGTCAAGTACTGGCTTAATAATCCGTCCGCGTACGATCCACAGGAACAGCACGAAGAACAGTCCCATGACCAGCAGCTGCAGCAGACGGGCCCATAGCATATTACGCACCGTCTCATCACTGTAGCGGGTATCGTAACCAAGCAGGATGAGGTAAGGATAGTTATTCGATACATGGTAATAGGCATAGGTTCCGTCGCCCCAGAAAAGGCTGCCGCGCGAAATCAGACCGCTTGGATGCTCCATGAAGTTAACGTTGACCAGCGTCTGCGTTGGAAAATTGTGACTGACGAAATCTTTGTCGTCCGATACCTGCGTCAGCGGGATCAACGTCTTGCTGACGATGGCGAAGCTGACACCGTCGCGCTTGACCAGCTTGCTGATGCGCTCGGTTAACACGTTGATGTCGAGGCTGATCTGGATGGTACCGATGAACTTGCCGGTGTAATCGGTAATTCCCATCGCCACCGGAATGACCCAGTGCCCTGAGACACGCCCCTCAATCGGTCGGCCGATAGTCATCTTCCATGGATCGGCGAAAGCTTTTTTGACGTAATCGCGGTCGGAAACGTCCACCGGTTTGTCGAGCACGCCCCGGTTGCTGCTCACCACCACCTTTTGCTCCGGACTATCCCAGGAAAATATCGAATAAATATGGTACTTGCTGTCGAAGGATTTGAGGATGCCCGCCAGCCTGGTCAGGTTACGATCGGGGTCGAGGACGATCTGGCGGCCAAGTGCGGTCAGCAGGTAATTGGCACTCTCCATCTCCATGCCGAGCGTATAGTCGATGCGCTTTGCTTCCTTTTCGAGTTCCTTGGTGATGTACTCGGAATGGCTGGCGTAGGTAGTATAGGTTACCCAGGTCGAAATCAGGAACAGGATGAACAGGATTGCCAGCGAAAGCAGTGCAAAATCGCGCGAAAGCGAAGGCTGTGCCCAAGAACTTCTCATGCCCGCCTATAGTATGGATAAAAAGTAAAAAATACTATAACCGGTTTAATTTTTAAGGCAATAGAAGGGCTTTTGGCCTTTATATCGCGGGTGGTGCGATGCCTGCAGATTCGGCCTGGCGATGAACCATTTCGCGGTGAGAGGAGGCTGGTTGCGGTGCCACCTCGGCGTAACTCTTCCGGGGCAGTTTTTCCGGCGTTATTCCATCTGCTGCCGGGGGGAACTCGCATGGTTCTTCCAACAGAAGCGAAGCGTCGGGAGCCTCCGTGAGGGGATCGGCTCCTTTTGAGGAGGGTAACGAGATGCCCTTCTTCCTTTGCCGCTTATTGGCGGACAGGCGGCTGATGGCATTCCAGATGATCAATCCGGCAGTAGTCGCATAAATATCCAGCGCCAGAATTCTCCCGAAGCGATAGGTTTTATTCGGATGCGGATCGGGATGCAGCTTTTGCGTTACCGGGATTTGAGCGATAGCCTTGCCTTCCTTGGTAAACCCGGCGAGCCAGCGACCGAATTTTTCCTCATACTTGTCAAAACGGTACATGCCGTTCTTATCTTTGCCGACGAGAACCATGGCAGCAAAGAAAGAGGAAAAGACAATTCCCCAGGCCACTAACCGCCCCTTAATGACATCCCCCCAGCTTTCATCGAGTTCCGCCTTCATACGCGTATCCCCGATTTCAACTTCACCGGGTTTTCCAAAGCGCTTATTAAAATAATGAACCATGTTATCTTTGTTGTTCGCAAACCACTTCATGAATGGGGCGAACAGATTGCCGCCATGGAAAGTCACCATGGTATTGGCGGCGGCGGTGGCGGCCAGATTACCAATTTCCGCCAGCTTTCCTTTTGGTTCTGGGGTTTTTAGAGGAATTTTCTTGGTAAGCAGATCGTTTTCAAACCAATCCTGAAAACGCTGGAAAACATTCCATGAGCTTTTCTTCCCATATCTCGCAATGTAGGCAATGGCAGCGGTGGCGCCTAGGATAAACACTTCACCGGTCATGAATTTAAGAGCGCCGTAAACTTTCTCGCCGGTCGTCTTGGGCAGGAATGCGGGATCGGTCAGGGTCTTGTCAGCGCTGCCAGCCGTCGATCCGATATTCTCCGGCTGTATGCTCGGCTGTAGTGCCGGATCCCTTTTGGTAATATTGTCTTCTTCGCTAGAAGTCATACTACGGCGCCAGGAAAAGAGTATGGTCTGCTTGCTTCGTCACCGCCTCCGCATGCGAAGAAGCGGGGGTGATATCGCGCGCACGCGGTTTAACCTTGTTATCCGCAAAGGTCTGGAGCAGCACATCTGATTCTTCCGGCATGGAATTCGACGGCAGCGGATGAGTATGATTAACGCCATTCTCTCCGATCTCCCCAGGCATTTTCTTCTCGTGCGCCCCATTGGTCGCATGCAGGATTTTCGAGGTAATGATGGTGTACACCCAGTCAAGCGCCGCGTAGCGCATATAGCGCTGCGTGGTGTCATTGATGTTAATCGTCGTACCCGGTCGAACAACTCCGGCAGTGCCATTCAACACACGGTTTGCTCCATTGACCACCTTGTCGGTAAGCCATTTTTGGCCGTTTTGATGCGTGACGAGTTCCCCTTCTTCCTGATAAGGCGTATCCAGTTTCTTTTTAAGAGCCCAATCGAGGGTAAGCCCAACGGTGGTGGTTGCGCCGAAGCCCAGCGCGCGGCGGCCGATCATGCGCGCCCAACTCTGTTTCGGCTGCTCCTGCTCGATATAAATCTCATCCGCTGTCATCTCATGCCCGTCGGGCGCCAGCTGCTTGTCCCGGAATATATATTTGTTCAGCGCATGCACAATGGGGCGTTTGTAATCCTCAAGATACTTGGTTGGTATCAACAGGATGTTCCCGCCGCTATTGAGGGTGAATGTGCCGATGACGATTTCCCCGAAGCGCCTAGCTCTCAGCCGGCTGCCCATAACGCCGCCGAGTTTGTCAGTAAACCAACTCACCCCACCTTCATACTTGCTCTTAAACCAGCCGCCGCGGCCTACAAGTCGCGACGGATCCAATTTCCCGCCATGGGCAAACAGGTCGGTGACATAGAGAGAGAGGCCGAGATTCACCCAGTAATTTAGACCCTGATAGACCAGCCGGTTGTACCATTTTTCGCCGCGGCTCATCCGCGGCTGGGTCTGTCCTTTTTCCAGCAGGGTATCCAGCGCCTTCGACGGTTCCTTCTCCGCAGAGAGGGAGGGAGTGGGGGAGGTATTTTTTTCTTCTTTTATGTTGGTCATCTGTTCAAAACCAAAGGCTGGCGCCGTTTTGGGCGCATTTCTTCACCTTTAGTTATACCATGAAAAAACAGTCGATTGTGTGAAGGTTTAATGACGAAACCACAGGCGGGAATTGTATAACAGACTAAAAAATCAGTATTATTTAAAGACTTTAAATGGCGATGGAGGGCTGGGCATCCGCCTGTTTTTCCTTATCGATTCGATGACAATGGGAGCAGGAGAGTTTTTGCTTCATGGCTTTGCCCAAGGCGGGAATCACTTTCTGCTCGCTGCTATCGCTGTCCGGTGCGGGCACAGGCACGGCAGGCGGTTGTACGCTGGTTTCCTTGCAAACCTCCGGGTCATGCACCCGCGGCTTGAACTTCGCCAGGAATTTGCTGGCGATTTCCAGCACGATGGAGGAAATGGCACAGGAATAGGTTTCGATGCCGGTCAGGTTGGCATAGCGTTTGAACTTATCATTACTGGCGAGCTTCGCCAGCCATGAACTATTACTGGCCCCGACCAGCGTATTGGTTTCCTGCATCGTATGGGTGATGACGTTTTCGGAGAATTGGCCGACGCGTTCATTTCCCTTTTCCTTAACGATAAAAGTCCCGGTTGCCCAGCTGGAGAACATGGCAATGACTCGCCCCGCCAGCAGGCTGGGCCAGGACTGCCTGGGCGAGCAGGCGATGGCCTGTTCGACTTCCGCATCGCGTGCGGCAACTTCCTCAGGGGAAAGCTTCTGACCACGGAACCAATCGATGAAATGGTTGGCTTTTTTAACCCAGTAATTCTTATGGTCCTCGATTTTCTTCATCGGCCAGACCAGCAGCGTGCCGCCGGAGAGCAGCGTGGCCATCAGCAGCGTATTATTGCCGCGCATTCGGGGTGTGAAGGTTTTACCATCGACTATTTTAGCTTCGAGTTTGAAAATCTCAGCGATCCTATCGCTGATCCGGTCGAAGCCCGTCCTGCTGAACCAGCTCCCCATCGTTTTAAGAAAACCCGGTGCTCTCTCCAGCAGGTTATTGCCGTGCTTGAACTGATCGGTAATCCAGAGTGAGGAAGCTTCATTGACGCCAAATCCGATGCCGGTATAGACCACGCGGTCGAAGGCGATCTCACCAGCGGTCTTGCTGCGGCGCATCGGCTTGCCCTCAGCGTCTTTGAGCCGCGTTTCGCTGGGCCCGCGCTCCGTCGCTTTGTCGGTAATATCGACCATTTATACTCCCAGCTGTAGCGAATCGGCAGGCTGCGCCTCCAGTTTTTGCGTATGCAGCTTGGCTGGCTCGGCGATTTTTTCCTTGGGCTGGATATGCTTGGTATGTTTGCGTTCTGGTAACGATTCAACAAAATCTTTGCTCAGGATTGTAGGTGAAGTCCGGTCTATGGCTATGAGCGTATCCTGCGCATCCAGCTCCTTGCCGTGCTTCTTGGCGACAAACCGGCTGAATGCATAGGTCACGGCAGCGGTGATGATAGTAAACAGCACGTCAAATGCCGCCACATCCATCACTTTGCGTACTTTGACTGGATCCGATTTCGGCCGGAGTTTCATCCAGCCTTTGGTAAAATATCCGCCCACTTTTTCGCTGATTTTATCGGCATTTTCCGGCCCCATGGCGACAAACGACCCGTAACCCACTCCGATGACGGAGAGGGCCCGGCCCGCCAATACGCTGGTCCATGTCTGCTTGGGTTCCTGTGCGATCAGGTCGCAGTCAGGTGGAGTGGTGCCAAGAACATTATCAATTTTTGCTGCTAGCCTTTGGCGATTATCCTCCATGTATTTGATAATCCCCATCAGGGCGGAACCACCGGCGCCAAGGATAAAGTAAAGGGCGGTGCCTTTTGCCCACTTTCCCACCTTTTCCTTAGGCGTATTCTTCATAATGGTGTTTTCAAGCACCGTGGCCGTGCCATTCTTAAAAAACTGGTATGTACCGCGTATCGGTTTAAAGGCCCAATGTTTGCTGTTCATGGCCAAATGGGCGGTAGCCAGCGAAAAAGCGGATACCCCCGCCCAGGCGACGGAACCGTACACCCCCCAGTCGAAAATGACATTACCCCAGGTGCGCTGCTTTTTAGCCCCGTTGCCATTTCCAGTCTGCCCGTTTGCTGCCTTTTCCGACCCGGCCTCCGCCGCCGCACTTTGGGCCGGGTCATGACAAAGCATGCATTCCGGTTTTTTATCAATATCTAAGTCTTTTCCCGCCGTCACAAAAACGCTCGCTTCTGGTGCTGTTTTATCAGCTTCACTATACCATGCCCAGGCGCTGTTTATTGTTAAGTTTCCGTGACAAAAACACCTAAAACCCCTGTGAAATCAGGGGGTGGGCTTCAGGCTCCGGGGGTTACACGGAAACCATAAAAAAGGCTGCGGGAGCAATCCCGCAGCCTTTTTCGATGTGTCCTGTGCAGTAGGGACGAGATCCCCACCCGCATGAGATGCGGGCGAGGATGACCGTGTGGACTTTAGAAGTCCATACCGCCCATACCGCCCATGCCACCCATACCGGGAGCACCGGCAGCGCCGCCGGCCGGTTTTTCTTCCGGCGCATCGGCGATGAGGGCCTCGGTGGTGATCAGCAGGCTGGCCACGGACGCAGCGCCCTGCAGCGCGGCGCGCACGACCTTGGTCGGGTCGATGATGCCGGCCTTGATCAGGTCGCAATACTCGAGGTTCTGGGCGTCGAAGCCGTAATTGCTGTCGGTCGACTCCAGCAGCTTGCCGGCTACCACCGCGCCGTCCAGACCGGCATTCTCGACGATCTGGCGCACCGGCGCCTGCAGCGCCCGGCGGATGATGTTGACGCCGGCCTTCTGGTCATCATTCTCGACCTTGAGCTTGTCCAGCGCGCGCGACGCGTAGAGCAGCGTCGAACCGCCGCCCGGCACGATGCCTTCCTCGACAGCGGCGCGGGTGGCGTGCAGCGCATCGTCCACGCGGTCCTTGCGCTCCTTTACTTCGACTTCCGAGGAACCGCCGACTTTCAGCACGGCCACGCCCCCGGCCAGCTTGGCCAAGCGTTCCTGCAGCTTCTCGCGGTCGTAATCGGAAGTGGTTTCCTCGATCTGGGCGCGCAGCTGAGTGCAGCGGGCTTCGATGTCGGACTTCTTCCCGGCGCCGTCGACGATGGTGGTGTTGTCTTTATCAATGACCACCTTCTTGGCACGGCCCAGGCTCTTCGGTGTGACGTTCTCCAGCTTGATGCCGAGATCCTCGCTGATCAGCTCGCCGGCGGTGAGCACGGCGATATCTTCCAGCATCTGCTTGCGGCGATCGCCGAAGCCGGGTGCCTTCACGGCCGCCACTTTCAGGCCGCCGCGCAGCTTGTTGACGACCAGGGTCGCCAGCGCTTCGCCTTCTACATCCTCGGCGATGATGAGGAGCGGGCGCTGCTGCTGCACCACCGCTTCAAGCAGCGGCAGCATCGGCTGCAGGGCGCCGAGTTTCTTCTCGAAAATCAGGATGTAGGGATTCTCGAGCTCGACGATCATCTTCTCGGCGTTGGTCACGAAGTAAGGCGACAGGTAGCCGCGGTCGAACTGCATGCCTTCGACGGTATCCAGTTCGAATTCGAGGCCCTTGGCTTCCTCGACGGTGATGACGCCTTCCTTGCCTACTTTGTCCATGGCCTCGGCGATCTTCTCGCCGATTTCCTTGTCGCCATTGGCGGAGATGGTCGCGACCTGCGCCCACTCGGCCTTGGAGCTGACGTTCTTGCTCTTCTTCTTGATCTCGGCGACGACGGCTTCCACGGCAGCTTCGATGCCGCGCTTCAGGTCCATCGGGTTCAGGCCGGCGGCAACCGCCTTGCTGCCCTCGGTGTAGATCGCCTGGGCGAGCACGGTGGCGGTGGTGGTGCCGTCACCGGCGAGGTCGGCCGACTTGCTGGCCACTTCGCGCAGCATCTGCGCGCCCATGTTCTGGAATTTGTTGCCGAGGGTGATTTCCTTGGCAACGGTTACACCGTCCTTGGTAATGCGCGGCGCGCCATACGACTTCTCGATGACGACATTGCGGCCGCGCGGCCCCAGCGTCACCTTCACAGCGTTGGCCAGTTTCTGCGCGCCGAACAGGATTTGTTCGCGGGCGTCGGAGCCGTATTTGAGTTCTTTGGCTGACATAGGTTGTTCTCCTCTATTGACTGATTAGGCAGCTTTTTTCTTGCTGCCGGTTTCCTCGATGATGCCGATGACATCGGATTCCTTGAGTACCAGGTATTCCTTGCCATCGATTTTGATCTCGTTGCCCGCCCACTGGGTGAACAGCACGATATCCCCGGCTTCCACATCGATCTGGATGCGCTTGCCGTTCTCGTCCTTGGCGCCCGGGCCGACGGCGAGCACCTTGCCCTGCTTCGGCTTTTCTTTGGCGGTATCGGGAATGATGATGCCACCGGCAGTTTTCGTATCCTGCTCGATGCGCTCTACGACCAATCGGTCGCCTAACGGTCTAATCTTCATAAAATATGCTCCAAACTTGCGTTAGAAATGGCCTTAAAACAGGGTTGTTGACCCTGGAATATTGCGGAAGGTGATATAGGAGGAAGAGGGGCAGGGTTTCAAGGGGGAAATGCCATTTTTATAAAAAAACTATAAAAAGGGCTCTGGAAAGGCTAAAATCCGCGGCTTATATGTCCTTAATCGCGTCCATTTCACCTCCTCCCAACTGTCCGAAATGCTCCCGGTTATGCGATTTCCGGACGCAAAATCAGCAACAGTATCCCTCCTTTTTCAACGCGCCGGTACCCTCTTTTGGACCTTTGGACGCGGAATTCCTGGTGGTCGGGCTGGCCCCGGGGTTGAAAGGCGCCAACCAGACCGGCCGCCCCTTTACCGGCGATTATGCCGGGCTGGTGCTGTATAGCTCACTATTGAAGCATGGATTTGCCACGGGAAACTATCTGGAACGGCCAGACGACGGGCTAAAACTGGGCAATTGCCGCATTACCAATGCCGTTCGCTGCGTCCCGCAGCAGAACAAGCCGGAGCCGTCCGAGATCAGAAACTGCAATGATTTTCTGCAAAGAGAGATCGCCGTCATGCCCAATTTGAAGCTCATTCTGTCACTCGGCCTGATATCCCATAATGCCGTGCTGAAGGCGATGGGGTATAAGGCTTCACATGCCAGATTCGCGCATGGGTCAGTGCACCAACTGACCAAAGGTTATCCCCGCGAAGGCGGGAATCCAATTTATCTATTGGATAGCTACCACTGCTCTCGTTACAACATCAACACCGGCAAGCTGACGCAGGCGATGTTCGATACGGTGGTAGAGAGGGCGAAGAAATGCTTACTTCCCCCTCTCCCGCAAAGCGGGAGAGGGCCGGGGTGAGGGCGCTTTCTTACTGAAAGCAAGTGCCCTCACCCTAACCCTCTCCCATAAATGGGAGAGGGGATTGTTAATCATCTAAACAAACTATTGAACCAGCTCCCCGCATTGCGCGCCACGCTCCCCGCCGCTTCGCCGGCAGTGCCGGTGACGGTGTCGGCATAGCCCTGTGCGGTGGGTTCGCCGCTATCGGGCGCTTCCAGGTTGGAAGGCATGTTTGGCGTATGCGGCATGCTGGGCGACCGGAAGTCCATATTCCCGCCGCCCACGCTTACTGACGGTGCATTGATGGCGGGAATGCCCGGCGTGCCGATAAGCGGGCCGCTATCCTCCATGGCGCAGGTAAGCGCATTGCCATGATTCAGACGGCACCAACCATCGCGCCCCAGCCGTTTGCAGGCGACCCCGCCATCCTTGCCGTTCTGGCCGCCGATGACGAAAGTCTGGGTAAAATTACGGCAGGTATAGCCGGACTTGCTGACGAACCGCTCGCCGGGCAGGATGCTGCCTTTGGCATTGTAACTCTCCCACGCATACGGCTTGCCCGCTTCGTTGACTTCCATCGTATAGGAAAATACCATATCGTAATAGGCCTGCTCGGCCGACGAGAGCGAGGCAGTCTGCGGGTTACCCGCCGCCTGCGCCATAACCGGCAGACACGCCAAGGCCAAAACGATAATTGCTGGACGAATACGCATACGATAAATATAACAAGACCCGTCCTTTTCCACAACCATGCAGGGAATGCCCGCTTGCACATACTTCATGCGCTGTTCACCTCGACGCAGGGCGGGCTGGAACAATCCTACATCGATGTTACCGAGGCGCTGGCTGCGCATGGCCATCGTATCACCGCCCTGCTGCACCCCTTGGCGCCTTACCGCCAGGCAGTCGCCGCCCATGCCCATGCCATACTGACCGCCAAACCACGAGGCTTCTATGATCTCCATGCCGCCTGGCATATGCGAGGGCTGCTGAAAAGCCTGCGGCCCGACCTTATCCTTGCTCATAACGCCCGCGCTATTGCACTGCTCGATATCGCCGGCCGAGGCATGGAGATTCCCTTGTGCGGAGTCAGCCACGGCTACAAGACTGCCCGCGTTACCCGCGCCGATGCGCTGATCGTGCTCACCCCGCACATGCGGCAGCATTTTATCAAGGCAGGCTATCCGGAATCACACATCGAAGTCATCCCCAACCTGATCCGCCCATTAAAGAAGACGCCCACCCGGAAACGTCATAATCCGGTGGTTATCGGCGCTATGGGACGCATGTCGGACGAGAAAGGCTTCGCCGATCTGCTGCACGCGCTACAGTTGTTAGATGAAGTCGGGGTCGAATTCTCGGCGCAGCTGGCGGGAGAGGGGCCTGAGCTGATGAAGTTGAAAGCGCAGGCCGAGTCGCTCGGCCTGACACCGCATATCGAATGGAAAGGCTGGGTGGAAGACAAGGCAGCCTTCTTTCGTGGAATCGACATGTTGTGCGTGCCGTCGCATGAGGAAAGCTTTGGGCTGGTAATATTGGAAGCAATGGCGCACGGTGTGCCGGTGGTCGCCACCGACGCACCCGGCCCCGTCAGCATCATTAAAAATGGCATCGATGGGTTGATCGTCCCCCGCAGGGATGTTCAGGCACTGGCTAACGCCCTGCAGTTGGTTATGCTGGGCGATCTTATGGAGCGGCTCAGCAAAGCCGGCCTGGAAACGGTGAAGCGCTATGACTTCGCTTGCGTTGCCCAGCGGTGGGACGATGCCGTGACCGACATCATCGCAGCCACCAGCCAAGCCCAAGCAGCGTAATGACGGCAAGTGCCGTCCAGCTCAACTGTAACCACCGGCGGTAATACATCGTACGGCTGGCATTCAGTTCTATGACACTTAAGGGATGCAGGCGGATGCCTTCCGGTTGCCCCAGATGTCTTAATGTATTTTCCAGGTAACCGAGTAGGACTGGCAGCTTCTTTGCCATATCATACCCCTGGCGCGAAGCATCCTTGAGCTTGCCCATCGGGCCGAAATGTTCCTCCGCCCACTGCTCGATCATCGGCCGCGCCAGCTCCCACATGTTGAGATTGGGATTCAGCATGCGCCCGACGCCTTCGGTCACCATCATGGTTTTCTGCAAAAGCAGCAGCTGCGGCTGCGTTTCCATCTCGAACTCGCCGGCGATCTTGAACATCTGGCCGAGCAGGTTCGCCGCCGAAATTTCATTGAGCGGCTTGCCGGTAATTGGCCTCGCCACCGCCCGGCAGGCCTGGGTGAACGCCTCGATGGATTTACCGGCAGGCACATAGCCGGCTGCGAAATGCACTTCGGCGACATGGCGGTAATCTTCGGTCAGGAAGCCACGGAAAATCTCCGCCATATACAGGCGCGACTTCCAGTCGAGCCGCCCCATGATACCGAAATCCACCGCCACCACATCGCCGTTCTTATCGACGAAGAGATTCCCCGGATGCAGGTCGGCATGAAAAAATCCGTCTTTGAATACCTGCGCGAACAGGCTTCTGGCTGCCTTGGAAAGGATCATGCCGGTATCGAACCCGCTGGCGTGAATGGTTTCGATATCCGAGAGGGGTATGCCTTCCACCCATTCCGTCGTGAGCACGCGCCGCGAGGTGCGTGTCCAGTCCACCGCCGGCACGCGGAAGCCAGGTTCGTGGCGCTTCATGTTGGCTGCCAGCTCGTCCGCCGCCGCTGCCTCGAAGCGCAAATCCAGCTCGAAGAATACTGATTCCCGGAATGTCCGGACCACTTCCAGCGGCTTCAGCCGGTGGTATTTTGGCAGGCGCCGCTCCATCAGCTCCGCCAGCCAGACAAACAGATCCATATCGCGCGCGAAAGCTTCCTCGATGCCGGGACGTAATATCTTCACCGCGACCACCTCTCCCTCGCGCGTGATGGCGCAATGCACCTGCGCGATCGAGGCGGCGGCCACCGGCTGATCCTCGAACTGCCGGTAGATATCGGCCAGCGGCGCACCAAACTCCGCCTCGATGGTAGCGCGGGCGATATCGGTGGAGAAGGGAGGAAGGTTGTCGCGCAGGGCGCTTAAATCGGCGGCAAGCTCGTCGCCGATCATATCCGAGCGCACCGATAATGCCTGTCCAAGCTTGATAAAGGCAGGGCCAAGTTTTTCTAATGCAGCCGCCAGCCGCTCGCCACGCCGCTTATGCGGCTTCCGCCGCACAAATAACCTACCGACTGCCACCGCCAGCGGCGCAATATGCAGGTCCTCGATGAAGAACAGCGCATCCTCGCGCACCAGCGTCCAGGCGATAAACAGCAGTCGTCTGGTATGGCGCAGTGAGGTCAGCATCACAGCCTGCGTGCCGAGTGAATAGCCACGACGCCCTGCGTCAGGCTGCGGTACTGTACGTTGCCGAATCCTGCCGCTTCCATCATGGCGGCGAATACTTTCTGATTCGGAAAGCGGCGGATACTTTCCACCAGATATTGGTACGGCTCGGCACTGCCGGTAACGATTTCGCCGATTTTCGGGATGACGTTGAAAGAGTAAAGGTCGTACACCTTCTGTAGCCAGTCCTGCGCCAGATGGCTGAATTCCAGGCAGAGAAAGCGGCCGCCCGGCTTCAGCACGCGGTGCGCTTCTTTCAGCGCGCGGTCGATATGTGTCATATTGCGGATGCCAAAGGCAATCGTATAAGCATCGAAGGATAAATCGGGCAGGGGCAAAGCTTCGGCATCGGCGCACAGCCAGTGAATAATTCCATTATTCCCTCTCCCGCTATGCGGGAGAGGGTTAGGGTGAGGGCGCTTACTTGCTTTCTGACTCTGGAAAGTGCCCTCACCCCGACCCTCTCCCGTTTCACGGGAGAGGGGGTAAGAAGAAAGCATATTCCTATCAATCGCGCGGTTGCGACCTTCCCCCAGCATCTGCCGGTTGATATCGCAGACCGTGACATGACATGCTGCGAGCTTTAACATGCGAAAAGCAATATCTCCGGTGCCGCCCGCCACATCGAGGATGCGCATCCCGTCTCTCGGATGCAGCCAGCCCACCATCTCGTTTTTCCACAGCCGGTGCAACCCGCCACTCATCAGGTCGTTCATCAGGTCGTAGCGCGACGACACACGGTCAAACACGCCGCGCACCAGCGTCGATTTTTCGTCTTCCGGCACCTCGCGGTACCCGAAATGGGTCTGGGTCATTGTGAATCCTCTGGAAACGGCGTCAAATTAGGCCTATTTGCATCGTTACTCAATAAGTATTAATAGTCATCCCTATGCCCGAACTGCCCGAAGTGGAATGTGTTCGCCGCGGCCTGAGCATGGCCATCCGCGGCGCCACTATCGAAAGGGTCACGCTACGCCGCAAGGATCTCCGCATCGCTTTCCCGCCGGGATTGGCGGAAACGCTGGCCGGAAAGACTATCCGGGACATCCGGCGGCGGGCCAAATATCTGCTGTTTTACGTCGATTCGGACGATGTCGCGATTGTCCATCTCGGTATGAGCGGGCGCTTCCTGATCGAAGCCGCGCCGCCCAAGAGTTATGATAAGCATGACCATATGATCCTGCACCTGGCCGACGGGCGCGTCGCCATCTTCAACGACACCCGCCGCTTCGGGCTGGTGACGCTGACAACTGAAAAAGACCTGACGTCGCACGCGCTGTTCGCGCATCTGGGACCGGAACCACTGGAAAGCAGCTTCTCCGCTGATTATCTGGAACAGGCGCTAGCCAAGCGCAAAGGGCCGATCAAGCCGGTATTGATGGATCAGCAGCTGGTGGTTGGCGTCGGCAATATCTACGCCAGCGAAGCACTGCACCTGGCGGAGATCGACCCGCGTAAACCCGCGCGCAGAGTAGCTTCCAAGTCAGAAACTATCATAGGTGCGATACGCAAAGTGCTGGGCGATGCCATCGAATCCGGCGGCTCCTCATTGAAGGATTTTGTACATATTACCGGCAAATCAGGCTATTTTCAGCACCGCTTCCAGGTTTATGACCGCGAGGGCGAACCGTGCAGAAGTTGTCGTGCCCCGATCCGCACCATCCGCCAGGCCGGACGATCGACTTATTTTTGCGCGCGCTGCCAAAAGTAAAAACCGAAGCGACTGTTTTGCGCTCTAAAATTTTGTGGCGTTAGACTGGCGATTCCTAGCGCTGCAAATAACGTCGCGCTGGTGGCGGGGAGGCGCAGGCGAATCTCCTGAAACCCTAGGAAAACCAAGGGGTATAGCGGGATACAAAAAAATGGTTTTAGCCTGTGAATAACTCTTGACGGCACCCTAAAACGTCATTAGTGTCGGTCACCCTGATCATGGTGACATGATCAAAAAAAATCACAGAAGTTAGGCAACGGAACAAGACATGGCTAATCACAAATCAGCGGAAAAGAGAATTCGTCAAACCGCGAAGCGCACCGAAGTCAACCGCAAGCGTATAAGCCGCATCAGAACTGCGATCAAAAAGGTCGAGGCGGCTATCGCATCGGGTAAGAAGTCGGTGGCGCAGGCCGCGCTCAAGGAAGCACAGCCCGAACTGATGCGCGGCGTCAGCAAAGGCGTGCTGAAACTGGGCACAGCGTCGCGCAAGATGAGTCGCTTGTCCGCCCGCATCAAAACACTCGCCGCGTAAGATCATTCTTCACGACGTTCATCGTAGACCCAACCGGCTACTAAAAAGCCGGAACGAAGAAGCTTTGTCACTAAACAGGGAAACCGCAACGGGGAAATATCTATGGCGCTAGCGAATCCCATCGACAGCAGTTCACCACTGGCTGAACTGGTTGCCCGCGCCGAAAGCCGTAAGCCGCAGCATCTGGCTTATAGCGGCGAAGTGACTCCCGATGAAGCGTTCTATTTCCTTCAATCCAATGATGGCGTGCTGGTCGATGTGCGTACGCTGCCCGAGTGGCAGTTCACCGGCCTGCCGGATTTAAGCACCGCGCGGGGTCGTCTCCTTACCATTTCCTGGAAAACCTATCCGCAGTTCATGCTGAATCCGGTCTTCGCTGACACCATTGCCGCCGAGGATTCCATTCAGAAAGATACGCCGCTCTTTTTTCTCTGCCGCTCCGGCGGGCGTTCTCTTGATGCTGCCATCGCCATGACGCAGCTCGGCTACCGCTACTGCTTCAACATTATCGGTGGTTTCGAGGGCGAGCCGGACGCAGAGGGACATCGTGGCACCTCACAGGGATGGAAAACAACCAAACTACCATGGAAACAAGGCTAAAAAGCAGGGGATAACACTATGGCTTTAGCAAAGACTCTTGATACGATGGACGACGTATTGGCCTCTGCCTGGGAACGTCTCAGCGGGCAGTTGCAGGCCATGTACGGCGACGCCATCTACCGGAGCTGGCTGAAGCCGCTGCGCTACGCTGGCAGCGACGAGGGACGCATCCTGCTCAGCGTGCCGACGCGTTTTATGCGTGAATGGATCAACTCCCATTATGCCGAAGCTATTCGCAGCCTGTGGGAAGCCGAGCAGGCGGCGGAAGGTTACGCGGTTGAGATCATCATTGCGCAGGGGGAAGCAAAACCGGCAGCTCCTGCTGAGGCACAGCCTTCCAATGTCTTCACCAATGCCAGCTGGCAGGCAAGCGAGCCGGTCGAGAACGAGGTGCAGCTGGGAGCTGCGCTTGATCCACGTTATACCTTCGAGAATTTCGTTGTCGGCAAGCCCAACGAACTGGCGCATGCCGCTGCCCGCCGTGTCGCTGAATCGGCGCAGGTCGTGCCAGGCTGCAACCCGCTCTTCCTCTATGGCGGCGTGGGCCTCGGCAAGACGCACCTGATGCATGCCATTGCCTGGCACATCCGCCGCACTAACCCGAAGCGCCGCGTGCTTTATCTCTCGGCGGAAAAATTCATGTACCAGTTCATCCGCGCCTTACGCTTCAAGGAAGCCATGGCCTTCAAGGAATATTTCCGCTCGGTAGACGTGCTGATGATCGACGACGTGCAGTTCATCAGCGGCAAGGATTCGACGCAGGAGGAATTTTTTCATACCTTCAACGCACTGGTCGATCAGAACAAGCAGCTGATTATTTCCGGTGATCGCAGCCCATCTGATCTTGAGGGCATGGAAGAGCGCGTCCGCTCCCGCCTAGGCTGGGGGCTGGTGGCCGATATCCACGCCACTACCTACGAGTTGCGCCTGGGCATCCTGCAGTCCAAGGTCGAATCGCTGGAAAGCCACTCGCAGATCCCACCCAAGGTGCTCGAGTTCCTGGCCCATAAAATCACTTCCAACGTGCGTGAGTTAGAAGGTGCACTAAAACGCCTCGACGCGCATTACACCCTGGTGCGCCACCCGATTACGCTGGAGTCGGCGCAGGAAGTGCTGCGTGACCTGCTGCGGGCCAATGACCGCCGTATTTCGATCGATGATATCCAGAAACAGGTGGCGTCGCATTTCAATATCAAGGTCTCGGACATGCATTCGGCCCGCCGTTCGCGCGTTGTCGCCCGCCCGCGCCAGATCGCCATGTACCTGTCGAAAAAATTCACCTCCAAGAGCCTGCCCGAGATTGGCCGCAAGTTCGGCGGCAAGGACCACACCACGGTTATGCATGCCGTCAAGCGCATCGAGGAGCTGATGGCCGCCGACCGCGACTTCGCCGCCGAAGTCGAACTGCTGGCAAGAATATTACAGAATTAATTATCTTACCATGACTGTAGATGCAGGGTCGTCCGCCAGCGATCGGCCACCGCCTCCATTCCAGGAATTTGCAAGGGTATATAGTGCGTATGATGAACAATGGCGGCAACGGCATAACTTGCCGCCAAATACAAGACAAAGGGAATGGAGTTTTAAGGAACATTTTGCCTTTATGGATGGCAAAAAGGTTCCGTCATTATCCGCCTTGCGTAAAATCGTTACCTGCTTTGAGCTGACGCTGGAAGAAGCACGCCCCTTGATAGAAACCGCTTTTCACGAACTGAAACTGGGTACGTACCGAACCCCGGCGGAAATAATGGAAGGTAGGAGACATTTATCTGACAGTCAGTTACTCGCCAATCTGCGTCTTGCCAACCTGCTGGACCTCCGTACCTTAGCTCAGAGGGCGGGTGTCTCCTCGGTATATTTGAATTTTTATGAACAGGGTAAACGTCGCCTTCCTCAAAGGCATGCAGACAAGCTGATTAACTTCCTGCTACCCGTTCCAGAATATCAGTCACTACATAAAGATTTTTTCGATACGTTCGGCTTACAGCAGGAAACCAGCCCATCCCAACCCGCAAAGTCATCATACGGCAGAAACTATGAATAACCGGAAACGCTAAAGATTAGCCATACATACAAAATCATTTGCCAGCCATTCAGCGGCTGGTATAGTAGGTGACCCTCCAACATTAACGGAAAGAACGTAGCGCATATGGCACAGAACAGCACCGCGGAAATCCTTACTCCGGTCAAGCAGGCAGCTGCCCTGCAATTCACCATTGAACGCAGCAATCTGCTCAAGGCGCTCGGCCATGTGCAGTCGGTCGTCGAGAAGCGCGGTACCATCGCCGTACTGTCGAATGTCAAGATCGATGCCAAGGGGGACGGGGTGACCCTGACTGCCACCGACATGGATATCGCCATTTCGGAAAAGACCCAGGCTTCCGTAGAAAAGTCTGGATCGACTACCGTTCCGGCCCACACCTTTTATGACATTGTCCGCAAGCTGCCTGAGGGTGCGCAGGTTGAATTCTCGACCAGCAGTGACGGAAGCAAGGTCAGCATCCGCGCCGGTTCGTCGCGCTTCTCACTGGCGACACTGCCCATCGACGATTTCCCGGTGATGGCAGAGGGTGATTTGCCGCACAATTTCATACTGAAAGCCGCCGAGTGCAAGGCACTCGTGCAGAAGCCGAGTTTCGCCATCTCGACCGAGGAGACGCGCTATTACTTGAACGGCATCTACCTACACACCGCGGGTACACCCAAAAACAAAGTGCTGCGGACTGTCGCTACCGACGGGCATCGCCTGGCCCGCATCGAAGTGGGGTTACCGGCCGGCGCTGACGGCATGCCCGGCGTCATTGTGCCGCGCAAGGCCATTTATGAACTGAAAAAACTACTCGAGGAAGGGGAGGGTGATGTCAGCATCTCGCTGTCCGACAGCAAGATCCGCTTCGCCTACGGCAGCGCCGTGCTGGTCTCGAAGCTGATCGACGGTAACTTCCCCGATTACGAGCGCGTCATCCCGGCCGGCAACGACAAGCTGATGGAAGTGGACGGCAAGCTGTTTACTAGCGCGGTCGACCGCGTATCGGTGATCTCCAATGAAAAATCCCGCGCCATTAAATTCCATCTCGATGGCGGCAAGCTGACCCTCTCCGCGAGCAGCCCCGAACACGGCACGGCGTCGGAGGAGATCGACGTGACCTATTCCTCGCCGGGTATGGATATCGGCTTCAATTCGCGCTACCTGCTCGACATGATGATGAACATTGAAGGCGACACTGCGCAGTTCCTGTTCAATGACGGGGCCTCTCCCGCCATCGTGCGCGACACGGCTGATGTCGGCGCGCTCTACGTCATTATGCCGATGAGAGTTTGACGCCGGAGATGGTTGTCGAAGGAATAAAATGACTCACTATTACCGCACACCGCAGGAGCGGGAAGGCGATAATCCTGATGGTAATCTGATCAGGCAAACGCAGACTCATCTGAATCCCGAAGTGACTGCTGCCGACGGACAGAGCCAGATCTGGAGACAGTTGATCTCAGGCTATTCGGATACAAAAGATAAGGCGAATAATTGCATCTGGCCCAAGGACTTCTATCAAAAACACAAATCCTTTATCGAGGCGTTCACCCATGCGCTTAACAGCCACGGCTGGAGTCGGCTTATCAATACCAATTATCGTAGCTGAAACTGTTCTTGAACACTGTAAAAGACTTTCGAATGGAATGGCTGAATGAAGCTGTGGGCCCTGCTTACAAAAAAGAGTATGATCAGTACTGGGAACTTCTTGCTCCGAAAAACCTCCGATCAGCTCTTGATGACGCGCGGAACTTGATTGCACAACATTATCTGCAGTCTCATCGAAAGTAATATCCATGCTTGATGAGAGCACGGTCAGGGATGTCACACCCACTTCTGTCAAATACCTTGCCGTACATACACTTTCGCTGTCCCATTTCCGCAACTATGCGCAGGCGCGCGTCGAACTGACCTCGCAGCCCATTATCCTCACTGGCCATAATGGTGCTGGTAAGACCAATATTCTGGAAGCGATTTCACTGTTGACGCCGGGCAAAGGGTTGAGAAGAGCAAAGCTGGCAGAGATCGACAACCGGCATGCGGGGGGATTGCCGTGGACCGTCGCTGCTACCATCAACGGCATGCAGGGCGAAAGTAAAATCGGCACCGGGCGCGACCCCGAAGCCGGAGAGGGCGTCGATAAGCGTATCATCAGGATCGACGGCAACCCGGCGCGCTCACAGGCGGAGCTGGCGCGGCACCTGTCGGTCGTCTGGCTGACGCCGCAGATGGAGCAGTTGTTCAACAACGGTACCTCGGGGGGGCGCAAGTTCCTCGACCGGCTGGTCTACAGCTTCGACCCCGAGCATGCTGCCCGCGTCAATGAATATGAATTCGCCATGCGCGAGCGCAACAAGCTGCTATCGCACTCGCACGCCGACACAGTCTGGCTCGAGGCGCTGGAGCAGACGATGGCGGAAACCGGCACTGCCATAGCCGCTGCACGGCTGCACACAGTCGAACACATCAACACCACCATTGCCGCCTCCGACCTCTCCTTCCCGAAGGCTTCCATCAGCATCTCCGGCATGATCGAAGACTTGCTGAAGCTGAGCGCCCCCGCCGTGCAGGTGGAGGAAGATTTCAAACGTATTTTGCGCTCTGGCCGCACCGTGGATTCTGCCGCGGGGCGCACGCTTTCCGGCCCCCATCGCAGCGCCATGCAGGTGATTCATACGGAAAAACAGATGCCTGCCGAAGCCTGCTCGACGGGGGAACAAAAGGCGCTTTTACTGTCGATTGTGCTGGCCGAAGCACGCTCGGGAGCACGCTGGCACGGGGTGGTTCCGGTGCTGCTTTTAGATGAGGTTGTGGCGCATCTGGACGGCACAAGAAGGCTTGAGTTGTTTGAGGAAATCTGCCAGATTGGCGCCCAAGTCTGGATGACCGGGACCGACCCCGGGTTATTCGACGGAATGGCAGGAAAAGCGCAATATTTTCAAGTGGAAAATGGGTGCGTCTTTACATAAGGCAAGGACTCGGAAATGAGCGCAACGGCAGAAAAAATGAAACAAATGGAAGAAGCGAAGGCATACGGCGCAGAGTCGATTAAAGTACTGAAGGGCTTGGAGGCGGTACGCAAGCGCCCGGGCATGTATATCGGCGACACCGACGACGGCTCCGGCCTGCACCATATGATCTATGAAGTAGTCGACAACGCCATCGACGAGGCCTTGGCCGGGCATTGCGATCTGGTGACCGTCAGCCTCAACGCCGACGGCTCCTGCACGGTCACCGACAACGGCCGCGGCATCCCGACCGACATTCATCCGGGCGAGGGCGTATCGGCGGCGGAAGTGATCATGACGCAGCTCCATGCCGGCGGCAAGTTCGACCAGAACTCATACAAAGTCTCCGGCGGTTTGCATGGCGTCGGCGTGTCGGTGGTCAATGCGCTCTCCACCTGGCTGCAGCTGACCATCTGGCGGAACGGCCAGCAGCATGAAGCGCGCTTTGAAAACGGTGAGACCAAGGAACATCTGAAAGTCACCGGTGATGCTCCGGATAAGAAAGGCACCTCCGTTTCCTTCCTGCCGTCACCGCAGACCTTCACCATGACCAATTTCGATTACGAGACAGTCGAGCACCGCCTGCGTGAGCTGGCGTTCCTCAATTCTGGTGTGCGTATCAAGCTCAGTGATCAACGTACCGATCCCGTGACGGAAACCGAATTCTATTATGAAGGCGGTACCGAGGCGTACGTCAAATACCTCGACAAGAGCAAGAATGCGCTGCACCCCACCGTCATGATCAAGGGCGAACGCGATGGCATGGGCGTCGAGATCGCCATGCAGTGGAACGACTCCTATCATGAGAATGTGCTGTGTTTCACCAATAACATCCGCCAGCGCGACGGCGGCACGCACCTGGTCGGCTACCGCGCGGCGCTGACCCGCGCCATCAACAAATATTACGACGACTCCGGCCTTGCCAAGAAAGAGAAAATCGCCATCACCGGCGACGATGCCCGCGAAGGGCTAACCTGTATCGTATCGGTCAAGGTGCCCGATCCAAAATTTTCCTCGCAGACCAAGGACAAGCTGGTGTCATCGGAAGTGCGGCCGGTGGTGGAGAGCTATGTCTATGAGAAGCTGGCGCAGTGGATGGAAGAACATCCGCAGGAGACAAAACTGGTCATCGGAAAGATTATCGAAGCCGCCGTTGCCCGCGAAGCCGCCCGCAAGGCGCGTGATCTGACGCGGCGCAAAGGCGCGCTTGATATTTCCTCGCTGCCCGGCAAGCTTGCCGACTGCCAGGAGCGTGACCCGGCCAAGTCCGAGCTGTTCATCGTCGAGGGTGATTCGGCCGGCGGTTCTGCCAAGCAGGGCCGCAGCCGCCAGTTCCAGGCCATCCTGCCGCTGAAGGGTAAAATTCTGAATGTCGAGCGCGCGCGCTTCGACAAGATGTTATCATCGCAGGAAATCGGCACGCTGATCACCGCCATCGGCACCGGCATCGGCCGCGAGGAATTCGCCGTCGACAAGGCACGCTATCACAAGATCATCATCATGACCGACGCCGACGTCGACGGTTCGCACATCCGCACGCTGCTGCT
>CAYXYU010000016.1:0-37418 GCA_964469525.1 uncultured Rickettsiales bacterium | reverse complement strand
GACGCCCTGAAGGTGTTGATCGATATCAAGAACGGCTCCGGCACGGGTGACGACATCGATCACCTCGGCAACCGCCGCGTCCGTTCGGTCGGCGAGATGGTCGAGAACCAGTTCCGCGTCGGCCTCGTGCGCGTCGAGCGTGCGGTCCGCGAGCGCCTGGCGCTGGCCGAGTCCGAGGGCCTGATGCCCCAGGAGATGATCAACGCCAAGCCGGTCACCGCGGTCATCAAGGAATTCTTCGGCTCCAGCCAGTTGTCGCAGTTCATGGACCAGAACAACCCGCTGTCGGAGGTCACCCACAAGCGCCGCGTCTCGGCGCTTGGCCCAGGCGGTCTGACCCGCGAGCGCGCCGGCTTCGAGGTGCGCGACGTGCATCCGACGCATTATGGCCGTGTGTGCCCGATCGAGACGCCGGAAGGCCCGAACATCGGCCTGATCAACTCGATGGCGGTCTATGCCCGTACCAATGAATACGGATTCCTCGAGACGCCGTACCGCAAGGTCACCAACGGCCGCGTCACCGACGAGATCGAGTACCTGTCGGCGATCGAGGAGGGGCGTTATATCATCGCCCAGGCCGGTGCGACTCTGGATGCCAAAGGCAACCTGATCGACGAGATCGTATCCTGCCGCTTCGAGAATGAATTTACGATGATGACACCGGACCGCGTCGAGTACATGGACGTGTCGCCGAAGCAGATCGTGTCGGTCGCCGCATCGCTGATCCCGTTCCTCGAGCATGACGACGCCAACCGCGCGCTGATGGGCTCGAACATGCAGCGCCAGGCCGTACCGCTTTTACGCGCGGAAGCGCCGCTGGTCGGCACCGGCATGGAAGAGATCGTCGCCAAGGATTCGGGCGTGACCACGGTCGCGCGCCGTGCCGGCGTGGTCGACCAGGTGGACGCCACCCGCATCGTGGTGCGCAGCTCGGAAGCGTCCGAAGACGGTGCGCCGGGCGTCGACATCTACAACCTCGTGAAATTCACCCGTTCGAATCAGAATACCTGCCTCAATCAGCGGCCGCTGATCAAGGTCGGTGACGTGGTGCAGAAGGGCGATATCCTGGCCGACGGTCCCTCGACCGATCTCGGTGAGCTGGCGTTGGGTCGTAACGTGCTCGTCGCCTTCATGCCGTGGAACGGTTATAACTTCGAGGATTCGATCCTGATCTCCGAGCGCATCGTGAGCGAAGACGTCTTTACATCGATCCATATCGAGGAATTCGAGGTGATGGCGCGCGATACCAAGCTCGGCGCAGAGGAAATCACCCGCGATATCCCGAACGTTGGCGAAGAAGCGCTACGCAATCTCGATGAAATCGGCGTGGTGCATATCGGCGCCGAAGTAAAGCCGGGCGACATCCTGGTCGGCAAGGTGACCCCGAAATCGGAGTCACCCATGACGCCGGAAGAGAAACTGCTGCGGGCCATCTTCGGTGAAAAAGCCTCCGACGTGCGCGACTCGTCCCTGCGGTTGCCGCCGGGCGTGGCCGGTACCATCGTCGGCGTGCGCATTTTCTCGCGCCGGGGCATTGAAAAGGATGAGCGCGCCCTCTCCATCGAGAAGGCGGAAATTGAGCGCCTGGCAAAAGACCGTGACGATGAGCGCGCCATCATTGAGCGTTTCGTCTACGGCCGCATGCAGGAATTGCTCCTGGGCAGGAAGCCCGGCAGCGGTCCCAAAGGCTTCAAGCCCGGGTCGCAGATTACCGAGAAAACTTTCGAGGAATTCTCGAAGGGCCAGTGGTGGCAGTTTGCGATCAAGGACAATGCGGTGATGCATGAGATCGAGCGGCTGAAAAAGCAGCTCGACGCTGCGGTGAGCCGCATTAATGCCAAGTTCGAGGAAAAGGTGGCCAAGGTGCAGGCCGGCGACGATCTGATGCCGGGCGTGCTCAAGATGGTCAAAGTGTTCGTCGCGGTGAAGCGCAAGCTGCAGCCGGGCGACAAGATGGCCGGCCGCCACGGCAACAAGGGCGTCATCTCGAAAATCGTGCCGGCCGAGGATATGCCGTACCTGGATGACGGCACGCCGGTCGATATCGTGCTGAACCCGCTGGGCGTGCCGTCGCGCATGAACGTGGGGCAGATCCTGGAGACACATCTCGGCTGGGCGTCCGCCGGCATCGGCAACCAGATCCGCGGCATGCTCGAGGAAGTGCAAGAACAGAACGCCAAAGCTTCGGCGATCAAGCATCTGCGCGAGTTCCTCGGTGAGATGTACGAGGACAAGGTCAATAAGAAGGAAATTTCCGGCATGTCCGATACGGAAGTCCTGGAGCTGGCGGGCAACCTGAAGAAGGGCGTGCCCTTTGCGACGCCGGTATTCGACGGCGCCAAAGAAGAGGAAATCGTTCACTGGCTGAAGAAGGCCGGTCAGTCGACCTCCGGCCAGGTGACGCTGTTCGACGGGCGCACCGGCGAACCGTTCGACCGCAAGGTGACGGTGGGCTACATCTACATGCTGAAGCTGCACCACCTGGTCGATGACAAGATCCATGCGCGCTCCATCGGGCCGTATTCGCTTGTGACCCAACAGCCGCTGGGCGGTAAGTCGCAGTTCGGCGGCCAGCGCTTCGGGGAAATGGAATGCTGGGCGCTTCAGGCGTACGGCGCTGCATACTCCCTGCAGGAAATGCTGACCGTGAAGTCGGACGACGTTGCAGGACGTTCGAAGATCTACGAATCGATCGTGCGCGGCGACAACAGCTTCGAATCGGGCATCCCCGAATCGTTCCACGTCATGGTGAAGGAGCTGCGTTCACTCGGCCTCAACGTTGAGCTGATTGAGAAGGAAGCGTGATTTTAGAGTCTAAGAGTACAAGAGTTCGGAGTTCAGTAAACTTCCGAACTCTGAACTCTAAAACTCTCATACTCTAAATGTTTGCAAAGGACAGGTTATGGCAATGCAAGAAGTGATGAGTTTCTTTGGTAGCCAGGTACAGGCGGCCAAGCAGTTCGACGAGATCAAGATCTCGATCGCCAGCCCCGAGAAGATCCACAGCTGGTCGTTCGGCGAGGTCAAGAAGCCGGAAACCATCAATTACCGCACCTTCAAACCGGAGCGCGACGGCTTGTTCTGCGCGCGCATCTTCGGCCCGATCAAGGATTACGAGTGCCTGTGCGGCAAGTACAAGCGCATGAAGTATCGCGGCATCGTGTGCGAAAAATGCGGCGTGGAAGTCACCACCTCCAAAGTGCGCCGCGAGCGCATGGGCCATATCGAGCTGGCGTCTCCCGTTGCGCATATCTGGTTTCTGAAGTCGCTCCCGAGCCGTATCGGCATCCTGCTCGACATGACGCTCAAAGACCTCGAAAAGATTCTTTATTTCGAATCCTATGTGGTGGTTGAGCCGGGCCTGACGCCGTTCTCCAAGGGCGAACTGCTCACCGAAGAGCAATATTACGAAGCGCAGGAAAAATTCGGTGACGGCACCTTCACCGCCCAGATCGGCGCCGAAGCGATCAAGACGATGCTCTCCGCCGTCGATCTCAAGAAGGAAAAGGAAACACTGAGAGGCGATCTCGCCGAGACCAGCTCGGAAGCCAAGCGCAAGAAGCTGGTGAAGCGCCTGAAGCTGATCGAGGCCTTCCTCGATTCCGAGAACAAGCCCGAATGGATGGTGCTCGACGTGGTGCCGGTGATTCCGCCGGAACTACGCCCGCTGGTGCCGCTGGACGGGGGCCGCTTCGCCACCTCCGATCTGAACGACCTCTATCGCCGCGTCATCAACCGCAACAACCGCCTGAAGCGCCTGCTCGAACTGCGTGCACCCGACATCATCGTGCGTAACGAGAAGCGCATGTTGCAGGAAGCGGTCGATGCGCTGTTCGATAACGGGCGCCGCGGCCGCGTCATCACCGGCGCCAATAAACGCCCCTTGAAGTCGCTCTCCGATATGTTGAAAGGCAAGCAGGGACGCTTCCGGCAGAACCTGCTCGGCAAGCGTGTCGACTACTCCGGCCGTTCGGTCATCGTGGTTGGCCCCGAGCTGAAGCTGCATCAGTGCGGCCTGCCGAAGAAGATGGCGCTCGAGCTGTTCAAGCCATTCATTTACGCCAAGCTCGAGATTTACGGCATTGCCACCACTATCAAGGCGGCTAAGCGCATGGTCGAATCCGAGCGCCCCGAAGTGTGGGATATTCTGGAAGAAGTGATCCGCGAGCATCCGGTGCTCCTGAACCGTGCCCCGACCCTGCACCGTTTAGGTATCCAGGCCTTCGAGCCGGTGCTGATCGAGGGCAAGGCCATCCAGCTGCATCCGCTGGTCTGCACCGCCTTCAACGCCGACTTCGACGGTGACCAGATGGCCGTGCATGTGCCGCTCTCCATCGAGGCGCAACTCGAGGCGCGCGTGCTGATGATGTCGACCAACAACATCCTCTCGCCCGCCAACGGCAAGCCGATCATCGTGCCGTCGCAGGATATCGTGCTCGGCCTGTACTATATTTCGCTCGAATCCGATGGCGAACCGGGCGAAGGCATGATTTTCGCTGACACTTCGGAGATGCGTCACGCGCTGGATTCCAAGCAGGTGACGCTGCACTCCAAGATCAAATGCCGCTTTTATGCCATGGACGAGAATGGTGAACTCGTGCGTCAGCTGGTGCAGACCACGCCGGGTCGCATGCTGATTTCGGAAATTCTGCCCAAGCATGAGAAGCTGCCCTTCTCGGTCGTCAACAAGCTGATGACCAAGAAGGAAATCTCCAACCTGATCTATGAGGTGTACCGCCATTGCGGCCAGAAGGAGACGGTGATTTTCGCCGACCGGCTGATGGGGCTCGGCTTCCAGCATGCCGCGAAAGCCGGCATCTCCTTCGGCAAGGACGATATGATCGTGCCCGAGACCAAGGAAAAGCATCTCTCCGCCACCTTCGGCGAGGTAAAGCAGTTCGAACAGCAATATGCGGACGGCCTGATCACCATGGGCGAAAAATACAACAAGGTGATCGACGCCTGGTCGAAATGCTCGGAACTTGTCGCCGACGACATGATGAAGCAGATTTCTTCGGTTGGCAAAAGCAAGGACGGCAAGCAGCAGGCCAAGGAGATCAACTCGATCTTCATGATGGCCAACTCCGGCGCGCGCGGTTCGGCAGCCCAGATCAAGCAGCTGGCCGGCATGCGCGGCCTGATGGCGAAACCCTCGGGCGAGATCATCGAAACGCCGATTATTTCGAACTTCAAGGAAGGCCTCTCGGTACTCGAATACTTCAATTCGTCGCACGGCGCCCGCAAAGGCTTGGCCGACACGGCGCTCAAGACCGCCAACTCCGGTTACCTGACCCGCCGCCTGGTCGACGTGGCGCAGGACTGCATCGTCGTCGAGCGCGACTGCGGCACGCTGCGCGGGATCGTCGCCAAGGCAGTGATCGAGGGCGGCGACATCATCGTGCCGCTGTCCGATCAGATCATGGGTCGCTTCAGCTCGCGTGATGTCCATCATCCGGTATCCAGCGAAGTCATCGTCGGCGCCGGCAAGATGATCGACGAGATCATCGTCGACAAAATCGACGAGGCTGGCATCGAAGCCGTCATGGTGCGCTCGGTGCTAACCTGCGACAGCCGGAACGGTGTCTGCGCCCATTGCTACGGGCGCGATCTGGCGCGCGGCACGGAAGTCAATATCGGCGAAGCGGTCGGCGTTATCGCCGCGCAGTCGATCGGCGAGCCGGGCACGCAGCTGACCATGCGCACCTTCCATATCGGCGGCGCGGCGCAACGCGGCGCCGAGCAGTCGAGCGTCGAGTCGTCGCACGATGCGACCTTTACGCTGAGCAATAAGAACATCGTCACCGACTCGAAGGGCCGCATCGTCGTGATGTCGCGCACCTGCGAGATCGTGCTGCGCGATGAGAACAAGCGCGAGCGCGCCCGCTACAAGGTACCGTACGGCGCTCGCCTGCTCGCCAAGGAAAACGAGAAGGTGAAGAAAGGCGCCAAGCTCGCCGAATGGGATCCGTATACGCTTCCCATCATCACCGAGCGCAACGGCTTCGCTCATTACCGCGACCTGGTGGAAGGCGTGAGCTTGCGCGAAGTGCTTGATGAATCGACCGGCATTTCCAACAAGACCGTCACCGACTGGCGGCAGCAGACACGCGGGGCCGATTTGAAGCCGCGCATCGCGCTTAGAGACAAGAAGGGCGAGATCATCACGCTGGCCAACGGCTTGGAGGCACGCTACTTCCTGCCGGTGGGGGCGATCCTCAACGTGCAGGACGGCAATGAAGTGCATGCCGGCGACGTGTTGGCGCGCATTCCGCGCGAATCGACCAAGACGCACGACATCACCGGCGGTCTGCCGCGCGTGGCCGAGTTGTTCGAGGCGAGGAAGCCGAAGGACCATGCCATCATCAGCGAGATCGAAGGCACTATCGAATTCGGCAAGGACTATAAGAACAAGCGCCGCGTCATCGTGCGTCCGAAGGAAGCTGATGGCGAAGCGGTTGAGTACATGATTCCGAAAGGCAAGCACATCACCGTGCAGGAAGGCGACTATGTGCAGAAAGGCGACCTGCTGATGGACGGCAACCCGGTGCCGCATGACATATTGAAGGTCATGGGCGTCGAGGCGCTGGCCCGTTACATGGTCAACGAGGTGCAGCAAGTGTACCGTCTGCAGGGCGTCGGCATCAACGACAAGCATATCGAGGTGATCGTGCGCCAGATGCTGCAGAAGGTCGAGATCGACCAAGCCGGCGAGACCACGTTCCTGTCGGGCGAGCAGGTCGACCGCGAGGAGTTCGAGCAGGTCAACGCCAAGACCATCGCCGAGGGATTCAAGCCGGCCACCGCCAGCCCGGTGCTGCAGGGCATCACCAAGGCGAGCTTGCAGACGCACAGCTTCATCTCCGCCGCTTCGTTCCAGGAGACGACGCGCGTGCTGACCGAAGCGGCTGTCTCGGGCAAGGTGGATACGCTGGACGGATTGAAGGAAAACGTCATCGTCGGCCGTCTTATTCCGGCGGGTACCGGCGCTGCCGTCAACCGCATGCGGAAAGTGGCCAACGAGCGCGAGAAGGAATTGCTCGCCGCCGAGGCCGCCGCCAGCAATGACAATCCTTTGCTGGCCGACACCGGCACGGGAAGCTGATTCTACTAGGCTTGCCGTCTTGCTTGCGTTGCCTGCGCTTCCGCTGCGCATGTACTAGTGTGTACATTTGCGCTGCGGTTCTCGGCAACGCTTCGCATCCGGCTAAGCCTAGCGAATCAGGTATGTCATGACGAAACACCATCTTCTTGTAATCTTCGGCAAGCACGCGGCGCTGGCGGCGGTGGCCAATCCGATGCGCAAGATCCGGCGCGTGCTGGTGACGAAGAACGCGCAGGGCGAGTTGGGCGGGGCGCTTTCTTCCATAAAAAATCTCAACGTCGTTGACGCCAGGCGCATCGAGGAATTGCTGCCGCCGGGCAGCGTGCATCAGGGCATTGCGGTCGAGAGCGCGCCGCTGGAGCAGCCATCGCTTGCGGACTGGCTGGAAGAAAAGATTGAGAAACCTGTGTTGCTGCTCGACCAGGTGACCGACCCGCATAATGTCGGCGCCATTCTGCGCTCGGCTGCCGCGTTTGATGCAGGCGCTGTCATTGTCACTGATAGACATGCGCCCGCCGAATCCGGCGTCATGGCCAAGGCGGCCTCCGGGGCGCTTGAAACGGTGCCTTATATTGCCGTGGGCAACCTGGCACAGGCGATCGAGCTTTTGAAGAAGGCCGGTTATTGGATTTACGGGCTCGATGGCGAGGCGAAGGAATCCATTACGGAGGCGAAACTGGATAGCAAAACGGCGCTGGTGCTGGGAGCGGAGGGCAGGGGGTTGCGCAGGCTCACCGCCGAGCATTGCGACGTGCTGGTGCGGCTCCCGATGTCTTCCCGCATGGAAAGCCTCAACGTCTCCAACGCGGCGGCGGTGGCGCTGTATGAGTTGTATCGCAAAAGAGGATAATGGATGACAAGATGATGGATAATAAGATGAATATACGGCGGTATTCTCTTATCATCCATCACCTTATTATCTATCATCTGCCTTTATGAAGCGCTTCCACATCTCCATCTCCACCGATAACTTCGCCGCCTCGCTGGCGGATTACAGCCGGCGGCTGGGCTGCCAACCCTGCGTGGTGGCGGAAGGGCGCTACGCGCTGTGGCGCACCGAGCTGCTCAACTTCACCATTTCCTGCAAGGCGGGGCAGCTGCCGGGCGTGGTGCGCCATATCGGCTTCGAGGACGAGGCGGAAAAGGGATTCCGCGAGGAGCGAGATGCCAATGGCATTACCTGGGAGTATTTTTCCAAGGAAGCGCAGGATGAAGAAACCAAGGTAAAATTTCCGGACGTAGTATATGAGGAACGATAAAGAAGTAGTTTGCCGATTGCTGACCGTAGCGGATGTAGAGCTATTTCGTGAAATCCGCTTGCGCGGCCTCAAGGAACATCCCGATGCTTTCCTTGATTCCTATGAGGAATCGGTAGACTGGCCGCTTGAACGTTTTAAAAAATGGTTTGGTAACGGGTGGATTGCCGGTGGCTTCGTAGATCAAAAATTGCTTGGTATAACAGGGCTTTACCGTCAGGACAGAATAAAAATACGCCACAAGGGCATGGTGTGGGGTGTCTATGTTGCGCCGGAAGCGCGCGGTTTTGGTATTGCTCGCCGTCTTATTGAGATATTGCTGGCTGAGGCAAAAAAAGCTGGGTTGGAGCTGGTACAGCTCAGTACGGATGTTACCAATCCGATAACGGTTGCTCTCTATCAGAGCTTTGGGTTTGAGCCGTATGGCGTGGAGAAACATATATTGAAGCTGCAGGATCGTTATGTGGATGATGTGGTAATGGTCAAATTCTTATGACCTATCATTCCCTTCGCGATTTCATCGCCCATCTCGAAAAAACCGGGCGGCTGGTGCGGGTCAGGGAGCCGATATCGCCGCATCTGGAGATGACCGAGATCGGCACGCGGCTGATTGCGGAAAAAGGCCCGGCGGTGCTGTTTGAGAATGTCAGCACCCATACCATGCCGGCGCTGATCAACCTGTTCGGCACGGTCGAGCGCGTGTCCTGGGGCATGGGCAGGGAGCCGCACCAGCTGCGCGAGGTCGGGGAGATGCTGGCCTTTCTGCGCCAGCCCGAGCCGCCGGGAGGCTGGAAAGAGGCGGTCGGTATGCTGCCGCTGCTAAAGACCCTGATGACCATGAAGCCAAAGACGGTGAGCAAAGCACCCTGCCAGGAGATCGTGCTCGAAGGCGATGATATCGACCTCGGAATGCTTCCCATTCAGACTTGCTGGCCGGGCGAACCGGCGCCGCTGATTACCTGGCCGCTGGTGGTTACGAAGGGGCCGGGGGAGGCGGCGGAAGACGATTACAACCTCGGCATCTACCGCATGCAGGTCATCGGCAAAAATCAGACGCTGATGCGCTGGCTGAAGCATCGCGGCGGGGCGCAGCAGCATGCGCGCTGGGGAAAGGTAAAACAAGAGCCGTTCCCGGCGGCGGCGGTGATCGGCGCCGACCCGGCAACGATTCTTGCGGCGGTAACGCCGCTGCCCGATACCCAGTCGGAATACCAGTTCGCCGGGCTGCTGCGCGGCGCCAAAACCGAATTGGTGGATTGCAAGACCGTTCCGCTCAAAGTCCCGGCGCAGGCGGAGATCGTGCTGGAAGGCTATGTCAGCCTCGATGATTACCGCGACGAAGGGCCGTATGGCGACCATACCGGCTATTACAATTCCGTAGAGCAGTTCCCGGTCTTTACCATTACCGCCATTACCATGCGACAAAACCCGATTTACCTTACCACCTATACCGGCCGCCCGCCCGATGAGCCATCCGTGCTCGGCGAGGCGCTGAACGAAGTCTTTATCCCGCTGTTTCAGCAGCAGTTCCCCGAGGTGGTCGATTTCTACCTGCCGCCGGAGGGCTGCTCCTACCGCGTGGCGGTGGTGTCGATCCGGAAGGCCTATGCCGGGCATGCCAAGCGCATCATGATGGGCGTGTGGTCGTACCTGCGGCAATTCGTCTATACCAAGTTCGTCATCGTGGTCGATGACGACATCGATGCGCGCGACTGGAAGGATGTCATCTGGGCGATGTCGACGCGCATGGACCCGGTGCGCGATATTACCCTGATCGAGAACACGCCGATCGATTACCTCGATTTTGCCTCGCCTGTCTCGGGGGTAGGCGGCAAGGCGGGGTTCGACGCCACCAACAAATGGGAGGGCGAGACCAATCGCGAATGGGGAAAAAAAATACATATGGATCAAGCTGTTGTAAATAAAATCAGCCGCTTGTGGCAGGCGATGGGGCTGCCGGGGAAGGGCGGTCCGGTATGCTAAGAAGCTTTTTATTAACCTACCCACGCTACACTTGACCGGTATGAAACTCACCCAGGCCATGACCGATCGCAAGGAAGCGTACGAGGAGCTGCAGTACGCCAAGCAGGCGCTGGCGCTGATGCAGAAGCACGAGGTGGCGCCGGTGCCGGAAAACTACGCGGTCTGGTTCCACTATGCCATGGGCAAGAATCCCGACCTGCAGCGCGAGGTGGACAATATCATTGCCAATTCGCTGCAGTTTACCAAGGAAACCTGCGCCTATCTCTATAACAAGTATGTTATCGGACACCCGCAGCAGAAGCTGGTGGACGACGCAAGCATCAGCGCCCAGAAGGTGCTGGTGGAAGTGCTGCGCGTCATCAATGATTTCTCCGGCGAAGCGCAGGCCTATAACCAGAATATCGATCATTACCTGGAGACCATCACCAAGAAATTCGAAGGCACCGGGGTGCAGGAGATCGTGAAGGAACTGATCGTTGCCACCGCCGGTCTTAAGAAAAGCGGCGAGCGCATTACCAGGCGTCTCGAGGAATCAAAGCAGGAAATCCACAGCCTCAAGAAGAACCTGCAGGAGGCGACCATCGAAGCGCAGCGCGACTTCCTGACCGGGGTGTTCAACCGCAAGACCTTCGAGAAGCTGGCCGACGAGCAGATGACTGAGGCGCGGCAGAATGGCTCGGCGCTGTGCCTGCTGATGATCGACATCGACCATTTCAAGCAGTTCAACGACCGCTTCGGCCACCTGCTGGGCGACGAGGTGCTGAAAACCGTAGCACGCACCCTGACCTACACGCTGAAGGGCCGCGACGTGGTGGCGCGCTTCGGCGGCGAGGAATTCATCGCCACCCTGCCGGAAACGCCGATGGAGGGCGCGTTGAAGGTCGCCGAGATGATCCGCGCCAGCATCGCCAGCAAGCAATTGAAACGCAAGGATACCGGCGAGATTTACGGCACTATCACCATCTCCATGGGCATCGCCCTGTTCCGGCCGGAAACGGACACGCTGCCGACCCTGATCAAGCGCGCCGACGATGCGTTGTACCAGTCGAAACGCGCCGGGCGCAACCAGGTGACGCAGGAATCGGCCTGAGCGGCAATTTTACCCCCAAAAGATTTGACTTTTACCCCCCCAGCCCGTACAAACGACACTCTTTTCCTTGGCCTGTCGTAGGTTTAGGGCTCGTAGCTCAGGTGGTTAGAGCGCACGCCTGATAAGCGTGAGGTCGGAGGTTCAACTCCTCCCGGGCCCACCATTCTTGCCCTAATAGGCTGATACCCAACGGTTTATTGATATACAACGGCTTTCTTCTTCTCCGAGTGTACACAAACGTGCTGCACAACGGGTATGGAAGAGAGGCCAAAATCCCCTATTTAATCAAGCGGCGCGAGACGTGGTATATACGCCTCCGCATACCGCAGGATTTGGTCGCTGCCTACAAGGGACGAAAGGAAATCCCGCATCGCTGAAAACGCGAGATTACAAGGAAGCCCAGAAACGGGAAAGCCCTGCTAAATCCGACATCGAAGCCGAATTTGCCAGAGTTCGGAAGCAGCTTCAGGCGCAGAACGATGGCACGGATAAACGATGTGCTGACGCAGCTTCGCTTCAAGCGCAGCCGCTTTCAGTGGTACAAAGGCAGCGAGGGATGGAGCTATTGCTCCCCCGGTAGGAGAAGATAGGCCATAGCACCAGGAATATGCTGATAGCGATGATAACTAAGGCAACGGATATGACATCGGAAGTGGAAGCATGTTCTTTCCACTGATCACCAACCATACTGACTGCCATTCTATTAAGGGATTCTGCTAAGTCGGTAGCGTACCAAGGCAGCAAAACCACCAGCAGCATTGCGACAACGCTGCATCCGATAAATATCGCCTTCCGACTATTCCTGTACTGTTCCACCCGTGCAGAAAACTGGCTGAAATAGGGTGTAAAGTCTTGTAAATTATAACCTTTCATGACATTTTTGTCGCTAAGGATGAAACTAACGCAGCATATTACATTATCATTTATCAAAATATTAATTTTACTAAGAAATAATGGCACGTTAGCACTATATCCAGGGAGAAGAAAATGATTTTAAGCACGCTCTCAACAATTCCGGGTCATACGCTGGTCGAGCATTATGGTGTTGTTTCTGGCAGTACAGTACGTACCCGCCATGCGTTTCGGGATATGTTTGCCGATATTAAAAACGTGTTCGGTGGCGAATTACGTGGTTATACGGAATTGCTCAACGATGCACGAGATGAAGCCACTAATCGTATGATAAGCCAAGCAGAGCAGCTTGGTGCTAACGCCATTCTAAACATTCGCATCACGACAGGCGCAGTAGCGCAGGGTGCTGCAGAAATCTATGTGTATGGAACAGCCGTGAAAGCGGAGCCTGCATAACTATTAAGGCAGGGCGTGTCACATGGAATTATTATTTACCATACTCTTGCTGATGATGACTTACTTCACCGGTAGGCTGGTGGAGTTTCGTCAGTTCCGCTCCCTGGAAGAACGCGAGAGCAGTAAAACGCAGATTCCTGTATTAAATACCGAAGAGGATACATATTTGCCACATGCTGTACGCACGGAATTAGTAACCGCACATATTTGCCTAAGTGCCGACTATTTCCGCCGTTTTCTTGGTGGCATCCTAACATTGTTCGGCGGCTCGCTGCATACGATTGAAAGTCTCTCTGACCGCGCACGACGCGAGATTGTGCTGCGACTACAAAGCCAGGCACCCAAGGCTAGCTACATCACTGGCATGCGCATGGAGGTAATGAAGGAACGCCCAGGCATGATACAGATGCTGGCAATTGCCACAGCGGTTTATAACGATCACCCTATGGCACAAAAGCCGCGAGGATATAGTTGTGTGCTGGATCATAGCTGCAACGCGCCACGCAAACATCCGCTTAAGGAACTTGCAATTTACGGCAGTATTACACTGCTACTTTTGTTCCTAATACTCAAAGGCGGCACCTACGTCATTGATCCTATTGCCAAGCACATCCCTGTCGAAACCGAAGAATGGCTATGGCGCAACGTAGAGTTGGATTTCCAGCTACCCAAGGGCAGGCCGCTTACGCCTGCGCTGCAACAACGGGAAAAAGAATTACAAGCATTATTGGATAAGCTTCCTAAGAGTGATGCGCTTGCGTCCTATCATTTTAAACTGACATTGATCGATGATCCTACCATCAACGCTGTTTCCTTACCCGGACAGCGTATTGTGCTCTTTACTGGTCTCCTTGACGATCTTTCCTCGGAAAATGCCTTGGTATTCATCCTTGGTCACGAGATAGGGCATTTTGCAAACCGTGATCATGTAAAGCAGTTAGTAAAGCTGTTCTTCGATCAAATCATTAGCTGGGTATTAGGCGATACCGATTTATCGAGCTTCACATCCACCATGGGGCTGCAATTCTCACGCGAGCAGGAGAAGGAAGCGGATTTAATAGGACTAGAAACGCTGGTGCAATATTACGGTCATGCGGGAGGTGCCACGGATTTTTTCACTTCGCAAAAGCACAAAAGTAAGGAAGGCTGGTTGGCGATCATTGAAAATGTGGCTGAATTTTTCTCCGACCATCCAGATGACCAAGATCGCGTAGATTATGTGGTCGAGCAAATAGAGCAAAAAGGTTACAAAATAAATGAAGTGAGCGAGTTTCATTGGGTACAAGCCGAACCAGAAAATTTAAGTCCGGATGAGTTGCTTCAAAAATATCCTTATGCAGAGCTTGATCGCCTAAACGATCTGTTCTCAAAACGGTACTACGATCTCTATGAGCGGTTTTGGGATATTTGGGTGGATGGAACCCTTTATCAAGAACGCTTTACGGATGTCTGGCTGGCAAACGTGGAAAAGGCGGAAAAGCGTAACCGTCAAGCTAGACCTTACCATTTGGCTGCATGGAAGAGCTACGTAAACGATTATTTCAAAGCTGGCTCCATCCCATCATCCGTAAACGGTAAGCTGGATACGATGGTGCAATTAATCAATGAGCAATATGATGCAGAGTTAGAGGTACTGGAAGCGCATCGTAGCGCGCTGAATTTGCTGGTACAGCATGCCGATACGTGGCGGCCACTTAACAAGAATAATATTAAAATGGGCTATAAGGGTGGTGGTGCTGAGTTTCAGGAACATAATAAAAAAATCCGGGCTGCCGATGCTAAGCGATATAAGCTATGGCAAAGGCGAGCGCAGGTGAAAAAAGAGTTGTTGAATGAGTTGCGTCAATTTGAGAGAAGCCGCTAATGCTCCAACGCATTCGCATTATTGTTCTGTCCGCTTTATTGGTATTTTCTGTCTATCATATCCCATCAGTAAACGCGCAGATACAGCAGGTTTTTTACGGCGTTACTGACCGTTTTGACTCGCGGCCTGAACGAGCAATTCTTTTTATTGGCAATAGTCGCACTTATTACCATGACATGCCTTACATGGTGCGCAAAATTGCAGACTCAGCAGGTGCCAAGGAGAAATACCGAGTTGTTGTGCATGCCCCAGGCGGTGTGCGGTTTGAGGATCACTGGAATAACCCTGCTGTACATAAGCTGCTCAAGCAGCGATGGCATGAGGTAGTGCTGCAAGGTAGAAGTAATGAACAGCAGAATAACACAGTAAACGCCAGTTTTCATACCTATGGCGCAAAACTAATTCGGGAAGCGCAAGCGGCAGGTGCAGTACCTGTGCTTTATGTCACTTGGCGATACGCGGATAATTTTTCTCTCTACAAAGAAATTCCTGCATTAAAAACGCAGCTTTACGATTTAATGCAATCTAACAGCCAGCAATTAGCGCAGGCAACAGGCGCGCGTATAGTAAATGTAGGCAAGGCTTGGGAACGATTGCTTTCCCAACGACCAACCTTTCCCCTGTATGAAGATGGTAATCATCCCACGGTTTACGGTAGTTATTTAGCAGCACTCATGCTGTATAAATACTTCTCCGGCGCAGATGTCAGCCAAATATCCTATGTTCCTAGAGGCATAAAGCCGAACGAGGCGGCATTAATCAGAAAAATAGCACAAGGGATGTAAAATGGGATCAATGGTATTTATCAGTCAAAATTCTCCACCACCTGCCCCCCTTTCAAGGCAAGGCCATAGATTAACGAGTAAGCCACCTTGTTCGTATCTTTCGTGACTGTGTAGCCGAACTCATTTTGAAGGCCGCGCAGTTTACGAAGAAGGCGTTTGTCCTCCTTGTTCACCATTACGCCCTGGTACGAATCCGTTACTCTATTGCGGCTTCGGCGAGTGCAGCTTGCCGAAGGCCTCGAGCAGCTTGTCGGGGCTGCAGGGCTTGTGGACGTAGTCGGAAAGCCACAGACTGTAGGAATGCAGGATATGCCGGTAATGCTGCTCGCCGGTCAGGATAATGATCGGGATCTGGGCAAACGCTGCCTCCTGCGTCAACTCGGCCAGCACCTCGAATCCGTCCTGCTGCGGCAGGTTCAGATCCAGAAGCACCAGGTCAGGCCGCGGCTGATGTGCGAACGGCTCCTCCTGCCGCAGGTATTTCAGCACGTCGCCGCCGTGTTTCACCGTTACCAGCCGGTGCGGCACGTAGGTTTCGTCAAGCGCATGCTCGGTGAGCATGACGTCGCTATCGTCATCCTCGGCGAGCAGGATCTGCAGCGGAATGCGGCGCTTGATCTTGGCGCGCATGCTGAAGGCGAATTCATCAATAGGGGTTGCCTGTGCCATTGATTATCCTCCGGTACAGGTAGCCGCCGGCCCATGGGGAAAGCGGGTGGCGACGCGGTTGATAGCATTGCACAGGGAGAGCCCATTCTCACGGCCTTTCACCAGGTACCCCTGCGCGCCGCACAACATCGCTTCCTCGCGCAATTGCCGGCTTTCCATGCCGCTATAGACGATGATGGGCGTGCCCGGCGCTTCGGCGTTCAGCGCTGCCACCGAGGCCACCCCGTCCATATCGAGCAGGTTGAGGTCAAGCAGGATGACGTCGAAACGCTCCTCGTCGATACGGCGGAAGGCGTCGATCAGCCGCGGCACGCTGGTAATTTCAACCTGCTGGACATCCTCCTGGCCATCCAGCATACGCTGCAGCAGGAACACGTCGCTCGGGCAGTCTTCCACCACCAGTATCTTTTTGCGCGGGTGCCGCATGTCCCTACCTACAGTTGATAATTTATATTAATTTTTAAACTTATTTAGTTAAAATAACGTTAATAAAAACAGGGTTCAGGAATAAGGCAATCCAGTCATATCAATGGCTTGAAATGGGGTTAGAGAGCAGAGGCATGCAGCTGCTGGCTTAGCCAGCGGGAAAATTCCGGCTCCGACAGGGGGCGGGCAATAAGGTATCCCTGCATTTGATCGCATTCCATCGCCCGCAGCGCCGTCTGCTGTGCCGAGCTTTCCACGCCCTCAGCGATCACTTTCATGTCGAAAGTGTGTCCGAGGTTGATCAGCGAGCGCAGCATGGCCGTCTCGCGTTCCTCCACATCGAGGATGCTGGTCAGGCGGCGGTCGATCTTGACGGCGTCGAGCGGGCAGCGTGCCAGCAGCCTGAGCGAAGAGGTGCCTGAGCCGAAATTGTCGAGATGCAGCTCGACCCCGGCATCACGCACCCGCGCCAGCCGCCGCACACTGCCGCCCTCATCGTGCAGTAGCGCCGATTCCTCGATCTCCATGGCGATCGTCCGGCTGGAGAGACCAGCCCGATCGAGCACCGCCAGCAGCGCATCGATCGAATCCTGCTCTCCGCCGATGTTCGAAATATGGATGGAGATCTGCACCGGCTCCAGCCCCATCGCCTGCCAGCGGCGAGTATCGGCGCAGGCCATTTCGAGCACGAACACGTCGAGCTCGGTTCCCAGGCCGGGCGGCAGCAGCGGCAGGAACTGCTCGGGCAGCAGCAGCCCGCGCTCCGGGTGCTGCCAGCGGATCAGTGCCTCGGCGCCGGCCAGCCGCCCGCTCTTCAGCTCCAGCTTGGGCTGGTAATAGAGGCACAGCGACTCGCGGTGGCGCAGGGCGTGCGCCAGCTCCTGCTCCATCTGCAGGCGCAGTGCGGTCTCACGATGCAGGTTCTCGGTATAGAACTGGTAGCTGCTTTTCGGCTTTTGCTTGGCGCGGTACATGGCGATGTCCGCCTGTTTCAGCAGCTGTTCGGACGGCGTATCCGAAGCGGCAATGGCGATCCCGAGGCTTAAACCCACGGTCTCTTCCCCCTTCTCCAACGTGAAGGGCGTGTGCATCGCATCAAGCATCTTGCGTGCCACGATGGCGCAGCCGCGCGGTTCCATCGCGCCTTCGAGCAGTACGGCGAATTCGTCGCCGCCAAAACGCGCTACCGTGTCATATTCACGCACCGTCCTCTTCAAGCGCCCCGCTACGCCTTTAAGCAGCGCATCACCTGCTTTATGACCCAGCCGGTCGTTGATGGATTTGAAGCCATTCAGATCGATGAAGAACAGCGCGGGCGTCTCCCCGGAACGGCGGGCACGGGCAAGTGCCATCTCGAGCCGGCTTTCGAACAGGCTGCGGTTAGCAAGCCCGGTCAGCGCGTCAAAATTGGCGAGCACCGTAAGGTTGTCCTCGAAGCGCTTGCGCTCGATGGCGTAGCGGATGGCGCGTTTGATGAGCTGACCGTCGGCCTGTTCCTTGACCAGATAGTCCTGCGCCCCGTGCTGCAACGCCGAGAGCGCCAGCGCTTCGTCATCGAAGCCGGTCAGGATGACGATGGGCAGGGGAGGCGCGGCGTGGCGTAGCTGTTGCAATGCTTCGAGGCCGGACGATCCGGGCAGCGACAGGTCGAGCAGCGCGACGTCGAAGCGCTGCAGCGACATCAGCGGCAGCGCCGCCTCGACCGAGCTCGCCGGAGTTACGCCGAATTCGCCGGTACAGGTGCTCTCCAGCGCATGGCTAAGGAGGTAGGCATCGCTCGCGTCATCCTCGATCAGCAGGATATCGGTCGGCCGCATCGGCACTATCTGCACAGGGGTCACGCTGCTTCCTCATGCGCGGAGGTTTGCGGAATGGGCAGCGTGAAGGTGAAGGTCGAGCCCTTGCCGGGTTCCGAGGCTACGCTGATGTTGCCGCCATGATTCTTCACCACCCGCTCGCAGATGGCGAGTCCGATGCCGTGGCCGTCATACTCCGTCTCGCCGTGCAGGCGCTTGAAGATGGTAAAAATTTTTTCCCGGCCGGCGTACGGAATGCCGATGCCGTTGTCGCGCACCGAGAATTCCCACCGGTTTCCTGCGCGTCTGGCGCTGACATGGATGCGGGGACGCTCCCGGCAGAATTTTAGCGCGTTGCCGATCAGGTTCTGCAGCAGCTGCATGATCTGCACCCCGTCGGCTACCAGCACGGGCAGCGGATCGCTGGTGATGACGGCGTTCTTTTCCCCGATATGGGCGGCAAGGTTGGATTTGACGTTCTCGAGCATTTGGTTGCAATCGACCGGCGCGGAAGAACGCTTTTCGAACCCAATGCGGGAAAATTCGAGCAATGCGTCAATCAGGCGGCGCATGCGCTCGGCGCCTTCTACAGCGAAGGCAATGGATTTAAGCGATCTGTCGTCAAGCTGGTCATGGTGGTGCTGTTCGACAATCTGCAGATGCTGGGAAATGGCGCGGAGCGGGCTTTTCAGATCGTGCGCCACCACGTTGGCGAAACGCTCGAGATCCTGGTTGCTGCGCTCGAGATCCTGCCGGTAGGCTTCGATGCGCTGCTTGAGTAGCGCACGCTCCACCGTATGTTCCACCGTGCGCTTCAGGGCCTGCGCGGTCAGCACGCGCTTGGGGAGATAGTCCTGCGAGCCGATCTTCATGGCAATCACCGCGATAGTCTCGTTGCCTTCGCCAGTCAGCATCACCGCCGGCACGGGCTTGCCCCGCTGCGTCAGCCGCCGGAGCACTTCCAGCCCGTCAATGTCGGGCAGGCGATAATCGACAATGACGCAGTCGGCGTCGTTTTCCGCATAGAGTTTTTCGCCTTCCTCGCCGGTGAAGGCATCGATGAAACGGTAGCTGTGGTTGTCGTCATCGCTCAGATATTCCCGGTACAGCGCATGGTCTTCGGGGCAATCGTCGATGATCAGAATGGTGAGAGAATGCTTGGTCATGCGTCGGGGAGCGTGAAATAAAAACTGGAGCCGCAGCCCAGCTCGGATTCCACCCAGATGCGGCCGTCATGCAGCTCGACAATGCGCCGCGCCAGCGCCAGACCGATGCCGATGCCGTCATATGTGCCGTCCCGGTGCAGGCGGCGGAAAATGGCGAAAATCGTTTCCTGGTCCTTGCGCGGAATGCCGATGCCGTTATCGTGTACCTCGAACAGCCAGCCGTCCAGGCTGCGCCGGGCGCTGACGGCGATGTCCGGTGTTTCGTTGCAGAATTTAAGCGCATTGGAGAGCAGGCAGTAAAACAGCAGCTGCAGTCGCTCGCCATTGGCTTCGAGCCGGGGCAGCAAACCGGGATGGACGCGCGCGTTCCGGGAGTCAATCTCCGGTTTCAGCTGCATTAGAGCGTCATGCAGAATGCGGTTGCAGTCGATGCGGCTTTTTGCCAGTGGCACGGCGGAGAGCCGCGCATATTGCAGCAGGCCTCTCAGCCGCGCCTGCGCCTGGCGGCTGTTCTCGGCAATGCAGTCGACATAATGCACGCCGCGTTCGTCCAGCAGGGGAGCGTATTCCTGTTCCAGCAGTTCCGAGAAACTGTCGATACGACGCAGCGGGGGGCCGAGGTCATGCACGACCAGATAGACGAAATCCTCGAACGGCTCGCGGCCATCGGACGGTTGATGATTCGTCAGGCTTTGTTCCTTCAGCATAATTCCCCCCTCCAAGGGGCTACGCCAGGTACAGGTGCACACCGAACGTTAGCGGAAAGGGAAGGAAAATGCAACTATAAAGGGAATCAATACTAACAATCACTACCAATAGTGGCGAAAACGCCACGGGGTTGCAATATTACGAAGCCGGCAGCAGCTGCGCGCGCGGGGTGGCGGCGAAACGGTGGTAGAGATGCACCATCACCGCGATGCCCCAGAATGGGGCGATCAGATTGGCGATGGGGATGGTGGCAAGGAAGGTCAGCATGACTCCGGCGGCCATGACGCTGCGGCCGTGGCGTCGGCGCAGCTTTTCCACCTCGATTCCCGGCAGGTGTCGGCGGGCCGCCATGGTGAAGAACTCGCGCCCGAGCAGGTAGCCGTTCAGCGCGTAGAAGAGGACGAGGTTGATCACCGGCAGCAGGTAGAGCGGCAGCACCAGCACGTTCAGCGTAATGGCCAGCGCGGTGAAACGCATGTCGTGCACGAGCTCCGGCCAGAAGGCAGGCTCGTGCGGCCGGACGGCGGCATATTCCTGCTGCTCGATAGTCTGGGCGATGCGGTTGTCGAAGAAGGTGGCGATGACCGGCATGATCCCCGGGAACAGCAGCCAGGCGACCACCGTGGCGCCGATACCGCCGAACCACGGAAGCCAGGGTGCCCATTCGCTGCCCTGCATGGTACCGGAAAGCCAGGCGAAGAAGCTACTGGCTGTTACGACGAAACCAATCAGCGCGGCAATGGTTACCAGTACGGTCAGCACGAACAGGCCAAACATGCCCGGTGCGAATAGCGAGCGCAAGGCACGTGCCCCAGCGATGATAAAGCTTTCCATGGTTACTCCTTATGATCTCGCATACACAGGAAAGCATAGTTATTCAATGCTGAATCGCTTCCCCGTGTCCGTGCATTCCAGCGAGGCCAGCCGGACAAAGATATCGGTAATGGCTTCCGGTGGCGTGCGCGTCACGGGGTCGAGACCGGGGAAGGCCTGCGCATTCATGCGTGTGCGCACTTCGCCCGGATCGATCAGGTTGATGCAGAGTTTCGCCTTGATGTTCTCCGCCGCCCAGACGCGTACCAGCATCTCGAGCGCCGCCTTGCTCACCGCATAGGCGCTCCAGTAGGCATAGGCGTCGTCGGTGACGTTGGAGGTAACAAACATGGCGCGCGGCGTCTTGCTCTGCTTCAGCAACGCGTCGAAGCAGCGGATAAGATGGAAATTGGCGGTGAGGTTGGTGGCGATCACCTTGTCCCATATTTCCGGCGAAAGATGCGGCATCGGCCCGAGATCGCCGAGAATGCCCGCGTTTCCGACCAGTATGTCGAGATGGGCGAAGCGTTCTCCCACCTGCACCGCCAGCGCTTCAATTTTGTCGCTTTCAGTGAGGTCGAACGGCACCAGCGTCGCTGTGCCGCCTGCGGACCGGATCGCGTCGTCGGTTTCTTCGAGGCCTTTCACGTCGCGTGCCGTCAGAATGACGTGCGCTCCCTCCGCGGCGAAGCGTTTCGCCACGGCGGCACCGATGCCGCGCGAGGCGCCGGTGATGAGGGCGATGCGGCCTGCCAGTGTGCCGGGCACTAGACCTCCGAAAATTCGGAGAACAGGTCCTTCTGGCTGCCATTCTCGCAGTCGGTCAGCGGGATGGGGTAATCGCCGGAGAAGCAGGCGTCACAGAACTGTGGTGCGGCGTCGTTGCGGCGGGTGCCGCCCACTGCGCGGTACATGCCATCGAGCGAAATGAAGGCGAGGCTGTCGACGCCGATCAGCTGCGCCATGGTCTTCAGGTCGTTATTAGCCGCCAGCAGCTGGCTGCGCGTCGGCGTGTCGACCCCGTAAAAGCAGGAATGCGTCGTCGGCGGGCTGGCAATGCGCATATGCACCTGCTTCGCCCCGGCCTCGCGCACCATATTCACAATTTTTTTTGAGGTGGTGCCGCGCACGATGGAATCATCGACCAGGATAACGCGCCTGCCTTCCAGCATGGCGCGGTTGCCGTTATGCTTCAGCTTGACGCCGAGATGGCGTACGTGGTCGGACGGTTCGATGAAAGTGCGGCCAACATAATGGTTGCGGATAATACCAAGCTCGAACGGAATCTTCGATTCTTTCGCGTAACCCAGCGCGGCGGGGATGCCCGAATCCGGCACCGGCACCACGATGTCGGCCTTGACCGGCGCTTCGCGCGCCAGCTCGGCGCCGATACGCTGACGCGTTTCGTAGACATTGAGGCCTTCCGACACCGAGTCCGGGCGCGAGAAATACACATATTCGAAGATGCAGAAGCGTTTTTTCATCTTAGGGAAGGGCTTGGCCGAGCGCAGGCCCTCAGGTGTCACGATGACCATCTCACCCGGCTCGACGTCGCGCACGTATTCGGCGCCGACGATATCGAGCGCGCAGGTCTCCGAGGCGAGCAGCGTGGCATCGCCGAGCTTCCCGATGACCAGCGGGCGGACGCCCAGCGGGTCGCGCACGCCGATCAGCGTGTCGTTGCTCATCACCACCAGCGAGTAGGCGCCTTCGATACGCATCAGCGCATCAAACAGCCGGTCCTCCACCGAAGACTGCTTGGAGAGCGCGATCAGGTGAATGATGACTTCCGTATCGGAGGTCGACTGGAACAGGCAGCCGATGTCGATCAGCTGTTTACGGAGCGTCATGGCGTTGGTCAGGTTCCCGTTATGGGCGATGGCCAGCCCGCCGAAGGAAAAATCGCCGAACAGCGGCTGCACGTTGCGCAGATGCGTCTCGCCGGTGGTCGAATAGCGGTTATGGCCGACGGCGACATGACCTTTGAGCTTGCCGATGACCGAGGCCGAATTGAAATTGTCACCGACCAGGCCGAGCGCACGGTGCGAATAGAAATGCCGGCCGTCGAAGCTGACGATGCCGGCCGCTTCCTGCCCGCGATGCTGCAGCGCATGCAGCCCGAGGGCCGCATGGGCGGAGGCATCGGGGTGCCCGAATATACCGAAGACGCCGCATTCCTCCCTGAATTTGTCGTTGTCAAAGGGAAGCTGGCTTGCGTCCATCGTCATGGCGTATCCGCGCTGTCAATGACACGGTTCATCTGGTTGCTGCTGCGGCGGTCATAGCCGACATTCTCGTAGGCGCCGGTGGGGGGGTATTCGTTATAGGCGTTCGGGTCCTGGTTCTGCAGCGTGCGCTGGCGTTCCTGGATTTCGTTGATGGTCGCCTTCTGCAGCGAGGAGAGATCGCGCAGATAATCGGGCGCCGCCCTGGCCAGCATCAGCGCGCCTTTCTCGGCATAGGGGCGGGTGACAGAGGTCTTCAGCCATTCGGGATAATCCCGCTCGGCGAGGGCGATGGTGAGCAGGAAATAGCCGAGAGAAACAATGAATATGCCGCGCAGCGCGCCGAACCCGAGGCCCAGCATATTGTCAAGCATGCCCGGCTCGTCACCGCTCCGAATCGACTTCATAATGAACATATTAAGCATGGCAAAGCCGAACAACGCCGCAAGATAGATACCGACGGCGGCAGCCCCGGCGGCGACGGCGGTACTGCGGAAATGCGGCTCGAGCGCCTGGCGCGCCTCGGGAAAATAATAGATGGTCACGATGCCGGCGCCGATCCAGGCGACCAGCGACAGTATCTCGCGCACCAGCCCGCGGAAAAAGGCAAGCAGGCAGGAGATGGCGATGACACCAATGACCACCAGGTCAAAATTGTTGAGTTGCGATAGGTCGATCATGCTATGCCGGAAGCGCTTTCTTCCTGGCGCCTGCGCCAAACAGCTCCCGCGCCAGTGAGGCTACAGTTTCTACATGATTTGGCGTCAGGGTCAAACCTTTAAATGGCCCTGATCGGGGCAGGTACGCGGCCCGGAACCCGAGCTTTTCCGCCTCTTTCAGCCGGGCCTCCATGCGCGCCACCGGGCGGATTTCGCCCGACAGGCCGATTTCGCCGAACATTACCGCAGCTTGCGGAAGCGGGATGTCGTAGAGCGCGCTCATCAGCGCGGCGGCCACCGCCAAATCCGCCGCCGGCTCGGCGACACGAATGCCGCCGGCGACGCTCAAATACACTTCCTTGTCGGAGAAGCGGATGCCGCAGCGCGTCTCCAGCACGGCAAGGATCATGGCCAGCCGATTGGTATCCCAGCCGACCACCGCGCGGCGCGGCGAGCTCATGTAGGAGGGGGCGACCAGCGCCTGGATTTCAACCAATAGCGGGCGCGAACCCTCCATCCCGGCAAAGACTGCTGCGCCGCTGATAGCGCCTTCGCGCCCCGACAGGAACAGCGCCGAGGGGTTGGCGACTTCCTTCAGGCCGCCATCGGTCATTTCAAAGACACCGATTTCGTCGGTGCCGCCGAAGCGGTTCTTGACCGCACGCAGAATACGGAACTGGTGGCCGCGCTCGCCTTCGAAATAGAGCACGGTATCGACCATATGCTCGAGTACGCGCGGCCCGGCGATCTGCCCGTCCTTCGTCACATGCCCGACCAGGAACAGCGTGATGCCGCGCTTCTTGGCCAGCTTGATGAGTTCATGACTGGCGGCCCGTACCTGCGATACGGTGCCGGGTGCGGCGTCGATATTGTCGAGATACATGGTCTGGATCGAATCGATGATGACGACCTGCGGCGGGCTGCCCGCGTCGATGCTGGCGATGATGTCGCGCACCGAGGTGGCACTGGCGAGCTTCACATTCGGCTCGGTGATGCCGAGGCGGCGCGCGCGCAAGGCGACCTGCGCCACCGATTCTTCGCCGGAGATATAGACGCATCCCAGTCCCTGCCGCGTCACGGCCACCACCGTTTGCAGCAGCAGCGTCGATTTGCCGATGCCGGGGTCGCCTCCGATCAGCACGGCGGAACCTTTCACCAGCCCGCCGCCCAGCACCCGGTCGAGCTCGCCGATGCCGCTGCTGGCGCGTGCCGCATCCTCGATCTCGCCGTCCATCGTGACCAGATCGATCTTTTTGCCCTTGCCGGCGGTCAAGCCCTTGGGCGTCGCTTCAATGCCTGTCTCCTCGACGATGCTGTTCCAACTGTCGCAGTCGTCGCATTTGCCCGACCATTTGGGATGGATGGCGCCGCAGGACTGGCAGACGAAACTGGAAGTGGATTTAGCCACCGCGACCTCCTTGTCCCCTGCCGCGCTCCAAATCATGGGCCATTTTTGCGACGGGTCTGAAATCCCGGCTCATCTGCTGAATGATAGAGGCAAGCAGATTGCCTTTTCCAAGTATAATCTCAATTTCTTCCAGAGGTATATGCGTTTCTATATCGCCGCGCAGGCTATCACGCTCTCGTTCCCATTGCACGCGCTGTGCCTCCAATTCAGGTGGATTCGTAGCAAATATCTCTAGCGCCTCTGCAAAAGAAAGGAAATTTTTAATCTGTTGAGCCTGACGTAATAAGTCGTCATGCAGTTCGCCAAATCCTTGTCCTACTTCATTTTCGAGGTCTTTTCTTTGTAACCTCAACTCCATGTTATCGATTTCTCTGGCAAGCGCTTTCTTACGGTTAAGCGCATAAGCTTTTAAGAATGTAAAAACGTCGTTATAAGTAAATTTATTCATTTCTCTAGGAAGTTCTTTTTGTACCCAGCGCTTCCCAAAGGTTGGGCTATCATGTGCGCACTGGCATAGCATTATTGCTTGTTCAGAATGCAGTGACGTATTCAAAAATTTACGAACCGCTTCCGATAAGTTCTGTGATTTCGCCATGGTTGTATTCCTCGCTGAAACCATTACACTTGGACCTGCATTTAATCACACCCCATTTATTGTTAAAAGAAATTAATGAGCCATTTCCTTGAATTTTTAGACTCGCAAGTCCTGCTGCTCGACGGCGCCATGGGGACGCAGATCCAGGGGGCGGACCTTGAGGTGGAGAAGGATTACTGGGGGCAGGAGAACTGCTCGGAAATCCTGAACCTGTCGCGTCCGGACTTCATCCGGAACGTGCATATGAAATACCTCGCGGTCGGTTCCGATGCGGTGGAGACCAACACCTTCGGCGGTTCGACCATTACGCTGGGCGAATTCGGACTGCAGGATAAGACGCTGGAGATCAACAAGCGCGCCTGCGAACTGGCGCATGAGGCGATTGCTGAGTTTGCGAGCGATGGGCGGCCGCGTTTCGTGATCGGCGCCATCGGCCCGGGGACCAAGCTGCCGAGCCTCGGCCATATCGGGTATGACGCGCTGGAGAAGGCGTTTTCCGAGCAGGCGGAGGGGCTGATCGCGGGCAGGGCGGACGCCATCCTGATCGAGACGGCGCAGGATCCGCTGCAGGTAAAAGCGGCGGTCAACGGCGCAAAAATTGCCATGCGCAAAAACAACGTCACGCTGCCGATCATGGTGCAGGTGACGGTGGAGACGACCGGCACGCTGCTGGTCGGCTCCGACATCGCGGCGGCGGCGACCATCATCGAGGCGCTGGGCGTCGATTCCATGGGGCTCAACTGCGCCACCGGGCCGCAGGAGATGGCTGACCATGTGCGCTGGCTGGCGCAGAACTGGCCGCGCAAAATCTCGGTGCTGCCGAATGCCGGCCTGCCCGAGATGCATCAGGGGCATGTGCATTTCCCGCTGTCGCCGGATGAAATGGCAAAATGGATGGAGCGTTTCCTGAAGGAGGATGGCATTAACGTCATCGGCGGATGCTGCGGCACCAATGAGAACCATATCGCTGCGCTGAACGCGATGCTGGAAAAACAGGAGAAGAGTAAACGCCGCCCCGCACCGTCGCCGCGCACGCACCACTGGGTACCGGCTATCGCCTCGCTGTTTCAGCAGACGGAACTCCGGCAGGATAATGCGATTCTCGCCATCGGGGAGCGCTGCAACGCCAACGGCTCAAAGAAATTCCGCGAGGCGCAGGAGCGTGAGGATTGGGACACCTGCCTCGACATGGCGAAGGAGCAGGTGCGCGAGGGCAGTCACGCGCTCGACATCTGCACCGCTTTCGTGGGCCGCGACGAGGTGCGCGACATGAGCGAGATGATCACGCGGCTGCGCGGATCGGTCACCGCGCCTTTAGTCATCGACTCGACTGAATTGGTTGTGCTTGAATCGGCGCTGAAGCTGTATGGCGGCAAGCCGGTCATCAACTCGATCAATTTCGAGGACGGCGAGGAACCGGCCAGGAAGCGCATGCAGCTGGCGAAAAAATTCGGCGCCAGCGTGATTGCGTTGACCATCGACGAGCAGGGCATGGCTAAGGATGTGGAACGCAAGCTGCAGGTCGCGCACCGTCTGCATGATTTCTGCTGCAGGCAGTACGGCCTGCCGCCTTCGGACCTGATGATCGATCCGCTGACCTTCACCATCTGCACCGGCAACGAGGACGATCGCAAACTGGGACTGTGGACGCTCGAAGCCATCGAGCGCATCCACAAGGAGCTGCCCGACATCCAGATCATCCTCGGGCTGTCCAATATCTCCTTCGGCCTGAACCCGGCGGCGCGGCATGTGCTGAACTCAGTCTACCTTGATCATGCCCAGAAACGCGGCATGACGGGGGCGATCATCCATGTCAGCAAGATCGCGCCTTTGCATAAGATTCCCAAACATGAAGTAGAAGCGGCGGAAGATCTGATCTTCGACCGCAGGAGCCCGGCCACGGCGGCGGCTTAACGGTTGACCCTTCCCGCCGGGCAGGCTAGGTTATTAACTAGAGTTAATACAAAAAAAGAATCCAACTCGTGAGTGACGCAGCAGAGGATATATCGACGCCCGCCCTGTCGGTATCGGAAGACAGGCATCGCTTGTTAAGCCTATTAAGCGGTTTTACCGGCAGCGTAAACCGGCTGGGACAGGCCATAGGGACAGCAGTTGACCGCGCGCGCGAGGCTACAAATACTGCCCGCGATGCCGTACGCGCTGCGGCTGTTGGGGCCCAATACGCCTTGGCGTGGGCAGAAGTGGAGGGAATACTCCGTCCCTTCCACGATCCTTTGATCTTCGGTGCTCATATTCCCGTGATTCAGCCCGCTGAATATTATGACATCCATAAACCAGGAGAATATGCAGAGGTACAGGAGTTTCGCGAACAATACATCCCGCGTCGCGACGGGATTAAACTGGCAGTGTGGCACAAACAGGGCTTTGACAGCACCAAGCCGGTGTATGTTGTGTTCCATGGCCGCCGGGGGCATTGGGGCGATGTGGGCTTCATGCCGAAGAGAGACATTAATTCTGAAACCGGGCAGCGGTGTAAATATGATCGGCGCTACCGGCTGAAATGGTTAAAGGCATTGGCGGATACCGGCGCTGAAGTAATCGCCGTGCACTTAACCGGCCAGGGGGCCAGTTACGGTAATGGTGCCAAACCTGGCGAAGGGGAGTTTGGAAAGGATGTGCAGGCGCTGGCAGATTTTCTGCGCGAGAAGCGTATCCCTCCCGAGCGGGTGGTGCTGGCCGGGGAATCGATGGGTGGCGCGGTGGCGATGATGCTGGCGGAAGAGATGACGCGTCGTGGCCAGCCGCCGGGATGGCTGGCGCTGATCAATTCCTTCACCTCGATGCGCCGCTGCGTGCGCAGTCATTTCCGCCATATTCCCTCTCCGCGTATCAACGGCGCTGTGGACCATAAGTTCGAGTCATTTAAACGCATGAAGAATCTTAACCCCGAGCAGACGTTTCTCTATCTGGCGCATGCGCCGGGAGATGAGGCGGTGAATATCTCGCATTACCGGCGGCTGCAGCATTTCGCCGATCGCAACAACATACACGTTGTCACCCGCGACCTGGTTGGGGATTATATGCGTACCGACGTCGAGACGCCGCATACCGGCTGGGACGCCAGGCAGGTCGTGGCCGACATGGACGAAGCTTTTATGGCGCGTGCAAGAGGGGAAATACGGCCTGGTGACGGCAATGGCCAGACCGCTTCAGGCATTGGCCGCTGAACCTTCCCTTTTCCTGCCATTTCGCTAAGATACCCGCATGAACGACATTCCCATTCCTCCCAGGCCTAAGGGCACAGCCGACGATCCGTACGATCCGCTGCAGTATTTCATCGCGCTGTTTGAGGGTCGCAAGGGCGAGGCAGCGGCAAAGAAAAAGCGCGCCGATACCATCGAGGAAGTGCTGAAAGATCGTATCGTCGACGGCGATAAGAAAGGTCTGGAGGAAGACCTAGCGGACGCGATGAAGACGCACCCGCCGCTCCATATCATCAACAATATCCTGCTTGAAGGCATGAAAGTGGTGGGCGAATTGTTCGGCGCCGGCAAGATGCAGTTGCCCTTCGTGCTGCAGTCGGCGGAGACGATGAAGAAGGCGGTGGCGTATCTCGAGCCGTTCATGGAGAAGGTCGAGGGGCAGGAGAAGGGGAAGATCATCCTCGCCACGGTGAAGGGGGACGTGCACGATATCGGCAAGAACCTGGTCGACATCATCCTCACCAACAACGGTTACAAGGTGATCAATCTAGGCATCAAGGTGCCGATATCCAACATCGTCACCGCCATCGCCGAGAATAAGCCCGATGCGGTGGGGCTTTCCGGCCTGCTGGTCAAATCGACGGTAGTAATGCGCGAGAATCTGCAGGAGCTGACCCAACTCGGCTACGACGTACCTGTATTGCTCGGTGGCGCGGCGCTGACACGCGCCTATGTCGAGGAGGATTGCGTCGCCGCTTACGGATCGGGTCGCGTTGCCTACGCGCAGGATGCGTTCGACGGGCTGGACTTGATGAATAAGCTGGCCTCCGGCCAGTTCGACACGCATCTCGACGAAATCAAGAAGCGCAAGCATAACCGCCCGGTCAATACCAAAGCCAAGCAGCGCTGGTCGCAGAACGAACAGGCGGGACAGCAATTAATCGGGAAAGAACTACGGCCGGTCGAGGTCGATGCCATCAAGTTGAAGCGCGCGGAACTCGCCAAGCAAGTTCAAGTCCCAACGCCACCGTTCTGGGGCGCGCGCACTATTGACAACGTGCCGGTCAAGGCGCTGGTGCCGTATCTCAATGAGCAGATGCTGTTTACCTTTCACTGGGGATTCAAGAAGGCAGGCAGGACGCTCGACGAATACTGGAAATGGGTTGAGACCGACGTGAAGCCGATCTTGAGGCGCCTACTTGAGGAATGCGAACGCGGGAATATTTTGCAGCCGAAGGCAGCCTACGGTTATTACCAATGCGCGGCGGAGAAGAATGATCTCGTGCTGTTCGACGAATCGGGCAAAAAAGAAATCGGACGCTTCTCGCTGCCGCGGCAGGATAAGGAAGGCGGCATCTGCGTCGCCGACTTCTTCCGCGATATCGATGCGAAAGAGCGTGACGTGCTTGGCATGCAGGTGGTAACCGCCGGGCAGAAGGTGGCCGACGTGGCGCGGGAATGGTTTGCGAACAACCGTTATCAGGATTATCTCTATTTGCATGGGCTTGGCGTTGAAATGGCCGAGGCGCTGGCCGAATACATCCATAAGCGCATCCGAGCCGAGCTTGGTTTCGGGCATGAAGATGAGCGCGACATGAAGAAACTGCTGAAGCAGGGCTATCGCGGCTCGCGCTACAGCTTCGGCTATCCCGCCGTGCCGCGTCTCGAGGACCAGGCATTATTGCTGAAACTGCTCGGCGCCGAGCGCATCGGCGTCGAGCTATCGGAAGAATTCCAGCTGCACCCCGAGCAATCGACCAGCGCCATTGTTGTCCACCACCCACAGGCGAAGTATTTTAATATATAGAGTATAAGAGTTCAGAATTCAGAGTTCAGGGTTCAGAGTTCAGAGTTCAGAGTTCAGAGTTCAGAGTTCAGAGTTCAGAGTTCAGAGTATAAGTAAACGTACTGAACTCCGCACTCTTATACTCTCATACTCTTCTCATATTTTGCGTGCCAGCGTCAGCACATTGACCTGCAGCGCGCCACCTTTGAGGAGGGTTTTGGCGCACTGGCTGACGGTGGCGGCGGTGGTCATCACGTCGTCGATCAGCAGGATATTTTTTCCCTTGAGAGCTGCCGCATGTTTCGGGTGCACGGCGAACGCGCCGCGCACGTTCTCTTCGCGCTGCTTCTGGGTGAGGCCCGGCTGCGGCTGGGTGGCGCGGATACGCTTAAGGGCATCGGGAATGACCGGCAGGGCGCACTCGCGCGCCAGCGCATAGGCCAGCAAGGCCGATTGGTTATAGCGCCGGCCGACGAAGCGCCAGTAATGTAGCGGCACCGGCACGATGATGTCGCTTTGCAGCACCAGTTCCCTGCCGAAGCGGGCGAGCCAGGTGCCATAGACGGGGGCGAGCTGCGTCTGGTCGGTGTATTTGAGTCGCGTTACCAGCGTGCGGCTGGCCTCGTCATAACGAAACACGGCGCGGGCCTGCGCGAAAGGCGGGCGTTCGCGCAGGCACTGTCCGCACAGCGCATCCTTGCCCAGCGCGAAATCGAACGGTATGCCGCAGCACTGGCAGTGCGGATCGGAAATAAAGCGCAGGCCCTGCCAGCATTCAAGGCACAGCGTGCCATGGGTAGGCACCAGCGTGTCGCAATTCAGGCATTGCGGCGGGAAAACGAGATCGAGGGCGCGGGCGAGCATACGGTCAGGCATTAGGCAGTAGGCATGAGAGAGTGAAATATTGTATATCATGTTTTATTGCAAACTCTAATCCCTAATCCCTGATGCCTGATGCCTCTCTTATTTTTGACCGCCGCCTCGTGCGCGCGCACCGGGATCGTGCAGGTGTGCATCTTCAGCAACATGATTTCTTATTGCGTGAAATGGCATCACGCCTGTGCGACCGGTTGCGTGATATCAACCGCGCGTTTCCGATTGCGCTTGATCTCGGCGCGCATCATGGACTGCTTGCGGAATATCTTCCGAAGGAAAGCGGTATAGAAAAAATTATACAAACAGACCTGTCGGAAGCGATGATCGGCGCGGCACCGGCGATCAAACTGGTCGCCGATGAAGAAGTGCTGCCGTTCGCGCCGGCGACGTTCGACCTGGTGATCAGCTGCGGGTCGTTGCACTGGGTCAACGACCTGCCAGGCACGCTGGCCCAGATACGGCAGGCGCTGAAACCGGATGGGCTGTTTCTTGCCACGCTGCCGGGAGGCGAGACATTGAAGGAGCTGCGCCATGCTTTCGAACAGGCCGATATGCAGGCGGGAGGTTTAAGCCCGCGTATCTCTCCTTTTATCGATATACGCGATGCGGGAAGCTTATTGCAGCGCGCCGGCTTTACGTTACCTGTAGTCGACAGGGAAGTGCTTACCGTATCGTATGAACATCCGCTGAAGCTGATGCGCGATCTGCGCGAAATGGGGGAGGCAAACGCGCTGCTCCATGCGCGTAAATCCTTCACGCCCTGTTCGCTGCTGATGTCGGCGGCCGACTGGTATCTACGCGAATACTCGGATGCAGAGGGGCGCATTCCGGCGACGTTCGAGCTGGTGACGCTGACCGGCTGGAAGTCGCACGCCTCGCAGCAGAAACCCGCCAAGCGCGGCAGTGGTAGAGTACATTTAGGCGATGCATTGTCAGGATGATAGATATTCATCCAGCCGTTCTACCAATTCGGCGTCGGCTTCGATCAGGTCAAGCCGGTGCATCTCGCGCGGCAGTTCCCAAATGATTTCGTCGTGGGTCAGCGCTTTCGGCTCGCCTTTCCAGATGCGGCACAGATAGACCGGCATCAGCAGGTGAAAGCCGAACTGCGCCGAGTAATCATGCGACAGGAACCAGAACGGCTCGAGATCGGCGATCTTGACATGGATACCGAGCTCTTCGCGCAGCTCGCGCACCAGTGCCGATTCCGGCGACTCGTCCTTCTCCACCTTGCCCCCGGGGAACTCCCACTTGCCGGGCAGGCGCTTGCCTTTGGGGCGCTGCGCCAGCAGCACTTCATCGTTGTCATTGATCAGCGCCGCGGCGACGACCAGCATGGTTTTCATGTGTTGCTCCTTTTGTCATCCTGAGCGGAGGCCGAAGGCCGGAGTCGAAGAATCTTTTTGGGGTGTGCGAAAGCAGATCCTTCGACTCGCTGCGCTCGCTCAGGATGACATATCATGTTCTGTAACTCCCATTGATATCAATATAGGCATGCGTCAGGTCGCAGGTCCAGACGGTCGCTGTGCCCTTGCTGACCCCGACATCGACTTCGATCATGATATCGCGACCTTTCATATATTCCACAATCTGCGCTTCCCGGTAGGCAGGATCGGCTTCACCATCCTTGGCGACGCTGACGCCGCCGATACGGATGGCAAGCTTGTCGCGGTCAGCCTGCTCACCGGATTTTCCTACCGCCATGACGATGCGCCCCCAGTTGGCGTCACCGGCGGCGATGGCGGTCTTGACCAGCAGCGAGTTGGCGATGCTCATGCCGATGCGCCGTGCCGCTTCGCGTGAATCCGCACCGCTGACGCTGACGGTAATCAGCTTCTGAGCCCCCTCGCCATCCTTCACTACCAGTAGTGCGAGCTCATGCAACACGCCATGCAGCGCGCGTGTGAAATCGATAAGGGAAGGGTCACTCACTTTAGTGGGAGCTTTATTGCCAGCCTGGCCGGTGGCGAAAAGCAGCAGCGTATCGGAGGTCGAGGTGTCGCCATCGACGGTGATGCAGTTGAAGGTGGTGGCGACGGCTTCGCGCAGCAGGTGCTGCAAAACAGGTACAGGAATAGCGGCATCGGTGAAGACGAAGGCGAGCATGGTTGCCATCTCGGGGGCGATCATGCCTGAGCCTTTGGCGATACCGTTGATGCGCACCTCCTTCCCCCCGATGCGGGCCGTGCGGGTGGCCAGTTTGGGATAGGTATCGGTAGTCATGATAGCGCGTGCCGCCATTTCCCAAGCCTTATCATCGAGTGACATCTTCAAACCGGGCAGGGCGGCGGTGATTTTCTCATGCGGCAGCTTTTCGCCGATGACGCCGGTTGATGCTGTATAGACATAGCCGGGCGGGATACCGAGTGTCTCGGCACAAGCTGCCTGTACAGCCTTCACGGCTGCTTCGCCCCCCCTGCCGGTGAAGGCGTTGGCGTTGCCCGAATTGACGACCAGCGCGCGCGCGCGCTTGCTTTTCAGCGCCTCGCGGCAGGCAAGCACGGGGGCGGAAGCGGTCAGTGACTGGGTGAATACACCGGCGGCAGCAGTGCCTTCCGCCAATTCGACCAGCAGCACATCGACGCGGTCTTTATACCGGATGCCGGCGGAGGCGGAGGCCAGCCGCACGCCCTGCACGGCTGGCAGGGCGGGAAAGGAGGTCGGGGCAAGCGGCGAAGCCACGGCTACTGAGCAGCGCCGGCCGCCGGGGTCAGCGAGGAGGAGAAGGGCTTCTGTTTGCCGCTGGCGTCGTAATATTTGACATCGGCCTGTTTCAACAGGTTTTCGACATAGGCCTGCACGGCCTTGTTGGCCAGTTCGTTGCGTAACCCTTCCTTTGCTTCCTCGAATGAAGGCATTTGCACCGGACGGCGGTCTTCCAGCTTGATGATGTGCCAGCCGAATTCCGACTTCACCGGCTCGGAAATCTCGCCTTTCTTCAGCTTGAAGGCGGCATCGGCGAATTCCGGCACCATTTTTTCCTTGGAGAACCAACCGAGTTCGCCGCCCATACTTCCCGATCCCTTGTCGGTGGATTTTTCCTTGGCGAGCTTCTCGAAGTCGGCGCCTTTCTTCAGTTGTTCATGCAGCTTTTTGCCTTCCTCCTCGCTGGATACCAGAATATGGCGCGCTTTGACTTCTTCCTGGCCTTTGGTCGCGGAAACCTTATCGGCATACGCCTTGCGCAGCTGGTCATCCGTCACCAGATCCTTGGCCTTCTGCTCCATGAAGGCCTGCATGACCACCTGCTTCTGCATGGCGGCAAGGCGCTTCTGGACTTCCGGGTTCTTATCGTAGCCTTCCTTGAGCGCCTCGGCATGGATCAGGCGCTCGGAGACGATGCCGCGCAGTACGTTTTGGCGGATGGATTCATCAAAACTGTTGAAATCAGGCGCGGCGCCGCCGGGAAACAATCCGTTCCAGATTTCGATCACTTCCGAATTCTTGATTTCATCGCTGTTCATGCGGATGACAGTATAATCACGCGACGCAGGAGCGGCCGCTGGCGCAGCAGGCTTCTCGACGGCGGCAGCCGGTTCGGCGACCTCACCTTCCTCCGATTCGGTCTGCGCCCAGGCGGTAAAGCTGGTGGCGGCAGCAGCGGCAAGCAGAAGGAGGCGAAGCGACGTCATGGATTTATCCTTTTGTGCTAAAGAGTTAATGAATAGCGCGCAGTCTGGTCATATTGCACATAATCCGCATATTTGCAAGTGTCGCCGTTGACTTGGCCTGGGTAAAGCCCTATCTCTCGGGGGCTGCACATTGACCGCCAAGTAGTCTTAAGGAACATGCTGGGAAACTTTGCTAAAAAAATCTTCGGATCGGCCAATGACCGATTCATCCGCTCCCTCGACGGAAAAGTAAAACAAATCAATGCACTCGAGCCGCAAATGAAGCGGCTTACCGATGAGGAGCTGAAAGGCCGCACTACTTGGCTGAAAGAGCGTCTTAAGGGCGGGGAGTCGCTGGATTCGCTGCTCGTAGACGCATTCGCCACGGTGCGCGAGGCAGGCGTGCGCGCGCTTGGCATGCGCCATTTCGACGTGCAGCTGGTCGGCGGCATGGTACTGCATAAGGGCATGATCGCCGAGATGAAGACCGGTGAGGGCAAGACGCTGGTCTGCACGCTCGCCGCGTATCTGAATGCGCTCGCCGGCAATGGCGTGCATGTGGTGACGGTCAACGACTACCTGGCGAAGCGCGATGCCGAATGGATGGGCAAGCTTTATCGTTTCCTTGGCCTTACCGTCGGCGTTATCGTGCATGATCTGGACGATGAGCAGCGCAAGGCGGCCTATGGCTGTGACATCACCTACGCCACCAACAACGAGCTTGGCTTCGATTACCTGCGCGACAATATGAAATTCGTGCGCGAATCCATGGTGCATCGGCCGTTCTATTACGCGGTGGTGGACGAGGTGGACTCGATCCTGATCGACGAGGCGCGCACGCCGCTGATCATCTCCGGTCCGACCGAGGACAATTCGGAGCTCTACACTCAAGCCGACCGGCTCATGGCGAAGCTCGAGAAGGACGATTTCGAGAAGGATGAGAAGCACCGCTCGGTGACGCTGACCGAAAAAGGCGTGCACCATGTCGAGGAGCTGCTGCGCGGGGCAAAGCTGCTGCCGGAAGGCGCGTCGCTTTATGACATCGATCAGGTGGCGCTCGTGCATCACGTTAACCAGGCGCTCCGTGCGCATACGCTGTTCTCGAAGGATGTCGATTACATCGTCAAGGACGGCAAGGTGGTCATCATCGATGAGTTTACCGGGCGCATGATGGAAGGGCGGCGATATTCGGAAGGGCTGCACCAGGCGCTCGAGGCCAAGGAGCAGGTCGCCATCCAGAATGAAAATCAGACGCTGGCCTCGATCACCTTCCAGAACCTGTTCCGCATGTACCCCAAACTCGCCGGCATGACCGGCACGGCGATGACGGAAGCCGGCGAGTTCCGCGATATCTATAAGCTCGAAGTGATCGACATCCCGACCAACGTGCCGGTGAAGCGCGCCGACCAGCAGGATGAGATCTACCGCACCGCCAAGGAAAAATACCGCGCCATCGTTATTCAGATTATCGACTGCCAGATGCACCAGCAACCCGCACTCGTCGGCACCGTGTCGATTGAAAAATCGGAATATCTTTCGAAGCTACTAAAAGACCGCAAATATTTAAACGAGACAGCAAAAGTACTGCTGAAGCAGGCGGAGAACTTGCTCGCACAAGCTAAAAAACTAGGAGGGAACCATCTCCTGCAAAGCGAGAAGAAGAGGGAGGGGTTACAGAAAGCGGTCAAGGAGAAGGGGCATAAAAAAGTCAAGCAGCTCGAAGAAGAAGCCGCCAAGCTGCAAAGCATCGTCCAATATATTAAAACGATCACCGCCAGGGAGGTTCCGGTGCCGCATGAGGTGCTGAACGCGCGCTACCACGAGAAGGAAGCCTATATCATCGCCCAGGCAGGGCGCCCCGGCGGTGTGACCATCGCCACCAACATGGCTGGCCGCGGCACCGACATCATGCTCGGCGGCAATCCGGAGATGCGCATCGCACAGGAAATCGGCGCTCACGAAGAAGGCGTTGCACGGCAGGTGAAGATCGAAAAGATCCGGGCGGAGGTCGCGGCGGCCAAGGAAGAGGTGCTCAAGGCGGGCGGCCTCTATGTCATTGGCACCGAGCGGCATGAGTCGCGCCGCATCGACAACCAGCTGCGCGGCCGCTCCGGCCGCCAGGGCGACC
>CAYXYU010000015.1:0-37779 GCA_964469525.1 uncultured Rickettsiales bacterium | reverse complement strand
TCATCATCATGACCGACGCCGACGTCGACGGTTCGCACATCCGCACGCTGCTGCTCACCTTCTTTTTCCGCCAGATGCGTGAGCTGATCGAGAAGGGCTACCTCTACATCGCACAGCCGCCGCTCTACAAAATGAAGCGCGGCAACAGCGATGTGTATCTGAAAGACGATGAAGCACTGGAGCAGCATCTGATTACTTCCAGTCTGGAAGATGCTACGCTGACGCTGGGCAACAGCCGTAAGATCAACGGCGAAGAACTGCGCGAGGTGGTAGAGAAATGTGGCAAGCTCACCGCGTCCGCCGAAGCGCTGGCCAAGCGCATGCCGATCGCGCTGATCGAGGCCGGTGCGCTGGCGCATGTGTTCGACGGCAAGCCGGGTCATCCCAAGAAAGCACAGTTCTGGCAGATGGCGCTCTCCAAGCTGGTCGGCGAGCAGGCCGGCTGGGTGGTGGAATATGGCGATAACGATACCGAGGCCAATGTTTATCGCTTAAAGCGCATCATGCGCGGCGTCGAGGAAGTGTATTTCTTTGGCGAAAAGAGCTTCCTTTCCAAGGAAGCGCATGAGATCGCGGCCATGCTGCCGTTCCTCGACGAGTTTTTCGCCGATGCGGCAACGCTTTCCCGCAAGCAGAACACGGTCAACATCTCCACACCCTCGGAACTGTACAAGGCGATGATCGATTTTGCCCGTAAAGGCGCTACCATCCAGCGCTTCAAAGGGCTGGGCGAGATGAATCCCGAGCAGCTGTGGGAGACCACGCTGAATCCCACCACGCGCCGCCTGTTGCAGGTATCGATTGACGATGACGCCGAGACCGAGTCCATCTTCTCGACACTGATGGGCGACGTAGTCGAGCCGCGCCGCGACTTCATCGTCACCAACGCGCTGAAAGTGGCCAATCTCGACGTGTGAGTTAAAAATATATGCGTATGCCGTCTATGTGATTGCGGCTACCAAGTAACTCTCTTAGTTCTGATTCTAGCTTTGGGTCGTGGGTGCGAAGCCGTTTGCGCGCTTGGTCAAGAGTGCTTCCAAAACTGGATTCCTTCAGACCTAATGCTCGTGCCATTTCTTTCCGGTCGCCATTATATTTATCATCGAGCAAAGCAGCCATGACTCTATACTGCGACGGTGAAAGCCGCTTTTCGAATTGAAGAAGCAGATGCTGTTTAAGATCTTCCACCTCTAATTGACGCTTTGCAACACTATAATTTTGAGAAACTAAATTAGCATAAGAAAATGGCTGTTCTGCATTAACAATACCATTTTCTATTTTACCATCCTGCAAAGGATATGGCTGAATTTTCTTTCCATTTGGTCCCAGAGTAGATTTTTTAAGACTAGCTAAGGAAGTTCTAATCGCCACTTTAAAATAATATTCCAGTGAGGCTGCATCGACATCAGCATTGCAGTGAGTTCTTTTTATAACATTATTGACTGCTTTCATTGCATTCGAGAGGCAAGCATCATCATCTAAAAACGGACGAGCTGAAGAACCACGGAACCTCCATGCCTCCGATTCAGCAATTTGCTTGGCCAACGGCATCACCAGCTCAGCAATGCGATTTTCATCGCGCTCGCCCGGCGGCATGCGCATGAGTTGGAGCACTTCTTCATACGGATGGGTATTTTTTAAATGGTTATCCATGGTTTATCCCTGCCAAGGCTTTAATTAAAATAAGTTAATATATTGCCTTGGCCTTGGCAACCCCTTATTTACTGGCTGTCTTTAAAAAATTCGTCGATCAGCAGCGTAGCGGCAGCGGTAGGGGTAAGCTTACCTGCAACGACTAATGTTTCCATCTCTTCAATATGCTCCGCGATATACGGATGCTGCGCAAAACGGGCCAGCAACGTCTCGCGGATTTCCTTCCACATCCAGGCTTTGGCCTGCTCGGCACGGTGACGCGCGAGCGCGCCGCTTTCCCTCATGCTTTTTTCAAACCGGGTTACCGCATCCCAAACTTCATCGATGCCTTCTTCCTTCAACGCGGAGCAGGTGATTACCTTCGGCTGCCAATATGTGATATTTCCCTCTCCCGCTTGCGGGGGAAGGTTAGGGTGGGGGGTTAGCATGCGGAGCGCCGCCGCGTAATCGCTGCGCACGCGCTTGGCCTGTGCCTTCAGGTCGCCATCGGCTTTATTGACGACAATAAGATCGGCCAGTTCGACGATGCCTTTCTTGATGCCCTGCAGCTCGTCGCCACTGCCCGGCAGCAGCATGAGGATGAACATGTCCACCATGTCGGCCACTTCCGTCTCCGACTGGCCGACGCCGACGGTCTCCACCAGGATCACGTCATAGCCCGCCGCTTCGCACAAAAGCATCGCTTCACGCGTGCGCCGCGCCACGCCACCGAGCGCCCCGGACGAAGGGGAGGGGCGGATATAGGCGTTTTCTTCCTGCGACAGACGGCTCATGCGCGTCTTGTCCCCAAGGATGGAACCGCCCGATCGCGCGCTCGACGGATCGACCGCCAGTACCGCCACCTTGTGACCCTTGCCGATGACATGCATCCCCAGCGCCTCGATGAAAGTCGATTTGCCGACCCCCGGCGCGCCGGTGATGCCGATGCGGATGGAGTTGCTGGTCTTTGGCAATATGCTGGCCAGCAGCGCCTGCGCTTCCTGCTGATGATCCTCACGCGTCGATTCGATCAGCGTGATGGCGCGGGCGAGGGATGCGCGGTCATTCAGTTTCATATGTCATTGCGAGCGCAGCGAAGCAATCCAGTGTCATCCTTGGCCTTGAGCCGAGGATCCATTTGATAAAGAATGGATGGTCGGGTCAAGCCCGACCATGACAAGGCATAGATTGCTTCATCGCTATGCTCCTCCCAATGACGATTCATGCCGCCTTCTTTTTCTTCTCCACCAGAGCCAGTACTTTCTCCGCCGCGTCGGGAATATGCGTGCCGGGGCCGAAAATGTCGGCAACGCCGGCTTTGTAGAGGAAATCGTAATCCTGCGCCGGGATGACGCCGCCGCAGACGATGACGATATCCTGCCGCCCGGCTTTCTTTAAGCTGTCGATCAGCTGCGGTACCAGCGTCTTATGCCCCGCCGCATGCGACGATACGCCGATGATATGCACGTCATTCTCGATGGCCTGCCGCGCAACTTCCTCCGGCGTGGCGAACAGCGAGCCCACATCCACGTCGAAGCCGATATCGGCAAACGCCGTGGCAATGACCTTGGCGCCGCGGTCGTGGCCATCCTGCCCCATCTTCGCCACCAGCAGGCGCGGGCGGCGGCCTTCCTGTTGGGTGAAGCTGCTGACCTTGTCGCGAATCGGCTTCAGTCTGTTATCCTCGTTATACATGGCGCCGTAAACTCCCGAGATGGTGCGTACCGCAGCATTATACCGCCCGTAAATCTTTTCAAGCGCGGCGGAAATTTCGCCCACGGTGGCGCGCTGCTTCGCTGCTTCCACCGCCAGTTCAAGCAAATTGCCCTTGCCGCTGGCCGCCGCTGCCGAGAGAGCCGAGAGCGCCAGCCGGCAGGCCGTCTCATCACGCTCCCTGCGCAGCTTTTCCAGCCGTTTGATCTGGCCTTCGCGCACCTTGCTGTTATCGACCTCCAGCACCTCGACCGGCTGATCGTCCTTTTCCGGCTGGTACTTATTGACGCCGACAATAATATCCTCGCCGCGGTCAAAGCGCGCCTGCCTACGCGCCGCTGCCTCCTCGATATGCTGCTTGGGAATCCCCGCCTCGATGGCTTTTGTCATTCCTCCCAGCTCGTCGACCTCGGCGATCACTTCCTCCGCATGCTTGACCAGGCTGGCCGTCAGCGCTTCGATATAATAACTGCCGCCCAGCGGATCAACCGTGCGGGTAATGCCGGTTTCATGCTGAATCACCAGCTGTGTATTACGGGCGATGCGGGCCGAGAAATCGGTGGGCAGGGCGATCGCCTCGTCGAGCGCGTTGGTATGCAGCGACTGCGTCCCGCCCAGCACCGCTGCCATGGCCTCGATGGTGGTGCGGATGACGTTGTTATATGGGTCTTTCTCGGTCAGCGACACGCCGCTGGTCTGGCAATGGGTGCGCAGCGCCGACGACATCGGGTGTTTCGGTTTATACTTCGCCATGGTCTTGGCCCAGAGCAGCCGCGCCGCCCGCAGCTTGGCGATTTCCATGAAGAAATTCATGCCGATGCCGAAGAAGAAGGAGAGACGCGGTGCGAAGTCGTCAACATCGAGTCCCTTGGAAAGCGCTGCCTTTACGTATTCCTCGCCGTCCGCAATGGTGTAAGCGAGTTCCTGCACCGCCGTTGCCCCCGCTTCGTGCATGTGGTAGCCGGAGATGGAGATGGAATTGAACTTCGGCATGTATTTGGCGCAGTATTCGATGATGTCGGCGACGATGCGCATGCTCGGTTCGGGCGGGTAGATATAGGTGTTGCGCACCATGAATTCCTTGAGGATATCGTTCTGGATGGTGCCGGAGAGCTGCTCGGGCTTCACCCCCTGTTCCAGCCCTGCGACGATATAATTCGCCATGATCGGCAGCACCGCCCCGTTCATTGTCATCGATACCGACATCTGATCGAGCGGAATCTGATCGAACAGAATCTTCATGTCCTCGACCGAATCGATCGCCACGCCCGCCTTGCCGACATCGCCGACCACGCGCGGATGGTCAGAGTCATAGCCGCGGTGCGTTGCTAAATCGAAAGCGACCGATAATCCCTTTTGCCCGGCGGCGAGATTACGGCGATAAAACGCGTTCGATTCCTCGGCAGTGGAGAAACCCGCATATTGCCGCACCGTCCACGGCCTCACCGTGTACATCGTCGCGCGCGGGCCGCGCAGATAGGGTAAAAAGCCGGGCAGGGTATCGACGGCCTCCAGCCCTTCCAGATCCTCCGCCGTATAAAGGGGTTTGACGGGAATGCCTTCCGGCGTCTGCCAGGCGAGCTCATCCGGCGACCTGCTTTCGCCCAGCTCTTTAGCCGCCAGCTTTTTCCAATCGGACAGTGTTTTTTTGGTAAACCAACCCATATTATCCCGCCTTCATTCCCGGCCAGCCGCCGGCCAGATGCACATCGTGCTGCGGGAAGGGGATGCGGATGCCGTGCTCGCGGAAGCGGTGCAAAATGGCGATCATCACGTTGCTCTGCGGCCCGAAACGCCCGTCGCGCACGTCCGGCACCCAGAAGGTGAGCAGGAAATTGAGGCTATTGTCTCCAAACTCGCGCAGATGGCAGGCAGGTGCGGGATCTTTCAGGCAGAGCGTGTGCTCGTTCGCTGCCTCGATGACCAGCTTGCGCACCAGATCCGGATCGCTGTCATAGGCCACTCTTACCACGATATCGATTCGGGCGCGGGTGTTGCTGTGTGTCCAGTTGGTAACACGATTGGCCAACAGGTCTTCATTGGGAATGAGCACTTCACGCCCATCGAAGGTTTCGATTAACGTATAGCGAATATTAAGCTGGCGGACCCACCCGCCGATATCACCGATATCGACCAGGTCCCCGATCCGGACGGATTTTTCCATCAGCAGTGTGATGCCGCTCACAAAATTGGCGGTGATGCGCTGCAGACCGAGACCAATGCCGACGCCTAACGCACCGCCGAACACGGCGAAAGCCGTCAGGTCGACTCCCACCGCAGAGAGTGTGATCATCACCGCGGTAAAATAAACGAATATCTTGAAGAACTTTACGGTCAGCTCGCGCGCACTGTAGGACAGGCCGGAGCTGCGGCGCAGGTAGCTTTCCAGCGTGCGTGACGACAAACCAGCTCCCCACAGCACAATAATAAGAATGATAATTCCGTGCAGCAGGCTTAATACCGATATTTTGAACGTGCCGAACGAGAGTGCCATGGAATCGAGATACCCTTCGGTCGATGCCATGAAACCGGTGACGTTCAGCACCGCGACCGACATGATAATGAATGCGGCGAACCATGCCACCAGCCGGGACTTGATAATCAGCATCACGCAGCGCGCCAGCAGATAGGCGAAGGTGATAGTGATGGCCGCCTTCGTCCACTGTCCGCCGGCACCGTATTGCTCGGCGAATGGTTTGATGACCGCAAGATAAAAGAGCGCCAGCAAGGGCGCGAGCAGCGCAAGCGGCTTGCTGATGAACTCAGGATCGATGCGCCGGGTCGGATGCTCACGCAGATGGATAGCGATACGACGGTTGATCAGCATTGCCACCATACCGGCCAGTGTCACCGCCAGGCCGATCAGCAACACTTCGGCATAAAAGCTGGGAGTGCCGAGCGCCGCGAACAGGACGTCCCTGCCGTGCGACAGATCTTTCACGAGGGAAGCGGTATCAGCCATGCGTCTCTTATAGCCATGCAGAAGACCATGGCAAAGCAGAATTTTCAGCTATCGAGCAGTGATTAAAGGGTTTTTAAAGCTTTCGGCGTAAAATTTTATATTAGGTAATTGTATCCATATGCACCGCGTAATCTTATATAAAAGCTACCGGACTGGCTTCACCCTGCTTGAACTGGCCATCGTGTTGGTGGTGCTGTCGCTGCTGGCAGCCGGAATTATGGCCCTGCTGGCTCAGGATACGCGGCGCGCTAAAGCCATGGAACTGGAAGCCAGGCTGGAGGCGGTTCATGATGCGCTGCTTGCTTTTCGCCGGCTTAATGACCGCCTGCCATGTCCAGCGGATGCCACGCTGGCAGTCGGAAGTGCGGATTTTGGTGTCGAGGCGGCCACGCCAGGAACTTGCACCGGGGGAGCACCGGAAGCCAACTTCGATGACGGCAGCAACACGGTTGGCGGGGTTCTGCCCGTTAAATCGCTTGGCCTGCCCGATACTCATATGTTCGACCCGTGGGGAGGGCGGTTAACCTATGCCGTCGACATCCGTGCCACCGAAGCAGCCGCATTCACCACCTATGGACCTGCCGATACCACCATTGGCAGCATCCAGGTCAATGACGGCAGCGGTAACGCGCGTACCACACAGGCAGTGGCGGTGATTGTCAGTCACGGCGCCAACGGTCATGGGGCCTATCAGCTGAACGGCACCCGCAAATCAATCGGATCGACCAATAGCAGCGAACAGTTGAACTGCCATTGTAACGCATCCGCTGCCGACGATGTCTTCACCAATGTGTTCGATCAGCATGAGCAATCGGGAGATTACTCCGACCTGACCGACAGCTATGATGATACCGTCGTTTATTACGTACGGTCGCATTTATTATCGGCAGCAGAAGAAGCTGGGCTATAGCCAACTGATAAATAATATTATTTATTTAATCCCTTCCATTGGGGGTTAATTAATTTAGTTAAAATATTAACTATTAGTTAACGCTAACCCCGCATACTGAAGGCATAAACAGGCCGGGACAGGCCGTATTCCAATAGCAGCGGGGATTTATGAATACGAAGGCGAAAAACTATCAGGGCGGCATTGCCGTTAAAGACGTAACAGAAGCAAAGGTGGTTATGGTGGATAATGTTGTAAGCCCAGTCGTCGCTGCACAGATACAGGCCTTGACGCCGAGCTTTGCAGATTGTGGACCCACGGTACTTGCGCAGGCCTTAAGGGATGTCAGACCGCCTACGACGCACGGCAGGATACTCTAATGAGCAAAAAAAGCAGCAGCACGTCACTGTCCGCCGAGGCCATGAATGACCTCCTATGCACCATCATGATGCTGTGCCGCGGCACCGATCAGGACGGAGATCCGTTCTGGGCTTATGTCTGCGTGAAGCCGAGCCGCGCGAAAGACTTCAAGGAAGCGCAGGATCGCGGCAATTTCCAGCTCGAAGAATATTGCACCATCATGGAAGCCGGTGGAGGGTATGACGTGCCGCCGGAAGTCATGGAACGCATGGAACGCGACTACGGGGTCAACCATAATTTTGAAAACGATCTCATCAAAACCATCGACGCCAACACAGAAAACGCCGCGTACTAATCCCCTACTTATTGAAAATACGCTCCGTCTGCTATAGCGTTTATCCATGCGCAACAAAACCATCGTCATACTGACCGGAGCAGGCATCTCTGCCGAGTCGGGGCTGGCGACCTTCCGCGACCAAAGCGGCCTGTGGTGCAACCACCGCGTTGAGGACGTCGCCACACCGGAAGGCTTTGAACGCAACCCGAAGCTTGTACATGATTTTTACAACATGCGCCGCGCCCAGCTTAAGCAGGCCAAACCCAATGCCGCGCACCTCGCGCTGGCAGAACTGGCCGCCCGGTGGGAAGGACAGGTACTGCTGATAACGCAGAACGTAGACGACCTGCATGAGCGTGCTGAAGCGGGAAAACAGCTAAAAGACGGTTACCGGTTGCTGCATATGCACGGTGAACTGAACAAGGCGCGCTGCATGGCCAGCGAAAAAATAACGACGTGGCATGACGACATCACCACCGACACGCCCTGCGCCTGTTGCAATAAACCTGGGCAGATGCGCCCGCATATCGTCTGGTTCGGCGAGATGCCGCTCTACATGGATACGATCTGCGAGGCGCTGGAGCGGTGCGACCTGTTCATCTCCATCGGCACCTCCGGCAACGTCTACCCTGCCGCCGGATTCGTGCACCAGGTGCGCGCACACGGGCGCGGCCACACGGTCGAACTCAACATGGAACCCTCTGACGGGCACACCCTGTTCGAAGAAACCATCTACGGCCCCGCCACCAAAATCGTGCCGGTCTATGTCGAAGCGCTGCTAAGGGGGAAGTAGAATTATGGACTGCGCTGCTGCTTTGCTTGCGGTGCTCGTTTCGCCATTTGAATAATTTCAGTCGGATAATCAGTTATCAGCACATCGGCATACCCAGCATGCTCTCTGAGTTGCTGACGCGCTTTTTGCGAAAATGCCGGATTCTCCTCATCACAGGTCCATGCCACGACACCACAGTTTTTATCAAAATTTTTTATCATCTTGACCGTTTCAGGTGTTAGTGAAGGCAGAGTAATGTTGATTTTCTTGGGCTTGATATCAAGCTTTTTAATCTCTTCCAAATCCTTAGCTAGGTCCTCTTTGGAAATATTCCAGGGTTTATGCTTACTGGCCAGTAATACAGCGCGTGGAATTTTAGGATTTTCCTTCTGCATAGCCACCAGTGCACCCTTATCAAAGGAACTGACAAGGAACTGGTCTTCCCTCCAGTATTGCGAAGCCTTGCGAACAGACTCCGCCACCGCTTTTGCAGCCTCTTCCACGTGCTTATCTTCTTTGATTTCGATATTGATGGTTTCATTAGAGATATCATTGATCTCGCCCGGGATTTCGCGTAGCACCTCCTCAAGCAAAGGAATCCTTATGGGATTTCCCTTGCGGTCTTTAGGAACATTTCCTTTATGGTCTTTCAGGCGCAGCTTCTTCAGGTCAGCCCAATTGAAATCCGAAATTCGAAGCTTCTCTTCACAATCAATGAGTCGATTCACCGTCTCGTCATGAAAAACGACAAGCTTGCCATCCTTGGTCAGCCATACGTCCAACTCAATGCCTTGAGCACCGCCTTTCAATGCCTCCACGAAGGCTGGCACCGAATTTTCAGGCACACCATCTTTCCCCCGGCAGCCGCGATGCCCCCATATTTCACTGACCATATGTCCCACCTTTAATTAACTACAATTAATAGTTAACCAAAGGGAGGATATTAGGTCAACCCCCAATAGCACAGGAAAACAAGGGAAGAATGAGTCTTACAGCCCCTTCACCGCCTCCAACACTTCCTTCACATGCCCGTCGACTTTGACCTTGCGCCAGATGCGACGTAAGGTGCCGGTGCCGTCGATGAGGAAGGTAGCCCGCTCGATGCCCATGTAGCTCTTGCCGTACATGCTCTTCTGCACCCACACGCCATAAACCTCACAGACCTTGCCGTCAGTATCGGCGGCGAGCGGGAAGGGGAGGCAGAATTTCTTGCGGAACGCGCCATGGCTGTCCACTGAGTCCTTCGACACGCCGATCACCGCCGCGCCCGCCTGCTCGAATTCCTTGATATGATCGCGGAAATCCTTCGCCTCGACCGTGCAGCCTGGCGTATCGTCCTTGGGATAGAAATAGAGCACCACCGTCTTGCCCTTGAGCTTCTCCAGGCTGACCTCGCCGGCATTATCGGTCGGCATGGTAAAGCCCGGCGCCTTATCGCCCACGGCCAGTTCAGCGGTCTTTTTAGCGGCGGATGCGGTCATAATTCCTCCATTTTGCCAGGGAAAGTGCCATTTATAGCCTAAAACCCCTCAATTGTCATAAAAGTTTCATACCGATAAGCCATCGCCATGTTAAAAATCCTTAGTAATTCAGCAGGGAAACATGGCTGACCCGGAGCAAACCACCGAACAGAAGCTGAAGCGGGCACTGGAGGAGATGACAGTCAACATTCCTCCCGCCGACGGCGGCACACGCCGGGAGGGCAGCCGGTACAATTGGAGTCCGCTGAAACCGGGGCGCGACGCACAGGGGCGCTACGCCATCATCTACAGCTTCGACGCCACTAATGTGCGCGGCGAGAGGGCGCTGAAATCCGACGAAGCGCGTGTGTTATACCCCTTTACCGACGATCAGCGCGCCGCCATGCGCCGGGTGATGGATAATATAGAGAGCGTCGCCGATATCCGCTTCGTTGAGGCGGGCACCAAAGACCCCGACCTGCCGGCCGCCGAGACCTGCGCGCCGCAGGATGCGCATCTGTGCCTGTTCCGTGGGCCGGATAACTTCAAGTCAAAAGAAGGTCTTGAACTGGCGGGCATCGCCTTCGGCATGGAAAACCGCGCGGGCGAGCGCGATGTCATCATTTACGGCGAGCATATCGATTTTTCCAACTGCTTTCATGAATGGTCGCATGCCGTGGCAGGCCTTTCCCCCCCCCAAAACTATGGCTTCCACTCCGATTATTCTCTGGGCACCACGGTGATGTCGTTCAACAGTAATGACAGGCCGGTGAATTTCGGTGCGCTCGATGCCGCCCTCTGGCAATATATCTACGGTAAATCACGCATTCCGGTAGTCCAGGAGGCAAGCGTGGATGCCGAAGAAGCGAAAAACATCGCTATTCTTCACCGCGAAGTACCGGTAACGATCGACCTGGCCGGCCTTAAGGATACGGATACGGTAGTGGTCGATCTGAGCGATCCGTTCAGGCGGCAGTTGTACTGCCAAAAAACACGGTCGGAGCTCTCCATCATTAATTGCGCGGTATCACCCGGCACCGACATCGTCAGGGTAAGCTCCCCCGACGTCAGGATGCATGCACGCGGTCGGAACGGCGTCTCGCTGTCCGGTTCAGATCATAACGACGTATTGATGGCGTATGACGGCGGCAATATCCTGACCGGCGGAGGCGGAGGCGACTCTTTCCGTTTTGATGATAAGAGCGGGATGGAAAACCGCATCACCGATTTTACCATCCCCCCGATCAGTCCGTCTGGGGTGAAGTATGTTTCTGACAATGACCGCATCGAATTCCCCATTCCCTATCTTAGCCATGTGACGCTGCAATGGCTTGGACCGGAACAGGGAACAGAAATCCAGGCCATAGGCCAGAGGCGCAACGTGATTACCACGGTGCGCGTACCGGGCTGGGTGCCGGAGGCGCTGCAAGCGCATATTCATGGAGTCCGTCTAGGGCGCTGGGACACCCATCATGGCCATGCGCAATCGCAACCTCCCGTCAACGTGGAGATCATCGAGGCATCCCCATCGCTGCCCATGATACCGCCGCCCGCTAAGACGCCTGCTCGATAATATCCAGATAATAACTATACACCTCTTCTTCAACCCGTATCAGCCGCGCTTTCAGCGCCTCAAAATCCTGCTCTCCTACCGACTCGAACAGTATTTTTTTAATCCCAGGCGGCGCGGAAGTTTCATCGAAAGCGTGATCGCTGCACAGCCGCAGCATGTTGAATATCTGCCCCAGAAAATGGTCGTGCGCGATCAGGTCATCGGCCACGTCGCCGTCCAGCCGTCCGTGTCGCTTCAGCCATGTGAACGCTTGTGAAGCCGACCCAGCCTGCGCTTCCGGTGTGTCCGGGGCATATCGCAACAGCAGGTACTGGGCGATAAAATCGATATCGATTAAGCCGCCGCGTACATACTTGATATTCCAGATATCTGTTGTGCCATGCTCCTTTTCGATGCGCGCGCGCATGTCCATCGCATCGGCGCATAGCTTCTCCCTATCGCGCGAGCGCGACAGGAGATGTCGGATAAACATATTCAATTCATCCTTGAGGGAAACGTCTCCCGCCACCGGCCTCGCTTTGGTAAAGGCCATATATTCGAACGTCCAGGCCGACTCATCAAAATACTGCGCCAGCGCTTTCCGGCTGACCGCCAGCAGCCCCTGTTCGCCGGAGGGACGAAGACGCGTATCGACCTCATACAGCCGCCCCTCGCGCCCCATGGCCGTCAGCGCATTAAGGAATCGCTGAGCGAGGCGATTAAAATAGACGCTGGCATCGAACTTCTTAGGCCCGTCGGAAACGGCATCTGGCTCCGCATCATATACGAACACCAGATCAATATCCGAGCTGAAGGTCATTTCCCGGCTGCCAAGTTTTCCCAGCGCGATAACGGCGAAGCGGCCACCCCTGATCGTTCCATACGTACGGATGAACCCCTCCGTTACGGCATCAAGCGCCACGTTCATCGCCACATCCGCCAGCGCTGAGAGAAAGACTCCAGCTTCCTGCGCCGTCACCATGCGCCGCAGCATCTGCACACCCGCCTGAAAACGTTTCTCGTTGCGGAAGCGGGTTAATGCGTCCATTCGCTCTTCAAAATTATCTGTATCCTTCAGGACTTCCGCCAGCTGTTGCGTCAGCAGCCGGGAGGAGGGCAGAGGATTGTAGAAATCGGCATGCAGCACCGCATCGAGTAGTTCAGGCGATTTAGCCAACGTATCGGCCAGCTGCGGCGCACTGCCCATGATATCGGCGATCAGGCTGAGCAGGTGGGGATTCTGCGTGAACAGCGAAAACAGTTGTACGCCCGCCGGCAGATTGGAGAGAAAATCGTTGAACTTGAGGAAGGCCGCATCGGGATTGGCGGTTTCTGCAAGGCGTTTGAGGAGTATCGGCATCAGCTCGGTCAGCAGTTCCCGAGCTCGCTTGGTGCGGGTGGCACGCCGAGAGCCGTGATGCCAGCCCATGACGATCTCGGATACGGTCTCGGGACTGGAGTAACCCATCCGATGCAATGTTTCTAGCGTTTCAGGATCGTGCGAGACGCCCGTAAAGACCAGATTGCCTGCATCACCCAGTTGCTCGGCGCCCCGGAACGAGGAAGCATAAATATCATGCACGCCCTTTAACACCTTCAGCACATCGTGCTCAAATGCTTCTACCGACGCATACCCCATGAAATGCGCGACATGCGCCACCCCGTCTTTATCTTCAGGGATATTGTGTGTCTGCTGATCTCCGATCATCTGCAGCCGGTGTTCGATCTTGCGCAGAAATCCATAGGCATTGAGCAGCAGCGTTTCTTTTTCCTTATCGATCAACCCTAGCTCGGTCAGGCGCTCCAGTGTTACGCAGGTAGGGCGGGTGCGTAAACCAGGCTGCTTGCCGCCCCAGATGAGCTGGTGAATCTGGGTGTAGAATTCGATCTCGCGTATGCCGCCCAGCCCCAGTTTGACGTTATGTCCCCTGACCTGAATCGTTTTCCGGTTGGCGCTATCCATTTGTCGCTTGATGGAATGGATATCGTTGATCGAGGCGAAATCGAGGCTCTTACGCCACATGAACGGTGCAATGCCTTTGAGGAAACGCTCTCCCGCCTCGATATCGCCTGCTACGGGCCGTGCCTTGATCATCGCCGCGCGCTCCCAGTTCTGCCCCACGCTTTCATAGTAATAATATGCCGCTTCGGTAGTCACCGCCGGAGGCGTAGAGGCCGGGTCTGGCCGCAGGCGCAGGTCAGTACGGAATACATAACCCTGCGCCGTGCGCTCCTGCATGACGGCGACCAAATCCTGCGCCAGCCGGTTCATGAAATGCTGTTCATTGTGCCGCCCTTTGTAGCTCAGCCTGCCGCGCTCAAAAAACACGATCAGGTCGATGTCACTCGAGTAATTCAGTTCGCGTCCGCCCAGCTTGCCCATGCCGAGCACGATGACGCCGCTGCCGCGGGAGGGATGCTCAGCATCCGGCAGCGTAATTTCCCCGCGCTTATGCGCCACCCGCAGCAAGTGATCCAGCACAACGATCAGGCAGGCCTGCGCAAAGTCCGACAGCGCACCGGTAACTTTCTCCAGGTTCCAGACACCGCTGACGTCCGCAAGTGCCACCAGCAGCGCCAGCCTGCCTTTGCAGCAACGCAAGTGCTGCATCAGAGAGGGCCTGTCCTCTTCTCCTTTATTATGCTTCAACTCCTCCATCAGCATTGCATGCGCGCCGTCGGCACCCTGTAGCGCCATGGTACGGAGAATATCAGGATAGAGCAGCAGCAGGCGTGACAGGTAAGGCGAATTACCTAACACGCCTTCCAGCAGCCGCCTCAAATGATGACCATTGCCAGACGCTTCACGCATCCATTGCGCCAGCGCCACTTCCTGGCGTTCTGCCGTCTCGTTCCATTGCTGCAGGCCGCGCTGCACGTCGGTGGCAGAATGTGGCAGCGGCATGGAGAGGGCTAAGAAAGCGTTATTGCTGGTTATGTCTTCCATTTAGCAGGAAATGTACTATCAAATAGTCACTTGGCAAACATTAACTCCGTGCTTATGACGGCGCCGATGCGGCTTCTTACTTCCTTCTATAACCACCCGGTGGTCAAGCTGATGGCCGGTCTGCTGCTGGGTATCGTCGTGGCGCTGCTGATTGCCTTCAACGCTCTGCTGTTATGGGTGGCGACGGGGCCACGATCGCTCGACCGACTGTCACCTTTCATCGAAGCCTCCTTCCGCGCCGAAGATAACAGTTACTTCGTTGATATCGGCGAAACCTGGCTGATCTGGGACGGTTGGCAGCATCCGATCGACATTCGCCTGCGCAACGTCAAAGTTTATACCGGCAAAGACCGGCTGTTTTCTATCTTTCCTGAAATCTCATTGGGTGTCGATGTCTGGTCGCTGCCGCTGGGGCGCTTCCTCCCCACCTCGCTATCCATCAACGAACCGGTCATCAGCCTGTTCCGTAACCAGGACGACACCATCACCTTCGGCTTGAAGACCCCGGGCGTCGGGGAAACACCGCCGCAGGAGTCTGTCGGCACAGTGCCACTGTTCGCAGTCCTGACTCCGCTGCTTGCTCCTGAAGACAATCCCATGTTGCGCAAGCTGCGATACATCAGCATTCTGAACGCCGATGTCAGTCTCGGAGCGGTCGGACAGGGGGTGTTCTTCAAAGCCAGCAACGCCAATATCATCCTACAGCATAATCGGCGTGGGGTAGTGAAGGCCAACACCTATGCCCAAATCAGCTACGGCGAATACCAGTCGATGATCGATGCGCAATTCACCCTGACCCGTGACAGTCCAACTATAGAGGGGGAATATAGCGTCAGCCAGATCATGCCAGGCGCGCTGCTGGCAGCCTTCGTCAACAAGCCCCTCCTGACCGGCATTCAGCTTCCCGTCAGCAGCCGCGGCTCCTTCTCCATCGGTCGTGACGGCACGTTGCGGCGCCTTGACTTCAGTCTCGACGGCGGGGAGGGAAGTATCGCTTCCGAACATCTCGACGGCATCCTCACCGTAACACGGCTGCATGCAAACGGCGAGGTCACCGATAATGGCAATCAAATACATTTTGATCGCCTGGAAGCGGATTTCGATGGCATGCCGCTTTTGGCCAACGGTACCGTCATGCGGAAGGACGGCGACATTGCCATCCGTGCAAATGTCAGTCTCCGCAATGCCCCCGCCGAAAAGATAAGCCTGTTCTGGCCGCCGAAACTGGCACCGCTGTCACGCGAATGGGTGGTGACCAACATTCCCTCCGGGAAGATTTCCGAAGCAAGCATCCATGTCGACATAGGCTTCGGCGATCTCGCAAAGCCGATGCTGCCTCGGAATGCGATTGACGCCAACATCGGGCTGAGCGGCGCTACCATACGTTACCTGCCGGAGCATCCGCCAGTGACCAATGTCAGCGCCGCCATCCATGTCGATGCGGTGGCGCTCAACGCCAGCATCGCCTCGGCTGACTACATGGAGGGAACAAAGCTCTCCGAGGGGCTGGTGCTGATCGAAGACCTCAATGTCGATAATCCCTATATCAAAGTCAGCTTCGCCGCCGACGCGCCGGCTAAGGACATTATCCGGCTGCTCGGGCTACCGCGGCTGGAGCATGCGAAACACCTGAATCTGAATGCCGATGCCGCACGGGGAAGCGCTGCCGGCCGCGCCGAGCTGGGATTCCATTTCTTCGCCCCAGAAGATGGAAGCGACGACATACGCTACGACATCGTTGCCGAAACCAAGGGCATCACACACCCTGCCTTCATGAACAAATTTGATATCAAGGATGCGGCCGGGAGAATGACTGTCAGCAACCGGGAGTTGGAGTTCAATGGTAGCGGCGAAGTCAACGGCGCCAGTGTATCGGAGGCAACACTTAAATACCTGTTCACACCTAAAGACGGGGTTGATACATTTATCGATGCTACCGCCACGGCACCGGTACGATCCCTGCCACGCTTCGGCTACCCCCAGTTCCCCTTCCTTCAGGGAACGCTTGGAGTCAAAGCGACCGTCACGCTTGGAGAGGATAAGGAGCTTTCCGAAGCTTTCATCGACCTTACCAATGCCACTGTAACCTTAGACCTGCTACGCTGGCACAAACCGGAGAAAGAGTCGGCGGCCGTTACCCTGAAAGCGGAGAAAAAGAAAGGTAGGACGACGCTGCCATCGTTCTGGCTCGAGGGAAAAAATGTGGCGGCAAAAGGCTCAATGGAATTGACGCCTGATCTGTCGGATATCCAACGCATCGAGATGGAGCAGTTGAAAGCAGGCAAAACTGATCTGGACCACCTGCTCTACCAACTTGTCGATGGCGGTTACCACATCGAAGCCCGCGGCAAGAGTGCCGATGCTTCCTATTGGCTGGGCGGAAACGACAACACAAAAAGTACCTTCTCCTTTGAGAATTTCCCTGCCATGCGGCTCGACCTTGACATCGCCCGGCTGACACTGGGCGAAGGGCGGGAAGTCACAGCTTTCAAGAGCGTGCTGGGCTGCGATATGAATCGCTGTGCACGCGCTAATATGAGCGGCAAGACGGTGGACGGGAAGCCATTCACCCTGCGCATCCTCAAGAATCCCAAAGGCGTACGGCAGTTTGCCTTGCATGCGGAAAGCGCGGGGGCTTTCCTCAAGGCATTCCATGTGTTCGATGGTATCCAAGGCGGGCAGCTGTCGGTCAGTGGTGATTACGAAGAGCGTCCCCACGGCAGCATCTTGCGTGGCCGCACCTATATCAGCGAGCATGTGATTAAGGACGCGCCCATCCTCGCCAAACTGCTGTCGCTAGCCTCGCTGACCGGATTTTTCGACACGCTGCAGGGCAAGGGCATCCGCTTCGTCAAGTTTCGCGCGCCTTTTACGCTGGCGAATAACGTGATCACCTTGGAGGATGCCCGAACCTATGGTGATGCCATTGGCATGACTATCGACGGCACCATTACCTTTCCTCAGAAGACGCTGGATCTAAAAGGCACCATCGTGCCATCCTATACGCTCAACAGCGTGCTGGGCAAAATACCCTTGATCGGCGCCATCCTGACTGGCGGGGAAGGGAAGGGCGTCTTCGCCGCCAGCTACCGCATCAAAGGCTCCACCCAGGATCCGCAGGTCACCGTCAACCCGCTTTCCATGCTGACCCCCGGCTTCCTCCGTGGCTTCTTCGACGTGTTCGATTCACCGAAGAAAGAACAGGAATACCCTGATTGAGCCTAGCCCAACTTCACCAGCATATGCTTCTTCCGCCCGACCGACAGTTTCAGTGAACCATCCTTGAAATAATTCGGATTGATCAACTCGTTCTCATTCTCGATTTTCTGATCGTTGATGCGGGCGCCGCCGCCGCGAATCAATCGCCGCGCTTCGCCGCCCGATTCCGCCAATCCGGACAAACGCAGCAGCTCATATGCCGCCACGCCCTTGCCCAGCTCTGCCGCCTTCAGGTCGAAGACGGGAATATCGCCGCCGATGCCACCTTCCTCAAAGGTTTTCTTCGCCGTTTCCGCCGCGGCGCGCGCCGCGCGATCACCGTGGCAGAGCTTGGTCGCCTCGTTGGCCAGCACTTTCTTAGCTTCATTAAGCTCGGCGCCCTTGAGCTTCTCCAGCTTCTCGATCTCCTTCAGCGGCAGCTCAGTGAACAGCCGCAGGAAGCGCCCAACATCGGCGTCGGCCGTATTGCGCCAGTACTGCCAGTAATCGTAAGCCGACAGCATGTCCTTGGAAAGCCATACAGCCCCCTCGGCCGTCTTGCCCATCTTGGCACCGCCGGCGGTAGTGAGCAGGGGGGTAGTCAGTCCGAACAGGCCCTTGCCATTCCCTTGGTTCATATAGTTCAGGAAAGCCTCCTGCGTGTAATCCGCGGGATCGCCGCGCTTTGACTGAATCATCGGCTGCACCTCCAGTACCTTGGGCGATTTACCGGCCTTTTCCAGCGCCATCGGCTGAAAACGCGACTCGCTATCGATGCGGTGCTTAAGGTCGATGCCCATAATAATGTTGCCCCACTGATCGGAGCCGCCGATCTGCAGCACGCAACCGTAACGCTCATGCAGCTCGACAAAGTCATAAGCCTGCAGGATCATATAATTGAATTCAAGGAAGGAGAGATTCTGCTGCCGCTCCAGGCGCAGCTTGACACTGTCCTGCGTCAGCATGCGGTTGACCGAGAAATAGCGCCCGTAATCGCGTAGGAAATCGATGTAGTTCAGGTTGTCCAACCACTCGGCGTTATTGACCAGGATAGCGTCAGTGTTGCCGGAGCCGAAAGATAGGAATTGCTCGAACACGGCCTGGATCGCGGTAGCGTTTTTCCCGATATCCTCGGATGAAAGCATCTTGCGCGCTTCGTCCTTGCCCGAAGGGTCGCCGACTTTAGTGGTTCCGCCGCCAAGCAGCACAATCGGTTTATGTCCCATTTTCTGGAGCCAGCGCAGCGCCATAATCTGCATCAGGCTGCCGGCATGCAGGGAAGGAGCGGTGGCGTCGAAGCCGATATAGGCGGCTATCCGCCCGTTTGCCATCAACGTATCAAGTCCCGCCGCATCGGTGCATTGATGGATGAAGCCGCGCTCCTCCATCACGCGCAGGAATTCCGAAACGTAGGTGGCCATGAACAATCCTTATAGTTATGTTGTCCTTGCGCCCCCGCTTTCGCCGGGGAAGCAAGGACAAAATTATCATCTTGTTAATATATATAGGTTAAGTTCTCCTTAATAGTCAAAAAGGATGTTTGATGAGCAAGGAACCCGAGGCAGTCTGGGCGCTGGGGCTGATGAGCGGTACGTCGCTCGATGGCATCGATGCGGCGCTGATTAAAACCGACGGTGAGCATGTGATGGAGTTCGGCCCGTGGCTGACCCGTCCGTTCGACGACGTCTACCGCGCCACGTTGCGCGAGGCGGTACACGGTCGCGGCGACATGCTGATCGCCGAACAGACCATCACCCTGAAACATGCCGATGCGGTAAAAGCATTGCTGGATCAGGCGGGAATGACCAAGAGAGATATCCGCGTTATCGGTTTCCACGGCCAGACCGTCATGCACCGCCCGCAGGAGGGGCTGACCTGGCAGATCGGGAACGGCGCGCTGCTGGCGGAGAAGACCGGGATCGACGTAGTATGTGATTTCCGCCGCCGTGACATGGCGGCTGGGGGGGAAGGAGCTCCCCTGGTACCGCTGTACCACGCCGCACTGGCCCGCCAGATGGAACTGCCCATTGGCGTGCTCAACATTGGCGGCATCGCCAACGTCACCTGGATCGGCCGTTCCGAGCACGCCAGCCATGATCTGATGGATCTCGACATCCTCGCCTTCGATACCGGCCCAGGCAATGTCATGGTCAATGAATGGGCGTTCCAGCATACCGGTCAGCCCTGCGACCTCGACGGGATGCTGGCGCTGGCGGGCAAGCCCGACGAGAAAATCATCGGAAACATGCTGAAGGACTGGTATTTCACCAAGACGCCGCCCAAATCGCTCGACCGCAATTATTTCACCTTCGACGAAATGCAGCATTTATCGAAGGAGGACGGCGCGGCGACGCTGGTCGAATTCGCCGCTGCCGCCGTGCAGCAGGGCACGGCGTATTTCCCCAAGGCCGCGCGGCAATGGTTCGTCTCCGGCGGGGGGCGGCACAACCCGGCGCTGATGCAGGCGCTGAAGAAGCATTTCAAGCAGGTCTACCCGGTGGAATCGCTGGGCTGGATCGGCGATGCGCTGGAAGCGCAGGCCTTCGCCTTCCTTGCCATGCGCAGCTTGAAAAAACTGCCGCTGTCGCTGCCCACCACCACCGGCGCCATCCGCGCTTCGACAGGGGGAGCGTTGTACAGGGCTTAAAACCCCGCCGCATGGCGGGGTCCAGGTTCCGTCATTCCCCAAATTTTGCGCAGCAAAATTATAGGGGAATCCAGTAGTGCCGCGTCTGCGGCACAGTGGTTTTTATACCGCGCCCATGGCGCTTTACTGGATTCCCGCTTTCGCGGGAATGACGATTGGGGATTTACCCGCCCGCCGCGACCTTCCACAACAGCGGTGCGGCTTTTTCCACATCCGCCTTCACGCCCAGCCGCTCGAACACCCAGACAAGAGCACGGGTAAGCTCAACCATCATGGCGTGTGTGTGGCAGGGATTGGGGGTGATGCGCAGCCGCTCGGTGCCGCGCGGCACGGTGGGGTAATTGATCGGCTGCACATAGATGTCGAACTGGTTCAGCAACATGTCTGACGCCTGCTTGCACAGCACCGGGTCAGCCACCAGCACCGGCAGGATATGGCTTTCGGTGTGCATCACCGGCAGCCCGGCTTTCTTCAGCATGTCACGCGTCACGCGCACGTTGTATTGCTGGCGCTCACGCTCCTCATTGCTCTGCATTAAATGAATGATACTGGCCATGGCGCCAGCGGTGAGTGCCGGGGGGAGGGCGGTGGTAAAAATAAACCCCGGCGCATAGGAGCGGATCATATCGACCAATGCATTGCTTCCCGCAATATAGCCACCCATGACGCCATACGCCTTGCCGAGCGTTCCCTGGATGACGGTGACGCGGTCCATTAAGCCGTCGCGCTCGGCAATGCCACCGCCGCGCGGGCCGTACATACCGACCGCGTGCACCTCATCGAGATAGGTGATGGCATTATACCGATCCGCCAGGTCGCAGATTGCTTTGATGGGAGCGATGTCGCCATCCATCGAATAAACAGACTCAAACGCAATGACCTTCGGACGTTGCGGATCGGCAGCCTTCAGCAAGGCTTCCAGATGCGCCACGTCGTTATGGCGGAAGATATGTTTCTCCGCCTTGCTGTTGCGGATGCCCATGATCATCGAATTATGGTTGCAGGCATCGGAGTAGACGATGCAGCCTTCCAGCTGCGAGCACAGCGTGCCGAGCGCCGCTTCATTGGCGACATAACCGGAGGTCATCACCAATGCCGCGTCCTTCTGATGCAGATCGGCCAGCGTTTCCTCCAGTTGCACGATGGCATGGTGCGTGCCGGAGATGTTGCGTGTGCCGCCAGCTCCCGACCCCAGGCGGCCGATGGCTTCCGCCATGGCGGTGATGACTTTCGGGTGCTGCCCCATGCCGAGATAGTCGTTACTGCACCAGACGGTGACGGTGCGGCCGGTGATATGGCTCTTGGCCAGCGGGAACAACCCGGCCTTGCGCTCGAGGTCGTTGAAGATGCGGTAGCGACCCTCGGCTTTCAGCCGGTCGATGCTTTGCCGGAAACGGGCTTCGTAATTAATGGTCATCTATGCCTTATACCATGCAGCAAAATCAGTCCCGCCGTAAACAGCAGTAGCGCCGTCATCTGGTGGGCCAGGGCGAGCGCCAGGGGAACCTGATGCAACAGCGTCAGCACGCCGAGCGCGAATTGCGCCGCCAGTATGGCCGCAGCTCCTGCGCAGACCTTGCCAAGATGCCTATCCTTAACATAATCGCGGTGGAAATACCACCAGAATAAGAAGCCAAAAGCCAGCAAAATCGCCAGTTTCCGGTGCAGGAACTGGGTCAGGGCGATACGGTCGCCCCATAGCCCCTCCGGTACCAGGTACCCGTCCATATCCGGCCACGTATTATAGATCAGCCCGCCATGCTGCCCCGCCAACAGCGCCCCAAGGATGATCTGGCAGAAAAGAAGGGTGAACCATAGCGTATACCATTTTTTTCCGTCACCCCCGCGCAGGCGGGGGCCCATAACCACCGCTTCTGGAATATGGATCGCCGTCTTCGCGGGAATGGCGATTTGTAATAACTGCCAAAGAATCAACCCAAAGATCACAAACGCCAGCGACAGATGGATCGCCAGCCGCACAAAGCTGACCTTGGGATCATCGACCAGCCCGCTCGCCACCATCAGCCAGCCTACCAGCCCCTGTAGCCCACCTAGTGCGAATATAGCCACCAGCCGCCAGAAGAAGTGCTTTGAGATACTTCGCCGCACGGCAAAAAGAAGTAGAGGAATAAAAAATACGATGCCGACAATGCGCCCCAGCACGCGGTGCCAGTATTCCGGCCAGAAGATGGTTTTGAACTCCTCCAGCGTCATGCCCATATTGACTTTTAGATATTGCGGGCTTTGCCGGTAGGCCGCGAACTCCTCCTCCCACTCGGCCTCGTTCAACGGCGGGATGACACCATGGATAGGCTTCCATTCAGTGATCGACAACCCCGATCCCGAAAGCCGCGTATAGCCGCCGACTAGCACCATCAGTGCCACCAGTAGCGCGCAGATAGTCAGCCAGATGAGAATGGCGCTTCGGTCGCGGAAAATTATTTCGGTGGAGTGAGGCATTGACGATCACTATAAAAGAACCGTCATTCCCGCGAAAGCGGGAATCTAGTCTATTATAAAATCTGGATGCCCGCCTACGCGGGCATGACGATAAAGGATGAGATACTTCTATGAACAAACCCCTCTCCCGCTGGTGGCTCCTTATTGGCACAGCTGCGCTGGCTATTGCCGGACTATTTTCGTTGGTGCTGGTAGTGGCGCGCGCGCCGGTGTTCAAGGCCATGGGACTCGACCATCTGTTCCACGAAGCGCTGGTGGTGCATGTCGATCTGTCCGTGCTGGTATGGTTTCTGGCTATCGCCTGCCTGCTGTGGAGCGTGATGACGGCAGGGACTAAACAGCTCTTTCCTTATCTGGAGGAAGCGGCGCTGATCTGCTTCGCGCTCGGTACGCTTGGCATCACCCTCTCGCCACTCGATCCGCATGCCGTAGCTTTGATGAGCAATTACATCCCGGTCATCACCAGCCCGGTTTTCTTCCTCGGCCTGTCCCTGCTGTTCATCGGCGTGGCGCTAATGCTGGTGAAGTTATTTTCCTCTCCCGCACAGGGAAGCATGTTTAACGGTGCGCAACGCTTCGGCCTGTTTACCGCCGGGCTGATTGCGCTGATGAGCGCCATGGCTTTCATCTGGTCGCACCAGCAGATGCCCCCGGTGATCGACGGCCAACAATATTACGAGATGGCCTTCTGGGGCGGCGGGCATGTGTTGCAGTTTTTGCATACGCAGCTGCTGCTGGTCGTATGGCTGGTGCTGATGCGCACTCTTTCTTCTCCTTCCCCCCTTGTGGGGGAAGGCGGGATGGAGGGGAACTCTCCGCAACCTCAGGCATTCCTTTATTTCCTCTTCTCCATCGGCCTGATTGCCGTCCTCCTGACGCCGCTGGCCTACCTGCTCTATGACGTCGCCTCGATGGAGCACCGCCAGTTCTTCACCTGGCAGATGATCATCGCAAACGGCATCGCACCCACCATCCTGTCACTGGCGTTGATTCCAAGCCTGTGGAACAGCCGCAACACACGCAAAAGCAACCGGCGCGCTCTTTGGGCGGCACTCTTAATGTCCGTGCTACTCTTTCTTTATGGCGGTGTGCTCGGATTGCTGATCGAGGGGCAGAACGTCGTCATCCCGGCGCATTACCACGGCTCGATCGTCGGCGTCACGCTCGCCTTCATGGGCGCCGCCTACTGGCTGCTGCCGCATTTCGACTACCGCGATGCAAGCGGCTGGCGACTCGCCTTCTGGCAGCCGATTGTTTATGGAGTCGGGCAGATCATGCATATCTCCGGCCTCGCCTGGTCGGGCGGCTACGGCGTACTGCGCAAAACCCCCGGCGGGCTGGAAGCTGCCGACGCCGGCGCCCGCGCCGCCATGGGTTTCATGGGCCTCGGCGGACTGCTCGCCATCATCGGCGGCTTCATGTTCGTGGTGGTAATTGCTCGGGCAGTGTTATGTCATCCTGAGCGGAGCGAAGGATCTGTTTCTTAAGACTTGTCTCAGAATGACAAAGAAATGGCAGGATCAACGCGCGTGCTGCTGGTTGGCAGCCTGTTGGCCGGGATTAACGACACTTACCCACGACTTGCCGTCGGCACGGCTGTTCTGAGAATGCTCCACCGCTTTTGTGATCTGCACTTCCGACTGGAGCTTTCTCGCATTTTGAATGGCGAGGTGTTCATCCCCGATGCACTTCAGCTCGGTAAACTCGCGCTGCGCCATCCAGACGCACGCAGTGCCGAGCACCATCAACCCCCCCATCGCCAGCATGGGGGCAGGACTGCTGAAAATAAGCGCGGCTTCCGCTCCGGCTACCCCGCCTGCCGCCACCTTCACAAGGGAGCTGGCAATCATGCCGAGCAGCCCGATAAACGCCGCGCCGCCGACAGCGGCATACAAATGGCCGGTAAAGGAATACCATTGGTTCTTGCGGCGGAATTCTTTTTCCACCGGGTCATTCATGGCAGCACATCCTTCAAGGGCAGTATCACTCATATTATCAGTTTATAATAGCTTATCCGGTCCGCGCAACGTCATTAATATGACAATTTTGTGACATGCTGCTGAAAATATTCGCTATTTTCAACCCCTCCCGGGCGGAACCACGCCAGATCCTTAGCCAGCGCGGCCACTTTGCCGATAATCACCATGGTCGGCGGCTCCAGTCCCGCCTCGGACACCTTTTGGCTAATATGCTGTAATGTCGATAAAATAACCTTTTGTCCCGGCGTGGTGCCGGAGGCGATGGCAGCGGCGGGGAAATCGGCGGGCAGCCCATGCTCGATAAGCTTCCCCGCAATGATGCCTAAATTGGCCAGCCCCATATAGACCACCAGCGTCGTCTCCGGATCGGCGAGGCTTTTCCAGTTGAGTTCGAGCGGCTGGCGGGTTTCCTCCTCTGTGACGCGATGACCGGTGATATACCGCACGCCGCCGGCCAGCATCCGGTGGGTCAAAGGTATTCCCGCATAGGCGGCGCAACCCTGCGCCGAAGTAACGCCGGGGATAATCTCAAACGCAATCCCATGCTTTACCAGCTCCAGCGCTTCCTCGCCGCCACGCCCGAACAGGAACGGGTCGCCGCCCTTGAGCCGCACCACGTGCTGGCCTTTCTTCGCCAGCGTCACCAGCAGCGCGTTGATCTCCTCCTGCGTCATCGCTTTTTCCTTGCAGGATTTTCCGGCGAAGAAACGCGGAACACCGCGCGGGATCAGCGCCAGGATGGGCTCCGCTACCAGTCGGTCATAGACGACCGCATCGGCGCGCTGCAGCGCTTTCACCGCCTTGACCGTCAGTAGCTCAGGATCGCCGGGACCGGCCCCGACGAGTGATACTTTACCCTTGGGCATATTCCTCTTAAGTATTTTGTTAAGGAATAATTATAACCTAGGATGAAGGCGGAGATAAGGGAAATCTGAATCGTATCAGTCACGTAATTGACGCTTGAGTGTTGCCAACGCATTCGGTTTGTGGGATATATGGGATCCCTTGTCGTAACTGTATCAACGTAAGGATAAGAATATGAAAAATACTTCCGCTATTGCGCTCATATCAATTGCCGCCATGCTTGCCGCGTGCCAGCAGGGTCCTCCGGGTTCCGGTGCCATGAGCGGGGGCTCGATCAATAAACAGGATATCGGCACGGTGGCCGGCGCCATCGGCGGCGGCGTCATCGGCAGCACCATGGGCGGCGGCGCCGGTAAGACGGCGGCCACCATTGGCGGCGCCCTGCTCGGTGGCATGATCGGCAGTTCGATCGGCCAGTCGCTCGACCGCGCCGACATGGCGGCCTATAACGCAGCTTCGCAACGCGCGATGGAAACGGCCCAGCCGGGCCAGACCCTGCCATGGCGCAATCCGCAGTCCGGCAATCATGGCACCATCACCCCTTCCAACTATTACCAGAATGCACAGGGCCAGTATTGCCGTGAATACAGTCAGACCATCGTGGTCGGCGGGCAGAAAGAGCAGGGATATGGCAAGGCCTGCCGCCAGCCTGACGGCACCTGGCAGATCGTTCAGTAAGCCGAAGCTGACCGGATGAACGAGGAAGCGGGGAGAGAGCCCAGCGTGCCGACCGGCACGCTGATGGCCGGCAAACGTGGCCTGATTATGGGCGTGGCCAATGACAAGTCGCTGGCCTGGGGTATTACCAGGTATCTGGCTGCCCAGGGCGCCGAGCTGGCCTTCACCTATCAGGGCGAGGCGCTGGAAAAACGCGTCCGCCCGCTCGCGGCGTCCGTTAACTCCAGCATCATCCTGCCCTGCGACGTCACCGACACCGCCAGCATGGACGCCGTGTTCGATCAATTGCGGAAATCATGGGGAACAATGGATTTCCTCGTGCACGCCATCGCCTATTCCGACAAGAATGAGCTGAAGGGGAAATACATCGACACCACGCTCGATAATTTCCTGATGACGCTGAACATCTCCTGCTACTCCTTCACGGCGCTCGCCCGCCGTGCCAGCGCCTTGATGCCGACCGGCGGGGCGCTGGTGACGCTGACCTATTACGGCGCGGAGAAAGTCGTGCCGCATTATAATGTAATGGGCATCGCCAAGGCCGCGCTGGAGACCAGCGTGCAGTATCTGGCCGTCGATCTCGGCAAACAGAAAATCCGTGTCAATGCCATCTCGGCGGGTCCGGTCAAAACGCTGGCTGCCTCCGGCATCGGCGACTTCCGCTATATCCTGAAATGGAATGAGTACAACTCGCCGCTCGGCCGTAATACCACCATCGAGGATGTCGGTGGTGCCGGGCTGTACCTGTTGTCAGAGCTGGGGCAGGGCACCACCGGCGAAGTGCTGCATGTCGACTCCGGTTACCATGTCGTCGGCATGAAATCCGTCGACGCGCCGGATATCGCGACGGTGTAGCAGCATGACCTTCAACACTTTCGGCCACTTGTTTCGGTTTACGACGTGGGGCGAAAGTCACGGGGAGGCGATAGGATGCGTAGTCGATGGCATTCCGCCGCTTGTTGCCTTAAGTGAAAAAGATATCCAGCCCTGGCTGGACAAGCGCCGCCCGGCACAGTCGCGCCATACCACCCAGCGCAAGGAAAGCGACACGGTAAAAATCCTCTCCGGCGTATTCGAAGGCAAGACTACCGGAGCACCGATCAGCCTCATCATTTACAATGAGGATCAGAAATCGAAAGACTACGAGACCATCAAGGATAAATTCCGCCCCGGCCACGCCGATTATACCTATTTCATGAAATACGGCATCCGCGATTACCGTGGCGGCGGGCGCTCCAGCGCGCGCGAAACCGCCATGCGCGTAGCCGCCGGGGCAATCGCACGCAAGATACTCGGTAAAGGCATTACCCTCCGCGGTGCCCTGGTGCAGCTGGGTGACGATGCAATCGACCGGAAACAATGGGATTGGAAGGAAATCGACAAAAACCCCTTCTGGTGCCCGGATGCCAAGGCTGCCACGCGTTGGGAGAAGAAGCTGGATGCTATTCGTAAAGATGGCTCCTCCACCGGAGCCGTCATTGAACTCATCGCCGAAGGCGTTCCGGCTGGACTGGGCGCACCCATCTATAAAAAACTCGATGCCGACCTCGCTGCCGCCATGATGAGCATCAATGCCGTCAAGGGCGTCGAGATCGGCGATGGCTTCACCGCCGCTGCCTTGCGCGGCGAGGAGAATGCCGACCGCATGCGCAGCAAAGGCGGCAAAACCACCTTTCTCTCTAATCACGCCGGCGGCATACTGGGTGGCATCTCGAGCGGCCAGCCGGTGGTGGTGCGCTTCGCCGTCAAGCCGACCAGTTCTATCCTGCAGGAAGTGGAAACGGTTGATATGCAGGGCAATAACACCACCATCAGCACCAGGGGCCGGCACGATCCCTGCGTCGGCATCCGCGCCGTGCCGGTCGGCGAGGCGATGCTGGCCTGCGTGCTGGCCGACCACCTGCTCATGCACCGCGCGCAGAAAGGATAGAATATGCTGAAAAAGATTATTCTCGCCGCCGTCGGCATCCTGGCACTGCTGATTGTTGCCGCACTGGTGGCGCCGCTGTTTATTTCCGCCGAAACCTACAAGCAGCCGCTCATTGACAAACTGCGAACCGCTACCGGACGCAACATCACTATCGACGGCGAACTTTCGGTTCGGCTGTTTCCTGTCGGCATGGTCAAGGCAGAGAAGGTGACGCTCTCCAACCCGCAAGGCTTTCCCGCTAATTCCCCCTTCATGACGTTGAATTCACTGCATGTCGAGATGGACATCCTTCCGCTGCTGTCCGGCACATTCAATGTCCGCGAACTGACGCTCAAGCAGCCGCACATCAACCTGCACGTCACCAAAGCGGGCCGGAATAACTGGACGCTGTTCTCAGAGGCGCAACCGGCCGCGGGTAAAAATAAAAATGCCGCGCGGGATGCCAGCAGCGTAGCCACCGTGCCGCCCGATCTGCTGCTCAGCGAAGTGGAGATCGAAGACGGAAGCGTTAATTACATCAATGAACAGACCGGCGGAAAATGGGAACTGAAGGAGCTCGATAGCGAACTGGAACTGGAAGGCATTGCCTCCCCATTCACCCTCGCCGGCAGCGGAATCTGGAATGGGCGCAACGTCAAAATCGCCGCCTCCATCGACTCCCTGTACAGCTTCGCTGAAAAGAAACGCACCCAGATTCGCGCCAGCCTGCAAAGCGAGCTGCTCTCCATGGAAACCGACGGCATGGTCGATCAGGGGGCCTATTACACCGGCAAAGCTGCCGTTAAATCATCGTCTCTTAAACAATTGCTCACCTGGGTGGATCCGTCCGCAACGCCCATCGCCACTCCGACAGCGCTTAAGCTCGATATGAGCGGCGATGCCCAATGCTCGAGGGCGTTCTGCCACTTCGAGAATATGAAGCTGGTGCTGGATACCGTTCAGGCCACCGGCGATCTTAAAATCGATCATGCCGCCAAGCCCCCGTCCATCACCGCCCAGCTTACCACCGGCATGCTGGACCTGAATCAGTTCCTGCCGCAGCGGCAGGCGACATCGGGAGGCGGGCTGCTGATCGGCAGCGCCCTGGCGGCGGAGGGCTGGAGCGCCAAATCGTTTGACCTGTCATGGATGAAGGCGGTGAATGCTTCCATCGGCATTAAAACAGATGGGGTAAAACTGCGCGACTTGGCCATTGGCGAAAGCCTGCTGCGCGCGCGGCTGGAGCGCGGACGCTTCAATAGTGATATTTCCAACGCCGTCCTCTATGGCGGCGCCGGGAGCATATCTTTAAGCATCGACACCACGCCAGGCATCCCGATGCTGGAAAGCCAGATTACGCTGACCAAAGTCCAGCTGGAGCCGCTGCTGAAGTCACTCGACATTTCCGACCGTTTTAGCGGCGCGGCAACGCTGCAGGCCAGCCTGGCCAGCCGCGGCAACAGCGAGCGTGATATAATCGCGGCGCTGGCAGGAAAGGGGCAGGGCAGCATTGCCGGTGGTACGCTGGAAGGTATCGATCTTGTCAACATGATGCGTAATGTGCAGGGCGCCTTTACGCCGGCCGCAGGCCGAAAAACCGAATTCAGCGACATCTCGGGCAGCTTCCTGATCAGCCAGGGCGTGCTGACCAACAGCGATCTGCTGCTGAAAGCCCCGACGCTGACCGTGAGCGGCGCGGGGCAGGTTAACCTGCCGTTGCAGACGATCAGCTACCGCCTGACGCCGCAAGTGATGCGCATGTCGCAGGATCCCGCCGCCGGACCACAGGCGGGCGTCAGCGTGCCGGTGCTGATCAGCGGTTCTCTTAAAAATCCCACCTATGCCCCCGATGTCAGCGCGGTGCTCAAGGAAGCGATCACCGATCCCGAGCAGTTCAAGGAAAAGTTGAAAAATACCCGCGGCAGCCTCAAGGACCAGGTCAAGGATCCGAAAGAGACGATCAAGAACCTGAAGGGTATACTGAAGGGGCTTTAAAAAAGCATTTCCCTTCCCTTAAAAGAGAGAGGGAATGCCTGGCAGGAACCGCTAAAGCTTTAGCGCTGTTTCAGTGTCAGAACTTAGGATACGAATGGCTGTTTGGCCCAACCGTACGTTCGTCCTTTCTTATAACGCCCAGGCTGACCGCTAATTCTTCAATTTGTCGCACATTGTTATCGACCACCCTTTGATTTCGTAAGTGTTTTCCTCGTTCTTCCGGATCAGTAGGTATTGTTTTCTCATAAAAAGCTTCACGCTCATTACGTGCTGCACTCAGTCGCTCCCTTACATTGAGCGTAGTCATGATGACCTCCCTGTGGTTGAAATAGATTAAGAAAATTTATTCAGCTGCGCCTGCACCGGGCTGGGCTGATTCGGCGTAGGACCGGGAGCCTGTTCCGGCATGCCGCTTACCATATGTTGTCCATCAGTGGTAACGTTAAACGATTCCAACATCTTCCCAATCTCCTCGAAAGCAGCGCGCGCACCGGTTCCGATGGATGCTGCTATATTGTCCAGCTGGCCTTTAAAAGGCGCCATGGCAACGCTGGCCTCGGCGGCAAAGCGGGCATTGTTTATGTCCGCTGGGGTAGCCCCTTCGGTAAGCCGCAAGGTTTCCTCGGTGCGCTCCGCCACTTCCTGCTTTGCCTGTTGCAACGCATGCTCTTTTCGTTGCCCAGGCGATAACTCATCAACATCCACGCCGCGATTCGGTCCGCCGATTTCGATAGCCCTTTTAACCGCATCCGTGAGTGAACCTGCGGCAACGGCCACCCCTACAAATACATTCGCCTTTTCCGGCGAGACTGAGATTTCCGCCCGGGCATTATTCTCCTGCAGTACCTCGGGTAAAGGCTCCTGACTTTGGACAATTCCCGTTTTTTGTCCCTGTTCCTGCGCCTGATAACGCTCCTCCCTCAGCGATGCATTGAGCTCGCGATCCTTCAGGTATTCCTCTGACAGACCGGTGGTTTTGGAGAGATCGGTGATTACCGCTGCCGCCATCCCGGCAAACTTGCCGTCGCTCTGCTGCCCGATCTCACGGGAAGGCGCACGGCCCTGCTCATTATCGTGCTCGCCGTCGCTGGTGCCGCCACTGGAGGATTCCCTCATCCGCATCGTACCGTCGGGGCGGGCTTCCCACTGCTGCTGCCTTTCATAGTTTTCCATGCGGAACTTCTCGCGGGCTTCCTCGCGCGCCGCTTCCAGGTCTTCTTTTGACTCCTGGCAGTGATTGCAGATGCCTTCCCATCTTCGTTTCCCGGCATGGTCGCCATGCCGCTCGGCTTGCTCCACCTTCTGCTCCGCGTACTGCTCCACCGTTTCAGTATTTTTGATGGCGTTGTCCAGTTCGCCGTAGGTCGGTTGCTTGTCGTCCTTGAATGCCTTCAACTCCTGTGCCGCCTGCAGGAATTCCGTCTTGGTGACAGTGCCGGTCTCCTCCGCCGTTTTATCTTGCGACTGCTCCTTGATATTTTCTTCCGCTATCACCGTATCCAATTCGGAGACCAGGCTCCCGACCGACTTCTGCGACAGCGCCAGTGTTTCGGTCATCGCCAGCGACCAAGTCGCTGGCGGCTCTAATGCATAAAACGCATTCTGGCAGGCACACAGCGTACTCTGGATCGCTTCGCGCAGTTCTTTTTCTTCTTCTTCCTTTTTCTTTTGCGCCGCCTGATCTTCCTCTACTTTTTCCGTTTCCAGCTTCTTCTGGATAGTCTCCAGCTGGCGCTGCACGTCGACCAGATGCTGCTCCACATTGATCCCTGCCGCGCGCTCCAGCTGATGGCCGAGATAGGCGAGCGCCGACTGCATTCGGTCCATCAGGTTGCTGAGATCACCCGGGCTCATATGCTCGATCTGGTGGAGCGGCATATGCATCAGCTCTTCGATGTTCTGGCGGGCCTCGATATGGTTCTGCTGCAGCAGGGCATAGGGGGATTTTACGCTTTTTTCAGCGCCCGATACCAGCGTATTCAGCCGATCGTCAAGGGTGATCGCGTCGTTGTGCAGCGTATCGGCGGTCATCTCCTTGATAGCGGTATCTTTCGGCGTTTCGAACATACTCTAGCTTCGGCGTATAGTTTTCCAGTATCATATTACCACCCCAAGCCCCGGGGTTGTATGAACATTCTGTGACAATGCCGGCGGCGGGTGGAAATTATATCTTTTTGAAAAAGCAGGTTTTCTCGCCCGTGTGACAGGCCGGGCCCACCTGGTCCACGGAAAGCAGCAGCGTATCGCCGTCGCAATCGATGCGAAAACCCTTCAGTTCCTGCGTATGGCCGGAGGTTTCCCCCTTGCGCCACAGGGTCCCCCGCGAGCGCGACCAGTAATGCACCTGGCCGGTGGCAAGCGTCTTTTCGACCGCCTCGCGGTTCATCCAGGCCAGCATCAGCACCTCGCCGGTCTTAAAATGCTGCGCGATGGCCGGCACCAGCCCGCGCTCGTCAAAGGCAATCTGCTTTAGTGCTTCCGCAATATCCATTTTCTTGCTATTCACGCCCCATGATCTCGCCCGAACCGCTCATCACTGCCGACGGCCTGTACAAATCCTTCGGCAAAGACGCCGTCGTCCAGAATGTAAGCGTTATTCTGCCACCGCGCAACATCGTTACCGTGATCGGCCCCAATGGCAGCGGCAAAACGACACTGCTCAAACTACTGCTCGGGCTGGAAACACCCGATGCCGGTACGGTAAGGCGCAAACCGGGCCTGCGTGTCGGTTACGTGCCGCAGCGCTTCGCCATCGACCCCATCCTGCCGGTAACCGTTGAATGGTTTCTTACTTTAAGTGCGCGTGGCCGTCCCATCCTCCCTTTAGCCAATGAAACCGGCATCACCCCTCTTATGCAGCAGCCCCTGCAATCCGTTTCCGGCGGCGAACTGCAGCGCATCCTGATCGCCCGCGCGCTGCTTTCTGACCCGGAACTGCTGGTACTCGACGAGCCCGTGCAGGGAGTCGATGTGAGCGGACAAGCCTTGCTCTACGACCTGATTGGCCGCATCAGCGGCGAGCATCGGTGCGGCGTCCTGATGGTATCGCACGACCTGCACCTGGTGATGTCCTCCACCGACCATGTTATCTGCCTCAACCGCCATGTCTGCTGTTCCGGCCATCCGCACTCGGTGCGTGAAGATCCGGCCTTCGTCAATTTGTTCGGAGAGCCTGTGGCGAAAAGTTTAGCCGTGTATACCCACCATCATGATCATGAGCATGGGCACTGAGGAGCTATTCATCGTCCCCCCGCCTGCGGGGGAACTGCAGAGGGGTGAAGCGCGCTTGGCACGCTTGGCTGCTTTGCAGCCCCCACCACCTAGCCTCCCCCGCAAGCGGGGGAGGAATAGTGCGGAGATCCGCCATGTCTGATCCTTTTCTCCTTAACGCTCTGCTGGCAGGTATCGGCATCGCCTTGATGGCCGGGCCGCTCGGCTGCTTCGTCGCTTGGAAGCGGCTGGCTTATTTCGGCGACTCAATCGCCCACGCGGCGTTGCTCGGCGTCGTGCTGGCGCTGCTGGTACAGGCCGACCTGATGCTCGGCATCGCCTCCGTCGCCGTTGCCGTTACCTTTGCCGTCATCTGGTTGGAACGTGGAAAGCGTCTGGCCTCCGACACGCTGCTCGGCCTGTTCGCGCACGGCGCACTGGCGCTCGGGCTGGTGTTGATTGCGCTATCGCCTTCCATCGTCATCGACGTGAACGGCCTGCTGTTCGGCGACATCCTTGCCGTCGGCATGGCCGACCTCGCGTTGATTTACGCCATGGCTGCCGCCGCCGGGCTTTTCCTGCTGCTGCAATGGAAAAACCTGCTGCGCCTGGTGCTGCACGGCGACATCGCTCAGGTGGAAGGGGTACCGGTTGAGCGACTGCGGCTTGTACTGATGCTGGTCATCGCGCTCGGCGTGGCGGTGTCGATCAAGCTGGTCGGTATTCTGCTGATCACGTCGCTCCTGATTATCCCGGCTGCGGCGGCGCGCTATTTTTCCACCACGCCGACGCGGATGGCGGTGGTCGCTTCCTTGATCGGCACAATCTCCGTCTGCGGGGGACTGTACGCATCGCTGCTGTTCGATACGCCCTCGGGCCCGTCGATCATCCTGGCGGCGCTGGGGATTTTTGTGGGGGCGTATGTGGCAGGAAAGATGTCATCCCGAGCGTAGCCGAGAGATCTTCCTTGGGGGCAACGAAAGAAAGATCCTTCGACTCCGCTGCGCTCCGCTCAGGATGACAAATCCACCATCACCGGCACGTGGTCGGACGGACTGTCCCAGTCGCGCGCATCCTTGACCGTCTCGCATTGCAGGAGCGCCGGGGCGAGGGCGGGCGTCACCCAGACATGGTCGAGGCGCCGCCCGCGGTCGGACTTGCGCCAGTCGCGATTCCGGTAGCTCCACCAACTGTACAGCTTCTGCTCCGCCGGCGTGAAATGCCGCGCCGCATCGCACCAGCCGAGCGATGCCCGGAGTGCTTCCAGCCGCTCCACTTCGGCCGGCGTATGGCTGACCACCTTCAGCAGTTGCTTGTGTGACCACACGTCATGCGGAAGCGGCGCGATGTTGAAGTCCCCGAGGATAATCATCTTCGGATGGTTTTTTTTCGCTTCCTGCGACCAGCGCGTCATATCCTCGACGAAATCGAGCTTATAGCCGTAAGCCGGGTTCTGCTCGCGGTCGGGAATGTCGCCGCCGGCCGGGACGTAAAAATTATGCAGCACCGTACCGTCCGGCAGCGTGGCGCAAATATGGCGCTTATGGTCCAGCTTGGCTACAGTCATGCAGCTGACTTTATCCAGCGGGATTTTCGACAGAATCGCCACGCCATTATAGCTTTTCTGGCCTTTGAAGTGAATATGGTTAAATCCCAGTGATTTAAGGTCTTCGAACGGGAAGGCATGATCCTCGACCTTGGTTTCCTGCAGGCAGAGAATGTCAGGCCGGTGTTGCTCGACAAACTGCTTGAGAAGGGGATTGCGGATGCGAACGGAATTGATATTCCAGGTCACGATACGGAGTGTCATAATGCTCTTGATTTGTCATTCCTGCGAAAGCAGGAATCTTGTTTAACTTTTTGATAAAAGAAAGACTCCTGCTTTCGCGGGAGTGATAAGGTGAGTCAATGCTTAGTTCATTACCAAAATAAGCGAATGGACGGTGAGGTCAAGCCCGATGCGAATGTCACACAATGTCACGCAAAAACAAAAAAAAGGACCGGGGTGTTTACCCCGGCCCTAACAAGTCGCAGGACGTTTACTCTGATGCAAACTTCGCAAGTGCACCAAACAACTAAGGATTATTACAAGTTCCGTGCCAATGTATAAGTTATTTAAATACAATATATTATTGTAATTCTTGGATGGAGGTTTGCCCATATTATAGGCACTCGCGAAAAACCACTGGCCAAAACTTAGGCAGCTGTTTGGCGCGCTGGAAAGGATTCCATACTCCTTAAATAAATACTGAGAAACGATCCGAAACGTTTCCGAATGCATCGATACGTATCCACTTTTCTCTGAAATGGCGTATTGCGTTACCGTTTTAGCTTCCTATGATCCAATAATGACCCAAAACCATAGTTTCGATGTCGCCATCGCCGGGGGCGGCATGGCTGGCATGACGTTGGCCGTGGCCCTGGCGCGCGCCAATCTCAACGTGGCGGTCATCGAGAAAACGCCGATGTCCTCCCAGCTTGAGTCGGCGTTTGATGGCCGCGTCAGCGCTATTGCCGAGGGTTCACGCCGCATTCTCGACAGCGCGGGCGCCTGGGAGCAAATGGCGCCGCATGCGCAGCCGATTCTCGATATTCGCGTCTCCGACGGAACCGCGCCGTTTTTTCTCCATTACGACCACCATGAAGTAGGCGAGCAGCCGTTCGGATATATCGTGGAGAACCGTTATATCCGCAATGCACTGCACAGCGCCGCGGCAGATTTAGCCCATCTCGAAATTTTCGATCAGGCAATGCTGGAAGGCTTCGAGCGCGACAGCGGAGGCATCACCTTGCGGCTTAAAGATAACCCCCCTATCCGGTGCGCGCTGCTGGTCGGAGCGGACGGAAAAAATTCCGCCATCCGCAGCCTGGCTGGCATCAAGATTACGGAATGGAACTATCGCCAGACGGCCATTGTCTGCACGATTGCGCATGAGCTGCCGCATCATGGCCTGGCGCAGGAGCGCTTCCTGCCCGCTGGCCCATTCGCCGTGCTGCCGATGCGGGGCAATCGCTCCTCTTTGGTGTGGGTCGAGCCGGATAACCGCGTGCAGCTTTATCTGGACCTGCCGGAGGAGGAATTCGTACAGGAAATTACCGAGCGGGTAGGGGATTATCTCGGTATTATCCGCACCGAAGGCAGGCGGTTCAGCTATCCGCTCGGCTTGCTGCATGCGAAGACATATATCGGCCACCGCCTGGTGCTGGTCGGCGACGCTGCCCATACCATCCATCCCATTGCCGGCCAGGGCGTCAATCTCGGCTTCCGCGATGTCGGTGTATTGGTGCAGCTGCTCACCAAGCAACATGCGCTCGGCTTCGATATCGGGGCGCCGGAGCTGCTCGCGCATTACCAGCGCTGGCGCCGCTTCGATAACGTCACCATGCTCGCCGTCACCGACGGTTTAAATCGACTGTTTGGAATCAACGCCGTGCCGGTGCGGCTGGCACGCGGGCTAGGCCTGTGGGCCGTGGGGAAAATGCCGCCGATAAAGCGCTTCTTCATGCGCCACGCCATGGGCCTGGTCGGCGACTTGCCGGAGGCGGTACGGAAAAGATATTGATACCCTCACCCGCTCGCTGTCGCTACGCGCCAGCGTAGCTTCCCTCTCCCGCAATGCGGAGAGGGTTAGGGTGAGGGCACTTCGTGCCCAATTAATCTAATTTGCGGGCTTCCTCGGCCAGCATGATCGGGATGCCGTCGCGGATGGGATAGGCAAGCTTCGCCTTGTCGCTGATCAGCTCCTGCTTCTGGGCATCGTAGCGCAACGTACCCTTGGTCAATGGGCAGACCAGTATCTCCAGCAGCCGGGGATCGACATTATGCATAGAAAATCCTTGAGAATGAATGCGTCTCGGGCATTATCCTAGCACCGCCGGACGCGTAAAGTAAAGGCTTGCAAAGCGCTTTAAAATCCCTATCATCCGGTTCCTCCATTTTGGTAAAACCTCGGATTTCGGGGTGAGCGGGCGTAGCTCAGGGGTAGAGCGCAACCTTGCCAAGGTTGAAGTCGAGGGTTCGAATCCCTTCGCCCGCTCCAAATTTCCCCAATAATTCAGTATATTGAAAACTCCCCGGATTGCTTACCCGCTCCGGGGAGCCGTCCGGGTAAGCAATAGGTAAGCACCCGGAAGAAATTGCCCCTGGGTGAACAAAAGGGGCAAATGGGGTGCAATCCCCATGACAAAACGCCTTTCGTCGTGGTAGCATTAAAG
>CAYXYU010000014.1:0-49617 GCA_964469525.1 uncultured Rickettsiales bacterium | reverse complement strand
GCGGGTACCGTCATCATCTTCCCCGCCGAAAGAGCTTTACAACCCTAAGGCCTTCATCACTCACGCGGCATGGCTGGATCAGGCTTGCGCCCATTGTCCAATATTCCCCACTGCTGCCTCCCGTAGGAGTCTGGACCGTGTCTCAGTTCCAGTGTGGCTGGTCTTCCTCTCAGAACAGCTACAGATCGTTGCCTTGGTAGGCCATTACCCCACCAACTAGCTAATCTGGCATGGGCCGATCTTGGAGCGATAAATCTTTCCCCCGGGGGGAATATCCGGTATTAGCCACAGTTTCCCGTGGTTATCCCAGACTCCAAGGCACGTTCCCATGTATTACTCACCCGTGCGCCACTCGTACATTGCTGTACGCGTTCGACTTGCATGTGTTAAGCCTGCCGCCAGCGTTCGTTCTGAGCCAGAATCAAACTCTCATGTTTTGACTCTGTCAGAAAAGCTTATCAGACCGAAGTCTCGATAAACCTCTGGCAAATTCCCTATCGATAGATAGGGCTCAAATTTTCGGAAACACGCACAACATCACCATTACCGGATGCACCTCGGACTTATACCGATAATGTTTTGTTTGCGTCTCTGACAATCCGAAGATTGTCAGTTACTGCACAAAGTGACGTTGTGCTGTTGATTTCAACTACTCATCGGCCTCCGAAAAGACCGGGAGCAGCGACACGAACGCCACCTGCGCTTAAATGCTCTTCACAATTTCAAACAACAGATTCCACCTAAAAGCCCCAATTTAAAGGTTTTTTGGCAAAATCAACGACCGGCTCCTTACGGGGTCCAGTCACGAAAGGAAGGCTGTTATGGCAAAAGAAACATGGGGTGTCAAGCACCCAATTTCATCTTTTCCGGATTATTTTCATATGGGGTATTAACGCGTGCGTTTCAAGGATCTCCCCAGGCTTTTTTCCTACAGCATTTTCCTTATATATAAACCATGAAAAAGCGTATCTACACCATCGGCCATTCGACGTTGCCTATCGATGAGTTTATCGACCATTTGAAAGCGCATGATATCCGGCTGCTGTGCGATATCCGTACCATTCCCCGTTCACGCCATAACCCGCAATACAATACGGAAGCGCTGGAAAAATCGCTCAAGGAGGCAGGGCTCGGCTACCGGCACATGGCGGCGCTGGGCGGCCTGCGCAAGGCGCGCGCCGACTCTCCCAACACCGGCTGGCGGAACGGTGGCTTCCGTGGCTATGCCGATTACATGCAGACGGAGGAGTTCGAGAAGGCGCTGGAGGAGTTGATTGCACTTTCGTCATCGCCTGAATTTGCGAAGCAAATTCCAGGGCGACCCAGTACTGATAAACTGGATTCCCTTAGAATTTTGCAAGAGCAAAATTCAGGGAATGACGAATATGCGGCCATCATGTGCGCGGAGGCCGTGCACTGGCGCTGCCACCGCTCGCTGGTCGCCGACGCGCTGGTCGTGCGGGGAATTACCGTGATGCACATCGCTTCGAATGGAAAAGCCTTGCCGCACCGCCTGACCGGTTTCGCGCAGGTGGAAGGCAACCGCATTACCTACCCGCCGCAGCAGGCCAGCCTGCCGGGCTTATGACATCATGACACCAGCAGCGGCTGATAGGGGGTCCAACAGCTTTTGGCGGCCTTCTCCATAATGATATTCTTCCTCACGTCAATCCCGGCGAATCCCCAGTAATCGGAAAGCGGGCGCATGCCGCCCATACCGTATCGCTCGATATCCACCAGCGCCGCCATGTCCCGCGCCGGCTCCAGCCCCAGCACGTGCCAGACACGTTGTCTAGCCAGCATCGCCTGCGGCGTTACGTTCTTATAATCAGGCGATGGGCCGCGCGGTTTGGCTTCCCAATCATGGTAAATCACTATCCGGTTGGGCTGGTAGATATCCCAGCCATGCGTCCACAGCCGCGCCGACATCACCAATTCCTGGCCACGGAAATAAATATGCGGATCGTACGGCACTTCCTGGAACGCCTGCGCCGGCGCGAACAGGAAATTGCCCACCATGAACGGGCTGATCAGCGGTCCGCGGTGGGGCAGATGCTCGAACCTGCGAATGAAGCCGCCCAACGATACGGGCTGCAGACCCTGATGCGTGTTCAGTGCGCGCACGCAGGTGATCGACAGGCAGCCGGTGCAATCCTGCAGCTTGTCGGGCGGGGTATATTGCGGCGGCATGGATGAAAGGATGGCGCGCTGCGAAGGGCACTGGCGGAGAATATCCAGCAGGGCATCGTCCCATCCCGGCACGAAATGCATGTGCGCGTCGATCTGCAGCACATAATCCTCATCCCGGCGCAGGCCGTGCGCCTGCGCGCGCGCCCAGCAACCGCCCTTCCAGTCGGCGGGATTATCGTAGCGCAGCTCTCGCACCTGCGCCGGGTAAGGCGGAGGAAACCGGAAGCAATCATGATCCTCGCCCGGGACATACTGCCAGCAGATACCTACCGTGACCCGCTCCGGATGCGCCGCCTTTTGAAACAGATCGCATACGGTGTGCTGGCATTCCGGGTCGCGGTAGCTGGCGATGCTAACGAATATGCTGGGCCGGCCGGTCGTCATATTGCTCTTCCTTATACTCATACCCGAATAATTGCAGCAGGATGCGCAACGCCTGCCCGCGCTCACTCTTCAACATCGGATCGGCGGCCAGGATACGCCCTGCATCCTGGCGGGCGTGCTGCAGCAGGTCGCGGTGAGTATATAAATCAGTAAAAATAAAGCGCGGCATACCGCTCTGCCGGGAGCCCAACAGGTCGCCGCCACCGCGTAACCGTAAATCCTCCTCGGCGATGCGAAAGCCGTCTTCGGTCTCGCGGAGGATGGAGAGGCGATGAAGAGAGGGATTAGGCATTAGGGATTGGGCATTAGAATTTTCACTAATGCCTAATGCCTGCTCTCTAATGCCTTCACTATAGAGCAGCACGCAAAAACTCGGCTTATCCCCGCGACCGACGCGGCCGCGCAGCTGGTGCAGCTGCGCCAGGCCGAAGCGCTCCGCCTTCTCGATCACCATGATGGTGGCATCGCGCACATCGACACCGACTTCCACCACAGTGGTCGCCACCAGCAGCCGCGTTCTGCCGCCGGCGAAATCCTCCATTGCAGTCTGCCGCGCGTCATTTTTCATCCGGCCATGCACCAGCCCGACCACATTTCCGAAACGCGCCTTGAACTCCGTGAAGCGCGTTTCCGCGGCAGCAATATCCTTTTCCGGCGTCAGCTCAAGCTCGCCTCCGACATATTTCTCTTCGATCAACGGGCATATCCAGTATGCCTTCTCGCCCCTGTCCAGCGCCGCCTTGAGGCGTTCCATGATCTCCTCATAACGCGACAACGGAATGACGCGCGTGGTAATCGGCTGCCGCTCCGCCGGTTTTTCCGTCAGCATGGAACAATCCATATCGCCATAAAGCGTCATGGTGAGCGAACGCGGAATGGGTGTGGCGGTCAGATGCAACAGGTGCGGAGTATCACCCTTGGCCATAAGCGCCATGCGCTGGTTCACCCCGAAGCGGTGCTGTTCATCAATCACCACCAGCGCCAGATCATGGAACGTCACCTGCTCCTGGAACAGCGCATGCGTGCCGATGACGATATCCGCTTCGCCGGAGGCGATGTCGGCCAGCGCCGTTTCGCGCGCCTTGCCTTTGATGCTGCCGGTAAGGAGCGTCACCTGTACGCCAATCGGCGATACCATGCGCGACAATGTCTCGTAATGCTGCTGCGCAATGATTTCCGTCGGCACCATCAGCGCCGTCTGCAACCCCTGCTCTACAACGCGCAGCATGGCGAGCGCCGCCACTATGGTTTTGCCGCTGCCGACATCGCCCTGCAGCAGCCGCCCCATACGCCGGCCGGAAGCCATATCCGCCTCGATCTCCGACAGCACCTGCTCCTGCCCTTTCGTCAGGGCAAAGGGGAGCGATGCACGCAGGGCGGCCGTCAGTCTGCCGCTCCCCGCAATCACCTGCCCCGCCTGCTCCTGCATGGCGCGGCGCAGGATGGCGAGATGGAGCTGGTTGGCGAGGATCTCGTCATAGGCCAGCCGCCGGCGCGAGGGCGCCTCGGGGGAAAGGTCGGCTTCGGACTGCGGATGGTGGGCGAGTGCCAACGCCTCTTTCCAACTCACTAATTCCCTCCCCCCTTGTGGGGGAGGGCGAGGGGGCTGGTGCAGCGAACTCAATGCCTGAGTGCGTGGAGAACTCCCCCCCACCCTGCCCTCCCCCACAAGGGGGGAAGGAAGTTTTATGTCGATCCACTCCGGCAGCGCCGGCAGTTTTTCCAGCGCATCTTCGACAATTTTGCCGATGCGCCGCGACGTCAGCCCGACGGTGAGCGGATAGACCGGCTCGGGCTTCTGTACCTCCGAGAGCTTTTCCACCGGCGCGATGATGTCGGGATGCGGCATCTGCAGCCGGTAGTCGAAATGCTCGACGCGCCCACTGATGACCCGCCGGCTCCCTTCGGGGAGCATCTGCTTGATATAATCCAGATGCGGATGGAAAAAGACCAGCGTGATATCGCCGGTATCGTTGGAGCAATGGACACAGTACGGCTTCTTCGCCCCGCGTTTCAACGGTGGCGGTTCATGCTTACTGACAGTAACGACGAAGGTTGCAATCATCCCGTCCGGTGCCTGGTTCAGTGGATAGGTAACGCGGCGGTCAACGATCCCCACCGGCAGATGGAACAGCAGATCTCGCACGGTCGGCACCGTGCCCCCTTCCATGGCGGTAGCCACCGGCAGCAGCCGTTCGAACGCTTTGGCGGTGGCACCGCCAACACCTTTGATACGCGTAATATTCGAATACAGGAAGAAAAGCGATTCGTGCCGCATAGAGCGCATGATCTGATGATTGAATGACCAGATGATTAATAAAGCGATTGCTTTATTTAGTCATCCAGTAATCCAATTATCTTAAATTCTTACTCAGGCTTCCGAACGTCTGCGCTTACCGGTGTCATCCACTTCGATCAACGCATTGACGGCATTATGCCCGGCTTCGGTCATGGCGTCGTCGCATTCCGCCAGTATGTCGCGGTCGGCGATGCGGCCGCCGATGCGCGAAAAGCTGATGCTGACCGAGAGGCCGAGAGAACTTTTATCCGGCAGCATATAAGGGTTGGCGGCCATCTGCCAGCGCAGCCGATTGAACACGATGCGGGCCGCGTCCGGGGTGGTATCGATCAGCAGCACGCCGATGCGCTTAGGCCCCACATTACCGACCACATCATCCGGGCGCAGATTCTGGCGAGCGATCTGCGCGATATGGCGGATCAGATCATTGCAGACCGGGCGACCATATTGCGAACAAAGATCGTCGTAATGGTCGAGTTGCAGCACGGCAAAACAGGAGCGCAGATCGCTCTTATGGTTGTAATAGCCCATCAACTCGATATCCTTGGCCAGCGACGCGCGGTCGGGCAGGCCGGTATCCTTGTCAAGCACCTCGTGTCCCTTGAAATTCTCCTGGATCGCCTTGCGCAACACCTCGTTTCTGCGCAGCCCCGTCTTATCCTGCAGCACCAGCTTGAAACGCATGGATTCATCGGTGGATTCGTCGCGCACCACCTTCAGCCGGTAGCCGGTTTCCTTGCCATCGCGCCCGAGAATGGAGAAGCTCTGCACCTTGGCCAGCACTTCCCCGACGTCGCTGGCGTCGCTTTTGAACTCGACATATTCGCTGAGCATCTCACCGATGCGGGGCGGCAGCAAATCCTTCAGCGCCCGGCCCTTCAGCTCTTTATAGGTATAGCCGAGCATTTCCTCGGCCTGCTTGTTGACGTCGCTGATTTCTATCGACTTGGCGCGATTATTCTGGCAAATGGTGATAACGGCGTCGTTACTTCGGTAGCCCAGCAGCATAGGCGCAAAAATCCTTGTAATATAATATCATCGCTGCGTTCAGCTTACCGCGCCAAGATGAAAAAAACATTAATGCATATATCACAGTAGGTTATGGGCGATCCCGAGCGTATCAAGCGCCTCCGTTACCGCAGCTGGCACCGCGGCTGCAAGGAAACCGACCTAATTCTCGGCCAATTCTCGGAAAGCGGGCTGGACAGGCTGGATCCGCCATTGCTGCAGGTTTATGAACGGCTGCTCGACGAGGATGATGCCGATATCTGGGACTGGATCAGCGGGAAGACGCCACCGCCTGCGCAGTATGCGGTGCTGCTTGAGCTACTGAAAAGCGCAGTGCATAGTGCTTAGTTTTTAGTGCTTAGTGTTAGAATATCTAACCATGAACCATCCACTATCGCAAGCACCAGGCACTAAGCACTATGCACTCTCCGGCGTTCCCGCCGGCGCCGGGGCGCTGGTGCTGGCCGAGCTGCTGGCCGGAAAACACATTGAGAAAGCGCCGCGCTGCATCATCCATGTCGCGGTCAATGACCGCGGGCTCGACATGATGGCGGCGCAGCTGGCGTTTTTCGCGCCGGAAGCCAAAGTGCTGCGCTTTCCCGCCTGGGACTGCATGCCATATGACCGCGTTTCCCCTTCGGCATCGATCATGGCGGCGCGCATGCGCACCCTGGCAGCGCTAGCCCCGGAAGATACCGGCGCCGTCCCACGTATTATTCTCACTACTGCTGCCGCCATTATCCAGAAACTCCCCCCGCGAAGCGCCATGCTGCAAGCGGTGTTTTCGCTGAAGCGAGGCATGGCGCTCAAGCTCGACCAGCTGCTGCACACGCTCACCATGCAGGGCTACCGCCGCAGCGGCAAGGCGATGGAGCCGGGGGAGTTCGCGCTACGCGGCGGCATTATCGACATCGTTCCCTCAGGCATGACGGAAGGCGTGCGCATCGATTTGTTCGGCGACGAGATCGAAAGCCTGAAGCCCTACGATCCGCTGACGCAGATCACGCAGGGAACGCTGGAAGAAGTCACGCTGTACCCGGCCAGCGAAGTGCTGCTCAACGAAGCGTCCATCGAACGCTTCCGCGAAGGGTATCGCGATCAGTTCGGCGCGGTAAGCAAGGACGATCCGCTCTACGAAGCCATCTCGCGCGGCAGCGCCTACCCCGGCATGGAGCACTGGCTGCCGCTGTTCTACGCATCGACCGACACGCTGTTCGATTATTGCACGGATGCACTGCTGACGCTGGACAACGAAACCCTGGACGCCATCGCTGAGCGGGAAGAAAGCATCCGCGACTACTATACCGCCCGCGTCGAGGCGTTGAGCCACCCCAGCGGCGGCAGCAGCTTCGCCACCGGTCCACGCTACCATCCTCTACCCTCAGAACGCTGTTTTCTCGATGAGGCAGCATGGGAGCAGCAGTTAGCAGACCGTCCGCATGCGCTTTTTTCACCCTTTCTTTCTTCTCCTTCCCCCCTGGTGGGGGAAGGCGGGATGGGGGGGAACTCTCCACGTCAGACATCGCGTTCGTCGCACCAGCCCCCCCACCCTAACCCTCCCCCACAAGGGGGGAGGGAAATTATCATCGGTTACCGCCCGTCCCTGCGTTTCTCGCAGGGCGAAGGCCGCAGCCCGTTTGACCAGTTGAAAGAGACGGTATCCACCGCCGGAAAATCCATCCTCATCGCGTGCTTCTCCGCCGGATCGCGCGACCGGCTGATGACGCTGTTGATGGAGCGCGGCTTCCACTGCGTCACGGTCGAGCACTGGAATGATATCGGCAATATACGTGGCAAATCCATCGGACTGGCCGTATTGCCGATGGAAAATGGCTTCGAAACCGATGGCGCGCTGATTCTTTCCGAGCAGGACGTGCTGGGCGAGCGCATCGTGCGCGTCACCAGGAAGAAAAAACAGTCTGATGTGTTCCTTGCCGAGGCGGCCAATTTCGCCGAGGGCGAGCTGGTGGTGCACAAGGAGCACGGCATCGGACGCTTCGAGGGGCTGGTAACGCTGACCGTCTCCGGTGCAGCGCATGACTGCCTAAAAGTCATCTATGAAGGCAACGACAAGCTGTTCCTTCCCGTCGAGAATATCGAGATGGTATCGCGTTTCGGGCTGGAAGAGGAAGGCGTCAAACTCGATAAATTAGGCGGCGCTTCCTGGCAGGCGCGCACCGCCCGCCTGAAGCAGCGCATCAAGCTCGCCGCCGAGGCGCTGCTCAAGACCGCCGCCGAGCGGCTGCTGAAACAGGGCGCTGTGATCGACACGCCGACAACCGCCTATGAAGAATTCTGTGCCCGTTTCCCCTATGTCGAAACCGAGGATCAGGCGCGCGCCATTGAAGAGGTGCTGGAAGATCTGCGCAAGGGCAAACCCATGGACCGGCTGATTTGCGGCGATGTCGGGTTTGGCAAGACGGAGGTGGCGCTGCGGGCGGCGTTCGTTTGCGCTATTCCCCGCCAAGCCGAAGGCACGAGCGGGAATCATGGCGCGATGCTGCTCCCCGCTCAAGGCGAGGGATCATTCCAAGTCGCCCTCATCGCTCCCACCACCCTCCTCGTCCGCCAGCACTACCAGAACTTCTGCAAACGCTTCGCTGGTTTCCCGGTTACCATCCGCCAGCTGTCGCGCATGGTGCCGGCGAAGGCACAGAAGGAAACCCGCGAACTGCTGGCCGAAGGTAAAGTGAATATCGTCATCGGCACGCACGCGCTGCTGTCGAAGCAGGTGGCGTTTAAAAATCTCGGCCTGCTGATCGTTGACGAGGAACAGCATTTCGGGGTGGCGCAAAAAGAAAAGCTAAAGGAAATGAAATCCGATGTGCACGTGCTGACGCTGTCGGCCACGCCCATTCCACGCACGCTGCAGATGGCATTGACCGGCGTACGTGATTTGTCGCTCATCACGACGCCACCGATCGACCGGTTGAGCGTGCGGAGCTTTGTCATGCCGTTCGACGGGATAGTGGTCACCGAGGCCATTCACCGCGAGATGCACCGCGGGGGCCAGTGCTTCATCGTTACGCCGCGCATCAAGGACATGGCGGAACTTAAAATAGGGCTGACGCGCCTGGTGCCGGATGCAAGGATTGCCTCCGCGCACGGGCAGATGGCGCCGGGCGAACTCGATAAGGTCATGAACGATTTTTACGACGGCAAATACGACGTACTACTTTCCACCGCCATCATCGAGTCCGGCCTCGACATTCCGACCGCCAACACGCTGATCGTCCACAACGCGCATCTGTTCGGCCTGTCGCAACTGTATCAGCTGCGCGGGCGCGTCGGGCGCGGCAAGCTGCGCGCTTATGCCTATTTCCTGCTACCGTACCACCGGCTCCTGACCAAAAACGCCACGCGCCGCCTCGAAGTGATGCAGACGCTCGACACGCTTGGCGCCGGCTTCACTCTGGCCTCGCACGACATGGACATACGCGGCTTCGGCAACCTGGTCGGCGAAGAGCAGTCGGGCCATATCCGGGAGGTCGGCATCGAGCTGTACCAGCAGATGCTTGAGGAGGCGGTAGAAGCAGTTCGCAGTCAGCAGTTGGCAGGTGGCAGTAAAGAAAAACTGCAAACTGCAGACCGCCAACTGCAAACTGATTGGAGCCCCACCATCAACCTCGGCCTTTCCGTCCTCATCCCTGAGGAATATGTGAACGACCTTTCCTTGCGCCTCGGACTCTATCGCCGCGCGGCGAATATTGCGAGCGAGGGCGAGATCGACAGTTTCGCCGCCGAACTGACCGACCGCTTCGGGGAGATGCCTATCGAGGTGCGGCATCTGATCGCCGTGCTCGGCATCAAGCTTTTGTGTAAGCGCTCCGGGATCGAGCGCATCGACGTCGGGCCGAAAGGCGCCGTCATCAGCTTCCGCAACAACAGCTTCGCCAACCCTGATGCCCTGCTTTCCTATATTGCCCGCAACGCACGCACCCTGAAAGCCCGCCCCGACAACAAACTGGTCTTCACGCATGAATGGAAGGACGAGGCCGACAAGCTGGCCACGGTGAAGAAGCTAGCGGGGGAGATTGCGGGCCTCGCATAGAAAGCAGCCTTACATTTTGTTTCATCAGTATTTTTTGGCCTAACGCTTTGCAGGATATTGTGCTATAATAATAATTAAATTGGAGCATCGCTATGATAGGTAAACAGGAACAGGGGCCGCTATCTCCTTCCGGGGAGGGACCGCCTCCTCAAGGTATCGTCAACGCGGCAAAAGACCGCTCTGCTCTTAGTCGTACTCTTAGTCAGCAGGAGCGCGGCAGAAATTAGCCTATGGCCCACAGTGCTAAACTCATCGGCCAGGAAGGCGGAGAGGTACGCTACATCACCGCTGTCGAGAACGGCAGGCCTGCCTGGTACTTCCTGAAGCTTTCCCCCGAGCGTTATCCCGAGTACAAGAAGCGCATGCAGACCGGCACGCTCGACTTGCGGCAGTATGGCGACATTCTCGTCAGCGGCTGGGGTGAAGCCGCCCCACCGGGCGTGCTGATGGAGATGAAAGAGCGCCACGGCGTGCAGGCATAAGCGCCAAAACCCTTGAAATCCGCTGGGTTCCTGATAGTAATTCCCCTACGCTCACCACCCTCCCCCACAAGGGGGAGGAAATAAAGAGGCACATGGCAGATTTATTCAGCAGCGGCAAAACGGGTAAGACCCAATCCTATACCGCCGAGGATATCGAGGTACTGGAAGGGCTGGAGCCGGTACGGCGGCGGCCGGGCATGTATATCGGCGGGACCGACGAGGTGGCAATGCACCACCTGGTCAACGAGGTGTTCGACAACGCCATGGACGAGGCGGTAGCCGGGTTCGCCAGCGTTATCGAGATGGAGCTGCGTAAGGACAACGTGGTGGTCGTCCGCGATAACGGCCGCGGCATCCCGATCGACCCGCATCCCAAATTCCCCAAGAAATCGGCGCTCGAAGTCATCCTCACCATGCTGCATTCCGGCGGCAAGTTCGGCGGCAAGGTATACGACACGTCGGGCGGGCTGCACGGCGTGGGCATTTCGGTGGTCAACGCGCTGTCGGATTACATGGTGGTCGAGGTCATCCGCGACAAAGTCAAATACCAGCAATCCTATTCCCGCGGCGAGCCGACCAGCAAACTGCAAAAGGTCGAGAAGGACGTGAAAGGCAAAGGCACCACGGTGGCCTTCCGCCCCGATGCCGATATTTTCGGTAAAGCCAGGTTCCGCGCGGAAAAGCTGTATAAGCTGGCGCGCTCGAAAGCCTATCTGTTTCGCGGCGTCGAGATACGCTGGAGCTGCGATGCCAGCCTGCTGCCCGAGGACGGCAGCGTCCCCAAGGAAGAAAAAATCCATTTCCCCGGCGGGCTGCAGGACTTCCTGAAGCAGCAGCTGGACGGGCGACCGACCGTCACCAGCGAGTCTTTCGCCGGCGAAGCGGAATTCCCGAATAAGCAAGGCCGCGTCGAATGGGCGATCGACTGGCCGGTCGACCCGTACGATCCGTATGAAAGCACTTATTGCAACACCATCCCCACGCCCGAGGGCGGCACCCATGAATCAGGCATGCGCGCTGCGCTTCTCAAGGGCATCAAGGCCTACGCCGAACTGTCCGGCAACAAGAAAGCCACGCAGGCAATGGCGGAGGACATACTGGGCGGTGCCGTGGTCGTGCTGTCGCTGTTCATGCGCGACCCGCAGTTCCAGGGGCAGACCAAGGACAAGCTGGTCAATGTCGAGGCGACGCGTCTGGTCGAGAACGCCATGCGCGACCATTTCGACCATTATCTTTCCGGCAATCCCGAGAATAGCGGGAAGCTGCTTAATTACGTGGTGGAGCGCATCGAGGAGCGGCTGCGCCGCAAGGCCGATAAGGAAGTCAGCCGCAAGGCAGTGACGCAGAAGCTGCGCCTGCCCGGCAAGCTCGCCGACTGCACGCGCTCACACGGGCGGGGCACGGAGATATTTATCGTGGAAGGCGACTCGGCGGGAGGCTCGGCCAAGCAGGCGCGCGACCGTGAGACGCAGGCGGTGCTGCCGCTGCGCGGCAAAATCCTCAATGTTGCTTCCGCCTCGCTCGACAAGATCAAGGCCAACCAGGAGCTGGCCGACCTGGTGCTGGCGCTCGGCTGCGGCACCGGCACCTATTATAAAGAGGACGCTCTGCGCTACGAGAAGGTCATCATCATGACTGACGCCGACGTGGACGGAGCGCACATCGCCTCGCTCTTGATGACCTTCTTCTATCAAGAAATGCCGGAACTGATTCGCAAGGGCCATCTCTATATTGCGCGCCCGCCGCTCTACCGCATCACCATCGGCACCACGACCTATTACGCGCAGGACGACAAGGAGAAGGACAAGATCGTCGCCGAGAACGCCAAAGCCAACAGCAAGGTTGATATCGGACGCTTCAAGGGACTGGGCGAGATGATGCCAAACCAGCTCAAGGAAACTACCATGACCGTCGGCAGCCGCATCCTGCTGCGCGTGGAGATCGCCGAGGAGGAAAACGCACCGACGCGCGAGCGCGTCGAGCAGCTGATGGGCCGCAAGCCGGAGCACCGGTTCAACTTCATCCAGGAACAAACGCGCGCGCGCGGCAGCCAGATACTCAATGAGCTGGATGTGTAGCCGTCATCCCGGCGCAAGCCGGGATCCAGTATTTTTTATAGACTACTGCATTTTCATTATTTACCCATCAATATTTGGGCGCGAAGCGCCCTCACCCTACCCCTCTCCCGCATGGCGGGAGAGGGAAGCTGCCGCTTCGCGTCAGCGAAGAGGCGGCGGGTGAGGGCATTAGGTAAATAATGAAAACGCTCTAGATTCCGGCTTGCGCCGGGATGACGAATACGCTACGCCGCTTGCTTGGTTCCCAATCGCTCCGGAATCACCTGCTGCGCCAGCGCGTAGTCCCTCGGGATTCCAATATCGATGAAATACTCTACTTTATTATAGGCGGCGGGCCTGAGTCTGGGTGCCTGCGGCGCGAGGAAATCGCGCTCGAAGGAGAAGGCACGCGGCAGGTTGAACCCATCGAACAGGTTAGGCGATGCGACATAGAATCCGGCGCTAATATCGCCCCTCCCCGCCTGACCGACGGTATCGAAGCGCATGATCTCGCCATTCTCGATGGCAAGCTGTCCATAGCGGCTGCAGTCGCCCACGCGCAGAGTCGCCAGGGTCAGGCGCTTGCCGGACGCGATATGGGCTTGGCGCATGCGGCGGTAATCAAGCTGCACCAGCGAATCGCCATTCATCACCAGTACCGGATGCACCGGCTTCAGCAGGCCAAGCGCACTGGCAATGGCACCGCCGGTGCCGAGCGGGCTTTTCTCGATGCAGTAGCGCAGGCGCATGCCGCGAAAATGCGGGCCGAAATGCGCCTGGATGGAATGGTGCAGGTGATGCAGGCAAAGCATCGCCTCGGTGATGCCCTGCCCTTTCATATACTCAAGCAGCCAGCTCAGGAAGGGACGTCCCTCTATCGGTGCCATCGGTTTGGGCATGCCGTTGGTGACGGATTGAAGCCGGGTGCCAAACCCACCCGCGAGAATGATGGCCTGCATTGCTCCCCCTGCAATGATGAAACGGAGCGGAAGCATAACCGCGGCGAAAAAAAAGGCTACCGGATATTGGTTAACGCCAATCAATCCACCTCGTCTTTGCGGCGCTTGTATTCGGCCAGGTTTGGCGCTACAACGACCTTCTCACCGCTATCTGACAGAGACTACCATGGCCACCAAAGACGACAAGATCGGTTCCTCGAAAATTCTGCGCGCCCTCTCCTTCTGGCACAACGTCACCTCGACGGCGCTGAAGCAGATGCCGGTCGATCTGTCGGCGCGTCAGACGGCGGTGCTGCTCAACGTCTATCTGATGCCGCCACCGCACAGCATCAAGAGCCTCGCCGACGACCTGCTGATCTCCAAGCCGGCGGTGTGCCGCGCCGTCGATGCGCTCGAAGCCAACAAGCTCGCCAAGCGCGTGCGCGACAAGCAAGACAAGCGCAACGTGCTGGTACAGCGCACCGTCAAAGGGTCAGTCTATTTGAGCGAGTTCGCCGATATCATTCTTACCATGTCGAAGGAAGCGGCGTGATTGTCATCCCGGCGCAGGCCCGGACGGCCACGCCAACTCGTGGTGGACAAGCAGGGATTCCCCCAGCATGAGAATGACAGAAAAATAGCACTCCGTGTTGCTATGGCGAAGAGTCAAGATTTTTTCTTTCACACACTGGAAAAAATTTTCCGGTTATACACAATTTATCCACACCAAAATGGTGGCAGTATCTTGTCACGACAAAAAAAACATGCTGTATAACTGCAATGTAGGAAAAAAATTCCTGCTATTAATGAATCGGTAATCTTTTTAGGTTACGGTTCATTACATAAAACAAAAAAAGCCAATAAGGCTTGCAGGGAGAACCGCCCCGTCCGTCAAGCACCGGGCATACGCCTTGCAGGTCCCAAACTTAGGGAGCCAGGCCTATGAGCGCATTGTCCGATACCGTACGCAGTATGGGTAAGGCAAAGATCGGTGCATTGGTGGCCGCGGTCTTCATCATGCTGACCTTCTTCATGGTCACCACGCTTCGCATGTCGACCGGCGGCATGGCCCCACTCTATACCGGCCTTTCGCTGCAGGACAGCTCAAAGGTCGTTGCCGAGCTGGAAAAATCCGGCATTCCGTACGAACTCAGCGCCAACGGCTCCGAAATCCTCGTACCTTCCGACAAACTGCTGCGCATGCGCATGAATCTGGCTGGTCAGGGCCTGCCGTCGGTGGGCTCCATCGTCGGCTATGAAATTTTCGACCGTTCCGAAAGTTTCGGCAGCTCCAGCTTCGTCATGAACGTTAACATGGCGCGCGCGCTCGAAGGCGAGCTTTCGCGCACCATCCAAACCATCTCGGGGGTCGATACGGCGCGCGTGCACCTGGTCCTGCCCAAGCAGGAATTATTCACCCGCAAGAAGGAGCCGCCGAGCGCTTCAGTTGTCGTCAAGATGCGCGGCAGCCAGCTGGAGCGCTCGGAAGTTACGGCCATCACGCACCTGGTCGCCTCATCCGTTCCGGGCTTGGAAGCCTCCCGCGTCACCGTGGTCGATAGCCACGGACGCCTGCTTGCCCGCGGCAACGGTGAAGAAGGCATGGATGCCGGCGCCGGCACCGCCGCCGAATACCGCCTCGCCTTCGAAACACGCATGCAGAACGACCTCGAAGACCTGCTCGAAAAAGTCATCGGTGCCGGCAAGGTCCGCATCCAGGTCGCCGCCGACATGAATTTCGACCGCATCGTCACTAACTCCGAAAAATACGATCCGGAGGGACAGGTCGCGCGTTCGACACAGTCCACCAGCGAGAAAAACACCTCCATGGACGGCGCCGGCGGCAATAATGTATCGGTGTCGGAGAATCTCCCCGGTGCCACAACGGGTGGCGGCGCAACCACGACCAGTCAGCAGGCCATCGAGCGCAGCGATGAAACCACCAATTTCGAAATCTCCAAAACCGTGCAAAACCATATCAGCGAAGGCGGCAAAGTGAACAAACTATCGGTGGCCGTGCTGGTGGACGGTACCTACACCACCGATGCCGACGGCAACGAGACCTATGCCCCGCGTCCCGAAGACGAGCTCAAGCAACTGCGCACACTGATCGCCTCCGCCATTGGGTTTGACGAGAAGCGTGGCGACACGATTGAGATCGTCAACATGCGCTTTACGCAGGAATCTATTGAGATCGGCAGTGAATCTTTCTTCGAACGCTTCAAGCTCGAGATGCAGTCGATTATTCAGACTCTCATCATTGCCGTGGTCGCCATTCTCGCCATCATGCTGGTGCTGCGCCCGGCGGTGGTGCAGCTTATCAAGCAGTCGCAGACGCCAAGCGACCGAGTGGCGGGCGAGCTGGCAGCGCTGGAGGCGCCGGCCGGCGTTATCGGTAAGCTGCCGGGCGGCGGTGGCGGAGCGGGTGGAGGTACAGGCGCCACAATGCCAGAGCAGGAATTGCTGATAGACGTCGCCAATATCAAGGGCGGCATGAAATCCTCTTCGATTAAAAAGGTCAGCGAAATCGTAGACAAATATCCCGAGGAGACCATGGGCGTGCTGCGCCAGTGGGTAATGAAACAATCATAAGCCGAGGACCGTATGGCTCAGCCGCCGAAAGAACAGAAGGATGACTACCGCAAGCTGAGCGGCCCGCAGAAGGCCGCCATGTTCCTCATGGCAGTTGGCGAGGATGCCGCCGTCAAGCTGTTCTCTATGATGGATGACGATGAAATCCGGGAACTTTCCAGCATTATGTCGAGCCTGGGTCAGGTCAATGCCGAGATTGTCGAACGGCTGTTCATGGAATTCGCCGAGCAGGTCTCCGCGTCCGGCGCGCTGGTCGGCAATTACGACTCAACAGAGCGCCTGCTGGTCAAGGCGCTGGGAAAGGGGCGCGTTGACGGCATTATGGAAGAAATTCGCGGTCCCGCCGGCCGCACCACCTGGGACAAACTCGGTAATGTCAGCGAGGAGATTCTCGCGAACTTCCTGAAGAACGAATACCCACAGACGATCGCCGTGGTACTCTCCAAGATCAAACCCGATCACGCGGCGCGCGTGCTGATGAACCTGCCGGAAGAGTTGAGCATGGAAGTCATCATGCGCATGCTGTCGATGGAAGCGGTCAAGAAGGAAGTCATGGACGGTATCGAGAAGACACTGCGCATGGAATTCATGAGTAACCTCGCCAAGCGGCAGAGCCGGGACAGCCACGAGCTGCTCGCCGAAATCTTCAATAATTTCGATCGCAACGCCGAATCCAAGTTCATGGGTAAGCTTGAGGAGCGCAGCGCCGAGTCGGCAGAGAAGGTGCGTGCCCTGATGTTTACCTTCGAAGACCTGAAGAAGATCGACAAGGCCGGCATCCAGACGCTGCTGCGCGGTCTCGACAAGGAAAAGATGAAGGTGGCGCTCAAAGGCGCGTCTGATGAGCTCAAGGAGCTGTTCTTCAGCAACATGTCGGAGCGTGCCCTGAAAATACTCAAGGAGGAAATGGAGACCATGGGTCCCGTGCGCATCAAGGACGTGGACGAGGCGCAGATGTATATCGTCGGCGTCGCCAAGGATCTTGCCGCCAAGGGCGAAATCATCATCGCCGGCGACAGCGCCGAGGAACAGCTGATTTATTAGGATTAAGGAATGAACGTGCAACCCTTCAGTTTCCGGGAATTCAGCGAGGTGATCGAGGCCAGGGCGACTGCTGCACGGGTATTCACCGCCGTCGGAAAAAAACACGAAGAGGTTCCTCCTCCTCCGCCGCCTCCTACTTTCAGTGAAGAGGAGCTAAAGGCTGCAGAGCGCGAAGCCTATAAGAAAGGCTTTCTCGAAGGTACCCAGGAAGGTAAGAAGCAGGCAGAGAGCGAACAAGCCCGTGTTAATGAAGCGCTGGCCCAAACCGTATCGGCATTCGCCGAATCACTGGCGCCGCTTTTCGCCAGCCACCGCGCGCTTGCGTTATCACTGAAGGGCGATCTGCCGAAAGTGGCGATGGCCATTGCGCGCAAGGTAGCGGGCGCAGCGCTGGAGCAGAATGCCCAAGCGGTGATTGAGGACGTGGCCCTGCGCGCCTGCGAAGCGATGGCCGGCGAGCCCAAACTGACCATTACCGTACAGGAAAAACTCGGCGACACGCTGGAGCGCAAGCTGCAGGAAATCGCCGGGCAGTTGCCCGTAGTCACTGATATCGCCGTCGTACGTGACGCAACCATGCAGCCCGCTGACTGCCGCATCGAATGGAACAAGGGCGGCATGGAGCGCAGCACCGCGGCCTTGTGGCAGCAGCTTGAGAAAATCATCGCTGATATGACTCTCACCGCGACCCGCGAAACCGCGCAGCAGATGCAGGCGCTGCAGGAGAAACTCAGCGTCACCGATGAAGCAGTGGCACAAAGCGCAGCGAAAGCTGTAGCGCAGACAGCCCAGACGGCACCGCCGCCGCAAAATACGGCTACGACTACTACATCCGATCAAACATCGAACGAAACATCCAGCAGCGAAAAGGAGTAACCTATGGCTGATGACGCAACAACACAAGAAGCGCCCGCCGCCGAGCTGGGCATCGCCTCCGGCGAGAATCTTAGCCTGGAAACGGTCTACGACATCCCCGTGCAGATCACGGTGGTGCTCGGCCGCACCAGCATGCAGGTCAACCAGCTCTTGAAGCTCGGCCGCGGCGCAGTCATCGAGCTTGATAAGAAAGTCGGCGAGCCGATCGATATCTTCGTCAATAACCGCCTGGTCGCACGCGGCGAGGTGGTGGTGGTCGAAGACCGCATCGGTGTGACCATGACGGAGATCATTAAGGCGGATAAGCATTAGCGGTCATCGGGTATTCAGGTCATCAGGGAATCAGGTTAAATAAAACTTTCTTCCCCCGATTACCGGACCCCTCGATCACTGATAACAAGGAGTATCCATGCGACTACTGATCATCGGCGAACTCTACGGACAAATCGGCGCGGCCAGCGCCATCGCCCGCTCACGCGGCGCCAAAGTGGCGCATGTCGGCGACATCGAAGCAGCAATGGAGGCGCTTCGTGGCGGCAAGGGCGCCGATCTAGTTATGATCGAGGTGCGCGAGGATATCGAGAAGCTGGTGACGCTGCTGATGCGCGAGCGCTTCAACCTGCCGGTCATCGCCTGCGGCGTGCAGAGCGACAAGGATGCGGCTGTCAAAGCCATCAGGTCCGGCGCCAAGGAATATATTCCCCTGCCCCCTGATGAGGAACTGATCGCTGCCGTGCTGGAAGCCATCACCGAGGAGACGCAGTCGGTTATCTTCGCTTCCGCCGCCATGGCCAAGACCATTGGTCTCGCTGACCAGATCGCACCTTCCGACGCCAGCGTGCTGATTACCGGCGAATCCGGCACTGGCAAAGAAGTCATCGCCCGTTATATCCATAAGAAAAGCAAGCGCGCCGGGGGCCCACTGATTTCCGTCAACTGCGCCGCCATTCCGGAAAACCTGCTCGAGGCCGAGCTGTTCGGCCATGAAAAAGGTGCTTTTACCGGCGCCGTGGCGCGGCGTATCGGCAAGTTTGAGGAGGCTGACAATGGAACCATCCTCCTCGATGAAATCAGCGAGATGGATGCCCGCCTGCAGGCAAAGCTGCTGCGCGTGCTGCAGGAGCGCGAAGTCGACCGCATCGGCGGCAACAAGCCGGTCAAGGTCAATATCCGCGTACTCGCCACCTCCAACCGCAATCTGCAGGAGGAAGTGAAAAAAGGCACCTTCCGGGAAGATCTGTATTTCCGCCTCAATGTCATCACGCTGCACATGCCGCCCTTGCGCGATCGCAGGGAAGATATCAAGCCGCTGGCCGAGCATTTCACCGCCAAATATGCCAAGGCGAATGGGGTACCCCCGCGGCCGCTCTCCGACGTGGCGCTGGCGAAGCTCACCGGCTACCACTGGCCTGGCAATGTGCGCGAGCTGGAGAATACCATGCATCGTACCGTGCTGCTTGCCACCGGCGATGCCATCGAACCAGACAATATTTTATTGCAGGGCACTCCCGCGGGCACGGAAACTCCCGCTGCCAAACCGGAACTGGTCAGCAGCAAGCCGGCCAGCGGGCTGGTTGGACGCACGGTAGATTCGGTCGAGCAGGAATTGATTCTCGATACGCTGAATTACTGCCTTGGCAACCGCACCCACGCTGCCAACATTCTCGGCATTTCGATCCGCACCCTGCGCAACAAGCTCAAGGCTTATAGTGAACAAGGCGCAGCGGTGCCGCCGCCGCCGACAGGGACGGAGTGAGCCGTGAGGAATCAGGATTCAGGATTCACGACTGAGGGAAGAGATACTCTGAACCATGCCATAACCTTATCATTCCCTGAATCCCGAAGCCCGACCCCTGAACCCTGCGTGGGGGGGGCCTATGGCTGAAGCCGCCGCACCCGCGCCTGCTGCTTCGCCATTTTCCGTAGCAAATCTTGCCGAGCAGGCCGGATTGCTGTCGAAGCGTCGCGACATTTTCTTTGCCGTCGGCATCATCTGCATCCTGATCGTCCTGGTCTTGCCGCTTCCGCCGCTGCTGCTCGATTTCCTGCTGTCCGTGTCACTGACCCTCTCGGTAATCGTGCTGATGACGGTGCTGTTCGTGGAGAAACCGCTCCACCTCAGTTCCTTCCCGACCATCCTGCTCATCGTCACCATGCTGCGCCTGTCGCTCAATATCGCCAGCACGCGCCTAATCCTCTCGCATGGGCACGAAGGCACCGACGCCGCCGGTCACGTCATTGAGGCATTCGGCGGCTTCGTGATGGGGGGGTCGGTGGTGATTGGCGCCATCCTGTTCGGTATCCTTACCATCATCAACTTCGTGGTCATCACCAAGGGCTCGGGCCGTATTGCCGAAGTATCAGCACGTTTTTCATTGGATGCCATGCCCGGCAAGCAGATGGCGATCGACGCCGACCTTTCGGCGGGACTCATCAGTGAGGATGTCGCCAAGGCACGACGCAAAGAGCTCGAGGATGAGAGCAACTTCTTCGGCGCCATGGACGGCGCGTCGAAATTCGTGCGCGGCGACGCCATTGCCGGGCTGCTTATCGTGTTCATCAACTTCATCGCTGGTATCCTCATCGGCATGGTGCAGAACGGCTTATCGTTCGACGCCGCGCTACACACCTACACCACGCTAACCATCGGCGACGGGCTGGTGACGCAGGTGCCGGCGCTGATCGTATCGACCGCTGCCGGTATCCTTGTCACCAAGTCGGGCGTTACCGGCTCGGCGGAAAAGGCCGTAATGGACCAGCTCGGGCGCCACCCGACCGCGCTCGGCATCACCAGTGGTTTCCTGGTTGCCATGGCGATGCTGCCCAGTATTCCCGCCCTGCCCTTCCTCGTGCTGGCCGGCATCACCGGCTATACAGGATGGTACATGTACAAGAACCCGATCGACACAAGGGCAAAGCCCGATGCGCCGAAGCAGTTGACCGGCCCCGACGGGAAGCCTCTGGAAGGCAAACCCACTGAAGAACAGACCGCTGATTTCCTGCAGATCGATTCCCTGCGCCTGGAGCTTGGCTATGGGCTGTTGCCGCTCATCAACTACCAGAAGGGACACCGACTGACCGAACAGATCAAGGCGCTCAGAAAGCAGATGGCGCGGGAGCTCGGCTTCGTCATCCCCGCGGTACGCATCCAGGACAACATGCAGCTGCCGCCCAACACTTACGTGGTCAAGGTCAAGGAGATCGAGGCGGCACGGGGCGACATCCGCCCTGACATGCTGCTGGCGATGAACCCGGCGGGCGGCAAAATTACCCTCCCCGGCGAAGAAACGGTTGAACCCACCTTCGGCCTGCCTGCCATGTGGATCGCCGAGCCGCACCGCGAGGAAGCGCTGTTCCGCAACTACACGGTGGTCGATCCGCCGACCGTCATCACCACTCACCTGACCGAGGTGGTGAAGGACAACATGGCCGAGTTGCTCTCCTATGTCGAAACGCAGAAGCTGCTTGATGAGCTGGGCAAAACGCAGCAGAAGCTAGTCTCCGAAACCATCCCGTCACAGATTACGGTGGGCGGAGTGCAGCGCGTGCTGCAAAACCTGCTGCGCGAGATGGTGTCGATCCGCGATCTGCCTAGCATCCTCGAAGCCATTGCCGAAGCCTCGCGCACAACGCAGAATATCAACGTCATTACCGAGCATGTGCGCGGCAGGCTCGCCCGCCAGATCAGCCACGCCAACACCACCGGTGGCGGTTACGTCCCCATCCTCGCCCTGTCGCCCGCCTGGGAGCAGACCTTCATCGAAGCCCTGTCGCCAGTTGGCGAAGAAAAGGTGCTTTCCATGGCGCCAAGCCGCATCCAGGAGTTCATCAACGCTACCCGCACCACCTACGACAAGCTGGCCATGCAGGGCGAGTTGCCGGTGCTGCTAACCAGTCCCGCCGTCCGCCCGTATGTACGCTCGATTATCGAGCGCTTCCGTCCCTCCACGGTCGTGCTGTCGCAGAACGAAATCTATTCCAAGGTGCGGATCAAGACGCTGGGGCAATTATGAGAAAGGGATGGGGATTCAGGATTCAGGATTCACGGAATAAAAATTTCACGACGGTTATGCCAACCTGTTTTCTTCCCCGAATCCTGAATCCCGAATCCTGGCTCCTATGAGATTACGCACCTTCACCGCTTCGGACATGCCCACCGCCATGCGGCAGGTGCGCGAGGCGCTGGGTGATGATGCGGTGATTCTTTCTTCCACCGAACATAAGGGGAAAAAGCAGGTCAGTGTTACGGCAGCAGTGGAGGTGGAAGACTACCCCTCCCCCCGTAGGAGGAAGACAGAACAGGAATCTCATCCGCTACGCCCCCACCCTAACCCTTACCCTAAGGGGGAGGGAGCCGCTGACTTCCTGCGCTTCGAGCTGCAGAACCTCCTGCGCTTCCACAACCTGCCCGACCTATTTACCGCCAAGCTGCTGCAGAAAGCCGGCACTGAGTTACAGGATGTCATTCTGCGGCATGGCCGGCAGGCAGGCGGACAGGCGCTGTTCCGTATGGCGTTGGAGAAACTGGCCGAAGCCTACTTCATCTTTGAGCCGCTGGTGCTGGATGGGCACGGCACCCGCCTAATGCTGGTCGGTCCGCCCGGGACAGGAAAAACCCTGTCCGCCGCCCGCATCGCCGCGCGGCTGACGCTGGAGCAACAACCGGCCTGCATCGTCACCACCGACCATAAGCGCGCCGGCGGCATCGAGCAGCTAAACGCCTTTACCAACGCCATGGGCGTCGAACTGATCACCGCGGATACGCCGGAGGCGTTGCAGCAGCTGGTGCAGGCCCTGCCCCGGCATACGCCGCTAATCGTCGACACGGCGGGCTGCAATTCCTACGATCGCCAGGAGCTGCAGGAGCTAGCTGCTTATACCGAGATCGGCGTCGAGCCGGTGCTGGTGCTACCGGCGGGCGGAGACAGCGAGGAGGCGATTGACCTGGTGGAGGCCTTTAACGATGCCATCGTGCTAAAGCGCCTGCTGATAACGCGGACCGACACGGCGCGTCGCTTCGGCGGGGTAATGGCCGCCGCCGCCGCGCACGGGCTGGCCTTCTCGCATGCCAGCCAATCAGCAAGCGTGGTCGATCCCTTGAAACCGATGGACGGCGAGCAGCTGGCACAGTTCCTTCTGCGATATCAGTTAAAATCCTAAGATAATGGATGAAAAGATGATAGATGATAAGATAACCAACGCTATAAAGCGTAAAGCCTCTTATCATCTATCATCTTATCATCTATTATCCCTCCCGAGTAACAACCTATGAATGCACCCAGAATCAACAACATCATCGCCATTGCCTCCGGCAAGGGCGGTGTCGGCAAGACCTGGTTGGCCGTCACCCTGTCGCACCTGTTCGCACGCTCCGGACGGCACGTGCTGCTGTTTGATGGCGACATCGGCTTGGCTAATGTCGACGTACAGCTGGGGTTGACACCTCAACGCGACCTCTCAAGCGTCCTCTCGGGCCGTCACAGCCTGAAGGAAGCCATCATCCGCCACGAGGAAGGTGGTTTCGACATCATCGCGGGACGTTCAGGCTCGGCGTCGCTGGCCGCGTTACCGGTCGAGAAGCTGAAAATCATGGCTGGCGATCTGATAGAACTGCAGAAAAACTATGATTTCGTGGTGATCGATCTGGGGGCAGGCATCGAACAGCATGTGCAGTACCTCGCCTCCATGGCAGGGCGCTGCATCGTCGTCGTCACCGATGAGCCGACCTCGCTGACCGATGCCTACGCCTTCATCAAGATTACTCAGAACAATCAGCCAGCACCCGATATTGGCATCGTTGTCAATCAGGCCGCTACACAGAAGGAAGGCGAGGCTACCTATCATGCACTGAATAAGGCCTGCGTCAATTTCCTGAACCTGTCGCCGCCGCTTTTGGGCATTATCCGCCGCGATAACAAGGTCAAGGACGCCATCCGCAGCCAGAAATCGCTGCTCGCCAAGGCGCCGCATTCAACAGCCGCCACCGATACGGCGGTGCTGTCGATCAAGCTGATGCAGAAATGACAGTTTTCTTAGCGGCATAGCCGCTTAGAAAACTGTCATCCTCGGGCTTGACCCGAGGATCCATTTTATAAATTAATGGATTCCCGCCTTCGCGGGAATGACAAAAGTAAGATATGGCAGATCTCCGCCTCATAACCATCTTGCCCGGCCAGACGGTGCAGGGGGTGCCGTCGTCACAAGGCTCTCCCGGCGCACCGTCGCATGCGGGAAATCTGGTCAGCCTGCCGCCCGGCACAGTACTCTCCGGTTTTATCATCAATCGTGACGCTGCAGGCAATCCGGTACTGCGCACTGACCGCGGTGATATCACCTTTTCCAGCCCGTTCTTCCTGCGCATCGGCAGCGAAGTGGTCATCCGCATCGAGAGCCATGCCTCAGGTACACTCGCACACATATTGTCGGTCAACGGCCAGCCGCCGGAAGTGGCCGCCGCGCAGTCCTCCTTCGCGCAGGAACCGGAAGTCATCCTGAGCCAGCATCTGGCACCCCAGCCGCCGCGGGCAGCGCCTGCCGCAATCGCCACCACCCCGCGTCCCGTTCCATCCGCCGTCACCCTTGCCGCTTCGCCGCTCACCGTCACCGGTACGCTGATCGCCGCTCCGCCGCCGCCCGCCGGCGCACCGGTCGTGCCACCGACTGGTACACAGGTAACGCTAACGGTCCTGCAGGTTATCCCGCCCCCCTCAAACGTGCCGGACGAGCTGTTGCTGGCCGCCGCGCCGCCTCTCCCCCCAGATCCGAAGACTTCGGCCAGCCCGGCACACTATTCCGCCTATGCCAAAGCCACCGGCGTCCCCCTGTCCCCGGTCACGGCTAGCCCAACGCCTTCCACCGCCGTCACCGCACCGCCATTACCTGCCGGAACCACTCCATCCATACCCACGGCACCCACCATGCCGGTCTCCATCATTCCCGCCGCCGCACCACCTGCCGCTATTCCTTCGGCAAGCGTCGTACGCCCCTCCGTCACTGCATCGGCTACGCCGCCCCCCGTACTATTGCAACCCGGACAGACCGTAACCGCTACCGTGATTGCGCATGAGCCAACCGGCGAGTCACTGGTAGAGACACCGGCTGGCGTGTTGCGCCTGCCGCCGCAGGCAGCGCCTGCCATCGGCAGCCGGATTTCGCTGCAAATCATACAACTCATTCCTCCGAATGCGTCGACGGATAATGCCGCTCCTGCCCCTGTGACCGAACTGACCCGCCACTGGGCATCCCTGCAGGACATACTCGGGCTGCTCAGGGAGCATACCGCCGAATCGCGCCTTAACTTCGTGCACCCCGCCATGCCATGGCTGTCACCGCCGAGCGGACTGCCGAATAACACCGCCCCACAGAACATGCCGGTCGGGCTGATGCTGTTCATCTCTGCCCTGCGCGGCGGCGACTTTCGAAACTGGTTGGGCGAGCGCCATGTGCAGTGGCTGGAGGCAACCGGGCACGAGGCGCTGGTGCGCAAGGCATCGGCCGAGTTCATGACGCTTTCGCGCCAGTTCGCCGAACCGCCGGCGCAGCAGTGGCAGACGCTGTTTTTCCCTGTGGCGGTGGGAGGTGAGCTGCACCAGGTGCGGCTGTTCGTCAAGCGCGACCGTGAACGCAGCAGTCAGCAGCGGGATAAAAAGAGCGAGGATACGCGCTTCGTGATCGAGATGGAGTTGACGCAGCTCGGCGAGATGCAGATGGACGGTTTCGTGCGCAAGCGCCCGGAGGCGCTGGAGTTCGACCTGGTGGTGCGCAGCCTGACCCGCCTTCCCGACGAGGTGCAGCGGGATATACTGCGCATTTACAACGACGCCGGGGAGATCACCGGCTACAGGGGCAGCCTCACTTTCCAGGCGGTCAGGGAATTCCCGGTGCGGCCCATGGAAGAGGTCATGACCCATATGCTGGGGAAGGTAACCGTGTAAATAGGACTGTATTTTTAACAGAAATCTTCGTACATAGTTAGCCTATGACCCAGGCTGCCCCCCTAGCTGAATCCAAAACTGCGTCGCTCGACGCGCTATATGAGCTTATCGGCGAAGACCTGAAACGCGTCGATGAAGTCATCCTCGGGCGCATCAAGAGGGACATCCCTCTCATCCACGATGTCGCCAGGCATATCATCAATTCCGGCGGCAAGCGCATCCGCCCGGCGCTGACACTGGCAGCGGCGCAGCTATGCGGCTATGAAGGCCAACGCCACCTGGCGCTTGCGGCGGCAGTCGAGTTCATCCACACCGCGACGCTGTTGCATGACGACGTGGTTGACGAAAGCAAGCTACGGCGCGGGCTCGCCACCGCCAACGATATCTTCGGCAACAAGTCGAGTGTGCTGGTCGGGGATTTCCTGCTGTCGCAGGCCTTCCAGCTGATGGTAGCGGACGGCTCGCTGAAGGTGCTGAAGATTCTTTCCGACGCAGCAGCCATCATCGCCAAAGGCGAGGTGATGCAGCTGATGACCGAGGGCCAGCCGGAAACTCCTATCGAAATGTACCTGCAGGTCATCTCTTCGAAAACCGCCGTGCTGTTCTCCGCCGCCTGCGAGCTGGGCGCCGTCATTACCGGCAGCGACGCATGGCAGGACCCGCTGCGCGAATACGGCATATATATCGGCCTCGCCTTCCAGCTGATCGACGACGCGCTGGATTATTCTGCCGACCAGAAGCTGCTCGGCAAAACCGTCGGCGATGATTTCCGCGAGGGCAAGATCACCCTACCGGTCATCCTCGCCTATAACGCCGGCAGCCAGGAGGAGAAAGTCTTTTGGATCCGCACCCTGGCCGAGATGAAGCAGCAGGCGGGGGATTTCGAGGAAGCGCTGCTACATATGCAGAAATACGACGCCATCGGCCAGACCATCGCCATGGCCGAGCGCTATTGCGCCAAGGCCCGCCAAGCCATGAACCACTTCCGCCCCGGCTCTGCCCGCTCCGCCCTGCTCGACGTGGTCGATTTCTGCGCCAGCCGGGCGTATTAATTCAATAACATAGGTTCCTGTTGCGCGACCCGTCCCAAGTGGTTATAAGGGTACCCTTCTTTTCGCCAGCCATCGGAGTGTAGCTCAGCCTGGTAGAGCACTACGTTCGGGACGTAGGGGCCGGAGGTTCGAATCCTCTCACTCCGACCATTTTTCTAAAAATCTAGTAAAAACAATCATTCTTAGGTTCTGAAATTATTAATCGAATGCCACGCCGATCTATATACACAAATAAGATCATATTCAGATAACTGCGGTAGGTTATGCAGCTAATTTACTTATTTTTTCTAATGATCCTTGCTCCATCTTTAGGATGGGCGGATCAATCCTATCGCATGCAGGATTTTCCTCTATTTATGGCAGCGTATAATGGCGATGTTGCTAAAATCGACGATCTCATAAAACGTGGCGCAGACATCAATCAGCAGGTAGGCGAGGATACACCGCTTACTTATGCTATTGCATGGCAAAAGATTGCGGCGGTAAAAACACTGCTTGAGCATGGCGCTGATCCAAACAAGCAGGTGCCAATATTGAAAGTTATCAACTCCTGGAGTGAGCATCCTAATACGGAAGCGGATGAGAACATCAGGATAGAAATGCTGAAGCTCCTCCTACAGGCCGGAGCTGATCCAAATCCTTCTAAAGTTCAACGATCACCTTTAGCGGTGGCATTGTGGACTAAGCAGATGCGCCTTTTTGAAGAACTAAAGAGCGCAGGCGCAAAATTCAATATGGAGGGCTATGATGCCCCTCTGCTTGAAGCCGCACGCTTCAATCGCTTGGATATCATCGATGCCATACTCAAATCGGGTGTTGGTCCAGATGACATGAACGATGGCCATGGCTATACTGCGCTTTGGCAAGCAATTAGCGATGATAAATCCGAAGTCGTAAAGATGCTACTGAAAGCAGGAGCAAAATACGATCTCTCGCAACAGCCTTCCCAAGGCTCTTCCGTAAATTGGGCATGGCGCATAGCAACCTCGAAGCCGGATATCATGAAGCAGTTCCTGGATGCCGGTCTCGCGGTCAATGCCAGTGTAATGGATCGCTATTCCAAGAGCACTACCTTGCTGCATTGGGCGGCAGAGAATGGTGATCCATCTGGAATCGCGCTGCTCATATCTCATGGCGCAGCAGTGAATGCCCAGGATGAGAATAACGGCGATACGCCATTAATGCTGGCAGCGCAGAATGGCAGAACGGAAAATGTCAAAGCCTTATTGGCCGCAAAAGCTGATTTTTCCCTGATGAATAATTGGGGAAAAACGGCCAAAGTCACGGCTGCCACTGCTGACAAGAATGATATTGTACAACTCCTGACAGCCGCAGGAGCGGATGAATACTCCGGCTCGCATATTCCGCTTTTATCACGCTATGCTCCAGAATTAATTGGCAAAGACCAAAATGATATTTCCGGCAATGTGCATAAAGCTTTGCCGTTTCTCCCTAAGAATCTCCGGTTCTTTGTTGCTCATGATCACATTAATCCAGCAGTGGACACTATTGGCCCCGTCGAAATTCACGGGCGCATTTATGCCGTTTTTCCCTCTGAACAGGTTATAAAACTCGATAAGCCTTCGGCATTTGTGGAGTTAAAATTTAGCATCGCCAAGCCGCAGGATGCGCTTAGTCTGGCAAAAGTATATTCTGATCCTGGTGCAGCCATAGCGTGGGGCGATATTATGCCGATGGAAGGTATAGCGTTCCACGAGTTTCCCACAGCAGGAAATTGTCTTTCTATTACTCCAGATCCGTCTACGTTCGGGATAGCACCTCCTGTGGTCTCGACAAACGGAGAAGGCAATCAAAAAACCTATCGAATCACTCGCTTCGGCTTACGCCATTCACAAAATAGCATTAATAGTAACTGGGTAAGTAAACAGAATACGGAAACGCCGCAAGTAGTGAAAGTAGAGGAAACAATAAAAGCAAATGGTGAATATAGTAATCACTTAACTGATGTTCCAAGTCCAGGTTTGGCAATTAAGGTTACTTGTTTTCCAAGATAATAAATTCTGTACTTGTTTGTAAAATAACGATTCTTATACAGGTTCTGAAGTCGTCCACTAGAAGAATTGCATTTGACGAAGGCTTGAAACGATGTGCAAAAATGTCACATCAATTTCGGTTTCACAAGGTGCGCAGCGAACGGAATTAAGCTATTCGTGGTATCGATAATACGATTAAGCGTAAATCGGCCTTGGTCTGAAGTCGTTCACTAAGGCCGACCTCTCTAATATTCCCTCCAAGGGGTGATTGATGCCTTCCTCCAATAAGACGCCACGGATCATCTTCCCGGAAGGAAAAACGGGATGGGCATTGCTCGCGTATGCCAGAGACAAAGGTATGACGTTCAAGGAACTGTTGGCGGAGATGGAAAAGATTAACCGGATGAAAGCACATCAATTCCGCAGCGCGCTCGGCTTTCCCAGCAGAACGACCTTCATGGATCTGCAGAATCCCGAGAAAGTCGAAGCAGATAAGGCATCCCGCATGGCGCAGGCACTGGGGCAGAGGATAATGAACAGGTAATGGAATGGCGCAAATTCATGATGGGATTCCCGCCGGGCATAACCAGGCGATGCTGGACCGCTGTTTTGTAAAGGGAGAATGGCAGGGGCGTACCGGCGAAAATGCCAAGGCGGTGCTACAAGATTTTTTCAAGCTGCTGCTGGATACACGCGGAATGAACGCTGAATTCGAGACAAGCAAGGATATCATATCCAAAACAGGGACGCCACCAAAGGAAGCTTTCCGGGCGCAGCAGGCTATTCGCGACTTGCTATGCATTCGGCACCGGCGGCAGCCAATCGATGGTGACGCAGCGCGCATCGCCGCGTATGCCTATCCGGGAGATGATGAGCGTCAGCAGGCTTGCGCGAAATTCCTGATGGAAAAAGGCACTCAGGCAATCTCCCAGAAAGTCATGCCCGCGCCTCCGATGGAAAGAAAAAGAGACGATTCGGCACCGTCCATCGGCTAAATCAATGCATCTCCTCGGCCAGTTCGTCCATGGAGACCTGGTTGCGGCCGGTGTGTTTGGCGATGTAGAGGCGTTGGTCGGCGATGCGGTAGAGGGTGTTGGCATCGAGATTCTGGTCAAACCGCGCCGAGGCGACGCCGATCGACACCGTGCAGCCGAACAGGTGATTCTCCTCGCCCAGCGCGAAGGTTTCCTTGGCCACCGCCGAGCGGATGCGCTCGGCCACCCAGAACGCGCCGGAGGCCGGGGTTTCCGGCAGGATGACGCTGAACTCTTCGCCGCCGGTGCGCGCGCCGAGGTCGGTCTCGCGCAGGCAGGAGGCGATGATGCGGGAGACGCCCTGCAGCACCTTGTCGCCGACCTGGTGGCCGTAATTGTTGTTGATGTTCTTGAAGTAATCCATGTCGATCAGCAGTACCGACAAATCGCTGTGGCTGCGGCGGATGCGCTTCAGCTCGTCCTCCAGCCGGGTGAAAAAGACGAGCCGCGAGGCCAGCCCGGTCAGCATGTCGGTGTTGGCCATGCGCGTCATCTCCTCGCGCGCGCGCAGTTCGGACTCGACCCGGTCGGTGATATCGCGGAGACTCCCGATCGATCCGATGATGGCTCCCTTTTCGTCAAACCAGGGATAGGACACGTCGGCTACCCAGATTTTCTCACCGTCCTTGGTGCGCATGAGGTAATCGGCCTGCCACTTGTTGACATCGCCACGCTTGCGGGCGCTTTCCAGTTTCTCGAAGGATTCCACGGGCTTCAGCGCGTTGCCGACGATGCGCGTCTCCAGGATCATGGAGCGGATGTTCGATTTCAGCATCTCCTCCTGCGTGTAACCGAGGAGGCGGATGACCGACGGGCTGACATAGTCGTATTTCATCGTGTCATAGCGCAGACGGTAGATGGTGTCGGTGGAATAGGAGGTCAGCAGGGCGATCTCGTCGCGCAGCTGGTTGATGCTGGAATCCGGTTGCTGCGGCCTGCGCAGGGCATTGGTAATGGAGGTTAGTGTTTTTCGGATCATGCCGCCTCGGGGGTGATAAAGGGATTCTATACCGGGTAAAAATTAAGGGTCAATGAAAACGTCATTCCCGCGCAGGCGGGAATGACGGAATCACGCTGCCCAGCCGAAGAATATTCCCAACGGTATATAGAGCAAAAATAATAGCAACAGGATCAGGCCCGGCTTTTTCAAAGGCGCTACGGATTTCCGGCGCCGACATTCAGGCAGCGCCAGAATCAGGCGCACGAGCACGAGCAGGAAGCTGCCGAACCACAGAACAAAAACCGGTACTGATAATGCATCCATTAAGCCGCCAGCCCTTTCTCGACGAAGGCCTGCAGGCGGCGGGTGAAGCCGGCGGGATCGGTGATTTCCTCGCCCTCCAGAATGCGCGCCTGGTCGAACAGCAGCCATATGACGTCTTCGATCTTGTTCTCCGGCTTTTCGGCCAGTGCCCTGATGATGGAATGCTCCGGGTTGATCTCCAGTATCTTGGCAGCCCCGGCGGCCAGCTGCTTCTGCTCGATGAGAAAACGCTCGAGGCGGAAATCCATCGCCCCCTCCTCCACCGCCAGACAAACGGCGCTCGAGGTGAGCTTCCCGGTGGTACGCACATCCTTGACTTTGTCGCCGAGAATAGCGCGGATGCGGGCTAAGAGCGCGGTAATTTTTGCCTCGTCCGCCTTTGGTTCTTCCTCCTTCTTCTCCTCTTTTGTATCTCCCGCAACCTTGTCCAAATCGATATCGGCGCGGGTAACGGACTTGAACTTCCTCCCCTTATACTCGAACACCACGTTGACCCAGAAATCGTCCACATGGTCAGTCAGCAGCAGCACCTCGATGCCCTTCTTGGCAAACCCCTCCAGCTGCGGGCTGGAGCGCAGGGAATCGACATGCTCGCCGGTCAGGTAAAAGATATGCTCCTGTCCTTCCTTCATGCGGCCGATATAAGCATCAAGGCTGGTGAAACCATCTCCCGCCGTTGCTGTGGAATGGAAGCGGCTCACCTCCAGTATCTGCTCACGCGGGCTGACCGCTTCGCATAAGCCTTCCTTCAGCACCGGGCCGAAATTCTTCCAGAAGGCAACATAGCCCGCCTCGTCGGCCTCCGCTTTCTTCTTTAATTCCGAGAGCACGCGCTTGACCAGCGCATCGCGGATCTTGGTAATCAGCGGGTTATGCTGCAGCGTCTCGCGGCTGATGTTGAGCGGCAGGTCCTCGGAGTCCACCACCCCACGCAGGAAGCGCATATAGGCCGGGATGAGATCCACATTCTCCTCGGTGATGAATACGCGCTTCACATACAGCTTCACGCGGCGCTTGCGGTCGGGATGGAACAGATCGAACGGCTTGGCGGAGGGGATGAACAACAGGCTGGTATATTCGAGCTTGCCCTCGGCCTTGTTGTGCAGGGTGAGCCACGGCTCGTCGGGCGCATGCGCCACATGGTGGTAGAACTCCTTGTACTGCTCCGCGGTGATCTCGCTCTTGGGGCGCATCCACAACGCCGAGGCAGTGTTGACCACTTCGCTATTGCCCTCCTCGTCGGTGATGGCAATGGGGAAGGAGATATGATCGGAATAGGTGGTAATGATGTGGCGCAGGCGGAACTTGTCGAGGAACTCGTCCTCGCTTTCCTTCAGCTGCAGCATGATCCGCGTGCCCCGCGGCGAAGGATCGGCTTTGCCGATGGTAAACTCGCCGTCCCCCTTCGATTCCCATTGCCAGCTTTCATCGCTACCGGCGCGGGTGGAGATCACCGTCACCTTGTCGGCCACCATGAAGGAGGAATAGAACCCCACCCCGAACTGGCCGATCAGCGGCATGTCCTTCCTGCTGTCGCCGGTGAGTTTGGAAAGAAATTCCTGGGTGCCGGACTTGGCGATGGTGCCGAGGTTGTTCACCAGCTCCTCCCTACTCATGCCGATGCCGTTATCGCTCAGGGTCAGGATGCGGCTCTTCTTATCTATTAAGATATTGATCTTAAAATCATTATTATCTTTTGTCAACTCCGGGCGGGTAATGGCCTCGTAGCGCAGCTTATCGCAGGCGTCGGAGGCGTTGGAGATGAGCTCACGCAGGAAAATCGAGCGGTTGGTGTAGAGGGAGTGGATCATCAGCTGCAGGACTTTGCTGATTTCCGCCGAAAAAGAATGTTTTTCCGTATTTTTTGCCGTCATATTTCCCCGGAATATGCTATGATTACACCCTATGCAAGCCATATGGTGCCTATGCAGCGAATGTCAAGAACGGGGTCATTGTATTACTTTATGAGGCGTTTCGGAATCCTACTGTGCTCCGCCCTGCTGCTGGCTGCGCCGGTGGTCGCCATTGATGCCCCCGATGAGGAAATTATTTACCGCGTCAACCTGGGCCGGGCCGATGACGTAAAACTCCTTCTGCAGCAGGGTGCATCTCCCGATGAATTCGATGAGAATGGCGTACCGCTGCTGGCGCTGGCGGCCCAGCGCCGCGATCCGGAGGGGCTGGCGGTAGTGAAGGCGCTGCTCGACGCCGGCGCCGACATCAACGACAGGGATAATAATGATAATACCGCCCTTTTCTACGCGGCGCGACGCGGCAATGAGGAAACCGTCAAATACCTGCTCGAGAAAGGTATTGATTATTATGCGCTGAACGATAATGGCGACATGGCGCGCAGCGTGGCTTTTAAAGCGGGATATAAGAATATCGTTGAGATCCTCGATAACTTCGTCAAGGAACAGACGGCTCAGACCATGAAGAGATACGAGGACTATAACCGCGCCATCGCCGAGAATTATCGCATTGCTGAGGAAAATGCCCGCAAGTATGCGGAGGCCCAGGCGAAGGCTGCCGAAGAAGCGGCGGCACGCGTGGCGGAGGAAGCAGCCCGGGAAGAGGCAGAGAAAAAAGAAGTGGAAAGCAAGCCGCCGGAAGTCCAGGCAGAGCAAGTAACACCGCCCGTTGACCAGAAGAAGGCGCAGGACGATATCAAGAAACCGGCCTACGAGCTTGCATTCAACACCTGCGCGTTTCAGTACTGGTATTTCTGCAGTACGGTGAAACAGGAGGTCGATCTGACAGCTGAGGAGCTGGCGGTGGCCATGGAAAGTAACAAGGACAATATCCGCAAGGCCGAGGATACGTTGCAAGGAAAATATGGCCAGACGGAGAAATTCGTCACTGGCATTTATGAAGCAGCCAAGACACGCATGTTCAATCAACTGAACTCCATGCCAACCAACCGCGCCCGCAGCGAGCGAGGCGTCGGCCGGATGGAGGACATGCAGAACCGCTGTACTGCCATCGCGCAGCTGTGGGACATCGAGCTTGAGGACAGCGTGCCGGAGAAGACAGGCAAGGTCGGCTATGGTGAACTACCTCCGCCTGCCACCGTGGAATATTCCACGCCCGACTGGGGCCAGAACCCTGCCCGTACGGGCGAAGATTCTCAGGAGATGATGAGGAAGTTTAATTTGGAGATGGTTCCAGCAAAATAACCGTCATGCCCCGATTCGCAGAGCGAATCCCAGGGAATTCAGATTACGTTTAAAGAACTGGATCACCCTAGAACCACTACGCGATTCGGGTGATGACGGAACTACACCTTCCCCTTCAGCGTCATGTAATCGATCTTGCCGTTGCCCAGCCGCGGCAGCGCATCCATGGGAATAATGCGCCTGGGCAGGCTGATTTCCGCGATGCCGTGTTCACGCGCATGCTGCACGATCTGCTCGCGAGTCAGTTCCTTTGCTTCGGTGAACAGCACGATCTGCTCGCCCTTGCGCTCATCCGGCACCGAGAGCGCGGCATGCGCCACATCGGGGGATAGGCTGAGCACCATCTCCTCCACCGCCGCCAGCGACACCATCTCGCCGCCGATCTTGGCGAAGCGCTTGGCGCGCCCCTGAATCCTTATGTAGCCCTCGCCGTCAATCGCCACAATGTCGCCCGTGTCATACCATTCCTCCTGCGGCTGGACGATCCCTGGCTGATCGGCTTTCAGGTAACCCAACATCACATTCGATCCCTTGACTAAAAGCCGCCCGCCCTCCTCCAGCCCTTCCACCGGCTCAAGGCGGCATTCAATGCCCGGCAGAGGACGACCGACCGTGCCGTGCTTATGCTCCAGTGGCGTATTGACACTGATAACCGGGCTGGTTTCCGTCACCCCATAGCCTTCGTAAATCGTCATACCGAACCGTTCGGCATAGAGGCGGCGCGTACTCTCTCTCAGTTTTTCGGCACCGGCAACCGCAAGGCGGATATTCCAGAAATCATAATCGTGGGCATAGCGGGCATAACCGTTATAGAAGGTGTCGGTGCCGAGCATGACGGTGGCATCACTGTCATAGACCAGGTCAGGGATCACGCGGTAATGCAGCGGACTTGGATAAAGAAAGGTGCGCACGCCGGTCACCAGCGGCAGCAGCATCCCCGCCATCAACCCGAAGGAATGGAACAACGGCAGTGCGTTGAAAAATAAATCCGACGAAGTCAGATCGAGCTTCGCGCAGGCCTGATGGATGTTGGCGAGCAGGTTGGCGTGCGACAGCGCCACGCCTTTGGGTACTCCTTCCGAGCCGGAAGTGTAGAGAACCACCGCCGGGTCATCCGGCTGCACGCGCGCCAGCGTATCACGCAGTTCCCGGCGCGGGACGAAACCCCGCGCCAGCCCGCGCAGCTTATCGGCAATGCCGATTTCCTTGCGCAGATCCTCGAGGTAAATCACCCGGTGGTTTTTCTCCAGCGCCGCTGCCACTTCTTCGAGCTTTCCCTTTTCGATAAAGGCGCGCGAGGTCAGCACCGTCTTGACTTCGGCGATGCGGCAGGCATGAAGAATATTGGCCACGCCGGCGGAAAAGTTAAGCATGCAAGGAACTTTCCCGAGCATGTGCAGTGCGACGAACGTCACCACCGCCCCATGCGCCCCCGGCAGCAATACGCCGACAAATTTTTCATCAATATTCAGCTTACTACCCAGGATAAATCCGCGTGTGAGCAACGAGCGGTAGCTCATGCCGCTACGGGTGATGTCATAGGCTACCGTGTGGCCGCCGCCATGCCATTCCTTCGCGCCGAGGATAGCGTCGAGCAGGCTGCGGCGCTTGTCTGCGCTTTCGAAGGCTGAGCGCGTCATGATGTCGTAGATGGCCTGCGACGATACCGCCTCCCCTTCCTTAAACCGCACCGGCGGCAGGATCGTCATGCGCACCTTGGGAAACCAGCGCTGGCGCAGCTTGCCGCCAAGGCGCGAGAGCCTGGAATATTCCGCGCCATCGAAACGCACCGGCAGCACGGTGGCGCCGGTCTTCTCGACGATCATGCCGGTACCATCGTAGATTTTCATGATGCCACCGGAAGTGGTGATGCGGCCTTCAGGGAAAAGCACCACCTGTGCGTCCTGCCGCAGGTCCTGGATCAGGCGCTTCATGGACAGTGGTTTGAGGGGATCGAGCTTGTACAGCGTCACCACCCGGTCGAACCAGCGGAAATACCATTTGTCCGCCTGGAACACGTTGATGGCGAAGGCGGGCTTCCTTGGCAGGAATACCGCCAGCATCAACGGATCAAGATAGGACTGGTGGTTGGAGATGATGAGCATCCGGTTGCCCGCTGCTTGATAATGCTCCAGCCCGCGCACCTCGACGCGGAAAAACAGTCTCAGCAGAAATGTCAGCGGAATCCTAAGCAGTATGTTTTCGAGCATAATACACGACGATGAGGTTGAGGACGGCCAGCAGCATGAACAGATCGGTAATAAAAAAGCCAATGGAAAGCAACAGTGCCGATACCAGCGCCGCCACGGTCATGAAGATCGAATCGCTCAGGTTGCTCGCAGCCATGACGCGGGAGCGGAATTTCGGCGAGGTGTGCGACTGCAGCCGCGCATAGAACGGGACCAAGTAGATGCCGCCGCACACCGCCACCAGCAGCATGCAGCCGAGCACCAGCCAATGCTGTGCGATATCAAGAAATGTGCCTACATTGAGCAGATCGCCCGCATTTTCCTGCGGCGTGACCACCACCATCAGGCAGGTGAACAGCGACACGCCAAGTGCCACCAACGGCGTCAGCTTCAGCGTGATCTGCCCTTTCAGGATCGTGTCGCACATCAGCGATCCGGCGGCGATGCCGATGGAGAACACGGTGAGGAAAAGAATATACACCTCATTGTTGGCGTTTAGCACCATCTGCGCGTAGTTGGCGAACTGCGACATGAACACCGACCCTACCAGCAGGAACCAGGACAGGCCGAAGATGGAGCCGAGAATCACCTTGTCGGCGAAGGCGTAGGCAATGATGTCCTTCGAGGCCTGCCACAGGTTCCAGTTGATCTCGAGCTCGGGGTGCGACACTTGCGACTCGGGAATGAACAGGCTGGCCACCAGCCCCACAAAAGCCACGCAAAGCGCGGTAAAGCCGATGATGTTGTCGGGCATATCGACCAGCAGACCGCCGGCGATCAGCCCGAGCAGGATGGCGAGGTAGCTCCCTCCCGCCATGAAGCCGTTGCCGGCCAGCAGCTCGCCCGGCTGCAGATGGTCGGGCAGGATGGAGAATTTGATCGGGCTGTAGAAGGTGGTGTGGGTGCCGCTGACGAACAGCAGCAGCATCAAGAGCGCGATATTATTCGTCGCGAAGCCGTAAAACGCCCCGGCCATGATGGCCACTTCGGCGATTTTGGTGTAGCGCACCAGCCGCGACTTCTCATACTTGTCGGCCAGCGTCCCGGCCAGCGACGAGAACAGCAGCATCGGCGCCACCAGCAGCGCCGAGCACAGCGTCACCAGTATTTCCGGCGGCGTGATCAGATCGATGCCGTAGCTCGCCGAGTAGGCGATCAGCACCACCAGGCCCGAACGCAGCAGGTTGTCGTTGAAGGCGCCGAGGAAGGTGGAGAGGAAGATCGGCAGGAAGCGTTGCTTGAGGAACAGGCTGTATTTCAGCGTCGGCAGCGTATTGATTTTGTCGATGCCCTCGAGATCCATGCCTGCCTCAAGCGAACACCTGGTCGGTAGCCTGCTTGACGGGTGCGACCGGCAGGCGGAACAGCTCGGTCACCTGCACCACCCCTTCGTATCCCTGCACCATGAGGCGGCCTGTTGCCGCGTCAGCCACTACCACTACCCGTGTGCGCCGATTGATGATCGGCCCCTGCAACCACTGGAAGTCATCGCCCAGCAACTCGTGCCCGTGAATGGACAGGCTTTGGCGCAGCCGCCCTTCGCTGTCGATTTCGCGTGGCCGCCAGCCTTCGCCCTCCGTGTCAAACCGACTCTGGAACTGGTTGCTGGCGGTGATGCGCTGGCCCGCCGCCAGATCAGTGGCTACCGCATCGCTCTCCAGCCGCTCGATGACGCAGCCCTGCCCCGCCTTTGGCCCGGTCAGTATGAAGATGGACGGCAGTGCCACCGGTACCTTCATCAACATAGCTCTGGCGCCCTCATAACTTTCCGCCTGCTCGAACACCTGCCGCAGCAGGTGCGCGGGCGGAATGCCGCTGGCGTTTTCCATCAGGCGTCGATTGATAAGCCAGTCGCCCACCAAGGTCATATGGTGGCGGCGCATCGGCGCCAGATTAAGCGCGGCAGCAAACCGGCCCGGCGCCAGCCCGGTGAATACACCCGAGATGGCAGGCCAGGTGACATTATAATAATCTCCGGCTTTCCCGCTCTGGCGTACCACCATGACCTGCCGCCCCAGTTGGGGGAATGGCCAGTCGAGCACGCGCAGCATGCCGACCGTCTCCCCGGTCCGGTAGGCCCCCGTGGTGCAGCCCCATTCATAGCTCAGATTCAGCGCATAGACGCCCCGCACACGCAGAATATCCGCGAATGATTCAATTTCACCAAGATATGGATTGCGGGTGCGTTTCAGCCAGCGCAGCGAGTGCCGGTCGGCCAGCGGCAGCCCCACCCAGCTGGCAGCATCGCTCCAGATGCCGAAGGTGCGCCGTGTCGCCGTAATCAGCGCATGCGCCTTGTCGGGGTAGGCGCGCAGCAGGTCCACCGGCGTTTTGCCGCGCAAATCGACATAGGGAATCGTATGTTTCAGCATACTCTAGATAATTAGAGGATTGGATTTATATAGGAAAGAAGATAATGTAGGCCTTTCCATCTATTAAGGAACGCAAGGAACTGCCGCATGGCATCGAAAAAAAATCCAAAGCCAACTCGCGCCGAGGCCGAGGAGGCGGTGCGCACGCTGATACGCTGGGCCGGTGACGACCCGGCGCGCGAAGGCCTGCGCGATACGCCGAAGCGCGTCGTGAAATCCTATGAGGAATTCTTCCGCGGTTACGATATCATCCCCGAAACCACCTTGAGCCGCACGTTCAGAGACGTCGAAGGCTATGACGAGATGATCGTACTGCGCGATATCGTGTTCGACTCCTACTGCGAACACCACATGGTGCCGTTCACCGGCCGGGCGCACATCGCTTATATCCCCGGCAGCAAGGTGCTTGGCGTCAGCAAGCTGGCGCGGCTGGTCGACGCCTACGCCAAGCGGTTACAGATCCAGGAGAAACTGACGGCGCAGATCGCCGACACGTTGCACCGTGCGCTGGACGCGCGCGGCGTGGCAGTGGTGATCGAAGCGACCCATATGTGCATGACGACGCGCGGCGTGCACAAGCCGGGCTCGGCGATGCAGACCAGCCGTCTGCTCGGCCTGTTCCGCAGCGACCCGCGCACCCGGCAGGAATTCTTCAGCCTGCTCAAGTCGCCGCGATGAACGACGAGCGTCAGATCGACGGCATCACCGGCCGCGCCGTGCAGCTGCTCAAGCTGCTCGTCACCTTCGACAGCACCAGCCGCAACAGTAATCTTCCGATCATCGACTTCATCAAAAAGCACCTGCAGGACCACCGCGTCTTCTGCACCGCCATCCCCTCGGCGGACGGCAGCAAGAGCAATCTGCTGGCCCGCATCGGCCCCGAAGTGGCCGATGGCGTGATATTATCCGGCCATACCGACGTGGTGCCGGTAGACGGGCAGGAATGGAGCAGCGACCCGTTCACGCTCACCGAACGGGACGGCAGGCTATACGGACGCGGCGCCGCCGACATGAAAGGATTTCTCGCAATCTGCCTCGCCATGCTGCCGGAGTTCAGCCGCCTGCAGCTGCAGCGCCCGATCTGGCTTGCTTTTTCCTATGACGAGGAGATCGGTTGTCTCGGCGCGCCGGTGCTGCTGGAGCATATCACAAAAAATATTCCAAAACCTGCCTTCGCCGTCATCGGCGAGCCGACGCGGATGCAGGTGGTGACAGCGCATAAGGGGGTGCTGTCATTCGAAACCAGCGTGCGCGGCATGGAATGGCATTCCAGCCAGCCGCATATGGGAGTAAACGCCGTGCAGGTCGCCTGTGAGCTGGTGCAATACCTGACCGCCATGGCGGCCGTGTTGGCAACATCCGGCTTGCAGGATGCGCGTTTCGATCCGCCCTGCTCCACCGTGCATACCGGTATCATTCAGGGCGGCACGGCACGCAACATCGTTCCCCGCGAATGCCGGTTCCAGTGGGAGATACGCCCATTGCCGAATGAGGATGGCGACACGCTGTTCTCGCGGTTCGAGCAGCGTTGTCGCGAGGTCGAGGCAACGATGAGGAAAACTGCACCGGATGCCGTCATCGCCACCCGGCCCATTTCTCATATGCCGGGCGTTACGCTGCCCGCCGAGGCACAGCACGCCGCCCAGACTGTCATGCGCTGGGCGAATACCAATGAGGAATGTGCAGTTTCTTTCGGCACTGAAGCCGGTGTGTTCAACGACTACGGCGTTCCCGCCATTATCTGCGGCCCGGGCAGCATTGAGCAGGCACACAAGCCCGACGAGTTCATCGAGCACGAGCAACTGCGCGAGTGCGCGGCCTTCATGCTGCGGCTGATCGCCGATCCCCTACTGGTGAGGATGTAAGATGTACACCCAGACCACGCGCAAGATCAAAGTCACCGTCCTGCCGGCCTATCTGCCGGACCAGTCCGACCCGGAGGCGGGGCATTACGTCTGGGCTTATACCATCGAACTGGAGAATTTCGGCGAGCAGACGGTGCAGCTGCTGAACCGCTACTGGCACATCACCGATGCCACCGGCGCGGTGCAGGAAGTGCGCGGGCCAGGCGTGGTCGGGGAACAGCCGGTACTTGAGCAGGGCGATTCCTATCGCTATACCAGCGGCACGAGTCTGCGCACCCCATCGGGCATCATGCGCGGCCATTACGAGATGGAGACATCTGACGGGGAGCGGTTTCTGATTGAAATTCCGGTATTTTCACTCGATAGCCCCGACCAGCTGAAAAAGCCGAATTGACTAGGTTTTCTTAGCGAGGAACGAGCTTAGAAAACCTGTCATTCTCGGGCTTGACCCGAGGATCCATCTATAAAATAAATGGATTCCCGCTTTCGCGGGAATGACAAGTACAAAGGGGTTGTCACAATAGTTTCACATGCTTTTACAATGTTATTGAGGTATCATAATCTTGAAGGATAAAGAGGATTTATGGGATTAGAGCAGGGTGGCGGCCCGGGAATAGGGGCAGATCTATTTGCCAAAGGCATCGGCACGGGCGCCGGCGCCGGGCAGAATGAAGCCCCACCGAAGGATTTCGATGAGCTCGTCAATAAAATCTTCGAGCAGATGGTGAAGGTCGTTTCCAAGTTTACCGGCACCCGGTTAGATACAGCGCTGAATACCGGCGTGTTCGCTCATACCGACATCACCAAGGCCGGCCTCCAGGTTAACAATAATATCCTCCATCAGGGACTCCTTCCGGAAGCACGCGGCGGAGCAATCGCAACCCTGGCGGGTGAAGTTTTTTCCAGCCGCCTTGACTTCAGCAAACTCAACCCACCGCCAATTGAGGGCCTGCCCGTCGGTGAAGGTCAGGGCATCGACATGTCATTTGCCTCGCTTGGCACCCTCACCCCGATGGCAACCGGCGGCACCAGCGCCAGCATTGAGATGAACGTCTAAAGCACCGCTTTTTCTTCTTTCCCCTTTAGGATAAATCGATTATTTAATTAGCTTTCAATCCGTCGACAGGCAGAGGGCCAATGAAAATTGCCGTATTGCGCGAACGGAAGGAAGGCGAGCTGCGGGTGGCGGCAACGCCCGATTCCGTGAAAAAATTCATTGCTCTCGGCGCGCAGGTGACGGTAGAAAACGGCGCCGGGGCGGGTTCCTCCTTCGCCGACAGTGATTATCAGGCATCGGGTGCTTCCATTGCTGCCGCCAGCGACGCCAGCAAGGACGCCGATATCATCCTGACCGTCCGCCCCCCGGAAAAAGACGTGCTGATGCTGCTGCCGGAAGGCGCATTGCTTGTCGGCATGCTGGAGCCGCACGCGCAGCGCGATCTGCTCAATGCCTATAATCTGAAGAAGCTTTCCGCCTTCGCGCTCGAGCTGCTGCCGCGCATCAGCCGCGCGCAGTCGATGGATGTGCTCTCCTCGCAGGCCAATCTCGCCGGTTATCGCGCCGTCATCGACGCCGTCGCCACCATGAGCAAAGTGGTGCCGATGATGATGACCGCCGCCGGAACAGTGGCTCCTGCCAAGGCGCTGGTGCTCGGTGCCGGTGTGGCCGGGCTGCAGGCTATCGCCACCGCCAAGCGCCTGGGCGCCGTGGTATCGGCGTTTGACGTGCGCCCGGCGGTGAAGGAACAGGTGGAAAGCCTGGGCGCCAAGTTCATCGAGGTCAAGGCCGAGGAGTCCGGCGAGGCGGCGGGCGGCTACGCCCGGGAAATGAGCGAGGAGTATAAGAAAAAGCAGGCACAGCTCATTCACGACACGCTGAAGAAGCAGGATATCGTGATCACCACGGCGTTGATCCCGGGCAAGTCAGCCCCCGTCCTTATCAGGGAAGAGATGGTGAAGGACATGAAGCCGGGATCGGTGATCGTCGACCTGGCGGTGGCGGCGGGCGGTAACTGCCCGCTATCGGAGCCGGACAGGGTCATGATCAAGCACGGCGTGACGCTGATCGGCTTCACCAACCTGCCCAGCCGCTGCGCCGTCGACGCCAGCCAGCTTTACGCGCGCAATCTGTATAACTTCGTCTCCACGCTGATCATCGGCAAGGATAAATCCATCAACGTCCAGTGGGACGATGAACTCGTTACCGGCACGCTGCTGACCAAAGGCGGCGCGTCCGTGCATCCGGCTTTCAAATAAGGGGAACCACTATGAACAAAGAAAATATGAAAGTCATCATACTGCTGGTGCTGCTGATCGGAACGATCGGAGCGCTGGCGTACCAGTATCTCAACTCCGAGGCCGCCCTTGAAACGAAGCGGCAGCAGGAAGCTGACGCATTCGCCGTCGAATCGCTGAAAGCTATCATCCGCAACTGGGACCCGGAGGCACTGAAAAGCCGCGCCCACCCGATGATGCTCGACAGCGTCCGCAAATCCGGCAACACCGTGGAAGGCATTTTCAACGTCCTGCGCACGCTGGGCGTGCAGAATCAGGATGTGGAGTGCAATTTCCTAAGCCGGGGCACCATCACCACCCCCTCGATCCGCTACGCGGCGGCCAATTATGTCTGCAACACGGAATTCACCAACAGCAAGGCAGTCGTTGCCCTGGAAGTGCGGCAGGACCATCTGAGCGGCCCGTGGCAGATCGTGAATTTCCATGTCGATTCACCGCTGTTTGCGCCCAAGGCGAGCGAGAACGGCATGCCGGATAACAACGGAGGTAGCGATGTTCGACGGTGAACTGATCAGCCGCAAGGCCGAGGCGCTGGCGCAGCAGTCGGCGGAGTTGGCCGAGACTATCAACGCCATGAACCTGCACCTGCAGCATTCGGGCGGCATCGATCCGTTCGTGTTCGGCCTGACGGTGTTCGTACTCGCCTGCTTTGTCGGTTATTACGTGGTATGGCGCGTGACGCCCGCCCTGCATACGCCACTGATGGCGGTCACCAACGCCATTTCCGGCATCATCATCGTCGGCGCGATTATTGCGCTCGGCCCCGAGGGCTACGGTTTCTCGCATTTCGCCGGATTCATCGCGGTAGTCATCGCCTCGATCAACATCTTCGGCGGCTTCATCGTCACCCAGCGCATGCTCTCGATGTTCCAGAAGAAGGAGAAAAAGCCATGAACTGCAAGAACTGCTTCACCAGGCAATGCCTGATCAGCTTCATTGTCCTGTTCGTCTTTCTGATGCTGTACGATTATCTCGTGCACGGTCAGCTGCTGATGGGCATGTACGAGACCACCGCGTCGCTGTGGCGGCCGCAGAGCGAGATGCAGGACATGATGGTGCTGTGCTGGCTGTATCATGCCGCCATCGCAGCGGCCATCTGCTGCCTCTATAAAAAAATGGCGCGCGCCGCCGACGAGGCGACCTGCGCCGTACCCGGCGAGAAACACCCTATCTCGCCGCGCAAGATCGGCCTGTGCTTCGGTCTGGGCATCGGCATTCTGATCGGGGTCATGCAGGCGGGCTACTATATGTGGCTCCCCATCCCCGGCGCGCTGGCGGTGGCGTGGTTTGTCAGTGGGCTGATCAAAGGCATGCTGGCTGGGCTGCTGCTATCCTTCACTTATAATCCCAAAGGCAGCGCCAGAACATGAGCGACACCGCCTACCTGCTCTACCTCGTTTCCTCGGTGCTGTTCATCCTGGCGCTGAAAGGATTGTCGTCGCCAGAAACGGCGCGGCGCGGCAACGTCTACGGCATCGCCGGCATGGCGATCGCCATCGTCACCACTCTCGCCCTGCCCTCGATTTCCAACTATGCGCTGATCCTGTTCGGCATCATTATCGGCGGCATCATCGGCACCGGCATCGCACGCAAAATCCAGATGACGGCCATGCCTCAACTGGTCGCCGCCTTCCACTCGCTGGTCGGCCTAGCGGCGGTGCTGATCGCGCTGTCGGCGCTGTGGTCGCCGGAATCGTACGGCATCGGCACCAGCGGCAGCCTCTCCGCCGGCAGCCTCATCGAGATGAGCCTGGGGGCGGTGATCGGCGCCATCACCTTCTCCGGTTCTGTCATCGCCTTCGCCAAGCTGCAGGGCATCATGTCCGGCAAACCCATCCGCTTCTCCGGCCAGCAGATGCTGAACCTCACTGCCGGGGGAGCAATCCTCGTGCTGCTCGTCATCTTCTGCATCAGCGAGTCGAAATTCCTGTTCATCCTGATGACGCTTCTGGCCTTCGCCATCGGCTTCCTGCTTATCGTGCCGATCGGCGGGGCGGACATGCCGGTCGTCGTCTCGATGCTTAACTCCTACTCGGGCTGGGCGGCGTCTGGCATCGGCTTCACGCTCGGCAATCCCCTGCTCATCATCACCGGCGCGCTGGTCGGCGCCTCGGGCGCGATCCTCTCCTACATCATGTGCAAGGCGATGAACCGCTCGATCATCAATGTTATCTTCGGCGGGTTCGGAAGTGATGGTACCAGTGCCAGTGCTGGTGCTGGTGGAAGTGAGAGACCGGTCAAGTCCGGCAGCGCGGAAGACGCCGCCTTCCTGATGAAGAATGCTTCCTCAGTCATCATCGTGCCGGGCTACGGTATGGCGGTGGCGCAGGCGCAGCACGCGGTGCGCGAGCTGGCCGAAGCGCTGGAGGCAGAGGGCATCACCGTGAAATACGCCATCCACCCGGTGGCTGGGCGCATGCCGGGGCACATGAACGTGCTGCTGGCGGAAGCCAACGTGCCTTATGATAGCGTATTCGAGCTGGAGGAGATCAACAACGAATTCGCCACCACCGACGTCGCCTATGTCATCGGCGCCAACGACGTCACCAACCCGGCGGCGAAGAACGACCCGCAAAGCCCAATCTACGGTATGCCGATCCTGGACGTCGGCTCAGCCAAAACGGTGATTTTTGTAAAACGCTCCATGGCCGCGGGCTACGCCGGCATCGAGAACGGCTTATTCTACCAAGACAACACCATGATGCTGTTCGGCGACGCCAAGAAAGTCACCGAAGAGCTGGTCAAGGCGCTTAAATAACCGAGCGGCTACCGCGGGTCTTAAAATATTCCTGAAGATATTGCTGGTATTGTGGTGTAATCCGTATGGTGAAGTGATTCGTATCCTCAGGTTTGGGATAAGAAATCAGAAAAGCGCCGGAAGCTTTTTGTTCTGTCAAAGTAAAAGCCCCAATGCTAACCGCTGTTTCAAGCGCAGACACCAAATGTTCATTTTTTACATCATCAACCAAATGTTTGGTAGCATCCACTGTCAGTGACAGATAACCATCCTGCGTTTGCTGCCACACAAAATTCGGATTTTCCCCGGTAACGATTCGTTGCGCTGCCAGTCTGGCCTGATAGGGAATCTCTTTATCGCTCATACGTATCCTCATTTAGTTTACGAAACTCATAGGCAACAACCTTTCTTATGTCAATCTTTTGTTAACCTTTCCGCCAATGCCCGGAAATCCCTGATTCCGCTTGCCCCTGCGGGAGGGAATGCGTAGAATCGGGGCTTACTGACGGGGAAACGGGATAATGTCCAAATTGCAAGAAAATACAAAATCTTCCGCCGATACGCTTACCTTCGAGCAGGCGCTGAAAGAGCTCGAGGCGATCGTGCGCAAGCTGGAGTCCGGCGCAGGTGACCTCGAAGCCTCGATTAACGATTATGTGCGCGGGACCGAACTTAAGGATTATTGCCAGAAGAAGCTGGCCGATGCGCGGCTGAAGGTCGAGCGCATCATACAGAGCCAGGACGGCGCTACCACCACCCAGCCTTTCGATGCCGAATGACGCAGATGCAGACTAAACTCCCCGACGGGCTGAACGAGGCCATTGAGAAAGTCGCTTTCGCGCTCACCGAGCGCATGGGCGAGCTGCTGCACCTGCCCGAAGAGGAAGAAAGCAAGACCACAGTCATTTCCCTAAGCCCCAAGGTCGCCGCCATCGGCACCAACCACGTCAAGGGCGAGGAAACCATTCTTGAGGCCATGCGTTATTCAGCCCTCTCAGGCGGCAAGCGCCTGCGCCCATTCCTGACCGTCTGCTCGGCCAACCTGTTTGGCGTCTCCTTCAACGCCGCGCTGGAAGCGGCGGCTGCCATTGAATTCATCCATACCTACTCGCTGATCCATGACGATCTTCCTGCAATGGACAACGACGATTTGCGCCGCGGCAAGCCTTCCTGCCACAAGGCCTTCGGCGAAGCGGCCGCTATCCTGGCCGGTGACGGACTGCTGACCTACGCCTTCCAGATACTCTCCAGCCCACGCGTGCATGCCGATCCGAGTGTGCGCTGTGAATTGATTTCGGCGCTGGCGCAAGCAGCGGGCTGCTGGGGCATGGTCGGCGGGCAGATGATGGACCTCGAGGCTGAGAATCAGAATCTGTCAGTCGAGGAGATTATCCGCCTGCAACGGCTCAAGACTGGCGAACTGTTCGCCGTATCGTGCGAGGCAGGCGCTATCCTTGGCAAAGCGCCGATGATGATGCGGAAACTCCTGCGCGCCTACGCGCACGATATGGGACTCGCCTTCCAGATCACCGACGACCTGCTCGATGTGGAAGGCACCCGCACCAAGATGGGCAAGGGCGTGCGCAAGGACAAGATCAAGGGCAAGGCCACGCTAGTTGGAACGCTTGGCATCGAGCGTGCGCGCGAACATGCCAATATCCTTATCCAGCAGGCCATCTCCCATCTCGACGTGTTCGACCGGAAGGCCGACAATCTCCGCGCGCTGGCGCGGTTCGTAATCGATCGAAAAACATGAGTCTCTACCTGCAAGCATTCCTCGAATGCATCGGGCAGGCGAGTATCTTCCCCTTCATCTCCGACACCACCTATTACGCCATGCAGGCCTTCGGCGGCTATAACATGGGTGTCGCGTACGCGTTGGCTGTGACCGGGGCAGTCATTGGACATGCATTCAATTGGTGGGTGGGGCGACTGGTACTGTATTTCGAGCACAAGGGGAAATTTCATATCAACGCGCATTATTACGAGCGCTTCCGCCACCTGTTCGCCCGGTACGGTATCTGGCTGCTACTCTTCTCCTGGGCGCCAATGTTCAAATTCCTCACCGTCGCCGCCGGCTTCTTCAACATCCGCCCCCGCCTCACTCTGACGCTGATCGCCCTCGGCCAGGCGACGTATTACGGGCGGGTGTTTATCCCCGCATAAGCCCGCATTGATTGCGGGCGCATTGCGGGGTCTGGTGCACAAACAGGACCGGACCCCGCAACAAGTGCGGGGATTAAGCGAGCAACGCCAACAGCAGAATGGCCACGATGTTGGCGATCTTGATCATCGGGTTGACGGCCGGGCCGGCGGTGTCCTTGTAGGGATCGCCCACCGTGTCGCCGGTAACGGCGGCCTTATGAGCCTCGCTACCCTTGCCGCCGTGGTTGCCTTCCTCGATGTACTTCTTGGCGTTGTCCCACGCCCCGCCCCCCGCCGTCATCGAAATGGCGACGAACAGGCCGGTTACGATGATGCCGAGCAGCATGGCCCCCACCGCGGCGAATGCCGCCGCCTGGCCGCCGATGGCGTTGATCACGAAATACAGTATGATCGGCGAAGCGACCGGCAGCAGACTCGGCACGATCATCTCGCGGATGGCGGCCTTGGTCAGCATGTCGACCGCGCGGCCGTAATCCGGCTTGGCGGTGCCGGCCATAATGCCGGGGATTTCCTTGAACTGGCGGCGCACTTCGATCACCACCGAACCAGCGGCGCGACCGACCGCCATCATGCCCATGGCGCCGAACAGGTACGGCAGCAACCCACCCATCAGCAGGCCGACCACCACATATGGGTCGCTAAGCACGAACTGCACGTTGACGCCGGGGAAATAGTGCCGCAAATCTTCCGTGTAAGCCGCGAACAGCACCAGCGACGCCAGCGCGGCGGAGCCGATGGCATAGCCCTTGGTAACCGCCTTGGTGGTGTTGCCCACCGCGTCGAGCGCGTCAGTGCTCTCGCGCACATCTTTCGGCAGGCCCGACATTTCGGCGATGCCGCCGGCATTGTCGGTCACCGGCCCGTAGGCGTCGAGCGCCACGATGATGCCCGCCAGCGCCAGCATGGTGGTCGCCGCAATGGCGATGCCGAACAGGCCGCACAACAGGTAAGAGAAGATGATGCCGGCGCAGATGATGACCGCCGGCAGCGCCGTGGCCTCCATCGACACGGCCAAGCCCTGAATCACATTGGTGCCGTGGCCGGTGGTCGAGGCCCGCGCCACGCTGCGAACCGGACGGAATTTCGTCGAGGTGTAATACTCGGTGACCCAGACCAGCGCGCCGGTGACGGCGAGCCCGGCCAGCGAGCACCACAGCGCATCCGTGCCGGTAAAGGTGATTTCGCCGACGATGTAATAGCTGTCAAAACCAAGCAATGCATTGGTAACAATGTAAATCGCTACCGCAGAAAGAGCGCCGGCGGCGATCAGGCCCTTATAGAGCGCCTGCATGATGTTGCGGGTCTTGCCGAGCTTCACGAAAAAGGTGCCGATGATCGAGCTGATGATGCAAGCACCGCCGATGGCCAGCGGGTAGAGCATCATGGCGTCGCGGACTTCGCCGGTGAAATAGATGGCGGCAAGCAGCATGGTGGCAACGATGGTCACCACATAGGTCTCGAACAGGTCGGCGGCCATGCCGGCGCAGTCGCCGACATTGTCGCCCACGTTGTCGGCGATGACCGCCGGGTTCCGCGGATCGTCCTCGGGAATGCCGGCCTCCACCTTGCCGACGAGGTCGGCGCCGACATCGGCGCCCTTGGTGAAGATGCCGCCGCC
>CAYXYU010000013.1:0-53714 GCA_964469525.1 uncultured Rickettsiales bacterium | reverse complement strand
CTAGATAGACACCATAATTGCTGGCGCTGTTCGTAATACCACCGCCGGTGCCGGTAATCGTAATGGCGCCACTACCGGTATTTGTAATAGAGCCTTGATTAACATACACGCCGTGATTGGTATTGCCGCTGCTATTACCGCCGGTGCCGGTAATAGTAACTAGCCCGCCGCTGCCAGTGATCGAGCCGACCACATACACGCCGTGGTTGTTAATATCGCCGCTCCCGCCGCCGGTACCCTCAACGGTGATCGTTCCGCCACCGGTGGTCTGGATGCCGTTGACGACGGCAACGAATATGCCCATATTACCTTGTGAAATACCGGCCAGATTGCCACCCTGCCCGGTGACGCTGACCGCACCGGTGCCCGTGGTGCGGATGGTGCTGTTGTTACCGGTGATGTATATACCGTAGTTTACTATACCTGCCCCGGCACCGCCGCCCGTGCCGTCAACGGTTACCGTGCCGTCAACGGCTGAGATAATGCCGCCATTTAATAAATAGATGCCATGATTTAGACTGCTATTGGTATTGCCGCCGCCGGTGCCGGTGACGGTAATTCCGCCACTGCCCGTGTTGGTGATGGCCGCACTGGCACCCACAACATGAACACCGTAATTACTTGAGCCGCTGCTGTTGCCGCCCTGGCCGGTGATATCGACCAGCCCGCCGCTGCCGGTGATCGAGCCGGTGACATAAATACCACAATTATTAGCGCCGCTGTTCCCGCCGCCAGTGCCGTCGATAGTGATGGAGCCCCCGCCGGTGGTGCGGATGCCGTTGGCGATGGCAACATATACGCCATGATTATTGGCACCGCTGCCGGTCGTATTGCCGCCCTGCCCGGTGACGCTGACCGCGCCCGTCCCGGTGGTGCGGATGGTGCTGTTGGCGTCGGTTACATACACGCCGAAATTATTCGCACCGCTGCCCGCACCACCGCCAGTGCCATCAATGGTTACCGTGCCATCGACTGCTGAGATGATGCCGCCAGTGCCGACATAAACGCCATAATTGCTGGCGCTGTTCGTAATACCACCGCCGGTGCCGGTAATCGTAATGGCGCCACTACCGGTATTTGTAATAGAGCCTTGATTAACATACACGCCGTGATTGGTATTGCCGCTGCTATTACCGCCGGTGCCGGTAATAGTAACTAGCCCGCCGCTGCCAGTGATCGAGCCGACCACATACACGCCGTGGTTGTTAATATCGCCGCTCCCGCCGCCGGTACCCTCAACGGTGATCGTTCCGCCACCGGTGGTCTGGATGCCGTTGACGACGGCAACGAATATGCCCATATTACCTTGTGAAATACCGGCCAGATTGCCACCCTGCCCGGTGACGCTGACCGCACCGGTGCCCGTGGTGCGGATGGTGCTGTTGTTACCGGTGATGTATATACCGTAGTTTACTATACCTGCCCCGGCACCGCCGCCCGTGCCGTCAACGGTTACCGTGCCGTCAACGGCTGAGATAATGCCGCCATTTAATAAATAGATGCCATGATTTAGACTGCTATTGGTATTGCCGCCGCCGGTGCCGGTGACGGTAATTCCGCCACTGCCCGTGTTGGTGATGGCCGCACTGGCACCCACAACATGAACACCGTAATTACTTGAGCCGCTGCTGTTGCCGCCCTGGCCGGTGATATCGACCAGCCCGCCGCTGCCGGTGATCGAGCCGGTGACATAAATACCACAATTATTAGCGCCGCTGTTCCCGCCGCCAGTGCCGTCGATAGTGATGGAGCCCCCGCCGGTGGTGCGGATGCCGTTGGCGATGGCAACATATACGCCATGATTATTGGCACCGCTGCCGGTCGTATTGCCGCCCTGCCCGGTGACGCTGACCGCGCCCGTCCCGGTGGTGCGGATGGTGCTGTTAGCACCGGTGACATAGACACCATAATTATCCGTGCCGTTGCCTGCGCCGCCGCCGGTGCCGTCGATGGTGACCGTGCCGTCAACTGCGCTAACAATAGCGCCGGCATTAACATACACGCCATAATTGCTGCCGCTGTTGGTGTTGCCGCCGCCGGTGCCGGTAACCGTAATATTACCGTTGCTGGTATTAGTAACATCTGCATTGGCGCTATTGATAAACACTCCGGTATTGGTATTACCACTGCTGTTACCGCCGATGCCGGTGATGGTAATTAATCCTCCGCTGCCGGTAACCAATCCACCGATATATACTCCATAATTTGAAGCACCGCTATTGCCACCAGTCCCATCAATGGTAATAGCGCCTCCGCCGGTAGTCCGGATAGCGGAAAAAAATGCAAGACTAACACCACCACCCCCGTCGTTGCCAGCTTGACCAGTGATATCAATCATTCCTGTGCCGGTAGTTTCAATTATACTAACCCCACTAATACTAACGCCGTGATTGCCTCCAAGGCCGCTACCGCCGCCGGTGCCATCGATGGTTATATTACCGTCCTCTGCAGAAAGACTGGTGCCATCCACTGCTACGCCGAAATTACTGGCACTAGTACCGCCTCCCCCGCCGGTGCCGGTAATATCAATGGTGCCAGTGCCACTGGTCTGGATAGTGGAGGAGGAAAACACAACACCAAAATTAAAATCGCCACCGTCACCGCTCCCCTGTCCAATAATTGTAATATTGCCGCCGCCGGCGTCGATGGTAGCAGTATCCAGATTAACACCGCTGACATTCGTGCCATCACCCAGCGCGGCTGTGGCGGTCGGATCCGCTCCGCCGCCGAGAATGATATCCCCACCTTTGCTGATAAGGCTGGTCCCGCTGCCCATGACGATGGCGCCGGTGCCAATGCCATCGCGGTTCGAGTTGAGGGTGATGTCGAGGGCGCCGGCACCAGTAGCGGTGATGTCGGCGCTGGTGTTAATGATGATGTCGTTATCGGCTTGCAGGGTGAGAGCGGCTCCGGCGCCGGTATAGGTAATGTTGGCGCTCACCGTGATATTGTTATCGGCGAACAACGTCAGGCTGTTGGCGCTGCTCCAGGTGACGGCGTTCTGGACGGTGATGTTGCCGGTGCCGCCCAGGCCACTGGCGGTCGTCACCAGCACGTTGGTGGTGGCGAGCTGCGTCTCGAGGGTGGTGACGTTGAGGTTGGAGGGCGTGGTGGTGACGTCCTCGAACTGGGTGCCGGTCCAGCTCATGGTGCCGGTGTCGGCGGCGGTGCTGATGGTGATGTCGGTGGGGTCGAGCAGCCACAGGCCGGTGGCACCGTGGGCAGCCAGCGTATTCACGTTGCCGCGCGCGTCGAGATAGATCTTGCCCGAGGTTTCGACGAGGCCGCCGTCACCGCCATTCGCGCCGCCCTGGGCCGAGATACTGCCGTAGAAGCCGGTCGCCTGATCCGCCCACACGATGACCGTACCGCCGTCGCCATTGTCCGTCGCGTCGGCATAGACCAGCGTATTGTGGTCGAGCATGGTGAAGCGCGAGCGGCGGTAGTTCGGGCCGCCCTGGTAGTCGCCGCCCACCCGCACGATACCGCCGCCGCTGCCGCCGGTCACCGAGAGTTGCGCCCCCACCAGCACCACGTTCTCGCCGGAGAGCAGGTTGATGGTGCCGCCGAAGGTGGAGCCGTCGGCGATGTAATCCCCCTCGCTGTACAGCGTCGCTTCGTCGCCGCCCTCGATATGGATCGTGCCGCCCTCGCCCTGCGTGGCGCTCGCCTCAATGAAAGCCCCGGCGCGGTCGGTATATTGCTCAGTGAAGTCGATCTCAACGCTGCCGCCCTGTGTCGCACCGGCCACCGTGATGACGCCCTCGCGCTCGACGCTGTAGCCCTGCAGGTTGACTTCCCCGCCCGCCGCTTCCTCGGAGACCGCCGAAATCACCGCCTCAGTGGTTTCGGTGTAGGATTCGGCGGCGGCGATCTCCACCTTGCCCGCCTGCGCCTTTGCATCGACGCTGATCGTGCCCTTCTGCTCCACCGTCTTGGCGGCGATCTGCACCGTGCCGCCGCGCTCACCCGCATCGTTGCCCTTCGCCGTAATGATGCCGTTATTGACCACCCTGCCGTTCTCGCTGCTGGCGGTGAGGATGATCTTGCCGTCCTGCTGCGCGATGGTGTCGGCGGCCAGCGTGCCGTTATTGACCACCAGCGTGTCGATGGCGTCGCGCGCGGCGGCGGCGGTCATCAGGATGGTGCCGCCGTCGGCGCGGATGATGCCGTTATTCGCCACCAGCTGGTGCAGGGTCTCCTGGCTGATCGAAATTTCCGTGATGCCGTCGCCGGCGAGGTCGAGGGTAAATTTGTCGCCCGACGCCAGGACCACCTTGCCGAGCCGCGCGTTGATGACGCCGTTATTCTCGACATGCGGCGCGACGAGCCCGACCAGCCCCGCGTCCTTCACCGTGATCTGGCCGTTATTGACCACCTGCGCGTTGCTGCTGCCGGGCGTGTGGAACTTGACGCTGCCGCCGCTGATGAAGGTCTGCTCGTCAAGGTCGCTGGTGGTAGCGGTGATGCTGTTGGTGTCGATGCGCGCGTTCTGCCCGAAGATGACGCCGTTGGGGTTGATGATGACGATGTTGCCGTTGGCGATCAGGTCGCCGTCGATCTGGCTGGGCGAGAGCGCGTTGACGCGGTTGACAGCGAGCGACGAGCTGGAGGGCTGCTGGAAGATCGTCTGCTCACCGGGAGAAATGTCGAAGGTGCGCCAGTCGATCAGCGCGCGCTGAGACGATTGCTGGACAGTGAGCGTATTCCCCGAGTTGGTGATGATCGCCTGGCCGGAGGTAATGACGCCGTCCTGCGGGTTGGCATGCGCGTGTCCGGGAAGCAGGCCATACAAAAGCCCCAACACCAGCGAGGACGCCGAGTGGTAAAGTCGCATCTTCTGTGACTGACCAGTGGCTTTGCGCATTTGTTACGGATGTTACGGCGGTTAACTATTACAGCAGCTTTAAGTACTATTGTGAGCCAAAATAGTTAATTTATTATGAGTTTCCCGATTGCCGCTGGGGGAAAAATCCTTATAAAACAATCGATAAATTAAATATCGTCAAATCAATGACTTATTAATAGCGGTAGGAGAGGGAGAAAAAGGCCCGTGGATCGCGGCGATGCGGGAAGGTAAAAGCCGCCACATCATGGGTTAAAGGCTTCGCGAGGGTTAGCATACCTGAGACATGCTCACCGCTGGTGAAGCGGACGCCAAATCCAGTCGAGGCCGCAGACCCTACCGATTTTGTGCCATTGGGGGTACGGTTCCACAAGCGCCCAATATCATAAAATACAAATGGTTGCATAAGGATTCCCCACTTTTGCGCAGGGGAAAGCTCCATGAAGCGGAACTCCAGAGAAGCCGCAATACCGCTATCTCCAGTAATTTCAGAAGGATCATAGCCACGACCAAAAGTCTGCCCCCCAAAGCCGAATTGCTCCGAGGACAGCAAAGGCACCGATGCGTATTGCGCGGATAATCCTGTATGAACCTGTATTTCATCCAATATCTGTGATCGCGTCACCGTAGCCTCGAGCTTGGTAAAGTCACTGCGCCCACTAGCCCGCGACAGATTAATGGAACCGGTATCCCGCGCTCCTAAGCCGTTGATACCGCGGACCAACCCGATATCCAGCAACGTATTGCCCTCCAATCGATCAAAAACGCTGTAAATTGAACCGATTCGAATACTACGGATGCGATCCTCATACAGCTCTGCACCCAAAAGCTGGCTGTAAATATCTTTGAAGGCGAACATACTGCTCAGAAACAGGTACTCGACGCGGGATCGGACCAGAGGGTACGAGAACTGCGCATTGCCGCTATGGGAAGTATTTTTTAATTCAAAGGGTTTAAGGTTATAACCCGGGATCGACTTGTTGGCACTGAAAAACAGGGCGAACATGAGCCCTTCGCTTGACAGCGGCATTTTATATTGGATTGATCCAAAACGCATTTCTTTCGGATTAGCAGTGGATAGCAGGGACAAATTGACCTGATCATAGGGGTGGAAAACGCCGTGCAGCCCGGTATGGGCGCCCAGCTGGAGAGGGCCGGTGTAGCGGGTGCCGTAGTTATTGGCATATGCTACCGCACTGGCTGGTTTTTCATCAAAAATCAATTGAATGGCGACTTCTCCCGGAGCCGGATCCGGCTTCTCTACCGCCTGCAGAACGGCGCGCACATTACGTCCGGTTAAGTCATTAAGCATGAGCATCTCATGTTCCAGCTTCGTCGCACTCAAAGGGCGCATACTTAGGATACCCTTGATAATTCCTTGAGTTACTGAGGATTCATGGTAATCATCCTCAGTATGCACTTCACTGACATAGCCCTCAATGACGGTAAGGTTTACTATACCATTTTCAATGGTTTGCGGCGGCACCATCGCATGCGATAATGCATAACCGTCGCGTGCATAATGTTGGGTGATCTCGGCGGCGATATGATAGATTTCCGCGAAGCTAATGTTTTTATTTAGCTTATCCTTATAATACTTATCGAACGCAGTATGGTGATAAGCGGTACTACCGGAAATGACGATCTGGCGAAGTACGAAGAAAATCTTATCGGCGCCGGGCGGTGCCTGAGCGCGGATTTCCTCTTTTTCTACAGTGGTTTCTTGGGAAACAGTCTGGGGCGGGTGTGACAAAGCCTGATCATTCATTTCCTCCTGCAGCCGGCCAGCGTCAGCCGCATTCGGAATGGCCTGAGCCATCGCCTGTCCACCAAGCAGAAAAACCAGACAGGATAAAAAGACGGCGGCCAATAGGCCATTAATAAGCCACTGGCACGCCGCTATTTTTTTACCGTATCTCTCTGCTGGCACAACACCTGTTCTTCTACTCCAGGTTACTGCGCGGATTCAGAAACAGCCGCAAAATCCAGCAACCGGCGCCAGTTAGACTGCGACATAAAGCCATAATGGAACAAGGGCAGCCAGCCTTGCTTATGGAGTTCGAGTATCTTGGCATCTGGCAGCTTGCCAAACTTTTCCTGATCCACCAGCTGGAATCCCCCGAGGCTGATTTTACGGCCACTGGCGCGCAGTTCCGCGTTGGTCTGATTGGGAGAAAGCAGATCAAGTTCTTTCAGTAAGTTAGTGAAATTCTGGGTAAGCCGGAATTCCTCTTGGTAAGCGCCGCAGAATTTAAGCGCATTATTAGTAAATTCCGTGGGCTTCTCTCCATCAAACAGCCGAATGCCTTCTTTTTTATCCAGGTCCATGGCAAATTGCGGTGCATCTTCGTCGATACATAACGTCAGCTGGTTTTTTTCTTTATCTTCAAGGAAGACAAAGGGATACTTGCGAACATAGGCCGGGACATACACGCTGGACTGCCAGTTGCCGTCCTTGGTAATGAAATAATTCTGCTTTTCCAGTCCGGTAATCGCCAAAGGGATTATCTGTTCGCCCGTCGTATAAACAATCGGATAGAATTTCGCTGCTTCAATAAATTCAGTGACATTCAATGGGATAGAATTCGTCGTCCGGGCAAAGTTCAATGGCTGATTGGGTATCAGGCCGGCTTTACCATGACGGGTTGGGTTAATCACCGCCGGCTTAGTAAAAAACAGTGGAAGACCAGAAGCTTGGTCAGCTTGCTTGGCCTCCGGTGCGGTTTGCTGTGCTGCTTGCGATGCATTAGCCTTTTTCATTTTATATCTCCTGGAACAGGTTAGTAAGCTTTCGAGTTAGCTCATCTTAGGAGGAATGATTTAATTTTATGCTAATACATCTCAAATTGTTTCTATTTTTACGAAGGGAAATGCTTTTTAATGATAAACTTTAATATATAAATATATCCTATTGTAATATAATAAATTTACCAAATGATAGGGCGATAACAGATAGAAATTTTTACTTTAGGAAAATAAAATAATAATTTGTATTCTATATATAACTAAATATTTCTCGCTGCAGTCTGCAGCCAATCCGCAAATGGTGACAAAATATTTTGGAAGTATTTCAGTCCATTATTCAATGGATCTAATCCATTAGATTAATATTGAATATGGCAGTTCCTTTAAAGACCTGACATAGTTCCGGCGTTCCAAGTCCCCTTAAATCTACCTTCTTAAGCTGCAGCAACTGCTTGGCGTTCCAAATCGAGAAGGAAGCGCTTAGTTTTCAGGCCACCGCCAAAACCAGTCAGGTCCCCTGAGGCACCGATCACCCGGTGGCAGGGTACCACGATGGATAGAGGATTGCGGCCATTGGCCATGCCGACCGCCCGGGCTTTTCGGATATCGCCGATCCGCTTGGCTTGCTCCCCATAAGAAATCGTCTGGCCATAGGGAATTTTCTGCAATTCCCGCCATGCCTTAATCTGAAACAGCGTACCTCGCATGTCCAGTGGCAGATCGAACTGCACGCGCCGGCGCGTAAAATATTCGTTCATCTGTTTTTCCGCTTCCATCAGCACCGGATGCTGGTCATCCCGCTCCAGCGGGCCTTCGTAATGGATGCGGCTGCCCCGCCCGCTATTGAACAGTACGGCGCACAGCCCCCTGCTCGAGGCAACCAGGCGCAGCGGCCCGACCGGCGACACGATGGTTTTGTAATGAAATATATCCTGTTTCATGCACTGCATTATAAGGAGTGCCTACCTGACGGCAAGGAAGAAAGGGGCGAATAAAAAAGGCCGACGGAAACTCCGGCGGCCTCTTTCTCCCTGTGCTAACTTAGCGCTGCTTATTGTCCGTATATTTGATCGAAAGTTCCGCCGTCGTCAAAATGTTTTTTTTGTGCCTCCTTCCATCCACCCATATCGGCGATGGTGATCATGCTCATGGCAGGAAAACGCGAGGCGAATTGCGCCGCGACATTAGAATCGGTCGGCCGGTAATAATGTTTCGCCGCCAGCGCCTGCGCCTGTGGTGTATATAAAAATTCCAGATACGCCTTCGCCACGTCGAGCGTTCCTTTGCGTTGTGCATTCTTCTCAACGACGGCGACCGGTGGCTCGGCGAGAATGGAGAGCGACGGACGCACGATGAAGAACTGATCCTGCACGCTTTCCTCCTCGGCCAGGAAGGCTTCGTTCTCCCAGGTGATCAGCACATCGCCGATCCCGCGATGCACGAACGTGGTCGTCGAGCCGCGCGCGCCGGTATCCAGCACCGGAACATTCTTCAGCAGCTTCCGCATGAAGGCTTTGATCTTGGTTTCATCGCCACCGAACGTGCGTTCGGCATAGGCCCACGCCGCGAGATAATTCCACCGCGCACCGCCCGAGGTCTTCGGGTTAGGGGTAATGACCTGCATCCCTTCCCGCACCAGATCGTTCCAGTCCTGAATGCCCTTAGGGTTTCCTTTGCGCACCAGGAACACGATGGTGGAGGTATAGGGCGAACTGTTGTGCGGCAATTTTTCCTGCCAGTCGCGCGGGATGCGCCCGGACTTTTCGGCAATGACATGAATGTCATAGGCCAGCGCCAACGTCACCACGTCGGCCGGCAGCCCGTCGATGACCGAGCGCGCCTGTTTGCCCGATCCGCCATGCGACTGCTGCACGCTTATCTCCTGCCCGGTTTTCTCTTTCCAGTACGCGGTAAACAGCCGGTTGAATTCGTCATAGAATTCACGTGTCGGATCATAGGACACATTGAGCATGAAAACGGTATCGGCACGCGCCCCCCACCCCGTCAGCAGCATCATGAATATAATCGTCCACAACCTCACGCTCTGCTCCTTGATATTATTGTCAATTCCTTCACCATCGCTTATGACATATCCATGCGCAAAGTGCTATTCGTTTGTACCGGCAACATCTGCCGCTCGCCCACCGCCGAGGGCGTGCTGCGGCACCGCGTGGCAGCAGCGGGGCTGACGGAAAAAATCCATGTCGATTCCGCCGGCACGCACGGCTATCACGTCGGCGAACCGCCGGATGCGCGCGCCATTCATGCGGCAAGGCAGCGCGGCATTGACATCAGCGATCTGCGAGCACGCACCGTTACCGCGAATGACTTTAAACATTTCGACCTGATTCTCGCCCTCGATCAGGAGCATCTGCGCCATCTGGAGCGCATGCAGCCACCGGGACAAAGAACGGAGACCGGTCTTTTTCTTGAATACTCAGGGCTGAATGGTGTAAAAGAAGTACCCGACCCGTATTACGGCGAGGCGCGCGATTTCGACCATGTGCTGGATCTGATCGAGAAAGCCGCCGAGCCTCTGCTTATCAAGCTGCAACAACGTTGATATAGCCATGCTGCCTACTGCCGCCCTGCTCACCGCCGAAGAATCCCGCAGCGCTGACCGCGCCGCCATTGCCGCCGGCACTGCCGGCGAGAAGCTGATGGAAAACGCTGGCCGCGCCGTGCTTGACGTCATCTGCCAGAAATATGCGCCTTGCCCCGTGCTTATTGTCTGCGGCACCGGCAATAACGGCGGCGACGGCTTCGCGGTGGCCTACATGCTGAAAGAGCGCGGCTGGGATGTCACGCTGGCCGTCACCGGCAGCGTCCTCGACATCAAAGGCGACGCGCGCGCCATCAAGGAACGCTGGAATGCCGCCGGCGGCACCACGCGTACCTTCACCGTCGATCTGCTGGAAGACCGCCGCCTGATCGTCGACGCCATCTTCGGCACCGGTCTTTCCCGTAATGTAGAAGGTGTTGAGAAAGAAGCCATCACCGCTATCAATGCCAGCCGCCTGCCGGTCGTGGCGATCGATATACCGAGCGGCGTCAATGCTGATAACGGCTCTATTATGGGGCTCGCCATTCGCGCCGCGCACACCGTCACTTTCGTGCGCCCCAAGGTTGGGCACCTGCTGCTGCCCGGCAAGGCGATGAGCGGCGAGTTGCATATCTATGACATCGGCATCCCCGGCGTCGGGATCAAACCCTCTTACCTGCTCAATGGCCCGTCGCTGTGGCAGAAAAGCTTCCCCTTCCCCGCCCCCGACGCGCATAAATATACGCGCGGCCATGCGCTGATCATGGGCGGCGATATGGCCACCACCGGCGCGGCGCGGCTGGCCGCCCTCGGTGCGCTGCGCGCCGGGTCCGGGCTGGTCAGCGTCGCCTGTTCGCCCGACGCGCTGCCGGTCTATGCCATGACGCTGACCGCCGTCATGACCAAGTCCTATACCGGCTCGCAATTGCACACACTGCTGGAAGATAAACATATAACGGCGGTGTTGATCGGCCCCGGCCATGGGGTGAGCGAAGCGACGCGTGGGCGCACGCTGGAGATACTCTCGCACAGAAAACCCTGCGTCCTCGATGCCGATGCGCTAACCACCTTTGCCAAGGATACGAGATCATTGTTTTCTGCGATTGAAGGGCCGGTGGTGCTGACGCCGCATGAAGGCGAATTCGAGCGGCTGTTCAAGCATCAGGGTTTCAAGCCGCAGCGCGCCGTCGAGGCGGCGAAGGAAAGCAACGCCGTCATCGTGTTTAAAGGCAATGATACAGTGATCGCCGCGCCGGATGGCCGCGTCGCCATCAACGCCAACGCCCCGGTCTGGCTGGCGACCGCCGGCACCGGCGACGTGCTGGCCGGTATCATCACCGGCCTGCTCGCCCAGGGCATGCCTGCTTTCGAGGCGGCCTGCGCCGGTGTCTGGCTGCAGGGCGAAGCCGCCAGCGCCTTCGGCCCGGGCCTCATCGCCGAAGACCTGCCCGCCCTGCTGCCGGTAGCGCTGAAAAAATTGTATGCGTAAAACTTCCCCCTCTCCCGTTTACGGGAGAGGGCGGGGGGGGGTAAGGGCGCTTCCTTGCGTACCTTGACTCAAGTGCCCTCACCTTAACCCTCTCCCACAAGTGGGAGAGGGAATGATAAACGAGGAGAAGGAGCTATGACCGCCATCCGCGTCGTCATCAGCGGGCGCGTGCAGGGTGTAGGCTACCGGGCGTGGACCGTCGCCAAGGCCGGCGAACTAAAGCTCAAAGGCTGGGTACGCAACCGCAGCGACGGCACGGTGGAAGCCGTTTTCTCCGGCGAGCATATCGACGCGATGATCGAAGCCTGCAAGGAAGGCCCGCCCGCCGCGCGCGTCACCGGCATCGACAGCTATGCGTGGAATGAAGCGGTGAACGATGATTGTTTTACAGCCAGGCCAACAGCCTGAGAATCAAAACTGGTGCCGCCGCAGCTTCCAGTCCTCTTCCATCTGCTTGCGCTGCTCGTATTCGCGGCGCTGCTCTTCCAGCATGCGGGCGGCGATCTCCTCGCTGACACAGACATCATAGGCCTGGGTGCCGGGCTTATGGCCGAGCGCCTGGCAGCGCGCCGAGGCGTCGTAATCCCTTTTGCCGGACGGCTCGCAGGCGGCCAGTGCGAGCAATGCCGCTAATGCCATGTAATATTTCATAGATCCTCCCTGTGGGTAATATCCTTATATTCCGCATCGATGACCTTGGGCGGCCGCTGCTCGGCATTGCGGACGAACCGCCAGCGCCGCCACCATTCCCGGATCAGCACCCCGGCCGCAATAACGAATGCCACCGCCAGGAACCACACCAGCAGCACGAAGCCGAACGTCACCGCCGCCGCCAGCAGCAGCGCCACGAACAATACTGTCAGGGCCGAAAGTAAAAAATCCATGTCTAAACCGTCCCGAAACTCTTAATCAAACTGCCGCACAGCATATACCAGCCGTCGATCATGACGAAGAAGATAAGCTTGAACGGCAGCGAAATCATCACCGGCGGCAGCATCATCATGCCCATCGCCATCAGGACCGATGCCACCAGCATGTCGATGATGACGAACGGCACGAACAGCAGGAAGCCGATCTCAAAGGCGCGCTTCAGCTCGCTGATCATGAAGCCGGGAATCAGCACACGGTACGGCGTGTCCTCGGGTTTTTCAATGGTAAGCCCCGGCGACATGTTGACGAACAGCGCCAAATCCTTGGGACGCACATGCTCCAGCATGAAAGTATGGAACGGCGCGCCGATGCGCTCGAGCGCCTCGTCGGTGGTGATGGATTCCTCCAGCAGCGGCCGCACGCCCTCGTCATAGGCCTTCTCGAAAGCGGGCGCCATGATGAAGGCGGTCAAAAATAGCGCCAGCGAGATCAGCACCTGGTTGGGCGGCGTCTGCTGCAGGCCGAGCGCGCTGCGCAGGAAGGACAGCACGATGATGATGCGCATGAACGACGTCATCATGATCAGGATGGAAGGCGCCAGCGTAATAACCGTGAGCAGAATCACCAGCTGCAGCAACCGCCCGGCAGCGCTGCCGCCCGGGGATTCCCCCAGGTCGATGGTCATGGATTGCGCGAGGGCGGGATGGGCAAAGAAGAGGAATGATACTACCGTCATTGCGAGCGCAAGCGAAGCAATCCAGTAGCGCCGTGTCTGCGGCGCAGTAGTTTTTATAGGCTGGATCGCCACGTCGCTTGCGCTCCTCGCGATGACGGGATTATTTTTCATTGTTTACACCTGACTCAATAACCAGCTCTCGCCCATCGGCCAGCAGCAGCAGGTGCTCGACCCCGTCGCGGCGCACCAGCACCAGCCGGCGGCGCGGATCGAGATAGCGCGTCTCCAGCACTTCCAGCCGCCCGCCCCCTTCCCTCGCACCGAAACCAGCCCGGCCTTTCACATAATGCTTCAGCACCAGCGCCATCACGCCGATCAGCCCGAGGACGAGGAGGAACGCCAGTACGAAGCGGATGGGATCTACGGTATCCATCAATCCTCGTCTTTATCGCCGTAATTATCCCTGGCGTCGGCGGTGCGGTAGGCCACATGCGCCTTCTTATGCTGGGTCAGCTGCGAGGCCTCCTCGCCCAGCTTGTCGCGCTCGGAGACGAGTGCCTGGCCGAGTCCGTTGAGCTTCTCGAGCAGTTCTTGCAGACGGTCGGCATACATCAGGCGCTCCTCCTGCGTCAGCTGCAACACCTGGTCGCACAGCGTGCGCACGCGCTCGTCCAGTCCGGTCAACTCCATGATCGCGCCCGATTCGAGCAGCGCATGGCTTTCCTTCACGAACTGCCCAATCTCGTCAAAAAGCTGTTCAGCCTTCACGCGTCCTCCTCGCTTCCGCATTGGCTTTATAAATATAAGCCAGTATCTCCGCCACCGCTGCGTAAGCCTCCACCGGGATCGGCGTATCGATCTCGATTTTGGACAGCAACAGCGCCAGATCGCGGTCCTCGCGTATCTCAACCCCATGCTTTTTAGCCAGATCGATGATCGCCTCAGCGATATAACCCTTACCCTTGGCGGCGACGCGCGGTGCCTGGTCTTCCTCGCGGTCGTAAGTTAGCGCAACCGCCAACTTGTCCTTGTCGACAGGAGATTTCTCGTCATCGGTTGCCATCGGCATCATCCTTGGGAGGTTGGTTGACATCGATGGCGAAACTGACTTCCGCGAGATCAGCTGCCCCGCCGGTAGCCGCCACGATATTCTGCTCCATGATCTTCTGGTGGAGTTCCTTGCGCAGGATGGTTGCTTCTTTCGGAAACAGGAAGCCGAGCTTGACCGATTTGCCCCGCACTTCGACCACAGTCAGCTCTATATTATTGTTAATAATAATAGATTCGCCGATTTTGCGTGTAAGGTACAACATTCAGGTTTCGGCCCCTTCCCCTACCTGGCACAGAAGATGCAAAGAGCATTACCAGTGGCGCAATTCATGAGCAAATGCAAATTTATATAGTCATGATTCGCGAAATACGATATTCTATTTGAATAAGATAGGCAATAATTGCCTATTTAATTAAAAATTGCGGCGGACTCAGGCAACCCATGGACTATTCAAATATTCCGCTTTTCGCTGTCATGAAGTCCAAGCTCAACTATATGTCCGAGCGCCAGAGCGTGCTGGCTCGCAACATCGCCAATGCTGATACCCCTGGCTACCGCGCCCAGGACCTCGCCGAGCCGGATTTCGGCAAGATCATGTCGCAAAAACTGCGCATGGCGGCCCCCCATTCCGGCCATATGACTGGCACCGGCGGCGGCACCGGTGCGGCCAAGGTCATCGAACGCAAAACCACTGACGAGCTGAATCCCAACGGCAACAATGTCGTGATCGAGGAAGAGATGTCGAAGGTGGCGATGAACCAGGCGGAATACCAGAAAGTGCTCAATCTCTACAGCAAGACGATCAGCATGTTCAAACTGGCCATCGGCCGCCCGACGGGAGGATAGGATAAATGGCAGGCCTGTCCGATACGCTGCAGATATCCGCCGCCGGCATGCGCGCCCAGGGCGAGCGGCTGCGCGTTATCGCGGAGAATGTCGCCAATGCGAAATCCACCAGCTCTACTCCCGGCGGCGAGCCGTATCGCCGCAAGATGGTGATTTTTCAAAACGTGCTGGACAAGGAGCTGGGCGTCGAGACGGTCAAGGTCACCAAGCGCACCTTTGACGCTTCCGACTTCAACAAAAAATATGACCCGTCGCACCCGGCGGCCGATCCGCAGGGCTACGTCCTTTATCCCAACGTCAACCCGATCGTCGAGATGGCCGACATGCGCGAGGCGCGCCGCGGGTACGAAGCCAATATCAACGTCGTCGAATCGTCGAAGGCGATGCTGACGCAGACCATACAGTTGCTGAGACAGTGAGAGTAAGCCATGCCGATTGATGCCTTAAGCGCCGCCAAAGCCTACCAGAACCAGCTGAAGATGATGCAGGGCGCTGCCCCGGCGCCGGCGCAGGAGGAGAATCAGGAATCCTTCGCGCAGCTGATCCGCGACGCGCTGAACGAGGTGGCGCAGACGGAACAGAAGAGCGAAGCTCTGCAGATGCAGGACCTGACCACCGGCAAGGTCGATCTCGCCGATCTCGTAACGGCGGTGGCCAACGCCGAGTTGTCGCTGAATACCGTCGTCTCGATCCGCGACCGCGCCATCAATGCCTACCAGGACATCATCAAGATGCCGATTTAAACCCCCGCATGTATTGCGGGGTCCGGTACTTTCCAAGACATCTGGACTTCGAAACATTATCCCGTAATATGGAAGGCACATCGTGCGGGAGTTTGACCAGACCCCGCAACAAGTGCGGGGAGCGTTATGGAAGCCGCCGAAGTCATCGAAATCTGCCGCGAGGGCATTTACGTGCTCCTCATCATCGCCGCGCCGCTGATGGGGGTGGCGCTGATTGTAGGCCTTGCCATCGCGCTGCTGCAGGCGCTGACGCAGGTGCAGGAAGCCACCCTCACCTTCGTGCCCAAGGTGCTGGCAATGCTGCTGGTGCTGGCCTTCACCTTGCCTTTCATGCTCGACCGGCTGAGCGATTACGCGCACAAGCTCCAGGATAAGATTGTGCATCTGGAGTAAGGAGTGCTTGACCAGTTTCTCATTTCCGAGCTCTTCGCCTTCCTGCTTATTTTTTCGCGGCTCGGCTCGGCGCTGATGCTGCTGCCGGGCTTCGGGGAAGCCTATGTCACGCCGCGCACGCGGCTGTTCCTGGCGCTGCTGTTCTCGCTGGTGCTGGTGCCGGTGGTGAACAACCTGCCGCCGGTGCCGGTGACGGTGGTCGGGCTGGTGACGCTGATCCTCTCCGAAATCCTGGTCGGGCTGTTCATGGGGGCGCTGGCCCGTTTCCTGATCGCCGCCATGCACATGGCGGGCACCATCATCTCCTACCAGTCGAGCCTGGCCTCAGCGCTCATTCCGAGCTTCACCAACTTTCAGGGACAGGACACCTCGATCGGCAACTTTATGACGGTCACGGCCGTGGTGCTGATCTTCGCCACCGACCTGCATCACCTCATGCTGCAGGGGCTGGCCGACAGCTATACGCTCTTCATACCGGGAGCGTTCCCCATGGCCGCCGATTTCGCCGACCACGCCGCGCGCATGCTGAGCGACGCCTTCCTCATGGCGATGAAGCTCGCCGCGCCGAGCATCGTGGTCGGCATCATCCTCTATCTCGGCTCCGGCATCATCGCCCGGCTGATGCCCAACATCCAGGTTTTCTTCATCATGCTGCCGCCCAACATCTATATCAGCTTCTGCATCCTGCTGGTGACGTTCAGCGCCATCATGCTGTGGTACCTGGATTACCTGCGGGCGAATCTCAGCGGATTCCTATACCCTTGAGCAGCTATGGCTGAAGACGAACAGGACAAGGAACAAAAAACCGAGGAAGCGACGCCCAAGCGGCTCGAGGAAGCCTTTGAAAAGGGCAACGTGCCGATGTCGCGCGAAGTCACCAGCTTCATGATGCTGACGGTGCTGGCGCTGACCGTAAGCTGGTTCGCTCCCTCCATCCTCCAGCATTCGCGCGCGCTGCTGACATCGTTCATTGCCGAGGCGGGCACCATGCCAGCCGACCACGGCGGGCTCGGGCTGCTGATGCGCCAGACGATGCTGGGCAGTGTCTTCGTCGTCGCCGCGCCGCTGGCCGCCGCCGTGATCGCCGCCATCGCCGCCAACCTACTGCAGCATGGCTTCCTGTTCTCCGTCGAGCCAATCAAACCCCAACTTAACCGCATTTCCCCCATTGCCGGCGTGAAACGCCTCTTCTCGCTGCGCGCCATCATGGAGTTCGTCAAAGGGCTGCTCAAGATCACCATCGTCGGCTTCGTCGCCTTCATTGCCGTCTATCCCGAGTTGCAGCACATCCGTCAATTGCCCAACAGTTCCATGGAAGCGGTGCTGGCCTTTCTCGGCAGTCTGGCCGTGCGCATGACGATGGGGGTGGCCATCGCCATGTTCTTCATCGCGCTGCTCGATCTGCTGTTCCAGCGCCACCAGTATTTCAAGTCGATGCGCATGAGCCGCCAGGAGATTCGGGATGAATACAAGCAGTCCGAAGGCGACCCGATGATCAAGGCACGGCTGCGCCGCCTGCGTCAGGAACGCGCGCGCAAACGCATGATGGCGGCGGTGCCGGAAGCAGACGTAGTCATCACCAATCCGACGCATTTCGCGGTGGCGCTGCAATATACCCCACCCAAGATGAAAGCTCCCAAGGTCGTTGCCAAAGGGCAGGATCTGATTGCCCTCAAGATCCGCGAGATCGCGGAGGAGAACGATGTTCCTATCGTCGAGAATCCGCTGCTGGCGCGCGCGCTGTTCAGTTCCACCGAGCTGGATGAAGAGATTCCGGCGGCACACTACGAAGCGGTGGCGCAGGTTATTTCTTACGTCTACAAGCTCAAGGGCCGTCGCCTGTAAAAAACTGATTGTATTTCCCCTCAGGGTTTTTACATTCAGGCATTGCCAACGTATGCGGTGAAAGCATGGTTTTCCGTTTTACCGATATTGACAGCGCGGCCAGCGGCGTGAAAGATTTTATCACGCGCAGCCGCACCCCATCCGTGCTGCAGGTCACCGCGCTGTTGCTTACCGCTCTGATCATCTCCTTGAGCATCATCGTATCGGTAACGGATAAACTGGCACTGATCAGTATCCTCTGCATCCTTATTGCCGCCGTCGGCTGGTATGTGCTGGTGCAGACGCAGCAGAACCGGGATCTGGTACTCGCTACCGAATTCCAGAATGCGCTTTTCAGCGCAGCGATGAATATGAACAGCAAGTTCTGTCTCATCATCCGGCCGGACGGCACAATGGTCTACCTCGACCGCTCTTTTCAGGAGTTGTTCCGGGAGTTCCTCCGCCAGCCCAGACGCAACTTCGCAATTTTTCTGGAATATGCCGAAGTCAGCAACAAAGACCGCGATGCGCTGTATGCCTCCTTCGCCCGTGGCGTACCGGAGCAGGTCACGTTGGATATCCGCACCGGTGACGGGCAGACAGAGAAAATCGTCATGAGCATTGAGCCGATCAAGCGTCCCAGCGGTTTCATTCTGCTTCGCGCCCACGATTTCATCGAGAAGCGTAGCGGCGAGGCTCCGGCTTACGCCACTGAAAACAGTCGGATGATTGCGGTTCCGGCGAGCGATATCCCCTTGTCCGATTTTATTGAACATTCCCCTATCCCCATTATTCGCCTGGATGAAAAGGGTAATTTGACCCGTGGCAATCAGGCGTTTCACCGGCTGACGCGTGACCTGCTGCGACAGCGCCTGCCCATGCCGTTCCTGTCGCTCGTCAGTAGCGCCAGACAGACCGATGCCGAAGCTATCCTTACCAGCGCCTCCAAAGGAGAAATCCCGACCGAACCGCAGTCATTCGACTTTACCTTTGCGCCAGGCTTCGAACTTATCCTGTCGGCCTATATCAGCCGGCTGGAAGATGGCCTGATCCTGCACCTGATTGATATTACCGAACAGAAGAACCTCGAGATGCGCTTTGCCCACTCGCAGAAGATGCAGGCGGTCGGCCAACTGGCAGGCGGGGTGGCGCATGACTTCAATAACCTGCTGACTGCCATGATCGGCTTTTGCGACCTGCTGCTGATGCGCCACCCGGCAGGCGACCAATCCTTCGCCGACATCATGCAGATCAAGCAGAACGCCAACCGTGCTGCCAATCTGGTACGCCAGCTGCTGGCCTTTTCCCGACGCCAGACGCTGCAACCCAAGGTGCTTGACCTCACCGACGTGCTGGCCGAACTTTCAAACCTGGTGCGCCGCCTGATCGGCGAGAATATCGAGCTAAAGATGGTACATGGCCGCGATATCGGCCATGTACGTGCCGATCAGGGCCAGCTGGAGCAGGTGCTGATCAACCTGGCCGTCAATGCGCGTGACGCCATGCCGTCGGGCGGCCAGCTCACCATCCGTACCAGTCGTACCACCATCGACCGCGACCATCCGCTGTCACGCGATCTGATCGCCCCGGCCGAGGAGGACACCACCATCCCCAACGGCGATTATGTACTGGTGGAGGTCATCGACACCGGTACCGGCATTCCCAAGGCCATTCTGCAGAAAATCTTCGAGCCGTTCTTCTCCACCAAGGCGGTCGGCAGCGGCACCGGTCTGGGTCTGTCTACCGTGTACGGCATCATCAAGCAGACCGGCGGCTATATCTATGTCTCGAGCCGGGAGAACGAGGGCACCAGTTTCAGTATTTTCTTCCCCGCAATAGCGCCTGAAGAAGCGAAGGCTTCCGCTGCCGAGAGCGAAAGCGCCGACAAAGCCGCCGCCGTCGATCTGACCGGCAAGGGCACCATCCTGCTGGTGGAAGACGAAACGCCCGTGCGTATTTTCGCAGCGCGTGCTCTGCGTAATAAAGGTTACACTGTCATCGAGGCTGATTGCGGTGACACCGCCATTGAGCTGATGGCAAAACATGGCAAAGAAGTCGAAGTCATCGTCACCGATGTCATCATGCCCGGCATGAACGGCCCGACCATGATCGACAAGATCACCCCGCTCTACCCCAACGTCAAAGTCATCTTCATCTCCGGTTATGCCGAGGACGTATTCGTGAACAACTACGGTACGGAGCGCAGCTTCAACTTCCTTGCCAAACCCTTCACGCTGAAGCAGCTGGCTGGAAAAATTAAAGAGGTGACGGGGTAGTAGTTTCGCCTCTCCCGTGTACGGGAGAGGCCGGTTTCCTTGGCTTGCTTGCAAACCTTAGGAAACCGGGTGAGGGCAAGCAACACGGAAATCAAAGTGCCCTCACCCTAACCCTCTCCCGCAAGCGGGAGAGGGGACAGTCATAGAGAAGGACAAAAAAACTTGGGCGAGCCAATCTTCAATTATTGCGAGCGCACCGCCATTGGCCTCTTCAACGAGCCGATGAACGCAGTCTCCAATATCTCCTTCTTCATCGCGGCGTGGCTGCTTTACCAAAGCTGGCGCGCCAACCCCGACCGCTCATTCGAAGCCGGACTGCTGACCTTTCTCGTGGCGCTGATCGGTCTAGGCAGCACGCTATTCCACACCTTCGCCAATCAGCTGACCATGTTCGCTGATATCATCCCCATCAGCATCTTCACCTTCTACTACCTGTGGGTGGCAATGCGCGTGGCGGTGGGCCTGAGGCCGATGAAAGCCTTCTGGTGCCTGATCCTCTTCACCGTCATCGCCTCGCAGAGCAAATACATCCCCGACCCGTGGCGTTTCAACGGCTCGGTGGATTATTTCCCCTCGCTGGCAGCGCTGCTGCTGATCGGCAGCTGGCTGGTGAAACAGCGCCACCCCAGCGGCTCCTACATACTGAAAGCCGGGCTGCTGTTCGTCGTGTCGCTGACCTTCCGCTCCATCGATTACGCCGTCTGCCCTGCCCTCGCCACCGGCACGCATTTCCTGTGGCACCTGCTTAACGGCCTGATGCTGTACCTGCTGGTGAAGGCGATAATTGTCATTGCACGCGACCACAAAGCATGTAAATTATAACCGATATTAACCGTCATCCCCGCGCAGGCGGGGATCCATACCAAGCCAACTCGTAAGTTGAAAAAGCGTGGATTCCCGCCTTCGCGGGAATGACAATACCGGGGGGATTTATGGACAAGAACAAAGCACTCGAGACCGCGCTGTCGCAGATCGAAAAAAATTTCGGCAAGGGCTCGATCATGAAGCTCGGCGACAACAAGCTGGAAGCGGTTGAAGCTACTTCCACCGGCTCACTGGGCCTCGACCTTGCGCTCGGCGTCGGCGGCATACCGCGCGGGCGCATCATCGAGATCTACGGCCCCGAAAGCTCGGGCAAGACCACCCTCACCCTGCACATCGTCGCCGAGGCGCAGAAGAAAGGCGGCACCTGCGCCTTCATTGATGCCGAACATGCGCTCGACCCGGTCTATGCCGGCAAGCTCGGCGTCAATGTGAAGGACCTTCTCATCTCTCAGCCCGATACCGGCGAGCAGGCGCTGGAGATCACCGATACGCTGGTACGTTCCGGCGCCATCGACATCATTGTCGTGGATTCGGTGGCGGCGCTGGTGCCCAAGGCCGAGCTCGACGGCGAGATGGGCGATTCGCATATGGGCCTGCAGGCGCGGCTGATGTCGCAGGCACTCCGGAAACTCACCGGCTCGATCTCGCGCACCAACTGCACCATCATCTTCATCAACCAGATCCGCATGAAGATCGGCGTCATGTTCGGCAACCCCGAGACCACTACCGGCGGCAACGCGCTGAAATTCTATTCCTCGGTGCGCATGGACATTCGCCGCATCGGCGCCATCAAGGAAAAGGACGAGGTGGTCGGCAACCAGACGCGCGTCAAGATCGTCAAGAACAAGGTTGCTCCGCCCTTCCGCACCGTCGAGTTCGACATCATGTATGGCGAAGGCATCTCCAAGACCGGCGAACTGATCGACCTCGGCGTCAAGTCCGGCATCGTGGAAAAATCCGGCTCCTGGTTCACCTACGGCGACCAGCGCATCGGCCAGGGCCGCGAGAACGCCAAGCAGTTCCTGAAGGACAACCCCAAAGTCGCCGCCGAGATCGAAAAGAAAATCCGCGAATCGGCCGGTATCGTCACCCAGGCGCTGAAATCAGAAGAAACCGAAATGCCGGAAGAAGAAGCGGTGGCGTAATTTCCGCCTTGATCTCGAATAGTGCGCTCTTGCACAGCCTAACGGTTTTGCTATGGTGAGCGCCCTATGGCCAGCGTTAATGATATAAGACACGGATTTTTAGAGTTTTTCCGCCGGAACGAGCATGAGGTTCGTCCCTCCGGCCCGCTGGTGCCGCATAACGACCCGACGCTGATGTTCGCCAACGCGGGCATGAATCAGTTCAAGAATGTCTTTACCGGCGCCGAAACGCTGCCTTACAGGCGAGCCGCCACCTCGCAGAAATGCGTACGCGCCGGCGGCAAGCACAACGACCTCGACAATGTCGGCTATACCGCGCGCCATCACACCTTCTTCGAAATGCTCGGCAATTTCTCCTTCGGCGATTACTTCAAGGAAGAGGCCATCAAATATGCCTGGGACCTGTTGACCAAGGATTTCGCTATTTCACCGGACAAGCTGACCGTCACAGTGTATCATGACGACAATGTGGCGTGGGACCTGTGGAAAAAAATCAGCGGCTTTCCCGACCATAAAATCGTCCGCATCAGTACCAACGACAATTTCTGGGCGATGGGCGATACCGGCCCGTGCGGCCCCTGCTCCGAGATTTTCTATGACCACGGCGAGCATATCCAGGGCGGCCCGCCCGGCAGCCCCGATGCCGACGGCGACCGATTCGTCGAAATTTGGAATCTCGTCTTCATGCAGTTTGAGCAGCTACCGCCTGTCGGCGACGAAACGGTAGGAATGCGCATCGACCTGCCCAAGCCCTCGATCGACACCGGCATGGGGCTCGAGCGCATCGCTGCCGTGCTGCAGGGCGTGCACGATAATTATGATATTGACCTGTTCAAACATCTGATTGCGGACATTAAGCAGCAGTCGCTCAAGATCGGCGGCACTGCCGGTGGCGAAAGCGCCGCTTACAAAGTCATCGCCGACCACCTGCGCTCCAGTTGCTTCCTGATCGCCGACGGCGTCATGCCCTCCAATGAAGGACGCGGCTACGTACTGCGCCGCATCATGCGCCGCGCCATGCGCTATGCGCACCAGTTAGGCTGCCATGAGCCACTGATGTACCGCCTTGTTCCCTCCCTCGTTAAAGAAATGGGCGATGCCTATCCGGAGCTGAAACGCGCCGAAGCCACCATCACCAGCAACCTGCGGCAGGAAGAGGAGCGCTTCAAGGAAACCCTCGCGCGCGGCCTGAAGCTGTTGGAGGAGGAAGCGGGTAAGCTCTCTAAAGGCCAAAATCTCCCCGGCGAAGCCGCCTTCAAGCTCTACGACACCTACGGCTTTCCGCTCGACCTGACGCAGGACATACTGCGTGCGCGCGGCATCGGGGTTGATACGGAAGGCTTCGAACGCGCCATGGAAGGCCAGCGCGAGATGGCGCGCGCCGCATGGACGGGATCGGGCGAGAAGGCCACCGGCAGAATCTGGTTCGACCTCAAGGAAAAGCTCGGCCCTACTACATTCCTCGGTTATGATAAAGATGAATCCGATGGTACGGTACTGGCACTGCTGAAAAACGGTGAGCTGCTACAAACCGCTGCGGCAGGAGATGAGGTTTATATTATCCTCGATCAGACACCTTTTTACGGCGAGTCGGGGGGCCAGATCGGCGATACTGGAATGTTTGTTTCCCTGCAGGCAGGCCATCCTCCGGTTGCCGATATTCTCGACACGCAGAAACCGGTCGAGGAATTCATTGTGCACAAGGCGAAGCTCTCTGCCCCGCTCGCAGTTAGCGATCGGCTGCATGCCGCCATCGATGCCAAGCGCCGCAACCGCATCCGCGCCAACCATTCGGCAACGCACCTGCTGCACAAGGCGCTGCGCGAGACGCTCGGCGAGCATGTCACCCAGAAAGGCTCGCTGGTGGCACCCGACCGGCTGCGCTTCGACATCAGCCACCCCAAAGCGGTGACTAAAGAAGAAATCGCCATCGTCGAGCGCAAGGTCAACGAGGTGATTGCACGTGGGACGCCGGTTGGTTGTCAGGAAATGGCGCCTGATGATGCGATCAAGGCCGGCGCCATGGCATTATTCGGCGAAAAATACGGCGACCGCGTGCGCGTGTTGTCGATGGGTGAAACGGAGGGCAAAACCTATTCTGTCGAACTCTGCGGCGGCACGCATGTGCGCAACACCGGCGATATCGGCCTGTTCAAGATAACGGCGGAAGGCTCGGTGGCAGCAGGCATTCGTCGCCTTGAAGCCGTGACCGGCGAGGCCGTACGCGGTTACATCATCGGCGAGTTGCAGAAGCAGAACGAGCAGATTTATCTGCTCCAGCAGGAGAATGCGCGGCTGGTCGCCGAGCTGGCGGCGGCGCAGCGCAAGCTGGAGCAGAAGGTCACGGTGGAAGCCCGCAAGCTTTATGCGCCGTTGGCGGAAGATGTGCTCAAAAGCGCTTCCCTGAAGGAGATGAACGCCATCTATGAGAAAGAGGCCGCCCGCCAGCTGGAGGCTGTTTCGGCGCTGCAGGAAGACAACAAGAAACTCGGCAAGGCGCTGGCCGAGGCAAAGAAACAACTGGCGCTTTCCGCCTCGGGCGAGGTAAAGCCGGAGAAAATCGGCAGCGTCAGCTTCATCGGCAAGCTGTTCGATGGACTCGATCCGAAGGAACTGCGCCCGGTGGCGGACGGTTTCCTGAAGCAGGCGGAGCTGGTAGTGGTCGGCACGAACGTCGAGGGCAAGGCTTCCGTCGTGGTCGGCGTCGCCAAACCCCTTACCGATAAGCTCAGCGCCGTGACGCTGGTGCAGGCGGCCGTCGCCGAGCTCGGTGGCAAGGGCGGTGGCGGCCGTCCCGAAATGGCGCAGGGCGGCGGCCCGGAAGCTGCGAGATTGCCGCTAGCCGTCGAAAAAATTAAACATATTATTCACAGCAGCTAAAGGAGTGTTATATGCCCGATTTCAATCAGGATTCCCCTTCTCTTCAACAATGGAAAGCGGATCTGGCCGACGGCGTTTCCGCCGATCCCAATATCAGACGGATCATTGAACAGCGTTCAAAGACACCGCTTGAGCAGGCCGGGGAAGATCAGGAAAATAAAAATAAACCTATGGAAAGGTAAGCCTTTTTTCCATCACTTAACTAAAAGCTAATAGTTTTAGCGTAGCGTTGACCGGCTATAATCCTTGCGCAGGGAATTCTGCTTATGACCACCCCCATCACGGTCGCCTATGGCGACGGCATCGGCCCGGAGATCATGGAGGCGGCGCTGCATGTGCTGCGCGAGGCGGGGGCGGATATCGCCGTTGAGACCATCGAGGTCGGCGAGCGTATTTATAATATGGGCGCCACGTCCGGCCTGCTGCCTTCCGCCTGGGAGTCGCTGCGCCGCACCAAGGTGCTGCTGAAATCCCCCATCACCACCCCGCAGGGCAAGGGCTACAAAAGCCTGAACGTCACCCTGCGCAAGACGCTCGGCCTCTATGCCAACGTCCGCCCCACCCAAAGCTACCACCCGTTCGTCGCCACGCACCATCCGAAAATGGATATGGTCATTGTGCGCGAGAACGAAGAAGACCTCTACGCCGGCATCGAATACCGCCAGAGTGAGGATTGCGTGCAGGCGATCAAGCTGATTACCCATTCCGGCTCCGAACGCATCATCCGCTACGCTTTCGAATATGCCGTGGCCAATAACCGCCGTAAGGTCACCTGCATGTCGAAAGACAACATCATGAAGCTGTGCGACGGGCTGTTCCACCGCTTGTTCGACGAAATCGGCAAGGAATATCCGAAAATCGAAAAAGACCATTACATCATCGATATCGGCTCGGCGCGCATCGCGGCGAAGCCGGAAATTTTCGATGTCATCGTCACGGAGAATCTCTACGGCGACATTATCTCCGACATCGCCGCCGAAGTGTCGGGCTCGGTCGGGCTCGCCGGCTCCTCCAACATCGGCGACGACTTCGCCATGTTCGAAGCCATCCACGGCTCGGCGCCGGATATAGCAGGGAAAAACATCGCCAATCCGTCGGGCATCATTCTTGCCAGCGTGATGATGCTGGTGCATATCGGCCAGCCGGAGACCGCCGCGCGCGTGCATAATGCCTGGCTGACCACCATTGAGGAAGGCTTCCATACCGGCGATATTTACCGCCGGGGCGTCAGTAAGGAACAGGTCGGCACGAAAGAGTTTGCCGATATCGTCGTGCATCACCTCGGCAGAAAGCCCGCCACCCTTCCTGCCATCTCCTATAAAAAAACCGACAAGGCAAAAGCTGGCAAAGCGCCTGTGATTATCCCGCCGGTAAAGAAAGAGCTGGTCGGCGTCGACATGTTCGTTTACTGGATCGGCCCCGTGGAGGAGCTGGCGCAGAAGGCGAAGGAACTGGAAAGCGACGGGCTGACGCTGGAGAACCTGTCGAACAAGGGTTTGAAGACCTGGCCGGACGCCGACACCAGCGGCATGCACCTGACTGACCAGTACCGCTGCCGCTTCCGTGCCGGGGCGGGCAAGACCGCCACCCACGCCGCCATCGCTGCCCTGCTTGACAAGGCGCAATGGAAGGGACTGGACTTCACCCGCATCGAAAACCTCTACAGTTTCGATGCCCAACCCGGCTATTCGCTGGGGCAGGGCGAATAAATAACACCCTTCCCCCCCGGCAAAACTTCCTGTATAACCACTTCCTCAACCAATAAGAGGCACTTATGACCCCTCAGGACAATCATTTGCTGGAAACCATCAAGAGCGTCATGGTCCCCATCCATCCCGCCGGCTGGATGTTCATCGCGATTTTCGCCGTGGTGGCCTTCCTTCTGAATCTGATCTGGGTGCCGCTGGGCGTCATTGGGCTCATCGCCACCGCCTGGTGCGCCTTCTTTTTCCGCAATCCCGACCGCGTCACTCCCATCCGGGAGGGGCTGATTGTCAGCCCGGCAGACGGCGTGGTGCAGAAAATCGTCAAATGCACGCCACCGGCTGACCTCGATATCGGCTTGGGCGAGCGAACGCGCATTAGCATCTTCCTCAATGTGTTCGATGTGCACGTAAACCGCATCCCTATCGAGGGCAGCATCAGCAAGCTGCTGTACATGCCTGGTAAATTCTTCAACGCGTCGCTCGACAAGGCCAGCGATGAGAATGAGCGCCAATATATTAAGATCACTACCCCTGACGGATTAACGCTTGGCGTCATTCAGATCGCCGGACTGGTGGCGCGGCGCATCCTGTGCGACCTCAAGGAAGGCCAGTCGGTCAAGACGGGCGAACGTTTCGGCCTGATCCGCTTCGGAAGCCGTGTCGATGTGTACCTGCCACCTGACGCGACGCCGCTGGTTATCGAGGGACAACGCTCGGTGGGTGGCGAAACCGTCATCGCCGATATGAAAGCCAGCGACGAACCGCAGCGAGTGGGCACGAAGCATTAACAGGAAAGATAAGCCATGGGTAATAATGGAAAATTGATAAAAGTCCCCTTACCCATAGGTCATGACCAGCGCTCCGGACACCATGTATAACCGCCGCCGAACCGATCGTCTGCGCCGACGTTTGCTACGCGGTGAACAGCCCTTGTCGCGGCTGTTTCCCAACATGATTACCATCGCCGGCCTGTGCTGTGGCCTGTCTGCCATCCGCTTTGCCATGCTGGAACGCTGGGAATTCGCCGTGGGATTCGTGCTGGCGGCGGCTTTGATCGACGGCATGGATGGGCGCGTTGCCCGCATGCTCGGCGCCACCAGCACCTTCGGCGCCCAACTGGATTCCTTGTCGGATTTCCTCTGCTTCGGCGTGGCACCGGCCATGGTGATGTATATGTGGCAGCTGCATGAGATACGCGGCATCGGCTGGGCGGTGGTGCTGTTTTTTGCCGTTTGCACGGCATTGCGTCTGGCGCGCTTCAACACAGCCCTGTTCGATGACAGCAAGGAACCGTGGGAAAAACAGTTTTTCGTAGGCGTTCCTTCTCCCGCCGGCGGCCTGCTCTGCCTGCTGCCACTCATTATCGGCCTGCAATTCGGACGCGATTACGTGCTGCCGCATGCCGTCAGCCTGTTCTATGTCGTGGTGATCGGCACGCTGATGGCCAGTCGTATCCCTACTTTTGCCGGAAAAAATATCCATATCAAACATGAATGGATCCCCCCCTTCATGATTGCCTGCAGCATGCTGCTGGTATTTTTTATCATTGAGCCTTGGCTTCTGATTATCGTACTGAGTGCCGTTTACCTGCTCTCCATCCTCTTCAGCGTGCGCCGCTGGCGTTATCTCAAGGCAGAATCCGCCCGGAAAAGGCAATAGAACTACCATAAGGCTTGTGGCCATCCACGCTAGGCCGCCAGCGAAAATGCGGTTTTACGAGCACCGCAGCGGAGCGTACGTTTAGAGTACGTGAGCAGCGGCGCGCAGGAAACCCACATTTGCAGCAAGGCCTAGTAGTGAATGGCCGCAGGCCTTTAGCCGCAGCGGATTTTCATCACCAGAATCGTAACCGCCAGCAGGAAAGCAATGGCGTTGGCGATCATCATCGACGGGCTTCCGATCAGGAAACCATAGGTAAACCACAAGATAGTTCCGATGGTTACCATGCAATACATCCCGAGCGAGATGCTTTTGGTATGGCATTCGCGCAGTACTTTGAGGGTTTGCGGCACGAAGGCCGAGGTGGTAAAAAAACCGGCCACCAGGCCAATCCATTCGGGATTCATAGGGATACGGAGGCGGGAGGGATTAGAGTTTCGTTGACAATAGCGTCCTATCTTTTAAACCGGTTAGCGGTATTTTCAATAAATAAATCCCCTCTCCCACAAAGTGGGAGAGGGTTAGGGTGAGGGCACTTTATTCCGCAAAGGAAGCGCCCTCATCCCGACCCTCTCCCGTAAACGGGAGAGGGAGAGACAGGAACCATGTCCAAATCCCTTCTCCCCACCGGTTGTTATGATCTGCTGCCCCCCCAGGCGCGGCAGATTTCGGAGCTGTCATCGGCGCTGCTGTCGGTATTCGAAGCCTTCGGCTACGAGCAGGTCTCGCCGCCACTCCTGGAATATAGCGACAACCTGCTGGCCGGGCGCGGACAGGCGCTTTCCTCGCAGATTTTCCGCGTTATGGACCCGGCAGCGCACAAAGTCATGGGCATCCGCGCCGACATCACGCTGCAGATCGCCCGCATTGCCGCCAGCCGCTTGAGCCATGCGCCGCGCCCGCTGCGGCTTTGCTATAACGGCCTCATCCTGCGCATGCAGGGCGAGCAGCAATACGACAAGCAGCTCTGGGGCGACCGGCAGCTGCGCCAGGCCGGCATCGAGCTGATCGGCGCCAGTTCGCCGGAAGCCGATGCCGAGGTGATATTGGTCGCCGCCGAGGCGCTGAAGCGTGCCGGGGTGACCAGGCTCACCATCGATCTCAACCTGCCGGGAATCACTAGCAGCCTGCTCGCGTCGGAGAAGTTCGACAATGACCGGCTGCAGCAATTATTGGCGGCAATAGCGCACAAGGATATTTCCGCCGTTAAAGCGATGTCTTTCAGCTACCGCGATACGTTAGTGGGGCTATTACAATCCGCCGGCCCGGCTGACGTGGCGATGACTGCCATCGACCGACTGGAGCTGCCCGACAGCGCGAAAAAACAACTGCGCGACTTGCAGGAGGTCGTCGCCATCCTGAAGAAATCGGGAAGCCCTGAATGGACGCTGACCATTGATGCCACGGAAAACCGCGGCCTGGCCTACCATTCCGGCATCAGCTTCTCGATGTTCGTTCCCGGCATAGCACGCGAGGTTGGCCGCGGCGGGCGCTACCGCATCGATGCCCCCACCCCCGGCATGGATATGGAAGCCACCGGCTTCACGCTTTATGTCGAAACGCTGCGCGACGTGCTGCCTGAGCCGAAGCGCGGCCGGCGCGTCTTCATCGCCGACGGCATCAGCGAGGCCAAAGTCGGAGGCCTGCGCGCCGAGGGCTACATCACCGTGCATGCGCTTTCCGAATACGGCAATGACGCAGAGGAAGCCAGGCGACTGGATTGCGGGTTTATTTATAAAGATGGAAATGTAAAGGCACTGAAATGACCAACGTCGTCGTCGTAGGCTCCCAGTGGGGCGATGAAGGAAAAGGCAAAGTCGTTGACTGGCTCTCCGAGCGCGCGCATGTCGTGGTGCGCTTCCAGGGTGGGCATAATGCCGGGCACACGCTGGTCATCGACGGGGTGACCTACAAGCTATCGCTGCTGCCATCCGGCATTGTGCGCGAGGGCAAGCTCTCCATCATCGGCAACGGCGTGGTGGTCGATCCGAACGCGCTGCTGTCCGAAATCGAGGCGGTAGGGAAACTCGGCGTCAAGGTGACGCCGGATAATCTGCGCATTGCAGAAAACGCGCCGCTCATCCTGCCGGTGCACCAGAAAGTCGACCTGATGGCTGAAACGATCCGCGGCAAGGGCAAGATCGGCACTACCGGTCGCGGCATCGGCCCTGCTTATGAAGATAAAGTAGCCCGCCGCGCCGTCCGCGTCTGCGATCTTGCCGATGAAGACATACTGCGCGACAAGCTCGAGAACCTGCTGGTCTATAACAACGCCTTGCTCAAGGCCGCCGGCGCGCCGCCGATGACGGTGCAGGAAATCCTCGATCCGCTGCTGAAGCTGGCGCCGAAAATCCTGCCCTTCGCCACCCCGGTTTGGCAATTGCTCGACACGCTGCGTCGGGCCGGAAAGCGCATCCTGTTCGAAGGCGCGCAGGGTGCGCTGCTCGATGTCGACCACGGCACCTACCCGTACGTCACCTCGTCCAACACCATCGCGGGCATGGCGACCACCGGCGCCGGCATGGGCATGAACGGCATCGGCTACGTGCTGGGCATTACCAAGGCGTATACAACACGCGTCGGTTCCGGCCCCTTCCCCACCGAGCTCAATGACGAGATCGGGGCGCGCATCGGCAAGGTCGGACATGAGTTCGGCACGGTGACCGGGCGAGCCCGCCGCTGCGGCTGGTTCGACGCCGTGCTGGTGCGCCAGGCAGTCAAGATTTCCGGCATCACCGGCATCGCGCTGACCAAGCTCGACGTGCTGGACGGCTTCGACACCATCAAAATCTGCATCGGCTATAAGCACAAGGGCACGCTGTACGATTACCTGCCCGCCTCCATGAAGATCCAGTCCGAGATCGAGCCGGTCTATGAGGAAATGCCGGGATGGTCGGAGAGCACGCACGGCAAGCGCAGCTGGGCCGACCTGCCGGCGCAGGCCATTAAGTATATTCGCCGTATTGAAGAACTGATTGAGTGCCAGGTGACGCTTCTTTCCACCAGCCCGAAGCGCGAGGACACCATTCTGGTCACAGACCCGTTCGTGGATTGATAAATTCCCCTCTCCCGTACACGGGAGAGGGGATAGTCACCGCCCCATCCCCATATTATGCGCGTGCTTGTAGAGATGCATGGTGCCGTCGTCATGGAAATCGGGGTCAAAGCCCTGATCGCGGAACCATTGCTGCATGATGATCTTCCGTTGCGGCGAGGCATTGTCGTAAGCGTCGATCCACGCCTGCTGTTCCGGCGTCACCGTATGGTTGAGGTCGTCCGGCGGCAATGGCATGGCGGATGCTTTCTCCTTCGCCGTCTGCGACAGGTTAGATGAAGGGCGGGGAATGCCGCGTAGTTCCATGCCGGTGGAAACCGTTTAGATTTTCTTACCTGTTTAAACCAACGGTTGTGGTTTGAACTGTAGTAACGTCCGTTTTTCATACACAATGCGGACCAGCGCCGCACCAGGGATTCCTTACATTTCCAACGCTCTTTTCACGATTCTTTAACGTCTGGAGAATAAGCTGAATTATATCTTTTAATTGCGGATTTTGGAATGGAACAGACGCCCGCCTCCGAAGACGCCCTCGAGCCCATCGCCGACGCCGGGGAACGGACGAGCGCCGAACTGAAATACGACGCACAGGCTACCACAAAACTGACCGAGTATCTCCGCGTCTATACCCCATCGGCGGATGCGGGCGCCATCGATACATTGAACAAGCGCTACCGTATCGACCTGGCAACTCCGCTGCCCGAGTTCGACAGCCAGACCGCCAAGGCCTATGCCGCCTCCGACCTGACCGAACCTACCCGAAGATTGTTCGCACAGGTCTGCCAGCCCGGCACCACGCAGCGGCACCGGGCCATCCAGGCGTTAAAGGGTGTCCATCACAAGCACATCGTTTCATTGGTCGCGGCAGGTGCGGTGGAGCTGTCGCGGCCGGCGGGACAGCGCTTCGTCATCTTCTTCGAGCGGCCGCACGGTAAAAAGCTCGCGGCGCTGCTGGCACAGCAGCATGCCCACCTCAACCAGCAGTTCCTGATCGAACGCATCATTGCCCCGATTGCTTCCGCTATTCATCAATTCGAAGAACTGGATATCAGCCACGGGCTGATCAATCTCGACAATATCTACTTTAACGACACAGCAATGGTGGGCCCCTGCGTAGCGGAGCCTTCCGGCTATTCCCAGATTTTTTACTATGAGCCGGCGGAAAGGATGCAGGCTCTGGCGACCGGGAAAGGCGAAGGCTCCATATCGCATGACTTTTACGCACTGGCGGTGCTGGTACTGCGGATCATCCAGGGAGCACAGCATTTTGCCAACCTGAATCCGGATATCCTGACACGCCTGATCCTGCGCGAGGGTGTCTACTGGGCACTGATGCGCAACGCGGAGGTACCGGAAATATTCTATGATTTCTTTCGTGGAATCTTTTCCCAGAATCCCGAAGACCGCTGGGATTACCATTATGTGAAACCGTGGCTGGAGGGCAAGCGCTACAACGTGCTGCCCCCGCCGCAGCCGGTGGAAGCCATACGCCCCTTCGAGTTTGCCGATACCCAGGCCTATACGCGGCGCGAGCTCGCCCACGTATTGTACAGCGACTGGGATAAAATCACCGAGCCGGTGCAGAGCGGAAAGATCACCCAGTGGGTCACTGTTTCCCTGCGCAACAAGGAAATCGCCGAAGCCGTCACCCGTATCAGCCGCACTGTCAACGAAATAGGCAACAGGAACGAGGTGCAACTCAGCGAGCAGCTGATGCGCCTGCTGATCGCGCTGGATCCGCATGGTCCCATCCGGCTGAACCAGCTGTCATTCCATTTGGACGGGCTGGACAGCCTGGTGGCGGATTTTTACAACAGCAAGTCGCATCAGGAGTTGCAGCGCATTGCTAAATTCATCGAATTCAATATGGCGACTTTCTGGCTGGATCAGCAGCGCAAGTTGCATGATTATTCCGTGCCTACTGTCATCAATAACATGTTCATCAAGCTCGACCGCCTGCGCAGCACCCTGCGTAATCCCGGCCTAGGCTTCGGACTCGAACGCATGCTTTACGATCTAAATCCCGATATGCCGTGCCTGAGCCCCCTGTTCAATAATGCGCATATCACTACCCTGCCCGCACTGCTCATGCGCCTCGACCGGCTGGCCCCCAGCCTCTACAAGAACGAAGACCCCATTGACCGTCACATCGCCGCATTCATTGCCAGCAAGCTCGCCATCCAGCATGAAATCCACTTGCTTGATCTCGGCGCGGTACCGGCACTGGCCGGCCACCGCGCCATCATGGCACTACATCTGCTGTCTCTGGCGCAGCACAAGGTCGACAACATCCAGTTGCCGGGACTGACGCATTGGCTGGCGCTGCGCATCCTGCCGGCGCTCGACATCATCCATAGCCGTACGCTGCGTCAGCGGCTCAAGTACCTGCTGCTGGAGCAGGCACAGGCAGGCTATACCCAGTTAATGGCCGATGTTATCGTCAACACGGATTACGCCACGGCTGACCGGGAAGGATTCAAGCAGGCCTGGAGCATGTATCAGGCAAACGCTGCCAATATCGTGACGTATCGGAAGGGCGTGCTGATCGATCAGCAGAGTACGCGCGTCGGGTTCATGATCGCGAAAACCCTTGCCTACTGTCTGCTGCTCTACAGTTTCATCGATGTAATTACAGGTAGATGATATGAACACCGCCGGACTCAGCAAAGCTTTTCTGCCACTTATCCTGGTCATCGTATGCGGACTGATCGTCCTGCTGCGCTTCGGCTTCATTTTCCTGCTGCTGGCGCTCCTGCCGACCTTTGTCGCCTATTACGTGGATCGCAGCAAGGGGCGGCCGGCCTTTAAAGTGGTCGCCGCCTGCAACATCGCCGCCGTCCTGCCGGTCATCGAGCCGATGATCAAGGCCGGCCTCAAATTCAAGCACTACGATGTCTCCTCCGTACTCCACGATCCGTCGACCTGGCTGTTCGTCTACACCGGGGCTGCCATCGGTTGGTGCCTGATCTATCTCTGCCGCTTCATCGCCCGCTTTGTCGTCACCGTAGCGTATGAATACAACATCAATGCGCTGGAACACATGCAGAAGCGCCTGGTCGAAGAATGGGGCCACCAGATCAAGCAGCCGCCGCATGCCCAGTAACCGCTTGAGCGGAAGATACCATAGCTCTTATGATATCCCTTAGAATGACTGGAGCATGACGTGCGTTTTTTCCTGCTGCTGATTCCCTGTCTATTTCTCACCGCGCCTTTACAGGCGCAACCCATGCGGTGGAGCTACGACGCTGATGCCACCGGCCAGGAGGAATGGGGAGCCCTGTCCCCGGTCTGCCTGCTCGGCCATGCGCAATCCCCGGTGCATATCGGTGAAGTGGTTACGGCGGATCTGCCGCCGCTCGAGTTCCGTTATGTCGCCGCGCCAGCGCAGCTTCGCTATGACGGACCCAACCTGGCGGTTGAGGTCGAGAAAGGTAACGAACTGGTCATTGAACATAAGGTCTATCATCTGAAAAAAATGGTGATGCACAGCCCTTCCGAGCATACCCACCGCAGCAAGTTCTGGCCGCTGGAGATCGAACTGCTGCATGACGATGGCGCCGGCGCGACGCTGATGGTGAGTATCTTCGCGAAATTCGGAGAGGCGAACGCCGCGCTGCAACCCGTGCTCGACAACGCACCAACGCGGCCCGGCACTACCAACGTTACGTTTGATCCCGGAAAGCTACTGCCCACAAATCGCGGTTATTTTGCCTATAGCGGATCGCTCACCACACCACCCTGTACCGAAGGCGTGGAGTGGCGGCTGCTCAAACAGGAAATCACTATCTCAAAGGAACAGCTGAAGCTTATCGCTGGCCTGATTGGTCGCAACGCCCGCCTGGCTCAGCCGATTTATATGAGGAAGGTGATGGGGACGAGGGATTAATGCCCCATTTGGAGGGAGCGATCCTGATTGGCTTTATCGAATTCCCGTTCTGCTGCGAAAGCAAAATTCTTTAGCGCTTGCATTTTTTCCTGAGTTTCAGGAGTATCTTTAAGAACGGTTGTCCACGTATCTTTGTCAAGAAGTACCCTTATAGACGGATGAGCCACATTCTCTCTTGATTTCCGTATAACAAGCGAATCGGGTAGATTAAGATCCACCCCCTCATCTCGCCATTGGTCGCTGGTAAATAACCTTACGTTATCGCCTCTCAATTCCAGCTCTCCACTGGCCATCGAATGAACCAGTTCCTTTAATAGAGACATGGCTAGTGCCGCTTCCCGGTATTTACTTTGATGATGCAACTGTGTTCCTTTATTTCTGGCCTTGGTAGTATAACCGTTTTCAGCTTCGAGCATAAATCGATCGAAATCATCCACCCCCGCAAAAACCTTGTTAAGGATATGCTCAGCCTGCGATTGCAGCTGTGTGGGAAAGCTCTTTATGCCCTCTGTCTCGCGGATAACCATATTCTGCCTCAAACTTAATAGCCAAACGTAATTTGGTCTGAAATAAGTAAACAGATAGTTAACTTATATTAACTATCTGCCGTAATCCAGCCGCCGCCGAGCAGGCGGTCGCCCTCATAGGCCACGCAGGCCTGGCCGGGTGACACCGCGGCTTGCGGCTCGTCCAAAGTGACCCTAGCCCACCCGTTCTCCAGCCGTTCAATAGTAGCAGCCACCGGGGTCTGCATCGAGCGCATTTTGACCACCATCCCCGCACTTGTTGCGGGGTCTGGTATGGTCTGGTTCCGCCCCCCCCCATTCGGCGGGGATAGCCAGTTACACTCCCTGATGATAAACTCCTTCTTCAGCAACGCTTCCTTCGGACCGATGACGACCTGCTTCTTCTCCGCATCAAGCCGGATAACATAGAGCGGTTCCCCGCCGCCGATGCCGAGCCCTTTGCGCTGCCCGACTGTATAGTTGATGATGCCCTCATGCTTCCCCAGCACCGTGCCGTCCACATGTACCACCTCCCCCGGTTCTAGCGCGCCGGGGCGCAGCTTCTCGATCACTTTCGCATAACCGCCGGTCGGCACGAAGCAAATATCCTGGCTGTCCGGCTTGTCGGCCACCTGCAGCCCGAAGCGCGCCGCCAGCGCCCGCGTCTCATCCTTGCTTTTCAGATGCCCGAGCGGGAAGCGCAGGAAATCGAGCTGCTCGCCCGTGGTGGCGAACAGGAAATAGCTCTGGTCGCGCGACGGGTCGGCAGCGCGGTACATCTGGGCGCGGCCGCTCTCTTCCTTGCGCTGCACGTAATGGCCGGTCGCCATGCAGTCGGCCTGCAGATCCTTTGCCACTTGCAGCAGGTCACGGAACTTGACCGACTGGTTGCATTTGATGCAGGGAATCGGCGTTTCGCCCGCCAGGTAGGTATCGGCGAAATCGTCCATCACGCTTTCCTTGAAGCGGTTCTCGTAATTAAGCACGTAATGCGGGATGCCAAGCGACTCAGCCACGCGACGCGCATCATGGATGTCCTGCCCGGCGCAGCAGGCGCCTTTCTTATTCACCATGGCGCCATGATCATACAGCTGCAGCGTGATGCCGATAACATCATACCCCTGCTCATGCAAAAGCGCCGCCACGGCGGACGAATCCACGCCGCCCGACATTGCCACCACCACCCGCGTATCGGCGGGGTTTTTATTGATGCCAAGGGAGTTCATGACAGCTTGTACAGTTTGCTCTCTATCCAGTCCGCGAGCTGTTCTTCGGTCAAATCGCCGACAGCAAGAGAATAAAATGTTACATAGTTTTCCTGTTGCGTGGAACGCAGGCCATAGCCGTTCAACTCCAGGAATGTAATCGTCGTTACCAGCGCCGTTCGTTTATTTCCATCGACGAATGCATGGTTTTTAGCGATGCCGAAACCATAACAAGCTGCCAGCTTCGCCAGCGAATTAACTTGATTATAACGGAAGGCATTCTGCGGACGTGCCAGTGCCGACTGCAACAGGCCCATGTCGCGCACACCATCACCGCCGCCATGCTCGGCGATCTGCTCCCGATGCGCCAGCAACACGATTTCCTCCGCAACCCATTCGGGTTCGATCGTCGTGACAATCATTGGACTATTCGGCTAGTTTTTTAAGCGCATCCCGGTTTTCGCGCATGACTTTACGCGCCACTTCCATCTGGCGAGCCAGCTTGGGGTCGTAAGTGGAAAGCACAACGCCATCCGCCGCACGCGAAACGAACAACGTATCGCCCTTGTCGGCATTCAGTAATGCCAGCACCTCCTTGGGCAGAATCACACCAACCGAATTGCCGATACTGGTAATCTTCAAAGTAGTCATATGGTTTCTCCTATGTATAACTAATATTATAACTTATAATATAACATATGTTATAACATGTCAAATAGTCGATATATCCGCTATAATCATCCCATGGAATCAGACAATCAGCCGGAATTAGCCGCTTTCATGCAGGGCATGCTGGAACGCTTATATGCGTCGTCAGAACCTGTAGCTGTAGATAGTCCTCTTGCCCGTATAACAACCGATCTTTGTGGTCGTGCAGCTATCTCCCATGTACCCGAACTTCGCGATCAGGCAACCTTGCTGTCCGGTGATGCGGCAACGCTGATCGATAAGAATACCATCTTGTTCAATAATACGCGATTGCCCGAGTCAGAGGCGGCATTAAAAGGTCTCATTGCCCACGAACTCGGGCATTTGGTATTTGGCGATGATTATAAAAGCCTGGGAGTTGAAGCGGAGCGCCGCGCCGACCGCTTCACGCGTTTCCTTACAGGAGATGCTTCCGCCTATGTAGAATATTTGGGGCAATCACACGCAGAAACAGAAAAGCAGCTAGCTGCCATGAAAGCGCAAGGCGAACTGGAAGCAATGGAAGCGCGCGAGCAGGAAATGCTTTCAAAACTCCGTTATGGCAATATAGAGGAGCGCATCGCTAATATCATGCGTCCTGTTAGCGAAACGGAGAAGGTAGAATTTCGTAGGGCGGTTGCGAAATACAATGCGCGGGTGGAGCATGGAAAGCATACGAAAACACCGCTTATTCCTGTTTCTTCGGAAAATAAAAGCCTTCCTGAAAGAACCATTCGCCTTGCGGAAATAGCGGAAGCCAAAGGAGCCGATGAAGCGGCGTTACGCCTTGCAAATGTAACCGAGCGTGCGATGAGATTGATTAAAAAATATCGCTCGCCCCAGCGCTAAGTTATTTCGCTTCCTCCCCCTTCCCCTTCACCTTATCCGCTAATGCCGCGCTCATGAAGGCGTCGAGGTCGCCGTCGAGGACGCCGCGCGTGTCGCTGGTTTCGACGTCGGTGCGCAAATCCTTCACCATCTGGTAGGGATGCAGCACGTAGGAGCGGATCTGGTGACCCCAGCCGATATCGGTCTTGGTGGCGTTCAGCGCGTCGGCCTTTTCCTCGCGGATACGTATTTCGCGTTCATACAGCCGGGCTTTCAGCATCTGCATCGCCTCGGCGCGGTTGGCGTGCTGGCTGCGGCCGGACTGGCATTTGACGACGATCCCCGTGGGGATATGCGTGAAGCGCACCGCCGATTCGGTCTTGTTGACGTGCTGCCCGCCCGCCCCGCCGGAGCGCATGGTATCGACCTGGATGTCCTTCTCGTTGACCTCGATCTTGATGCTGTCGTCGATCACCGGATAGACCCACACCGAGGCGAAGCTGGTATGGCGGCGGGCATTGGAGTCGAACGGTGAGATGCGCACCAGGCGGTGCACGCCCGATTCGGTCTTTGCCCAGCCGTAGGCGTTGTGCCCCATGATTTTCAGCGTCGCCGACTTGATGCCCGCCTCCTCGCCGCGCACCTCGTCGATCAGCTCCGCCCGGTAGCCGCGGCGGTTGGCCCAGCGTGTATACATGCGAAGCAATATCTCCGCCCAGTCCTGCGATTCGGTACCGCCGGCGCCGGCATTGATTTCGAGAAAACAGTCGTTGGCATCGGCCTCGCCGGAAAGCAGGCTCTCGATCTCAAGCTTGCGCAGCGCGGCGGCCACGGAGACCAGCGCCGCTTCTGCTTCGGCCAGCATGTCGCCATCCTTTTCCGCCTCGGCCATCTGCGCCAGTTCCAGGTTGTCCTTGAACTCGCGGTCCAGCTTTTCATACCCGTTGACCAGCTCGTCGAGATGGTTGCGTTCTCTAAGCAGTGTCTGCGCCTTCTTGGGGTCGTTCCACAGGTCGGGGTCTTCGGTAAGCGCGTTCAGCTCGTCGCGCCGGCGCAGGGCATTGTCCCAGTCAAAGGTACCTCCTCAGCAGGCCCTGCGACTGCTTGATCTTTTTCGATAAGGCTTCGATCTCGGCTTTCATGGTAGCGCATATACACTACTCAGCCGTGCCCCGCAATGCCCCCCGCAAGGGTGATTATGCGGGGACAATCAATACAACGCCCCCGTGCCGCGCTCGGGCGGCGCTTCATGGATGAACGGCGCCGGGGGCTGGTTGATGAGAGGCGGCGGCATGCCAATCGGCTTGCGCCCCGGATATTCGTCCAGCGTCTTGCTATCCCATCCTTCTTTTGGCGGCTTGTTCACACCCGGTATATAGATCGGCGGGCCGGTGACGAATGCTTCGCTGACCAGCGGCTCACCCGGCATCCATCCGCCCGGCACCCCGGTCTGCAAGCCGACCTGCACCAGCTGGATACCACGCGGAATGCGGAACGGCTGATTAGGCGTATCGGCCAGCGCCTGCGTCATGAAATCGATGAAGGCAGGCAGCGCCACCGAGGAGCCGGTTTCCTTCTTGCCCAGCGAGCGCGGCTGGTCATAGCCGATAAAAACACCCGCCACCAGATCGGGCGAGAAACCGATGAACCAGGTGTCATAGCTGTTGTTGGTGGTACCGGTCTTGCCGGCGACAATCTTACCAATGCTTTTGGCACGCGCGCCGGTGCCGCGCGTCGTGACGCCCTGCAGCATCGACACGATCTGGTAATCGACGCGCGGATCGATGACCAGCTCACGATTGTCCGACGGGATGGGCGGCATCGCGCCAGACTTGATTGCTTCCAGGCTGCTAATCTGGCAGCCGGTACAGACACGGTTGTCACGCCGGAAGATGGTTTTACCATGACGGTCGTCGATACGCTCGATCAGCGACGGCAGGATGCGCTTGCCGCCATTGGCCAGGATGCCATAGGCATTGGCCAGCCGCATCAGCGTGGTTTCCGCCGAGCCGAGCACGATGGAAAAATTAGCTGGCGGGCTGTCATAAATGCCGAAACGCTTGCCGACATTCAGCACCTTGTTCAGACCGATGATTTGGGCCAGTCGCACGGTCATGGTGTTGCGCGATTTCTCCAGCCCGACGCGCATGGTGGTCGGCCCCAGGAAATCCTCGCTGTAGTTCTGCGGCTTCCAGGTCGGCATCCCCTCGCCCTGCACCAGCTCGACCGGCGCATCGAGAATGGTGGTTGCCGGCGTAAAGCCGTTTTCCAGGCCGGCGACATATACGAACGGCTTGAAAGCCGAGCCCGGCTGGCGGCGCGCCTGGGTGGCGCGGTTGAACTCCGTACCGCCATAGGCATAACCGCCCGACATGGCCAGCACCCGCCCGGTATGCGGATCGAGCACCACCATCGCGCCGTTGACCTCCGGTATCTGCTGCAGATCCCAGGCCTTCTTGGCATCGGCGGCGTCGAGCAGCTTCTTCTGCTCGGCCGAGATCTGGTTGACGATGACCACATCCCCCACGCGCATGATATCGCCCGGCTTGCGGATTTCCGGACCCAGCTCGCCATCGCCTAACACGCGACGGGTCCATTTTAGCAGTGCGATGGGGATAATCCCCTGCGTCTCGTCGGCGAAAATGATGGTTGCCTTACGCTCATCCAGCTGCGTCACCAGCGCCAGCTTCTGCCCGTCGAACAGATGATAATCATGCTCCCGGGTCAGCTTCTGCAACTGCTCCTTCCAGTCATAGGGCTTGGCGCCCATCGCCGGTAGATGCTTCAGCGGTCCACGATAACCCCGGCGGCGGTCGTATTCGACGAGCGCCTGCCGCAATGCCTTATCGGCATAGGCCTGCAGCTCAGGATCGAGCGTCGTTTTCACCACCAGCCCGCCGGAATACAGCACATCGGCGCCATACATGTCGGCCAGCTGGCGACGTACCTCTTCGGCAAAAAAATCAGCGCGGGCGATGTCGGACGGATCGCGGTCGCTGAGTATAATCTCCTTCTGTTTGGCTTCCGTTGCCTCTTCCAGCGAGATAAATCCGTCGGCATGCATGCGGTCGATCACCCAGTTGCGGCGCTCCTTGGCTGCATTGTAATTCCGCTTGGGGTGATACAATGACGGCGCCTTAGGCTGGGCCGCCAGCAGCGCCGCTTCCGCGATGGTCAGCTCGTCCATCGATTTATTGAAATAATTCTGCGCCGCGGCAGCGACTCCATAGGACCCCAGCCCCAGATAAATCTGGTTAAGGTAAAGCTCCAGGATCTTGTTCTTGCTGTAGACGCGGCTCACGCGCGTAGCGAGAATCGCTTCCTTGATCTTGCGTTCAATGGATTTTTCACTCGATAACAGAAAATTCTTGATCACCTGCTGCGTAATGGTCGAGCCGCCGACCAGCGACTTGCCCTGTCCGTAATTGACGATGTTGTCGCGCACCGCGCGCAGGATGCCGGTGAAGTCGATGCCTTCATGCTGGTAGAAATTCTTGTCCTCGGCGGAAATGAATGCCTGCCGCACGCGGGACGGGATTGCCGACAACGGCACGAACACGCGTTTCTCCGTTGCATACTCCGCCAGCAGCCGGCCGTCGCCGGCGTAGAGGCGCGTTACTGTCGGCGGGTCGTATTGCGACAGCTGCGTATAGTCCGGCAGGTCGGCGCTGTAGTGATTGAACAGCACGACGCCGGTCACACCGGCAATAATCACCAGCGTAAAACCTAGCGAAAACATCCAGCTGAACAAATTCAGAATCGTTTTTCCGATGCGCAACCTCATCGCCTGTCCATCTTCTTCATATGCTTGAAATACGCATCGATGCCATCGACGATGCCGCTGGTCACCTTCTCCCGGTGCGCTCTGGTCTTGATCAATTTCTCCTCCTGAGCGTGCGACAGAAACCCGATTTCGATCAGTACCGAGGGGATATCCGGCGCCTTCAGCACGGCAAAGCCGGCGAACCGGTGCGTATTAGGCAGCAATTGCACCAGCTCGTCAAGCCGCGTCACCAGCAGGTCGGCAAGGGTCGCGGATCGGTTCATGGTTTCGCGCTCAGCCAGGGAAAGTAGGATGCCCGCGACATCGTCATCTTCTTCGGACAAATCAATCCCTACCAAGAGGTCGGCTTTATTTTCCTGCACGGCCAGCGCGGCGGTTTCTTCATCCGACGCCTGCTCCGACAGGGTATACACCGAAAGCCCACGAGCCGATCGGGCGGGCGCCGAATCGGCGTGCAGCGAAATAAAAAGTGCAGCACGCACCTTGCGGGCCATATCGATACGCTTGCGCAACACGAGAGACCGGTCATCCTCGCGCGTCAGCAGCACCTCATAGCGCCCGGTCTTGAGCAGCTTCTCTTTGAGTGTTTTGGCATATTGCAGCACCAGGTCCTTTTCCCGCGATCCGCCCCTGCCGATGGTGCCCGGATCGGCGCCACCATGCCCCGGATCGATGACGATCAACGGCTTTTCCGGGGGCAAATCCACCGGATAGGCTTTTTCCTTCGGCCTGCCGGTCGCTTCTATCCCAACCGTCAACCCTCCCGGTTGTCTTTCCACGCCGGTCACCCGCACCGGTTTTTTCAGGTCGAAAACGAAGCGCGACACCTCCCGCGTAAATCGCCCATAGCGGACCGCCTTGATCAGGGTGCCGTTATAAGAGGAAGGCAACGACACCTCTGGCTGACCGGGAATGGCTGGCACATCCACCACCAGCCGGTCGGGGTTTTCGAGAGCGAATACCTTATGCGGCGCGGTACGCGAAAGGTGGAGGGTGATAATCTCCTGGCGGACGTCTACGGCAATGCTAACGAGGCGGTCTGCCCTGGCCGGCTGCCCGGCAAGGCTGACCCCGAGCAGGCAGATCGTAACATAGTATATGAATTTCATTAACTTACTAACAGAGCTCCCTGATGCGTATTTGTTGTACGGGAAAAGCGGTCAATGGTGAATGAAAAAAATACCTCTCTGCGCTATCCGGCCGGGGGCGCGGAAAGAGCAGGCTTTTTTATCTTGCATGTTCGGTATCTTACGCGGAAGAAAGGATTTTTCGATTTTCGCTCAAAGGGATTGTATAAACTGTTTTTTATTACTATAGTGATAGCGTCACAGACAGAATTAGTGGCGAGGACCAGCCTCAAGCGCCGCCCGAATGACGGCAGCGGCGCAGATAAAGGATGGGCCTCGCCTTTGATGAATCAGGAGTTTTTTTAGATAACCTCGTCCTCACAGGTCGAGTTTCAGTTATACCATGGCATTTCTTTCGCAACCAACCCCAGCACCTTTGTCACCACCCGGATTATCGTCCGGGAGATGTCCGGATGCGCGCATTTCCTGCGCCGCTGCGGCAAACGCGGATAGCTGCCCGCCCAACTGAGGCTTTACATAGTGAGGCGACTTAACACAAGGAGTCGCTTTCATGACTAAAAGAATGCTTATCGATGCACTGCATCCGGAAGAAATCCGGGTAGTCATCGCCGATGAAAAACAGATTTACGATTTCGATTTCGTAAGCGCCGCCCGCAAACAGCTCAAGGGCAACATTTATCTCGCCAAAATCACCCGCGTCGAGCCCAGCCTGCAGGCGGCGTTCGTCGAGTATGGCGGTAACAAGCAGGGATTCCTACCGTTTTCGGAAATCCATTCCGACTATTACCAGATCCCCATTTCCGACCGCCAGCGCCTGATGGAGGAGGAAGCCCGTCGCGCCTCGGAAGAGGAACAGGAGGAGCCGCAGTTGCAGGAATCCGCTCAGACCGGCGATACGACCTATGGCGATCAGCCGATTCAGCAGACACCGGAAGAAGCGGCGAAAGACATCGCCGATTACGCAACGGTGATCGAGCAGGCGGAGCAGTCCGCGGCGCCGGAAGAGGAAGCCGCCCACCCGGCTTATCTGACCCAGGGCGCCATCGACGTCTCTATTAGCGAACTTCCCGACGGGGAGGATCAACGCTCCCCCGAATCGGTTACCACGCACCAAACGACGCAAGATGCATTCCCATCGAAATCGGAAGATACGCCCGAAGCAGGTGCGCGTCCCAGCGAAGAAGTGGAAACCATTCCCAGCGAGGAAGAGGAATATCAAGCGCGCCCCAAGAAGAGCGTGTTCACCAAGCGTTATAAGATTCAGGAAGTCATTCGCCGCGGCCAGATCGTGCTGGTACAGGTGATCAAGGAAGAGCGCGGCAACAAGGGCGTGTCGCTGACCACCTACCTGTCGCTGGCCGGGCGTTACTGCGTGCTGATGCCGAACTCGCCCAAGGATGGCGGCATCTCGCGCAAGATCGCCTCCTCCGAGGACCGCAAGCGCCTCAAGGCCATCTCTGCCGAAATGCGGCTGGCCGACGGCATGAGCGTCATCATCCGCACGGCGGGCATGGACCGCACCCGCGCCGAGATCAAGCGCGATTATGATTACCTGGTTAAAGTATGGAATCAGATCCGCGAAGATACTCTCAAATCCAATGCCCCCGCCCTCATCTACGAAGAAAGCGACATCATCAAGCGCGCCATCCGCGACCAGTATTCGGGCGATATCGACGAGCTGATTGTTGAAGGAGATGAAGGCTATAAATCGGCGCGCGAATTCATGAAGCTGCTGCTGCCCAGCCACACGCCGAAGATCAAGCATTACAAGGAAGCTACGCCGCTCTTCTACGCCTACAACATTGAGGAGCAGCTGCTGCAGATGCATGATCCCGCCGTCAAGCTGCGAAGCGGTGGCTACATCGTCATCAACCCGACTGAGGCGCTGATCTCGATCGACGTCAACTCGGGCCGCTCCACCGGCGAGCGCAATATTGAGGAAACGGCGACCAAGACTAACCTCGAAGCCGCCGCCGAAGTGGCGCGCCAGTTGCGCCTGCGCGACCTGGCGGGGTTGATTGTCATCGACTTCATCGACATGATGGAATCGCGCAACCGACGCGCCGTCGAGAAGGCGCTCAAGGACGCGCTGAAGGCCGACCGCGCTAAAATTCAGCTGGGCCGCATCAGCCCCTTCGGATTATTGGAAATGTCGCGCCAGCGGCTGCGCTCGTCGATTTCCGAGACCAACATGGTGCAGTGCCCGCACTGCATCGGCCGCGGCTACATCCGCTCGAACGAGTCGATGAGCATCCAGATGATCCGCGCCATCGAGAAGGAAGCCTCCACCGGCTCGTGGAGCTCCCTGCGGCTGATTGCGCCGCAGGCGGTAGCGCTGCATCTGCTTAATCACAAGCGTGACATACTGCGCGTCATCGAGGAGCGCTACGGCGTCGGGATCCAGGTACTGATCGGCCCCGATCTGACTGCTTCCGAGTTCAATCTGGAAAAGATGCGCCGCTCGCAGGCTGAGCGCAGCGAAGGGCGCGACCGCCGGGGACGGCGCGATCGTGACCGTACGCGGCAGGAAGAAACCCCGGCACTCGAGGCGGCCAGCAACGATAACGTCGAAGAGGGGGAAGAAATCACTTCCGAGGCGCCGCGCGAAGAGGAGCGGGGTGACCGCAAGGGCCGCCGCCGCCGTCGCGGCGGGCGCGGCCGCAACCGCGATCGCGACCGGGGTGAACGTCCGGCAGTGACTGCGGAAGCCGAAATACCTCAGGAAACCGCTGCTGAACAACCGGCCGGAGAACCTCAGGAAGTTGCCGCCGCGGAGGATAAGCCCCACCGTGGCCGCCCGCGCCGCGAACGCGGCGGGCGCGGACGCCGCCGCTGGCGCGACGGCGACGAGCGCAGAGGCAACCCAGATAAACAGGATGCTGAAGCCCCGACCGCAGGAACCGATGGCAACACCCTGCCCGCCTTCGCCACCGAGGATCGCACCCCCGAGCCGTCAAAGCGCGAGCCCGAGCCGGTGCTACAGACGGCCGCCGCCGTTTCCACCCCGCGCGATCCCAACGCCCCGGCAAAAAAAGGCTGGTGGCAGAAAATGATCGAGCTGGATGAATAAGCGGATCGATATCTACGTCGACGGCTCGTGGCTGAACCAAGGGAGGCACAATCCAGTAGAAACCGGGGGCTGGTCCTTTGTTGTCGTAGAGTCCGGATCGGATAAGCCTAAATATGAGTTTGGACGCGGCGAACCGACATGGAAATCAAACGATGCAGAAACCATGGCCATTCGGAAAGCACTGGAACATATCAGCGCCGCCGGATATCCCCGTGAAACAGAAATCGTATTACATACGGACCAAGGGCAGTTTGTTGGATTTAATAAAGACCGGCTCGCCCAATTGCCGCCGGAAAGACATACCCCCACTGCCATAGCCTATGCCGAATTAAAACAATTGGCTCAGGAAAACAATGTAACCATTAAGTATATAAAACATCAGAAATCCGCCGCAAAAAACCATCCGGAGAGCGATCCCGTGAAGCATGTCCATGCGCTGGCGCGCCGGGAAGCGTGGCTGGCCCGGCTCGAGGCGCAGGGGGGGGAAATATTTCTTGGAAAAGAGTTCAGCGGTGAGGCTGCAAGAAAAGCCATAGAATGGCAGTATGAAAGGGAAAAGGAAAGCCACGAAGGCAGAGAGAGATAATGCGCCGCTTCTTGTTATGTTTACATGGGTTGATCGTGTGGCTGGCTGCGGTGGCGATCACCCTGCCCGCCTATGCGCTGCCGCTGATCCGCGACGCCGAGATCGAGCATACGCTGCGCCTGTATGGCGACCCGCTGTTCAAGGCGGGGGGGTTGAAGCCCTCCAACGTGCATATCTTCATTGTCAATGACAACGCGCTGAATGCCTTCGTCGCCGGCGGCGCCAACCTGTTCATCCATACCGGGCTGATCATGGACTGCACGACGCCGGACATGCTGCTTGGCGTCATCGCGCATGAAACCGGTCATATCGTCGGCGGGCATCTGGCGCAGGGAAGCGAAAAACTGAAAGACGCCAGCATGGGCAGCATTCTGACCTATGTGCTCGGCGCCGCCGCCGCCGCCGCGTCGAAGAAGCCGGAAGCCGCCGCCGCTGTCATCACCGGCGGACAGAACGCGATGATGCGCAACTTCCTCGCCTTCACCCGCACGCACGAGGAATCGGCCGATCAGTTCGCGCTGAGCTCGTTGGAGCGCCAGGGCATTTCCGCCAGCGGCCTGCTCAAGGTATTCGACCTGCTGCGCCGCCACGAGCGCGAACATCTCGGATCGCCCGACCCCTACCTGCGTACCCACCCCTTGACTTCGGTGCGCATCGAGCATGTGCGCGAGCGCGTCAGCCAGTCGAAGATCCCCGAAGGCGCCTATCCGCGCGCCTTCGACCTGCCGCACCGGCGGATGCTCGCCAAGCTGTACGGCTTTCTCCAGCCCCCCGAGCGGACGCTGCAGCGCTATCCGCTTTCAAACGGCAGTGTTGAAGCCAGGCTGGCCCGCGCCATCGCCTATTACAAAATGCCCGATATATCGCGCGCCATAAAGGAGATGGACAGCCTGCTGGCCGAATCGCCGAACGACCCGTTCTTCCATGAGTTGAAGGGGCAGATGCTGTTCGAGAATAACTTCCCGAAGGAGGCGCTGGCTTCCTATCGCCGGGCAGTCGGCCTGCTGCCGGATTCGCCACTGATTCTCGCCGACCTGGGGCGGGTCGAGCTGGCACAGAACGATCCGTCGCTCATCGCCTCGGCGGTGGCGCACCTGGAAAAATCGACACGCCTGGATGACAGCAATGCCGCCACCTGGCGCTTTCTCGCCATCGCTTACGGCAAGGCGGGAAGCGAAGGGATGTCGGCGCTGGCGCTGGCGCAAGAAGCCGCCCTGCAGGACGATCCGGACGCCACGCTGCAGCAGGCGGAACGTGCACTCCCGCATCTGAAGCTCGGCACGCCCGCCCATCAGCGCGCGCTCGACATCAAGGCGCATGCGCTGAAGGTCCGACAGGAGAAGCGGGACGCCGAATCGCCTTTTTAGTGTACATTCCCACCGACACTGGTAAAAATAAAAGATCATCACTTACAGAGAGGTTCCATGTCCCTGTCCCGCTCCATTTTTCTTTCCTCCGCCCTGATGCTGCTTCCCTTTGCTGCCGTTGCGCAGGCGCCTGCCAAATCCGATACCCCCATCACCCGCGAAGAATTGCCCGGGCTGGTGCGAGAAGCCATCATGAACGATCCTGACGTGGTCATGGATGCGCTGAAAAAGATGCGCGAGCAAATGGCCAGCGAGGCCCAGAAGGAAATGGAGAATGCGCTCCAGAAGCATAAGGAGACGCTGTTGAACGATACCGCCTCCCCCAGTGTCGGGCCTAAGACGGCTGACGTCACGGTCATTGAGTTCTTCGACTATCACTGCGGTTACTGCAAGCAGGTGCTGCCCAGCATTTCCAAACTGATCGAGAACGACAAGAAAGTGCGCGTCATCTTCCGCGAGTTCCCGATCCTGTCGGAGGATTCGGTCGCCGCATCGCGCGCCGCACTGGCGGTCAACCGCATCGCTCCGGACAAGTATTTTGCCTACCATACCGCCTTGATGAATACGAAAGGAAAATACACCGAAGAAGTGCTGTTCGCGGAGGCCAAGAAACTCGGTATCGACACCGAGAAGCTGAAGAAGGAAATGGCCAGCCAGGAGGTTACCGCCATGCTCGACCAGACCCGTGATATGGCAGCCGATATCGGCATTCGCGGCACGCCGGCCATGATCATCAACGGTGAAATCTTCCCCGGCGCCATTCCCTATGACGATCTGGTTACCGCGGTCAACACGGCGCGCAGCGCGAAGCCGGGAGCGGAGAAACCGAAGGAGTAATCCCCGTCATTCCCCGGATTTGCGTAGCAAATCCTAGGGCAATCCAGGCTGGATCACCCTAGAATCGCTAACGCGATTCGGGTGATGACAGTATTCCCTCCTCCAGCTCGTAGTGCTCCCGGTATGTGCGTATCAGCGTCCGGCCCGAGAAGCTCTGTAATAACGACGCACACAGTTCATATGTATCGATCGGGCATTCCTTCTTCGAAAAATAATGCTCTCGGTGGAGAAAGATATCGTTCGTCAGCACGGGTCGCCACTCCCTGCCATCATGCACATCCACTTTGAAGTAACCGGCAAACCCCATGCTTCCATAATCGCCCCGGCGCGCCGTGCGCAGCGCATCGTTATAGGGGTGCAGCATCAGGTCCCCCTTCGCAGCCTTTTCGATATTCTCCTCGTCGCGGTACAGCAGCCAGACCCGGCCGGTCAGCACGATCGCCACCCGCGCCTTCGGCGTGCTCTGATAGCGGATCTTATTGCGCTTGCCCATACAGCTCCGTATCCACGCACCACCATTCGGGATGCCGGTCTTTAAGTGTTTCCGTCGCCGCCTGCGCCAATGCCCGGTTCTCATACAGCCCGAAGCAGGTCGCGCCGCTTCCCGACATGCGCGCCAGCCGGCATCCACCCGTGGCGGCGATTGCCGCCAGCACATCCTCTATCTCGGGGATGCACTGTATGGCTGCTGTTTCCAGTGCATTGCGCTGCAAAAGCAGATAATCGATCAGCGCATCCGGCGAAGTAAAGGATTGATCCAGCGGCAGCGGCGCGTCGAATGGACCGGCGAAGCGGCGAAAGACTTCGGCGGTAAGCAGAGGCTTTCCCGGATTGACCAGCAGGACGCCGACAGGTACCTCCAGCAAGGCCGGTGTAACCCGCTCTCCCATGCTGTCCACCCATGCCGGCTGCGGCGCCAGGCAGACCGGCACGTCGCTGCCCAGCTGCAGCGCGATACGCTGCAGTCTGTCCATTGGAACCGGCATCTGCCACAGCGCCTGCAGGCCGCGCAGCACGGCCGCCGCATCGGCGGAACCGCCGCCCAGCCCGGCGCCGACCGGGATATGTTTATGCAACCGGATGCGCGCGCCATGCCCACCGCCGATGGCCCGCGCCGCGCGCATCACCAGATTATCGTCCGGCCCCGCCTCAATATCGCGCGCGAACGGACCGTCGATCGCCAGTTGCAGCGTGTCGGACAGCTCGATCTCCAGCCGGTCGCCATGCGCGGTGAATACGATCAGGCTTTGCAGCAGGTGGAATCCGTCCGGGCGTTTGCCGGTGACATGCAGGAAAAGATTGAGTTTCGCCGGGGCGTCGACGGAGAGATGCATTAAGGCGTGGCGTCCGCGCTCAACGCCGTTCCTTCAGGTGAGCGTGTCGCCAGGGTGGTAGGCGGCAGCCCGTCCTTGAGTTTCTTGCGGATATTCTCGGCAAGGATCGGCTCAGGCGAGAAGGTAAGCGCCCGTTCCCATTGGAAGCGCGCCTCGTTCTTGCGGCCGACGCGCCAGTAAACATCGCCCAGATGGTCATTGACCGTGGGGTCGCTGGGCAGCAGTTCCACCGCCTTTTCGAGATACGCCGTGGCTTTCTCGTATTCGCCCTGCAGATACAGCGCCCAGCCCATGCTGTCGACGATCTGCGCATCGTCGGGGCGGGCGGCGATCGCTTTTTCAATCATGCGGCGCGCTTCGGGAATTTTCTCTCCGCGCTCGAGCAGCGCGTAACCAAGGTAGTTGAGCACATCCGGCTGATCCGGCTTGAGCAGCAGCGACTGGCGGAGATCCCTTTCCGCTTCATTCCACTGACCCATCCGCTCGAAGCAGGAACCGCGCGCAAACAGCACCGGCCAGTGGCGATCTTTCAGTTCGGATATCTGTTTGACAGCCGCATCGTACGCTAGCGTCGCTTCGCCGAAACGGGAATGAATACGCAGCAGGTCGCCCTTGGCGATCAATATCTCAGCTCCGCCGGACTGGCTTACCCGGTCCAGCAACTCCAGTGCCTGATCGAGTCTGCCCATGCGATCATAATTCACCGCCATATGCATCTGCGCTCTGTGGTAGAGGCCGTTAGCCTGCGAAATCCGGTTATAGAAGCTGTTCGCCTTCTCATACTGCTGCAGATCGTTATAAGCATCGCCCAGCGCCAGCGCCGCATGCGCGAAATCCGGCTTTACGTACAGCGCCAGCTGCAGGTAGATCGCCGCATCATTGGTCACCCCGGCCCCAAGCATGATGCCGCCCATGGTGAACAACACCTCGGACACGCCGTCCCGCACCGTGGAAATGGCCAGCGCAGGCTGTGCCGCCAGTGCGTCCGGATGATGCTTGCGGTAATCCTCGACAATGGATTTGAGTAGTTTTGGCCTGCCGTTCTGCTCGTAAAACGCTATCAATGACTTCATCACGCGCGACGGGGGATTGCGCGGATCGGATACGGCCTGCTTGAAGTTGGCAGCGGCAGCTTCCTTGAAGCCCGCCTTGTCGTTGATCAGCGCCAGGTGATAGCTGAGAAGCGGCAGCGCGCGTGCGATATCCATGTCGAGATCCTCGACGGTGAGCGCTTTCTCCATCCTGCCCTGTCCAAGATCGACCCAGGCAGCAATCAGCGGTACCCACAGCTGATCATTCTCCATATTCGCCAGACCATCGATCAGCATGTCCGCCCGCGCTAGGTCGTTGCTCTTGATTGCGCGCAGCGTCACCAGTAGGGTGGATAGCGGGTCATCCATACCCTTAAGGTTGACTTGCTGCGCCAGTTCGTTCGCCTCTTCGATCCTCCCTTGCAGCAGCAACATGCCCTGCAGCTGGCGCGTAATCTCCGCATTATCCGGAATAACCTCATGGATGCGCTGGAAATACTCAATGGCTGTGTCTATATCGCCCTGGGAGCGCGCGAACTGCCCCGAAAGGTAAGCGCCTGCCACGCCGGTTATTTCCGACGCCTCATCAGCGCGGCTTTCCGGTGATGCGGCAACGGCACAACCGGCTTGACCAAGCAACAGTAAAGTGGCTAGTGCCGGAAAGTATAATTTTCTATATAATTTCATTATGTTAACTGTGCAACTGGCCTGCCCCTGAAGCAAAACCATGCGAAATTAGTGCTTTTGGTGATAAAACACTTGCACCTGTAATGTATAATAATAGAATCCGGCGCAATCTAAAACCAAATAATGCAAAACGTAGTGATTTTTTATGAGCAGCAAGAATAATCCCGAAGCCCGCGGCAAAGTTACGGAACTCCGCAAATATAACGGCAAGGTGGTAAAGCCGGTACTTTTCATCATGAGTGGCGTCGGCCGCTATATGGCCGCCGCCTATGAAAACGGCGATCTGGTGATCGACAAGGCAACCAAGCTGCCGATCGCCTATAAGAACGTCTGATAATCCCTTAAATATAAGGGTTTTCCATGCCGGATGTGGTATTGACCGGATTGCCCGGATCAGGCGCGACCGCGGTCATGGCTTTGATGGATTCCCTGCCTGACACGCTGTGCCTGAATGCGCCGCAGTGGCAGGCTGATCTGCGCAAGCTGAAGCATCCCCTGGCCTACTGCAAATGGCTGACCGGCGATTTCCTGTACCGGAGGATGCAGCTGCTGCATGGAGAAGCTGTTCCGGATTGGCGCGCCGCCGATGGCTCTCCATTGTGGGACGGTATGCACGACCCCCGCCAGCCGGTAGACGCAGAGGGCAAGCGCATCCCCTACAATCTGACGCGGTCGGGACTCAGCGAGAACTTCACGCTCGTCATAAAGCATGATTCGCTGTATACCGGCCTGCTGCCGTCGCTGGTTGGATTCGATCATTTCACCATAATCGCCGTCATTCGCCATCCGCTGGATGTGCTGGGCTTCTGGGCTTCCCTCGATGGATCTCCGCTTGCATCAGGACAGCTTGCCGATAACGAGTTGCTATGGCCCGAAGCCAGAAAGCTGTCCAAGACGGAATTGCCGCCACTCATCCGCATGGTACAGCTCTATGACCTGCATCTGGGCATCTATCACGAGTTGCGCGACAAGATCCGCATCGTCAAGTACGAGAACGTCCTGGAAACGCCGATGCTGGTAGCAGAACTGCTGGAAAAAGGGGAAGAGCCTGCCACAGCATCGCTGCTGCCCCCCTCCTCTCCGCAGCGCTTCAGCGGCGATATCGATGCCGTGCGCGATGCGTTCCGCAGGTACGGAGTTTACACCAGACAATACTATACAGATATCTGACTACATCCCCGTATAGTTCGGGCCGCCGCCGCCCTCGGGCGTGACCCAGACGATGTTCTGCGTCGGGTCCTTGATGT
>CAYXYU010000012.1:0-54077 GCA_964469525.1 uncultured Rickettsiales bacterium | reverse complement strand
CGATCGTCCCGATGTTGCAGTGCGGCTTCGTCCGTTCAAATTTTTCCTTCGTCATATATTCTCTCCTTTAAGCGACTTTCTTTTTAATCTCTTCCGCCACGTTGGCCGGAACCTGTTCGTAATGATGGAATTCCATGCTGTACTGCGCGCGGCCTTGCGTCATCGAACGCAGGGTGTTGACGTAACCAAACATGCTTGCCAGCGGCACCATGGCGTCGACGACGCGGGCATTGCCGCGGCTGTCCATGCCGGTCACCTGGCCGCGACGCGACGACAAGTCGCCGATCACGTCGCCCATGTAATCTTCCGGCGTCACCACCTCGACCTTCATGATCGGCTCGAGCAGGACCGGGGCGCATTTCGGCAGCCCCTCGCGGAAGGCGGCGCGGGCAGCAATTTCGAAGGCCAGCGCGCTGGAGTCGACATCATGATACGCGCCGTCGACCAGCGTCGCCTTGAAGTCGATCATCGGGAAGCCGGCAACGACGCCATTCGACAGGGAGGCTTCCAGGCCTTTTTCCACGCCCGGAATGTACTCCTTCGGCACGCTGCCGCCGACCACTTCATTTTCAAAGATAAAGCCTTCGCCGGGTTTCAACGGCTCGAAATCGATGATGACGCGCGCGAACTGGCCGGAACCGCCGGACTGTTTTTTATGCGTGTAATCGACCTGATGCTTCTTGGTAATGGTTTCGCGGTAGGCCACCTGGGGCGCGCCGACATTGGCCTCCACCTTGAATTCGCGCTTCATGCGATCGACAATGATCTCGAGATGCAGCTCGCCCATGCCTTTCAGGATGGTCTGGCCGGTTTCCTCGTTGGTAGAAAGGCGGAGCGACGGGTCTTCCGACGCCAGGCGCGACAGCGCCACGCCCATCTTTTCCTGGTCGGCCTTGGTCTTCGGCTCGATGGCGAGCTCAATCACCGGCTCGGGGAATTCCATGCGCTCGAGAATCACCGGATGGTCGACATCGCAGATCGTGTCACCAGTGGTGGTGTTCTTGAGACCGGCCAGCGCGACGATATCGCCCGCATAGGCTTCCTTCACGTCCTCGCGGCTGTTGGCATGCATCAGCAGCATGCGGCCGACGCGCTCGCGGTTGTCTTTTACGGTGTTCTGCACATACGAACCGGAATTGAGCGTACCGGAATAAATACGCACGAAGGTGAGCGAACCCACGAACGGATCGGTCATGATCTTGAACGCCAGGCCGGCGAATTTCTCGGCGTCATCGGCTTTGCGGATGACCGTCTCTTCCTTATCAGGAACATGTGCTTCGATCTTGCCGCCGTTACGGTCGATCGGGCTCGGCAGGAAGTCCACCACCGCGTCAAGCATCGGCTGCACGCCCTTATTCTTGAAGGCCGCGCCGTTCAGCACCGGCACGAATTTGAACGCCACGGTGCCGCGGCGAATGCATTCCTTGAGTTCCGCTTCGGATGGCTCGGTGCCATCGAGATATTTGGACATCACCGCATCGTCCATTTCGACGGCCGTTTCAAGCATGGCGTGACGGGCCTTTTTGGCAGCTTCCTGCAGTTCGGCGCGGATGGGCCGTTCTTCGAAATGCGCGCCCAGCTCTTCGCCAGTCCACACGATTTCCTTCATCTTGATGAGGTCGACGACGCCTTCATACTTATCTTCCGAACCGATCGGTAGGTTAATCACCAGCGGCACGGTGCCCAGGCGGTCGATCATCATGTCGACGGTGCGCTGGAAGTTGGCACCCGTACGGTCCATCTTATTGACGAAGCAGATGCGCGGCACCCGGTATTTGTCGGCCTGGCGCCATACGGTTTCGGATTGCGGCTCCACGCCGGCCACCGAGTCGAACACGGCAACCGCGCCATCGAGCACGCGCATCGAGCGTTCCACCTCGATGGTGAAATCGACGTGGCCAGGCGTATCGATGATGTTGATGCGGTGATCTTTCCAGAAGCAGGTCGTGGCCGCGGAGGTGATGGTGATGCCGCGTTCCTGTTCCTGTTCCATCCAGTCCATGGTGGCCGCGCCTTCATGCACTTCGCCGATCTTGTGCGACTTGCCGGTGTAATAAAGAATGCGCTCGGTTGTCGTCGTCTTGCCCGCATCGATATGGGCGCAGATGCCGATGTTGCGATAATCTTTTAAAGGTGTCTTACGTGGCATGGCTCTCTATTTCCTTACCACCGGTAATGCGAAAAGGCCTTGTTGGCTTCGGCCATCTTGTGGGTGTTTTCGCGCTTGGTGACAGCGCCACCGCGGCCATTCGCCGCGTCCATCAGCTCGCCGGACAGGCGGTCCGACATGGTCTTTTCCTTGCGTTCGCGCGCCGCGGTGATCAGCCAGCGGATGGCGAGCGCCAGCTGGCGCTCGGAGCGCACTTCGGTCGGTACCTGGTAGGTGGCGCCGCCGACGCGGCGGGAGCGCACTTCCACCGACGGTTTGATGTTATCGAGCGCTTCGCGGAAAAATTTCAGCGGTTCCTGGCTGGTCTTCTTCTGGATGATGTCGAGCGCGTTGTAGACGATCGCTTCGGCAGCGGATTTCTTACCGCTATACATCATGGTGTTGATCAGCTTGGTGAGCACCACGTCGCCATATTTGGCGTCGGGTAGCACTTCTCTCTTAATCGCAGCGCGGCGGCGGGACATACATTATACTCCTTTACCGCCGCCAAGACCTACATGGCGTTCGGCAGTTTCCTTAAATTTTGCGGCCACTCGCTGAGAAAGATCAGCAGGCAGGGTTGCTTCGCTCTCTAACGACTTAGTAAGAGAAGCAGCGACCGCATTTACATAACCTTGCATGCTTTTTTCATTCAGTTCCCCTTCACGATCAGAATCGTGCCGGTCGATACATGCCTCCAAGCTTCCGAACGAACCGGTAACAAGCGACGCCGTAATGGCTTTTTGCGCCTCAGTTGCTGCGGAATCCCACACTGGTTCAACGACGTTAAGCAGTGGGTGCAAAAGCTTTTCACTCTCTTTAAATGCCATAAACTATTCTCTTATTTAGGACGTTTCGCGCCGTAAGCCGAGCGCGACTGTTTGCGGTTCTTGACACCCTGCGTATCCAGAGTGCCGCGGATGATGTGGTAGCGCACGCCGGGCAGATCCTTCACACGGCCGCCGCGAATCAGCACCACGCTGTGCTCCTGCAAATTGTGGCCCTCGCCTGGGATATAGCAGAATGCCTCATAGCCGTTGGTGAAGCGCACTTTGGCCACCTTGCGCAGCGCCGAGTTCGGCTTTTTGGGCGTCACGGTCTTGACCTGGGTGCACACGCCGCGCTTCTGCGGGCACTGCTCCAGGGCAGGCACCTTGTTGCGCTTGCCGGCAGACCGTCGGGGACGGCGGACCAACTGATTGATGGTTGGCATCAATAAAATCCTTATTTAACCGTTGTTTCGTTTAAGAGGCGGTTCTGACGTAAAAAAAGGCCTAACCACCGCTGACGTATTTACTTAAAATTTACCGCAAAATCGGGGACTTGCCTTAAGTATTTTTAAACCTTTCCGGGTATAAAATACACTTAAAGTAGTATCACCCTTATCCGGCGGAGGCGCGTAATCTAATGTTGAGCGCCATCACCGTCAAGCACAAATTAAGGGAGAATAAAAGAAAAAAGGGGGGGGTGATGCTTTTGTGATAAAAAAACCGGAAAAATATCCGGGTGGTTTATTGCAGAAACACCATCCGTAGGATAGGATGGCGCGGTTTAAAACAAGGTATAGTAGGTAATGCAAGCAGAAACCTATAGTTACCCGATCCGGATCGTTTCCCGCAAGGCGGCGCGCAAACGCACCCGCCGCATTTCCTCTTTCATTCTGGGGGTGGCGTTCGGCGTCGGCTGCGTGTCGGCACTGTCTCCTTCGCTTTTACCCCAATCGCTCATTTCTGCCAGTAATGCCCCCGCTGTCATGGTCGAGACGGCGGCCGTCGGGCGGATAGCGGAGCAAACCGCCCCTGCCATCCCAATGGCTCCCGAACCGGAACCGGTGGTGCTGGTCGAGGCCGAGCCTGAACCCGATCCGAGGGAACTCTATCCCCTGATCGTCGAGCTGCGGGTGGAGAATGGCGATACGCTGATCAACATGCTGACCGACGTCGGCGCGCCTTATGAAGAAGCACATCTGGTGGTAGAAGCCGTGCGTAAGGTCTACAATCCCCGCACCATCGATGTCGGCCAGCTGATCTCGGTGCGCCTCGACATGCCGGAAGGCGTCCATGCACCAGTCATCACCGAATTATCCATCCCGGTTTCTTCGACTTCCATGGTAACGGCCATTCGCCAGGAAGGCAGTGGAGAACGTTTTCTGGCAGAAAAGATCGACGAACCGGTGGTGACGAAGCTGGCACGTGCAGGCGGGCGCATCAACAGCAGCCTGTATGAAACGGGCGTCAATAACGGTCTGCCGCTCGGGCTGATCAACGAGATCATCACCGCCTACAGCTACGATATCGACTTCCAGCGCGACATCAAGGCGGGCAACGACATGGATGTGCTGTTTGAACAGATTCAGACCCGGGACGGCGATCAGGTTGGCTACGGCAACGTGCTGTTCGCGCAGCTCGACCTCGGTGACCGCCAATTGAAGATCTACCGTTATACCGACAAGAACGGTGACTCCGATTACTATAATGAAAAAGGCGAGAGCGTGCGCAAGGCTCTACTGCGCACGCCCATCAACGGCGCCCGCATCACCTCGCGCTACGGCAAGCGCATGCACCCGATCCTGGGCTATAACAAAATGCACCGCGGCGTCGATTTCGGCGCACCGACCGGCACGCCGATCTATGCCGCCGGCGATGGGAAAGTGGAGTTTGCAGGCCGCAAGGGCGGCTACGGGAATTACCTGCGGATCCGCCACAACGGCACCTATGCCAGCGCCTATGCCCATATCAGCCGTTTTGCCAAAGGTATCGCGCCCGGCACCAAGGTCAAGCAGGGGCAGATCATCGCCTATGTCGGCTCAACCGGCGCCTCGACCGGCCCGCATCTGCATTACGAAATCCTGGCTAATGGCGTGCAGGTCAATCCGTCGGGCGTGAAGTTCAAGACCGGCACTATCCTGAAAGGCAAAGAGCTGGCGGCCTTCAAGGAAACCAAGCAGAAGATCGAAACCCAACTCGCCTCCATCCCGCGCAAGATCGACCTGGCGATGAATAAAGGCTAAGCGCTCGCTGCCTTTTTACTCTTCCCCGCCGAGATATTCAGGCCCCCTTCCCAGCCTTTGACCGTCACCGTGCTGCCGTCGGTAATATCCCCGGCCAGAATCTTATTGGCAAGCGCGTCCTGCAGCTCCTTCTGGATGACGCGCTTCAGCGGCCGGGCGCCATAGACCGGATCGTAGCCTTTCTCGGCCAGCCATTGCCGCGCCTTGTCATCCAGCGTAAAGGTAATGTGGCGCTCGGCAAGACGCTTCTGCAGCCTAGTTACCTGGATATCGACGATATGCACCATCTCCTCCGGTTTCAGGCGGGCGAACAGGATGATCTCATCGAGCCGGTTCAGGAACTCGGGCCGGAAGGCATGGCGCACTGCCTGCATCACCTGCTCGCGTACCGACTCACTGATCTTGTCGTCGGTGGTCGCGGCAAGAAACTCCGAGCCGAGGTTCGAGGTCAGCACGATGATGGTATTGCGGAAATCGACGGTGCGCCCTTGCCCGTCGGTCAGCCGTCCGTCATCGAGCACCTGCAGCAGGATGTTGAAGACGTCAGGATGCGCCTTCTCCACCTCGTCGAACAATATGACCTGATAGGGCCGACGCCGCACCGCCTCGGTGATGACGCCGCCCTCCTCGTAGCCTACATAGCCCGGCGGAGCGCCGATCAGCCGCGCCACGGCATGCTTTTCCATGAACTCGGACATATCGACGCGCAGCAGCGCCTGCTCATCGTCGAAAATAAACTCGGCGAGCGCCTTGCATAATTCCGTCTTGCCGACGCCGGTCGGCCCTAAAAACAGGAACGAACCAACGGGACGCGCCGGGTCCTTGAGCCCCGCCCGCGCGCGGCGCACCGCATTGGCCACCGCTTCCACCGCCTCGTCCTGCCCGACCACGCGCTTGTGCAGCGCTTCTTCCATCTTGAGCAGCTTCTCGCGCTCGCCTTCGAGCATTTTTTCCACCGGGATGCCAGTCCAGCGCGAGACAATGGCGGCAATGTCCTCATCGGTCACCGCCTCTTTCATGACCGCACTCTGGCTGGCTTTCTCTGCCTGTTTCAGCTTCTCCTGCAGGCCGGGGATAATGCCGTAGGTGATCTCGCCAGCCTTGGTCAAATCGCCATTGCGTTGCGCGATGTCGCGCTCGCGCTGCGCTTCCTCGATCTGCTCCTTCAGCTTCTGCACACTGGTCAGCTGTGCCTTCTCCACCTGCCAGCGCGATGTCATGTCGGCGCTCTGCTTCTCCAGTCCTTTCAGTTCCTGTTCAAGCTTTTTCAGCCTGTCCTGTGATGCGGCATCCTTTTCCTTCTTCAGTGCCTCGCGCTCGATTTTCAGCTGGATGATCTTGCGATCCAGCTCATCAAGCTCCTCGGGTTTTGAATCGACCTCCATGCGCAGCCGCGCCGCCGCCTCGTCCACCAGGTCGATCGCCTTGTCGGGTAAAAAACGGTCGGTGATATAGCGGTGCGACAGCGTCGCCGCCGCCACGATGGCCGCATCGGTGATGCGGATGCCGTGATGCAGCTCGTATTTTTCCTTGAGGCCGCGCAGGATGGAAATCGTATCCTCTACTGTCGGCTCGGCCACGAATACCGCCTGGAAACGCCGCGCCAAGGCTGCGTCCTTTTCGATGTGCTTGCGGTATTCATCCAGCGTGGTGGCGCCGACGCAATGCAACTCCCCGCGCGCCAGTGCCGGTTTCAGCAGGTTGGAGGCATCCATCGAGCCTTCCGCCCGGCCCGCGCCGACCAGATTATGCAACTCATCGATGAACAGAACGATTTCACCGTCGGAGTGCGACATCTCGGCCAGCACGCCCTTCAGGCGCTCCTCGAACTCCCCGCGAAACTTGGCGCCCGCCACCAGCGCGCCGAGATCGAGCGCCAGCAGCCGCTTGTCCTTCAGCGTCTCCGGCACATCGCCGGCCACGATTCGTTGGGCGAGCCCTTCGACGATCGCCGTCTTGCCCACGCCCGGCTCGCCGATCAGCACCGGGTTGTTCTTGGTGCGGCGCGACAGTACCTGCATGGTGCGGCGTATCTCCTCGTCGCGGCCGATCACCGGATCAAGCTTCCCGGCTTTTGCCAGCTCGGTGAAATCCTTGGTGTATTTTTTCAGCGCCTCGAACTGGCCTTCCGCGGTGGCAGACGTAGCGGTGCGGCCCTTGCGCATGTCATTGATGGCGGCGTTGAGTTTCTGCGGCGTCACCCCGGCCTGCTCCAGCATATCGGCGGCCTTGGTGCCCTTCCCCATCGCGAGCGCCTGCAGCAGCCGCTCGACGGTCACGAATTCATCGCCGGCTTTGGATGCCAGTTTCTGCGCCGTTTCGAACAGCCGCGCCGTCTCTGGCACCAGATATAGTTGCCCGGCCCCGCTGCCTTCCACGCGCGGAATGGCACCCAGCGCCTGCTCCAGCCCGTCGGCCACACGTCCGGCATCGCCGCCGCAGGCGCGGATCAGCTTTTCGCTCAAATGCTCGCTGTCATCGAGCAGCGCCGCCAGTATATGTTCCGGCTGGAAACGCTGATGCCCAGCCGCCAGCGCTGAAGCCTGCGCGGACTGCACGACCTGCCGGGATTTCTCCGTATATTTTTCAAAATCCATACTTTATCCTCTGGCGCGAATAGGTTCCTTATATGATTCGTTATATATTATATGGGCATGCGCAAAACGGTATACAATAGCTTTGGCATAATAATCATGCTGATGGGCCTAGGCTTAAGCCCCGTTGCCGCCCAAGACCCGCCGCCGCTGGTATTCAAAGGCATCTATGAGTTCGCCTTCGATACTATCCGCATCGGCCAGATGGGGATCGAGATCGAGGAAACGCCGACCACCTACGCCATCACCTCCGACATCGTCACCAGCGGCCTTTTAAAGCTGATCGTGAAGCACAGCAGCCACACCACCGTCGATGCAAGCGCCGGAGAGCCCCACCCGCTCATCACCTACGAAAGCAACTACCAGACGCGCAATAAGAAGAAATACGTGAAGATGGTGTATGAGAACGGCCAGGTAACGGAAACCATCGAACCGCCGGAGCCGCCGGGGAAGCGCCCGCCGGTGCCGGCGGCGCTCAAGAATAACGCTTTTGACCCTTTGAGCTTTGCGCTCGCTATCCGGCGATCCGTGCTCGAAGCAAGAGCGCAGGGCAAGAAAACCTACAAGCTCAACGTCTATGACGGCAGGCGGCTGACCGAGGCCAGCTTCTACCTCAAGCAGAATCGCAGCATCACCTATCGGGGCCAGCCGCTGCAGGTGACGCAGGTGCAGGTGCGCCGCCGGCTGGTCGCCGGCTTCACCCAGTCGGAACTGGCCAAGGTCGATCCGGATGAACCGGCCGTGCAGATGTACGTGCCGCTTACGGGCAACGGCATGCCGGTCAGGCTCGAGGTGCGCTTCCTGTTCGGGATGCTCTCCGCCACACTGGTGAAGGAATGCCGGACGGGAGAGAGCTGTTTGCTGGGGCTCAGGTAAAAATTCCCCTCCCCCTTCAAGAGGGGAGGAAAAATATTACGCGTCGCGCTCTTCCCAGTTCTGAATGGTGGAAGGATCGACCGGCTTGGCCTGACCATCCTGCTCATAGTTTGCTGTAATAAATGCCGGCAACTGGCTTGTATTCTCCACATTATTGCCATCTTGCGGCGTTTCCTGCTGGGGTGCCTGCTGCACGGGTGCGGTGTTACGGGTGTTATAGCCTTCCTCGACCATCATGCGGTAGCAATGGTCGGCGTGCTGGAAATAATTCTCGGCCAGCACCCGGTCGCCGGAGGCCAGCGCGTCGCGCGCCTGGGCCAGGTATTTTTCACGCGCCGCGGAGTAATTCTTGCGGGGGCGGTTGCCATGATAATGACCGCCGCCGCGATGCTCGCCGCCATTGGATCCGCCCTGGTAGCGCTGCTTGCGGTTCTGATAGCCGCCGTTTTGTGATGGTTTTCTTCTCATGGAATTGTCCTTGTTGTTGATTTTAAAGTTGCACTAAAACGCAGCGGGGAATGCCCGCCAGGTCGCTTCTTACTCCGACGACGCGCAGTCCCTGCGCGACGGCCAGTGTTTCGATGTCTTTCCGCTGCCCCAGGCCGATCTCGAAGGCAGCCATACCGTCTTTCTTAAGTACGCGGGGCAGTTCCCTAAAAATGGCGCGGTAGCAGTCCAGACCGTCGGCGCCACCATCGAGCGCCAGCCGCGGCTCGTACTGTGCCACTTCCGGCGCCAGAGAGGCGATTGCCGCCGTTTCGATATAGGGCGGGTTGCTGATCACCACGTCGAATGTATCCTGCACTTTTTCTCCCCAGTTCGAGCGCATGAATGTTGCACGCCTTGCCATCCCATGCGCAGCGGCATTATCCTTCGCCACCTTCAGCGCTTCCTCGCTTATGTCCACACCGGTTCCCCTTGCCTGCCTGAACTCATTCAACAGCGCCAGCAGCAGACATCCCGTTCCCGTTCCCAGGTCCAGGATGCTGAGCGGCGCATCCTTATCTCCGTACCGCTCCAGCACCGCGTCGATCAGCGTTTCGCTGTCCGGCCTGGGATCGAGCACCGCCGGCGTCACCTTGAACGCCATGCCCCAGAATTCTCGCTCTCCAATCAGCTGCGATACCGGCTGGCGGCGAGATCTTCTGTCAATCAGCGTCTGGTAATGCGCACGCTCTCTAGGCGTCAGGCCCAGCCGATCATTGGCAAGCAACGCTTCCCGGCTGACTCCCAACACATGCTGCAGCAGCAGGCGTGCATCCAGCGAAGCGGTCTCAATCCGGGCATGCTGCAATGCCATTACCGCTTCGCGTAAAGCGTCTGTAGCAGAAAACCTATCGGATTGCAAAGCGGAGATTCGCATAAATTAATTCAGTTCCGCCAGTTTCTTGGCCTGATCGTCGGCGATCAGGGCGTCGGTGAACTCCGACAGGTCGCCGTTCATGACCTCGTCAATCTTGTAGAGCGTCAGGTTGATGCGGTGGTCGGTGACGCGGCTTTGCGGGAAGTTGTAGGTGCGGATGCGCTCGCTGCGGTCGCCCGAGCCGACCATGCCCTTGCGGGCGCTGGCGCGCTCATTGGCCAGCTTCTCGCGCTCCATCTCATAGAGCCGCGCGCGCAGGACTTTGAGCGCCTTGGCCTTGTTCTTATGCTGCGATTTCTCGTCCTGCTGCTGCACGATGAGCCCGGTCGGCAGATGCACGATGCGCACCGCCGAGTCGGTAGTGTTGACCGACTGGCCGCCCGGGCCTGAAGAGCGGAACACGTCGATGCGCAGATCCTTATCCTCGATTTTGATGTCCACCTCCTCCGCCTCCGGCAGCACGGCGACGGTGGCCGCCGAGGTGTGGATGCGGCCTTGCGTTTCCGTATCCGGCACGCGCTGCACGCGGTGCACCCCGGCTTCGAATTTCATGCGGGCGAACACGCCGCGGCCGCTGATCTCGGCGGTGGCTTCCTTGAGGCCGCCCGCGCCGCCCTCGGAGGTTGACATGATCTCGAAGCGCCAGCCCATGCGCTGCGCGTAACGCTGGTACATGCGGAACAAATCGGCCGCGAACAGCGCCGCCTCATCGCCCCCCGTGCCGGCGCGCACTTCGAGGATGGCGTTCTTCTCGTCGGCGGCATCCTTGGGCAGCAGCGCCAGCTGCACGCCGCGCGTTAATTCGGGCAATTGTTTCTGCAACGCGTAGATTTCCTCCTCGGCCATGGCTTTCATTTCGGCGTCGCATTTGGGATCCGCTACCATCTGCTCGAGGTCTTTCAGCGATGTCTTGGCTTTCTGATAGGCCTGGATCGTTTCCACCAGCGGCGTCAGCTCGGCATATTCCTTGGAGAGTTTGGCAAACTCTCCGCCGCTCGCCTTGCCCGCCCCCAGCGTATCGTTCAATTCCTCATGCCGCCGCACCAGCGCGTCTAAACGGTCTTCGAAATGCATAAATTACAGGGGAATATTCAACAAAGCGGACAGCATGTCCTTGTTACTCAACGTGCCAATCGCAATCTCTCGCTGCTCCCGCTTTTCCATATTACGTACCACGCAGGCAGGGCGCGTCACTTCTTCCGCGCCCAGAATAACAACATGGCTTGCACCCCGCTGGGCAGCTTTTTCCATACGCTTCTTTAAGTTTCCCTGCCAGGCGATTTCCACTGAATCTTGCTGTCTAGGGCGCTTTTCTTTGAGCGGATCATAAAGCATAAGCCGCAGCAGTTCAGCTACACGAAAAACAAATTCCGGCTCAACCTCTTCCACAAAAGGCAGGATCACAATCCTGGTATCGCGTGTTTTATCGAACCCCGCGCTAGCCGGGTCTTTTAATAGTAGCAGTAATCTTTCAATGCCTGCGGCAAACCCAATAGCAGGTGTAGCTTTGCCGCCCATTTGCTCAACCAACCCATCATATCTTCCGCCCGCCAGCACTGTGTTCTGCGCACCCATTTCACTCGATTCGGAAACGAATTCAAACACGGTATCCGTATAGTAATCCAATCCGCGCACCAAGGAAGGAGTGGGATGAATGTCCGCAAAGTACGGGATATGCGTTTTCTGGTTAAGCGAACGGCATATCAGGTCAAAGCGTTTTTGAGCTTCATTGCTCAAATAGCTGGTGATTTTAGGGGCGTCTTGAAGAATCTTTTGATCCTCCACGCTTTTAGAATCCAGTATGCGCAGCGGGTTTGCAGATAGCCTCCGCTGGCTGTCTTCCGACAGTTCCTCAGCATACGGAGTAAGATAGTTCACCAGTGCCTCGCGGTAACGGGCACGACTTTCCGCATCGCCCAGCGTATTAATCAATAATTTGCAGCCTTCCTTCCCCGCTATCCAGTAAAGAAGCTGGCCAGCGAGCATGATGATTTCCACGTCCGCTTCCGGGCTTCCATCCCCCAGCCATTCATAATTCACCTGATGGAACTGGCGCTGGCGGCCTTTTTGCGGCCGCTCGTAGCGGAAGAGCGGGCCAGTGGAGAATAATTTCAACGGCAAATGCTGCTGCATGCCGTTGGAAATAAAGGCGCGCACGATACCAGCCGTGAATTCCGGACGCAAAGTTACGCTTTCCTCGCCCTTGGTCTGGAAGGTGAACATCTCTTTATGCACGATATCCGAGGTATCGCCCAAAGAACGGGAAAACACTTCCGTAGGCTCAAAGATCGGAGTCGTCATCTCCTGAAAGCCATAAAGCATGGCTAATCCTCGCGCATGCTTAATCACCGCCTGAAATTTCTCAAATTCCTCCGGCAAAATATCATGCGTGCCGCGCACGGGCTGGAGTTTCTGACTCATTATTCCCCCCTCTTGTCATCCTCGGGCTTGACCCGAGGATCCATTATATAAAAGGAATGGATTCCGCCGGAGTTTACCCCCGCGAAGGCGGGGGCGGGAATGACAAAGAAAAAATCGGGCTGGAGCTTAGGCGACATGGCGTTTTCCTTTTCCTCTGTCATCCTGAGCGGAGTGCAGCGGAGTCGAAGGATCTTTCTTTGTTGCTGCAAGGCACGATCCCTCGACTTCGGCCTGCGACCTGCGCTCGGGATGACAATTTCCATATCGCTCCTTCACATACGCCTCCACGATCGCCTGGAATTCCTCGGCGATGCGGTCGCCGCGCAGGGTGACGGTTTTTTTGCCGTCCACGAATACGGGCGCGGCCGGAGTTTCGCCGGTGCCGGGTAAACTGATGCCGATGTCGGCGTGCTTGCTCTCGCCCGGCCCGTTGACGATGCAGCCCATGACGGCCACATTCATGGATTCGACACCGGGATAGCGCATTTTCCATACCGGCATCTGTGCGCGCAGGTAGGTTTGAATCCGGTCGGCCAGCTCCTGGAAGGTGGTGCTGGTGGTGCGGCCGCAGCCCGGACAGGCGGTGACCGAGGGAGTAAAAGAACGCAGGCCGAGGCTCTGCAATAATTCCTGCGCCACGCGCACCTCCTGCGTGCGATCGCCGTTCGGTTCGGGCGTGAGCGAAATGCGGATGGTATCGCCGATGCCCTCTTGCAACAGCACCGCCAGCGCGGCCGATGAAGCGACGATGCCCTTGCTGCCCATCCCCGCCTCGGTCAGGCCCAGATGCAGCGGATAGCTACAGCGCACCGCCAGATCGCGGTACACGGCGATCAAATCCGGCACGCGGCTGACCTTGCAGGAAAGGATAATCCGGTCCGCCGGCTGGCCCAGCGCCTCGGCGCGTTTCGCGCTCTCAAGGCAGGAACGCACCAGCGCCTCGCGCATCACAGCATTGGCATCCTTCGGCTGGGAAAGCTGCGCGTTCTCATCCATCACCTTCGCCAGCATCTGCTGATCGAGGCTGCCCCAGTTGGCGCCAATACGTATAGGCTTGCCATGCGTGAGGGCCGCTTCGATCATCATGGCGAACTGCGCGTCCTGCTTGTCCCTGAACCCGACATTGCCGGGATTGATGCGGTATTTGGCCAGCGCCCGGGCCATCTCAGGATAGTTTTTCAACAGCGTATGGCCGTTATAATGGAAGTCCCCGACCAAGGGCACATCGCATTGTTCGGCAATGGCCGCCACCGCTTGAGCAGCCTCGTCATTATTGACCGTGAGGCGTACTACCTCCGACCCGGCTTCGGCCAATGCCTTGACCTGCGCCACCGTCGCCGGGACATCCGCGGTATCGGTGTTGGTCATGGACTGTACCAAAACGGGCGCATTACCTCCCACCGGTACGTGGCCGATCAGGACCCGTAAAGAATGTCTGCGGGAATTCAGTGTCATTTACTGGTTCGGTTTCAGTTTGGCCAGCTCCATCACGGAACCCATCTGGCGCGGCAGCGGTAACAGGCTGAACCTAGGCTCCACTGCGGTACAGGGCGGATATAATACGTCCTGCGGCGCAAGGCAAGCGACATCCTTAAGAATAACGGCGGAAACACGCGTCTGCCGTCGGGATTCCTCGGGAAAAAAGTCAACCACCGAGACGTTCAGGCGGGGCGTATGGGCGACTAGCAGCCAGATTAGATAAACTGCCACCGCCGCCGCCAGCCCTCCCCAGACGAAGACCGAAGCCGGGGTTTTCTCCTTGGCCAGGGCCTGCGGCAGGTAAAAGTCGCGCCGGGACAGCTGCCCCTTCACCTGCTCAAAACGGTGGAGAATCTCGTCCTTGTCCAGTCCAAGAAACAGCGCGTAGGCCTGCAGATAGCCCTTGGTATAGACCGACCCCGGCAGCTCACCGAGCCGCCCCTGCTCCAGCGCCTCGACATAGCGCAGGCGGATATGCAGCAGGTGCGAGACCTGCTCCTGGGTGAGCTTTCTCTCCTCGCGCGCCAGGCGCAGGAGGGTGCCTATTTCACTGTAGGAGTCGTCCATAAGTAGTGCTTAGTGCATAGTGCTTAGTTTTTAGTTAAAGATACCTTAAAGCACCAATCGTCATAAAACTAAGCGGTTTCATACCACAATTCCATGATCCCTAGCATAGGCGGCCAGCCACTGGCGCACGCTCGGTTCGGTTGAGTTGAGCAAATAGTGCACATAGTCCGTGAGGTTGGAGAGCGTCAGGCTGCGAATCATGGCTTTGAGCGGCCCGATGGCGGAGGCAGAGACCGACAGGGTGCGCACTCCCACCCCGATCAGCCCCAGCGCGTCGAGCGGGTTCCTGGCCATTTCGCCGCAGAAGCTGGCCTCGACGCTATGGGCGCTGGCCTTGCTCACCACCTCATGCACGATGCGCAACATCACCGGCGACAGCGTGTCGTATGCCCCCGCCATGTGGGGCGCGCCGCGATCGCAGGCGAACAGGAACTGCATCAGGTCGTTGCTGCCAATCGAGACGAAATCGACCTGCTGCATCACTGCGTCGAGCTGCCAGAGGATGGAGGGAATCTCGATCATCATGCCTATTTTCACCTCTAAAGGGCGAGCTTCGGCAGCATCCAGCTCCTGCTCGAACAGGTGCCGGGCGGTGCTGTATTCCGACAGCTGGGCGATGAAGGGGAACATGACGTATAGCGGCTTTTCCGCCGCCGCCGCAATCAGCGCCCTGAATTGCGTGCGGAGTATCCCCGGACGGTCGAGGCCGATGCGCGTGGCGCGCCAGCCCATCGCCGGGTTTTCTTCTTCCCCGGCATGCAGATATGGTACCTGCTTGTCGCCGCCGATATCGAAACTCCTAAAAATGATCCGCTTGCCCGGCAGCTGCGCGTACATCGCGGCGTAGTGCTGGCGCTGGGTTTCGACGTCGGGGAAATTGAGCGAGGTCATGTAGGGAAGCTCCGTACGGTAGAGGCCGATGCCATCCACCCCGACCTGCGCCACGCTCGCCGTATCGACGAATAGCCCGGCATTGACGTTGAGCGAGATGCGCACCCCGTCCTTCGTCACCGCCTGCAGGTCGCGCAGGCCCTCATATTCCTTCGCCTGCGCCGCGTAATGCTCAATATACTTGCCCATCGCCTGCTCGACCTGATCGCTCGGGCGGACATAGACGTTGCGCCCCTCCGCGTCGAGAATCACCGGGTCGCCCGGCTGGATAATGCTCGTCGCGTCGGCCACCTTGGCCAGCGCCGGGATGTCCATGGCGCGGGCGATGACCGCCGTGTGCGAAGTGGTCGAGCCTTCTTCCAGTATCAGGCCTTTGAGGCGCGTGTGGTCGTAATCCAGCAGCTCCGCCGGACCGAGATTGCGAGCCACCACGATGAAGCTTTCCGGCAGATCCGCTACTTTCGGCACAATCTCCTTGCCGAGCAGCGCCTGCAACAGGTGGTTCGAAAGGTCTTCGAGATCCTGGATGCGCTCCTTGATATAGGCGCTCCCCAGCTGGCCCATTTTCGCGCGCAGCTCTTCCTGCACCTTGCGCACGGCAGCCTCGGCGGTAAGGCCGGATTCGAGCGCCTCATGGATGCGGGCGATCCAGCCGCGGTCCTGCGTGAACAACAGGTAGGTTTCGATGATCTGGCGCTGCTCGTCATCGGCATCGAGGCCCGCCGACTGGATGTAACGGTCGAAAGATTCCTGCAGGCTGCGCAGCGCCTTCTCGAACCGCTCACGCTCGGCTGCCGGGTCGCTTGAGACATATTGGGTAATCACCAGCTGCGGCTGGTGCAGCACCGCCACCGCCTTGGCAATGCCGGGCGCGAGACGCACGCCGGTCAGCTGCTGCGTCATCAGCCCGCCGGTGGCCGTCTTGATTTCCTGCACGTCGACCAGCTGGCCGGAGATGGCAAGCTCCGAAAGCACCATCGCCACCGTCTGCAGCACCTCGACCTGCTCCGGCGTGTAGGCCCTCGCCTCCTTGCCCTGCACCACCAGCACGCCGATTACCTTGCCGCCCTGCAAAATCGGCACCCCGACAAAGGACTTGTACATCTCCTCGCCGGTTTCCGGCCGGTACTCGAACTTGGGGTGCGTGTCGGCGTCGGCGAGGTTGACCGGCTCGGCAGTGGAGGCGATATGGCCGACCAGCCCCTGCCCAACCGCGAGCCGCGTCATATGTACCGAAGCAGGTTTCAAGCCTTTGCTGGCGAACAATTCCAATATGTCGCCGGCGCGCAACAGATAGACCGAGCAGACATCCGACGCAAAGCCATCGGCGATAATTCTCGCCACCTGGTCGAGCCGCTTCTGCGCGCCCGCCGCCTGCGCCATGACGTCGCGTATCTGCCGCAGCAGCAGCAGCGGGGAAGAGGTCTGGACGCGGGTTTTCTTTATACGCGGCACGAAAAGATCGGCTTATATTTCATACCGATAAATTAGCCGCTGAAGCTGAAATAGCAAGGTCTTGATATAGCTTCAAGCACCAATGCTGCGGTCAGGACCAGATCCATCGGACTCGCCAGTAAGTAATCTTGCAGATTTTTTTGCCTGCTCACTTGCTATGCGTCCCGAATGAGCACCCATACTCTTCTTCTCTAGTTCTAATGCCAGATTGAGTGCCTCATCCAGTTTTCCGGCCTCGGATGCTTTGGCCAGGCTCTGAATGGCGTCAGCAATTTGGTCACCAAGTCCCGGATCAGCCATTTTCTTGCCGAGCGCTTCATATATCGCATCTACCTTAGCCGCCTCAAGAGGGCGTTCATTGAAACGCAGTTTCATCGCTAAATTCTGTATCTCACCCAGCGTTTCGAAACGTTTTTTAAAATCGGCGGCACCTTCGAAATGGACGAATTTGTCTTTGCTCATATTACATTCTCCAGCACAGTTAATGGGGTTATTAACCTATCTTAACTAGCCCCTTGCGACCATCGAAGATATATGAAGAATTGATGACAAAAATTTTTTTTATTAATCAATGTTATGCGGCATTACGCTGCGTAATAAACGCCTCCGCCTGCTGGATCAGTTCATCGATGACCTCCTGGCAGGGCTGGATTTTATCGACCATGCCGACGCTTTGCCCGGCCATGACGGAACCATTCTCGACATCGCCGTCGATGACGGCGCGGCGCAGCGCCCCGGCCCAGAAATGCTCGATCTTGAGCTGCGCTTCTTTTTTGTCCAGCTCGCCTTTTCGGAACTGGGCGATCACCTCATGCTGCGTGCGGGTGAACAGGTCGGTCGCCTTGTTGACCAGCGCGCGCACCGGGATGACGGGGAAATCGGGATCGACCTGCACCGAAGGCTGCGCGTCGCGCGAGGAAGCGCGGATGAAGGCTTCCTTGAATTTCGCATGCGCGATGGACTCAGAGGCGCAGACGAAGCGCGTGCCGAGCTGCACGCCGGAGGCGCCCATTTCAAGATAGGCAACGATGGCCTCGCCGCGGCCGATGCCGCCGGCAATGAATACCGGCACGTCCCTGATCTGCGGCAATATCTCCTGCGCCAGAACAGAGGTCGAGACCGGGCCAATATGGCCGCCCGCCTCCATCCCCTCGATAACCAGCGCATCGACGCCGAGCCGCACCAGCTTGCGCCCGATGATGGCCGACGGCGCAAACCCCATCACCTTGCCGCCATAATCCTTGATCGTCCTGATCCACCCACCGCCGGGAATACCGCCCGCCAGCACCATATGCGACACGTTCTGGCGTTTGCACACTTCGATCAGCGCATCCATCTGCGGGTGCATGATGATGAGGTTGACGCCGAAGGGCTTATCTGTGAGCTTCCGCGTCTCGATGATTTCCTTCTCCAGAAGCTCCGGCGACATCGAACTGCAGGCGATCACGCCGAACGCACCGGCATTGCTGAGCGCCGCCACCAGGTGCCGCTCGCTGACCCAGCTCATCGCCCCGCCCATGATGGCATATCTGCAGCCGAGGAACTCGGTGCCGCGGGACCAGAGAGAGTTGAGTTGTGAGTGCTGAATGCTGAGCGCTGATGTCATAATGTTATGTAACCAGAAATGCTGCCGCCACAGTAAAGCCTAGAATAACGATTATAATTAGCAGGATTTTTCTAAAGAAACCGCTCATTTCCTTGCGGTAGGCGGGGTCTTTTATGTCCTTAACAAATTCCTCTTTGCTCCCCAATCGACCATCAAAAAGGCCGCTGCTTATCAACCCGCCAAGAAAATCCCACATCGCCATCACGCACTCTCCAACTCAAACGCCGCGTGCAGGGCGCGCACGGCGAGCTCCGTGTATTCCTCGGCGATCAGCACGCTGACCTTGATCTCCGAGGTCGAGATGACCGAGATGTTGATGTTCTTGTCGGCCAGCGTCTGGAACATGGTCTGGGCGATGCCGGCGTGCGAGCGCATGCCGACGCCGACGATCGACACCTTGGAGACGTTCCCGTCGCTGTGCAGCGAGGCGAATTTAAGCGTACCCTTGGTTTTCTTCACCGCCGCCAGCGCCCGCTCGAGGTCGGTCTTGGGCACGGTGAAGGTGATGTCGGTCGCCTTGCCGTCCTCGGTGACGTTCTGCACGATCATGTCGACGTTGATATTGGCGTCGGCCAGCGGGCCGAACAGCGCCGCCGACATGCCGGGGACGTTCGCCACATCGGTCAGCGTGATGCGCGCCTCGTCGCGGCTGTAGGCGATGCCGGTAATGCGTTTCTGTTCCACGATTTCCTCCTCTTTGACCAGTAGCGTGCCCGGCGTGTCGCTGAAGCTGTTCAGCACCTGCACCGTCACACCGTGATTCATCGCCATCTCGACCGAGCGCGTCTGCAGCACCTTCGCGCCGAGCGACGCCATTTCGAGCATTTCCTCATAGGTAATCTTGTCGAGCTTTTTCGCCTGCGGCACGATGCGCGGGTCGGTGGTGAAGACGCCGTCCACATCCGTGTAGATGTCGCAGCGGTCGGCCTTCAGCGCCGCCGCCAGCGCCACGGCCGAGGTGTCCGAGCCGCCGCGCCCGAGCGTGGTGACGCGGCCGTCCGGCGAGATGCCCTGGAAGCCGGCGACCACCCCCACCTCGCCTTTTTTCAGCGCAGCCTGCAACCCATCCGGATCGATCTGGCGGATGCGCGCCTTGCCGTGCGCCTTGTCGGTCTGCAATTTGATCTGCCAGCCGGAAAAGGAGCGCGCCGGGATGCCCATCTCCTGCAGGCATAGCGCCAGCAGGCCGCTGGTCACCTGCTCGCCGGACGAGACCACATGATCGTATTCGCCCCATGACGCCTCGGTGACGAGCGGCGACAGTTCGCGCACGTAATCCACCAGCTGGTTGGTGACGCCCGCCATGGCCGACACCACCACCACCACCCGGTTGCCGGCGTCGATCTCCTTCTTCACCTTGCCGGCGACATTCCTGATGCGCTCAATATTGGCAACCGACGTGCCGCCGAATTTCTGGACGATGAGGGCCATATTTTTATCTAGGTGTTAGCTGTTAGGTTTTAGGTGTTAGCAAAACAGCTAAAACCTAAAACCTTTTATGCAAGTTTCCGCCGCATGACAAGCGCATCCGTGAAAGAGCCATCCTTTTGCCGGTAATACTGCTTGCGGCGGCGTAAGTGGTTGAATCCGTGGCTCTCGTACAACGCTACCGCCGCCGCGTTCCCCTCTTCCACGTCGAGGAACATATGGGTGCAGCCGAAGGCGTGCGCCCGTTTCATGGCCTCGACCAGCAATCCGCGGGCAATGCCACAGTGGCGGAAGGCGGGTCGGACCCCCAGCGTGATGATCTCCGCCTCCTCGAACTGCAGGCGGCAGACCATCATGCCGGCCGCCTTCCCCCCCTCCTCCGCAATCAGCACCAGCGTCCCGGCAACGGCGAAAAAATCGGTAAAGGCCTCGGGATTCCAGTAATTGGGAAAAGATTCGCGGTGGATCTCCGATAGCAGTGCGGCATCACCGCGCCCGCCTTCGCGGATGCCCAGGTTATTTGGCGAAGACACAAACCCACGCCTTATAATCCGGATAGACGGGCGCTTCCTCGAATGTAACGATTTTAAGCCCGCTGCTTGCGGCCAGGCCTTCCAGATAAGGCCGCGAGAAGGAGAACTTCCCTGCCGTGATGTCCAGCTGGAATCCTTCGTTATCCGTGCGGTCCGCGGTGAAGGCGAATAGCGCGCCCGGTTTTAAAACCCGCGCTACCTGCGTGAACAGCCCGTCCAGCTCCCCGATATAGCTCACCACATCCGCCGCCGCCACGATATCGAAGGCGGCATCGGCCACCCCCGAGAGGAATTCATGGATCTCGCGTTTGATCAGCGCATCATAGATTTTTTTGCCCTGTTCATCGGTCAACTTGACCGCCTCGGCCAGCATGGCGCCTGAGATGTCGACTCCCGTGATATGCGAGGCGATGGGCCGAAGCAGCGGGCCCAGCAGCCCGGTACCCACCCCCAGTTCCAGCGCCGCATGGTCGATGCGGCCCTGCACCGCCGCCTTCTGAATGGCATCGGCGAGCAGCACGTGCCCCTGATAGTGATACGTCTCGACCTGCTCGCGTGTATAATCCGCCGCTCGCGTGTCGAAATGCGACAGCACCAACGACACAGGCATCTTTTTGGGCACTGTATCGGGCGCCATCGCCGCACCGGAAAGCGCCAGCGCGTAGGTCGCTTCTTCATAAGAGGCCTTCAGCTGCAATGCCTTGCCCAGCGCCTTCTGCGCCTCGCTGCGCTCGTTGTTGGCCAGATAGCTGCAGCCCAGGTAATACCAGGCGTCGGCGCGCCTAGGCTCCATCCAGGTGACGATCTTGAAGCGCAGAATGGCATCGCGGATATGGCCGTCTTTGAGACAGCGCATGCCGAGATTATAGTTGTTGGTAACGATATCGCGGCGCTTGCTCCAGTATTTGGTCAACCCGATCAGCCGGCGCATCAACCCTTCGCCGAAGGCGGCGGCCTTGCGCCTGGTTTCTTCCGCCGTGGCGGCAATATTTACCTTCGGTTTTGGCACAGGCATGGCTATAGTGCATTTCCCTTGAAGGATTTATTGTAAAACTACCCGTGCAAACATGAAAGAAAAATCCAGCACCATAGATCCCGAGGAGGTCGAGCGGTTCTCGCGCATGGCCGACGAATGGTGGGATCCGCACGGCAAGTTCAAACCGCTGCATCGTATGAATCCGCTAAGGGTGGGATATATACGGGATTGGGCGCTGAAGCATTTCGGGCTTCGGGCTTCAGGGTTCGGGCTTCAGGAAAAAGAGCCTTCTCTAGAGTCTGGAACCCAGAGCCCAGAGCCCATTACCCTCCTCGACATCGGCTGCGGCGGGGGGCTGGTGTGCGAACCGCTGGCGCGGCTGGGCGCGCGCGTCACCGGCATCGATGCCAGCGAAAAGAACATTGCCGTCGCGAAAGCGCATGCCCGGCAGAGTAGGTTGGATATTGGCTATCGTTGTACGACGGCAGAGGAGTTGTTAGAGGATGTGGGGATGAGGAGTGATGAAGTAATGGAGAAAAAAACTGCTCCATTACCCCACCACTCCACCACTCCTTCACCCACCTTCGATATCGTCCTCGCGCTCGAGATCATCGAGCACGTGGCCGATGTCGAAGCCTTCGTCGCCGCCGCTTCCGCGCTGGTGAAGCCCGGCGGGCTGATTTTCTTCTCCACCCTGAACCGCACCGCCAAATCCTTCGCGCTGGCCATCGTCGGCGCGGAATATATCCTGCGCTGGCTGCCCGTCGGCACGCATGACTGGAAAAAATTCCTCCGTCCCTCCGAACTATGCGCCCCCCTGCGCCGGAACGGCATCGAGATCGTGGAAATGACCGGCATGGTCATGGACCCGTTATCCGGCAAGTGGCGGCTCGATCCGCATGACCTAGGGGTGAATTATATGGTGGTAGGGAGGAAAACCCCGCACTAGTTGGGGAGGCTGGTGTGCCACAGTTACCGGATGCGGCGGGTTTACTCAAACTCCCGGTCATGCTTCAGGCTCGGAATCCGCGCGCGCACCTGCGCCACCATGCCGATATCGATATCGGCCATGATGATGCCCTCCTCCGTCCCCGCGTCGGCCAGCACCGTTCCCCACGGATCGACGATCAGCGCATGGCCATAAGTACGGCGCTTGCCTGGGTGGATGCCCGTCTGCGCCGGCGCCATGACAAAACAGCCGTTCTCGATGGCCCGCGCACGCAGCAGCACATGCCAGTGCGCCTCGCCGGTCACCTGCGTAAAAGCTGACGGTACGGCCAGCATGTCAGCACCACCCTTGGCCAGCGCACGGTACAGATGCGGGAAGCGCAGGTCGTAGCATACCGTCATGCCGAGCTTGCACCACGGCGTCGCCGCCACCACCGCCTGCTCACCATGCAGCATCTTGTTCGACTCGGTATAGGACTCGCCGCCCGGCAACTCGACATCGAACAGGTGGATCTTATCGTAATGCGTGACTGGCTGGCCGGAGGGACCGAACAGCAGCGAGCGGTTGACCGTCTTTCCCGAGTTGTCGATCTTGACTGCCACCGATCCGACCAGCAGCCAGCAGCGGTTCGCTTTCGCGATATGCGCGCTGGCGGTGATCGCCGGGTGATCCTCCTGGCTGTAGAGCGCGCGCGGCTTCGTGCTGCCATGCTCCTCCATCATGAAGGCATTTTCCGGCAGCCCGACCAGCTGCGCGCCCTGCCTCGCCGCCTCGCGCACCATTTTTTCGATTTTGGTGATATTGGCGGCCATGTCGTTGCCGCTGTTGAGTTGGAGGCAGGCAAGTTTGAAGGTCATATGTTCCTTTCTTGTCATTCCCGCGCAGTCCGGGATGACAATTTACCGCTAAGCCGTCAGCTTGCCGGGTTCGGCGGGCAGGACCTTTTCCTCGGCCAGCAGTTGCTTGGCCTTGGGCGACAGCTGTAAATGCAACTCGCGCAGTTGCTTCTCATCGGCGGGGGACGGCGCCTGCATCAGCAGGTCTTCGGCCTTCTGGTTCATCGGGAAGGCGATGACCTCGCGGATGTTGGGCTCGTCGGCCAACAGCATCACCATGCGGTCGACGCCCGGCGCCAGCCCGCCATGTGGCGGGGCACCGAACTTGAAGGCTCGGATCATGCCGCCGAAGCGGCTATCCACCACCTCTGGGCCATACCCGGCGATCTCGAACGCCTTGTACATGATCTCCGGCTTGTGATTACGGATGGCGCCGGAGGACAGCTCGACGCCGTTGCAGACGATGTCATACTGATACGCCAGAATCTCCAGCGGGTTCTTGCTCAGGAGCGCTTCCATCCCGCCCTGCGGCATCGAGAACGGGTTGTGGCTGAAGATAATCTTCTTCTCCTCCTCGTCATATTCGAAATAAGGAAAATCGATCACCCAGCAGAACTTGAACACGTTCTTTTCCAGCAGCTCCAATTCCTCGCCGAGCTTGGTGCGCACCTTGCCGGCGAATTTGGCGGCGACCGCCTCCTGCTCGCAGGCGAAAAACAGCGTGTCGTACACCTTCGCACCCGCCTTGGCGGCGATCTTGGCCAGCACGTTATTGGGAATGAACTTGGCAATGGGACCCTTGCCCACCGGCGCCACGTTCACATCCCCGTCGGCTACGCCGTCCGGATGCTCGAGCGTGATATAGCCAAGCCCCGGCGCGCCCTCTTCCTTTGCCCAGTCATTGAGCTTATCGAAGAAGCTGCGCGGGCGCGAGCTGGTGCGCGGCGCGGCGATGGCGCGCACGACGCCGCCGGCGCCGATAATCTTCTTGAAGGCGTTGAAGGTCACCGACTCGTCCTTGAACTCCTCGGTAACGTCCACGATCTCGATCGGGTTGCGCAGATCCGGCTTGTCGGAGCCGTATTTCAGCATGGCGTCCTTGTAGGTCATGCGCGGGAACGGCGCCGGCGTCACCTTCTTGTCGCCGCCGAATTCCCTGAACACCCCTTCCAGCACCGGCTCGATGGCGGCGAACACGTCTTCCTGCGTGACATAGCTCATCTCGATATCGAGCTGGTAGAACTCGCCCGGCGAGCGGTCGGCGCGGCCGTCCTCGTCGCGGAAGCAGGGCGCGATCTGGAAATATTTGTCGAAGCCCGAGACCATCAGCAGCTGCTTGAACTGCTGCGGCGCCTGCGGCAGCGCGTAGAACTTGCCGGGATGGATGCGCGAAGGCACCAGGTAGTCGCGCGCGCCTTCGGGGCTGGAGGCGGTCAGGATCGGTGTCTGGAATTCGTTGAATCCGCGTTCAGTCATGCGCCGGCGCAGGCTGGCGATCACCTGCGAGCGCAGCATGATGTTGCGGTGGATCTTCTCGCGGCGCAGATCGAGGAAGCGGTATTTGAGGCGCGTCTCCTCGGGCTGCTCGCGGTCGGCATTGACCTGCAGCGGCAGCGGCTCGGCGGCGGATTCCAGCGTGTATTGCTCGACCACCAGCTCGATCTCGCCGGTCGGCAGCTCCTCGTTGACGGTTTCCGGGGCGCGCTTCACCACCTTGCCGCTGACGGTAATCACGCTCTCATGCGCCACATGCGACAGCGCATCGAGATGCGGATTCCCCTTCGCCGCCACCAGCTGCGTGATGCCGTAGTGATCGCGCAGGTCGACGAACAGCAAATCGCCATGGTCGCGCCGGCGATGCACCCAGCCCGAGAGCTTCACGGTCTGGCCGACATTCGAAGCATTAAGGGCGGCGCAAGTATGAGTGCGGTAGGCGTGCATTGATTTTCCTTAAAATAAACGAGCCGTAGTCTATAACCGATGTATCGCGGTTTGCCAAGGGATTAGCGTAGAATTGCACCACCTAGCTCTATGAGAAAAATCGCATACAAAACAATCCGTTGTCGTATTACATGCTAAAATCCCGCAAAGCTTCTGCTGTCACAAAAGCTTAACTTTAATCCCGGGAGGACGGCGGCTATGATGAAACCATCATATATGGTTAAGGAAGCATCTTATGGACATCATGCAAGGTGTTACTGATACGATCACCAGCAAGTTGAACGAGATCGGGGTAGGCAATTTCACCGTAGAAGCACGCACCGATTATGCCCGGAATGGGCTGGATGGCGAGGATAAGGGTAATGCCATCTTATCGCTTATCCTGACCAACCCAGAACTGGAAAGCGATGCTAATTTGCAGCTGCATATCTTGTCCAAACTCTCCAACATTCCCGCGCTTGCTGATAATTTACAGTTTGAATCGGAACGCAAGCATGCGGAAAATCTAGCACGCCGGCTGGAAGAATTCCGCGCCGCCGACGAATCAGGTCACATCCCCGCGAATTTCGTCAAATGGTTCACACAGCAGGCCGATAATCAGGATGTCCATGATCATGCCCTTGATATATCGAAAATGGATGGTGGGATCACCATCAGAATCAGGGTTCCCCAAGGCAGCGATCCAAGCGTCATTGCCGATAACCTCCAGAAGCGCCTCGAAGAGATCAAGGAATCACTGGCGCAGCGCACCGTGAAGTATACGACGGGCTTAGAAAATGAAGAGCAGAAACAGGCGCTGCTCACCAAAATCAAAAATCTGGATTTTGCCGTTTCCTCCGACTCCGATACCCATCTCGTTACCATCGACATTCGTTCGAAAGAGCAGTTGGAAGCCCGCAAAAACAATAAAGATCTTGGCCAGTTGACGGGCGAGGAATTACAAAAACTGCGCGACAGTAATCCGCTGAATGCGCTGAAAGACGGCGATGGCAAATCGTCGGAAAACCCCGCACATCTACAAAAAGCTGTGGCACGCGCCGTATTGTTTGCCGGCGATACCGCTAAGGATATATTCCCTATTATTGCCGGCCGCGAAGATATGAAACGCGCTGTTGCCAAAAGCCTGGTGCGTTTGAAACTGGCGAAACCGGAACTGGCTGAAAAAGTGGATGCCTTCATTAACGATGATATTTTTAAAGAACACCATCACTGGGGCAGGTTTACCGCCAGAATAGTTGGGGAGCCGGATAGCAAACAGATTCCACGCATCCGTAAAATTACCAAAACAGATGGAACGGATAACTACACCCCAGGCAAGGTGGAAGTGACGCTTAATCTACCGGCACGGAAATTAAAGGACATCCTGGAGCAGATCGCTGGAATGAGCCAACAGCAAACACCCGCTGCCGAAGCGCCGGCCGTTTCCGCCGAACAACCAGCCCCTGAAGCCTCCACGCCGGAAAAAAACTGGGCGACGGATGTAGGACAACGGGAACCGGCGGCTGAAATAAAGCCTAAAAGCCTGCTTGAGCGGGCCGTCAAAAACGTCAGCGAAACCCTCGGCATCAGTGCCTGACAATGCCGGCCCCGAGAGCTTCACGGTCTGGCCGACATTCGAAGCATTAAGGGCGGCGCAAGTATGAGTGCGGTAGGCGTGCATATTATGTGTCATCCCGTGCAAGCCGTCATTGGAGGGCGCGACACGGGTCCAGAAGGTTGGATCCCGGCTTTCGCCGGAATGACGGTTTGAGTTAAGCGATAGGGTGGTATAAAGTATCAACCGCCAATTGCCAATAATTTATATGAAAAATGCCTATTCTGGCCCTGCATATCGTCCCCAAATCTGCGAAGAACCAGATTATCGGCTGGGTAGACGGGCCGAATGGCAGCCGCGCCCTCAAGGTTAAAATCGCCGCCCCGCCCGAGGATGGCAAAGCCAACGCCGAGTTGATAAAATTTCTTGCAAAGCAATTGGATATCCAAAAGCAGGTCCTTGAGATCGTTGGCGGTGAAACCTCCCGCCATAAACGGCTGAAAATCCATGACCAGGCCGCCTATGCGCGTATAGCCGCTATCCTGTCCGCTTAGGCCATGGTTTTCAAAACATCTTGCCTGCCTATGCCTATCCCCCTATAAGCCCCGTTGATGCACCCCATTGTCACCCAAGATGAACTGACCGCCTTCTGCGCCGCCGTCGAAGGCGACCGCTACGTCACCATCGACACCGAGTTCATCCGCGACAAGACCTATTTTCCCCGCCTCTGCCTGATCCAGATCGCCGGCAGCGCCCGCGCGGCGGTCATCGACCCGCTGGCTCATGGCATCGACCTGAAGCCGGTATTCGCGCTGCTGCAGAAGGAATCGCTGCTGAAAGTGTTTCACGCGGCCAGGCAGGATATTGAGATTTTCCACCTGCTGTCGAACAAGATTCCCCACCCCATCTTCGACACGCAGGTCGCCGCCGCCGTCTGCGGCTATGGCGAGTCGGTGGGCTATGAATCGCTGGTCAACCAGATCGTCGGCGCCGAGCTCGATAAAAGCTCGCGCTACACCGACTGGTCGGCGCGGCCGCTGTCGGAGAAACAGCTCTCCTATGCGCTTTCCGACGTAACGCACCTGCGGGAAATCTACGAGGAGCTGGTCGCCAAAATCGAGGCGCGCGGGCGCAGCTCCTGGATCGCCGAGGAGCACGAGCACCTGACCGACCCGGCTATTTACCAGCTCGACCCTAGTGAGGCCTGGAAGCGCCTCAAGTTCGGCAACATGCGTCCCAAGCATTTGGCGGTGCTACGTGAGCTGGCGCGCTGGCGCGAGATCGAGGCGCGCAAGGCCGACCTGCCGCGCGGGCGCATCCTCAAGGACGAAACGCTGGTCGAGCTGGCGCTTTCGCAACCGCGCAAGGAGAGTGACCTCTCCCGCATGCGCGGCATCGATCGGGCTCTGCCGAAAACGAAGGTGGAGGCCATTCTCGCCTGCGTACAGACGGCGCTCGACCTGCCGCCTTCCGAATACCCACCGTCCAGGCAGCACCGCCGCCCGGAAAACATTACCGCCGCCACTGCCATGTTGCAGTTGCTCCTGAAAGTCACCGCCGACGCGCAAGGCATCGCCAGCTCGATCATCGCCGGGAAGGACGATATCGAGGCGATTGCGCTCGGCAAGGACACCCCTGTCCTTCACGGCTGGCGCTACGACATCTTCGGCAAACAGGCGAGCGCGCTGATGCAGGGCAGGTTGAAACTGTCACTAAACCCCCGCAACAAGCAGGTGGCCTTCGAGGAAATATAAGCTTGCCTGGGGTGGCATTAATTATTAGTAATAATTTATGAGCGACAAACCCACGGATATTGCGCCCGCCGAAGAACCGGTTACATCACAGGACGCTATCGCTATGCCATCTGCAGGTCAGGAACCGCCTCCGCTTTCGGACAAAGAGTTGTTGTATACGCGGGTAATCGAATTGCTAGATGGACCCAAAAAGCAAGAATTGCTGAATGATCCCAAAAAACAATCATCGCTTACGTATCGCAATATCCTGTACGCGTTATCCGGAGAAAGAAAAGGGAAAGAAGGGGACAAGGATGCGCAACGCCTGCTAAAAACGCTGCAGGATATCGAATCCAATACACGGTCCAGCCGTGTACCATTATTGAAACCCCTAACCAGGAACGGCTGGCAGGAGATTAACAAAACTCTGGCCCATGTCTCACCCGTATTGGATAAATGGATTGCCGGGGAACAAGATCAGTACCAACAGTGTCTGGCCTCCATTTCGTCGGAACTGGGTATATTGCATGAAAAGCATGCAGCAAGCGCAGGTAAAGACTTATTGCTTAAAGTGGAGTCAGGCGCTCACCGGGCACACCGTCATCTCGAAGCAATCGAAGCGCATCAGCGCTTCAAAGCCGCTCTCCCTGAAATCATTGAACTTATCGAGCGCGTTATTCCGCCCGATGTCGCTGCTGGCATGCAGCGCGGCGGCGAAAGCACGCCTGCCCGTGAAATGACCCCGGATCAACCCTGGGCAGAAAAGGTCTGACCTAAGCCCGTTTCTTCGTCCCCGGCTTCTCCTCCAGCTTCGTGATCTCGTCGCGCAGGCGGGCAGCTTCCTCGAACTCGAGGTCGGCAGCGGCTTCCAGCATTTTCTGGTGCAGCGCGGCGATATAGGCCTCCTTGTTGGCCTTGGCGTTAGGACCGAGCTTCACCTCATATTTCTTCAAATGCGTCGGCACGGTGTAATGGTCATGCTCATAGACCGATTCGATAATCTCGCCGATATGCTTTTTCACCGAGGCGGGAGTGATGCCGTGCGCCTCATTATACGCCTGCTGCTTCTCGCGGCGGCGGTTGGTTTCATCGAGCGCCTTCTTCATTGAGTCGGTGATGCGGTCAGCATAGAGGATCACCTTGGAATCGACGTTGCGCGCGGCGCGGCCGATGGTCTGGATCAGCGAGGTGGCGCTGCGCAGGAAGCCTTCCTTGTCGGCGTCGAGAATCGCCATCAGCCCGCACTCGGGAATATCCAGCCCCTCGCGCAGCAGGTTCACGCCCACCAGCACATCGAATTTTCCCAACCGCAAATCGCGGATGATCTCGATACGCTCCAGCGTTTCCACATCGGAATGCAGGTAGCGCACGGCAATTCCCGCCTCTTCCATATATTCGGTCAGTTCCTCGGCCATGCGCTTGGTCAGCGTCGTCACCAGCACGCGCTGCTTGCGCTGGATCGTCTCGCGGCATTCGGCCAGCAGATCGTCCACCTGCGTCTCGACCGGCCGCACCTCGCAGGGCGGATCGATCAGCCCGGTTGGGCGGATCACCTGCTCGGCGAAGGCGCCACCCGTGCGCTCCAGCTCCCACTTGGCGGGCGTGGCCGAGACAAAAATAGTCTCGGGCCGCATGGCGTCCCATTCCTCGAATTTCAGCGGCCGGTTGTCGAGCGCGGATGGCAGGCGGAAACCGTACTCCACCAGCGTGGTCTTGCGTGCGCGGTCGCCGTTATACATGCCGCCGATCTGCGGCACGGTGACGTGCGACTCGTCGATGAACAGCAGCGCGTCCTTCGGCAGATAGGAAAACAGCGTCGGCGGCGGCTCGCCGGGGGCGGTGCCGGCCAGGAAACGCGAATAATTCTCGATGCCCTTGCAGCTGCCCGTCTCGACCAGCATTTCGAGATCGAACGTGGTGCGCTGCTCCAGCCGCTGCGCCTCCACCAGCTTGTTCGCCTGATGCAGGAAATCCAGCCGCTCCTTCAACTCCTCCTTGATCTCGCGGATGGCGCGGTCGATGGTCGGACGCGGCGTCACGTAATGGCTATTAGCGAACACCTCAATCTCTTGAAGCTTTACTTTCGTTTCGCCGGTTAACGGATCGAATTCCCTAATGGATTCTATCTCATCGCCGAAGAAGGAAATGCGCCAGGCCGTATCCTCATAGTGCGCCGGGAACAAGTCGACCGCATCGCCGCGCACGCGGAACATGCCGCGCGCGAAATCCACGTCGTTGCGCTTGTACTGCAACTCGACCAGCTTCGTAATCAGCTCGCGCTGCAGAAAACTCATGCCCGTGAAGAGGCGCAGCACCATCCCCATATAGGTCTCGACCGAGCCGATGCCGTAAATGCAGGAAACGGAGGCCACTACGATGACGTCGCGGCGCGTGAGCATCGAGCGGGTCGCCGAATGGCGCATGCGGTCGATCTGCTCGTTGATCGCCGAATCCTTCTCGATATAGGTGTCGGTCTTCGGCACATAGGCTTCGGGCTGGTAATAATCATAGTAGGAGACGAAATACTCAACGGCGTTATTCGGAAAGAACGACTTCATCTCCGAGTAAAGCTGCGCCGCCAGCGTCTTGTTATGCGCCATAATCAGCGCCGGCCGCTGCATGTGCTGGATCACATGCGCCATGGTAAACGTCTTGCCTGAGCCGGTGACGCCAAGCAACACCTGGTCGCGCTCCCCCTTCGTGAGCCCCTCCACCAGCGCCGCAATCGCCTGCGGCTGGTCGCCGGCAGGCTTAAAATCTGAGATGAGCTGGAAAGGCATGGGTAACTTTAGTGTACGGCCTGCACGAGATGCGGGAAATACTCATGGACCAGCTTTTCAACGAGCAGCTCATATTCCTTGAGGTTGCGCGGCTTAGAGAGGAACGCGTCGGCGCCAAGCGTGGCACATTGTTTCTGATCCAGCGGATCGCGCGAAGTGGTCAGGATGACAATGGGAATTTTGGCATATTTGGCATCTTTCTTGAGCTTTCTCAACACATCGTATCCACTGATGCGCGGAAGCCCCAGATCAAGTAATATGATGTCCGGGCGCGTCGCCTCGCCATACGGTTTTTTTTGCATCACGTAATCGAGCGCTTCATGCCCGTCCATCACCCAGTGCAGCGAGGGTTGGTACCCCTGCTCCTCCATCAGGTCCTTCAAAAGACGCACATCGGAAGGATTATCTTCCACCAGTAGAATGTGCATGGTTCGCCTCCTGCCTGCGGTCAGGCAATGTGAAAAAGAACGTGCTCCCCTCCGAGGGGGCCGATTCCACCCAGATGTTCCCCCCGTGCAGATTGACGATTTTCTTGCAGGTTGCAAGGCCGATGCCCGAGCCGGGATAACGGGATTTCGGATGCAGCCGCTCGAAGAAGCCGAAGATCCGCTGATGGTAGGCGGGATCGATCCCGATCCCGTTATCCTTGACGGATATTACCCATTCCTCCTCTTTCCGCTTGCAGTCGATACGGATACGCGGACACTCGCCTTTCTGGCGGAACTTCATGGCATTGGAAAGCAGATTCTGAAAAATACGCGACAGCAATACGACGTCGCCCTGAACGGTAGGGAGCGCCGCCGCCATTATTTCCGCCTGGCTTTCCTGAATCGCCGCCTGCAAATCCTCTATGACGGTGCGTAATACCTGATTGAGATCCACAGACTCGAACTCCGTCACCTTTTCAACGCGCGCGTGTACCAGCAGGTCTTCGACCAGGCGCTGCAGCCGGTGCGTATTTTCCACAGCAGTGTGGATATATTCCCGTGCATGCTCATCGAGCTTACCACCGCAATGCTGCGCCAGCAGCTCCAAATTGATGACTGCCGTCCGCAGAGGCTCCTGGAGGTCGTGGGACGCCACCCAGGCAAAACGGCTCAGCTCGTAGTTGGTTTCCTGCAACTCGCGGACTTTCGCTTCCAGCTGCTTGTAAAAGGCCGCCTTCAGGCGCTGCTCCTCCATCTCCTCCAGTTCCTTCTGCGCCGTAATGTCACGGATGACGCCGACCAGCACCGGCTCGTTCTTTTCGTTGAGAAATACGGTTTTCGTGGTCAGCAGCACATGGCGCCTGCCCTGATGATCGGTCAGGAACTCCTCGTTAATGTCGGCTTTTCCGGTATTGAACACCCTATCGTCCCGGTCCCAGAATACATCCGCCTCCTCCTTGGAAAAAAAATCATAATCGCTTTTTCCAAGAAACTTCTCCGGCAGGCCGCCCATTAGCGCCCAAAACGCCTTGTTGCCGTCGATCCAGCGATGCTGCCGGTCCTTAACGAAGATGGGATCGGCGATATTGTCGATCATGTTTTTCAGGTACCGGTAAGAGGCTTCCTCTCGGTTGGAAGGCGTAGAGGATGGGGTGCCTGCTGCTTTTGACCGCGGTGATGCCATGACGGTTTCCCTGTGTCAGGACAGGATTATTTATTATTTATTTTACCACACAGGGCAACGCCAGCGGCATAAATTATGTATAAATCCCACCTCCCCCACTGCAAATAACGCAAGTCAACCAACCTTCTTTGCCGCACGGGAAAGTTTTTTGCGCTCGCTGGAGTCGAGCTGCGCCTTGCGCAGGCGTAAGGATTTGGGGGTCACTTCGACCAGTTCGTCATCCTCGATGTAGGAGATCATCTGCTCGAGCGTCATTCTGAGCGGCGGAATAAGCCGGATGGCTTCATCAGCGGCCTTGGTGCGGATGTTGGTAAGCTGTTTTTCCTTCAGCACGTTGATTTCCAGATCATTGTCGCGGGAGTGCTCGCCGACGATCATGCCCTCATATACTTTATCGCCGGGGTTGATGAACATGACACCGCGGTCCTGCAGCTGCCAGATGGCGTAGGCCACGGCGTCGCCTTTGTCGGTGGAGATCAACGCGCCATTGCGCCGGCCTTCGATATCGCCCTTGTAGGGCGCATAGCTGTGGAACAGGCGGTTGATGACGCCGGTGCCGCGCGTGTCGGTCAGAAACTGGCCCTGGTAGCCGATCAGCCCGCGCGACGGGACGTGGAAGATAATGCGGGTCTTGCCGCCGCCGGAGGGACGCATGTCGATCATCTCGCCCTTTCTCAGGGAAATCTTTTCCACCACCACGCCGGTATGCTCGTCATCGACATCGATCACCACTTCTTCAATCGGCTCCAGCTTCTGCCCGCTCATCTCGTCGTAGCGGAACAGTACGCGCGGGCGCGACACGGAAAGCTCGAAGCCCTCGCGGCGCATGGTCTCGATCAGCACGCCAAGCTGCAGCTCTCCCCTGCCCGCCACCTCGAACGCATCCTTCGATTCCGCCTCGGTGACGCGAATGGCAACATTGCCCTCCGCTTCGCGTAAGAGCCGGTCGCGGATCATGCGGCTGGTGACTTTGCTGCCTTCCTGTCCGGCATAGGGGGAATCATTGACCGAAATCGTGATCGCCATGGTCGGCGGGTCGATGGGAGTGGATGGCACGGCACCGGTCACCTGCAGATCACCAATCGTATCGGCCACCGACGTTTTCTCCAACCCTGCGACAGCGATGATGTCGCCCGCCTGCGCTTCCTCCACCGGCACGCGCTTGATGCCGTCGAAGGCCAGCAGCTTGGTCAGCCGCCCTTGCTCCAGCATTTCGCCTTTGAGGTTCAGCGATTTAATCGGCATGCCGACCTTGGCGCTGCCGCTGTAGATGCGCCCGGTTAGGATACGCCCAAGGTACGAATCGTATTCGAGAATGGACACCAGCATGGAAAAAGCCGCGTCGGGATCAACATCCGGCGCTTCAACATGCTTCAGGATGAGGGCAAATAGCGGGTCGAGGTTCTCGCGCGGCGCATCGAGCGCGGGCGCCGCCCAACCGTCGCGGCCCGAGGCATAAAGCACCGGAAAATCGAGCTGCTCCTCGCTGGCGTCGAGCGCCGCGAACAGGTCGAATACCTCGTTGACCACCAGTTCCGGGCGGGCGTCACCGCGGTCGACCTTGTTGATGACGACAATGGGTTTCAATCCTAGTTTCAGTGCCTTGCCGAGCACAAATTTGGTCTGAGGCAACGGCCCCTCCGCAGCATCAACCAGCAGCACCACGCCATCCACCATAGAGAGCACGCGCTCCACCTCGCCCCCGAAATCGGCGTGACCGGGCGTGTCGACGATGTTGATGCGGGTGTTGCCGCGGTTCACCGAGGTGCATTTGGCCAAGATGGTGATGCCGCGCTCGCGCTCAAGGTCGCCCGAGTCCATGACGCAGGTCTCCACCTGCTGGTTGGCGCGAAACGTACCGCTCTGTTTCAGCATCTGATCGATCAGCGTCGTCTTGCCGTGGTCGACGTGGGCGATGATGGCGATGTTGCGTAAGTCTTTCATAGCTACCGTATAAAACAAAAGCAGCCGTCATCCCGACCGATATTTAAATTCTGGCCGGATCCAGACTGCTGCACATAAAAACTGGATACCGGCTTACGCCGGTATGACGCATTACTACAGGAGCTTCAAATCGACTGCCGAGGTCTTGCCCTTATTTTCTGCAAGCTCGTACTGGACCTTCTGGTTTTCGTCGAGGGTCATGAGACCGGCCGCTTCCAGCGCCGACACGTGCACAAACACATCGTTGCCGCCGTCATCGGGCTTAATGAAACCGAAACGCTTTGCGGGGTTATACCATTTTACTACGCCAGTGGCCATGCTTTACTCCTTGCCTTACTTGATATTCCATTACAGCGGCAACTACGCCGCATGGGGCAGGTTTTTAGCGCAGACATGCAGGGTTGGCAACAGATTAATAGGTAAACTGCTCCTTGATGATGCGCTCTTCAAGATTATGTTCAGGATCGAACAGAAGTGTCACGCCTGATTTGCGCTGCTCACTAACCACCACCTCGGCAACCTCCTGTATTTCCGTAAAATCCGCCACGGCGTTGACCGGGCGCTTGTGCGGCTCGAGGATGGTGAAATTGACGCAGGAATCATGGCACAGCAGCGCTCCGCGCCAGCGCCGCGGGCGAAAGGGTACCAGCGGCGTCAGGGCGATGACGTTGGCGCCAAGCGGTATGATCGGCCCGCCCGCCGAGAAATTATAGGCGGTGCTGCCGGCGGGCGTGGCGACCAACACCCCGTCGCAGCTCAGCTCCTTAAGCCGCACCACATGGTCAATCGAGACACGGATCTTCGCCGCCTGACGGCTGGCGCGGAACAGCGACACCTCATTGAAGGCCAGCGCCTGCACCACCTTGCCGCTGGCGCGCTTGGCGTACATGTGCAGCGGATAGAGGGTGGAAGCGCGGGCATGGTTGATGCGCTCATGCAACCCCTCCAGCGCGTGCTGGTTCATCAGGAAGCCGACCGTGCCGCAATTGATGCCGTAAAACGGCAGCTTCATCTTCATATGAGCATGCAGCGTCTGCAGCATGAAGCCGTCACCGCCGAGCACTACGATCACCTGCGCGCTCATGCGCCGCTTGGTCAGCTCTACGATGTCGTAATGCTTGCGCAGCTCCTTCAGCGCGGTCTGCGCCTTGGGGGAATCATCGGCAACGCAGGCGATTTTAGTAAAGCTCATGAATCCCCGGCTGAAATGGTTAATTGGCTAAGAAAGTGGCACAATTCAATTTGAGTGTAAAGCCTTACGTCCCCATCCGTCTGACCAGCGCGATCAGGTAGGAGAGATTGTCCACCGGCGTTTCCTCGGAGAGCTGCAGCAGCCGCTCGACGATGCGGTTGGGGTAGCGCTTCGAGCCAGGGCGCTCGCCCTTGGCGTCAAGCTCGCGTACGGCGCGCAGCAACAGGCGTACGGCAGGGAACATCGCCTCCGGCAGGCCGGACTTATTATAAACGGCGCGGAAGCCGAGTTCACCGCGGTCGATGATCAGCGTGCGGGCGTTGGCGATGGGGATGTCGGAGAGCCGCGCCAGGCTGATTTCAAAAAAGGCGAAGTTACCTTGGCACAGGGCGCTTAAGATCAGGGAAGACGTCAACCGATCGAAGGCAATAAGCTGCGCGACCAGCTTTTCCACCTCTTCCGGTGATTGCGAAATACGCACCAACGCCAGCGTCTCGCTCTCGCGTACCTTCTCCACCTCCTGCTCGATCTGCTGATCAGGCAATTGGTATTTTTTCCGCAACTGCTCGGCCAGCGACGCCGTCACCACATGCACCAGCTTCTCCGCCACCGCAATCGGGAGGCGGGGCCGGCTGCCCATTGCCGTCATCAGGCTCTTGTTCTCGCCCTGCCGTGCGATGACCTTCAGGAACCCCTGCTCCGACATCTCGGCGCCGGTGTTGCGCACCAACGCCGCCGCCACCGTATCGTCGCCGCGTCCCAGCAGCATGTCGCAGATGCGCGACGTCAGCGAGCGGCGCTGCGCCATCGCCAGGAAACGGGCGTCTTCCTCGGTGTGCTGGATCAGATCGGCCAGGTCGTCGTCGGTCAGCACCTCCGAGTGGCGCAGAACCGGCAGCGCCACCTCCTGCACATCGCGCGCCAGCCCCATCACGATGTCGCGCGGAATGGTCTCGCTTTTCTTTATACTCTCGGAGAGCGTCCGGCGCACCTGCACCTCGGTGTCGCGCAGCAGCAGGCGGAAGATATGCTCGGCGACGCGGTTCTCGCGGTCAGTCAGCTGCGCCGTACTGTATGCGCCAGCGATCTTCCGGGCAACATCGATGCGGGGGCCGGCCGTCGAATCGGACAGCAATCGTACCACATCATCTGCAGTGAGAGTGATGCTGTCGAGATTCTCCTCAATGGACGGTATCGGCTGCAACGATCTTCCCCCCGAGAATCGATAGCAAATATTCCATATTTTCAATGGTCTGGTGATACCGCTCCCTGTAAATGCGGTCAATGATACGCTTGCGGAAGTCGGCTCGTTTCGCGCGGCCGTAATCAGTCTCTTCCAGCGCCATGATAAAAAGCGCTTGCACGGCGCCATGGAAGCCTTCCGGCATGGCAGCCGCGCGGTAGATCGAGTCAAAGCCGAGCCCGCCCGGATCGCACAGCAGGATGCGGGCGTTGGCGCGCGGCATGCCGGCCAGCTTCGCAATGCCGGCCTCGAACACGGCAAGGTTGCCGACGCACAAGGCCCGGATCAGCAGCGAATGACTCAGGCGTCCACCGGCATGCAGGCTGGCGACCAGCGCCTCGATTTCTTCGTCGTCGTTCGGATCAGCGTCGCTGTGGGCAGGAATGATGCCCAGCATCTCCCATTCCCGGATATCATTCACCGTTTTCTGGATGCGCGGCGCTTCGAACTTGTAGCTGGCCACCAGCTGGCGCTTCAGCTCATTGGAGACAGCGAAGAACACCCGCTCGGCCACCGCCAGCGGCAAACCGCCCCGCTGCACCAGGATTTTCAGCAGCGGCTCGTTATCGCCAAACGAATCCCAGGCGGAGAGCATCTTTTCCTCAGCGAGTTCGGCACCTTTGTTGGCGAACAGGTCACCCAGCACCAGTTCCTGCCTCGTTTCGATCAGTCGCGAGGCCAGCGATGCGGAAACGCACTCGCGCCGGGCGACAGCGCGTAGCTTCATAACCTCCTCTGTGCTCTCGACGATGGCAAGCAGGTCGTTTTCGCTTAACACTTCAGAAAATTCGAGTACCGGCATGGCGACCTCGGCCTCGTCCTCCGCCAGGGTGAGGATGATGTCGTGTGGTGCGCCGGGGCAATGCGCCAGCTGCTCCGATAGCAGTGCGCGGATTTTTTTCTCGACATCCTTGATCAGAATGCGGAAAATATCGTGGGCAATGTCGCACTCGACGGGAGTAAAATGGCCGGATCGATAGTCAATGGCGATCTTGGCGGCGAGTCGGCCGCGCATCTGCAAGGAAGGTTCCTCGGTCAGCTTGCGTACGTCCATGGCAGTCAGGTTCATCATGGGGTCCCCCTGTGGCACGTATGCCTGATAGCATGATATGGTTAACGAACAGAACCACAGCATTGCCAGCTTTGCAATCGCCAATTAGGGCATCCGATTGAACGGATATTTAATATGGTGGCATAGCTTAGTTAATTTTTATTAAAATTTTAGCTAATTTATCTAATTTTAAGTATTTGGCGTTATTCTTTTGCGAACTCAATGACCTGCAGAATATTTGTCCATGAGCAAAGTCTATAAAAATGCGGTAGCGGCGCTGGACGGGCTGCTCTTCGACGGGATGACCGTCATGTCGGGCGGATTCGGCCTGTGCGGCATTCCGGAACACTGCATCCGCGCGATCAGAGAGGCCGGCACCACCGGCCTGATATGGATCGCCAATAATTGCGGCGTCGATGATTTCGGCAGCGGTATCCTGCTGCATACGCGCCAGATCAGGAAAATGATCGCCTCCTATGTCGGTGAGAACAAGACGTTCGAGAAGCAGTTCCTGAGCGGCGAGCTGGAGGTCGAATTCAACCCGCAGGGCACGCTGGCCGAGCGCATCCGCGCTGGCGGCGCCGGGATTCCCGCCTTCTACACCAAGACCGGCTACGGCACGGTGATCGCCGATGGGAAAGAAACGCGCGAGTTCGGCGGCGAGCATTACGTCATGGAGCGTGCCTTGCGCGCCGATCTCTCGATTGTCAAAGCCTGGAAAGGCGACACCGAGGGCAACCTCATCTACCGCAAGACCGCACGTAATTTTAATCCCATGATGGCGATGGCCGGCAAAGTTACCGTCGCCGAAGTGGAGGAGCTGGTCGAACCCGGACAACTCGAGAAGGAAATGATCCACACGCCGGGCATCTTCGTGCAGCGCATTTTCAAGGGCGATAAATTCGAGAAGCGCATCGAGTTCAAGACGACGCAGGACAATCCGACGGGGAAGAAAGTATGAGCTGGACCCACGCCGATATGTGCAAGCGCGCGGCGAAGGAGCTGAAGGACGGGTATTATGTCAATCTCGGCATAGGCATTCCGACGCAGGTGGCGAATTACATCCCGAAGGGCGTCCACTTCACGCTGCAGAGCGAGAACGGCATGCTAGGCATGGGCCCCTTCCCGACTGACGACCAGGTCGATCCCGATCTCATAAACGCCGGCAAGCAGACCATCACGGAGCTGCCTAAAAGCTCTTATTTTGACAGCGCCACCTCATTTGCCATGATTCGCGGCGGGCATATCGACCTCGCCATCCTTGGCGCGCTGCAGGTCTCGCGTGAGGGTGACCTCGCCAATTGGATGGTGCCGGGTAAGATGGTGAAGGGCATGGGCGGCGCCATGGATCTGGTGGCCGGCGTCAAGAAGGTGGTGGTCATCATGGATCACAACGCCAAGGACGGCTCGGCCAAGCTGGTGAAGGAATGCACCCTGCCGCTGACCGGCAAGAAAGTGGTGCATATGGTCATCACTGACCTGGGGGTGTTCACCATTGATCCGCAAGGCCTGACGCTAATCGAGATTGCGCCCGGCGTTTCCGAAACCGACATCCGCGCCCGCACGGAAGCGCCGCTCCACGTTTCCCTGCAATGATTCGCACCCAGCGTCCGCTCAACAGCTGGGACCTGATCAAAATCCTCGGCCTTGTGCTGATGCTGGTCGATCACAGCAGCGTGTTCTTCTTTCAGGAGCAGCTGTTGCGTGCCATTGGCCGTTCGGCAGCGCCGATCTTCCTGTTCCTCGCCGGCTTCGCCGCCTCCTATCGCCTCAAATGGGATCTGCTGGCGCTCGCCGTGCTGCTCAGCCTTTCCGACCTGCTGCTCACGGGGCAGTTGCGCACGCAGAATATCCTGTTTGCCATTATCCTGTGGCGGCTGCTGTTCCAGGCCCTGGAGGAACGGGGCCTCTGCATCGAGCGACCTTATGAATGGTATATCGGCTGCGTGGCGCTGCTTTCCACCATGCTGGTGGTGCAGTACGGCACCCTCGGCCTGCTGTTTGCCATCTGCGGCTACATGAAACGCCACCCGGACCGGTACCCGCAGGCGCAGCAGCGGATTTTTTTCCTGCTGGCGTTCGCCACCTACGGGATCATCCAGATATGGGCATCCGGATTCTCGCTGCTGGAAAGCCTCGTCATGGCTATCGGGCTGCTGCTGCTGTACCGGCTACTGCTGGGGTTCGAGATACGCGAGGCGGGACAGCAGTGGCCGACATGGCTGCGCGCCCTGGCGAAACTGACGGCGCGCGGCATGGCGTATATCTATGCTTTCCACTTGATCGCGCTGGAATGGATGACGGGGATTCCGTTTTAAAATCCCCTCTTCCATGAAATGGGAGAGGGATAGGTGAGGGCACTATGGGTCATAGTATGAAAGCGCCCTCACCCGCCCCTCTTCCGCAAGCGGGAGAGGGAGAAGTCAGGAAATCTCAAACACCGCATCCACTTCCACCGCCACCCCGAACGGCAACTGATGGACGCCGACGGCAAAACGGGCGTGTTTGCCCGCCTCGCCCAGCGCTTCTACCATCAGGTCGGAGACGCCGTTGGCGATCTTGGGATGATCGGTGAATTCCTCGGTGGCGCTGACGAATACGCCAAGGCGCAAACAACGCTTGACGCGGTCGAGATTGCCGCCGCAGGCCGCGCGCAGTTGCGCCAGCAGATTAATGCCGCATAACCGGGCCGCCGCCTGCCCTTGCTCGACGGAAAATTCTCTGCCAACCTTGCCGACAAATTGCAGCTTGCCTTCTTTCATCGGCAGTTGGCCGGAGACGAATACCGTGTTGCCGCTCAGTGCGAACGGCACATAATTGGCTACCGGAGTCACTGGCTGCGGCAGCTGGATATGCATGGCGGCGAGCTTCTGTTCGACGGCGCTGGTCATGGGATTATCTCCTCTCATCGCTTGCGCTTCTCCCCCCGTTTGCGACGGAGGAAAGCATCCTTTAGCACGAAATGGCGCTTTTGCAATCGGTTTTCCACGGGAAAAACAATGTAAGCTGTTGTAATATATGATTAGTTGCAAGCATAAAATGTTTGGGGAAAGTGGCCTGCTGTCAAAAAACTGTCACAATTGTATGCTATAGTATGAGTAATTGGGGATATGACTCTACCTATATAAGGAATATGATTATGGCTCACGCAATCGCAAGAACAGCCGTCATGCCGCAGCAAGCCGCGCTGTACCGCTTCGTATGGCTTTCCATGCTTGCCGCCATCTTTTATGTCGTCACCATGGCCTATGCCTACGCGCAGGTCGCAACACCGATGGGCGCCGTGCTGTGCTACATCGTGGGCTTCGTCTACGGTAACATGGGCCGCGGCCTGGCCACCATGGCGGTGATGATCGTCGGCGCCGGCGCAACGCTCGGCAAGGTTTCCTGGGGCCTTGCAATTACTGTCGCCATCGGTATCTCCGTCATCTTCAATGCCGGCGGCATCGTCACCCTGATCGGCACGGGCACAGGCCTTACTTTCATCGTCGGCTGCTAACAGCAAAAATGTCAGGCAATGCCGGGCCTCACAGCCCGGCATTTTTTATTCATACGTGTAATTTTTGCCGCGCTGTCAAGAAACCGTCACATTCCTCTGCTATAATAAAAACAGTGGAAATCGAGAGCAGGACTGCGATTCCCTGTTCGAAACATTTATCTTTTCTTAAACCCGGCCTGCTACGGTAGTGGGCGCGGTCGCGTAGGAATCAAACGGACGAGATGCTGCTTTTTCTGAAAAAGAAGACCGAGGAAGCCGACGAAAAGCCGGCGGAAAGCAGTGCGGCGCAGGCCGCCCGGCTGCGCGACTTCATTCCTTTTCACTGCCATTACAATCCGCACACGCTGCTGACCAAGAACGGCGAGCTGCTGCAGATCATCAGGATTGCCAGCAACACGCGCGGACTGGATTACGAGAGCGGATCGGGGAACGATGCCGCCAGCGTGCGCCAGACGATCCGCCGCGCTTTATTCGACACCCTGCGGGATGACCGGTTCTCCCTGTGGATCCATACCGTGCGCCGCCGCCGCGACATTACCCATGAAGCATCGTTCGCGGAGCCTTTCGCCGCCTATGTACGCGAGCGGTGGCAGCAAAAGCATCAGTGGAGACACCAGTACTATAATGAAATATACATCAGCATTCTCCGCGACGGACAGGCATCCGACCTCGTGGAACGGAAGGCATTGAAGCAGGTCGTACTGCCGAAGCCAAACCGTAAATTCCGCAACGCCTTTCTCGACGAGGCGTATATCGATCTGGACGCCACCGTATCTGCCATACTGGAAAAGCTACGCGTCCACTACAATGCGCAACGCTTGTCCGTTGTTGAGCGCCTCCCCGACGAAACACTCCCTCAGCTCCACCAGCCGATCTTCTACTCCGAGCCGATGGAATTCCTGGGCAGTATTGTCAACCTGCGCCCAGAGTCCTTCCCGCTGCCCGATGCCGATATCAGCGAGGCGATCTGCACCACTGCCCTCACCTTCGGGTTCAACGCACTGGAAGCCAAATCGCCTGCCGGCAAGCGCCGCTTCGCTTCCCTGCTGACCCTGAAGCAATACCGTGAGGTGCCTACCGAGACCGCCGACCGTATTCTCCAGAGCCCGATTGAATTCATCATCACCGAAGCTTTCCACTTCGTGGATCATCGCGAAGCGCTGAGTCAGTACCGTGAACAGAAAAAGCTGTTCGACATGAGCCAGGATTCCTACGCTGCACGCACCTCGGGCCTCGTCGAGATGCTGAAGAACAATAAGAAGCGCATTACCGACTACGGCAAGCACCAGGTCAGCATCATGGTGCTGACCGACGACTATAAGCGGCTCGACGGGGAAACCGCAGCCATGCAGAATGCTTTCGGCGAACTCGGACTCCTCACCATCCGAGAGGATATCCGGCTCGAGGAATGCTTCTGGGCACAGTTACCGGGAAATTTCGAGTTCATCCGCCGCGCCACACCGATCAACAGCACGCATGCGGGAGGGTTCTGCCGCCTCAACCGCTTTCCCAGCGGCACCGAGAACGGCAACCACTGGGGGAATGCCGTGTCACTGCTGCCCACCATGGTAAATTCGCCCTATTTCTTCAATTTCCATTACCAGGACAATGGCCACACCCTGTTATTGGATTTCAATTCTTTCAACGACCCATCGGGGACGATTCTCCTAAACTTTCTGCTCAGCGAAACGCGCCAGTACAATAACCGTCTTTACCTTTTCGACCGCGACCACTCCGCCCAACTGTTCTTCAGCAAGCTAGGAGGCGATTATCACGATTTCCCCACCCTGACGCGCCCCAAGGGAAAATCCAAACTCGGACTCAATCCCTTTACCCTTGAAGACAGCCCGCGCAACCGATCCTTCCTGCTGGCCTGGTGCATGTCGCTGCTGTCTTCACCGGTATCCGATGCACAGAAAGAGAGCCTGCGCGCCGCCATCGCCAGATTGGTGGAAAGACCGATGGAAGAACGCAGTCTCCCTTCCTTCGCACGAGAGGTTGCCAGCATCGATAGCGAAATGGCGGCCGAACTCGCCCGCTGGTATGGCACCGGCCCTTACGCAGGATTATTTGACGCAGTGCAGGAGACGCTGGACCTCGCCCATCCGCTGCACGGATTCGATATGACCTCCATTACCCAGCACGCGGAATGTATCATCCCGATGTTTTCCTACCTGCTCCACCGCATCATCGCCGCCATTGATGGCCGTCCTACCCTCATCGTGCTACACGAAGCATGTGACCTGCTGGAAAATGCCTTCTTTGCGCCGCGTCTCGATAGCCTGCTGGAAATGCTCCAGCAGAACAATGTCGCTGTCATTGCCACTACGAAAAAGCCGGCGGATAAAACCGGGCTGCGCTGCTTTGCGACGCTGCGGGACCGCTGCGGGACGCGGATTGTCGTGCCCGATGACGTCGATCTGGATTATGCAGCGCAGAATGTCGGCCTGTCGGCAGTGGAAACCCGGATGCTCAGCCGGATGGAGCGCGAACAAGGCGACTTCCTGCTGATCCAGGGCGGCGAAAGCATCGGCCTGAAGGCGCGTATGCTGGACTTCGACGACGTTCACGCCATCTTCGCCAATGACAACAAGAATCTCGCTGCCGCCGGCGGAAAATTCGCCGGCGCGAAGGATAAGGAAAAGCCGTGATGTTGATCCGCCATTATACGAGGGTTCTTCTCGCGGTCTTCGCGCTGATCCTGATACCGGATGCTGCTTTTGCTCAGTTCGTTCCCTTGTCGTGCACTGCTGGCGGCGGCGTAGCCGGCGGACAACTTTATTATGCCGATCCGACCAATAATGCCGGCGCCTGTGATACGGGAGACCCTTCCGATCCCCCCCTTAAGCACATCTTCAGCAAGGTGGTCTGCAACCTGGTGATGATCCTCAACGATGTGCTGGGCAAGATGTATTGCGGTATGCAGTTTTCCATGAAGACGGTACTCGGCGCCGTCATGTCCCTGTACGTCGTCATCTTCGGGGTTCAGATATTAATGGGAACAACGCAGCTGAACTCCAAGGAAATCGTCATTCGCCTGCTCAAGATCGGCGGCGTGTGGGCCTTCGTCACCCAGTCGGCGTGGGGCATCAATCTCGCCTTCGGGTTCTTCGTCACCCTGATCACCCAAGGCATCTGGTGGGTGGCGGGCATATTCATACCGGCTATCATCACCAGTCCAGGCGATTCGGTGATGCCGGTGTATCATGTTATTGATGAATTGCTTTACAATGCCATAACCGGCCCGCTGGTCGGGGACAATGCCAAGTTGACCGGCTTCTTCCTCGCCATGCTTCCCGTCCTGCCGACCATCACGTTCCTGGCCATTTCATGGCTATGGTTTACGGTCGTGACACTGGCCCGCACGGTCATCAGCTTCATGCTGGCAATCAGCGCCATCGCCTTCCTCATCGCGCTCAGCCCGATTTTCCTGAGCTTCATGCTGTTCCAGGCCACCTATCACCTGTTTGAGAGCTGGCTGCGCTATATGATTTCCTACTCGTTGCAGATCATTGTTGTCTTCGCCGTCATCTCCCTGTGGTTTATGGTTGCCGCATTGTTTATCGGATTTTTCGATGATCTGGCAAAAATGATTTTCTCCTACAAACACATTACGGTGCCGGGTGCCCTGGCAGATCCAGCCAATACCTGGGCCATCTGCCCTCCGAATTATTCGATGACGCCCATGGGGCCAGCGGCGGAATGCACTGTCGGTTTCGACCCGGTAGCCAATGCAGCAGACTATGATGCTCTGCTACCGCCGTCAACGATCGTAGAGCAGGCAGATTTCCTGTATTATGTGGTATTCCACTTGATCAGCCTGAGCCTTATCGCTTATGCTTTCAATGCGCTGATGCGCGATGCTCCCGAGGTGGCCAAGCATATCGTCGGCCCGGCCTATGCGCCGGTGCTGATGAGCGGCTGGGGGCGCCAGTTTCTCATGCCCAGAAAAGTCGGCGACTGGTTCGGCGAACGTTCCCGCAACACCAGTATCAGCGGTGGCGGGGGCCTGCTGGGCAAAAGTAGCAATGCGCCGCCTCCATCCAGCGGCAAGAGTCTGGACCTTGCCATCCAGATTGGCGAACGCATGGTTGGTAAACGATAAAAACCCTTATTTTGTCAGATATTAACCGTTTGTTTATGAATATTCTTTACATTACCCCAGGTGAGGGACCGTTCTCTATGTCTATGGATTTGGCAGGAAATCAGGGTGCAACGCAGAGATGAGCAAGCCGCCAAAAGAAATCATCGATGCCAAGAATTGGTACAAGGATCGTTACCAGTATGTACTGGTGCAGAGGAAAATCCTGACCGTCATCACGCTGTTGTCGCTGTTTTGTACCCTGGTAACGGTCATCGTGATCGCGCGCCTGACCCCGCTCAAAACCGTCGAACCGTTCGTCATCCAGGTCGATCAGAAGAGCGGCATTACCCAGACGGTGGATCCCCTCACCGTCAGGGAGCTGACCGCCAACGAGGCCGTGAACAACTTCTTCCTCGTGCAGTACATCCGCGCGCGCGAGACCTACAGCATCGCGGACCTGGCGCGGAACTACAACATCGTGCGCATCATGTCGGAGAGCGGGAAGGTCTATCCCGACTTCCACCGCAGCGCCGACCCCAACAATCCGGAAAGCAATGCGGCGCGCCTGGGCTCGACGGGACTGCGCACCGTCAAGTTCAAGTCGATCATCTATATCAAGCCTCAGCTGGCGCAGGTGCGCCTGCTGGTCGAGGAAAAGAGCAACTCGGGCTACAATCAGCAGCACAAAATTGTGCTTATCGGCTTCGAATACATCAAGATGAATTTAACCACCGAGGATCGGTACCTGAATCCGCTGGGCTTCCGGGTGACCGAGTATCGCGTAGATGAGGATATATTGCAGAAATGATTAAAGCGATCCGGATAGCCATCCTGATGGCCTGTACAGTCCATGGACCCGCTGCATGGGCGCAGGACGCTCTCGACTTGCCGGTCGACGAGCGCATCAAGATGCTGATCTATGATGAAGCTGATGTTTACACTATCACCACCCGCTATGGGTACCAGACCAATATCGTGTTCTCTCCCAGTGAGGAAATTCAAACCATTTCGGTCGGTGACCGCAGCCTGTGGCAGATCATCCCCGCAGGCAACCGGCTGTTCATCCGCCCCATGGCCGAAGGGGTTACCACCAACATGACCGTGCTTAGTACCCGGCGTTCCTATCAGTTCGACCTGAAATCGCTTTCCCCTGATGATACGGCGGGGAACATTTATGTGGCGCGATTTGTATATCCGGATGAACAGCCGATGCAGAGGCCGCGTCCTCCTGTGGTAATGGAGCCGCCCCCGGCCGAGATAATGGGCCCATCCTTTCCACCACCGGTGGTCATGGGGCCACCCGCACCGCCTCCGGCATCAACAGCTGCGCCGATTGCCGAGCCGGTCCGACCGGTCAATCCGAATTATAATTATAGCTACGTCGGCACCGACGAGCTTGCTCCGATACAGGTCTATGATGATGGCGTTTCCACCTACTTTCGCTGGCCAAACCCGTCCCAACCCATGCCTAATCCCTATACCGTCCGCTCGGATGGCACTGAATCGCTGGCCACCCCATACCTCAAGGGGGGTATGATGGTAGTGGACGCGGTGGCAAGCGAATGGGCGCTTAAAAGCAGCAACGGCATAGTGCGCATCTATAACGAAATGCTGAATCCGAAGTAAGTCGAGATTATATGGCCGAGGAAGACAACGATAAACCTGCCCCTTCGCCCGAACCAGCCCCCCAGCCGGCAATCGAGCAGCCTCCCGCGGAAGCGGATGAGGATCTCGATCTCTATGAGGAGGAAGAGCAGGAGGAGGAAATCCCCCTGACCCATAGTGGCCCGACCACAGGCGGCGGACCAGCCAAAGTCATCCTGTTCGGCATCATCATGCTGGTGGTAGTGGGGTTTATCCTGTACTCGCTGTTTGGCCAATCGCCGGAGCCTTATTCCTCCAAAACGTCACCCGCCGACCCCGCCAAGCCGACCAACATTGTCGCCGCGCCGCCGACCGTGGCCCCACCGCCCGTGCCCGCCACCACAGCACCACTGCCGCCGCCTCCCCCGCCACCGCCGCCGCCGCCGCCGCCTCCCCCACCGCCGCCGCCTCCCCCACCACCGGCACCACCGCCGCCACCATCGGCACCGACTCCAACCGGAGCTGGCGCACCGCCGCCGCCACCGCCTCCACCTCCTGCCCCTCCGGGCTCCACTCCGGCTTCGGAAACACGAAGCCTCAGCTTCCTCAGCGGCACAGACAAGGAATCGCAAAAGCGTCTGCGCTCGAATATGCTGATTATGGATGGGGGTTCAGCGCGCCGTGGTACCGCTGAAGAGCGCCAAGCCGCGAATACCGCTCTCGGGCAGAGCGACCCAAATCGGGCCTTCTCAGATAATGTACTGAGAGCAACGAAGGCAGATCGGGCAACCGCCACCCGGCTTTCCAACCTCAATATGACCATCGCCCAGGGCAAAATTATTCACGCAGTACTGGAAACCGCCATCAATACGGATCTGCCGGGCACACTGCGCGCCATCGTCAGCCGCGATACCTATGCCGAAACCGGCCGCGAAGTCATGATCCCCAAGGGTTCACGCCTGATCGGAACGTATTCAACGGGAGTCCTGCGCGGACAGAAGCGGGTGATGGTGGTCTGGACCCGCCTGATCCGCCCCGACGGGCTGGATATAGATATTGGCTCACCGGGTACTGACGCGCTGGGGCGCGGCGGCGTGCCAGGTCTCGTTGACAACAAGTACGCGGAAATTTTCAGCGCGGCCATCCTGACCAGCGTCATCGCCATCGGTATCGCCGCCGGCACCGATGCCATCATCGATAATCCTTCCACCACCACGACAGGTGGGGGAAGCAGCACCACCACCGGCTCGGCCGGAGCGACGGCGGCATCCGGCGCGGTGGCCACCCTGGGGAGTGTATCCGAAGATGTTGTCAATACGATGCTTGATCTCCGTCCTACCATTACTGTTGACCAGGGCACACTCGTCAATGTCTTCGTCAACAAGGACCTGACATTCCCTCTCGCGGCTGGCTCGCCGTTCGTGGAGTGAAGAGGATGACCAGATTATTAAATGATCCGGTTATTCCATGAGCTACACCGCTCTCGATACTTACCTGGCGCCGCTGAAGGAATTCTTCGAACAGCCGGCGGTCAGTGAAATTTCCATCAACAAGCCTGGTGAGATATGGGTGGAAATTGGCGGCGATATGGTGCGCCACGAAGTCCCCGCGCTGGACCTCGACCATCTGAAATCGCTGGGACGGCTGGTGGCGCAGTCGACCGAGCAGAAGATCAGCGAGGAAGCTCCTCTGCTGTCGGCGACGCTACCGGAAGGCTACCGCGTCCAGGTGGTCTTCCCTCCCGCCTGCGAGCCCGGTACCGTCGCCATGTCCATCCGCAAGCAAACGATCATGAATCTCGACCTCGATCAGTACGAAGCCATCGGCGCCTTTCAGAATACGATTGTCCGACAGGAGGCCAATCCGGCAGACAGGAAGCTGCGCGAACTGCTCAACGCGGGGAACGTGAAGGAGTTCATAAAGCAGGCCATCCTGTTCAAGAAAAATATCATCATCTCGGGCGGCACCAGCACGGGTAAAACCACCTTCTTCAATGCCGCGCTGAAGGTCATCCCTTCGACCGAGCGCATCATCACCTGCGAGGACGCCCGTGAAATCATGATTCCGCACCTACCCAACCGTGTGCATCTCATCGCTTCCAAAGGCGGGCAAGGACGCGCTCAGGTTACCATGCAGGACCTGATCGAGGCCTGCCTGCGCCTGCGGCCCGACCGGCTGATGCTGGGGGAGTTGCGTGGAAAGGAGGCTTTCTCTTTTATGCGCGCCGTCAACACCGGCCATCCGGGGTCGATCTCCACGCTGCACGCCGACACGCCGGCGCTGGCGCTGGAACAGCTGATTCTTATGATCATGCAGGCCGGGCTGGGCATAACCCGCGAGCAAATAAAAAGCTATGTCGAAAATGTCATCAATGTTATCATTCAGCTGAAACGTGGTTCCAAAGGCATGAGGTACGTGTCGGAGATTTATTTTAAAGAGAGTGCCTAGTGATTGGTGGCTAGTGCCTAGTGAAGAAGGAATATAGGCACCAGACACTAACCACAAAGGCACTTCGCGCATATGGTCGAAAACCTAAAAGCATCTAATATACGCCGCCAGCTGGCTAATAAGATTATTCTGCTGGCCATCGTTGCGGCCCTGCTGGTTATCCCCTGTTACATTGGCATTGCTGCCGCTTTTGTCCTCTATTACGGCGAAGCCTACCTCCCCGCCGCCTATAATCCTCCCTACCTGCTTGAACAATACTGGGCGCTGTTTAACTACTGGCTGCAATACCGTACCCAGCTACCCGACGATTTCACGCTGAAACTCATCGGTCCGCCAGCCGGAGGACTACTCGGCACATTCCTGTTGCTCTATGTGCTGCGGGCACCGCTGCTCGATTTCCGGCCCTTCAAGCTCAAGGAAAGCGTGCATGGCGACGCCCATTGGGCCACCGAGGCGGAAATCCGCAAGGCGAAGCTCCGCGCCAGGAAAGGCCTGCTGCTGGGCCGCACCGGCAAAAACAACTATCTCATCTGCGACGATTTCCAGCACGTGCTGCTGTTCGCCCCCACCGGGTCGGGCAAGGGCGTCGGGTTCGTAATCCCTAACCTGCTGTTCTGGGAGCAGTCGGTGGTCTGCCACGACATCAAGATGGAAAACCACGAGCTGTGCAGCGGATACCGCCGCAAGCTCGGCCAGGAGGTCTTCCTGTGGAATCCCGCCGATCCGGACGGTTTCTCGCACTGCTATAACCCGCTTGACTGGATCTCGGAAAAACCCGGCCAGATGGTCGACGATGTGCAGAAGATCTGCAACCTGATTCTGCCCGAGCAGGAATTCTGGCAGAACGAAGCACGCTCGCTGATGTTGGGCGTCATCCTGTATCTGTGCGCCGTACCGGAGAAGGTGCAGTCCTTCGGCGAAGTGGTGCGCACCATGCGCTCCGACGACGTGGTTTATAACCTGGCGGTGGTGCTCGACACCATCGGCAAACGCATCCATCCGGTCGCCTACATGAACATCGCTGCGTTTTTACAGAAAGCCGACAAGGAGCGCTCGGGCGTGATTTCGACCCTAAACTCAGGCCTCGAGCTCTGGGCCAACCCCCTGATCGACGCCGCCACCGCACGCAGTGATTTCGACATGCAACTGCTCAAGAAAAAGAAGATGAGCATCTTCTGCGGTGTCACCCCGGACAACCTGAAGCGCCTCGAGCCGCTGCTGAAAGTGTTCTACCAGCAATGCACCGACTTCATGACGCGCAACATGCCGAAGAAGGATGAGCCGTATGGCGTGCTCTTGATGATGGACGAGTTTCCGTCTCTCGGCGAGATGCCGCAGTTCCAGGTCGGCATCGCCTATTTCCGCGGTTACCGCGTCAAGCTGTTCCTGATCGTACAAGACACGCAGCAACTGAAAGGAATTTATGAAGAAGCGGGCATGAACTCCTTCTTATCCAATAGTTATTACCGCATCACCTTCGCCGCCAACAACGTCGAGACAGCCAACTTAATCTCGCAGCTGATCGGCAACAAGACCGCCGTGCAGCATTCGCACAACAAGCCGAAATTCCTCGACCTCAACCCGGCGGCGCGCACCGTCAACACCTCGGAAGTGCAGCGCGCCCTGCTGCTGCCGCAGGAGGTCATCACGCTGCCGCGCGACGAGCAGATCATCCTCATCGAGTCCTTCGCGCCGATCAAGACCAAGAAGATATTCTATTTCAAGGATCGCTTCTTCACCCGCCGCCTGCTGCCGCGGGAGCCAATCCCGCAGCAGGAGCCCTATGACCCGCGGAAGAAAAAAGCTGCCGCCCCGCCTAAGGAGCCAGAGAAGAAGGAAGCAGCTACAACCAGTTAAGATTGAAGATTATAATACTTGGGTGGGAGAGGTGCGGGAAGGCCTACTCTTTTTGGAACCGCCGCGAGATGGGCGATTATCTTGCGTGTTGGACTCATGGTTACCAAGAGAGTCCCCGATTTCACTGGCATGACCTCTTAATGCTATTTGATCTGATTGCTGACATTTTTCCCGGAAAACATCTCGCACATGGTCACCTGGCTTAAGAGTATAGGCCATAGCCATATCCATATTCATGGCGTGTTGGATGGCTTTTTTGGAGGGTAAATTGATTATACTAACGAACCGCTGCTCTTTATCGATGATTTGCCTCCATCTGCCTGCCTTTTTCCTGATATCAGGAAATGGATCCAAGTCAGGAACTCTTAATGCTTCGAGCGTCGGGAAATAAACACGCATGGAAACAAAGCTGATACAAAATTCAGCCCCTCTTCTTTCTGCTTCCGTATCCAATCTTTTTTTGAGTTCCAGCCCCAAAATATCACCGATTTTATCATTCCTAAGCGATTCATCAACCACAACGCCATCAATGCCTGCATAGCAGACGCCATTACGATCAATGTCCGGAAACAGAATCTCCACTTTATGTTTGGTTTCATCTTCAAACGGGAGTCTGTAATCAGAATTTTCGGGTTTGATGAGCAACCGCGCCCCGCCGACCGTTTTATGGTACTTTTTATCAATCACAATGGCATAAATACTCTCAAGAAGATCGATAATTTTCCTCAGTCCATCTTTTTCACGCTGCAAATCGCGTAGCTCTTTATACTCCTTTAGATAATGCGAATCTTCCAGTGATGCCGGATCAATAAGGCGGACTTCGAAGCGTTGCATTACCTTTGAATTCAGATGCATTAGAAACGCCTATGATCTAATTATCGGAATATGCTCGCCCTTGCTGACTTCCCGAGCTTGCTCTTCACGTTCTTTCCAAGAATCGCCCTGCTTTACATCTGAACGGCTCTCGTTCTCCTCCGTCTTCCTCCGTCTTGCCGCTATTCTTTCTTCCCTTTCTGCGGTTATTATAGTCTCTGCCCTTTCCTTTGCCTTCTCTTTTAACCCCTGTTGGGCTGCGGCGGCATATAACTCTTTAGCGCTTGCCCGCAACGCTGGCTCTTTGCAGTGGAAAATGCCTTCCTCCGGATAACGTTGGTGTCTTCTGAAGAGTTGCCAGGTTTTTTTTGAAGGACGAATAAGGTAGAACATTTCCATTATCGGCACACTTCTACCGTCAGTGCCTTTTATGTCCCGCAGGTGGGTAACTAAAGTCGGATGTGCTTCCTGATTGGGCGGAATTTCCCCCTCTTGATTGCCTTTTTTATTAGGTAATGCTTTTAGCGCCTGCTCCTTGGTTATACCTATTCTCTTCCCAACTCGTTCCATATTCTCTACGAGTCTCATCAATACCGTAGGGTTATGACTTTGTATTTCCCGCTGGATCCAAAATCCTTCTTTTTTAAGAACTTCCTCGGATCTCTTGGGATTATATGGCGTGTGTATAAGCGGCTCATCGTCCGCAATCTTATGGGGGTATGTGTTCCCATCTGGATAGGCTTTCCGATCTGAGCTCTTGCTCCGATTGCCTCTCCTATTCGCTCCCAATGTTCTTAATGTGCTGTCTATATTTCGGCCGGCAACCATACTGACTCCCACTTCCGCTCCAGCACGTTCGGCTTCTTCTAATGCCTCTTTCTGAAGCGCAGGTCCAAGACCTTGTATCTGCTGAGATTGAGTGAAATCTCTATCCACCGCCACGCCACCGATCTGGCAATAGCAGAATTTTTTATGATCGATCCCGGGTAACATATTCTCCACGTATCGCATAACTTCATTCTCAAATGGAACTCTGCGCTGTGATCCTGAGGGTTTAATCGCTACCCAAATCCCCCCCACTGCCCTATTGCTTTGCTTATCGATGGCAAGAATAAAAGTAGTACCAGAAGGCGTTGGATTCTCATGTGCATCCTTTGGCAGCTTATCTTTCTCATGGTACAACTCATCGCGAAGCGTAAGATATTGCTTCAAATAGGTACGATCTTCTTCGGATAGAGATTGAGTGTCCGTTATAGTAATCCTTTTAAGTTCGATTTTATCTTCCGCGGACATTTTGCCTCCTGCATCAGAAATAATCCTAATATTATCGCAGCATTACATAAACGAATGGTTAATGATTTGCGGTGTTCTCTATTGATTTATAAAGATTTTTATCCTCATTATTCATATAATTTTCTTCTACCTGGAAACTGGGTCTGTTAGCCGATTGACATTCCCTCACATTAATGGTTAAGGATGGTTAATGTGATGAGATTTGAGACTTCAGCATGCTCGAGAATATAGGCCGCATACGCGTTCCGGGGTGGGGTGGCGCCGACAAAGACCCGCTGCGCCATGCCCTGGAGGAGATACACAGGGATGTGCGCGCGCAGCTGCGGGAGTACGAGGA
>CAYXYU010000011.1:0-59206 GCA_964469525.1 uncultured Rickettsiales bacterium | reverse complement strand
GGTCCTTGATGTCGCAGGTCTTGCAGTGCACGCAGTTCTGCGCGTTGATCTGCAGTTTCGGCGCACCGTTGTCCTGTACGATCTCATATACGCCTGCCGGACAATAACGTTGCTCCGGCGCATCGTACAGCTTCAGGTTCACGTCGATCGGCACGCGCGGGTCCTTCAGCGTCAGATGCACCGGCTGATCCTCTTCATGATTGGTGCTGGAGAGAAATACCGACGACAGCCGGTCGAAAGTCAGCTTGCCGTCCGATTTCGGATACTCAATCTTGCGGCAACGGGACTTTTCGCGCAGCATCCTGTGGTCGGCGTGCTGCCGGAACGTCCACGGCGCACGACCCAAAAGAAGGAAGGTATCGATCGCGGCATAGAGTAAGCCGAGAAACAGCCCGTGATGAAACCCGGGCCGGATATTGCGCGCCTTGTATAATTCCTTATACGCCCAACTCCGTTTCAACGCTTCCGGATAAGCAGACAGATCATTACCACCATTTTTTATGGCCACGTGCACCGCCTCCGCAGCCAGCATTCCGGACTTCATTGCGTAGTGCGATCCTTTAATTTTTGCAACATTGAGAAACCCCGCAGCGCAACCAATCAGCGCGCCACCGGGAAAGGCCAATTTGGGAATGGATTGAAAGCCTCCTTCATTGATGGCACGCGATCCGTAACAGATGCGGCGCCCCCCTTCGAAAGTGCCGCGAATGGCCGGATGCGTTTTGAAACGCTGGAACTCCTCGAACGGATTGAGGTAGGGATTTTCGTAATCCAGCCCGGTGATGAAACCCACCGCCACGTGATTGTTCTCGGCATGATAGACGAACGATCCGCCGTAGGTGCGAGAATCAAGCGGCCAGCCAAGGCTATGGATGACCAAGCCGGGCCTGTGCTTCTCTGGCGCGACTTCCCACAGCTCCTTGATACCGATACCGTAGGTCTGCGGATCAACGCCGTCGCGCAGGTTAAACTGCTGCATCAGGCGTTGCGACAGCGAACCGCGGCAGCCTTCGGCAAACAACGTATATTTGCCCCGGATTGCCATCGGCGGCTGGTAGGATTCTTTCTTATGCCCGTCCCTGGCAACACCGAACGCCCCGGTCATCACCCCGGCCACGCGGCCATTCTCCATGATGATATCCGCCGCCGGAAAACCGGGAAATATCTGCACGCCCAGCGCCTCGGCCTGCTGAGCAAGCCAGCGGCAGAAATTCCCGAGGCTGATGATGTAATTGCCGTGATTGCGCAGTTGCGGGGGTGTTGGCAGGCGAATGGCTTTGTTTTTGGTCAGGAAGAGGAAACGGTCTTCGGTGATGGGGGTCAGGAGCGGGGCGCCTTTCCCGTTCCAGTCGGGGATCAACTCATTCAGCGCACGCGGATCGAATGCCGCGCCAGAGAGAATATGCGCGCCGACTTCCGATCCCTTTTCCAGCACGCATACGCTTAAATCCGGCGACAGCTGACGCAGCCGGATCGCCGCCGACAGGCCAGCAGGACCCGCACCGACGATTACCACGTCGAAATCCATCGTCTCGATCACGTGCTTTACGTTTCCTTTACATTTTGTGGTTCGAGTTCCATTATACCGCCCTATGGATAAAAAAGCGTTACTGGAATGGTACATGGAAGCCGGCGTCGACGAAGCGGTCGGCGACGTGGCGGTGGATTATTTTGCCGCACCTGTCATCCTGAGCGAAGCGAAGGATCTTCTTCCCCGCCACAAAACAGATCCTTCGCCTTCGGCTCAGGATAACAGTAAAAAAATCCTGCTCCCTGCAGCGTCAGCGCCGCTGCATCACACCCCCTCCGCCGCCATGGCAGAAGCGCGGGCGCTGGCGGGCCAGTGCCAGACGCTGGCCGAACTGGAAGCGGCGGTGCGCGCCTTCAACGGCTGCGCCATTAAAAGAACCGCCAGCAAGACCGTCTTCGCCGACGGCAACCCGAACGCACGGGTGATGATCATCGGCGAGGCGCCGGGGGCGCAGGAGGACATCCAGGGTATCCCGTTCTGCGGTCCAAGCGGACAGCTGCTCGACCGCATGCTGGCCGCCATCGGGCTCGATCGCACGTCCGTCTACATCTCCAACACGGTATTCTGGCGCCCGCCGGGGAACCGCCAGCCGAGCCCCGAAGAAACCGCCATCTGCCTGCCCTTTGTGGAAAAGCATATTGCGCTGATCAATCCGGCTATCCTCATCCTGTCCGGCGGCACCGCAACCACTACCCTGCTGCAGAAGGACGCATCCATCTCCCGCCTGCGCGGAAAGCTGTACGAATACGCCAATCCCTACCTGCCCTCCCCCGTCCCCACCCTTGTCACCTACCATCCCTCCTACCTGCTGCGCTCCCCCGGTCAAAAACGCCTGGCGTGGTCGGATCTACTAATAGTAGCTGATTTTTTATCGACCACAAATTAACTATTTATTAATATATTGTATTTTCATAAAATATAAATAAAGTATTAATAAAATGTGGTTTATCCTTGCTGTGCAGGGTATTATAGGGTATGCAAAACGACCCTATGAAGAAGTTCGGAATTCATACCGCCCTGCCTTATAGCCCCTTAAGCCATACGGCATGGTATGTCACGCTCATGCTCACGGCCGGGCTGCTGTTCGCCGCTTGCGCCTGGCAGATGCGTGCAAAGCCGGTGCTGCTGATCGTCTCAAGCGGGGACACCCCTCTGGTACCCTATACCATCAGCTATAAGCCGGCATCCAAGGCCACTTCCAGCCGCGTCATCCCCCTCCTGCTGTCCCAGAAGGACATAGAGATCTATAAGACGGTTTTTGCCGCTCAGAAGAAGGCCGACTGGAAAGCCGCCGACGCCGCCATAGCGACCCTGGACAACACTATCCTGCTCGGGCACGTGCTGGCCGAGCGCTATACCAGCCGCCGCTTCAAGGCCACCCCGGAAAACCTGTCGGAATGGTTGATCAAATACAATGACCACCCCAAAGCCGCCGCTATCTATAGTCTGGCGATGGCCAAAGCCCCGTCGCTGCGCAACCAGGTGCCGGAAGTGCGCAAGCAGCGCATGCTGAACGGCTACGGCGACGATATCGGACTGGCCGCCCGCGGGGACGCCGCCGCGGCCCATATGCCGACCTGGCAGGCCGGACTGCGCGCCTGGAAAGCCGGCAAGAAGGCCACCGCCGCCCGCCTGTTCTCCAGCGTCGCCCAGCGCAAGGATATTTCGCCGTGGACCGCCTCCGGCGCCGCCTACTGGTCGTGGCGCGCTTATAAAGATACCGGCAACCAGAAGGAAGCGCAGAAATACCTGCGTATGGCCGCCGCCGAGCCGCGCAGCTTCTACGGCATCCTGGCCCGCCGCCAGCTGCATGCCGACCTCGAACTGGACACCAAGCCGATCCAGCTGACCGAAGGCGACGTGCTGGAAATGATCAGCAGCGACCCGGCCATCCGGCGCACCATCGCGCTGACCCAGGCCGGCCATCCGGAACTGGCGGATAAGGAACTGCGCATGGCCTTCCCACAGGCCGACGAGCGCTACAAGGTCCGCCTGCTGGCTCTGGCCCAGGCACTCGACCTCGCCTCGGTACAGATCAGCATGGCCAAGCAGCTCGGCTATAACGACCGCGGCTTCGATTCCGCCCGCTACCCGATTCCCATGTGGCAGCCCGAGGGCGGCTTCACCATCGATCCCGCCCTGATGTTCGCGCTGATGCGCCAGGAATCCGGCTTCCGCGCCTCGGCGGTGAGCCATGCCGGTGCCATGGGCCTGATGCAGCTGATGCCGCAGACCGCTTCCTTTATCCGCAAGAAGGCGGGAGTGGAGATTGAAGAAGGCAGCGCCGCCGAGCCGGTGATCAACGTCACGCTCGGCCAGAACTACGTACAGCACCTGCTCGATAACAAGCTGGTGGAAGGCAACCTGTTCTACCTGCTTACCGCTTATAATGCTGGTGCAGGCCGTTTGCAGGACTGGAAGAAATCTCTCGGCCATAAAGACGATCCGCTGCTGTTCGTCGAAAGCATTCCCTATCCGGAGACGCGTTATTACGTCATGCAGGTCATGGCTAACTACTGGATCTACTCTGAACTGATCGGTTCCTCCAACAGCAGCCTCTACGCGCTGCTGCACAACCAGTGGCCGTCCTACAACGACGGCACCCCGCTGGCCGCACGTTCCGCCGCCGCCGACCGCAACGGCTAATTTTCTTCGTCATCACCCGAATCGTGCAGCGATTCTAGGGTGATCCAGATTGGATTCCCCTGGAGTTTGCTAACGCAAAATTCGGGGAATGACAAAATTTTTCTTCCCCGCTATGGTGTCACCGCACATCAGGGGGAAGTAGATGCGCATTCCGAATTTTTCCATCGAGAAAGAGTGCGGCGGCACTGTTGCCGGTATTGACGAAGCCGGACGCGGGCCGTGGGCGGGGCCGGTAGTCGCCGCCGCCGTCATCCTCGAGCGCCGGCGCATGCCCACCGGCATCAACGACTCCAAAAAGCTTCCCGCCCTGCAGCGCGAAATCCTTTTCGAGGCCATTACCAAGCATTGTCGTCATGGCATCGGCGTCGCCAGCGTGGAGGAGATCGATACATTAAACATCTTGGGGGCTACCAAGCTCGCCATGCAGCGCGCCGTTTCCATGCTATCGCCGTTGCCGGACATCGCGCTGGTCGACGGCAACAGCGACCCATCCCTGCCCTGCCCCGCGAAACTGGTCATCGGCGGCGACGCCCTCTGCATGTCGATCGCCGCTGCCAGCATCCTGGCCAAAGTGACGCGTGACCGGCTGATGCGCGAGCTGGCCGTCGAATGCCCCGGCTATGGCTGGGAACACAACGCCGGCTACGGCACCGAATGCCACCAGCAGGCGCTGGCCCGGCTCGGCGTCACCCCTTACCACCGCCGCAGCTTCCGCCCCATCCAGGAACTGCTGGGCATCCCGGATTTGCTGGCCGAAATGGCGTAAGAAGTGTTTACAAATCAGGCCGGCCGGTATAGCCTTTCCTCCTAAAATCCTAGGAGGAAATATGGCATTATCAGCTACGCAACGTACTAAACTTGCCGGTGATCCTGAGTTGAAGCTGAAAGCGGAACACGGAACCGATCCTGATGAAGTGGTGGCTCCTCTGGTTTTGCTGGAACCGCAGAGAAAGGCAGCTTTTCTGGAGGCATCTCATCGCCAGAGAAAGTCGCCGGAGCAAATAGCAGCAGCTGACAAAAGATTGCCCAGTGCGGCACAAGAATTGAGAAAAGAGCTGGAAGCTCTCAACATTCCCCATACGGCAGATAGTTCCGATTCAGTCATCACCAGAATCCGTAATCTCACCCGAGAGCAACTGGAGCAGGTGCTGGCTATCGAACAGGTTAGATCCGTCATGTTATTGAATAAAGAGACAAGAAAAGGACAACCAGCCACCGCCCGTGGCTAGGTTCCACCTGTGAATCAGGACAAGCGCCGCTACTCCCTCTTCCCCAAGACACTGGGCTCGGTGGTCGAGCCGCTGACGCGGCCGGTGCTGAAGAAGCAGGGACTGGCGAGGACACGCATCCTGACCGAATGGAGCACTATCGTCGGGCCGGAATTGGCACGCCACTGCGCGCCGGAGAAGCTTTCCTTTCCTGCTGGGAAAAAAAACAGCGGCACGCTGACCATTTCCGTCGAGCACGGATTCAATACCGAGCTGCAGCACATGACGCCGCTGATACTGGAGCGGCTGGCTTCTTATTTCGGCTATGCTGCCGTCTCGCGCATCGTCATCTCGCACGGCTGGCAGGTGCCGATGGAAAAACTGCCCGCCAAACCGCGGCGCGCGCTGCCTGCCGAGTGCGTCACTCTGACCGATGGCGTCGAGGATCCCCTGTTGAAAGATGCGCTGCGCTCGCTGGCCCGGACGCTTGCCGGACAATAGCAATCCGTCATTCCCCGAATTTGCGCAGCAAATTCCAGGGTAATCCAGTTAAATGTAAGTACTGGATCACCCTAGAATCGCTACGCGATTCGGGTGATGACGGTTTTCTCGTAAGCGGGGGAGGAATAAAGTGGATTGCACAATCGCCCGAATCGCCGTAAATTAAGAGGCTGTCAATTTTTTGGAGGACGCATGCGTATATCCCTGATTACCGCTCTTGCCCTGTCTTTTTTTGCGTCAGTCGCGCTGGCGGCAGCCCCCAATCTCAAGGAACCGAACCTCAAGCTGCCCAAGGACAGCGGTGGCAAGTCCGATTCCTACCTCATCAAGGATGCGCCCTTCCCCAGCGATTTTGTCATGGGTAAGCAAACCGCGCCGATCCTCATGATCGAGTATGCCTCCCTCTCCTGCCCGCACTGCGCACATTTCAGCAACGCCGTGCTGCCGGAAATCAAGGAACGTTATATCGATACCGGCGCGGTGCGCTATATCCTCCGCCAGTTCCCGCTAAACGAGCCGGCCCTGAAAGGCGCCGAGCTGCTCGACTGCGTCGGCGAGCAGGATCCGGAAAAATACTATGTGTTCGCCAAGGTGCTGTTCGATGCGCAGAGCAAATGGGCCTTCGACAACAATTACATGGCGGGCCTCGAGACCATCGCCACGGTGGGCGGCCTGAGCCGCGAGCAGTTCCAGCGTTGCGTCTCCAGCACCGACCGCCAGATGAAAATCCTCCAGGCCAAGAAGAAGACCAACGAGGAACTGCGCATCCCGCATACCCCCTATATCTTCATCGGCGGCGACATCTATACGGGCGAGCGCACCGCCGCTGCCGTTTCGGCCTTCATCGACGCCAAGCTGAAAGAGCGGAAAAAATAAGAGGAGAAAATATATGGGATACCGATCTGACAGGCAGTATCATGGCGAAGGGATCAATTGGAGTAAGGTTCAAGGAGAAAAAGCTGCTAAACGAGCGAAACAGGAATCCGGGGAAGGACATTTTACTTCCGAGGATATTCAAGCCGCGTGGCAGGAAAAACAAGCAGAAAATATTGCTAAACTGCGTGAGCACTTACCAAAACTTTCCTATAATCCTAATGGGGAAAGGGGCGTTCCGGTATTGGAGTTCGCAGCTAATGATTTTAATGAGTACCAAAGAACTCGAGGAGCGATTGTCCGCCGCAAAGGTCCAAATGTGCTTACAGAGGCAAAGAAAGACCTGGGAAAAGACCAAAATAACAAGCAACGTTCGGAATGGCGTTTCAGCATTTCACCTAAAACTTTCGTTGAATTATGTGATTATGCTGGATTGAATCCTGCCATTCTTTTGCCTTCTACGCAGGTTGACGCCGTTAGAAATTCACAAACTGGAATTCAGCGCTAAGGCGACAGGCATTTCTTCAATTACGCTTGACAGCACCGCCCTCTCTCCATACATTCCCAGCGCCTGAAAGGACTTGTGAATGCCTGACGAGGATCCATTACCGTCACTGGACGAATTTCAGGAGAAGATCGACCAGGTGAAGTCCCGCGCGGATGACGGTGAAAACACCGCCTATCCCAGCGAGGGGGGCGGCGTAAGCGGATACGGCAGGGCCATGAACATGGCGGTGGAGTTCATCGCCGGGGCGGCGGTCGGCGGCACGGGCGGCTATTTTTTAGACGCCTGGCTCGATACCAGCCCCCTGTTCCTTTTAACCGGCTTCCTCCTCGGCTTCGCAGCGGGTGTACGCAACCTGATGCGCGGTATGAGCGAGAAGAAATAAGAAGGAATACGAACGACAGTGTCAGACGGCGCCCACAGCCCCCTCGCCCAGTTCGAGGTTTACCCCATCCTCCCGCTGCAGGTCGGCGGCCTTGACATCAGCTTCACCAATGCTTCGCTGTGGATGGTTGTCACCGTCCTCTTCACCACGCTGCTGATGTTCATGGGCACGCGCCGCGCGGCGCTGGTGCCGGGCCGCTGGCAGTCGGCCTCCGAGATGCTGGTCGAGTTCATGACCGACACGGTGACCGCCAATGCCGGCAGGGAAGCACTTAAATATTTCCCGCTGATCTTCACGCTGTTTATGTTCATCCTGTTCGCGAACCTGAGCGGCATGATCCCGATGTCCTTCACCGTCACCAGCCACATCATCGTCACCTTCGCGCTGGCGGGGATCCTGTTCACCGCCATCACCATCCTCGGCTTCGTCAAGCACGGTACGCATTTCCTCTCCTTGTTCCTGCCCGCCGGAACGCCGTGGTGGATGATGCCGCTAATGATCATGATCGAGATCGTTTCCTATCTCGCGCGCCCGGTGAGCCTGTCGATACGTCTTGCCGCTAACATGCTGGCCGGGCACCTGCTGCTGAAAATCGTCGCCGGTTTCGTCATGATCGGCTTTCTCGGTATTTTCCCCTTCGCTTTTCTGTTGATCTTCACCGGCTTTGAGATATTCATTGCCTGCCTGCAGGCCTATATCTTCACGCTGCTGACCTGTATCTATCTCAACGACGCATTGCACTTACATTAACTCAGAAAGGACATACGAATCATGGAATCCGCTCTCTCCACCATCCTGATGGGCAAATATATCGGCGCCGGCCTCGCCACGCTCGGGATGCTCGGCGCCGCCATCGGCGTAGGCATTATCTTCGCTGCCGCGCTGCACGGCATGGCCCGCAACCCGTCCAAGGAAGGTTCCATCAAAGGCTTCGCCCTGCTCGGCATGGCGCTGGCGGAATTCATGGGCCTGCTCGCCTTCGTCGTAGCGATTCTCATTCTCTATGTGGTGAAAGAATAGCCGCCGATGCCGCAGCTCGATCCTACCTGGTTCGCCTCGCAGCTCTTCTGGCTGCTCATCACCTTCGGCGTGCTGTATGTCATCCTCTCCAAATGGATGCTGCCGCCGCTGCAGGAGATATTGACCCGCCGCCAGCAGACGCGCGAGGGCGACATCGGCCGGGCGCAGAGCCTGAAATCCGAAGCGGAGAAGATGCAGGCTGAGTATGAGCGCCTGCAGGCCGAAACCCGCTCCAAAGCGCAGGCGCTGCTGGCCGAGGCACAGGAAGCGCACAAGGCCAAGGCCGAGCGCGCTGCTCAGGAGATGGACCGGCAGATCGAGAAGAAGCTGGCCGAGGCAAATGCGAATATCAGCGCCAAGAAGCAGGAACTGATGGACGCACTGACGCCGGCGACGGAAGAGCTGGCCGCGCTCATCGTTGAGAAGCTGACCAGCCGCGCACCGTCGTCGGACCAGGTCGGGCGCGTCGTCAATGCGCTGGGCAAGACGGGAACGCGCTGATGGCAATCCTGCACGAACCGACCTTCTGGGTTACTGTCGCCTTCGTGGCCTTCATTGCGTTGGCCTATAAGAAGGTCGCCGCCATCGGCACCAAGGCGCTGGATGGCCGTGCTGAGCGGATTCGCGTCGAGCTTGACGAAGCGCGCCGTCTGCGCGAGGAAGCCGAGGCGCTGCTTGCCGAATATAAGCGCCGCCAGGGCGATTACCTGAAAGAAGCCGAAACCATCCTCGCCGCCGCGCGTCGCGATGCCGATGCGCTGTCCAGCTACACTGAGAAGGAGCTACGCGCGGCGCTCGACGCACGGATGAAACAGGCGGTAGAGAAAATCGCGCAGGAGGAATCCAGGGCAGTGGCCGACGTGCGCAATCATGTCGTGGACATCTCGCTGGCGGCGGCGCGCAATATCATTGCCGACCATATCAGCACCATGCCGCAGGAAGAACTGATCCGTCTCGCCCTCTCAGACCTTGAGCGCAAGGTGCATTGACATAATCACTATCCCCGACCCCGTCGATTACTCGAATTTTTATAACTTGTGGCCAAATCGCTAAAAAGTTGATTTCCCTCTCGCTGGGCAATCCGGGATAGGCTGGTTATTTCCGATTTTGCAACTCCTCCATGCTGCAGCAGATTCTCTATAATCCGCCGCTCAGGCGTTTGGTGGTCATTCTCGCCAAACTCAAGCGCTTTAAGATAAGTATATACATCCTCATTAAAGAACTGCGCCCCTGTTTCCGGCGTTGCCAGCTTAAATAATAATTTTTTTGCCATTTTTCCATAGGCGCTCTTTTTGATGATAATCGCCGCGCCGGTAGCATGGTCATGATACCATGTCTCTGCTACGGTAAAACTCTCATTGCGGGGATTGTTCAGAGTCGCTGCGAGCCTGCCAGCCGATTGCGCAAAATCCCTGTATTGCTGGTTGGGTAATATGATTGCGATTGCATCTCCGGCTTTCAATAACCGATCAACTTCGGATGCAGAATAAATCCCATCCGCCTCATGACCGGGTATTTTCTTGTTAAGCAAACCTCCGCTGGCAGCAATAAGCTTTCCAATTTCTCGAGGCAGATGACGCACAGGAGTAGGTATGAAGACATAGATTCCTAAATGTTTTAAGAATTCATTCTCTAGTAATTCCCGCTCTTTATCATTCAAATCCATTTATAAATTTCCCAATAATTATAATTCTAAAGCATTTGACGTTATGGATTGTCGGGTTAAAAGACAATTAAAAAATATCGAATATAACGATTTGAATTAACTAATTTTTTTAGCTAAGTTCTCACGATAATACAAGGGGAGAAACGATGCGCCTCACTATCGGACTGCTGCTATCCACCATTATTGCAATATTGCCCCTCGCTAGTGCCCACGCCGGCGCGTGGACGCAGGAGAAGGGGCGCGGGCTGTTCATCGCCAGCGGCTCCTATTATACCTCGGATGAGCGCATCGACAATAGCGGCAACAAGCAATCGCAGCCGACTTACAGTCAATATCTGCTGAATCCCTATCTCGAATACGGGCTCTATGACGGCATTACCGCCGGCGCCAACCTGATGCTGCAACGCACGCAGCAGAGCGGCCGGCATAATTACGGCATCGGCGACAGCGAGTTCTTCCTGCGCGCGCGGCTGTGGCGGCAGGACGGCTTCGTGATCTCCGCCGAGCCGATGCTCAAGCTGCCGAGTCCCGACTCGAACCGCGACACCCCCAAGATCGGCGGTGATGACCCCGATGCCGGGCTCGGCCTGTCGGCGGGCTATGGGTTCCCGGCATGGGGGCAGCATCATTTCGTCAATTTCGACGCGCAATACCGCCACCGCTTCGGCACACCGAACGACCAGGTGAATATCGCCGCTACCGCCGGCTTCGGCATTTCCCCCACGCTCATGTTGCTGCCGCAGGCTTTCATTACCTTACGCACCGACACGCCCGCAGTGGCAACCTTTACGCAATCCTCCGGCGATGATTACAACCTCTACAAGCTACAGCTTACCGCCGTGTATAAAATCACCGCCGACACCTCCGTGCAGTTCGGCGGCTTCAGCCATGTCGACGGCAAGAACACCGGCCTCGGCCACGGCGTCCTGCTCGCCCTCTGGAAATCCTTCTGATGCACGGGCTGCCGCTCGGCGAGATATTGCTGCGCCAGCGCCGGATCAATGAAACCCAGTTGGCGCGTGCGCTGGATCTGCAGCGCAAAGGCGGCGGCCGCCTGGGCGACATACTGGTGGCTGAGGGCATGACCGGTTATATCGATCTCTACCGCGCCGTCGCCACGCATTACGGCCTTCCCTTCATCGACCTGCTGAAGGAGCCGCCCGATCCGGCATTGCTCATGCGCATCGACGTGGAACGGTACTTAAGCCTCGGCGCCCTTCCCTGGCGGCGGCAGGACGGGCAGGTGTGCGTGGCGCTCTCCAACCTGCATGATGACACGCTGGCCTGGGTGCGGCAGCATTTCGACGGCGGCACGACGCTCGCCATCACCTCACCCTTTGACATCCGCCGCGCCGTCGAGGCGTGTTTCGCCACCCATATCGAGGATACCAGCCGCCTGTCCCTGTGGCGCCGTTTTCCACAGGCTTCGGCGCGGGTGACGCTGCTGCTGCGCCAGAAACAGATTCTTTACGCGCTGCTGGCGGCGGGGCTGCTGCTGGCCGCACATGCCCCGATCAACACGGCGCTGGCGGTGATCATTTTCTGTCACCTCATCTACGGCGCCACCATGCTATTCAAATGCTGGCTGTTCGCGCTGGGCACCCGCATCCCGGAGGCCGTCGACTGGAAAAAACGCCTGGCTTCGCTCAATGAATGGAAGCTTCCCGTCTACACGGTGCTGGTGCCGATGTACCGGGAGGCTTCTTCGCTGCCGGGATTGCTTTCCTCCATGCAACGCATGGATTACCCCTCCGCCAAGCTCGACATCAAGCTGGTGCTGGAAGCCGACGACAAGGAGACGCTGGCGGCGGCGAAAGCGCTGAAGCCGCGTTACCAGTTCGACATCATCCGCGTGCCGCCGGGCGAGGTGCGCACCAAGCCGCGCGCCTGCAACTACGCGCTGCGTTTCGCGCGCGGCGAATATGTCACCGTGTTCGACGCCGACGACCGGCCGGAGCGGCTGCAGCTCAAGAAAGCCGTCTACGCCTTCCGCCATTTATCCCCGGACGTCGCCTGCCTGCAGGCACGCCTCAACTACTACAACACCAACGACAACCTGCTAACGCGCATGTTCTCGCTCGAATACGGCATCCTGTTCAACTTCATGCTGTACGGCCTGCAGCGCCTTTCCATCCCCATCCCGCTCGGCGGCACCAGCAACCATATCGCTCTCGCCCGCCTGCGCGAGCTCGGCGAATGGGATCCATACAACGTCACGGAAGACGCCGATCTCGGCGTGCGCCTCGCCGCGCGCGGCTTCCGCACCGCCATGCTCGATTCCTTCACCATGGAGGAAGCGCCAAATCGCCTTATACCCTGGATCCGTCAGCGCTCGCGCTGGATCAAGGGCTACATGCAGACCTGGCTGGTGCATATGCGCCACCCGGTGGCGTTGTACCGGCAACTGGGCTGGAAAGGCTTCATCGGCTTCCAGTTCGTGCTCGGCTGCTCCAGCTTTGCCTTCCTGACGGCACCGCTGGTGTGGGTCTTATCGCTGTTCTGGGTGGGCAGCGTTGCCGGGTGGCATGGGGTCGCCTTCCCTGCGTGGCTGACCGGGCTGGTGCTCGGCAATCTGCTTATCGGCGTCGGCACGCAATGGTTCTGCGCCATCTACTGCGCCCTGTGCTACCGCAAATACGCGGTGCCGGTCGCCATCGCTGCCCTGCTCTACCCGCTCTACCTGGTGCTGCACAGCATCGCCAGCTATAAGGCTCTATGGCAACTTATTGTAAAACCGCATTTTTGGGAAAAGACGCCGCATGGGTTGGCACGTCATTTCCACATGGCGCCGCCGGTGAAAAAACTGGCCGTAGCGCAGGGATTTTGATTGACGAGCCACGCTGTCTCAGGTAAAAAAGCGCCTCATTTTCAATAAGGTTATTGCCATGAAAGTTCTCAGTTCACTGAAATCGGCCAAGAAACGCGATAAGAACTGCCGCGTCGTCCGTCGCAAGGGCCGCCTCTACGTCATCAACAAGAAAAACCCGCGCTTCAAAGCCCGGCAGGGTTAAGACGTAACCCCTACTAATTCACGAAAATCCGCACTTCCGGGCTGCTGATGGTGCTGTCCGATATCCGACTGACGCGGATGCGCGACGGGGGGATGCCCTGGGCATTCAGCGCGTCCACGACCGCTTTCTGACTATCGACAACACTGCCCGCCTGATTCCAATTCATCGCAGCGGGCTGAACCGCCACCACCGTATACACTATCCCGGCGCGGGTGCGCTCGGCGCTGATTACTGCCTGGCGCAACGCATGGTCGAAATCGATGCGCGGCTGCTGGAAGCGGATTACCATCAGCGGCTTTTCCGCAGGCGGCGGAGGCTCCACCTGCACCGGCATGCCGTAGCCCGGTCCCGGCGCGCCTATGCCGACCGGCGCAGCGTTGCGGCTCCAGTCGCGGTCGTCGCCGATACTGGCGGCTACAGGAGCCACGCACAGTGCGGCAAGCAGGAAAAAATAGCGGTGCATCATGATAACCCTCCTGAATCACGGAACTTTAAGGATAAGGGATGGGATCATGGCAGTCAACGGCCATCTCCTTGCAAGACAATAAAATCCTTGTTTTTTTGCTTGCTTTTGGCTACGGTGCCGCCTCCTGATTACCCCCATGCGCACCCGTAGCTCAGTTGGATAGAGCATCAGACTACGAATCTGGAGGTCGGGCGTTCGAGTCGCTCCGGGTGCGCCATCCTTCCTTTGCCGCCTGCTCATACAGCATCTGCAACTGCTCGCTGATATCGCGCCACTGGTAGGGCCGCCGCTCACTTCTGAACACATACATTCTGTGCGGAAGCATCGGCAGATCGCTGCCCAACGCCTCATTGATCACACGGCGCATATTGTTGATGGGGGTAATATCCTCCTCCATCCCATGGTAATCGCGGCTGGGAAAGTAGATGGCGTTCAGGTTCCCGAACTTGATCTCGATTTCATCCGGTGTCGCGGTCTCCCAGTCCATGTTGGATCGGCGCACGTAGTGCCAGGGATATGGCCCTTCGTCCGATTGGATAACAAAAATAACCTTGCGCTGGCTCTGCGCCATAACCAAATCGAATAATTCCATCAGCAACCTGTTGGTGAACTGTAGCTGCTGGATAAAACCATCCACATGCAGTTCCCACGATTTGTTTTCGGGCCATACCCTGCGGTGACACTTCCCGTCGGGATCGAAAAGGAAAGGCGGATGCGGCAACAATACATGCCAGAAGATAAACTGCGGCTGTTGCCGCTTTACCGCCTCCATCAGCCTGTCGCGCTGGTTATAAACCTGCCTGCACCGCTCCTGTGCGTAAGCATTGAAGCGCAAGTCCGCCAGCGCACCGACAGGATGAGAGGAGACATAAGCCTGCTGGAAATTGGTCAGTCCCACCAGATTGCTGATGCCGTAATAATTCTCATCGGCGTAATAGTTGAAGCGCGTCGGCGGCCAGCGGTTGCCCATATGAAGCGAGTGATATCCTGCCGAGTGCAGGATCTTGAGCGCCTCGTGGTTCTGCAACATATGATAGACTGGCCGATAGCTGCTTTCCTTCTCGCCGAATTCCTGCGCGACAAAGTCGAGGTACTGCATGTTGAACACCGCCGCCAGCGCCTGGAATGTCTTGGTATAGTTGGGATGCGACCGCTCCGCGACAAAAAATCCACGCTGTTTCAACGCATCCAGAAACAGGCGGTTATCGAAACCGAAATGACGCCGTAATACCTCCTTGCTCGGATACCGGTCCGGCACGATATAAACGATGTGCGGCAGGTCCTCTTTCTTCACCTTGGCGGAAACACTGATAGGCTCTATACCTTTGGGAAGCGTGTTGACTCCTCCGCCGGATACGGCCTGCCCGCCGTTGAAGAGCACCAGCAACCCGCCCAGCACGCACCAGTAAAGGTGCTCATAATAGGAATGGCGCAGCGCCAGGCAGATATATACTGCTACAATACACCACCAGGCGACGCTCCAGAGGTACGCGACCTTATAATCATCGTCAAACTCTACCAATGCCGGGTAGAAGGCGAAGATAATCAGGACATACGTCGTCAACAAGGCTGCCCGGGTGAGATTGCCCCGGCATAGCAGCAATGACAGCAGATACAGGACAGCGCTGGAGGTGAGCGCGACTCCCAGCACCGGATATAGCTCGTCAGGGAACACCACCTTGATGTTGTGCTGGTATAGATACAACGGCAGCAACAGGGTAAATAACAGTGGATGGAAATAGGCTGCGGCACGCAGAGATGTCATGAACTCACCGCACCGTAAATCGGAAGCTGTCGCTCAGATCAGTCCTTTCGTCACACTGGCAGCGCGCCTTCCAACGCACCCGGTAAGGCCCCGGCGCCAGCTCCGGCAGGGACACGCGCATGGTCGTACCTTCCATCCGCACAGTGCCACTGGTCATTTCCACATTGTAAAGATCGGACACGCGGATGTAGCTCCTATCCGCAACCACTCCGTTAGTGAAAGTAATGACAATTTCTTCCGGTGATTCATCAAGTGCCGCTCCCGGCGCCGGCTCGATGGAAACAACGCGTTGGCGGCTGTCCGGCACATGGTGATTGGTGATAATATTAATCTCAAAGGCATGCGCAGCAAAAAAGTAGATCGAGAACAGGCAGGCCAGGAGAATATAACGGACGGCGCGCATGTCCGAAGCGTACACCAGAAAAAGCTGAAAAGCAAAAACCCGCCTGAAAAGGCGGGTTTTTGCGTATTCCCTGCCTGTCCCCAGCTACTTGCCGGCCAGCAGGCCCATGATCTGCATGTCCAGCGCCACAATCGCGAAGATCGCCGCCAGTGAAATGATCGTGGAAATCACCCCGTATTCCATCGTCGTCGTACCGTCTTCTTCTGTGAAAAAGCGCATGTGTCCGGCCCCTGAATGGTGGATAAAATTAACAAAAAAATTGTATCAATAATCCACTGATAAAATGTTAAAAATTGAATGTTTTTAACTAAAATTTTAGCCATCGGATTAACGCTTTGGAATAGCTATCGAACATGTTCCAATTGAGTGGAACTCTGTATTTCGCTACTCTGCTACACTCCATTGAACCATCCACAGGGAAGCCTATGCGCACGTCATATCTTTTTTATATGTCCATCCTGTCAGCTGCCGCATTCATCATGCCGGCCGCCGCCCAAAGTGAACGCATGCCGGATCACGCCCGCGAGCACCACGAAAAGGCGATGGAGCACCGCGAGGAGATGAAAGAACAGATCCAGGAACACCGCGAAGACATGCAGGACCATCGCAAGGACGCAAAAGAAAGACGGGAAGAACGCATGGAAAAACGCCGGGAGCGCCGGGAAAAACGGCTGGAGAAACGCCGCGAACGCCGCGAGGAGCGGATGGAAAAGCACCAGGGCCACCATCATGGGGACACGGGGCAGTAAAGGCAGCTAACTACTCCTGCGCCCCCTGCTCACGCAGTTTTTTGCGCTTGCGGCTGGCCAGCGTATTCAGCACTTCAACCACCATCGAGAAGGTGAAGGCGAAGTAGATATAGGCCTTCGGCACGTGCACATGCATGCCTTCGGCCACCAGCACCGTGCCTATCATCAGGATGAAGGACAGCGCCAGCATCTTGAAGGTGGGGAAGTTGCGCAGGAAATCGCTGATATAGCCCGACGCGGCGATCATCACGATCATCGACACCACCACCGCCGCCACCATCACCCACAGCTCATCAGCGAGGCCGACCGCGGTGATGACAGAATCGAACGAAAAAATAAAATCGATGAGGACGATCTGGAAGATGACGCCGCCAAGCGTGGCCTTGCGGACTATCTCCCGCTTCTCCTGCTCGCCCGCGATGTCGGCATGCATCTCGAATGTCGCCTTGCCGATCAGGAACAACCCGCCCCCGAGCAGCAGCAGGTCGCGCACGGAGATGCCCCGGTCGGCGAGGGTAAAGAGCGGCTCGGTCAGTTGCATGATCCAGGAGAGGCTCGCCAGCATGGCGATGCGGATGACCAGCGCCAGCGCCAGGCCGAAGATTCGCGCCTTGTTACGGTACTGCGGCGGCAGGTTCTCGACGACCAGCGCGATGAAGATAAGGTTATCGATGCCGAGCACGATCTCGAGCAGGCTCAGCGTCAGAAAGCTCATCAGTATGTCGGTGGTCATGGTTCCTCTCTAAATCCCCTCTCCCCTTGTGGGAGAGGGTTAGGGAGAGGGGGTCTCTGTATAAGATCCCTCCTCTCCCGGTTCGCTGCGCTCACCCCCCTTCCCCACAAGGGGGGAGGGAATTATGCGTTCCTCTTCTCCCTTAACTTGTCCCAATATTCAAGCCGTTTTCGAATCTCCCTTTCGAATCCGCGCTCGACGGGGTGGTAATACTCCTCGCGCCGCATGTCGTCGGGAAAATAATCCTGGCCGGAGAAGGCATCCTCGGCGTCATGATCGTAGTCGTAGCCCTTGCTGTAGCCGAGTTCCTGCATCAATTTGGTCGGCGCGTTGAGTATATGCATGGGCGGCATCAGCGAGCCGTGCTGGCGCGCGCTGCGCCGGGCTGCTCCATACGCCACATAAGCGGCGTTGGATTTCGGTGCGGTGGCAAGATAGAGCACGCACTGCACCAGCGCCAGCTCCCCCTCGGGCGAGCCGAGAAAATCATACGCCTCCTTGGCAGCGTTAGCCTGCACCAGTGCCTGCGGGTCGGCCAGCCCGATATCCTCCACCGCGAAACGCACCATGCGGCGGGCGATATAGAGCGGGTCCTCGCCGCCATCCAGCATGCGGCACAGCCAGTACAGCGCCGCCTGCGCGTCGGAGCCGCGCAGGCTTTTATGCAAGGCGCTGATCAGGTTGTAATGCGCTTCCTGTTTCTTGTCATAGAGCGGCGCGCGCTTCTGAATGTATTGTGTCAACCCCTTTGGATCGAGCTTCTCCCTTCCTTTATAAGCGAACAGGATTTCGCAGAAATTGAGCAAGGCCCGCCCGTCGCCGTCGGCCATGCCGATCAGCGTGTCGCGCGCTTCCGGCGTCAGCGGCAACTGCTTATGCTCATGCGTCTCGGCCCGTACCACCAGCTGCTGCATCGCCTCCGCGTCGAGCCGCTGCAGCACGATCACCTGCATGCGCGACAGCAATGCGCCGTTCATTTCAAAGGAAGGATTCTCCGTTGTCGCGCCGATTAAGGTAATGGTGCCGTCCTCAACCACCGGCAGGAAGGCGTCCTGCTGCGCGCGATTGAACCGGTGGATCTCATCGACGAAGACCAATGTGCGCTTGCCGTCCTGCCGCCGCTTGCGTGCACGTTCAAAAATAGCCTTGAGGTCGGCCACGCCCGATGCCACCGCCGACACCTGCTCGAACTCATAGCCGCTCTTCTCGGCGATGATGCGCGCCAGCGTCGTCTTGCCGCAGCCCGGCGGCCCCCATAGCACCAGCGACACCGGCGCGCCACCTTCCAGAATATTCTTGAGCATATGTCCCTCGGAGAGCACATGCCCCTGCCCGATGATCTCCTCATGGCTGGTGGGACGCAACCGGTCGGCCAGCGGGGCCGATTCGGCGGCCTGATGTTCAAAAAGCGTTTGCATGGCGTATATTTAGGCGCTTTCCGGAGGCAATGCAAGGTAGCCTCATTTTGTCATCCTGAGCGAGCGAAGCGAGTCGAAGGATCTTTTTCGGTCCGCCAAGAAAGATCCTTTCGACTCCGGCCTTCGGTCTCCGCTCAGGATGACAGTGATAAACAGGCGCTTGCACAACCGCGAAACCCGTGTATTTTACCGGCATGAACAAGGAACGTCTGCTTACCCTGTCTCTCATCGTGCTGGTTGCCACCGCATCGCGCCTGCTGCCGCATGCGCCGAACTTCACGCCTATCGCCGCCATCGCGCTGTTCGCCGGGGCGCGGTTCGAGCATAAATGGCAGGCCTTCGCCGTGCCTTTCGCGGCGCTGCTGCTGTCGGACGCCGTGATCGGTTTTTACGAGTGGCAGCAGATGCTGGCCACCTATACCGGCTTCGCCGCCGTCGTCTGCCTTGGCTTCCTGATCCGGGGCAAAGACAGCTTCCTGCCCATCGCCGCCGCAACACTGAACGGCGCCGTGCTGTTCTTCCTCATCACCAACTGCTCCCTGTGGATCCACCCCGGCCTCTACCCCGCCACGCTGGATGGGGTTATGCAGGGCTATGTCGCCGGAATCCCTTTCTTCAGCAACACCTTGCTCAGTGACATCTTCTATTCCCTCCTCCTGTTCGGCGGCTTCGCCCTGGCGGAGCGGAAATATCCCCGCCTGCGCCCGCTGGCTGCGGCTTAGTCTGTGCTTTTTATCTATAGAGTGAACTACCAGTATCTTGTTGACGGGATTTCACAGGATTACGCTTAAACTGGTCCGCCCTTTCCGCCGCCTGCTGTACAAGCCCCTCATAATGGATAGGAAAATCTAGAAGATGGGTTATGGCCGTATCTTTGTTAATTGCGTAAATAGGCCGTCTACCAAAGCAACGGGAAGTAGCGCAATTCGTAATCGCCGTTTCAGCATGTTCAAGTATTTTGCTGTTATGCAGCCGATCTCGCTCCTTCTGCGCCTGAATATTCTCAATAAAGAACACGTTTTCTAGCCGCGATGCTTTCCATATATCGCTCGTCGCGTTACGCATAAGCGGATTACCTTTAAGATGCACCAGTGCTAAACCACGATCGGTATTTTTCTGCCATCCTTCAATAAAGGTGCGATCTTTGTCACCATTATCCATCGGTTGGCAATTAAATACTATCTGGATATCATTTGGCAGTTCGCCCTGCATCGCTTCCTCATAAGGCACTATTTCGATGGTGGACTTATAACCCATTTGGCGGAACCGATTGGCATACCCCTCGCACATTTTCTGATCCGGATGCGTGATGTACAGTACGTCGGCGCAATTATCCAAAACCTTGAATGTATTTGTGGTTATCCCTTCCTTTTCTGCAATAATAAGAATATTTTTATGTTTCCCGGGATGGATAAGGTTACGGGCGGCAACGGCAGGTTCAGTACTAACTGCCTGTAGAAAGAATCCTGCCTCTCTATTCTGAAAAACTTGACCGCGTATGGTACTGCTATCATCCATAAAATCTTGGACAATGCGTCCAAATCTCTCCCGCCGTTCCTGATGTTGATTATCCTCCGCAGGCTGAATAAAGGCATTCCAATTAGCTCGAATATTTTCAAATGTTTCTTTTTCGCCTGGACGTTTATCTAACATTCCGCATGCTACCCGTAACAGATGTTTATAGGCATCGGCACCACGAGCAATGATCGGCTGTTTATCACTATAATGTCTTGGATTGTCATCCGCAGTATCACGAAGTGCTTTCGGTACATGCTGCAAATCATCAGCAAATCCTATCAGTAATTGCCGATCACAATTTTCAGCTGGGAAAAAATGTTGTTTCCACTCCCAGTCGTTCACCTTCACTCTATCAGAGTGAGGCAAGTCGATTACTACTAAGTCTTTGATGGAGGAATTGTCTGCGTAAGTTTTGTCCATGAGTAAACCTTAACATAGGGCAATCACTAACGAAAGTTAAGGTTATGTTAAATCAAAAGAAGAGTATTATCCAGATGTAATATAATATTATTTCCCATACACCCTCCGCGACATCCTCCCCAGCACGATGTTCATCACCGCGTGCAGGACGGAGAAGGTCTTGGTCCAGGAGAAGGGGATGTCGCCGCGGGGGGCGGCGGTGCGGCAGGGCACTTGCTTGAAGGTGAAGCCGAGGTCGAGCAGGCGGGATAGCAGACAGGCCTGGAAGCCGTAGCCGCTGATATCCGGGTGCCAGCGCAGCACGTTGTGGCGCAGATGCACCGCCAGCCCGTTATATTCCTCGATGCGCTGGCGCGTGATGAAATTGAACAGGGCGGTGTAGAATTGCTGCGCCGGCGGCCGCGCCTCCTTTACCGACGATATGTCATGCGGCACCAGTATGTCCCCCTCGCCCAGCGATTTGAGCATGTCCGAAATCGTTTCCATGGATTCGGTATTGTCGCCGCGCACCAGGCAGAAATACTGCCCGCGCCCGATGAACGCCGCATCGACGTAATTGGCCGCCATGCCCTTGTTGCGCCGGTTGGCGCGCATGACGATAATCGCTTCGGGATGCGCGTCGATGAAACGGCGGATGCGCTCTTCCGAGCGGTCCTTGGAAGCATCGTCGATCACAATGATCTCATAGGATTTATTGACGACGCGCATGGCATCGATAACAGCCTCCAGCGTCGCGACGATATATTTCTCCTCGTTGTAACAGGAGACGAAGATGGTCAGGTCCAGTGGATTTTTGTCGTAAGGTGAAGTAATGGCCGCCGCGTCATATATTTTTTGCGCTGAAGCGGAAAGCGCCACCGGCCCCTCCCAGAAATCGCGGCCGATATCGCTCATGACGCATCTCCCATTGCATGCAGGTTCATCTCACCGGGTTTCGGTGTATGGCGACGGTAGGCCAGCCAGAGCAAGCCAGCGGGCAGACTGATCGCCACGCTCATCAACCCCAGCTGGAGCGACAGCATCAGCGCCGCTTCCTGCGGCACCCCGATCAGCCCCAGTATAGCTACCATGCCCGCTTCGCGCACCCCCCAGCCGCCGATGGAAACCGGCAGCGTAATCGCCAGCAGCACCGGGGGGATGAAGGCCAGCGCCTGGGCGACCGTCAGGTTGATCTCCAGGCTCTGCGCCAGCAGGTAGCCGATCAGGCAGAAGCTCACATGGCCAAGCAACGCCAGCGCCAGCGTGCCGGCAAAGGCACGGCGGCGGGCGAGCAGCAGGCGCAGGCTGGAGGCGAAGTACAGCAGCCAGCGCACTGGCGGAATATGAGCGAATTTCTTCAACAGCCGCTCCAGATTGAAAAGCAGCCACAGTCCGGCCGCTACCAGCGTCATCGCTGCCACCAATACGGGGGATACATCGAGACCCGCCGCCTTGCCAAACACCGGCAACATGATAAGCACCAGCAGGCAGAGCGCCGCCAGCGCCATCAGCCGGTCGATCACCACGGAATGGATCGCCAGCGACAGCGGTACGCGTTCCGACCGGCTCAGCCAGACACGGACGACGTCGCCGCCCACCGTGCCGGGAAGGCAGCAATTGAAGAACGCGCCAATATAGGAAATTTTCAGGATTTCACCAAACGGGACGATACGTGCCGACTTCGCCAGCGTTACCAGAATCAGCCGCCAGCGCAGGCTCCACATCAACACCTGGCACAGCGCGAAAACCGCTGCCAGCACGACCGGCAAGGGGCGCTGCCGGGTGAGCATCGTTTGAAGGCTGGCAAAATCGACACCATGGGAAACGAACCAGAAAGCTGCCAGCGTCAACGTGATTTTGGCGAGAAGCTTAAGGGATTTGGTATGCGGATGATGGGTGGACTGAGTCATCGCGAATAATGGAATATATCCATTTCTGCCGCAGGCGAGACGGAATGTCCAGAAGGAACAGAGCGTCATTCCCGAATTTTACACAGGAAAATCCTAGGGGAATCCAGTCTGGATCACCTAGATCCCCCGGGGCTTCGGCAGGCGATTCGAGTGATGACGTAAAGCAGTTACTTCGCCAGCAGCGGCGTGCGGATGGCTTCCTGTTCCTTGACCGGCTTGCCGCGCGTGAAGCGGGTGAGGTCCATGACGCTCATGACCATCTTGATGCCCTCGTATTCCTCGCGGTCTGGCACCGGAATGTCATGGCGGACAGACCAGCTGAGGCCAAACAGCTGCACCGCCTGGCGGTAGCTGCGCGCCAGGGGCTGCGGCGCGATGTTAAATGCATACTCGACGCCTTGGTCGATAGCGCGCTTGATGAAGCGGCGGGCAATTTCGGGGAACACGGCGCCACCGCGGAATTCGGGAAGAATAGCCAGGCGCGAGAATTCGCCGTAGGTGCATTCATGAAGGTCGAGTTCGGGGAACAGATCCGCCAGCATGAAGTCCACTTTCTCCAGCGGTAGCATCTTGCGCGCTTCGGGCGTGGATATGGTCAGGCGCCCACCGGCAATGCACTGCCGGCCACGACGGGCGATGAGGATATCGCTGATGTCGTCGAAGATTTCGTGCTGGCCGCAGAATTTCTTAAGACCCCACACGCTGATGAACATGTCCTCGCGCAAATGAAAATACTGGTGCAGCAGCCCCGGATCGCGGGTGAATTCGTAGACAATTTTTTGCGGTTTTTTGGCGAGGCGGGAAAAGCGCCGCGTCAGATATTCATCCGACAGTTCCGTGTCGAGGGAATGAGGAATGGGGCTTAGCCGCGTGGTAGCCGGAAGGGTATCGTCGGTCAGCAGGTTGGTCATTATGATCTCTTCTTCCTACCCATCCGCCGTGGCATGCCAGCGTGGATCAATGGTTAATTTTCCGTAACCATAGAGCAGAGGTTACGGTGAATTGCAATGAAAAATTTCTATGAAATACGCACTACCCAAATTTAACTATGATCAATAAACTAAATGGGGTACTTATTAATATAAGTAACGCCATAACTAGAAGTATTAATACTTTAGTAGGAAAATATTTCCTATATACCGATGCCACTATACTATGCACTGTGGATAAATGCAACTTCCTGTTGATTCCCAGTCATACTCTCCATATGTTGTGGTTTTTCGCCCCTTCCAAGGGCCACAGTTTGATAAAATCAGAATAATTCTATGTGTGGAATCATCGGAATCACCGGCCACAGGCAAGCGGCACCGCTGATTTTAAGCGGCCTGCGACACCTCGAATACCGCGGGTATGATTCGGCTGGTATCGCTACCGTCACAGACGGAAAAATCACCCTTGCCCGCGCCGAGGGGAAATTGGCCAATCTCGAACAGCAGCTGGAGAAAATCCCGCTAACCGGAACCGTGGGGATCGGCCATACACGCTGGGCCACGCATGGGCGTCCCAGCGAGACCAATGCCCATCCACATGCCACCAGTAAAGTCGCCGTAGTGCATAACGGCATCATTGAGAACTTTCGGGAATTGCGCGCCGAGCTGGAAAAGCAGGGCTACCAGTTCACGAGCCAGACCGACACGGAGGTCGTGCCGGCGCTGGTGACCCAATATCTGAAGGAGGGCCGCTCACCGCAGGAAGCGGTCGACCAGGCGATTAAACATCTGCAAGGCGCTTTCGCATTGGCTTTCATCTTCGCCGACGCGCCGGATCTCCTAATCGGGGCGCGCCAGGGGCCGCCGCTGGCGGTGGGCTATGGCGACGGCGAGATGTTCCTCGGGTCGGACGCCATCGCGCTATCGCACCTGACCACCCGCATCGCCTATCTCGAAGACGGCGACTGGGTAGAACTGACGCCCGACGAGGCCATCATCCACGACGCGGCCGGCGAGATCGTCACCCGGCCGATCACCCAGTCCACCTTTACCGGAGCGGCTGTCGGCAAGGATAATTACCGCCACTTCATGGAGAAGGAGATCCATGAGCAGCCCGGCGTAGTCGGCGAAACACTCAAAATGTATATCCACCCGCTAGACCTGAGCCTCGACCTGGGCGACCTGCCGTTCAAACTGAAAGATGTCGACCGCGTCCAGCTGGTCGCCTGCGGCACCTCCTATTACGCCGCCCAGGTCGCCAAATACTGGCTGGAAGGAGTGGCAGGAATACCGGCGGACGTCGATGTCGCCTCGGAGTTCCGCTACCGTTTCCCCATCCTCGGCAAAAAAGGGCTGACCATCGTTATCTCGCAGTCGGGCGAGACCGCCGACACGCTGGCCGTGCTGCGTCATGCGAAGAAAAAACAGCCCGTCCTCGCCATCGTCAACGTGCCGGAGAGCACCATCGCCCGCGAAGCCGACGCTGTGCTACATACCTATGCCGGGCCGGAAATCGGCGTCGCATCGACCAAGGCCTTCACCACGCAGCTGGCGACGCTTGCCTGTTTCACCTTGGCACTGGCCGAGGCGCAGGGTGCCATCGACCGCAAGCGGCGCAAGGCGCTGGCCCAGCACCTGCTTGAAGTTCCTGCATTGATGACTAATGTCCTGCATCTTGACCGTTCTCTCGCTGCGCTGGCCACGAACGTTATGCATGCGACGGACATGCTCTATATCGGCCGCGGCACTTCCTATGCGCTAGCGATGGAAGGGGCCCTTAAGATGAAGGAAATCTCCTATATTCATGCCGAAGCCTATGCAGCCGGCGAGCTCAAACATGGGCCGATCGCCCTGATTGATGAGCATGTCCCGGTGGTAGTACTGGCGCCGTCCGATCATGTATTTGAAAAGACGGCCTCGAACCTGCAGGAAGCGGCGGCGCGCGGCGGCAAGATCATCCTGATCGGCGACGCCAAAGGCATCGCCAGTTTCGGCGACATGCCGGGCGCCACCATTGAAATGCCGGCCGCCGACCCGTTCATTACCCCTCTGCTCTACGCCCTGCCGGTGCAGATGCTGGCCTATCACACCGCCGTGCTGAAAGGCACCGATGTCGACCAGCCGCGCAATCTTGCCAAATCAGTGACGGTAGAGTGATCCCAGTCATTTTTCTGCCACCGGCGGCGATTTTTTAGTAACAAGTCTTTTCCGCATTTGCTATGACTGTAGCAAAACCATTGCCGCCTACAAAAAACAGGAGAGAGCCAGATGCATACCAAACGATTCTTGAATAGCCTTTCCACCCGTCTGCAGGCCGCCTGCGTCTTCATCGCCGCCGTCGGCATCGCCTTCAGCATCAACAGCTACCTCCAGGCCAGGGAACAGTTCGGCATCGCCGGGACCTCTCTTTTCAACGACCTGGTCCTGCAGATCGCCGTCGTGCTGACCATCACCGCCGCCGTCGCCTTCGCGCTGCATCATACCATCGCCCGCCCGGTCCAGGCACTGGAGGAGGCCATGGCGGCGCTGATCGAGAACGGAGCGGAAGCGGACATCCCCTATACCGCGCTGGAAACGGAGATCGGCAGCATCGCGCGCAAGGTGGAAGGCTTCAAGCTGATCGCGGCGGAGAAGGCGAAGCTGGAAGAGCAGCAGAAAACGGCGGAAGCGAGAGCGCAGGAGGAGAAGAAGAAAGCCCTGCGCGAGCTGACCTTAAAGTTCGAAACGCAGATCAGCAATGTCATCGCCCAGGTGCTGGCGGAAGTCGGCAGCCTCGGCCAGGCCTCCAGACGACTGTCGCAGACCATCGAAAGCGCGATCCACAAGTCGCGGGAGATTACGCATGTGGCCGATAGCGCGTCTCAGAATGTTGGCACCGTCGCGGCGTCCGCCGAGCAGATGAACGCATCGGCGCAGGAAATGGCGCAGAAAATCGCCCGTTCCATCGAGTCGGTGAAGCAGGCCGTTCAGGCCAACCGTCAGGCGGTCGATACGGCGCAGATACTGGAGTCAGCGGTAAAGAGCATCGGCGAAATCGTCGAACTGGCCCAGGGCATCACCTCGCAGATCAACATGCTGGCCTTGAACGCCACCATCGAAGCGGCCCGCGCCGGGGAAGCCGGGAAAGGCTTTGCGGTGGTCGCCGGCGAGGTCAAGTCGCTGGCCGGCCAGACCAACCGCGCCACCGACGGTATCGCGAAGCAGATCACCGAATTGCAGGATGTGGCCAAAAAGGTAGCTCAGGCTATTGCCGCCATCAACGGATCGATCGAACAAGCGGATGCCTATGCCTCTGCCGTCGCCTCCACCCTGCAGCAGCAGAATGCAGCGACCGGGGAAGTGTACCGCAACCTCCACAGCGCCGCCACCCGCACCCGCCAGATATCCACGGGCGTGCAGGATATCAAACAGGCTTCGGACAACGCATCCGAGTCCGCCTCGCAGGTGGTGCGCAGCATCGGCGTGCTCTCCCTGCAGGCCGACAAGCTCAGCCGCGAAGTGGAATCCTTCCTGGGCGACATCCGCCAGGCGTCGTAATTACCACGGCGCCACGCCAAGCTGCGGGTACAGCACCGGCAGCATGACAGCGATGCCGAAGGCGACGGTCAGCAAAGGCGGTTTGGCTGAGTGGGCCAGCTTGCGGATCAGCCAGTCGATGGCGTAGCAGCCCGCGAAGAGCGCAAAGAATACCGGTAGGCCGGACTGGCCGACGCACAGCCCGCCTACCGCCAGCAGTTCCGCCGGTTTTGGCAGGCTGTAGACATGCCCGACCGGCTTGATCTGCCTGCGCCATAGTACCGCCCCCGCAATCAATCCCAGCAGTCCGCCTTGGAAGAAATTGAACAGCGTGCCGTCCTGCAACGTGCGGTAGAGCATGCCGAACACAACAATGCACAGCAGGATTTTTCCCATGATGACGCCTTCATTGGCTTCAATGGCGGCCAGCGTGATCAGGAATACGCCGATGGTCACGATTAGCAGGAAATGCTCGCTGAAATGATGCGCGAAAAAGGCAAGCACGAACAGCAGCCCGACCAGCAACTCGGTCCAGGTATGCGACACCGGAAACGGTGTGCCGCAGTAGCGGCAGCGGTGCTTCAGCATCAGCGCCGAGACGACCGGGAACAGGTCGCGCACCTGCAGCATCTCCCCGCAGTTGCCGCAATAGGGTTTCTTGTCAAGGATCAGCCGCCCGCGCGGCAGGCGATGCACCAGGCTGCAAGCATAGTTGCCGACCGCGAAGCCAAGCGCCACCGCCCAGATGATACCCATGAGAACATGGGCGAACTCCATATCCCGGATTGCATCGAACATCCCCGGCATCAATTCTCCACTTTCGAGGTGGGGTTGAGCACACTGTCGATATAGCGTCCCTGGAACAGGGAGATGCCGAGCGCCTGCCCGAACTCGACGGCATTACGGTTGTCGCAGCGGCAGAGAATGACGCGGTTGGTGCCAGCGGCGCGCACCGCTTCCACCATCTCGAGGCTTTGTTCGGTGCCCAGCTCGCTGCTCAACTCGGCATTCCACTGCACCTTGACCAGGTTCAGCCCCAGCTTTTCGCGATTAATGCTGGCCAGGCTGGCCGAGGTAAGGCCGTCGAGGCAAACGCGGTAACCCAGTCTCTGCACTTCGGCACGCGCCAGCTGGAAGGCACGCATATCGGCGAATACGTCCATTACCGGCACCTCGATCACGACCGACACCTTGGCTTCAGGATTCAGTATGGCATCGAATTCGGCAAAACGCGAAGACAGCAGCGTCTCGACATTGAGGTTGAGGCTGACCGGCGTTACCAGGTAGCGGTCGCGGTTGGCGGTCAGCAGTTCGATCATGCGGTCGTCAAGGATGCGCGTCAGGTACTTGAACAGCCAGCGGTTGCTGAGGAAATCCACATCCGACTTCAGCATCTGGCGCAAATGCGCGATATGGATATACAGCTCGTCGAACACGCGGCGCACTGGCGCATTAGGCAACACGGCGCAAACCGGCTGGCGGCGCACCGCCTTGTTCAGGTCAGCATAGTTGAGGTCGCGCTCGATGGCGGCCAGGGAAAAGGCGCTGAGCATCCCTTTTTCCTTTACCAGCGTTTTTGAGGCTTTTTCGAACCAGCGTTCTTCAGGTGCATCGATAATGGCCGGGCGACGCGTAAAGGCCGCCATCCGCCGCTGCGCCAGGGAATGGAATTCCTTCCAGGTGCGCTTCAGGTCATAAACCTTGCAGAAATCGGGATTCTCCTGCCCGGTCTCGGTGTAAGCCAGAGGGTCGTCCATATAAAGATAGCGCAGCTGGAAGACCAGCTTGTTCTGCAGGGTCTTCTCCAGCCCGCGGCAGATGACGATGATGCTGCTGTCGTCCATCAGGAAAATGCCGCCGTCGAAATGCTTCAGCAGATCATGGATCAGGTTGACCGCAATCTTGGCCTGGTAATCGCTCTTGTAATGTTCGATCAGGTCGTTCAGGTGGAAATGTATCGCCTGCCAGCCGAACGGCTGGTCGACGATATCCTCCAGCATCTCCATCAGATGGATTTCCGCGGCCTTGAGGTGAACGGCAATCGGCATGGACTTGCCCCTATCTGCTGATAATGCGCTTGGCGACATAGGCCTCAAGTGACGAAGTGTCGGTGCGCAGCTCGCCCTCGGCTAATGAACCGGACAGCTGCACGGTCATGGTCGGTATGGTCTCCGAGGTGAGTCCGGGAAACTGGAACAGCGTGGAGAGATCCATCGTCCATGGCACCAGCTGGATGTCCCCCGTAAGATTTCCGATAATACCATCCGTCTTCAGCGTGATGCCCGGTGTTTTCATCACCCCGTTCTTGATATTCAGGTTTCCGTCAACCGTAAATTCGGTGGCGCCGTTAACCAGCGCCTGATTGACGTTATTGAATACGTCCGCCGCTGTGCGCGATATGGACACCGCTTCCACTACTCCCTGCAAGTTCACCCCCTGCACGTTGACCCCTCTTCCCGCCATGACCAGCTTTGCATCCGCCTGTGACACCCAGGATAGGTAATTCACGCCCGATGTCGCCGCGGCGCCGCTGATGCTCACCCGCCCGGTGATATTATCGCGCCCGGTGAGATCATTCAATATATCATGCAGTTCGGCATTATAGAGCGTGAAGCTGATGGCCAGTCCCGGCACTTGCCCTCCATATACCGTGCCGTTCACCGTGCAGCGCCCCTGCCAGTAATCGAAGGCCAGGTTCTGGAAGGAAACCACATTATCCTCCAGCTTTGCCTGTAGCTTTAGGTCGTTAAAAACCATTCCATCGTGACGCAGTTCCCCAAGACTGACGTCAAAGGTGGCGTTCCATCCCTGCATCCAGCCAAAGTCGATCAGTTCTTCGGACCAGACAGGCGGCTGGGGGGGAGCCGGACGTACAGAAGCATCCGGCTTCGGGTCTGGCACCTCCGGCGTAGGCGGCGGCGGTGGAGACGGCACTTGCATGGATTCGGAAGAGGATGCAGAAGGTTCAGATGGGAGCTCTGCTGCCTGTGCCAGAGTCACGATCTGTGATTGTGGAGCGATTTTCAACGCCGCCTCCTCCATGGACGCAGCACCACTCGGAGTTTCCGCCTCATGGGCAAGACTAAAATAATCGGTATCGAGTTCCTGCGCGTTCAGTACGATGCTGAGCAGCGGCTGTTCTCCCTTGACGTTGAGGTTGAAGCTGGCGTCGATCGTCTCGGTGGGGTAGTAAAAGCGGATATTGTAAATGCCGAATTCTCCCTGCTTGACGAACAGGCGAAACGACGCACTATCCCCCTGACGCTCCAGGAAGGTGAAGCCGTCAACGCTTACCTTAAGGTCGATATTGGTCTCGAGATTCCTGAGCCAGTTGAAGTTCATGCTGCGGTCAAACTGCAGAAAGAATTCTTCTGCTTCTGATTCCTCCTCATTGAGCTCCTGCCCACGCCAGGCATCGCGGAAATAATCGAAATCGATATCGCTGAGCTTGACATCGGCTTCCATGCGTGGCTTGGCATCGTAGTAGGCCACGAGACCGCCATTCAGGCGCAACTCACTGATCTGCACGTCCGCCTCTGACAGGCGCATCTGCTGGGCGGAGATAAACAGGTTGGATCGGGCATAAAATTGGCCAAATCCGACATCGGGAAGCACCGCCGCCGACGGGTCGAATGCCGTCAGCATTTTGCGCAGGGACTTCCCTTTCGTTTCCATGCTGCCTTCGAAGCGAAGGCCACCCGTTGTACCTTCCGAAATGACGCCGAATATAGTCAACACCGACTGCCCGGGCAACGCAACGTGGAACTGGTTTACCGTAACCGCCGCATCCGCCATGTTGGCCGCAAGCACGACCTCCTTCCAAAGCTGCGTACCTGCTTTCAATTCTTTCGACGCTATATTAAGAGCCAGCCGTACATCCTTTGACAAAGGGCCTGCCTGGTCGTCGCCCTGATCGTAGCTGGCAGCGTTAATACGTGCTATTGCCTTCAGGAAGGCCGCATCGGCCAGGCTGCGCCATGCATCATAGTTCATGGTGGCAAACTGCATATCGGCCGTGATAACCGGCCGCCATTGGTCCCATGCCAGCCCTAAGTTTCCGCCGCCTTCCGAATCCAGCCCCTTCAGTTGTATTTCCGTCAGCTTGACCGTACCGCCCTGTTGTGCCCACTTGCCTGTCAGCTTCAGCGGCAGCGGTTGCGGCTCAGGAAGCCCCGCTTGCATGTCGCTGCCCTCGGTATTTTCTGCGCCTGCAGGCTGTACCCATTTCCGTATGTCCTGCGCCTCCAGAGTCAGTGTTCCGTCAATTCGGGCTTTCTCGCCAGAGAAATCCATGTGCCCTTGCAGCTGGGCTACGTTGCCGCTACCGGTCAGGCTGGCATCGAGCGGTATTGCACCGGCTGGAACCGGTGTCCCGCCGGGTTCGGTATTGATCACCAGTTTCAAATCGTGTCCGAAGAGGGTGAAGCTGCCGCGCAACCCGGGCTGAGCGCCGGTCACCGCATAGGCATTGATATTGCTGATCGTGACATCGCGGTAGCTGTTCTTGTCATGGTAAAGGACACGCCCGTCGAGAATCTCCAGGGTCAGCTGTTCTGCCTTGCTGCCCGCCAGCAGGTTCAGCAGGCCGGCATTTAACCAGTCCCAGTGGATGGTATGGTCATGCCCGCGCACCAGTTCGAGCGCGGGGCGCTCCAACACAATACTGGAAATGCGTGGATGGTCGGAAAACAACGACGCCAGCGGCGTGCGCATGCGGATCATGGGCACACTGGCGGCGGGCGCCGGGGAATCGCTCTCCGCGTCACGCAGTTCGAGCTCCTGCACGTAAATGGTGGGCAGCGGCAGCAGCTGCACGCTGACCTTGCCCTTGATGATTACGTCCCGGCCGGTATGTTCCTTGATGGCGGCGAGAATGCCATCGCGATAATTGCGTGTATCGATAAAGCCCTGTGCCACCTGCAGGATGCCGAGAAGGAACAGCAGCCCGGCCACCAGCCATACGGCGATGCGCGAGCGGGCTAGAAGCCGTTCTTTAAGAATAGTCAGCATGCAGGCGGTATATTAAACGTAAAGTTCCTAGTTTTCACTCACCTATTTTTTTATCATAAAAATGCCCTGCTCACCGAAGAAATTTGCAAACAGCCGCTGGTGATTAAAATTGGTTGGCACGCCCTGATGCGTCACGTAGAGACGCTTCTCCACCGTCAGCCCCAGCTGCTCGCAGAGCGCGATGAAATCGGTGATCGTGCAGAAATGGATATTCGGCGTGTCGTACCACTGGTAGGATAGGGTTTTCGTTACCGGCATGCGTCCGCGGAAAGCGAGAAACAGGCGGTTCTTCCAGTGTCCGAAATTGGGCACCGATACGATGGCATGGCGGGCGATGCGCACCAGTTGCTCCAGCACTCCCTTAGGATCGCGCAGGGTCTGCAGCGTCTGGCCAAGCACGACGTAATCATACGCCTGATTGGGATAATAGGGCAGGTCCGCCTCGGCATCGCCCTGGATGACCGACAGGCCGCGCCCGATGCAGCGGCTGACCCCGGCCGGCTTCAGCTCGATACCCCGCCCCGATACGTTCTTATTGGCCTGCAGCCAGGCCAGCAGATCCCCCTCCCCGCAGCCGATATCGAGCAGCGAACTTCCCGGCTCCACCATATCAGCGATGGCCTGCAGATCGGGGCGGAGTGTCAATTTTACTTCGCTCATAATTAAATCAGTACTTTAGTTGATTCTCTTTACTTCTATAATCTTATTATGCTATATTTTATATGAAGAATGCCCTTGCTTTCGAACCGGCTCCGGAGGGAGTTCCTGGCCTTGCACTAGGCCTAGAAAGTGAGGGCGCTTCAATTGAAAATCCATATATTCTCCACCTTCAGAAGAATTTTCCGATACCAAGCATCTGCATCCAGCGCATCAGGCCGATTGTAAAGCCTGGCAATCGCTCCTGTCACCATATCCGCTAGCTGGATCAAGGGCTCTTCCTGTGAATCAAGAAATTTTACATTCTCTATAATTCCTGGAGGAGTCTGCTGGCGGAGATATGATCTTGCTGCCTTAAGAAATTCTTTTTTCGCATTTCCATCGATGCGTATTCTTGCACTTACAAGACCATTATGCGTTATCAATTGCCTGAGCGTATAATTATAAAAATAGGTGGGTTTGTTACGTAAAAAATGCGAATGCACTTTATTCTTTGGCATTACGATGCTTCGGATACGAAACTTACACGCTTTAATCCCATCAAAGAAAGCTGTGCGATTCTGTGCACTGCAATTAGTAAAGCGAAACTCAGGTTTTATCTTGAACCTTTTACTTAACTGTTCCACTAAAGCACGCGTATTGTCAGCTTCCGCATAGTCATCGAATATAACCATGGTCATGATAAGACATGGTGAAGAAGTGACTTTAAAGCCGGGATCGCCACTCTCATCAATAAATACCAGCATCAGTTCACCCCATGCAAACTCGCCGCCCCCTGTAAAACCCCCCGTACGGCTACGTCGAACTCCGGCACGTCGAGCAGGAAAGAGTCGTGGCCGTGCGGGCTTTCGATCTCGGTGAAGCTGACATTGGCAGCCACGGCATTCAGCGCCCGCACCAGATTGCGGCTTTCGGTGGAGGCATAGAGCCAGTCGCTGGTGAAGGAAACGACGCAAAAACGCACCTTCGTGCCGGCAAATACGTCGGTTAATGCCCTGCGGCCGCCTTCGGTGAGATCGAAATAGCTCGCCGCACGCGTCAAGTACAGGTAGGAATTGGCGTCAAAACGCTCGACAAAGCTCATTCCCTGATGCCGCAGATAGCTCTCGATGCGGAAATCAGCGTCGAAACCGTAGGTATAATGCTCGCGGTCCTGCAGGTTCCGGCCGAATTTCTGCTGCAGCGTCTCATGCGAAAGATAGGTCACATGCGCCGCCATGCGGGCCACGGCGAGGCCTTTCGAGGGGTACTTGCGCTGCGAAATATAGTCGCCGCCGCACCAGTCCGGATCGGCCATGATGGCCTGCCGGCCGATTTCGTGAAAGGCAATGTTCTGGGCCGACTGACGCGTCGCGGTGGCGATGGGCACGGCGGAGAACACGCGGCTTGGGAAGCGCGCCGCCCATTCGAGCACCTGCATGCCTCCCAAGCTGCCGCCGATCACGCAGAACAGCTGTTCGATGCCCAGATGATCCAGCAGCAGCGCCTGCGCACGCACCATGTCGCCGACCGTAATGAAGGGGAAGGAGATGCCATAAGGCCTGCCGGTGGCGGGATTGGTTTCCTTCGGTCCGAACGAGCCCATGCAGCCGCCGATCAGGTTAGGGCAGATGATAAAAAACCGATTGGTGTCGATGGGCTTGCCGGGGCCGATCATGCGGTCCCACCAGCCGGGCTTGCCGGTGACCGGATGCATGCCCGCCGCATACTGATCGCCGGACATGGCATGGCAGACCAGGATGGCGTTGTTACGCTTCTCATTCAAGCGCCCATAGGTCTGATAGGCCATGGGAAAGCTTGAGACTTTTACCCCGCATTCCAGCGTCAGCGGCGCCTCACGCGCCAGCGTGACGATCTCGCCAACCTCCACCTCCCGGTAATTCGCGCCAAAAAAGGATTTAACCATAGACAGTTATTGATATGGCAAGCCGCCGGTACGGTCAAGGAATCCGCGAGAAGCAGACTTTATCTTGCCTTGAAAGGGTTAAGGCATTGCTCTATGCTCTGCCTCCCCTTAATACAAAGGAAGCCATGTTTAACAAAAAAGATTCCCCCGATATCGAACGGGAACTGGCCAGCTATCGCCGCCAGATCGATGAGATAGATGACCGCATCGTCAAGCTGCTGCTCGACCGCACCGGCATCGTCGAGCGGGTGGGTGGCATGAAGCGGCGCGCGGCGCCGGGGAAATGCCCGCTGCGCCCCGGCCGCGAGGCCGAGATGGTGCGGCGCATCGTGAAGCTGTTCGAGGGCACTTCCTTCAACCCCATCGCCGCCGCCGGCATCTGGCGGCTCATCATCGGCATGTCCACTTCCGCCGAATCGCCGATGTCGATGTCGGTCTACGCTTCCGAGCGCGAGCACGACCTGCTGTGGATGGCACGGGAGTATTTCGGTGCCGCCATCCCTGCCGTAACGCATCCGCACGTCAAGCGGGTCATCGGCGACCTCATGGACGGCAAGGCATCGGTTGGCATCGTGCCCATGCTGCGCGGCTCTGACACCAGTTACTGGTGGACCAACTTGATGGGCCATCACGGCGATATGCCCAAGATCTTCGCCCGCCTGCCATTCGTTTACGACGGTCAGGGACGGGATGTACCGTCGGCGCTCGCCATCGGTCATATCACCCCCGAGCCATCGGGCGACGACTGCTCGGTTCTGGTGGTAGAGGCTGATCACAATGTCAGTCAGCACCGGATGCAGACGGCATTCGCCGCGGCGCAGCTCGACGTCACCTGGATCAACATCGCCACCCTTACCACCAACACGCGCCACCACCTGATCGAAATCCGCGGCTTCGTGACCGACGAGCACCCCGGCATCCAGTCGCTGCGCACGGCGATCGGCCGCGCCATCTTCAAGATCAGCTTCCTCGGCGCGTATGCGGTACCCGTCGCTGTCGGCAAGGAAACCAGTGTAGCCAAACAGCCTCTCCATGTCGAAGTCACCGCAACCTAAGGCCTCCATTCTCGACATCGCACCCTATGTCGGCGGCAAGTCAAAAGCTGCCGCTGGCGTGCGCGTCGTGAAACTGTCCTCGAACGAGACGCCGCTCGGGCCGAGCCCGAAAGCGGTGAAGGCCTTCACCGACGCCGCCTCCAGCCTGCACCGCTACCCCGACGGCAGCGCGGCATTACTGCGCGAAGCGATCGGCGAAGTTCACGGCATACTTCCGGAGCGTATTGTCTGCGGCGCCGGATCGGATGAGCTGATCGCCCTGCTGGTACATGCCTATACCTCTCCGGGCGACGAGGTACTGTACAGCCAGCATGGCTTCCTGATGTACAAGATATACGCGCAGGGCGCCGGGGCAGTGCCGGTGGCGGCGCCGGAGAAGAACCTGCGCGCCGATGTGGACGCGCTGCTGGCCGCCCTCACCCCGCGCACCCGGATCGTTTTCCTGGCCAATCCCAACAACCCCACCGGCAGCTACATTACCAAGGAAGAGCTTAAGCACCTGCGCGACGGGCTGCCGCCGCATGTACTGTTGGTCGTAGACGGAGCCTATGCGGAATATTGCCTGCAGGAAGATTACAGCTGCGGCCGCGAACTGGTGGAGGGCACCGACAACACGGTCATGCTGCGCACCTTCTCCAAGATATACGGCCTGTCCGCCCTGCGCGTGGGCTGGGCCTATGGTCCGCCAGCCATCGTGGATGTGCTGAACCGCGTGCGCGGACCTTTCAATGTCTCCAGCCCGGGCATCGCCGCCGCCGCCGCCGCCATGCGCGACACGGGCTTCACCGCCCAGGCGCGGGATTTCAACGACGAGTGGCTGCCTTGGCTGACCCGGGAGATCACCAAACTCGGCCTCGCCGTGCATCCGAGCATCGCCAATTTCATTCTCGTACAGTTTAAGCCGGGAAAGTACAACGCAGAGAAGGCGAACGCCTATCTCATGGAGCGCGGGCTGATCGTGCGCGACGTGGTAGCGTACGGCCTTCCCGACTGCCTGCGCATCAGCATCGGCCTGCCGCCGGATAACAGCGCCGTGGTGCAGGCGCTGCGGGCATTCCTGAAGTCGTGAAGCCGTCATTGCGAGGAACGGAAGCGACGAAGCAATCCAGTTTTCTATTGCAAAAAATCTTCTGGATTGCTTCGCTACGCTCGCAATGACGAACCATATTTTCGACCGCATAACCATCCTCGGGCTCGGCCTGATCGGCAGTTCCATTGCGCGGGCCGCGCACGATAAAAAACTGGCCAGGCATATCGTCGCCAGTGACCGCAATGAAGTGTCGCTGGCCTTCGCCCGCAAGCAGGGCTTTATCGATACCGCCCTGCCCGACCCGGCTGCTGCCGTAAAGCAAAGCGATCTTGTCATTCTCGCCGCGCCGCCCGCTGCGCTTGGCGCGCTGGCGGAAGTGATTGCGCCTCATTTAAAGGAAGGCGCGATCATCATGGATGTCTGCTCCATCAAGCAGGCCGCCATCGCCGCCATCGCACCGCATCTTCCGGAGACCGTTGAATTCTTTCCGGCGCATCCCATCGCCGGCAGTGAGCAGGCAGGCGTAACCGCCGGAAAATCCAACCTGTTCGAGCGCAAACTGATAGTAATCACCCCCGAGCAGCCGCAACACAGCGAGGCGCTGCAGAAAATCATGGATTTCTGGAAAGCCATAGGGGCGCGCGTCGAAGCCATGCCGCCGCATCTCCACGACCTGATCTATGCCTATGTCTCGCACCTGCCGCAACTGCTAGCCTTCGCAGTGGCATCCCTGCTGTCAGAACATATGAAGACACAGGATGAGAGCTTGCGGAAATTCCTGCGCCTGTGCAAATCGTCCCCTGCCCTGTGGGCGGAGATATTTTCCTTAAACCACGTCAATCTGCTGAAGGGGTTGGACCGTTATCTTGACGTGCTGCACCATATCCGCCGGGAATTAAAACAGGGACCAACAGGAGAAACCAATGAACATAATATCGCATTAGTCAACATCGTCCTTTTTCCGCGCATTGCCGCATCATGTCTGATCACCACCGTCATGGAAGCGGAAAAACAGGCCGGCTTTCCCTTCGCGCGCTATGCGGGCGCCGGCTTCACTGATTTCACCAGCCCCGCCGCCATCCCGCCGGATGAGGACATCGAGCATATTTCTAACCAGTATGCCGGGATCATACCGCTGCTGGACAACTACCTGGAGACGCTGAAGCACTTCCGGAATGTACTGGAGTCGGGAGATATGCGGAAACTGGCAGAGACGCTTCACCATCATTCCCGCCTTTGGGAATGACGGTGAAATTATGCCAGTAAGCCCAGCGTCTCACCATGGTGATGCACATGCGCATGGTAGGGAAAACCCAGGTAATGGGTAGCGCTGAACTCCGGATGCAACTTGGCGGTTTCGCCGTACAAAATAGCCGTGCAGCCGCACGCCAGCGCGCATTCAAGGTCGATCTCCGAATCGCCGACAAACCAGACATCGCTTCCCGGCTTGATATGGGTTTTTTCGAACGCCTTGTGCACCGGGTCGGCATGCGGCTTGTCGCGCGCCGCATCGTCCGAGCCGACGATGGCGTCGAACAGCGCGTTCCAGCCGAGATGCTGAACCTCTTCGCGCAACGATGGCCCGAGTTTGTTGCTCACCACCACCGACAGCAGATTGCGTTCTTTGACGCGGTCCAGCACTTCTTCCGCATGGGGTAACGGATTGAGCTTGTCGAGATGCAGGTTGCGGTAATGCTGGCGGTAGCGGTCGCCCGCCTTCTGCCAGTCATCTCCGAATAAATCAGGAAAAGAATCGCGCATGGACTTACGCACGCGCGCCATGGTCTGTTGAATGCTCCATTCTGGCATGTTCCATTCGCAGAAGGTCGCGTTCAGCGCGTCATGGATGATCGGCCAGGTATCGACCAGCGTGTTGTCCCAGTCAAAGATGACAGCTTTTGGCGGAGTGAGTTTCATAATTTCTTCCCCGTCTGCCGCCCTATATGTTCAAAATACAGCTTCTGCAACCTCCGTGTCACCGGCCCGACCCTGCCGCTACCGACTTTCGCCTTGTCGATGCGAATCACCGGCAGCACGTTGGCCGAAGTGGAGGTGATGAAGGCTTCCGCCGCCGTTTTCATATCGGAAACGGCGAAGGGCCGCTCGATCATCCGGATGCCTTCCTTCTTTGCCAGCCTCAGCAGCACGTCGCGCGTTACGCCGGCCAGAATGCGCTCATCGGCCGGATGGGTCACCACTTCGCCCGAAGTCGTGACGATATAGGCGTTCGACGCCGCTCCTTCCGTAATTACTTCGCCCTGGATCAGCCATGCCTCGCGCGCGCCCGCTTTTGCCGCTTCCTGCTTGGCAAGGATATTGGGCAGCAGCGAGATGGATTTGATATCGCGCCGCGCCCAGCGCAGGTCGGGCAGGGTGATCACTTTCACGCCGCCGGTCACTTCTTCCGGCGACGGTGTCTTGGGCGGGCAGACGGTCATGCTCAGGGACGGCTTCGCCTTCGCCGGAAACGGATGATTGCGCTCCGCCACGCCGCGCGTCACCTGGATATAAAGCCCGCCGTCAGTACGCTTATTCTTTTCGATCAACCTGCGTACCGCCTGCTCCAAATCTTCCCGCGGCATCGGCATGGGTATATGCAATGCTTTCAGGCTACGCCCCAGCCGCCGGAAATGCAGGCCGCCGTCGAGCAGCGTACCGTTATAGAAGGCGACATACTCATACACGCCGTCGGCGAACTGGTAACCCCGGTCCTCGATATGCACCGTGGCCTTGCGGTGCGGCAGGTAGCGGCCGTTGACGTAAGAAATGCGCATCAGAAACCCTCTATATCGCGTTCGCCGCCGCTTAAGAACGGGCGCGGCGAAAAGCCGAAATCTCGCTTCGCGTCGTCATGGAAGAATACCAGGTCGTCATTCATGCGGCGCGCAATCTCGCCGTTGATATGTTTCCTGCGCGTCAGCTTCCCCGCCATGTCGAGCAGGAACGGCAAGGCAGTGGAGACAACGATGCGCGGCGGCTTATTATACAATCGGAATAACCGCTCCAGCATCTCGCGGTAGGTCATGATTTCGCCGCCGCTGACATTGTACGCCTTCCCGTACGTGCTTTCCTTGAATAGCGCCTGCATCACCGCCAGCGCCAGATCGTCGGCATGCACCGGCTGGCGCTTGCCGAACGCCGGCGGATAGACGGGAAAAAAGCGGAAGCGGCGGATGAACTGCGCGAGTGAAGTAATGCTGAGATCGAGCCCGACGCCGTAAATCACCGTCGGCCGCAGGATCGTCCACTGCATCTCCTTGGCGGTGCATTTCTCGGAAATGGTCGACTCAGCCTGCGACAGCATCTCGACCACCTCGCGCTCATAGCTGTTCTTCGACAGCGCCTTGACGAAAACCGAAGTCGAACCGAAGGCGATCACGCGTTTCACCTCGGCGTCGGCCAACAGGTCGATGGTGCCAGTCAGGTGCCACAGCGGCGCACAATGCACCAGCATGTCGGCCAGATAGCCGTGCAGATGAAGCGCCTCGTCGGTGAGGTCGCCTTTGATCCAGCGCAGCCGCTCATGATAAAACGGAATGGGATCGCCGCGGCTGATCGCCAGTACCGCCGCGCCTGCCGCCAGCAGGCGGCGCAGCACGCATAAGCCCACCTGGCTGGTGGCACCCGTTATGAGCACGGTCTTGCCGTGCAATTCGTCGCTCTCCACGATCTCCGACAGGCCCGAGGCCAGCAGCATCAGCCGCTTGGTCGGCGGATCTGCGGTGCGCGAACGGCACAGCAGCCCGCGCAGGGTCGCCTGGCCCACCTTCACCGCGAAGCGTCCAAGGATCGCCAGCTTGATCAGCATCAGCACGCCGGGCACGTAGGTGCTGCGGAAATGCTTGTCGAAATAGCGTATGAAAGCTTTCGCCTTCTGCCATTCGACAAAGTGCGGCGATGCCTCCGGGCTGCGCGCGCGCATATGCGTCACCTGCACCGATGGCACGCAGATCACCTTGCCGCCCATCTTATGCACGCGCAGGCAGAGATCGGCATCCGCGACATGCAGGAAGAAGCTCTCATCCAGCCCGAACAGGCGGATATAATCTGCCTTGCGCAGGCACATGCAGGCACCGGAAACAGCTGGGACCTGGTGCATCTCGCGCGGCATGTCCCCGCGTATCGCCAGCCCCTTGAAGCGGGGGAAACGGTAAAGGCCGAATACCTCATTAAAGGCGGTGGCCGGCGTCAGCAGCTCGCTGCGCCCGCCCTGCTTCTCGCTGCCATCGGGGCACACCATCCACGGGCCGGCCAGCGTCGCATCGGGTGTATCCGTCAGCGCCACCATCAGGTCAGCCAGCGCCTCCGGCGGCAACAGGCAATCGGGGCTCAGCAGCATGACGAAATCGCCCGCCGCCTGCTTGGAACCCAGATTACATGCCTTGGAAAAGCCGATATTACCGTGTCCGGTAACAATCTTAAGCCGCACATCGGAAAGCGCCATCTGCTGTAGCCGCGCCAGCACGTCCGGCGGATTGCCGTTATCGACCAGGATCAGTTCAGTCAACTGCCGCTGGCGCAACACGGTCTTCATGCTGGCGAACAGCATTGGCCCGGTGTGGTAGGTGACCATGATGACACTGCACAAAGCCATTAGGCGCTCCTCCATGATGGAGGATTAGCGCAATATTGCTTCCAGCTCTGCTGTTTTTTATCGCGCTCGGAAAGCTGCGGGTTTTCTACCGGCCAGTCGATCTTCAGTTCCGGGTCATTGCAGGCGATGCCGCCCTCACCCTGTGGGTTGTAAAAGCCGGTGACCTTGTAATACATGTCGGCCGGCTCGTCGCCCAGCACGCAGAAGCCATGCGCGAATCCCGGCGGAATCCACAGCATCATGCCGTTGTCGCCGGAAAGCTCGATGCTGAAATGCTGCCCGAATGTCGCCGAATCGGGCCGGATGTCCAGCGCCACATCCCACACCCGGCCGCGCACCACGCCGACCAGCTTGCCCTGCGGCGGATCGTACTGGTAATGCAGGCCACGCAGGATACCCGGAGCGGAACGTGAGTGGTTATCCTGATCGAACCGGTCAGGAAGACCGGCTGCGGCAAAGCTCCGCGCGTTGAAGCGCTCGCTGAAGAAGCCGCGGCTGTCCCCCAGCAGCTTGATCTGGATGGTCTTAAGCCCGGCTAGCCTGCAATCCTGAACCTGCATATTTCTCTTTGAAACATTCCTTGAGCCCTTCCTCCCAATGCGGCAGCGCTACGCCCAGCACCTGCCGTGCCTGCGTGCAATCCAGCTGGGAGTTGAGCGGACGACGCGCCGGCGTCGGGTAGTCGGATGTCGGAATAGGATCGACGCGCTGGCATTTAAGGGCACAACCATGGGCTCTGGCAAGCGCAAAAATGGCGGACGCAAAATCATGCCAGCTAGTCTCACCGCCGCTGCACAGATGATAGGTTCCTGAAGGAAACGCGTCACCCGCGGCGGCACGATTCAGGGCGCTGAGCGTTGCCCGCGCCAGATGTGGGGCATAGGTCGGCGCGCCGATCTGGTCGGATACTACCGCCAGTCTTTCCTTCTCGCCCATCAACCGCAACATGGTGTTGAAGAAATTCTTTCCATAGGCATCATAGATCCAGGAGGTACGCAGCAGCAGATAATCGCATCCCGCCCCGCGCAATGCATGTTCGCCCGCCAGCTTACTCTCGCCGTAGGCGTTCACCGGATGCGGTGTGTCCTGCTCCCGCCATGGCCGATCACCGCTGCCGTCAAACACGTAGTCAGTCGAGTAATGCACCAACGGTAACTGTCGCTCGCAGCACCATGCTGCCAGCTCCCCTACCGCTTCGCTATTGATACGGAAAGCCTCCTCCCTGCCCTCACTCTCTGCTTTGTCAACCGCCGTATATGCGGCGGCATTGATGACGACGGATACGGGGCGACCTGCCAGCCATTGCTCCAGCTGCTTAATAAAATCATGCTTCAGGAAATCGGCCTCGCCACGCCCGGGGGCAATGGCCCGCGATCCCAGCAGCCTTACCAACGCGCCGCCCACCTGCCCATCCCGGCCGAGAATCAGGATACCGGCATCCATTACACAGGCATCTCGTCGAACACGCGCTGGAGGTACGTGCCGTAATCGTTATTGCCATATAACTGGATGCGGCGGCGGAACTGCGCGCGGTCGATAAATTTCTTGCGCAGGGCGATTTCCTCGAGGCAGGCGATCTTCCAGCTCTGTCGCGCCTCGATGGTCTGTACGAACTGCGCCGCCGACAGCAGCGATTCCGGTGTGCCGCTATCGAGCCAGGCCGTGCCGCGGCCCATCAGCTGCACGCGAAGCTTGCCTTGCGCCATATAGGCCTTATTGACATCCGTAATTTCCAGCTCGCCACGCCCCGATGGCTTGAGCTTGCGGGCGATATTCACTACCTGACCGTCATAAAAATAAAGTCCGGTCACCGCCAGCGACGATCTCGGATTTTTTGGTTTTTCCTCGATGGAAATCGCATTGCCCTTACCATCGATTTCCACGACGCCGTAACGCTGCGGATCACTCACCCGGTAGGCAAACACCAAGCCGCCCTCCGTCAGCTCCGAGGCGGTTTCAACATTCGCAGGCAGCGTTTCGCTGTAAAAGATATTATCGCCGAGAATCAGGCAGACCGGCTGGCCGTCAATGAATTTCTCTCCGATCAGGAAGGACTGGGCGATACCCTGCGGCCTGGGCTGCTCGGCATAGGAAAAACGGACGCCGAACTGGCTGCCATCCTCCAGCAGCGTGCGCATCATCGGCAGATCGTGCGGCGTGGAAATAATAAGTATATCCCGAATGCCCGCCAAGAGCAGGATCGATAGCGGGTAATAGATCATCGGCTTGTCGTAGACCGGCAGCAGCTGCTTGCTGATGACGGTGGTCATGGGCGCCAGCCGCGTGCCCGATCCTCCTGCCAGTACGATGCCCTTCATTGTTTCCCCATCACCGTCTTGCTCCATCCCTCATTCGCCAGGTACCAGTCCACTGTCGCTTCCAGCCCCTGCAGGAAACTGTAGCGTCGTGTATAGCCAAGCTCATCGCGTGCCTTGCTGTCATCGATCGCATAACGCCGGTCATGCCCCGGCCGGTCGGCCACGAAGGTGATCTGTTCCTCATAGCTGCCGGTCTCCTTGGGCCGCTTGCGATCCAGGTATGCGCATAATTTGCGCACCAGCGCTATATTTTCCACTTCTGCGTCGCCGCCGAAATCATAGACCTGCCCCGGCTTGCCCTTGGTCAGCGCCAGCCAGACGCCTGTACAATGGTCTTCGACATGAATCCAGTCGCGCACATTCTTTCCGTCGCCATACACCGGCAGTTTCTCTCCGGAGAGGGCGCAGTGGATCATATGCGGGATCAACTTCTCCGGATACTGGCGCGGACCGTAATTATTGGTGCAGTGGGTGATGATGGTCGGCAGCCTGTACGTCTCATGCCAGGCGCGCGCCAGGTGATCGCCGGCCGCCTTCGACGCCGAATAAGGAGAGTTGGGACGTATCGGGGACGCCTCGGTGAATTTTCCTTTCGGCCCCAGTGAACCATACACCTCGTCAGTGGAAACCTGCAGGAAACGGAAAGCGGATTTTTCCGCATCCGGCAGCTTCTGCCAGTAATCGCGGCAGGCTTCAAGCAGCTGGAACGTGCCGGTAATATTCGTATCGATAAAGGGACGCGGGCCGGCAATGGAATTATCGACATGCGACTCGGCGGCGAAATTGACTACGTAGCGGACCTTGTGCTCCCGCAGCAGCTTCGACACCAGCGCCCGGTCGGCGATATCGCCCACCACCAGTTCCCACCCATCCTTAATCCAGGCGAGGTTGGCACGGTGCCCGGCATAGGTCAGCGCATCCAGCACGATGACCCGTGCCCCCCGCGCCGTAGCCTGCGCCACGAAACAGCTGCCAATGAACCCGGCGCCGCCGGTAACAAGCGCGTTAGCCATTCGGACTGAATGAGACAGGAATCTTGAACTCGAACAGATCGCCGCCCGGGTAGCCGTTCGGTACGGCGGGAACTGGATTAGCGCGACGGATCATCTCAATGGCGGCGCGGTCCAGCATGGGATGGTTGGTCGATTGCCCGATAATGTAGTAACGGATGTTCCCCTGCCGGTCAATGCGGATGCGCACCATCCCCTCCCCTTCCAGCTTCTCTGCGCGCGCCTCTTCAGGATAGGCATGGAACTTCGTAATCCATTGCTGGATCACGCGCTCATAACGCTGGGTAATGTCATTTTTGGCATCGCCTGCTGATGGGGACAGACCGGCGACGGATTCGACCTCCAGATTTGCCTGCATGCTGCTCATGCGCACTTCCTGGCTCGGGGCCGAAACGTCGATTACCGGCATTACCGGCGCGGCGGTTGCGACACCTTCCTGCCGCACGTCGAACTTGCCGCGGATATTTTCCTTCTTGGGCTTGCGGGGTTCTTTGATTTTTATTTTCTTGTTTTCTGCAATCTGTTTCGGAGTCTCTGTCTTCGGCGGAACAATGGCCTTCTCCAGCGCCTTGACTGCCGGTGCATGGTCAGGCTGACGCGTCTCGGGCACCACTTCGGCTTCCTTGGCGCGCACCAGCCGGGTCAGCACATCCTCCCCTTCTCCATCGGAAACCTCTTTTTCTGCGGGATAAAGCACCACCTTCTGCGACGCATCACCGTCTCCCAGCTTGATGCTGAGCACCTGCACCGGGATATCGATCACCTGCGTTTGCGGCACCATCTCCCAGATTTTGTAGGCCAGCATGTGTAACGAGGCGGCGGCGATAATCGCCAGCAGGAAGTGGTGGTCGCGCAGGTGCTCGCGGCTCGGCAGAGCGGGTTGCGGCATGCGCACCCAGGCGAAAAACGTGTTATGGAGAGAGCTACGGAACATGCACCCGCGCCTTCGATTGCGTTACCACGGAAAGATTCTTGCCGCCCGCCTCCTTGATGGCGTCCATTACCTCGATCATGCGGTTGGCCGGCACTTCGGCATCGGCCTTGACGGTGATGATCTTGCCTGGATTCTTAATCAGGTCGGGGCCGAGCAGCCTGGGGATATCTTCCAGGGGTATCATCTCGTCGTTGATAATAATTTCATGATGTTGCCCGAGCAGAATGACCAGATGCCCCTCATCCATCAACTTGCCGCTCTCGGCCACCGGCGGCTCGATGGGAATAAGTTCGAGGCGGTCGATACTGCCGGTGAGCATGAAAAAAATCAGCAGAAATACTGAAATGTCGATCAGCGGAATGAGGCTGATGGATACGTCTTTTTTCCGGGTACGCGGGAAATCCATCATGGTTTCGTCTCTCTGGCCGGCGGTTTGTCCCATTTGCGGACGAACAGACTGCGCCCGCCCGCCATGTACACCCGGTCCATCACATCCACCAGCTGCTGCATGGTGACGCCGTCGGCGGTCAGCATCATGATGCTGGTGGCAGGGTCCTTCTCGAACATGCGCGCCAGCGATTCGGCAAGCTCCGCCTGATCGACGCGGCGCTGGCCGAGCATCATCTTGCCGTCGCCGTCGATGAACAGATGCATGGCTTCCTGCTTCGTTGCGGTTTTGGAGGTGGAGGGAAGCATCAGTTCGAGCGATTCGATGCGCATGAATGTGGTGGTCAGCATGAAGAAGATGACCAGGATGAACATCACGTCGATCAACGCCGTCAGCGGCAGATTGCGGACTTTTACACGGGCGGAGCGTTCAAATTCCATAGTTTTATCAGGGCCGCTGCGGGTGTATTTTCCGTATTATTGCCAACACCAGCACTCGCACCCGCACTAGCTGGCGTTAGTATATTTCGGATTCAGATTCAGCGTCGTCATTTTCTGGGGCGCGTTGCGGCGTTGCTGCTCAGCCCATTCTTCGGCTTCGGCACGCTGGCGGCGTTCCTCCTCCTCGCGGGCCAGGCGCTGCTCTTCCTCCTGCCGGCGGCGGGCCTCTTCCTCGGCGCGACGCTCGGCCTCGGCGCGACGCGCTTCCTCGATGGCCATGGCGCGCTCGTTACGGCGGAATTCATCTTCCAGCGCCAGTATCTGTACCGAGACATCCTTCATGGTGGCACGCACCTTCTCGATGATGCCGTCCAACACGTAATGCGCCGCCAGCGCAGGGATGGCGACGGTCAGGCCGGCTGCTGTAGTAAGCAGCGCTTCCCAGATGCCGCCCGCGAGAATCGTGGGGTCGACGCGGGTGCCCGACAGGGAGAGGCGCGAAAATGAACTGATCATGCCGATGACGGTACCCAGGAGCCCCATCAGCGGGGCAACGGCGGCAGTCATCTCCAGGCCGCGCAGGTGCGATTCCAGATAGCGCAGGTCGCCGGAGCCGACGCGCATGATCTCGGCTTCCTTGCTCTTCTGCGACATTTCGCGGTTGGCAACGCACTCGAAGGTGACGCGCATAATCCGCGCGACCGGCCCCTTGATGCCCCCCAGGGTACGGGTGGCGCGGTTGCGGTCGCCTTGCTTGATCTCGCGCAGCGCCGGGTCTATGAAGCTGCGGTCGAATACATTGGCTTTCTTGAACTGAAGAATCTTAAAGATAACGACGGCGACGGCATACACCGACAAGGCGGCCAGGCCGTACATGACCACCCCACCCTTTTCGAACAGCAAAATTTCCGGCATAGACTCCCTGACTATCTGTCATTTTTGTGCCCGTTTGTTTTACTATTCTTGGCGCGGCTGGTCTAGCATTATGTTTAATGTTTTTTTTATGATTATCTGTTAGGATTTCGCGATTAACCTGATGTTTGATCACAGCAATCGCATGACCGCTCCCGTCTTAAGCGTCGTCGTCCCGATGTATAACGAAGCGGACAGCATGGACACGCTGTTTAATCGGATCATCCCCATCCTGGACACCGTCGCGCCGGAATGGGAAATCATCTGCATCAATGACGGCAGCCACGATGACACACTGATCCGTCTCAAGGAATGGCACCGGCGCGAGCCGCGCATTCGCCTGCTCTCGTTATCCCGCAATTTTGGAAAAGAGGCAGCACTTTCCGCAGGACTTCAGCATGCATTGGGGCAGGCAATCGTTCCTCTGGATGCCGACCTGCAGGATCCTCCGGAACTCATTCCGGAAATGGTGCGGCATTGGCAGGCCGGATGCAAGGTGGTGCTGGCAACACGCCGGTCCCGCCACGGCGAAGGCCTGTTCAAGCGCGGCGCAGCCTGGATATTTTATCGCCTGATGGGACGGGTCACCTCGGTGGACATCCCTCCGAATACCGGTGATTTTCGCCTGATGGACCGGCAAGTGGTCGAAGTGCTGAAGCGACTGCCGGAACGCACGCGTTTTATGAAAGGACTGTTCGCCTGGGTCGGCTTTGCAACAACACAGATTTATTTCGACCGCCCACCGCGCAGCATTGGTGTCCCCAAGCAGAGTATCGGCAAGCTTTGGCAGCTCGCCAAAGATGGGATATTTTCCTTCACCACGCTGCCGCTGCGCCTGACCACCTATCTTGGAATCCTTATCTCCGCACTGGCCTTTGCCTACGCAGGATGGCTGATTCTACGGGTCATGCTATACGGGGTGGATGTGCCGGGCTATGCCTCTCTCATGGCCGCCATCCTCTGCCTGGGTGGCATCCAGCTCGTGTCGCTGGGAATTATCGGGGAATATATCGGCCGCATCTACCGCGAGGCCAAGCAAAGGCCCCTTTATGTTATTGAAGAAGCGGCAGGTATAGAATCGCCCTTTTTAAAAGATAAAAATTAAAGATAAAATGCTACATAATATTAATTTATCCTTAGGCAATCGTTAACGTGATATTATCCCTTCCCTGGTAAGCTGAAGGCAGTATCCCAAAAGGACGGCTGCCATGATTATCCGTACGTTTTTACTTATTGCCATACTCAGCCAACTTAGCGCCTGCATTGTCACTCCGCGCTTTGAAGTCGCCCAGAAAATCGAATTCAACCATATGCAGCCAGACCAGCGTCCGATGAGCTATAGCGACCTGCTCTGCTGCTATGATTGTACCGCTTAACGCACGTCATTAACCTCTAAAATTAACCTTCAGGGCTGGGGGCCTCCTCCAGCCTTCTTTTTTTATCCATCACCCGTCATTCCCAATATTGTCATCCTGAGCGTAGCGAAGCGGAGTCGAAGGATCTTCTTCATCTTGCCAGGCAACAGATCCTTCGACTACGTTCGGACTAATGTCCCTCATTCTGCTCAGGATGACATAATGACTCCCGAGGAACTGCTTTCCCGCCTGCTGTACCGCGATGCGCTTATGCTGGTGATCGACAAACCCGCAGGCATCCCCGTGCATACCGGCACCGGCGGTGGCGATACGCTCGATCAGTATTTCGAGCATCTGCGCTTCGGCCTGCCGCGCCCGCCGGCGCTGGCGCACCGGCTCGATCGGGACACCAGCGGCTGCCTGGTACTTGGGCGCCATCGGCAGGCGCTTGACCGGCTGGGTAAGCTGTTTGCCAATAACAAGATTAAAAAGACCTACTGGGCGATTGTGTCAGGCGCGCCGCCGGAAAAGGAAGGGGTGATCGACTTGCCACTGGCCAAACAAAGCCAAAGCCATAAGCGCTGGTGGATGAAAATCGCCGGACCGGGAGATGATGATCCCCTGCCCGCACTGACACACTATAAGGTGATGGGACAGGCGGAAAGCATCAGCTGGCTGGAAATGCACCCGCAGACGGGACGTACGCATCAGCTGCGGGTTCATGCTGCGGCGCTTGGCTGTCCCATTCTCGGCGATCGTATTTATGGCAAGACACAGGCCGGCATGCTGCATCTGCAGGCGCGGGCCATCGAGGTTCCATTGTATCCCAAAAAAGATCCGGTCAGCGTCATCGCGCCCGTGCCGGCACATATGCGGGATGCATTATCATGCTGTGGGGCAATTACATCATCACCCGGATCGCACCAGCGATTCTAGGGTGATACAGCAATTAGATGCCCCCAGAATTTTGCAAAAGCAAAATTCGGGGAATGACAGTTATTCCATTTAAAACTTGTAGCGGTAATTAACGCTAATGCTGTCGGTGCGCGCTTTAATTTCAAAGTTGGAGAAGGTGGAGTCCTCAGGCGGTGTCAACGCCAACTCCAGCCGCTTCGAGCTGCGTGGATCCTTGTAATGCTTGTTGCCCAGCCGATAGCGCAATGCCAGTGTAGCGCCGCCGGGCATTTCCCGCTGCGCCAGATTGAGATAACCATTCCTGACATCGACTTCCGCGTCGACTTTGGTGACGAAATCTCTGACTTCCTTGCTGTTGATACCCATGGAACCGAGTAAAACGATGACCTTCTGGGCACTTTTCGATCTATGCTCAGTCTCTTCGGCCGCCGCTGCGATGCCTCCGAGGTTGGTTAGCAGCAGCGCGGCCACTACTAACGTAATCCTCCACATAAATAAATAATAACACAACCGCGATAAAAAGCCAGCAAATCCGCACTCAGCCTCGATTTCCGAGGATTCACCATACTCAGAAGTGCATTATTTCATGGATAATCAAACTAAATCAATGGATTATTTATTAATAATATAGATCTCATACGCGCAATGCTGGCGGACCCAGTCGTTGCAGCTGTCAATTTTTTCCGCCTGACCATAGCGGGTCCAGGCAGTTGCAAACCGGTCGCTCCGGGTCAGCAGCTCCAGCACATTATAAGACAGCGGCAGCCCACGCTGGATAGGACTGACGTCATTGATCACCAGTTCCGGCCGGTGGCGTTCGAGGTCTTCAGCCAGGCTCTCCTGCAGATAGCGCACCAGCATATCGGATTCCTCGCGCCTCTCCGGATCCGCCGCTATCTGAAGCGTCCCGGGCAGCGTCCACAGAAGATCGAAGCGGCCAACCCCTTCCTGTGGCTCCTCTTCCTTCATCAGATTCACCTGCCACAGCGAGGTACTGAGGAGCATGAAGCGCGGATATTTTTCGAGATACGCCCCAACGGTCTTCATCGCCGGCGGATGCATTTCCATACTGCCGGCTGGGTGGCCGCGTGATTGCTGGGTTCCTATGTCCCATTGCGCGCGCAACAGCGCCGGTTTGCCGTAGGCATATCCCAGGCCTGCCGCCAGCAGTATTCCCGACAGGAACACCCGGACAGACTGCTGAAAGGGGGTGGGAAACTGCCAACAGGTGGAAAGCAACCGGGCGCCGATAGCGATGGTAGCCACCAGTGAAATGGCGATGAAAGGATACTGCGTATAATACCACCCGGCATTCAGGAGGTAGGAGCCAACTCCTGCCAGTACCAGCACGCCGAGATAGGCGACGGAGCGGTCCAACCGCCGCGGATCGCCCCACCACAGCAGCGCCAGCGCTGCCAGGCCGGGGATAGCATAACCGACGAAATCATGAGTAATAATGCTGAGCTTGCTGTTTATATCCCAACTGATGGCGGGATAGGTTTTCAGGCCGATGGGGAGAACGACGGTCAGGTAATGCCGGAAGAAAAGCAGAACGATGATGACATAGGTGGCGGCGATGGCACAGACGATATGATGTTCGCGCTGGCGCAGCATGTCCCGCAAGCGGGTGCCGGTGGCCAGCGAGAACAGGACCGTCGCCAGATAGAAAACGTAAAAATACGGTTTGATGGCAAAGCTGATGCCGGCCATGACGGCGATCAGCATCCGCAGCCGCGGTGATATGGCTTCGCGTTGTACCAGCGGCGAATACAATGCGAGCCACGGCGTGATCAGCACCAGCATCCAGTGTTCGCGGTCCGCGAAAGGCTGATGAATGAACGACGCCGTCAGCAGCGCCAGCGCCGCCGCGCTCACCGTGACCAGATTTACCGACAGCGTTGCGCCGCTGCGTTTTAAAATGACGAAGACGATCCACAATGCGCCAAACAGCAGCGCATAGGTGAGCAGATACAAGACAATATACATGGGTATGCCGGTTACGGAAGCGATCGCCACCGGTATGCTGTACAGGATGAAAATCAGCGGTGGATTGGGCTCGACGAAGTCAACATACGGCACGGCGCCCGCCAGCAGCTTGCGCGCTCCTTCCAGATTCGCCAGATGGTCGCTGTTGAGACCGATCAGCATATGCGCCCACACCGACAGCAGGCTGATCAGCCCGGCCAGCGTCAGCCATGCGGCCAGCAGGTAGCGCCTGATACGCAGAATCCTTTTCTCCATGGAAACGGGTTTTAAAACGGAGGAACGGTGGCATAAAGGAATAACTTATTGATTATCCAGCGTCAAGTGGAGGGTATGTCACAAAAGCTTCACTTGTCGGAATGCATTGAAAATACTACCCTTAAGGTGGATTATTGTATTTCGGGTAGAATGTATGCCTTCAACGCAACCGCGGTTTGCAGGACCGCCTGTCCTGGCGAACAGTTACTACGGCTACGGATTACCAGGCGGTACTTACGCGCTGCCGGGCGGCGGTTACGCCGTTCCGACGCCGCTGTACAGCTACAACACGGGCTATGGGTATAACGTCTCCGGTTACGGTGCCGGCTTTGGCAATTACGGGGGCTACCGCAATTATGGCCATGGCGGGTATGGCGGCGGCTATAACTATCGTTCCCCGCGCGTGGAAAATACGTATCTGCGCGATCAGATCGAGCAGATTTCCGAATCACGCCCCGACATCGATCCGCGCGCATTGCGCACCGTGGGCGCGGCGCTGCGCGCAAACCCGGATCTGGGCCCCAAAGCGGTGAATAACCTCCATCGCCGGCTGTACCACCGGTTCGGGGAGGACGGCACGGAAGCCTTGGAAGCGATGGGCCTGCAGCCCTCCGGTACGCTGGAAGAAAAACCGCGCAGCGCACGCGACGGTGCGGCCGTCGCGCCCGGCATAGGAGCTCCCCCGGCCGCCCCCGGCTCGAAGCTGGGCGGGTTTCTCGGGCTGCTCGGCGGCGGGCTGTTGGGCCTTACTCTGATGAACGGCCTGACCGGTGGGATCGGCATCATCGGTATCGCCGCTGCACTCGTGTTTGCGGTAGTCGGCTCCAGGCTCGGCAGTAAGGGCGGTTCAGCGGCGACGGAATGGGTGCAGTCGCTCTCGCAGAAGAAAACTGCCCCTTCGACATCGGTAGCAGGCACGCCGCAGCAGGATGTAGCTCCGGCGCCCGGAGACATGGGGAAGGCACTGGCGCAGTTTCAGCAGTCCCGCGATACCTCACCTGCCGGTCATGACATTGGCGGCGATTCGGAGCCACGGGCACCGGCAACGCCGCCGGTCAAAGTTGCCGCACGTGAACCCTCCGGCGCAGGCATTAAATAAAGACAATATTCAGTAAGGTGATCCTTTGGGCTTGAGCTTTTTCAGATTGAAGGAGCGAAAGTCATTCCTGACCAGCTGATTGAAAAGATAATCCAGCCGCACAGGCTGATCGACAATGCCGCCTTCCATTCCCGGAATCTTCAATGCGATGAACGATCCCCGCATGTCGCGTTCATAGTCGCGCTTGTCGTACACCCCTTCTTTATGCTTTTTAGGGTCTCTGATGGCGAGCCGAGATCCATGGTCGGAATGTATTAGAAAAACAGTATCTGCCATATCAGGACGCGCCATCAACCCGTCGATCAGCCGGAATGCACTCTGTGCCGCGCAGGAAGCCTGCTCGAAGTGCCGCTGGTACCGATCGCGCCGCATCTTGAGCATTCGTTTAAGGCCGCTTGACCGATACAGGCCGCTTGCCCACTGCTTTACCGGCAGCACATTGCAATTCCGGTCCAGGACGAAAGGGCTATGCGTAAACAGCTGATGCGCAAAGTAATAGGTGCCGCGTCTTCCTTCCCGTATCAGACGGTCGCTCATCTCGGCAAAAATATACTGGGAAACCATGGAATGGATCTTCCGCGCCGCGCTTTTGACCATTCGGCGGGCGAAGGGGACTTCCCTCAAATAGATCTTGGCCACCGGGGAATCCACCGAACGGCGGAACCAGTTGCTTACCAGCGAGCCCATAACCCACGCACGATCCTCCAGGGACAGGCCTGAAGATGCAATGCTGTCGGAAGGGATACTCTGGTTATACATCTGGTGGCGGGCGACATACGGCTTGCCGCGCAACGCTCCGCTGAGATTGAGATACTGGGTATGGGTGACATCCACTGCCCACTTCTTCCCGATTTGATCGAATACGCTGCGATAATGTTTACGCCCCGGCCGCAATGCCAGCACGCGCCGCAAGGAAGGTCTGGTGGCTTTGTCTATGGTATAGGCATGGCGGAACACGACAAATCCCCGGCTGACATATCCCTGCACCATCGCATCAATTTCTTCCGCCGGGATAATATCCTGCGGGAATGCCCCAATACCACCATGCTCGTCGAACACGAGATGCACCACTGCCGGCCGGTTGGAGCCGGCTGCATCGTATTCCTTCAGCGTATTTACAGGAGGTGCCGTTACAACCGCCGTGATGACCTGCGCAACAGCGGCCACGCCGGTTAGCTTCAGCGCCAGGTCGAAATGCCGCACGCAGAGCGCCACGTAACCAGCGCCCGCCGCAATCGCAAAAGCCAGCAGCCACCCATGCCGCAGGAGGTCATCGCTGAAATACAGCGCGATGGTAAATAGCGTGACCAGCGGCAACAGCGCTATTCCGACAAGCCGAATCCGCGCCAGCAGGGTGAATATCAGGGCAAGCGCCACGCACAGCAGCACACCCCACCAGTACTCGATGTGGATGAGGCGGTAGCCGGTATAGGATAATGCCGGAAGCACCAGCACGCCTGCCACGCCGAACCACAAAGCGAACTCCGTGGCGGCGCGCTTCCACGAGGGGAAAAGCGACGGGGCGTTCGTTATCAGGTCCTTTGTATCTCTTGCGATAGGTTACGTCCGGGCAGCGAAAGCTGCATCTTGGGTTCCACCACCCTGGCATAATAACGGCTGATCAGGCCGCGGTTCAACAGCTTTTCCATAATTTGCGCCGCTTCCATGCCGGTCAGCTGCACGGTGCCCTGATGCAGGTTCTGGCGGCGGGAGCGCTCGATATAACGCAGCACGGTTTCGCCGATGAGGTGAAAGTGCGGCTGCATTGTCCCGACCTCCTCGGGCGACAGTCCCATCAATGTCAGCAGGCGATGCACCTCGCCGATGTCAATGATGCCGTCATGCGCCATCTCGATCAGCGTCCCCTTGGGAATACACGAAAGCTGCTGCTTGAACTTCTGGCGGTCAAAGCCGCCCTGCGTCTTGTCCTGATCCGGATGCGTGGTTTTCATGATCGCCTCCTTGTTCGGGTGTACGCTGGCAATGGCAGCAAAGCCATTGCAGCAGAGCTATGCGCTCAGCGAGGGAGTATTATCGCTCTGGCGCCGGGCACGAACTTTTTCGGTATGCGATGCGGCCAGGTTTGGATCATTGACCACCGCGTCCGACATTATTTTTGCAAAAATATGCTCGGACATCCAGTGGTCAACAGCCCCCGCCTGTTTAGGAAAGGTAAAACGGGCGGTCAAACCAAGAGCGGTCGTAAGCGACTTGCTTACCATCCTTCCCAGGAAAATGATACCAGACGGCGCCTTGCTCGTGCATAACAGCTTCTGGGTGGCGATGTTACCCACCATGGCAGCGCTGGTGGTGATCAGTGCGCGCACTAGATTGCGTTCCTGATAGGTGGTCCATTGCTTGATTTTCTCATCGTATCCGGGATTGTTTTTCTGGTCGGAGAAGAGCCAGTTCGCCACGCTGCTATAAAGCGGGTGCACCATTTTTCTTGCCGTCTTGGTAAAGGAATGCAGCTGATTTGGCGCAAAGGTTTCCGCGGCGACCAGCGTAGCGGTTCCAATGACGTCACCGGCAAATTCGCCACCGAGATTTTGCCGATAATTGCTATAACCGGAAAAATTAAACCAATCACAGGCCTTTTTCTGAGTATAGGAGCTGACGATCGGCTCGTAAGTATTAGCCCCGAGATTATAGACGAAACTCTGGATGGCATAGGATATCGTGTCGCTGCGCAGCTCAGCCGGGATAACATCCTCACCTTTGGCATTCTTTTCGATGAAGGATTGTTTGGGTACGTCGATTTCCATGGCCTGCGATCGTAATGATAACTCGTTGCTAATTATACCATAAACCAAAAATTCCCTCAGTAATGTGAACATTTGAAGACAATTCGCCCCTGGAATATTTGTTTTTTATTAACAGTTGGTTATTTACCCTGTGGGGGCGGACGGAGGGTTGACAAGCCGCACCGGCTCTGGCATTGCTGCCTGCCGGTTTTGAACCTATAGTAATGAAACAGCCCGTCTTCGCTCTTCGAGCGACGTCGGGCGTAAGGCTTTCTAAAGCTCACTACGTTCGCTAAGGAAGTCTAACGGACAGGTGGCCGAGTGGTCTAAGGCGCACGCCTGGAAAGTGTGTGTACGGGTAACACTGTACCGTGGGTTCGAATCCCACCCTGTCCGCCAGTACCTGCGCCGCGAACATTCTCCGTTTGATCGGCGCTCTTCCGTAATCGCCAGTGTGACCGGGGTTGAGCAGCGTTCGGCGTGTACCGCGCCTGCCCGGGCGATTTGCGCGCGGGCGCTTTCGTTTTCTCCTGATAGTGCGATTTTATCCGTTCGGTGTGTACCACGGCACGGCGGTACTTGCCGTTGAAGGGGCGGTTTCACTGGCTTCCCCTCAGGCCTGGTTCGCGGTCGCCGATGCAGTGGCGTAGTCCGGGAAATCCGCGCAATCTTTCGTAGCCGGGCGCAATCATGCGCCATGGCGGCGATGCACGCGGGCGCGTAACATGGCGCAATGACGGCAGATTATCCCGGTGGTTCCGCCCGTAACGCGCAAGTCGTTCATAAAAGGCGATTTTCCTATCATTTCGCTGGATATCTCCGCCGTTCGACGCCTTCATGGCGAACATTATCAACCTGGAGAAACACGCCATGGATACTATCCTTCTCGCCCGCGTCGCCGCTCTTCCGGACATGGCCGCGCCGGAGCTGAAAAAGCTCTGGCGGGAGCTGCATCCGGACGGCGAAGCGCCGCCGTTCAACCGTGTCTATTACGTCAAGAAACTCGCCTACCGCCTGCAGGAGCTGACCTACGGGATGGATTCGAAGCGGGTGGAGAAGCGGCTGGAGGCTTGGTCACGCCGGAATCAGGACGCGCGCGGGCGGCCGCTGCGCAAGGCCGCGCCTTCGGAGCAGCCGATCGCCGGAACGCGCTTCATCCGCGAACACGGCGGTGAGGAGCATGTCGTCACCGCGCTGGCGCAGGGGTTCGAATACCGGGGCAAACGCTACCGCAGCCTGTCGGCGGTCGCGAAAGCCATTACCGGCACGCACTGGTCGGGGCCGCTCTTCTTCGGGCTGCGGCGGCAGAACGGAGGCGGCGCATGAGCGGAATAAAGACAATGGTTCGCTGCGCGGTCTATACGCGTAAGTCGCATGAGGAAGGGTTGGATCAGGAATTCAACTCGCTGGACGCGCAGCGCGAGGCGGGCGAAGCCTTCGTCGCTTCCCAGCGCGGCGAGGGCTGGACGCTCGTGGCGGACGATTACGATGACGGAGGATTCACCGGCGGGAATATGGAGCGTCCCGCCCTGAAGCGGCTGATGAAGGACATCGATGCCGGGTTGATCGACGTGGTGATCGTCTACAAGATCGACCGGCTGACGCGCTCGCTTTACGACTTCGCGCAGATGATGGAGATCTTCGATCGGCACGGCGTGTCCTTCGTCTCGGTGACGCAGCAGTTCAACACTACCACTTCCATGGGCAGGTTGACGCTCAACATGCTGCTGTCCTTCGCGCAGTTCGAGCGGGAGATCACGGGCGAGCGCATCCGCGACAAGCTGGCGGCGAGCAAACGCAAGGGCATGTGGATGGGCGGCACGCCGCCGCTGGGATATGACGTCATCGACCGGAAGCTGGAAATCAACCCGGCCGAGGCGGAGGCCGTGCGCTTCCTGTTCGAGCGATTCATCTCGGTCGGCTCCGTCACCGCCGTGGCGAAGGAGGCGCGCGAGCGCGGCCTGCGCAGCAAGACCTATGTCAGCCGAAGGGGAAACCGGCGCGAGGGCAAGCCGATGGACAAGGGATTCGTCTACAAGCTGCTTTCCAACCGCCTCTATCTCGGCGAGATCGTCCACGGGAAGGAAAGCTATCCGGGACAGCACGCGGCGATCATCGACCGCGCGACATGGGACGCCGCGCGCGCGGTCATGCGGGAAAGTCCGCGCGCCCGTTCGAACGCATACCGGCGCACGGTCGGCGCGGCGCTTCGCGGCGTGCTGGTCTGCGGCGGCTGCAAATCCGGCATGACGGCGACCAGCACCTGCAGGCGTGGCAGAACCTACCGCTACTATACGCCGAACAATCATATCAAGAAATCCTGCGCCTCCTGTCCCGTCGGCAATATCCCCGCGGGCGAGATCGAGGGCATCGTGCTGGGGCAATTGCAGCCCGTACTGGCAAGCCCGGAGATGGTCGCGGAAGCGTGGCGGAAGATACAGAAAGAAGTTCCCGGCGCAGCGGAGACGGACGTGCGTCATGCGCTCGATAATGTCTCGCAGATGTGGGATGAACTTTTCCCGGCCGAGCAGGATCGGTTGATCCGCCGACTGATCAAGGAAGTGGTCGTGCACCCCGACACCGTGGAAATCGCGCTGTATCCGGAGCATCTGGCCGGGCTGGCGCGGGAGACGCTCGCACGGCGGGAGGGCGCGGCATGATTCGCGTCGAGGAAGATTGCGTCCGCGTCATCGTGCCGGTCAGTTTCCGTCGGCGCGGCGGGCGAAGGATCATCATCGCGCCCGAAGGCGTCAAACCTGAGAAGCCCACCCTGCGCCCGGACGAGACGCTGATCCACGGCATCGCCAAGGCGCGGCGCTGGCAGGTGATGTACGAACAGGGAAAATTCGCCTCGCTGGAGGCATTCGCGGAGAAATTCCACCTCAATAAATCCTACGTTGCCCGCGTCATGCGCCTCAACCTGCTGGCGCCCGACATACGCGAGGCGATCCTGGACGGCAGGCAGCCCAGAGGGCTGAAGCTGGCCGAACTGATGAAGCCGTTTCCCGCCGAATGGCATCTCCAGCGCGATGCGTTCGGCTTCGCGCAACCCGACAGTCTTTCGCGCCGTCCGGTAAGTAAAGAGGCATGAGGAGATGCGCGCATGCCCCTGCCGGAACGCGAGTATTACTATCTGGATGAAGCGCCCGCGCGCCTGCGGATCAGCGCGCGAGACCTGCAATATTACCTCTGCCACGGCGAATTGAAGGCTTCCGTCTGGCTGCATCCCCGCCGCATGGAATACGCCGAGCTGGGGCTGGCCGCGAAAGACGAATACAGCTATTGCGGCGTCCGTACCTTCGGCGGTTTCGCGGCACTGGCACCATCAGCGTGTCGGAAACTGCTTATTCAGGGATGGGCGGAAGAGGATAGTTTCTACGATCCCTGGCCGTCCGTCCGCCTGCAGCCATATAGTGATGCGGAAGGAACGCACGCCGTCCGCGTCC
>CAYXYU010000010.1:0-78523 GCA_964469525.1 uncultured Rickettsiales bacterium | reverse complement strand
AGCTCGTGTCGTGAGATGTTGGGTTAAGTCCCGCAACGAGCGCAACCCTCGTCCTTAGTTGCCATCATTCAGTTGGGCACTCTAACGGAACCGCCGGTGATAAGCCGGAGGAAGGTGGGGATGACGTCAAGTCCTCATGGCCCTTACGTCCTGGGCTACACACGTGTTACAATGGTGGTGACAATGGGATGCGAACCCGCGAGGGCAAGCCAATCCCAAAAAGCCACCTCAGTTCGGATTGTACTCTGCAACTCGAGTACATGAAGTTGGAATCGCTAGTAATCGCGGATCAGAACGCCGCGGTGAATACGTTCCCGGGTCTTGTACACACCGCCCGTCACACCATGGAAGTTGGTTCTGCCTTAAGCCGCCCTTAAAAGCGTCCACGGCAGGGTCAATGACTGGGGTGAAGTCGTAACAAGGTAGCCGTAGGGGAACCTGCGGCTGGATTACCTCCTTTCTAAGGATTTTGTTTATTTCAGTATGATCGGGATTATCCCGGTCCTCTGCCTGATTAAACGAATCATCTTACATGATACGTCCGCCACCTGTGCCTAGATGCTCTCACAAAATATAAAAAGGCCCTCCGTGCAAACGGCGGGCCTTTTTGTTTCTTCTTCTTATCCTGCGTTGTACACAAAGTTTTGGCGAAGAGGAAGACGGAATCCAGCTATCTCTCCCTTCCTTTACGCTTTTGTGCTTCGCGTTCTTCGGGAGATTGATGGGCAGGATTAGGACGAGGTGTAACAGGTTTGGATTTTAGGTCTTCTAGCATCTCTAGTTCTCTCTTTAAGTCCGGTAAGGCTGCGCGATTTAAGCAGTAGGGCTTATGATTCGTGCCTGATCGCATTTGTTGAAATGCGTAGTCGCCGATGGTCACTGTCTCTCCTGCCGCCAACCGCGCTTCCACCTTGCTACGCCAAGCAAGATATTGAGGGTTCGTACGACCAATGCCAAGCGCATTTGGCAGTTCTTCTGAAAGTGCCAAATCGTTAGCCGTTTTTACCGGAAGCTCTCCTGTAAGCTTAATATCGAGCTTTTTGGCAAGAGAAGGAATGGCGGCGCGATTCAGGCAATAAGATTTATGGGAACCTGATTGCATTTGCTGAATCTTGCATCCGCCGATTGTCACTGTCTCTCCTTTCGCCAACTGCGCTTCCACCGTTTTACGCCAGGCGAAGTATTGGGGATTTTTAGGAGCAACGCCGAGCGCTTCTGGCAGTTCATCTGCAAGCGTCAAATCGCTGGTAGTTTTTTTTGGAAGCTCTGCTGTGAACGTAATGCCGAGTTTTTCGGCAAGAGAGGGAATGGCGGCGCGATTCAGACAGTAAGGTTTACGATTATATGAATGCATTTGCTGAATCTTGCACCCACCAATTGTCACTGTCTTTCCTTTCGCAAGCTGCGCTTCCACCTTATTACGCCAAGCAAGGTATTGAGGATTTCCAGTACCAATGCCAAGCGCGTTTGGTACTTCTGATGCAAGCGTCAAATCGTCGATTGTTTTTTCTGGAAGTTCTCCCGTGAGTGTAATGCCAAGTTTTTCGGCAAGTGTGGGAAGGGCACTGCGGTTGAGGCAGAAAGGTTTGCTGTATTTATTGTTGTCTGATCGCATTTGCTGAATCTTATGTCCACCCACTGTCACCGTTTCTCCTGCTGCCAACTGCGCCTCCACTGCATTGCGCCAGGCGATATATTTTGAATTTTTAGTAGTAATGCCGAGCGCTTTTGGCAGTTCATTTGCAAGTGTCAAATCATCAGGTTCTTTTTCCGGTAATTCCGTTTTTTCCCTTGCTTTTTTAGTCTTTGCACTAACCTCCCGCACCCTCTCAATGTCCGTCACCACTTCGAACCCAGATTTTTCAAGGCTGTCATTTACATTAGGAATGTCACTCTTAAAGCGCTTGATGAGATGACTGCGGGGCAAGGGCTTACGAAATTCTGCACCTTCCAATATCTCAGCGCAATAAAGCGGCAGCATCTGTGGTTTATCGGCATAAATTTCAAATGTGTTGTTATCCACCAGATTGAATACTTTGCAGCGTTTATGCTTATCACCGAGATTGTTATGCTCAGGATCAGGTAGATCGAGCCGAAAGCCGCGACCATAGCGTTGTGTGGCATCGACCACCGATAACCTATCCACCAGCTCCATAATGATACTATCTCGGGGAAAGTCCGTTCCTTCCTTTAACTCCTTGTCGGAGATCAGCAGCAGTACTTTTCCGCGGCGGTGTAAGTCTTTCACTTCGTCTTTGGTGTAGGAGCGCTTCTGTCCATCGATGGTAAGTTCCACCGTTTTTATTTTGTTATGAAGCGGTGCAATAAGAGCGATACCCTCCTTTTGGAGCCAGTCCCGGATGGGCTTATAGGTAGGAGTATTGATTACCTTGTGTATCTGTCGCACGAAATCATCGCAGTGCTTCACGCCGCCGCCAAAAATCATGCCGGTCTGGCCAAAATACCGTTCACCGGTATGAGGATCTCCCCCGAGCAGATAGGTTTTAATAGCAGCGGTGTTGCGTGCTTCCTGATTCAGCAACGTCTCATATTGGGCTTTAGTTAAAAATCTACCCTGTTGCTGTTCGACGAACTTCTCAAATTTGCGTTTATCAATAGTGTAATTGGTTTTGATGAGAATAGGATCAACTTGGCATAGATCCTCACGGTTAATTGCCTTTGCCAGCGGTAGCCGGAAATAACAGTGAGGTAGTTTCTCTGCCACAGTCTTATCTTCAGAATATTCTGGTGTAGCTGTAACCGCCAATTGGATGGAGTTTTTAAATTTCTCCACTGCTTTACCGAACTTAGGGGCAGTGGTGTTATGACCTTCATCGTAGATAACGAATCCATACTCCGAAGGCGGATAGGTTTTATCGTTAGTATCTTTGCATAAGGATTGATAGGTAGTGATGAGAACTTTAGGTTTTCGGGCAGCATGTTTCATATTGCCATATTGAACGCCAATATCGCTTTTTTCCCAATCAATAATCCTACCCTGATCATCATCAGCTTCAATTTTCGGCGCAATGTCCGGCATGAATTTAGCAATAGATTTAGCTGTTTGTATGACAAGATCAGTTGAGGGAACCACGATCAGTACCCGTGGCGCGTCAGGCGCACCATTGACGGCATCCAGATAGTTTTTGATGAGTGAAATAAAAATGGCGGTTTTGCCTACGCCAGTGGGAATCTCGAAATAGCCGTGACGCTGGCCTTCATTAAATCCGCGCGTAAAACCATTGAAGGCTTCGTGCTGCGTTCCCTTGCGTAATTGATGCTTGGTACCGTTGCTGAAATCATAGCCATGTTTTGCGAATTTTTTAAGGTTACGCAAAAAGGCTTTATCGATAAGTGATGGTTCCATAACCTTCTGCTTTTCTGTTTTTATTTGGTAATCCAGTTTACCTTATCCAAAGCATGGTCACTCGTTAAGATTATGTTACAAATTAAGCAATTGAAGTGCTTATGTATTTCCATATTCCTTTCCCATGGACATTCGTTGTGCATCCGAATACATCTTTTCCGTAATAATTGTTGATGAACATCCATGGCTGAAACGGCAGTTGTACAGGAGAACCACGCGCTCGAGGCGCCCGAGAGTGCCATCAACACGGGCGTGCTGCCGTGCCAGGTGCTGCGCGAGATGATCGGGGGTACGTCCGAGTATGGCAAGATCAGGACCGTCCGCGAGGAGGCGCCGATTGAGGACGACCAGATCCAACCGGCCAGCATCGACCTGCGGCTGGGCGATGTGGCGTACCCGGTCGATACCAGCTTCCTGCCGGGCCGCGGCGTCAAGGTGCTGCAGAAAATGCGCCAGCTCGATGAGCGCTCGGAGCATCTGAAGCTCGACCTCACAAAAGGCAACGTGCTGGTGCGCGGGCAGGTCTATGTCATCCCGCTGCAGGAAAAGGTGGCGCTGCGCAGCGAAGTGGAAGCCGTCGCCAACCCCAAAAGCTCGACCGGCCGGCTCGACATTCTCACGCGCCTGATCGCCGACGAGGGCACCGCCTTCGACCAGCTCGACGCGGGCTACAACAAGGGCGAGCTCTATGTCGAAGTCGTGCCGCGCAGCTTCAGCGTCGTCGTCAAAGCCGGCGACCGGCTGAACCAGCTGCGCTTCCGCCGCACCTACCGCGGCAATCGCCCGCGCGACATCGAAACCCGCGAATGGAAAAACCTGGTCGATACCGGCCAGATCGTCCGCACGCAGGACGAGGAGGTGAAGCGCAGGCTGACCGAGCGCGTCGGGTTCGTGCCGTTCACCGTCGATCTGAAGGGATCGCAGAAGGAAGGCGAGATCATCGGCTGGAAGGCGAGGAAGCACGCCCCGCGCATCGACCTGGCCCGCCGCGATTATAACCCGCTCGAATTCTGGGACCCGCTGCGCTACAGCGCCGACCGCCCGGCGCACCTGACGTTGTACCCCGAGGATTTCTTCATCCTGATGACGCGCGAGGAGGTGGGCGTGCCGCAGCACCTGGCGGCCGAAATGCTCCCCTACGACACGCGCGCCGGCGAATTCCGTGTGCATTACGCCGGGTTCTTCGACCCCGGTTTCGGCTGGAACGCCGACAGCGGCAAGACGCCCGGCAGCCGTGGCGTGCTCGAAGTGCGCTCGCACGAAGTGCCGTTCCTGCTCGAACACGGCCAGACGGTCGGCTGGCTGCGCTACGAGCGCATGGTCACGCGCCCCGAGCGGCTCTACGGGCAGGATGTGGTTTCCAACTACCAGGGCCAGGCGCTGAAACTGGCGAAGCAGTTTAAGGCGCTTTAGCCTTGAGATTTGTCACTCCTGCGTAAGCAGGAGCCTTGTATCTGATGAAGCAAGATTCCTGCTTTCGCAGGAATGACAAGTGAGCATTTCCATATGGGCTGTTAATGTTATTTTGTATAGAATAACGCTTCGTATTTGAGGATTTTATGCACCGCCGCAACCACGCGCTGAAACATCAGCCGGATTATATTCAGGATAACGTCAAGCCCGGCCCGGAGTCATGGGAGGCCCGCCGCGCCCGCATCGCGCGCGCCTGCGAGCAGGCCCATCACCTGCCGGGCAACCAGCCTGCCCCCGATCTGGAAGCCTTTATCCACCGCTACAGGCTGGAAGAGTCGAGTTTTGCTTAAACTTAATTCGTTATTCCCGCGAAAGCGGGAATCCAGTTAAAGCGCCATGGGCGCGGATAGTGCTACTGCGTCGCAGACCCAGCGCTACTGGATTCCCCTATAATTTTGCTGCGCAAAATTCGGAGGGCGGGATGACAATCCCCCAAAAAAAACCCGCTGCCCTTATGGGGGGCAGCGGGGAATTGGTTTCAAGCTGTGTCAGGCTTATTTCTTCAAGAGCGTTGTATAGTTCGTAAGCAACATATACATGCCAGACAAGCCTACCAGCACGCTGATGACATGGGCCAACGGGCCAAAAATCACCGCGATGAGGTCAACGTGCGCCCACGACACCATACCGATGTTCACGGCGCCTACAATGACCAACAGTAGCGCTAACTTCTGCAACATAGCTTTTAAACCTCCTCCCCAATATGCACGGTTAAAAGAAAGCCTTTTAACCTAGTCTAATAATAGCATAAATTGCTGCACTGCACAATTTTTATGTGTAAATTTATCATATTGTAATATAATAATATTTAAACCTATGGGGAACCAGGTGCTGATTTTTCAGGGAAAATTGCTCGGAGAAATCGGAGGCAGTTTCGGCTGGATCTGGGGGCGCTGAGAGAGGCCTGCGCCGCGGGTAATTCCCCGTTTCCTTTTACGGCTGTCGCACTATACTTCCTGCCATGTCCGTCTCTTTCACCAAGATGCACGGCGCCGGGAATGATTTCGTCATTTTCGACGCCCGCGCCCACCCGCTTCGCCTGCGTTCCGACCAGCTGCGCCGCCTTGCCGACCGCAACAACGATCTGACCGGCGGCTGCGATCAGGTCATCATCATGGAGCCGTCGCAGGAGGCGGATGTGTTCATGCGTATCTATAATGCAGATGGCGGTGAAGTGGATGCCTGCGGCAACGCCACGCGCTGCGTCGGCTGGCTGCTCATGGAAGAAGCGGGTGTGGAAAAAGCCGATGTCCAGACCAACGCCGGCATTCTGCATTGCGCCAAACACAGCTGGGGCGCGGGGGTGGAAAGCTGGAAAGGCGCCAGCGGGCTGGTCACCGCCGATATGGGCGCGCCGCGTTTCAATTGGCAGGATATTCCGCTATCGCAGCCGGTCGATACGGCGCATGTGCCGCTTTCCATTGAGGGCTTAAGCGATCCGGTCTGCGTCAGCATGGGCAATCCCCACGTGGTTTTCCTGGTGCAGGATGCGAGTCTGCTCGACCGCATCGAGCGCGTGGGCCCGCAGCTGCAAAAGCACCCGTTATTCTCCCAAGGCGTCAATGTCAGCATCGCCATGGTGTCGGGCAACGCCGTCTCCGGCACGGTGCAGATGCGCGTCTGGGAGCGCGGCGTGGGTTTGACCGCCTCCTGCGGCACGGCAGCCTGCGCGGTCAAAGTGGCGGCGGCACGGCGCGGCCTGCTGGCGACCGATAAATACCATACGCTGACGCTGAAGCGGGACGACGCCACGCAGGTGCTGATGGTCCGCTGGGATGAAGCGGGCGGGCACGTGTTGCTGCATGGCCCGGTGGTGCTCGATTTTCGGGGGGAGTGGGCGGAATGACTATCGAAGTTGTCAATTTTGGCTGCCGCCTCAACAGCTACGAGGGCGAAGTCATTAAAAAGCAGGCGCAGGCGGCGGGGCTGGAAGGCGCCATCATCTTCAACAGCTGCGCCGTGACTGCCGAGGCCGAGCGCCAGCTGCGGCAGGCCATCCGCCGCACCCGCAAGGCGCATCCCGAGGCAAAATTGATTGTCACCGGCTGCGCGGCGCAGATCGACCCGAAGCAATATGCGGCGATGGAAGAGGTGGACCTCGTGCTGGGCAATCAGGAGAAGCTGGAGGCGAAGTATTACTCGTCATCGCCCGAATCGCGCAGCGATTCCAGAGCGATCCAGACAGTGAATTCCGAGAATGACGGGTATGGCGATGAGCGTGTTCTCGTCAACGACATCATGTCGGTGAAGGAAACCGCCTCGCACATGGTGGCGTCATTTGAGGGCAGGGCGCGGGCATTCGTGCAGGTGCAGAATGGCTGCGACCACCGCTGCACTTTCTGCATCATCCCTTACGGCCGCGGCAACAGCCGCTCGGTACCAGTGGGGGATATCGTGGCGCAGGCCCGCAACCTGGTTAAAGCGGGGTATCAGGAAATCGTGCTAACCGGCGTGGACATCAGCGATTATGGTAAAGATCTTCCCGGCGCGCCGACGCTTGGTCAGATGATTAAACGTCTGTTCAGGCTGGTGCCGGAGCTTAAGCGCCTGCGCCTCTCCTCCATCGATGCGGTGGAGGTGGATGATGATCTGTATCGCCTGATCGCCGAGGAACCGCGCCTGATGCCGCACCTGCATATCAGCCTGCAGGCGGGCGACGACATGGTGCTGAAGCGCATGAAGCGCCGCCACCTGCGGCGGGACATACTGGATTTCTGCGCGCGCGTGCGCACCGCGCGGCCCGACATCGTGTTCGGCGCTGACATCATCGCGGGATTTCCCACCGAAACCGAGCAAATGTTCCAAAACACACTGGATCTGGTGGAGGAGGCGGGGTTGACCTATCTGCACGTATTCCCTTATTCGCCACGCGAAGGCACGCCCGCCGCCAAAATGCCGCAAGTCGCCAAATCCATCCGCAAGGAACGCGCGGCGCGGCTGCGCGCGGCGGGGGAGAAGCAGCTGGCGGCATATCTCGCGTCGCAGGTGGGAAAGACGGCGCAGCTGGTGGTGGAAAAGCCCAGGCTGGGCAGAAGCGAGCATTTCGCCATGGTGGCGTTGGATAAGGACTGCGAGCCGGGGAGTATCATCGGCGTGAAAATCATCGATGCTAATGCGTCGTCATTGCGAGGAGCGGTAGCGACGAAGCAATCCAGTCTGGATTGCTTCGCTTCGCTCGTAATGACGTTATGAACTTCCTCTCCAAACTCAAAACTGGCCTTAGTAAAAGCTCCGGCAAATTGTCGGACGGCATTACCGGAATATTCACCAGGTGGAAGCTGGACGATGCCGCTATCGAGTCGCTTGAAGAATTGCTGATCGAAGCCGATCTGGGCGCTTCGCTCGCTGCTGAATTATGCGCGGATCTGGCCAAGCAGAAATTCGATAAGGACGTATCGCCCGAAGAGGTGAAGGCCTTCCTGGCTGGAGTCATGACGAAGATACTGGAGCCGGTGGCGGTCCCGCTGGCGCCGGATACCGGCTTACAGCCCTGCGTCATCCTCATGGTCGGCGTCAACGGCAACGGCAAGACCACCACCATCGGCAAGCTGGCAGCGCAGTTCCGGACGCAGGGGAAAACGGTGATGCTGGCGGCGGCCGATACCTTCCGCGCCGCGGCGGCGGAGCAGCTGCAGGTATGGGGCCAGCGTGCCGGGGTGCCGGTGATTACCGGCGAGCCGCAGTCCGACCCCGCCAGCGTCGCCTACCGGGCCGTGGAGGAGGCGAAGAAGGTAGGCATCGACATTGTGCTGATCGATACTGCTGGCAGGCTGCAGAACAAGGCGAACCTGATGGCCGAGCTGCAGAAGATGGTTAAGGTCATTAAAAAAATCGATGAGTCGGCCCCTCACCATGTCATTCAGGTCATCGATGCCACGACTGGCCAGAATGCCCTGTCCCAGGTGCAGACGTTCCGCGAGATGGTGCAGGTGACAGGCCTCATCGTGACCAAGCTGGATGGTACGGCAAAGGGCGGAATTATCGTATCTTTGGCTAAAAAGCAGGGGATTCCTATCCATGCGATAGGGGTGGGAGAAGCTATTGAGGATATGGGATCTTTTCAGGCCGGGGACTTTGCCCGCAACCTGCTCAACTTGTAAAAGGCGAATTGATTAACCGGCTGGTAATGAATATGCTTTACTGTATCGGCATTCAGTCGTAGTCTGGAGTAAAGGCGGGCCAGGAGGCCCAATACGCCGTATCAGGAGGATACCATGCCCATTTCTCCGCTTGGACTAAACGGGATACCGCAGCAGCAATATATCCAGAATGTCAGCACCCGGCTGCAGGAAATCATCGCACGTATCGTCAGCGGCCACAAGCTGGGCGAAGATGTTGCTGCGCTCTCTATCGCTTCACAGCTGCAGTCGGAAACCGCGGGCCTGAAGCAGGTCGCCGGCAATATCGCGCAGGCCTCGAGCCTGACGCAGGTCGCCGACGGTGGCGCCGCGCAGGTACAGCATGCACTTGAACAGCTGCAGACGCTGGCATCGCAGGCGGCTTCGCCGGTGCTGACGCCGGAAGTGCGCGATCAGCTCGATCAGCAGTTCCAGCAACTCGCCGGCCAGCTCGACCAGCTGGCGAACGGTACCACTTTCAATGGCCAGCCATTGTTAAGTGGCAGCCTGGTCGGCGACGGCGCGCTGGCGCTCGATACCATTCTGGCAGGAGATAATGGGCCCGATGGGCTAAAGCTGGCGATTCCGAACCTTTCCCAGGATGGGCTGTTGGGCGGGGAGAACCTCAACCTGCAGACAGTGGAAGGCGCGCAGGCGGCCTTTGTCGCGCTGGGGGAAGCGCTGAACGCGGTCACCGCCGCCCGTGCCGGCATCGGGGCGTTCCAGAGCGCATTGGATTTCTCAGCAGCCACCATCGACTCGGCCATCACCAACCAGGATGCGGCCCGCGCCACACTGGGCGAAACTGATCTGGCGGAAACGTCGACGCAGCTGTCGCTGGCCGACGTGCAGCAAAATGCTGCCGTGGCGGTGCAGGCCCAGACCAACAACCTGGCGCCCGCGATCCTGAAGCTGATCAGCTAAAGAAAGCTGCGACTCCTTGCAGAAGCATATTATAAAAATGTCGAAGAATCCGTCAGACGAAACTTATAAGCCGACGCTAAGGTGGTCTGGCAGAATGGGAACTCCAGCAGAATCCAGTGGGTCGAAACCAGGGAAATCTTTGCCCATAAAGCGCTGTTCCAGCCCGTCTTGATACGACAAACTGAAAACCAGAAGGATTACACCTAGAGTTATTCCTTAATGCGGAACTTCTCGGACATCTTCGGGTTCTGCATCAGCTTCATACCGAGATAAGTCGACAGCCAGCAGGCTAGCACGAACACCACGATACCGCCCATACCCTGCAGCTGGCTGGCCGAGGCAATGACGACGCCGATTGAGGGTACGGCAAGTACGGCGACCAGCAATGTGGTCCACCACATTAGACGGCTAACACCGGATTTATTGTCTACCATAGATCCTCCCTATATAATTATTTAGACTACTATACCACGGTATCCGAGAAAAAACACGCGGAATTTGAATGGGATAGTAAATTCTCATTTACGATTCCGATGCTTAGTGTATTCCACCTTCGCTAACCCGCATATTTCCTACATAAACTTCTGCGGTTTCCTGTCTCCATTATCTGGCGAAACAGACTCACAATCACTCCGTAAAACGGGCGCAGCTATATTGAGAAGCGATTTTTACTAAAAAATTAACGTTTGCTCAGCGGGACAAACCGGCGGGGTGCCGGGCCGGTGAAAAGTTGGCGGGGGCGCCCGATTTTCGTCTTGGGGTCCTCCATCATTTCTTTCCACTGGGCAATCCAGCCGACGGTGCGCGCCACGGCGAACATGACGGTGAACAGCTTGGAGGGGATGCCCATGGCGCGATAGATGATGCCGGAATAGAAGTCCACGTTCGGGTAGAGCTTGCGCTCGACGAAATACTCGTCGTTCAGCGCGATGCGCTCCAGCTCGACGGCGATCTTGAGCAGCGGCTCGTCGATCTTGCCAAGCTCAGCCAGTACTTCCTGGCAGGTCGAGTGCAACACCTTCGCGCGTGGATCGTAATTCTTGTAGACGCGGTGGCCGAAGCCCATCAGCTTGATACCGGACTGCTTGTCCTTCACTTTCTTGATGAAGGCGGGAATATGTTTCACGTCGCCGATTTCCTGCAGCATATCGATTACCGCTTCGTTGGCCCCGCCATGCGCGGGACCCCAGAGGCTGGCGATGCCGGCGCCAATGCAGGCGAACGGGTTGGCGCCGCTTGAACCGGCCATGCGAACCGTAGAGGTGGAGGCGTTCTGCTCATGATCGGCATGCAGGATGAGAATCTTGTCCATCGCCTTGGCGAGCACCGGGTTGACCTTGTATTTCTCGCAGGGCGTGGCAAACAGCATGTGCAGGAAATTCTCGGCGAAGCCCATCTCGTTCTGCGGGTAGATGAACGGCTGCCCGATGGAATATTTATAGGCCATGGCGGCAAGTGTCGGCATCTTGGCGATCAGGCGGTAGGCGGCGAGTTCGCGTTCGGCAGGAATATTGATGTCCAGCGAGTCGTGATAAAAAGCCGATAGCGATGCCGATGCGCCCACCATGATCGCCATCGGGTGCGAGGCGCGTGGGAAGCCGCGGAACAGGAAATGCAGCTGCTCATGGATCATCGTGTGCAGGGTGATGCGGCGGTCGAACTCCGTTTTTTGCTTCTTATCGGGCAGTTCGCCGTTCAGCAGCAGGTAGGCTACCTCGAGGAAATCGCAGTTGTCCGCCAGCGCATCGATGTCATAGCCGCGGTAGCGCAGGATGCCCTTGTCCCCGTCAATGAAGGTGATTTTGGACTCGCAGGAAGCCGTCGACATGAAGCCGGGGTCGAAAGTGAAGTAGCCCGTTTCGCTGTACAGCTTGCTGATGTCGATGACGCTTGGTCCCTCGACACCCTTATAGACCGGAAGGTTCACTTCCTGGCCGTCTACCGATAATATGGCCGTATGATGAGGCGAAGACGGTTTCTGCGTCTTTCCGGCAGTGGGCATGGTTCTCGCTCGTTAAGTTACAAAGATTTAGCTAGCTTGGCAGAGATTAGTAAAGAAAGCGTTGATAGGCTATACTATCTATTTCTCCGTTATGTAAATGTCCGATAAAAGACTCTTCCAGGGTGGACGCCATGGGCTAAATATGCTACACCGCCCCATCCCCCAACCGAAACCCTGAGTCATGATACGTTTTATCAGAGATTTCCTGCATCTGGAAACGTCCAGCGGTATCGTGCTGATGGCGGCGGCGGCGCTGGCCCTGCTGGTGGCGAATTCCCCTCTGGCACCACAGTATGAGACACTGACGGGGTCTTTCCTTTCCCATGTGATCAATGACGGGCTGATGGTGATCTTTTTCCTGGTCATCGGCATCGAGATCAAGCGGGAGATGATCGAGGGCGAGTTGTCCACCACGGCGCAGGCGGTGTTGCCGGGTGTCGCGGCGCTGGGCGGGGTGTTGCTGCCAGCGCTGATTTACGGCTGGTTCAACTGGGGGCAGGACACCATGCGCGGCTGGGCCATCCCGTCGGCGACCGACATCGCTTTCTCGCTTGGGGTGCTGGCATTGTTCGGCAACCGCATCCCTCATTCGCTCAAGACGTTCCTGATGGCGGTGGCGGTGATGGACGACCTGGCGGCGGTGCTTATAATCGGCCTGTTCTATACGGAAACGCTGTCCGTTCCCATGCTGGTGGCGGCCACGGCCTGCGCTTCGCTGCTGCTGGCCATGAAGCGCCGTAAGGTCGAGCGCCTCCTGCCATTCCTGCTGCTTGGCGTCATCATGTGGGGGGCGACATTGATGTCGGGCATTCATGCGACGGTAGCGGGGGTAGTGCTCGGCCTGCTGTTGCCCAAACGTCACGGTGAGACGGTAATGAAAAAATGCCATGGGTTAGTCGCTTTCGGCATTGTACCGCTGTTCGCCTTTGCCAATGCCGGGGTGCCGCTGGCCGGACTGGCGCTCGAGCAGGTCACCAGCCCGGTGACGAGCGGCATCGCGCTGGGGCTGTTTTTCGGCAAACAGCTTGGTATTTTTATTGCGGCCTGGCTATTAATCAGGCTCGGTCTGGCCAGACTGCCGTCGGATACCGGCTGGGCTGCGTTCTACGCGGTGTGCATGATCGCCGGCATCGGCTTCACCATGAGCCTGTTCATCGGGTCGCTGGCCTTCCAGACGGTCGAACTGCAGCTCTATACCCGGCTCGGAGTCCTCATGGGCTCGCTGGCATCGGCGCTGCTGGGCGCATTGCTGCTGGCGCTGGTCACGCGTAAAAAAGGGGATGCGACATGAGAACAACGCTGTCCATAAGCCTGATGCTGCCCCTGCTGCTTACCGCCTGCGCGGGATCCGGACGCAGCGAATGGGACAGCATCGATTATTCGCGCATCGCCCGGGAAAACCGTGGCCACGATCTCGATACCGGCTACACTGCACCAACGGGCATCGGTTGCGAGGGGGAGTATATTTGCGATTAAACAGGCAAAATATTAGCGGTTTCTCCACGTTTCTTATCGATTTCGCTGCGTGTGAACATGTTTCGGTATCGTTTCGATACGCTTCGTATCGATACAACGCATGCGTGAACTATCAGTATTAAGGTCAATTCAACATATTAATAAAATTCCGCTCCCAAAAAGCCTAAAAGAATGTGACATTGTGTGACATTTGCACTCCCTGCGCCGGTTACCACGCACCGTCTGATGGTAAAGCCGGCATGCATGGCCGGGAAGGGGGAAACGCAATTCCTGAGAGGGAAGGTAGAGGAAGAAAAAGGCGCCTGATGTGCACTGGACAGCAGTAACCTCTCACCCGGATTGCCTAAGGACTTACACGCGTAAGTTCAAGGCAAACGCCTCTCCCCCAAGGAGAGGGATATAACTATCTCACCAGGTCGTCGCCCAGCTTCAGCACGGGTGCATTGTCGCCCGCTTCGATGTGGCGGTAGACCTGCAGATTTTCCAGCACACGCTGCACATAATTGCGCGTTTCGGCGAAGGGAATCTTTTCAATCCAGTTGATGGCATCATTGATCTTGCCGCCCGGCGTGCCGAATGATTTGATCCATTTGCGCACATTGCCGGGCCCGGCGTTATAGGCGGCGATGGCCATGATGTAGGAGCCGTCGAAGCCGTCGATCATGCGCGACAGGTAATCACTGCCCAGCTGCATGTTGTATTCCTCGTCATACAGGCGCTCGAGTGAATATTTCATGCCATTCTTACGTGCAACTTCTTTAGCAGTGGAAGGTAATAGCTGCATCATCCCGCGCGCATTGGAGGGACTCTTCGCCTGCGGATCGAACTCGCTCTCCTGGCGGGTGATCGCCAGCGCCAGCGGACGCTCGATCGGCCAGGCATATTCCAGCTTCGTCACGGGGTATCCGGCGTCGATCAGGATGATGTTTTTCTGCATCGCCTTCTTGGCCCCGCGCACACTGAGGAACGGGTGTCCGATCGATTTGCCCAGTTCCGCCGCCAGCATGGCCTGCGAGTCGCTGCCCGCATTTTCTACCATGTGGGATACCAGCAGGCTGGCCAGATCGGGCATGTCGAGGTCGGCGGCGATTTTCACCGCCCGCACAAGATCGCTGTCCTCGAAGTCCCTGCGCTCACCCGAGCGGATCACCGGTGGCGCCGGGATGTGCAGCGGCGCGCGTCCATGCACCTTCAGCGCTGCCAGCTGCCCATAGAACGTCGTCGGGTAAGCACTGGCGGTGTTGTACCAGTTCTTCGCAGCCGTTTCTTCACCTGACTTCTCCGCCGCCCGTCCGGCCCAGAAGGCGGCGCGTGCGCGGCTGACCGCATAGCTGACATTGTTGAACATGGTGGTGAAGGCGTCATAGGCGGCCTTGGGTTCTTTCGTGAATTCGCACTTGATCCAGCCATCGAGCCAGATGGCATCGGCCAGTTCGGCGCTATCGACCTGGCCATGGTTGGCGAGCAGCTTTTTCGCCAGGGAATAATTGCCTTCGTCGATGGCTTCCCGGATGTGCATTTCCCGCGTGCGCCACCATTTGTGGGGATAAGGAACAGTTTTAGGCGCCAGCAGCAGCATTTCACGCACACCCTTGTCCAGCCCGCGGCGCTCGCGCCAGCGCATGCGGTTATAGATCAGCCCGGGGTCTTTCTTCAGCGACGCCGGCACCTGCGCCAGGAACTTGTCCAGATGGCGCTTGTCATCGATCAGCGCGATGCGCGCCTCGAACAGCCGGCGGTGGCCCTGTGGGACAAGGTGCAGGATTCGCTTCGCGGGCGTGATCTTGTCCTCCCACAGCAGGCGGTCGACGCGGGCGATATGGTCCTCCGGGCGCAGCCGCTTCTTATGGGTGAGCAGTATCTGCTTCTCGTGCGGTTCCTCGAAATCGCCATCCTTCCAGGCGTCGCGGATCAGCTGCGTGATGGATGCCTCATTGGACTGCGAGGTGCGCTCATAGGCCTCCGCCAGCCAGAGCTTGCCCATGCCGGTCAGCGGGATGCTGCCTTCGAACCAGGCGATGATGTCCTCATCGCCGGTGGCGCCCTGGTTCAGCGCGGCTTCGGCGCGAACGCGCAGGCGCTTGAGTCCGGGCCAGCCGTGATTGGCATCGATAAATTGCCTTATTTCACTAAAACCGGCGCCCGAGTCCGGATCGAGCAGGTACTGCCAGGTGATGAGCTTAAGGATGATCTCATCGTCGATGCGCTTCGCACTGAGGAGCGCTTCCTGCCAGTTCCTGCGCTCGGCCTGCCGGAACGCCTCTTTCGCTGGATTTGCCGCCGCCGGTGTGCCGGTAAGAATTGTCAATGCCAGAAGGAGGGATAGAGTTCGCAACACCGCTTGATTCCGTGAGGTTGTAGAGTATCTTTGTGTCAGCAATGAGACGAATGTCAATAGCCATATGTTCTCACCAGATATCGTAGCGCTGCGCCAGTTCTATGCTATGCCGCTCGGCATGGTGGCGGGCGAGCTGATCGCGAAGGCGCTGGCCGAGATGTGGCCGCAGGCCAGGGACGAGGCCATGCTCGGCATCGGCTACTGCCTGCCGTATCTCGAGCCGTATCTCCCGCTGGCGACGCCGCTTATGGTCTGCATGCCGGCGCATCAGGGCGCCGCGTGTTGGCCGCCCGAGCGCGCCAACCTGGTATTCCTGGCGCAGGAGTCGGACCTGCCGCTGCCGGACAACAGCATCAACCGCGTGCTGCTGATGCACAGCGTCGAGCACAGCGAGCATCTGCCATGGATGATCGAGGATATCTGGCGTGTGCTGGTGCCGGGCGGGCGGGTGCTGGCGGTGGTGCCGAATCGCTTAAGCTTCTGGGCGCGTTCGCCGCGCAGCCCGTTCGGCTATGGTCGCCCCTTTTCTATGGCGCAGCTGCGCGATCTGATGACGGCGCATCACTTTACGCTGACGCGCACCCAGTCAGCGCTGTTCATGCCGCCGCTCTCGCCCGGGCTGCTGAAGCGGGTGGCGCCGAAGCTTGAAACGTTCGGGCGGCTGCTGTGCCCGTTCCTCGGCGGCGTGCTGCTGGTGGAAGCGGAAAAACAGATCTACGCCGCCATCCGCAAGCCGGTCAAGGCAGCCCGCCGCCAGCCGGTGCCGATTCCCGCTGCCCGGCCGGTCATGGGGCTGAAGCGGAAACTATAAAACGCCCCCGTGAAAGTCTGCTGACTTTCACATGGGGCAGGGCTCAGGGCTGGGTGGCCTGCTGGCCACCGGGTTTCCTACTTCGCGTATTTTACCGAGCAGCCGTACGCCTGGGTCGAAGCGATGCTGACGGGCTTACCGGTCAGGAGTTCGTTCAAGGCGGCGCGCACATGGTTCCTGGCGCCGGGAATATCCGCCGGATCTGCTGTCGGTTTGTCGTCGATCGCGCCCGAATAGGCGAGTTTCCCGCTCGCATCGATCACGAACATGTGCGGCGTCGCCGTCGCTTCATACAGACGGCCGATTTTTCCATCATGATCGGGCAGGTAATGATCGACCGAGAGCTTGTGCGTTTCGCGGTAGTTCTCTGCTCCCTCGGCGCTGAGGCTGCCTTCGCGGCCCGGCGCGCCGGAATTGACCGCGAGCCACACGACGCCATTGTCCCGTGCAAATTTCTGCAGGGCCTGCATGTTGCCGCTGTTGTAGTGTTTCTTGACGAACGGGCATTCCGGGTTGTGCCATTCCAGCACCACCGGCTGGCCCCGGTAGTAGGAGAGATTTACCTTCCTTCCATCGGAGGAAACTGCATCGAAGTCGGGTGCGGGCGTGCCGATCTGCAGCGCCTGCGCGGAAAAAGGCAGGCAGAGAAGGGCAACGAGGGCGAGCAGGGCGGTATGCATGGTCAGTCTCCTTTCGGGGTGATGGCATCGATGACAATATCCTCGGTTAGCAGCTGCGGCAGGACCACCGGTTCGCCGCCGCCGGGATAAAACACGTAGAGGGGCACGCCCTTATAGCCGAAGCGGCTCAGGAATGCGGTGATCTCGTCGTTGCGCAGCGTCCAGTCGGCGATCATCAGCGTGATGCCGTGTTTTTTGAAGGCTTCCAGCGTGCGTTCGCGGTGAATGGCGACGCGGGCGTTGACCTGGCAGGTGATGCACCAGGCGGCGGTGGCGTCGATGAATACCGGCTTCTTCATGAGGAGCAGCTCTTTCAGCTTTTCCTCGGAAAACTCCACGGTATCGACCCCCATGGTTTTCACTTCTTCCATCATTGTTTCGGAGGGAGAGAATTCCAGCTGCGACAGCAGCGGCAACGAAGCGAGGAGCAGCAAGGCAACCGGGAGCAATGCGCGCTTCCAGCGCAGCGCCAGCAGGATGATGACCATGCCGCCCAGCGCGATGAAGAGGCCGCTCAACCCGGTCTGCAGCGCCAGCACCCACAGCAGCCACAGCACGGAAGCATACATCGGCACCGCCAGCCATTTCTTGAATGTCTCCATCCAGGCGCCCGGCTTCGGAAGGAAGCGGCGCAGAGCGGGGAACAGGCTGATCAGCAGGAAGGGCAGGGCGAGCCCGAGCCCGAGCATCTCGAACACCAGCAGCGCCTGCAGGGGCGGCAGCGTCAGCGCGACGCCGACTGCCGAGGCCATGAACGGCGCGGTGCAGGGCGTGGCTACCGCCGTGGCCAGCACGCCGGTCAGGAAACTGCCGCGCGCCGAAGTCGTATCATCAATGTCATGTGCCGCGCGGCCAAACAGCACCGGCAGGTGGAATAGGCCGGACAGGTTCAACCCGATCAGGAAAAGCAGGTAGACCAGGAAGCCGACGAAGGCGGGTGACTGCATCTGGTAACCCCAGCCGATGGCCTCGCCGCTTTTTTGCAGTGCGATCAACAGGCCGGCGATAATGGCGAAGGAAACGAGGATGCCCAGCGTATAGGCGACGCCCATCCGCACCACCGTCTTATGGTCGTGGCCCGCTTTCTTGACGACGGCCAGCGCCTTCAGCGACAGCACCGGCAGCACGCAGGGCATGAGATTCAGGATCAGCCCGCCGATCAGCGCCGACAGCAGGATCAGCGGAAAAAAAATATCCTGCGGCGTATGTTCAGCGACAGGAATGGAAGTAAGAGAGAAAGTGACATCGTAATGGCGTTTCCCCTCCGGGGTGGTGAGCGTGACGATGCCATGTAAGCGTTCCACCGGCTTATCGTTGGCTCTGGGCACAGTAACGATCAGCCGTGCCCCGTCTGCTTCGAAAGGTTGTTCAGCGGCATTTGCAATGACGTCGCTTTGGCGTGGAAAGAAACGAACCTCGCGGATATTCTTCTCCCCCAACGGCAGGCTGAGCAGCAGATTCCTATCCGTTGCGCTGTATGTACCTTTAAGCGGCTGCGGGCGGTGTTTCGCATGTTCGGCGAAAAGCGGCGCATCCTGCGTGGGCATGGGGTCGAACAGGGTCGGCAGGTTAAGCGTCAGCTCGGCCGATTCCGGCACGCAGATGTCCTTGCAGACCAGCCAGTCGGCGCGCACGGTGATCGGATAGGAGGGATCGACCAGCGCCAGCGGAGCCGTGATGGTCACCGGCAGGAACACGTTGCCGTCATAGGCGTAGGTGGCGAGCGGTCCTTCCATCAGATAATGTGGCGCCGGCCAGTCAATCTCTCCAGCGGAAAAGCCAGCCGGCAGTTTCCATTTGAGCGTAGTGGGCATGCCCGCATCGCCGGGGTTTTCCCAGTAGGTGTGCCAGCCCGGCTGCGGCTCCAGCAGCACCGCCACAGTGAGGGATTTGCCGCGGGCCACGCCTACCAGATCGGAGACCAGGGTGGCTTTGGTATGTTCCTTCTGCACGGAGGCGGTCTGAGCCCAGACGGGTGGGGTAGAGAGTAAGATAATAATAAGGAGAGAGGAAAATCGTATCATAGCTTGGTTGTAGCTCGTTTTACTGGGGTTCCGCAAGCTTCCGAGTGAAAACGGCATAATCGTTGAGCAGATCGGTAAACTGCCGGCGCAGTTTTTCGTTGGAGAGCCCCCCTTCAGCGTCGTGCGCATTATGTGCGTTGCCGAGCAGGAAAAAGCGCGGGAACACTACCATCTGCAGCGCTTCCAGCGGCGCGCGCAGATGCGACAGGCCGAGCACGCCGCCGCGCATGCCGGGGGTCGCGCTCATCAGCAGTGCGGTTTTCCCCGCAACAGGATTCGGCTGCAGCCGTGATGTCCAGTCGATGATGGTTTTCAGCGACCCCGGATAGGACCAGTTGTATTCCGGGGAACTGATGATGACGCCGTCCGCGTTGGCGGCGCGTTTAGCGAAGGCCTGCGCCGCCGCCGGGACACCGTGCGTCGTTGCCAACTCGTCGTTGTAGAGCGGCGCGTCCAATTCAGTATATTCTGCGAAATCCACGCCGTGTTCCAGTGACTCCATGTGCGCTGCCGCCAGCTTCGCCAACCGCCGGTTGGCGGAGTCGGCGCGGTGCGAGGCGGCGAGTATCAGGAATCTCATAGTGTGCCCAGATACCGCTCAAACGCGGCGAAAGCGCGGGCGCGGTGACTGATACGGTTCTTCTCCTCGGGGGCGAATTCGCCGAACGTCATGTCATAGCCATCGGGGATGAAAATCGGATCGTAACCAAAGCCGCGGCTCCCGCGTGGCGGGAAGGTCAGTCTGCCGTCGATGCGTCCTTCGAACAGATGCGTCCAGCCGTCCGGCAGGGTGAGGGCCAGCGCGCAGATGAAATAGGCACTCGTTCCTCCCCCCTTTATATTCTTGTCGCGCAACTCCTTTTGTATTCTCGCAAAAGCGACACTAAAATCCTTATCCGGCCCCGCCCAGCGGGCGGAATAGATGCCGGGAGCGCCACCGAGTTCTGGAATGACGAGGCCTGAATCATCCGCCAGCGCAGGCAAACCGCTGATCTCACAAGCGTGCCGCGCTTTCAGTTCGGCGTTCCCGGCGAAGGTGGCGGCGGTTTCCTCGGGTTCTTCGATATGCAGCTCTGCGGCGGATTTTACGGCAATCCGATGCGGTGTCAGCAATTCGCGGATTTCCTTCACCTTGCCTTCATTGTGGCTGGCAATGACCAGCTCAGCAAAGGGCAAGCGGCGAGGGGAGGGGGCCAGACTCATGCCATTGCTTTCTTCTGTGCCGCCGCCAGTTTCTTGACCCCCTTGCGCGCCAGCTTCAGCAGCGCGTGGAACTCACGTTCGCTGACCGGCGCCTCTTCGGCGGTGCACTGGATCTCGATGATGCGCCCGTCGTCGGTCAGCACGAAGTTGGCGTCCATGGTGGCGGCGCTGTCTTCCTCATAATCGAGGTCGAGTACCGGCTTATCCCCGCAGATGCCGCAGGACACGGCGGCGACCTGACCAGTGATGGGGGAAGCGACCAGTATCTTGTTTTCGATCAGTGACTGGATGGCCAGGTGCAGCGCGACATAGGCGCCGGTAATGGAGGCGGTGCGCGTGCCGCCATCGGCTTCGATGACATCGCAATCAACGGTAATCTGGCGCTCACCGAGCGCGCGCAGATCGACCACGGCGCGCAAGGAACGGCCGATCAGGCGCTGAATCTCCTGCGTGCGGCCGGACTGCTTGCCCTTCGTGGCTTCGCGCGGCATGCGGCTGTGGGTGGAGCGCGGCAGCATGCCGTATTCGGCGGTGACCCAGCCCTTGCCGGTATTGCGCAGGAAAGAGGGCACGCCGCTATCGACCGAGGCGGTGCAGAGCACCTTGGTGTTGCCGCACTCGATGAGGCAGGAACCTTCGGCGTGACGGCTGACGCGCGGGGTCAGCTTCAGCTTGCGCAACTGGTCGGGTTTTCTGCCGGATGGACGCATGGATTTCCTAACTTGAGATGATGGATGATAAGATAATAGATTAGAAGATGGTAAACGAAGAATTTTACCTCCAATTATCCGTCATCTTATCATCTATTATCTAATAATCTTTGGGAAGCGGTTTCTATGGATTCCTGCAGTTTTGCCATGAATTCGTCGCGCGGCAGGCCGGGCGGGATGGCGGGCAGGAATTCGATGGTGATGGTGCCGGGGCGCTTGAGGAAAGCGTTTTTCCCCCAGAACAGGCCGGAATTCAGCGCCACCGGGATGACCGGAACGTCAAGCTGGCTGTAAAGCGCCAGGATGCCGGGATGGTAGTGCGGTGCGGCGCCCGGCGAGGTGCGTGTGCCCTCCGGGTAAATGATGATGGCGCGGCGCTGTGCCAGCTGCTCCTTTGCCTGGCGCAACATGTGCTTGATGCTGGACATGCCGGCGGCTCTGTCGATGGCGATCATGCGCATGCGCCACAGGTACCAGCCCCAGAAGGGCAGCCACAGCAGCTCGCGTTTCAGCACGTAAGCCGGGCAGCGAAGCAGGGTGAGGAAGATGATGGTGTCCCATGCCGACTGATGCTTGGAGGCGTAAATCACCGGGCCGTGGACAATATGCTCTGATCCGCGCACCTCATGCCGTATGCCGCAGATGACGCGCGCGAGCCACAGCGACACGCGAGCCCAGGGATCAGCCACCCGCTGACAGCTGGAGACTGAAGTGGCAAACAGCGGTACGAACAGGAACGCCGCCAACACCGACCACCCGAAGAAGCAGAGGTTGAACAGAACCGAGCGCAGGACGATCATAGGTCGCGTATCTGCGACACCAGCCAGTGGCGGAATTTGCTGGCGAGGAATTTGTGGTATTCCGAAAGGATCAGGGAGCGACCTTCGCGTGTCTCCCACCAGTGATGCGCGAAATCGTCAGCAAAAACCGGGGCGGGGATGATCGTGATGCCGGGGGCGACCTCCTGGAGTTCGGCGATGCTCCTCAGCATATGGTAGCTCGAGGTAACCAGCAGGATGCTGTGAAATTTTTCCTTCCTGAGCCAGAGCAGCGTCTCGGCCGCGTTGCCGATGGTATTTTCCGCCTGGTGGCCCACTGCCACCGACTGCTCGGCAATGCGCCCCTTTGCTGCCTCCGGTGCACGCTGCAGCAGTTCGGCAATGGTGGTACCCTTGCCGACGCCACTGATGAACAGTTTTCCGCCCCGGCCTTCGGCCAGCAGCTCCATCCCGTATTCCAGCCGCCCGGCGCCGCCGGTAAGAACGACGATGGCGTCGGCCTCCACAGCGACAGGCGAGGGAGTGTCTGGAATCTGCTCGATGAACCAGCCCAGCCCGAGAAGCCATACCAGGCCGCACAGCAGGAAGGAGAGGAATATCTTGCGCAGCAGCATCGCTACAGGACGCGCTGCAGTTGCCGAAGCACTGAGACGCGCGCCGCCATCCATGCCACCAGCCCGCACGCCAGCGGCATCAGCAGCACCAGAAGCAGGTGCGAAGGCGTAACTTCCAGCGCCGGCAGCACGGCCGCCTGCAGCGAGGCGGTATATCGGCCGATGCCCCAGTAGGCAAGTCCGGCAAGCAGGCAGCCCGGCACCGTGCCGCGCAGCGTCATCAGGAAGGCTTCGCGCTGAAACTGGCGCGTGATGTATTGATCCTCGGCGCCGATGGAATGGAGCAGCTGTACCGTCCTCGAATGCAGCTTGAGCGCAGCGCGGGAAGTGGAGGCGATCATCAGCGCCAGCCCGCCAATGATAAGCGCCGCCAATGCCGTGATCAGCCAGCGGATGGTGGCGGAAAAGCGCGCGAAGGATTCGATCCAGCGCTCATGGGCATCGATCTCGGTACCGGGCGCGATTCTGGCTAGCGCACTTTCTATTTCCTTCAAATCGGGCGAAGCGCCTTCGGCCAGCGTGACGTCGATCACCACCGGCAGCGGCAGCTGTGTCACGGCCTCGCTGCTGCCAAGCCAAGGCTTCAGCATTTCGCGGAGTTTGGCGTCGCTGACCGGCGTAACACCGGCGACGCCGGGTGTTTCCTTCAGCACTTTCTTGATTTTGTCGAAATCGGTATCGCCGGTGGCGGGGACGTTGACGGTAAAACTGTTGGCGTAGGTGGCGGAACGGTCGATGATCCAGCTGCCGACGGTAAGCTCCAGGCATAAAAGCAGCGTCGCCAGGCACACCATGATGCCGATGACCCACGGCAGAAAAGCATGGGCATCGTCGGCGTCGAAGGGAATGTCGGATTTCTTCATAAGGTCACGCGTCGTAGTTTATGAGTCATGGATTTATTGATGATGCTCATATTGTTCGAGTCAAGAATATTCGTCATCACCCGAATCGCAAAGCGATTCTAGGGTGATCCAGACTGGATTCCCCTAGGATTCGCTGCGCGAATCCGGGGAATGAACGGTACCTACGCCGTGGTGTCAACTTTTTTTGACGGATCCGGCTGCTTGGAAACAGCGACCATGGCGGGACGCAGCAGCCGGTCGTGGATGACGTATCCGGCCTGCACCACCTGCACCACCGTGCCGGGCGGCACGTCGTCGCGCTCTACCTGCACGACAGCCTGATGGAAATTATGATCGAATTTCTGGTTCAGCGGGAAGAGGCGTGCGATGCCGTGTTTTTTGAAAATGGACAGCAGTTCCTGCAGCGTGAGGTCGACGCCTTCACCCAGTTTCTGCAGCAACTCGTTGCCCTCGCGCCCTTCCGCCGGGATGCTTTCGACGGCCCGCGTCAAGTTCTCCAGCACATTGACCATATCACGCGCAAAGCCAGTCACGGCATAACGTGATGTTTCCTCGAGGTCTCGCTGGGCACGCTTACGCAGGTTCTCGGTCTCGGCCGCCGCCCGCATCCACTTGTCGCGCAGCTGGGCATTTTCTGCCGTCAGCCGGTCGATCTCCTCGGGTGGCGCCGTTTCGGGGGAGTTATCTTTGGGGGTAGCCTCCGTCGCGATGTCGCCGGGAGGCGCATTGCCGGAGGATGGATCTTCCTGTTTTTTTGATGACGTCATGGGGTCTTATTCCTCAGATTCCCGTAATGTGGGAGTACCAGTGCTTCTTTTCAATGGCACTATAAATTTGACTTGCAAAAAAACCATGCTCTTACTAATCACTGATTGACCGTTTTTCAAGAGCTAATAGACTTCGGAGATAAGCCAGTGATAAAGACCAGTTTGGGTCTGAAGCGCCAATGCCCGGCCTGCGGTACCCGTTTTTACGATCTGGGTAAAAACCCCGCCCAGTGTCCGAAATGCAAGACCATGCACGATATCACCGCCCCGGTGAAGGCGCGCCGTGCCCGCAAGCCGCACCCCGCGCTTGCTGCCGCAGTGCCTGCCAAGGAAACCCCGGCGGCTCCCAAGCCGAAAAAACCAATCAAGGAGATTGAGGACGTGAATCTCGACGAGTTCGAGGATATCGCGATCGACGCGGATGAGGAAATCGAGGAAATCGAGGAGATCGAGGATATCGACGCCATCGAAGAACTGGATGAAATCGAGGATGCGGACGGTGATGAAAAGGGCGAGGAGGATCTCGCTATCACGGAAGAAGCCAAGGGCGGCCTGATCGACGGCGTCGAGGAATCCGAAGAGGAGGAGGAGGAGGAGGAAGAAGAAGCATCCTCCAAGCGCAAGGGCAAGGCTGAAAAGCCCAAGAAGAAGGCAAGGAAGTAATCCGTCATTCCCCGGCTTTGCATAAGCGAATCCTGGGGATCCAGTTTAGGTGGCCGGATCACCCCCGGCCCTTCGCCGGGGCAGGCTCTAGAATCGCTGTACGATTCGGGCGATGACGGTGTAACAAAAAAAGCCCCGCTGGTTCCAGCGGGGCTTTTTCATTTAAACGGCGGCGTTTTTAAGCGGCCAGCGTCTTGCTCAGCTGTTCGGTCGCCTGCGAGACGCGCTCGTTGATCGGCTCCAGCGCTTCGGTGGAATATTCGAACACCATGCCCGACAGCTTCACCGACTCGTTGAAGAAATTATCGATGCTGCTCTTGAAGAAGCGGTTCTGCAGTTCCATGAAATCGTTGATGGTGCGGCAAGCGAAGAAATCCTTCGACAGCTCCATCTGGTCCGACAAGGTTTTGTTGGTATATTCGAAGATTTCACTGCTCAGGTCCTTGGCGAGCGCCGCCGTCATGTTGCCGCATTCGATGCAGGTCTCGATGTTGTCGCGGCCGATACCGATGCTTTCGTGCATCACCTTGGTGACGGCATCAGCCGATTTGGCCAGTGTTTCCGCCCCTTCTCGCCCCATGGCGAAGGCTTTTTCCTGGGCCTTCTGGGCCTCATCGGCGCTGGTGGCCATGAATTCCTGAACCGCCTTGCCGCCGATTTTGACGACGTTTTCCGCCGATGCGCGGCCGGATTCCACAGCAGCATAGGTGCTTTTCCCGGCCTTATTGGCCATGTTCGGGGCCAGTTTGGCCGTGGGGCCCTGGGTGGTTTTCTTACTCGGTTGCGTCATAATGAGCTCCATAGGTTTGTATTTCTTTGTGTAGGAAGGTATATCGCAATGCAGCAATTAGGCTAAGGATATAGCTCCGGGTGCCTAAAATGTCAAGGTTGGAGAGGAAAAAAACCGTTCCGCAAAGGCACATTTTCCTTAACGAAATGGTAATATAATTGGTGTTTATTGGAAGATAGGAAAGTGTTGTCGTAGGCGCCAGGCGTGCGCGAAATTTTGACGCCCAATGTACTACATTAGCTTGATTCCATGCCGATTTTGGCTACTATTCGTGGTATCCCAAAACCGACGACTTAAGTGAGTTAAATGATGCGTTTTTGCCGCCTGATCGGATTAATACTTATTATTTCAGCCGTTGCGACGGCAGGGGTGACGCCAAGCGAAGGAATGGCCGCCAGCGGCAGTAAAACCACCAAAACGGCCAAGCTCCCGACCAAGACAGTCAAAAGTGCCAGCAAAGCCACCAAAAAGAAAGCGGTGGCTTCCAAGAGCAGCAAGAAGCGCTATAGCTCGCGTCATGCTCCGCAACCCCGGCCTTATTCGGCACTGGTGGTCGATGCCGATACCGGCCGGGTGCTGTATGAGAAAAATGCCAGCGGCACCCGCTACCCGGCCTCACTGACCAAGATGATGACCTTGTATCTGACGTTCGATGCGCTGCGCCGCGGCAAGCTTTCGCTGGATGAGGATATGCCGGTGTCGAAAAAGGCGGCGTCGCAGCCGCAAACCAATATTGCGCTGGAGAAGGGCGACCGGCTTGACGTCCGAACTGCGATCGAAAGCCTGGTGGTGCGCTCAGCCAATGACGCGGCGATGGTGCTGGCCGAAGCCATCGGCGGCACCGAGTGGAACTTCGCACTGATGATGACGCAGAAGGCGCGCCAGCTGGGCATGAACAATACGGTGTTCCAGAACCCTTCGGGACTGCCAGATAACAGCCAGCACACCACGGCGTTTGACATGGCGCGCCTCGCCATCGCGCTGCGCCGCGATTTTCCGGAATATTACCATTTCTTCAGCCTGCAGAGCTTTTCGCATAACGGCATCACCTACCCGAGCCATAACCGCGTCATGGAGCGCTATGACGGGGTGGACGGCGTCAAGACCGGCTATATCCGCGCCTCGGGCTTCAACCTGGTGACTTCGGTGAAAAAGAACGGCCATAATCTGGTGGCGGTAATCATTGGCGGGAAATCGTCCAAAAGCCGCGATAATGAGATGATCGACCTGCTCGACCGCACCTTCGCCAAGCTCGACACCGCCCATCGCGGCGTGGCCGACCGCAGCGACGGCGATGAAGAGGGGAACGCTTCCTATATGAGTCTGGAAGGCATCCGAGCGGTTGCCCAAAATCCTGGTTGATTGTCATTCCGGCGAAGGCCGGAATCCACGTTTTTCCACTTGCGAGTCGGCATGGCATGGATCCCGGCCTGCGCCGGGATGACAACTGCCCTCTCCCCCAAGGGGAGAGGGGGAATTCAACGGTTATTGGCGAGCCAACCTCTTCGCTTGTAGAGAAATACAATTGCTCCTACAGGAATCATCATCATAACAGAGAATGGTAGATATAAGCCTTGCGAAAACTGTACTAACGGTATTCGTACCATCAAGGGATTGAAGTAAAATTGCCCCGTTGCCCAATTGAAACTGAGTTCACAAAAACCTGCCAATACGAAAATAATCCATAACCATTTTCTTTTAGGGATAGGGGTTTTAATGCAAAGGGCCAATACATAAATATTAAACAGCAGTAATCCCATCGCCAGCGTGAAAACAATATAGTGAATGGTAGTTTTTCCAACAAACGTGAATTGAGCAAGATTCTCAACAGAATCAGCTAGAGGCTCTATATGTATGCCCTTCACCAGGAGTGAATCATATTGCTTCTGCAATACTATATTTGCCAGTAGCCATTGATTGGGAAATTCATACTCCAATGATAGCGAAATATTCGTGACACCGTTCTGGTTCGTGGTAATTGCGCGTATGGGCTTGATGTTTTTTGGTGCTTCATTCGGAAATAAGTCCGCCATTTGTGCAAACAGTTGTTTGGATTCGGCGCTCACAATTTGGGGATCGGTTTTCTTTTCAACAGTTGCAAAATCGCGTGTTTTTATAAGTTCGATATACTGTTTTGCAAATTCCACTTCTTGTTGAGGAACAAATTCGTTAAGGAATGTGGCCTCTAATTTACTGCCGATAAAAAGAGGGCATAGTACAAGCGCCAACAGTGCCGCTGATGCTAGAAAGACAGTGAGGTTTCTTGTCATCGCATTATCCTCATTAGATAGGATGTAATGGTAATAGTCTGCTTACTAACCGTAGCAGATTCGAAGCGAATAATAACCGAATATACAGAGGATTAAATTTGGCGCAATCCAAGGTATAAGATCCTTCGTCTTCGACTCAGGATGACAAGAAAACCAGACCCCGCAACAAGTGCGGGGATAAGCAACAAGTGCGGGGTTGGGGTTAGAACGGCGAGATGATATCAATCACCTGACCGCCCCAGCGTTGCTGCTGCACGTTGGTGATCTGGCCGCGGCCGCCATAGGTGATGCGTGCCTCCGCGACCTGCGTCGAATCGATGGTATTGGTAGAATCGATGTCCTGCGGGCGCACGACGCCGCGGATCGAGACTTCGCGCAGTTCGAAGTTCACGCTGACTTCCTGCCTGCCTTCGATGACGAGGTTGCCGTTGGGCAGCATCTGCGTCACGATGGCGGCAACCTGCGTCGAGATTTTCTCCTGGCGCTTGATCTTGCCGGTGCCCTTGGTGTTCAGCTCGCCGGCGATATCCACCAGGTCGGCCGGCACCGGCTTGATAAGCGGGAGGTGCTTGATCACTTTCTCAGCAATGCCCATGGTCGCGGGGGCCTGCACTGAATCGGCGGTGGTACGCTTTCCTTCGGTTTCATTATCGAGCTGCGCGCGGTCATTGATGTCGATATTGACGCGCAGGATGTCGCCAACGCGGGCGGCACGCCCGTCACGGAAGAAGGTGCGGGCACCCGGCTGCCATAGCGAGTTGGCATACTGCTTCGGTGGCGGCGGGGTTTCCGGCATCGGCCAGCTCATTGGCTTGTAGTCCGGTTTCTCCTGCGGGTTGACCACCTGCGAGTGTGGCGGCGGCTTGTTTATGTTGTCCAGCTTGTCGAGCACGCTGGAGCATCCGGAAAGCAGGGTAGAAGCCAGCAATAGGACCGTCGCTTTGCGGGCGCAATTACTTCGTGGCATAAGCATCTCCTATCAGCAGGCTGGTCTGCACGGGCAGCGCGCCGGGCACGACGACGCTGACGTTGTTTGCATCCTGGATGACGGCGCGCACCACCTTGCGGCTGGCGGTGTTGCGCACACTGATGATGTCACCCTGGGCACCGTCCTCGATCGCCTGCCCGGTGGCGACGATCTCCATGCCGGGAGAGCTGTAGCGCATTTGCACGATGCTGTTCTTGCTGACTATCGTCGGGTTGGCGACTTCGTGCGCGCGGATCGGACGTTGCGGCGAGATGGTGCGTACCGGTGACTTACCAATCAGTGCCGCCAGGTCGGTGACGGTATCGGGGCGGGTGCGCCCCAGGGGAAAATCATGGATGGCGATATCGCCCAGACCGATGATGTCGCCGCTACGCACCGTGCGCCGTAGCACCGGCACTTCCAGTATCTCCTCGAAACGCCCCGAGGCAGGCATGGCGCTCAGCACATCATCGCCAGAGACGAACAGCAGGTTGGCGCTCCAGCGGCGTTCCTGGCGGTCGAAGGTTACATCGCGCACGTCGATGCGGAGGGGGGTGGCGGCAGCGTAAAGCGGTTCGCTGCGCTGACTGGTGATGCTGGCCAGCACCTTGGCGCCGACGCCCCGGCTGGTCAGCGCTTCGCCCACCACTTTCTCGGCTTCCTCGCGGGTAAGCTGGAACGGTTTCCTGGCCTCCATGCTCGGGGTTTTGAACATGCCGGTCACCGGCATGGCGAAAACGGGTGCGGTGAGCAGGACAAGGAACGCCGTCCACATCACCCCCAGCCATACCAGTGGCGAAGGCCGATAGGGAGAGGGATAGGCGTCATTGCGGACGCCCGAAGGTTTTTCCTCTACGTTCCAGATGTGGAAGAATCGCGGAAGGTTATATCGGATGTACCGTGCCATGGATTACACGCTTTGGTTCAGGGATTGCAGCATCTCGTCAGTCTTGCTGACGATTTTGCTGTTCATTTCATAGACGCGCTGCGCCTTGATCAGGTTGGTCAACTCCGTTACCGGGTTGACGTTCGAGCTTTCGAGGAATCCCTGCAGGATGGTGCCGAAGCCGTCCAGGCCCGGTGTGCCGGTCAGCGGCGAGCCGGAGGCGGCAGTTTCCGCCAGCAAGTTGTTGCCGAGCGCCTGCAGGCCCGCCTCGTTGATGAAATTGACCATCTGGATCTGGCCGAGCAGCTGCGGCGCCGTCTGCGCCGGGATGGTGGCGAACACTTCGCCGGACTGGTTGATGCTGATGGCGGTGGCATTCTGAGGAATGGTGATGGTTGGCGTCACATCGAAGCCGTCATTGGTAACGATGCTGCCGTCGGGACTGATCTGGAAGCTGCCGTCGCGCGTGTAGGCGGTCGAGCCATCGGGCATGGTGACCTGGAAATAGCCGCGCCCCTGAATGGCGACGTCGAGCGCGCCGGAGGTGGATTCCAGTGTGCCTTGGCTGGTGTTGCGGCCGATGGCGGCGGTGCGCACGCCGAGGCCGAGCTGGATGCCGGTCGGTACGATGGTGCCATTGTCGGACGAATTGGTGCCGACGCCGCGTTGCGTCTGGTACAGCAGGTCCTGGAACTCGGGCCGCTGTAATTTATAGGCGGTGGTGTTGATGTTGGCCAGGTTCTGGGACGTGACGTCGACATACAGCTGCTGGGCCTGCATGCCGGTGGCGGCGATATCCAATGACCTCATACGCTCTTACTCCTTATTCTTCATTGCGCCGGCTTCGCCCAGGCGGTGGCCGCCTTGCGCTCCAGGTCGTAAATACTGGCAATCAGCTGCGCCGTGCTCTCAACGCTGCGCGACACCTCGATCATATGCGTCATCTCGAGCACCGGCTGCACGTTCGAGCCTTCCAGCGTGCCCTGAAGCACACGGACGCCCTCTGCCGGCAGCGGCGCCACTTCGCTCGCATATAATTTGCTGCCCAGCCGCTCAAGCAGCTGCGGGTTCTCGAACATGACGATGCCCAGATTGGCGAAGTCCTCGCCGTTGGCTTTGATATTGCCCAGTTCACCGACGGTAATGGTCTGGGTGTCCTCGGGGAACTGAATGATCTGGCCGGAGGCGTCGAGCACGGGATGGCCATCAGGCGTGATCAGTATGCCTTCGCCGGAGCGCTGGAAATTGCCAGCGCGGGTGTAGCGGATGCCAAGCGGCGTCTGTACCTGGAAATACCCTTCGCCCTGGATCGCCATGTCGAGGTCGTTGCCGGTGACGGCCATCGAGCCGGTGGCGAGGTTGCGGTAGCTGTAGGCCGGGTTGGCGAAGGCCATGTCGTTGCGCTCGCCCTGGTTGACGTCTTTGGTCAGGTAAGAGTCGAACAGGATATGCTCCGAGCCGTATCCCACCGTGTTGGTGTTGGCGATGTTATTGGCCGTGGCCTCCAAGTCGCGGAACAGCGCCAGCTGGCGAGAAACGGCGATATAGATACTGTTATCCATAGGTTTGGACGTCCTTATTCATGCTGCCCGTCTATAAGCACAAACTGTGCCAAACCGGCCCTTTACCAATATTTCATAACTCACCGGTATAACGGAGAGGGGTATCAGGCGCTTGCGCCTGCCTGGCAGGCTTCCTATAAGGGAAGCGGCTGAACGCTCAGTTACTGCAGGAACAGGGATATGGCGAAAAAGGACAAAGAAGCCGAGGCCGAGGAAAAGGAAGAAGGCAAGGCGGACGATAAGGAAAAGGAGCCGGCGGAAGGCGCAGAGGGTGAAGAAGGCGCCGAAGGCGAAGAAGGCGCGCCTAAAAAAAGCAAGAAGAAGATCATTATCATCGGCGTGGCGGCGCTGGTCGTCATTCTAGCGGGCGGCGGTGCGGGCCTGTATTTTTCCGGTATGCTCGGCGGCGAAGCGATCGACGAGGAAACCATGATGCTCGACGCCGACGGCAAGCCGATTCAGAAACCGGTTTTCTACACGCTGCCGGAATTTCTGGTCAACCTCAATACCGGCGGCAAGACCACCAGCTTCCTGAAAACGACCGTCATTCTCGAAGTGGCGCGGCCCGGCGACGTGTCGCTGATCGAGGCCAACCTGCCGCGCCTGCTGGACGCCTGCAACACCTACCTGCGCGAGCTGCGTGCCAGCGACCTGTCCGGCTCGGCCGGCATCCAGCGACTGCGCGAGGAACTGCTGCTGCGTGCCAACAAGGCACTGGCGCCGGTCAAGATCAACGATGTGCTGTTCAAGGAAATCATCGTTCAATAAGCTTGCCGTAATCTTCTACTTGGCATAGGTTTTGCCATAGAAAAGATGTGCGTGAGCACGTGCGCTTGTACCGGCCATGTGATTATGCTATAACCTCTTGAAGTAGAAGTTTTATGGCCGACGAACCGACACCAGACGCCGCCAAACCCGCCGAGCCTGCCGCTGCCGGTGCGCCCGCCGAAGGCGAACAGCGCGTCCTGAACCAGAACGAGATCGACACGCTGCTCGGCTTCGATACCCAGAAGGAAGGCGGCGAGCAGCGCGCCGACGGCATCTTCGCCATCCTCGACAAGTCGATGACGGCGTATGAAAAGCTGCCGATGCTCGAGGTGGTGTTCGACCGGCTGGTGCGCTCATTGTCGACCAGCCTGCGCAACTTCACCTCGGAGAACGTCGATGTCAGCCTCGATTCGATGGTGTCCATTCGCTTCGATGATTACCTGAATTCGATTCCCCTGCCGGCGCTGCTCGTGGTGTTTCGCGCCGTGGAGTGGGAGAATTTCGGGCTGGTGACCGTCGACAGCTCGCAGATCTATTCGATGGTGGATATTCTGCTCGGCGGCCGCAAGTCGAACCGCCCAGTGCGCGTCGAAGGCCGCCCCTACACCACGATCGAACAGGAGATCGTCAAGCGCATGGTCGATATCGTGCTGGCCGACATGAGCAGCGCCTTCGAGCCGCTGTCGCCTGCCACCTTCCATTTCGAGCGGCTGGAGAGCAACCCGCGCTTCGCCACCATCACCCGTCCCGGTAACCCGGCGCTGCTGGTGCGCTTCCGCGTCGACATGGTCGAGGACCGCGGCGGCATGATCGAAGTGCTGCTGCCGCATACGACGCTGGAGCCCATCCGTGACCTGCTCCTGCAGATGTTCATGGGTGAGAATTTCGGGCAGGACACCGTATGGGAGAAGCATCTCGGCAAGGAGCTGCGCAGCACCAATATCGAGATCGAGGCGGTCTTAAAGGAAAAAATGGTGACGCTCAAGGATGTCATGTCATTCAACGTAGGCTCGACCATGCTGCTCGACTGTACCCCCGATGACGATGTGACGCTGCGTTGCGGCGGTATCCCGGTCACCACCGGCGCGCTGGGGCGGGTGGGAGATCATATTGCCATCGCACTCAATGAAGCAGTCAAACGCAAGGCAAAGGATCCGATATGACCGGCGCCGTTGCCAGCCTGATGATGAATATCCTGATCATTGTGCTGCTGGCGGTGACGATCGGCTATTGCTGGGTGCTGAACCGCCGCATCCGCATCCTGCAGGACAGCAAATCGGAGCTGGCGCAGCTTCTGAAGCATTTTGACGAATCGACGCAGCGCGCCTCGGAGAGCATCATCGCGCTGCAGACGGCCAGCAAAAAGATCGGAGAGAATATCCAGTTCCGCATCGAGAAGGCCAACTACCTGCTCGACGACATGGCATTCATGATCGAGCGCGGCAACAAGCTTGCCAGCCAGCTGGAAGCCAACTTCGCGGTCAGCCGCGCGCGCGCGCGCGTCGCAGAAGGAGAGGCGGCAGCGGAAGCGGAAGCGCCTGAAGAATCCGCTCCCGCCGAGAAGCCGGTCAATCCGCCGCCGCTGGCCAAGACCGTCAGCAATCGCGAGAAGATGGCAGCGTCGCTGGAGGCGGTGCTGGAACGCGTCGTCGGCCGCAACCGGACGTTGCTTGGCGGGGAAGAGGAACTGCCCGTTCCTCCGTTTCCACGCGAGCGACAGCCCACGCGGGCCCGTTCCAAGGCCGAGCAGGAGTTGCTCGACATGATTAAAGCCGGAGTGAAAGGCTGATGCGCCTGCGTCTGATTCCCGTTACCATCACCGTTGCTGTGCTCTTCCTCGGCGTCAAGGTGGTCGATGTGCTGCAGGGTACGCAGGCACTGTCCAACCGGCTGCTGATTTCAGAAGTGGGAGCGCAGTCCGAGGAGTCCAAGCCTGCCGAGGAACCGAAGAAGGAAGAGAAAAAGACCGATGAGAAGGTGCCCGAAAAACTAAGCGAACGGTTCAGTGATAAGGCCGCTGAAACAGCAGAAAAGAAGCCCGACGAGAAAGCCGAAGAAAAACCAGCCGAAGGAGAAGAGAAGAAAGCGGAAAAGGTGAAGGAAACGGCCGAGGAACTCAAAGCTAGGCAGGAGGAAGACAAAAAGAACCTTACCAAGAAAAAAGGCGGAGTGGTGGAAGATCCGGGTGAAACCGTGGACCGCCGCTTCACCACGGTCGAGGTGGAGTTGCTGGAAAACCTGTCGCGCCGTCGCGAGGAACTGGATCACTGGGCAGAAAATATCCAGATCAAGGAGGCGGCGCTGGACGCCACCGAGAAGCGCATCAACGAGAAGATCGAGCAGATCGACGCCATGAAGAAGGAGGTCGGCGAGCTGCTGGCCCAATATAATGAGAAGGAGGATGCGAAGATCAGGAGCCTCGTGAAGATTTACGAGAGCATGAAACCCGGCGACGCGGCGCGCATCTTCGACGAGGTGGAGATGCCGATCCTGCTGCTGGTCATCGACAAGATGTCGGAGAAGAAGGCAGCGCCGATCCTGGCGTCGATGGACCCGAAGAAGGCCAAGCAGATCACCGTGCAGCTGGCCGAGCAGCGGCGGGTTTCCTCCGCCCGGCTGCATAACGTCGGCGGGCCGGTGCCTCTTACCACCGCTCCCGTGCAACAATAGCAATTCTACTATGCTGGCAAACTTGCTTGGCTTTTTGCGCTTCCGCTGCTCACGTACTCCAAATGTACGCTGCGCTGCGGTTCTCAAAAGCCTGCGCATTTTGCTCAGCATAGCGAATTGGACTCCCTGTGTATGGCGCTGAATCCCCTCATCTTCCGCGAATACGACATTCGCGGCATCGCCGGCGATACGCTAACCGAAGACGATGCCTATGCCATCGCGCGTGCCTTCGCCGCCAGGGCGGCCGCGCTCGATCCGCAGGGCAGTATCTGCGTCGGGCGGGATGGGCGGTTAAGCTCTCCTGCGCTGCATGAAGTTGTCTGCCGCGCCATTGCCGATTCGGGTTTAACGGTTATCGATATCGGCCTCGGCCCGACGCCGATACTGTATTTCGCCGCCCACACCGGCAAGGCCACTGGTGCCGTCATGGTGACCGGCTCGCATAATCCCCCCACCCATAACGGCTTCAAGTTCGTGCTCGGAGGCAGGGCGTTTTACGGCGCCGACATCCAGTCGTTGCGCGACATCGCGCTTGGCGGCGGGTATGTGAGCGGAGCGGGAAGAGTGGAGCAGCGCGACGTGCGGGCGGACTATGTTCAGACGCTGCTGAAAGCCTATGACGGATCGGCGCCCCTCAACATTGCCTGGGATGCGGGGAATGGCGCCACCGGCGAGATCATGTCGGCGCTGTGCCAGCGGCTGCCGGGCAAACATGTGGCGCTGAACGCCAAGATCGACGGCAATTTCCCCGCCCATCATCCCGATCCGACCGAGCCCGAGAATCTGCGGCAGCTGATCGAAGAGGTCCGGCGGCGCAAGCTGGATGCGGGTATCGCTTTCGACGGCGACGGCGACCGCATCGGGGTGGTCGATAACGAGGGGGAGATTCTCTGGGGCGACCAGCTGCTGATGCTGTATGCGGCGGATGTGCTGCGCGAGAAGCCCGGCGCCACCGTCATTGCCGACGTCAAGGCGAGCGGGGCGCTGTTTGCGGAAGTGGCGAGGCTGGGGGGCAAACCTCTGATGTGGAAGACCGGCCACTCGCTGATCAAGGCCAAGATGGCTGAAACGGGCGCGCCGCTGGCCGGGGAGATGAGCGGGCACATATTCTTCGCCGACAGGTATTACGGGTATGACGATGCGCTGTATGCGGCGGTACGGCTGCTTTCGCTGCTGTCGCGTTCGGCCAGCTCGCTCTCCCGGCTGCGTTCCCGGCTGCCGCAGCGGGTCAACACGCCGGAGATTCGCTTCCCGTGCGACGAGGCGCGCAAATTCAAGGTCATCGAAGAGGTCAGGGAGCGGCTGGAGCGGATGGGAGCCGAATTCAGCGACGTGGACGGAGTGCGGGTTACTAAGGAAGGTGGCTGGTGGCTGCTGCGCGCCTCCAATACCCAGCCGATGCTGGTCGCCCGCCTGGAAGCCATGGATTTCGAGGGCCTGGCACGGCTGAAAGAGGATTTACAGGCGCAGCTGGCGCAAAGCGATATTGTTTTGCCCTAAAAGGCTTGCCAGCACAGCAAAATCTCACTAATTCTTGTGACCCTGCATTATTGCGGTCTTATCCGCATGCAAGGGTATGCCGGGGGCATAGCGCAGCCCCACCGCGAGGCATTGCCGAGCGGATTGTATAACATAACCGGGCGCTTGAAAAACGGTTGTGATTGTGTCGGGGCGTAGCGCAGCCCGGTTAGCGCACCAGTCTGGGGGACTGGGGGTCGGAGGTTCAAATCCTCTCGCCCCGACCATAATTGCCGATTGTATTTACGCGGCAACGGCGCCCTTTCTGTGCCGTTTCGAGAATATCGCTTTTATATTCAAAAAATCCGTTTTTGTTAATAAATTATTAACAATTACTCTCTACACATGCTGTCCGTCCATTCAATGGAATTAGAAATGTGACTGAAATAAAAGCAAAAAAAGAAATAGCAATTGCTGGAGGTGGCCTTGGCGGCTGTCTGGCGGCTCTAATGCTCGCCAAGGATCCGCGGTTCCATGTGACGCTGATCGAAGCGCAGGACACGCTGCTCAACGGCGCGAGCCTGATTGCCTCGCGGCTGCACCTGGGCGGCGAATACCCGCTCGACCCACAGACGGCGCTGGACTGCCTGCAGGGCGCCGTGATGTGGCGGCTGCTGATGCCGCATAATATCTATACGAACGAAGAGCCGATGAAGTTCCTGATCGCCCAGGAAACTCATGCCGAAGGGCTGCATCCGGATGCCGATCAGGCGACAACCCTGACGTTTGAAAAACAGATACGTGCGTATGAGAATATCCGCCGGGGCTACGAAAATATGTTTCACCGCGTGGGCAATGCATATGGCTGGAACGCGGAAACGACCGGTCGCCAGCTGTTCGGCTCGCCCAGGCCGGGCAGCTTCTTCCGTATTCTGACAGGAAAGGAATTCGCCGATTTCCCGGGCATCGTCGGTGGCATCCAGACCAGGGAGATCGGCTTCAACGTGCCGAAATGCCTGGCCATGATCCAGGCGGCGCTGGAGGAGGAGCAGAAGAAAGGCAGTATTACCGTGCTGACCGGTCACCGCGTCCAGAAGCACGGTATTCTCAAAAAGGATAAGCACTTCGAGATATATTTGGAAACGAACGAGGAAGGTAAGACCGTCAAGGCGGACCAAGTGGTGGCGGCAGGCTGGCGAGACAGTCCGCATATGCTGCCGGAAATGCTGGGCAAGCCTGCTGAAGGAAAGAAAATAATAGTGTATCAGCGCGGCATGCTGCTGATCGACCTGCCGCTGACGCGCATGCCGCCGTCGGCTTTTGTCATGCTGGGCAGGCATGGCGGCATGTTCTCCCGTTACAACGATAAAACCGCCGTGTGCTATCTGCCGACAAACGAGGGCGCGTATCGTCGGGAGATTGAGCTGACCGCCGATCAGCCCTCCCTGCCTGCCGACTGGGATTACATCGCTCCGGGAAGGCGCAGGGCGTGGACGGAGCGCTACCTTAAGCACCTGCAGAAGCGCTTCCCCTTTCTGAAGGAGGCCGCTCATCCCCATATCATCATGCGGGATACGCTGAACTTCCAACAGGATATTTATAAACGGCGGCATGAGATGGCTGAGGAGCTTCCGGATGTGATGTCCGTGGGGGAAATACTGGATATTCTTTTAGAGCATTTGCGGGAACCATCACCTCAGCCCCTGACAAAAGAAGAAAAGCATGGGCTCTTCACCCTCTGCCCGACCAAGGCTACCTACGCGGTAAATGCTGCCCTGCAGGTGGCCGAGATGGTGAAGCGGCGCAGCCTGCATCCGGTGCAGGATAGCTTTTCACTGATCGATACGCCGGAAAAGCGCCAAGCCTGGTCGCTGGAACTGCGGGAGCCCAATGTGATTGGTTATACGAAATTTTTCCGCCAGCATCCCGACCTCGATCCCCAGATGATGGAGCAACGCAGAACAAAGGAACGGTAAAGGAATCCACTTGAATCCTTACTCATTCTTTCTTACTTCGGAGCTATCGCTCTAAGAGGAGGCCTTATGAAAACCGCGCTTGTCACAGGTGGGAACAAGGGTATTGGCTTTGCGGTGTGCCGGCAGCTGGCGGAGCAGGGGTTCCGCGTGTTCCTGGGCAGCCGCGACGGTGAGCGCGGCGAGGCGGCGGTGGTGCAGCTGCATGAGGCCGGATATCCGCAGGTCGAGCTGCTGGTGGTCGATGTCGCCGATCCGGTGAGTGTCGAGGCGGCGGCCGGCGAGCTGGCCGGCAGGGCCAACCATCTCGACGCGCTGGTGAACAATGCGGGCGTGTTTCTTGACGACAAGGTGTCACCGCTTGCCATCGAGCCGGAAGTGATCATCGAGACCTTCCAAACCAATACGCTCGGGGCGCTGCTGATGACGCGCGCCGTGCTGCCGCTGCTGAAGAAGGCGGGCGAGGCGGAGGTGGTGAACGTATCGAGCGGCATGGGGCAGCTCTCCGATATGAACGGCGGCTCGGCTGCCTACCGCATCTCCAAAACGGCCCTTAATGCCGTTACGCGCATCCTGGCCAGCGAGCTGGCACCGCTGCGCATCCGGGTGAACTCCATCTGCCCCGGCTGGGTGAAAACCGACATGGGCGGCAGCGGCGCCACCCGCACGCCGGACCAGGGCGCCGACACGATCGTCTGGCTGGCCATCGGCCAGGGTGGCAAGGCCACCGGCGGCTTCTTCCGCGACCGCAAACCCATTCCCTGGTAATGGCAGGGTTGCAACAAGAGTGTGACGGCCAGCGTTGACTTGCCTTCGCATCCTTCTATAGTGCGCCCTATGCTGATGCTTTACCTGCTGTTCGGCGCAATTGCCTTTTTTCTCTTCGTGTATCTTCTGCTGGCATTACTCAAGCCGGAACTTTTTCCCTGACTAAATCATGCCCTCATGGATGTATATACTCTTGTGCCTGGGGATCGTCGCGGCCTTCATCAAGCCGCTCGGACTATACATGGCGCGGGTCTATGAGGACGAGCCGGTCTGGCTGGAAGGCCCGCTTGGCTGGCTGGAGGATCTGATTTACTGGTTGTGCGGCATCAACCCGCACGTCGAGAGCGGCTGGCGCGGCTACGCGATGGCGGTGCTGGCGCTGGGGTTGCTCGGGTCGTTGCTGCTGTTCATCATTTTTTCGGCTCAGGGTGTGCTGCCGCTGAACCCGCAGGGCTACCCGGGCTTTTCGCCGGACCTCGCTTTCAATGCCGCCATGGCGTTTATCAGCAATACCGATTGGCAGAGCTACAGCGGTGAGGCGCAGATGAGCTATCTGTCGCAGATGGCGGGCTGCACGGTGCAGAATTTTCTTGCGGCAGCCACCGGAATGGCCGTGGCGGTGGCGATGTTCCGGGCTTTCGGCCGCAAGCAGGCGGAGACGATCGGTAATCCCTATGTCGATGTGGTGCGCGGCATCCTTTACATCCTGTTGCCGATGGCGCTGCTGTTTGCCGTGCTGCTGGCGTCACAGGGGGTGGTGCAAACGCTGAGCGGCTATGTGCCATATCAGCCTCTGGAAGCAGGATTCGCAACGCAGGGGCTGGAGAGTGAGGAGCGGATTGCCGTTGGCCCGGTGGCGTCGCAGGTAGCGATCAAGATGCTGGGCAGCAGCGGCGGCGGGTTCTTCAATGCCAACGCGGCCCACCCTTACGAAAACCCAACACTCTTTTCCAACCTGCTGCAACTGATATCCATCCTGCTCATCCCGGCTGCGCTGGTGTATACGTTTGGCGTCATGGTAAAGGACCGGCGACAGGGGTGGGGACTGCTTGCCGCAATGACCATTATCTTCGTGCCAATGGCGCTGCTGGCAGTCGAAGAGGAAAGCGGAGGTAATCCGCGGATGCTGCCGGGGATCGAACAATCGGCCGGAAACATGGAGGGCAAGGAAGTGCGCATCGGCGCTGCGTCCTCAGCGCTGTGGGCAGTGGCAGCGACGGCGACCTCCAACGGGTCGGTCAATTCGATGCATGATTCTTTTTTTCCCCTTTCCGGCATGATATCGCTGATGTTCATCCAGTTCGGCGAAGTGGTATTCGGTGGCGTGGGTACCGGCATTCACGGTATGTTTATATACGTTATCATCACCGTGTTCATCGGTGGACTGATGGTGGGCCGGACGCCCGAATATCTCGGCAACAAGTTAGGAAGCCTTGAGGTCAAGATAGCGGCTCTATGCGTCATTATTCCCGAAGTCTGCGTACTGATGGGCACCGCCCTTGCTCTCTCCACCGAAGCGGGCCGGGCCGGCATCCTCAACCCGGGACCGCACGGTTTCACCGAGGTGATGTACGCGGTTTCCTCCGCAGGCAACAATAACGGCAGCGCCTTTGCCGGTCTGAACGCCAATACCCCCTTTTATAACATTCTGCTCGGAGTCTGTATGGCAATTTATCGCTTTGGCCTCCTGGTACTGCTGCTTCTGCTGGCCGGGTCACTGGCGGCTAAGAACAAGACACCGGAGAATGCCGGCACCCTGCCAACCCATACTCCGCTGTTCACCATCATGCTGGTGGTCACCATACTGCTGGTCGACGTTCTAACCTACCTGCCGGCCATGGCGCTCGGCCCGATCGTCGATCATCTGCACTTGCACGACCCTACCTATTTCGAGCTACCAGGCACAGGATGAAAGCTACATGTCAAAGCACAAACATGGCATAGCAGTTTCCAATCTGATGCAGTCGACGCTGAATGCTTTTCGTAAGCTGTCGCCGGTTATGCAGCTGCGCAATCCGGTCCTGTTCATTGTCTATATCGGCGCCGTGCTTGCCACCGGTATCTGGGCATACGAGGCGGTAGTAGGCCACAGCGTGCAGCGCGCGCCGCACTGGTTTACCCTGTCGATCGCGGTGTGGCTGTGGTTTACCGTGCTGTTCGCTAATTTTGCCGAAAGCATTGCCGAAGGGCGCGGCCGGGCGCAGGCAGAGGCGCTGCGTGCATTGCGAAAGGAGGTCAATGCCAAGCGGCTGCGCCATGCCGGGAACCGGGAGGATTACCAGATAGTGTCAGCGGCATTTCTAAGAAAAGATGATCTGGTGTTGGTCGAGGCTGGTGACTTCATTCCTGCCGATGGACAGGTAATAGATGGCATCGCCTCAGTTGATGAAAGCGCCATCACCGGGGAGAGCGCGCCGGTCATTCGCGAAAGCGGGGGCGACAGCGATGCCGTTACCGGCGGCACGCGGGTGTTGTCCGATTGGTTGGTGGTCCGCACAACGGTCAACGTGGGGGAAAGTTTCATCGACCGCATGGTATCATTGGTCGAGGGTGCCCGGCGGCAGAAAACCCCCAACGAGACCGCGCTGTTCATCCTGTTGGTTGCCTTTACTCTCATTTTCCTGATCGTGGTCGTGGCGCTCATGCCGATGACCCTGTTCAGCGCGCAGTATGGCGGCGGCACACAGCCGCTCGGGCTGCTGGTATTGGTGACGCTGCTGGTGTGCCTGTCCCCCAGCACTATCGGCGGACTATTGTCGGCCATCGGTATCGCCGGCATGAACCGCCTGCTGGCGGTGAATGTCATCGCTTCCTCGGGACGGGCGGTAGAGGCAGCGGGCGATGTCAATGTTGTTCTGCTTGACAAGACCGGCACCATTACCCACGGCAACCGGCAGGCCAAGGAATTCTTCCCGGCGGCGGGGGTAACCATGGAGGAACTCGCCGAAGCGGCGCAGCTATCGTCGCTGGCCGACGCGACACCCGAGGGCAAGAGCGTCGTCGCGCTTGCAGTGTCTAAGTATCACGTGCCAGATGGTATGGCCCAGCCGGAAGGCAGCCGGTTTATCGCGTTTTCGGCGGAGACACGCTTCTCGGGGATTCAGATCGGCGAGCGCCAGGTGCTTAAAGGCGCGCCGGATGCCATCGAGGCACATCTCAAGGCGCTGGGCTCGACCGTTCCCGATGATGTGCGCCGCAAGGTGGACGACGTGGGACGCACGGGCGGTACGCCGCTGGTGGTGGCCGACGGCGCGCGGGCGCTCGGCATGATCGCGCTGAAGGATGTCGTCAAGATCGGCATCAAGGAACGGCTGGCCGACCTGCGGAAGATGGGTATCAAGAGCGTCATGATTACCGGTGACAACCCGATGACGGCAGCTGCCATCGCCGCTGAGGCGGGCGTGGATGACTATCTGGCGCAGGCGACACCGGAAGCCAAGCTCAAGCTGATCCGCAAGATGCAGGCGGGGGGCGAGCTGGTCGCCATGGTGGGCGATGGCACCAATGACGCGCCGGCGCTGGCGCAGTCCGATGTGGCAGTGGTGATGAACTCCGGCACGCAGGCCGCCAAGGAAGCCGGCAACATGGTGGATCTCGATTCCGATCCGACCAAGCTGATCGAGATCGTAAAGATTGGCAAGCAGCTGCTGATGACGCGCGGCTCGCTGACCACGTTTTCCATCGCCAACGATCTGGCGAAATATTTCGCCATCATCCCCGCTGCCTTCGTCACTACCTATCCGGAGCTGGGCCGGCTCAACATCATGCACCTGAGCTCGCCGCTGTCGGCGATGCTGTCGGCGGTGATCTTCAACGCCCTCATTATCGTCGCGCTGATTCCGCTGGCGCTGCGCGGCGTGGCTTACCGCCCGGTCGGTGCGGTGGCGCTGCTGCGCAGCAACCTGCTGGTGTACGGGGTAGGGGGGCTGATCGTGCCGTTCATCGGCATCAAGCTTATCGACGTCATCTTACTGTTGTTGGGGCTTGTATGATGCAGCATCTCCGCGCCGCTGTGACATTGGTGGGGTTCTTCACCCTGCTGCTCGGATTGGTTTATCCGCTGGTTGTCACCGCCTTTGCCCAGCTGCTTTTTCAGGAAAAAGCCAATGGCAGCCTGATCGAACGGGGCGGCAGAGTAGTAGGGTCATCGCTGCTGGGCCAGCAGTTTTCCAGCCCGAGATATTTCTGGAGCCGTCCCTCGGCCACTACTCCGCCCTACAATGCCGCCGCCTCGGGCGGCTCCAACCTGGCGGTAACCAATCCGGCATTCTATGAGGCTATAGAGGCCCGTGTTGTGGCATTACAGAAAGCTGATCCGCAGAATACTGCGCTTATCCCGGTCGATCTGGTGACTGCCTCAGCCAGCGGGCTGGATCCGCATATCAGCCTTCCGGCCGCTGATTACCAGGTCAGTCGTGTCGCACGCGCACGGCGCATGGATGAAACCGTGGTACGGTCTCTCATCGCCGAATTCACCCTAACACCCGCTTTTGGGGAGCCTTACGTGAACGTGCTGGAACTGAACCTGGCGCTTGATAAGAAGTGAGGGGTCGGAGGTCGGGAACCAGAGGTCGGGAAAAGAAGTAAGATTTTGCAGTTAGTTGATTTTCTGTTATTACTTACCTGAACTCTGATTCCTGACCCCGGACCCCCTAGTTCCTATGCCAGACAAAGAACGCCCTGATCCTGACGAGCTATTGTCACGCATTGCCGCTGAGGAGAGCGAAGCGCGGGCGGAGGAAAGTACGCGCGGCAAGCTCAAGATTTTCTTCGGTGCCTGTGCCGGCGTCGGCAAGACTTATGCCATGCTGTCGTCCGGGCGGTCACGCATGGAAGAGGGGGTGGATGTCGTCGTCGGGCTGGTCGAGACGCACGGGCGCGAGGAAACCAAGAAGCTGCTCGAAGGATTGACCATCCTGCCGCACCGCGAGGTGCAGTATCGCGGCACGCTGATCAAGGAGTTCGATATCGATGCCGCGCTGGCCCGCAAGCCTGAGCTGATCTTGCTCGACGAGTTGGCGCACACCAACGCACCGGGCTCGCGCCATCCCAAGCGCTGGCAGGATGTGGGCGAGCTGCTCGACGCCGGCATCGATGTCTATACGACGATCAACGTGCAGCATCTGGAAAGCCTTAACGACGTGGTGGCCCGCATCACCGGTGTCTGGGTGAAGGAGACGGTGCCGGACGAGATATTCGACACGGCGGATGAAATCTCACTGGTCGACATTCCATCGGAAGAGCTGCTGAAGCGCCTGCGCGAAGGCAAGGTATATATCGCCCCGGAAGCCAAAAAGCGGGCGGCGCAGAACTTCTTCAAAAAGAGCAACCTGATTGCGCTGCGCGAGCTGGCGCTCAGACGCACCGCCGAGCGCGTCGACGCGCTGATGGATGTCTACAAGACCAGGAGCGGCGGAACGCAGGGCTGGTCCGGTGTTGACCGTATCCTGGTCTGTATCGGCCCCGATGCGCTGTCGGCCCGGCTGGTGCGCGTCGCCAAACGAATGGCGGGGGGGCTCAAGGCGCCGTGGACAGTAATCTATATTGAAAACGAGCGGCATTACCGACTGAGCCAGGAAGGGCAGGCGGCAGTAGAGCGCACGCTGCGCCTGGCCGAGCGCATGGGGGCCAAGACCGAAGTCGTACAGGGCCAGAAGGCGCATGAGGATATCCTGAACTATGCCCGCGCCAACGGCATGACCAAGATTATCGTGGGCAAGGCATTCAAGCCACGCTGGCAGGAGATTCTGTGGGGAACGCTCGCCGATCAGCTGATCCGCGGCTCCGGCGATATCGACGTATATGTGGTGACCGGCGAGGGCCAGGATCGGAAAAGCTTTACTTCACCGTTCTGGAAAACCTCATCGCCTTGGCAGAATTACGTGATGGTGCCGCTCATGGTGCTGTTGTGCACGCTGCTCATGATGCCGCTGCGCCCGTTCGTCGAGCCGCTCAACATGGTGATGCCCTACCTGATCATTACGGTCAGTGTTGCCCTGCGCTATGGCCGCGGCCCGTCGCTGCTGGCCACGCTGCTGTCCGTATTGTGCATCAACTTCTTTTTCGTTTATCCCTATTATTCCTTCAAAGTGGTAGACGAACAGCATTTTGTGACATTCCTGGTGCTGCTCATCACCGGCGTCATCATCGGTACCCAGACTTCACGGCTGCGCATGCAGACCATTTCGGCGCGCAAGCGGGAAAAAAATACCTCATCGCTGTTCGGCATGAGCCGCGAACTGACGGCTGGGCGTGGCAAGATCGCGCTGGCGCAGATCGCCTCGCAGCATATTGCCGACATCATGGAAGGTGACGTGTTCATCTGGCTGCCGGACGGCAAGGGACACCTGCAGACCGTGGTCGCCGAAACCGAGACCGAGGCACGCGGAGTTGATCCCGTGCGCGAGGAGAGCGTTGCCAACTGGGCCTTCACCCACAGGCAGAATGCGGGGCTTGGCACCGACACGCTTCCGTCGGCGCGGGCGTTATATGTTCCTATGGTCGGATCGACCGGCGTGGTCGGTGTGATCGGCGTTATGCCGCATGATGACGACTCACCGAGTTATGCCACCGACGATGTCGAGCTGCTGGAGGCGCTGGCTTCCATTACCGCCTCGGCGATCGAGCGCGCCGAGGCGGCCGAGATGGTGGAGAAAACCACGATCGAAGCGGAAAGCGAGAAGTTGCGTAATATCCTGCTGTCTTCCGTGTCGCACGACCTGCGCACGCCGCTGGCCGCCATTACCGGCGCCGCCAGCACGCTGCTTCTGGAAAGCAACAAGATTACGGAAGAATATAAGACCGAGCTGCTGCGCTCGATCCACGAGGAAGGCGCGCGGCTGGCCCGCATGGTCACCAACCTGCTCGACGTATCCAGCCTGGAGTCGGGCTCGGTCAAGCTCAACAAGGAGCTGTATTTCATCGAGGAGCTGATCGGCTCGGCGCTGATGCGCGTCGAGACCCGGCTGGCGCACCACAAGGTCGTGACCAATATCGAGCACGGGTTGCCGCTATTGCGCATGGACGGCCTGCTGATCGAGCAGGTGCTGATCAACCTGCTGGAGAATGCCGCCGAATACACGCCGGATGGTACCACCATCACCATCTCCGCCGTGACTTCCAAGCCGGACATCCATGTTATCGTGGCCGATAATGGTCCCGGCATTCCCGCTGGCGAGGAGGAGAAAATATTCGACAAGTTCTACGGCGGCGAGGGTCATGCCGCTGGTGAGAGGGGCGGCGGGCTGGGGCTGGCCATCTGCCGCGGCATTATTCATGCGCACGGCGGCAAGATATGGGCGCAGAACGCGCCTGAAGGCGGCGCGATGTTCACGTTCACCCTGCCGATCCGCAGCAGCGGGACCCAGGACGCGGCGGCGTAAATCGTCATTGCGAGGAGGCCGTCAGGCCGACGCGGCAATCCAGTCCAAGCGCCATGGGTGCGGTATAGATTTATTGATCCGCAGACGCGGATCTACTGGATTGCTTCGCCTTTGGCTTGCAATGACGAGAAATTAATCTTCCGCTTCGATATTCTCTTCGGCGAAGGACATGCCATCTTCCGCTTCCGGTTTCTGCTGCACGGAGATGTTCTGGGCGGCGTCCTTGAAGGCTTCTTCGACCTCGGCCGGAATGTCTTCGCCCTTGGTCAGCAGTTTCTTGTCGGCAATGTCGGAGATCGGTCTCTTGAAGAAGGTTTGCACCAGCCCTTCCTGCAGCTGGTCGAGGGAGATGGTCTCATCGGCGATCTCACGCAGGGCGACCACCGCGTCCTTATCGTTGTCGCGATCGACGGTCAGCGGGTTGCCCGAGGAAATCTGCTTGGCGCGCTGCGATGCCAGCAGCACCAGCTCGAAGCGGTTGGGGACGTGGAGGACGCAGTCTTCGACAGTGACGCGGGCCATTCTTAACTCCTTATAGTAAAATCCACTATCTTGGCCAATCTGCTTGCTTTTCTGCACTTCCGCTGCTCACGTACCTAAAACGTACGCTCCGCTGCGGTCCTCGAAAAGCGGCGCGCTTGGCGCAAGCTAGTGAATTTTATGTTTACAGTTTGCGCAAAGAGAGCAATTTCTATATGATTTTGCTTGTAAAGACAAGAGGTTTTGTTAGGAATACCGCAGTATGGCCGATATACATAATATCCAGAAAGATAATAACAAAGTGCCAAAGCCGGCATGGATCCGCGTCAAGGCGCCGACCTCGCAGGAGTTCAAGGCGACGCGCGACATCATCCATAAGCTGAAGCTGAACACGGTTTGCGAGGAGGCGGCATGCCCCAATATCGGCGAATGCTGGAGCCAGAAGCACGCCACGGTGATGATCATGGGCGACACCTGCACCCGTGCCTGCGCCTTCTGCAACGTCAAGACCGGCGTGCCGGGCGCACTCAACCCGCATGAGCCGGAGAACCTGGCGCAGGCGGTGGCGCAGCTCGGGCTGCATCATGTCGTGGTGACATCGGTAGACCGCGACGATCTGGCCGACGGCGGGGCGCAGCACTTTGCCGATTGCATCGCCGCCCTGCGCAAGCGCGCACCGGGTACGACGATTGAAGTGCTGACGCCGGACTTCCTGCGCAAGGAGCATGGCATTCCCATCGTCGTGAAAGCGCGGCCGGATGTGTATAACCACAATATCGAAACCGTGCCGCGCCTGTACAAAACCATTCGGCCGGGTGCGCGCTATTTCAACTCGCTGCACCTGCTGAAGACGGTGAAGGAGCTCGACCCGTCGATCTTCACCAAGTCCGGCCTGATGGTGGGCTTAGGCGAGGAGAAGGACGAAGTGCTGCAGGTGATGGACGATTTGCGCGCCGCCGATGTCGATTTCATCACCATCGGCCAGTACCTGCAGCCGACCCCGGCGCACGCGCCGCTGCAACGCTACGTCACGCCCGACGAATTCGAATTCTACGCCCGCCAGGCCAAGGCCAAGGGCTTCCTGATGGTCGCCAGCTCTCCGCTGACGCGCTCCAGCTATCATGCAGCGGAGGATTTCGCGGAGATGAAAGCGGCGCGGGAACGTGTCATCCTGAGCGCAGCGAAGGATCTACTAAAAATAGATTTTTCGGTTTTGCCTCAGAATGACAAATAAGCCATGAGCCCGCACCGCCACCACGAGCACCACGTCCAGTCTTCCGAGTCCCTGCGCGATTTCGTGATCGGGATGTCGGACGGGCTGACGGTGCCGTTCGCGCTGGCGGCGGGGCTGGCGGGGGCGGTGGAGTCGACGGCGATCATCGTGACGGCGGGGGTAGCGGAAATCGTCGCCGGGTCGATCTCGATGGGGCTGGGCGGTTATCTCGGCGCGCGCACGGAGAAGGACCACTACGAGTCCGAGCGCCGGCGCGAATTCCGTGAAGTGGAATGCGTGCCGCACGTCGAGGCGAAAGAGGTCGAGGACATACTGCTGGAATTCGGCGTGCCGCAGCCGCAGGTGGAGCCGGTGGTGACGGCGATCCGCCAGAATCCCGCCAAATGGGTGGATTTCATGATGCGCTTCGAGCTGGGGCTGGAGCGGCCCGACCCGCGCCGGCTGGTGCACAGCCCCCTCATCATCGGCGGAGCGTATGCGGTGGCCGGGTTCGTGCCGCTGGTGCCGTTCATCATGCTCGATCATGTCTCGGCGGCGTTGCCTATCTCGGCAGGAATCAGCCTGCTGGCGCTGTTCGCTTTCGGCGCCTTCAAAGGCTATTACACGGGCCAGAAGCTGCTGAAAGCGGCGTTGCAGACGACATTAATCGGTGGGGTGGCAGCCGGCGCGGCCTACCTGATTGCCTCATGGGTGGCGTAGCATGCCAAAAACCTGGCTTTATTACATCGCGCTGGCCCTGCCGCTGGTGCTGCGGGTGCTGGTGTTCAACACCGGGTTTGTCGAATCGCTATGGTACAAGCATTATGAGGAGGCGTATTACCTGCTTTCGCGCCTGCGGGTCCATCCGCTGTTCATCAGCCTGATCGGCAACTGGTCGCTGCCGGTCTTTATCATCACGGTGGGCTGCTACTGGAACATGCAGGAGGACCACGACACCATGCCGCAGCAGTTCCTGATGCTGCCCTTCGTTTATATCCCTTTCGTCATCGTCGGGGATTACCTGTATAACGGCATTTTCCAGGCATCCTCCTTTTATGTCTATCCGCTGCTGGTTCTGCCGTTCGGCTATCTTTATATATTCGCGTGGGCGCTCTTTATCTGGATCATGGAAAAAACGCGGCTGGTATTGTAAAGAGCCGTCATGCCGTCGCATACCGAACAGCAAATCCTGCCTTACGCGCCCGAGCAGCTTTTCGAGCTGGTGGCCGATATCGAGCGCTATCCGGATTTCCTGCCCTGGTGCCGTGCGGCGCGCGTGCTGCGCGTGCTGGAGCAGGGGGAGGGGCGCTGGCCGGAGGAGATGGAGGCGGAGCTGGTGATTTCCTTCCGGCATTTGACCGAAAGCTACGTATCGCGCGTGACGCTTAATTTCCCGAAGTCGATCGACGTGGTGATGGTGCGGGGCCCATTCGAATATCTCACGAACAGCTGGCGCTTCACTGCGTTGGAAGACGGCCAAACCCGTATCGACTTCACGCTCGATTTCAAGTTCCGTTCGCGTATTCTCGATAAACTCATCGGCCCGCTGTTTGGCCGCGCCACCGACCGCATGGTTAACGCCTTCTGCACCCGGGCGGAAGTGCTGTACGGCTAACCGGTTTTAAAGCACTTATTTCCTTTTTACGTGAATGGGGCTACACCGGGCCTATGAAATGTCAGATTCTCCCATGCATCTTCTTACTATGTGTCGCAACGGCGGCCCGCGCCGAAACCTTCGAGCAGGAGTTCGGCAAGCGGATGGTGGAGAAGCGGGAGCGGTTCATCACCCTGACCGTCGAGAATGATTCGCTGGGGAACGGCACCGACCGCCATTACACGAGCGGCGTGCGGCTGAGTTGGTTTGATACGGCTGCGGTACCGCCGCGGGTGGCGCATACACTCGATCCCTTCCTGCCTATCGAAATCAACGCCACCACGTCGGTCTATTACTCGCTGGGGCAGAATCTCTATTCTCCCACCGACATCAAGGCGCGCGAGCAAAATCCCGAGGATCAGCCCTATGCGGCGTTTCTCTACGGTACCATGGGGCTGATCACCATTTCCGGCAATCATATGGACAGTGTGGAGGCGACGATCGGCATCGTCGGGCCGCCGGCGCTCGGGCGGCAGACGCAGAAATTCGTGCATGACGTGATCGGCGCCGCGGATCCAAACGGCTGGGACCACCAGCTGGAAACCGAACCTGGGCTGATGCTATCGTGGCAGCGGTTATGGCCGGAAGCTTACAAAGCTGAGCTGATTGGGCTGCATTTCCGTACATCTCCCTATGTCGGCGCCACCGTAGGAAATATATATACCTATGCCAGCACCGGTCTGATGTTCCAGCTGGTGCCGAAAGCCCATAAATGGCAGGGCATGCCGCTGCGTGTGCGCCCCGCGATGCCGGGGAGCGGCTATTTCTCCGTGCCTGATGATGAACTCTCCTGGATGCTGTTTGCCGGAGTTGAAGGCCGTGCCGTCGGACGCAACATTTTCCTCGACGGTAATACGTTCGAGGATAGTCCCTCCGTCGACAAGAAGCCGTTGGTCGGCGACGCCAGCGCGGGCGTGGCATTCACCTACGGCCGCGCACAACTCAGTTATACGCTGAACTGGCGCTCGGAAGAGTTCCACGGCCAGCGCAAGCCCAACGTATTCGGCGCGGTGAGTCTGGGGTACCGGTTTTGAAGAGTATTGCTACCGTCCGATGGTTGCGGATGCAGCAGGTGATAGGCTTCTCTCGACCCAACTTTTCCGCGTGGTATCTGCCGGTGTGTCCGCTATCTCCTCCGCGAGGACAGACGGAGCTGTCTGCGCTTCCTTTTTTTCAAGGGCACAAAGTTCTTTTTCTTTTTTCTTCAAGGTGGACCTGGCAGAGAAAAAGCCCCACGTGCCAACGGCTGCCGTAATCATGGCAGGTGCAAGTACGAGGCCGGTGAGCAGTTTGTTTTGTTTTACCGTCGTTGCCAGGCGTTCTGTGAATTGGCCCTGAGGATCAACACTTTTGTATTTCCTGACGAACTCCGGAATCATGAACAGTGCTTCTATGCCGCCTATCAGTCCACTGAGGAGCCCCGCGCCTATGCCGGCTTTAATCGCTGCATTGCGCGTTGCCGCAGGATTGTGCAGCATCCTGCGCGTTTCCGCGTCGTTTAGGTCAAGGGCATCGTCCTGTTTTTCACTCATACCACTAACTATAATGGAAAAATTATGCCTCATATAATGAAGCTTTTATTAAACTAATAATATATTGATATATATTATTTAGTCCTCCTGTCCGACCCGATAATCCCAATTGAAGATTTCCACGGCCAGAGCAAGCCCAACGTCTTCGGCGCGGTGAGCCTGGGGTACCGGTTCTAAGCGTCTACCGCCGGTTCTGTTCTTTGCGTAGGGTCCAGTGGAGAGCCAGCGCGGGGGCGAGCACGATGAACAGCAGGTAAAAGCGAATCGTGACGAAGAACTCGAGTACGATTGGCGTCAGCGTCTCGGGAGTGGTGTGGAACCAGCTGCTGGCAATACCCATCCAGGTGGTCCAGCCGGTCATTGTGACCAGCCCGAGCAGCAGGGCGAGGATAAATCCAATGACGAACGTACGCAGCAGAATGTTGCGCAGCAGGCGTAATATCTCATAGCTCATAAACATCCCCTATTTGAATTACGTGCCCGCACTATAAGCCGCTCGGGAGCCAAGACGCATCTAAATGCATCATAAAGAAATAAAAATTTATGGAAATGGCCGGAAAGCACGATGGATTTTTTATTGGCTAATCCGCTTAATGAGACCGAAGAAAGCGAGGAGAAGATTATGCGAAGAGCTACGAAGATATTAGCCGTACTGTTTCTGCTGCCATCCCTGTCGGGCTGCTGGTTTCTGGCGGGTACGGCGGCGGGCGGCGCCGGCGCCTATTACGTCGCGAAAGACGAGCGTACGGCGGGACAAATTGCCGAAGATGCCGCCATCACCGGCAAGATTAAGACGCGTCTGGCGGCCGATGAACGCGTGTCCGCGCTGGCCATCGACGTGGATACCTACATGAACGTGGTGACGCTTAACGGCAGCGTGCCGAGCGAAGCCATTGCCGATCGTGCTGTCACCATCGCCCGCGGGGTGGATAATGTGCGGGCGGTGCGTTCGCGCCTGACGATCGTGCCATAGAATACGCGGTTCGGAATCATTCTAGTTAAGGAGATGCATATGAAGGCGAAGAACAGTCTTTTGCTTGGCGTAGCACTGGCTACGCTTTTCGCGTCGCTTCCCGCCATAGCCCAAACGGCAAAAAATAAGGATGTCAAGATGTCCAGCCTGTCTGGGCCGTATATCGGTGTGTATGGCGGTTATGGCTGGAATGACCTGGATGGAGGATCCGATCCGGATGGCTGGGATGGCGGCGTATTCGCCGGCTACAGGCTGGGTGCGATCGTGGATGAAACCTCCGACTTCGGCATTGGAGCAAATGGAGCCATTGAAGCCTTCTATGGAGCCTCTAATGGTGAGGAGGGGACTACGGAAAAAGAGGATGAATGGGGCATTTCATTCCGCCCGGGCCTTTCCGTCATTGACCGTGTCACTTCTCCGCTCGGCCTGAACCCGTACGGCATTCTAGGTTATCGCAATACCGAGTTCACCACGGCGGGCAATTCGGAACGGTATAACGGCTTCGAGCTGGGCATCGGCACGCAGCTGGTGGCCTATGGCGATGTCGGCCTGCGTCTGGAATATGCCCATACCTGGTTCGGGGAAAAAGCGGGCATCGACCCATCCACCAATGACCTCCGGCTGGGCGTCAGCTACCATTTCTAGTATCTTTAGGCGTGCTTCGAGCGTACGGCCTCAATCATGATCTCGACGGCATAGCCCGGTGCGGCGAGCTTCGCTTCGACTGTCGCCCGGGCGGGCGCCTGTCCCGGCACCACCCAGGCGTCCCACGCCTGGTTCATCTGCTCGAACGTCGCCATGTCCGAAAGCCAGATATTGGCCTTGAGAATGTGCATCTTGTCGCTGCCGGCGTGTTCCAGCAGCGCGTCGATCTGCCGCAAGATGTCCTGCGTCTGCTCCAGCGCCGATTTTCCCATCGCTGCATCGGCGACAATGCCGCTGGTGTAAATCCGGTCGCCGTGAATCACAACCTCGCTCATGCGCGGCCCGGCCTCGATGCGGTGGATGGTGGTCATGGATTATTCTCCCGATATTGGATTTATAGCGCTCGTCCAGAAGCTGTAATGTATAGTTTTGATCTGACAACGCAAGAACGGCGGTAACGCAAGAAACTGGTTATGCCCTGGCTCACTCCCCTCATTCCGGATGACCCGCAGGCGCTGGCGGCGCTCGACTGGCTACTGCATGTGATGCATCTGGCGGTGATTATCTTTGTCATGACCGGCTGGATGCTGCGGCGCCTGCGCCGGCTGCATCTCGCCGTGCTGGCGGTTGTCTGGTTCTCCTGGCTGGCCCTTGGCCTGTATGTCGGCAACCTCGGCTACTGCCTGCTGACCGACTGGCAGTGGCAGGTCAAAGCCGCATTGGGGGAGGTGTATTTGCCACCATCCTATCCGGAATATCTTTACTGGCGGCTCACCGGCGGCGATATTGCCGATAGGCTGATGGCATTCGTCGCGGCGGCGGTACTGATAGGATGCACGCTGGTCAGCCTTTGGCTGAATCTGCGGAGAAGGGGAATATAAGAACAATGGCGGTGTACTCAGTGCAAAAAACCGGTATCGGGGGATTGCAGGGGATCGGATTTAGCCATCTCTGATCATTTTTAACTATTTGACTAAAATCAATTCCTATGTGCTTGACCTTGGAGTATGCTCCAAGGTGTAGAGTACAAGGCTAGCGAGGTTTTATGACACAGCTTAGGATTGGAAAATTGGCGGAGGAAACCGGCGTGACGACGGACACGTTGCGTTATTACGAGAGGATGAAACTGCTGAAGGCGCAGGGCCGCTCCCAGGCAGGCTATCGGCTGTATGACCGCGAAACTATCGGTGTCATACGGTTTATACGCGGTGCAAAGGCTCTCAATTTCACCCTCGAAGAAATCAGATCTTTGCTCAGACTGAAAGCCTCCGATACCGCCACCTGCGCCGAAATGGTGAAACAAACCGAAGAAAAAATAGCCGAAGCTGAGCGCAAAATCATCGAACTTAAGGAAATCAAGAAAGTGCTGACGCATTTGGTGAAGAAATGTCCGGGTGGGGATGTGCCGATTGAAGCCTGCCCGATCCTCGAACACCTAAATAAGACTGCCGACTGTTGCCACCCCTCGAAACATTAGGAGCCGTTATGAAAAAACTTATCGCATTAGCCGCATTCTCTCTCGCCACTGCCTGCTCACCAATGGGGCAACCCCAAGGCCACACGGAAGGCGTGTCCTGTAAATGCTGCCAAGAGATGATGAGGGAAGGCTGCAAGTGCTGTCAGGGCATGGGCGGCGATATGATGAAGGAGGGGGCAGGTTGCTGTTGCAAAGGCATGATGTCCGGCTCTGGCATGAATATGCAGGACAGTAAAGGCATGATGTGCGAAAAGATGATGCAGGAAAAAGCGGAAACGAAGAAATCCGTAGTAAAGCCGAAAGCGGCACCTGCCAGCAATTCCGAACACGAACAACATCATTAACGGAGGCTATATGGAGGACATCAATACTCGGAACATTGTAATCGTAAGCACGAGCAAAAGCCTAAGTAATGCATTCTCACGCGCAACATAGCTGCCACAAGCACCAGCATCATACGCCTTCGGCTCCTCATAAGGTTGAAGAAGCGAACAAGGATGTGATGTATACCTGTCCCATGCACCCGGAGGTGCGCCAGAAGGGACCGGGCACCTGTCCCAAATGCGGGATGGCGCTGGAACCGGAGAAAATATCGCTGGAGTCGGGGCCTGACCCGGAACTTGTCGATATGACGCGCCGCTTCTGGGTATCGGCCGTACTGGCCTTCCCGCTGGCGGTGCTGGTGATGGGGGCGCATCTTATTCCCAACTTCCCGCATCACTGGCTGGAGATGCCACTGGCGCGCTGGATACAGCTTGCGGTAGCAACGCCTGTGGTACTGTGGGGTGGCTGGCCGTTCTTCGTGCGGGCGGTGCAATCCATCCAGAACCGCAGTCTCAATATGTTTACGCTCATCGCGCTGGGCGTAGGCGTGGCATATTTCTACAGCCTTATCCTGACGCTCTTTCCCGAACAGGTAGCCAGCTTCTCCGGTGGCATGGCACTGGATGTGTATTTCGAGGCGGCAGCGGTCATTACTGCACTGGTGCTTCTTGGGCAAGTATTGGAGTTACGCGCCCGCGCACAGACCAATAACGCCATGCGTGCACTGCTCGACCTCGCCCCAAAAATGGCGCGTATCATCCGGGCGGATGGCAAGGAAGAGGACGTGCATCTCTCACAGGTGCAGAAGGGCGACCTGTTGCGCGTGCGTCCCGGCGAGAAGATTCCCGTTGATGGCGTAGTAACCGAAGGCCATAGCAGCGTTGACCAGTCCATGCTGACAGGAGAGTCCGTACCCGTTGAGAAATATCCCGGCGATAAAGTCACCGGGGCGACGCTCAACGGCACGGGCAGCCTGGTCATGCGGGCCGAGCGCGTGGGCGATGAAACCATGCTGGCACAGATTGTCGAAATGGTGGCGAAGGCGCAGCGCACCCGCGCCCCCATACAGCGTATGGCCGACGTGGTGTCTTCATGGTTTGTTCCTACAGTCGTTATGGTTGCAGTACTAACCGCGATTGCATGGTGGGTATGGGGGCCGGAGCCGCGGCTTGCCTATGCCATCGTCAATGCCGTTGCCGTACTTATCATCGCCTGCCCCTGTGCATTAGGACTGGCTACGCCGATGTCCATTATCGCAGGTACCGGACGCGGTGCGCAGGCAGGCGTGCTGATTAAGAATGCGGAGGCGCTCGAAATCCTGGAAAAGGTGGACACGCTGATTGTCGATAAGACAGGCACGCTTACCGAAGGTAAGCCGAAGCTCATGGAGGTTGTTACCGTTTCTGGCTTTGATACCAATGAAGTGCTGTGGTTGATTGGCAGTCTGGAGCGCAGCAGCGAGCATCCTCTGGCATCCGCCATTGTAAAAGGAGCCGAGGAGCGCGGCATCACCCTTGGTTCCATTCAAGGCTTTGCCTCCGTGACAGGCAAAGGCGTGAAAGGAATGCTCGATGGGCATGACGTAGCCTTGGGCAATAAAGCCCTGCTGACTTCGCTTGGCGTTGATTCTGCGTCCCTTGCCGAGGCGGCAGAGAAACTGCGCAGCAAAGGACAGACGGCCATGTACGCCGCCATTGATGGCAAACCCGCTGCCGTTATCAGCGTTGCCGACCCCATCAAGAACACCACGCCGGAAGCCCTTAACCAGCTAAAGGCGGAAGGATTGCATATCGTCATGCTGACGGGCGACAGCAAGGTAACCGCTCTGGCCATTGCCGGTCAGCTTGGCATTGAGGAAGTAGAAGCGGAAGTGCTACCGGAACGTAAAAGCGAAGTCGTGCGCGAACTTCAAGCAAAAGGCCGCAAGGTGGCAATGGCTGGTGATGGAGTAAATGATGCTCCCGCACTGGCGCAGGCGCATGTGGGTATCGCGATGGGTACGGGTACGGATGTGGCGATGGAAAGCGCAGGCGTCACGCTGGTGAAAGGCGACCTGCTGGGCATTATCCGCGCCCGCCGTTTAAGCCGCGCTACCATGTCCAATATCAGGCAAAACCTGTTCTTCGCGTTCGTTTATAACGCGCTCGGCGTGCCCGTGGCGGCGGGTGTGCTGTATCCGTTCTTCGGCCTGCTGCTGAGCCCCGTCATTGCCAGCGCAGCGATGGCGTTGAGCTCTGTATCCGTCATTACCAATGCCAGCCGCTTAAAGCGAGCAAAGTTGTAGGAGAATTACATGAAAAAGGTGATTCTGTTTTTGTTGACGGCATGTATTGGCTTTCCTGCCTACGCTGGCTCTTATCATCTCGATATTGCAAAGCAGACGGTCAATATCACCGGAACGCCCGTGGAGAAGATCACAATTAACGGTAGCATTCCCGGTCCTACGCTCCATTTCACCGAAGGAGAGGAAGCGGTTATCACCGTTACCAATCACATGGATGAAGATACCTCTGTTCATTGGCACGGGCTGCTGCTTGACGGTGCGATGGATGGCGTACCCGGCCTCAATGGCTTTCCCGGTATCAAACCCGGTGAAACTTTCACCTATCGCTTCCCCATCCGGCAGACCGGCACCTATTGGTATCACGCCCATTCCCTTGCCCAGGAACAAGACGGGCATTACGGCTCTCTCGTGATCACACCCAAGGGTAAAGACCCGGTACAGGCTGACCGGGAGTATGTGGTGCTGCTGTCCGATTTCACCGAGGAAGATGGAGATAAGATTCTTCCAAATCTCAAACTGGATGCCGGGTATTATAACTTCAATAAGCGCACCATTGGCGATTTCTTCAAGGATGTAGAACAGCAAGGTTTCGCTGCCGCATGGAAGGACCGCAGGGAATGGGGCGAGATGCGCATGTCGCCGACCGACCTTGCGGATGTCAGCGGCTATACTTTTCTGGTGAACGGCAAGACGCCGGATCAGAACTGGACGGGTATTTTCAGGCCCGGTGAGAAAGTACGGCTACGCTTTATCAATGCATCCGCCATGACCTTTTACGACGTGCGCATCCCCGGCCTCAAAATGACCGTGGTGGCGGCGGATGGGCAGAACGTGGAGCCGGTTAAGGTGGACGAGTTCCGCTTCGGTATCGCGGAAACCTACGATGTCATTGTGCAGCCGACAGAGGATAAAGCCTACACCATCGCCGCCGAATCCATCGACCGTACCGGCTTTGCGCTTGGCATGCTCGCGCCGCGTGAGGGTATGCGCGGCAAAATACCCGAACCTCGCCCCCGCGCACTGCTGACAATGGCCGATATGGGCATGGAGCATGGCATTCATGACATGAGCGGCATGGATCATGGCCAGATGAACCACGCGGCAATGGGACATGATATGTCCGGCATGGATCACAGCAAAATGGATCACGCCGCCATGGGGCACGATAGGGATGACAAAAGCGGCTGGGCCGAGGCAAGCACACCGCCGGGACATAAGGCGCTTGATTATAGCGATTTGCGCTTTCTTGGTACGCAGCCGAAGACAGAAACTCCTGAACGTGAGGTAGAGGTACGCCTTGGCGGCAGCATGGAAAGGTTCATCTGGACGATCAACGGCAAGAAATTCGAGCATTCCGGTCCGATTAACCTTCAGTATGGCGAGCGCGTGCGGCTCAAATTCATCAATGAAACCATGATGGCGCACCCTATGCACCTGCACGGCATGTTCGTGCAGCTTGAAAACGGTCAGCCTGCGGAGAAGCTTCCGAATAAACACACGCTCATCATTCCGCCAGGACAATCCAAGTCCGTATTGCTGACAGCAGATGAAGCAGGGGAATGGGCGCTTCACTGCCATCTGCTCTATCACATGCTGGGCGGCATGATGACCACGGTGACCGTAGCCAAGCCGGGTGAGACCGTTGCGCCGATACCTGCTTCCACTCAGGAAGGAGGGCATAGCCATGCGCACTGAGTCCTTTCTTGCAGTTTTTCTAGTTAGCTTATTGCCTGTTTCTGCTTATGCGGAGGAGAAACATGCCGATCACCCCACCGTTTTCCATGCCTTCCGATTGGAAACCGACATCGGCGACAGCCGCGAAGGCACGCTCGCCAGCTGGGATTTCAACGGCTGGGTCGGCAGCGATTACAACAAGCTCTGGCTTAAAAGCGAGGGCGAGCATGTGGAAGGCGATACCCATGAAGCCGAATTCTGGGCGATGTACAGCCGCAACGTCGCCGATTTTTGGGACACGCAGGTCGGTCTCCGGCATGACACGCAGCCGCACTCCACCACTTATCTGGTGGCAGGATTCGAGGGGCTGGCGCCGTATTTCTTCGAGACGGAAGCGCATTTATTCCTCAGTGAGGACGGCGATGTCAGCGCGCGACTGCGGCAGGAAAACGATCTGCTGATTACCCAGCGGTTGATCCTCCAGCCCTATCTGGAAGTCAATCTGTCGGCGCGGGACGTGCCGAAGCGGGATGTCGGCGCGGGTCTGGTCGATGCCGAGATCGGCCTGCAAACCCGCTATGAAATCACACGCAAATTCGCACCCTATGTGGATGTGCGCTATGAGCGGAAATTCGGCCAGACAGCTGACTTTGCGAAGCAAGCCAGCGAGCATCACGACGATTTCATCGTAGGCGCGGGTCTACGGTTCATGTTCTAACAATGGAAAGAAAAGGCTCATGAATACGCACGTATGGGTTATTTTCTAGCTAAAATTTTTATCACTGCATTAATTGTTGCAGCCATATCCGAGCTTAGCCGGCGCTACAGCCTGATGGCCGCGCTGCTGGCCAGCCTGCCGCTGACGTCTATTCTGGCACTGATCTGGATATACACCGAGAGCAGGGACACGCAGAAGATCATCAGCATGTCCTACGATATCTTCTGGCTGGTGATTCCTTCGCTGGCCTTCTTTCTGCTGTTGCCGTCCCTGCTGAAGCTCAATGTCCAGTTCGCTCCTGCCTTGCTACTATCCTGCGCGGCCACAGCCATGTTGTATGGTATGAGCCTCTGGTTATACAGGATTCTGAGCTAAGCTATAGAAGGAGCACCCTCGGTGCCCCCGCCGCTTTTCCCCGGTTTGTAACCCTCATTGCACTAATGCTGGGCTAAGCGTGCTCCAAAACCCTAGGTCCAGCAACGGTTTCTACTATTACCGTTTCAAACGGTAAAATCGGTAGCAGGGAATTTGCAGAGGATACAGCCATCCTGTCTTAGCTCATCTCAGCTTTGGAAGTTTCCAGCCATATTGGTGCGCAATTATCCGAAGGAGAAGCCCCGCGACGAACACCATCATCAGGGAAACCGGATTCATTAAACCAGCCCAATGCAGCAGATAGACCGCAACGCCTAAGAATAGCGCAACGCTACCGTAAAAATCCGCATGCAGCACCAGCGGCACCTCGTTGACCAGCACGTCGCGGGCGATGCCGCCGCCGGTGGCGGTAAGGAATGACAGGGTCACCACCCCGAAGAAATGCAGTTCCTTCTCGATACCTATTAAAGCGCCCGTAATGCCGAACGCCACAAGGCCGACCGCGTCACTGATAATGAATAACCGCCCGCGTTCCAGTGTGGCGCTCCTATGCAATCGCAGCAGCATGGCAACCGCCATGGTTCCCGCCGCCAGCCAGAACGGCAGCATGCTGTCCATGATGGCAGGGGTGCGGTCTACCAGCAGATCGCGCAATACACCTCCGCCGTTGGCGGTCAGGAACGCCAGTATAAAAATACCCATAATATCCATGTTTTTCCGCGCGCCGATTAGAAAACCGGATAAGGCAAAGGCGATGCTGCCTATAATCGAAGCAGTCTCAAAAACTTGGGGATAGTAATAGCCAATATTCATCATAGTGAAAATGATAATCGCTCGTGTCAGGAAACACCACTACGCATCCACCCCCGAGCTGGGATGTTTGAGGCTTTGGCATGGCGCGGCGGTCTTGTATTCATTGGCGAAGTGATGATTAACGTCGCGGTGGTTCGCCTCGTCGGCCCTCACTGCGACCACCACATCCCGAAGCGTGGCATCGGCCGGCAGCTTCCAGTAATCGATGGCGATCCGGGGAGCCGGAACATTCGCGTGGTTGCCCGCATCGATCTCAGCAAGATAGCTGTTATAGCTGACAATTGCCTCTTCCTCGAAATAGCCGACCACACGGTGGGCAGTCTTAGGCGAAACCAGATAGAGCAGAAAGAAGCAATTAAAGAAAACCCCCTGTACCAATAGCACTAGCAGCCGCTCGAACCTGCTGGGCTGGGCGATCTCAATGAAGGTCATTAGGTGCATACGCTCATTCTCCGCCTCGTCGAGCAATGTCCTGATCCAGCCACGGTCATCGCACATGCGGCGCAGGCATTTCATGTGTTGCAGCATACCACCGACCATGCCAGGGACGGCGGCCACGGTTTCCAGAACCACCGCCCGGTGCCCGTATCGTTTGGCAAAGAACGTATCGGCGAAGAAGCGCAGCATTTTGACAAATCCCAGCGCGATACGGTCCCTTATATCCTTTGGAGCATAATGATAAGTAAGGTCGATCTCGGGATCGGCATGAATTTTCAATACATTGGCATCAGGCATAGGTTCCTCAATTTCTCATAATTATACCGCTGATATTATTGTTCCCTGTAAAACTCCACAAAGAACGCAACTTCTCCCTGCGGTGTTACGAAATGTGTAACCTGTGGCTCTACCACGCCAGGCGAACCCGGCGTCAAAATATGGGTCTCCTTGCCTTCAATAGTGTATTGCAGTTTTCCGCATTCCACCTGAATCAGTCCCCATGTGCCAGCTTTGGTGCGGTGATCATGCAGCAGGGCTTCGGGGGTATTCTCGGAGGTGAAGACCGGAGTGCGTTTATATGCAACCACGCCAGATGGCAACGTTTTCATGTTTCTTCCTCCTGTTTAAGGGGGAAATCACTAGGCTTATAATAAATGCCTAGTTTCAGGCTTTCAGCGATCCGCTGGCTCTTGGAAATATAGAGCTCTGCGATTTCCGATGAATATATCTCTTTTGCCGTTTCAGCGAACAGCGCAAGCCAGCGGTCGAACAACTTAATATCGAAGGCAGGAAGGTCTTTGTGCTTCTTCAACGGATTGCCATGATAACGCCCGGTGGTAAGCATGATTGATGACCAGAACGCATACATCTTCTCCAGATGCGGCTTCCATTGTTCCTGGGAGTCGCCGATAACGGCGGCAAAGATGGGGGAAAGAGACGGGTCGCGACGCACTTTGCCGTAGAAAGTATCCACCAGCTTCTTGATATTTTCTTCCGTAACCGCCTTTTCCGCATCGGATGGACTTGCTGGGGCTATGGCGCCACCTTCGTTCTCCCAGCGGGCCAACGCTCTCTTGCGCATTCTCGCATCATTCATAGCTTGTTGTTTTGGATCGGGCATGGGCTTACTTTCTGAGGGAAATATAGGGCCATTTTGACCGATTTTAAAGTATGTCCTGCGCATAGCGCAGCGCTTGCAAAATTATTCTTCTTCTAGCACAGAGCGTTAAGAGAATTGGCGATAATCATCCGCTGATTTTTACTTAGTTGATGCAATGAATCATGGGGGAATTGCTTTTGCGGATAAGGCGCGCCGCCGTGCTGTCAGTGAACCAGTCGGCAATGGTGTCTTTCTTGTGCAAGCCAAGTACGATCAGGTCGATCCTCTCGCGGGTGGCGAATCCAAGGATGGTTTCCGCCGCCTTGCGTTTTCAATGCGGTAGTCTCCTTTCAGCCTATAGGCTGGTGAAGATTCATATTGCAAATCAATGAGTGTTATAAGCTACTTATATGGGTCATAAATGCAAGAAGAAGTCCGAATTATTCGCTAAGGAATACATACGTAATGTCATGAAAAACAGAAACAGCCTGCATCAACGAGTTGCTTTATTGCGCTCACTTATCCAGCGTGCAGGCACAGATGGGCTTTATATTCTGATTGCCTTGCTGGCGCTGGTCGTTGCGTTATGGGGATTCATCGAACTGGCGGACGACGTACTGGAAGGCGACACCCAGCGTATTGACGAAATGATACTCCATGTTTTCCGCCAGCAAGGCGATTTAGCGTCCCCCATCGGGCCACAATGGTTGCCGCAGGTGATGCGCGATATCACGGCGCTGGGCGGACATGCTGTTCTGACGCTGGTTACGCTTATCGCAGCGGGGTACTGTGTTGTCATACGCCGCTTCGGCATGGTTCTGCTGATCCTTGCCGCATCGCTTGGCGGCATGGCTCTAAGCGCGGTGATGAAAGAGCTGTTCGGACGCGCAAGGCCGGATACGCTGCTGCATCTGGCGGAAGTCTCCACGGCCAGCTTTCCGAGCGGCCACTCCATGCTTTCAGCGGCCATTTATCTTTCTCTTTCCGCCATTATAGCCGAGATCGTCCCTGGACATAAAACACGGGCCTATATTCTCGGTACCGCTTTCCTGCTTACGGGGCTGGTAGGAGTAAGTCGGATATTTCTGGGTGTGCATTACCCTACGGATGTACTGGCGGGCTGGGCAGTGGGTATTGCCTGGGCAATTATATGCTGGCTCATGGCGATTTACATGCAGCGATATAGCAAAAGCGGCTGACTTCCCAGCGGACAATGCTGAGATAGCGAAAGTGTTACGCCTTCTTTAGAAAGGAGGTTTCCAGCCCCTAGGCCTTTTACCTTTCGGTATTGCACTCGATTTCTTAGGATTATCCGCCGCCCCGAAAAGACAGGCGGTTACGGGCACAAATAAAACTGCGCACCTGCCCACCATGCTAAGTAATAGATTGAATTATCAGACTAATATGGTATTTTTAGATAAAGTGAGGCAGAATGCCGGCAACCAACTCTTTATCGAAGTCCCAATACATTAAGGGCAAGCAATGCCCAGCTGCTTCGACCAACTTCTTCGGTATATCTGGTATCATCGGTATTGCTGTCATGTGCTTTTAATAGCACCGTGATAGCCATTCGCATAACGTAATGTCGGCATGATGAGGTGCCTTGAAAGAACCTAACCGTCAGTTCAAAAACGGCCTGCAGAGCAGAATAGGCCAATTCTATTGAAAAGGCCATGATCAAGCCCAAAGACTGACGGATATTCCGCCTTATACTGCCCCAACCGACTGAAACTACGGGATAATAACTGCCGCCCGGAGACTAGTCTTTCCGGAGCAGACTAAATGGCGGCGCGTAGCGAACGGATTTCGAACTTATGCCCCTGATTTTGTCGCGATTATACGACATAAAGTCAATTATACTGGCAGTGGAATCATCAAAGCCCTGATCGCTTAACTGCTGGCCTGCTTTTTAAACCAGATTCTAGAAGGGGCTTTAAAGAGCAGTACTAAAGCAAATATCTGAGCAGCAATTTGTATAATCCCTAGCAGTCCTGAAATTGGCTCAGCAGAAAGAGATTTAACCAGGGGCATAATAGAAAATGGAGTTCCTAAAATAAAAAGAACAACAAAGAGATAACGTGCCCAGTTTTTTCGTTTTCCTATCAAAAAAATATTTAGCCATAAAAAAGCAAAAACGAATGCTTGAACAAAAATTACAAATCCGACGCCGCCAGCAGCAGAGCTTTGTTCAACAAGCCTCGGAAACTCAATAGCTGATCTGACTAATCCTAAACCAAGAGTTGTTATATATAAAATCAACAATGCTTTTCTGACAGTTTCAGGTCTTGTGTTATTAAGTTCAGACATACCCCGCGCTCCTATTATAGGTTACATCGGCAATATATTGTTTTAACCCTATATTACAATAAATTACATGGATAAGTTCGAAGACGCGCGTATTGATAAAATTATCTACAGGCGCGCGTTTTCGAACCTAACGAACCGTTGACTGAGATTCGAACTCAGCGGATTGAAGCCGCTTTCGTTTCAAATGGCGGTGTGAGTGAGACTGGATAAAAACCATTCTCTATTGCGAGTAGTGGGAAGTAGTCTAAGGGGTAAATTATTCCAAATCAGCATCTTTTAATCGTAGGCTATTCACAATCACCGATACCGAGCTTAAGGCCATCGCAGCACTGGCGATGACAGGGCTTAGTAATAATCCAAAGAACGGGTAAAGAACTCCCGCTGCTACCGGTACACCAAGTGCATTATAGATAAAGGCGAAGAACAGGTTTTGGCGGATATTCCGCATAGTCGCATGGCTTAATCGGCGTGCGCGAACTATGCCAATCAGATCGCCTTTCACTAGCGTTACGCCCGCGCTTTCCATTGCAACATCGGTGCCGGTTCCCATCGCAATGCCGACTTGCGCTTGCGCCAGTGCGGGCGCGTCATTTACCCCATCACCGGCCATTGCCACCTTGCGACCTTGCGCTTGCAGCTGGCGCACTACCTCGCTTTTACGTTCCGGCAACACTTCCGCTTCCAGTTCATCAATACCAAGCTGCTTGGCTATTGCCTCAGCAGTTGCCTTGCTATCGCCAGTGAGCATGACGATACGCAAACCTTCTGCTTTTAGCTGCTTTAACGCTTCCGGTGTGGTGGGTTTGATGGGATCAGCAACACTTATGACGGCGGCTGGTTTGCCATCGATAGCAGCAAACATCGCCGTTTGGCCTTTGGCACGTAGTTGCTCGGCACTGGTGCTAAGGGGCGTAAAATCTATCCCCAGCGATAACAGCAGGGCTTTATTGCCAAGTGCTACGCTATGACTATCAATCGTACCTTTCACACCTTTGCCGGTGATAGAGGTAAAATCCTGCACGGCTGCAAGCGTGATGCCACGTTCTTCTGCGCCTTTGACAATGGCCGAGGCCAATGGATGTTCGCTGCCTTTTTCCAGACTGGCAACCAGTCGCAGCGTTTCATTCTGGTCAAAGCCGGAAGCCGTCACTACTTCCATGAGCTTTGGTTTGCCTTCGGTAAGCGTGCCGGTTTTATCGATAATCAACGTATCGACCTTTTCCATGATCTCCAGCGCCTCGGCGTTTTTAATCAACACGCCCGCATGTGCGCCGCGCCCTGTACCGGCGATGATCGACATAGGCGTGGCGAGTCCCAAAGCGCAAGGACAAGCGATAATCAGCACAGCCACCGCATTGACGATAGCATAGGCTAGTTTCGGTTCCGGCCCCCATATTCCCCAAATAACTGCCGTCACGATAGCAAATAACACGACCACTGGCACAAAATATCCCGACACTGTATCGGCCATACGCTGAATAGGCGCACGGCTACGCTGGGCTTTGGCAACCATATCCACGATTTGTGCCAGCATGGTTTCGTTGCCGACGCGCTCGGCACGCATAGTGAAACCGCCCGTGCCGTTCAGCGTTGCACCAATGACTTTATCGCCGGGGTTTTTCTCCACCGGCACGGATTCACCTGTCACCATGGATTGATCGACGCTGCTATGGCCTTCCACCACAATACCATCCACCGGCACTTTCTCGCCCGGGCGTACGCGTAACAAGTCACCTTTATGTACGTCGCTTAAATGCACATCTTCTTCCTTACCATCGGGCCGAATGATGCGAGCCATTTTGGGTGCCAGATCAAGCAGCGCACGCATGGCATTACGAGCTTGGTTGCGGGCTTTGAGTTCCAGCACTTGGCCAAGAAGTACCAGCGCAGTAATCACCGATGCGGCCTCAAAATAAATATCGAGCATTTTCCCGCCCGCGAAGCGCATCGCCGCGTCAGGGAATACCGTGAGAAGCACGCTGTAAATATACGCCACGCCAACACCGAGCGCGATCAACGTGAACATATTCAGGCTTTTATGCTTCACCGACTCTGCTGCACGCACAAAGAATGGCCAGCCAGCCCATAACACCACAGGCGTTGCCATGAACATTTGAATCCACTTTGATGCCTGAGAATCCAGAAACTCATGAGATAGGCCGGGAATCAAGTGCGCCCCCATCACCACAAGTGCCAATGGAAACGACAATACCGCCGCCACCCAAAAGCGTCGCGTCATGTCGATAAGTTCCGGGTCTGGTCCTTCATCGAGCGATACAGTTTCTGGTTCGAGTGCCATACCGCAGATCGGGCAGCTGCCCGGTTGCTTCTGCCGCACCTGAGGGTGCATCGGGCAAGTATAAACTACTCCCGCATCATCAGATACGACAGTTGTAGGCACTTCGGAAGGTTGATGCTTATGATGCGAGCAATGCTCCCCGTGATGCGATTCCTGTGAGTGATTCATCAATGACAGCCGCCTTTATGTTCTTTATTCTCATCCTTATTCTGCTCATCTCTCTTGGAATGCTCATGATGTTTATGACCGCCGTGCATGAATAAGTGCATGAGCGGGCAAAGCAGAATAAACAGAAATGGCAATGCTCCAAGCAAGTGCTGCTGATGCCATACAATCAAGTACATACCAAGTGCAGCAAGCGCGATCAGTATTACAATACCCTTCGGGCTTTTCCACCAAGGGCATGTGGGATGTAATTTTTCCATACGTTTTATCCTTTGATTTTAATGGTGAGCACTGTGGTCAGTTGCGGGGGTTGATTGCTTAACGGCTGGGCTTTGAGATTTTCCCTGCTTCATTTTCGCGCACATCGGGCATTGTTCGCCCTCTTTCATGGAAGACATGCCTTCCATTTTCCCCATGCACATTTTGCACATACCATCCTTGCAGCATTCGCATTTTTCACAGCATGGCATTTTCATACCCGTACCTGAACCAGAGCCAGCTTGTGAGTTGGCGCAAGCGGTAACAAAAACCAGCATAACGACGGGTAATAGCTTCTTAAACATGGTAGCCTCCTATAGATTGGTTGGTCGGTTGATATGCCCCAGAATGGGGCAGGAACTTACTGAGGTGTCATCAGCTGGGCATTGCTCTACCAACGCACTCAGTATTCTTTTAACTTCCTTAAGCTCACGAATCTTCTGCTCGGCTTCGCTGATTTTGCCGGTAGTGTGTTGCAGCACTTCCGCACACGTTGCTTTGTCAGAACGATTTAACGTGAGCAGTTGGCGTATTTCTTCTAGTGTGAAGTTGAGGGTTTTTGCACCCTTGATGAATTGTAGGATGCGCTCGGCATCTTCTCCATAAATCCGGTAGCCAGACTGAGAACGGCTGGCTGCTCTAATCAACCCCATTTTTTCGTAATAGCGGAGCGTATCGGGGCTAACTCCTGTACGCTCCGCTAATCGTCCAACCGTCAGTAATTTTGTTTCTTTACCCTTCATACTGCCGATCCTACACCTTGGAGCATACTCCAAGGTCAAGAGGTTATTTAATATTCGCTTCAATCAGCTTCAGCGCGCCCTTTGCCTTTTTCACTTCAGCCTGGGCCTTCGCTGCATCCTGGTTATGAGTGGCGATATGAAAATCATCCAGCACCTTGTTAAGCTGATTGATTGAGCTTTCTAAACGTTTCTTTTTATCACCAGAAACACTTGAGGGATTTTTCTTGAGCGATTCTGCAGCCTCGCGTATAGCTGACTCCTTATCATGCCACTTATCCATGATTGGACCATTTGCAAACATTTCTTCACGGTTTTTGTCAGAAACCGTTTCCTCCATTAAAGCTATTCCTTCATGCAAGATTTTCAAAGCATCTTCAGATTTCATTTCTGTAGAAGCTGATCCAGTTGAACTGGTGGAGTGATGTCCTTCATGTTCATTATTGCTGCTTGCAATTGCAGCATAATTAAAGCTAACGAAAGCAAGTATTGCAGCAGATAGTAATAGTTTTTTCATATCATTCTCCTTGGGTTAATGAGTAATAGCCGCTGGCAGCAACGCTGCGACGGGTTTTTTGCCGAACTTCCAGAACACCAGCGGGCGCACAGTGAGATCGAGCAATGTGCTTGAGAACAGCCCGCAGAAAATCACCACCGCAACCGGGTGCAGGATTTCGCGACCCGGCTCATCGGCAGCGATAATCAATGGAATCAGGGCAAGCGACGCCGTGAGCGCGGTCATCAATACGGGGATAATCCGCTCGGATGTCCCTCGGTAAATCATAGCAAGGTCAAAGCGTTCGCCTTCATGCTCCATCAGGTGCAGGTAATGCGCGATCATCATGATGCCGTTACGAGTGGCAATGCCAGTAAGCGTAACGAAGCCCACCATCGTCGCAATCGAGAATACACCGCCGGAGAGCCACACGCCAATCACCGCGCCAATAAAGGCCAGCGGAATCGACACCATCACCTGAAGCGCAAGGCTGGCACTCTTGAAATGCACGAACAGCACCATGAACATGCCAGCCAGCGAGAACAGGCTTAACACCGCAATCAGGCGCGAGGCGGTGGCTTGGCTCTCAAATTGTCCGCCGTAAGTGACATAATAGCCCTGTGGCAAATGCACCTTGCTATCAATCGTCGCTTGCACCTTTTTCACTACGCCTACCAGATCGCGCTCGGCCACGTTCGCCTGAATCACGATGCGACGCTGGGCGTTTTCGCGGTTAATGATGTTTGGCCCTTTGGCATCCTGCACCGTGGCAATGGCTTGTAGGGGAACGACATTACCATCCTTGGTATCCACGGGAATTTGCTTGATCGCTTCAATATCGCTCCGCGCCGCATCAGATAGGCGCATGACGATATCGTAGGTGCGCTGACCATCCAGCACTTGCCCCACCGCTTTGCCTTGCATGGCAAGTTCGGCATATTCCGCCGCTTCGCCCGAAAGAAGGCCGTAAGTTGCGGCTTTCTCACGATCAAACAGCACATGCACCTGCGGAATAAGCACCTGCTTTTCCACCGACAGATCTACCACGCCTTCCACTTCACTCATGGCGACGCGGATTTCCTCAGCTTTAGCGCGAAGCACGTCCAGATCAGTACCAAACAACTTGATAGCAATCTGCGCCCGCACACCGCTCATCATGTGGTCAATACGGTGCGAAATAGGCTGGCCGATATTGATCGCAATACCGGGAATTTCATCTAAGCGGTTACGAATATCCGCGAGAATCACTGCGCGGGAACGCTTGGACTCTTTTAACTCCACCTCAATCTCGCTGGAATGCACGCCTTCCGCGTGGTCATCGCGTTCCGCACGGCCTGTGCGCCTTCCGGTTTCGGTGGCTTCCGGTACTTGGCGAATCAGGTTCTCCGCAATCGTGCCGATACGGTTGGATTCGGCAAGGCTGGTTCCGGGCGGTGTCAGGATATTGATCGTCACCGAGCCTTCATTGAACTGCGGCAGAAATTCTTTGCCAAAAAACGGCACCATCGCCAGCACCGCGACAGTCAGAACTGCAACCCCTGTCAGTACGGTTTTGCTGTTCGGAAAAGCAAAGTTAAGTACGCGGGTTTGAATGCCTTTGATCTTGCGTAGCAGCCAGCCGTCATGTTCTGCACTCATGCGCTTCATGTTCGGCAATAGGTAAGAACAAAGGGCTGGGGTGAGCGTGAGCGATACGAACAGTGAAGCGATGATGGATGTAATGTACGCAATGCCCAGCGGCAGGAAGATTTTACCTTCAATGCCGCCCATCGCAAAGAGTGGAATGAATACCAGCACCACAATGATGGTGGCGAATACGATAGAGTTTCTCACCTCGCTGGATGCCTCGTAAATCACTTGTAGAGGGTTGCGCGGTTTTTCTGCATGGCAGTTTTCACGCAAGCGCCGGAAAACGTTTTCCACATCCACAATCGCATCATCCACCAATTCACCAATCGCCACAGCCAAGCCGCCCAGCGTCATGGTGTTGATGCTCATGCCGAACATTTTGAACACGATAGCCGTTAGCACGAATGAAAGAGGGATGGCGGTGAGCGTGATGAATGTGGTGCGGAAGTTAAGCAGAAACAGGAACAGCACGATGGCAACCAGTATCGCCCCGTCGCGTAAGGCTTCCTCGACATTCTTAATGGCGCGTTCGATGAAACTGCCTTGCTTGAAAATTTCACCGTGGATTTTGACACCTTCGGGCAGATTCTTCTGAATGCTGGCAAGCTCAGCCTCAATCGCCTTGGTGAGTTTGATGGTATCCGCTCCGGGCTGTTTCTGAACCGAGAGAATCACCGCAGGGCTACCATTGACGCTGGCATCGCCTCGCTTTGCCAAAGGGCCACCGAGCTTAATATCCGCCACCTGATCGAGCGTCAGCGGTGTCGGGCTTCCGTTCTCTTTCGGTAGCGGCGATTTTGCCAGATCATCCAGTGTTTTTACTCTGGCGATATTGCGGATTAAACCTTCTTGATAATCAGAAAGCAAAAAGCCGCCCGTAGCGTTGATATTGGAACCGGCAATGGTTGCTTCCACATCATGCAGCGTCACGCCGTAATTCTTAAGTTTCAGCGGGTCAACTAACACCTGATATTGTTTCAGATCACCGCCAATCACCGACACTTGCGAAATGCCGGAAATGGAAAGCAAGCGATTGCGAATATCCCATTCCGCGATGGTGCGTAAATCCATATTGTTGATTTCAGGGTTTTCAGAGGTCAACCCCACCAGCATGATTTCCCCCATGATGGAAGAAATCGGCCCCATGACAGGGCGGGCATCCTGCGGCAGTGTTTCCTGCGCCTGTTGCAATTTCTCCGCAACAATCTGGCGGGCGGTGTAAATATCCGTATCCCAGCCAAATTCCACCCATACAATCGAAAGCCCGATGGCAGAAGCGGAGCGCACGCGCTCAACACCCGTTGAGCCGTTCACCGCTGTTTCAATCGGCCATGTCACCAGTGCTTCCACTTCTTCCGGCGCAAGCCCTTCGGCTTCGGTGAAGATAGTCACGGTGGGGCGGTTCAGGTCAGGAAACACATCCACCGGCAGCTTACTGATGACAAACACGCCATACACCAGCAGCATGGCGGAAGCGGCAACTACCAGAAGCCTGTTTTTCAGTGAGAATTGGATGATCGCGTTGAGCATGGCCTATTCCTTAATGTTCGTGTCCGTGGCCATCATCCGCTTTCTCACCTTCTTTTTTAGGTTCGGCTGATTTAGCGAATTGCAGCTGGTAATTACCCACCGTCACGACTTCTTCATCAGGGAACACGCCTTCCAGCACTTCACGGTCATTGCTGAATTTTGCACCGAGCTTCACGCTGCGGCGTTCAAAATCATTTCCACTTCGTACAAATACGAATTGTTCGCCGCTATCGCCCAAAATCGCTTTCACCGGCACGGTTAGAATGTCGGCGGGCGTTGTGATCTCAATCGAGAGCACCACCTGCATATTGGCAAGCAGTCGGCGGTCAGGATTATTCACCAGCGCATAGACGTTGAAGGTGCGGCTTCCGCGATCATACGCGCCATCCATACGCTGCACTTTACCAGTTAGTGCATCGTTTCCGATCAGGCTGCTGGTCACGCGCACCGTCTGACCCACCTGAATCTTGGTGACATCCGGCGTTTCATACATCACGCCGCGCACCAGTATTTCAGTGGGATCACCCACTTCCATCAGCGCGGCTTCGGGTGTTACGGATTGCCCCAGCACCAAGCTCTGCTTGGTAACAAAGCCAGTCAGTGGCGATGGGATGGAAACGGGGGAACTTCCAACAAATATCGGCTGAATGGTAAGGAGATTTTGGCCTTTGGTTACTTTCTCCCCCACCTTGACGTGAATTTCCGATACGCGGCCAGCGGCGCGAGAGGTGATAATCGCCTGACGTTCGGGCAGAAACTCTACGATTCCGTTTACATCCACTGAGGCAGCACGCGGCGCAATCGTTGCTTTGACCGTTTGAATGCCGAGATTATTGATGGCGGTATCCGACAAGGTGACGGTTGATACAATGCCTGCCGATGATTCCGTGCCAGGTGCGGCGGCATGATCTTCCCCTTCATGGGAGAAGGCTTGCCCAGCAAGGCCAACACTGCCCAGCAATGCAAATGCGACAATCAACTTTTTCATTTAATTTCCTCCAGCTTTCCGCCTAACTCCAGTTCCAGTGCGCCGCGTGCGTTTACTGCCTGTGCCAGCGCATCGAGGGCTTCATTTTCGCTGGTGAGTAACTTTTCACGCACCTGCCATACTTCCAGCGCATCCGCCTGACCTTGACGGAACATGCTGCGGGTTAGTTCATACGATTTGCGGTATCCGGGCAGGATGCTCTCTAAATAGCTATCGGCACGGCTTTGCAGGGCGGCAGCGCTCTGCTGCAATTCGCCAATCATTTCTTTCTGTGGCAGGTTTACGAATAAATCCGCTTCGGATTTCGCTTGCCGCAGTTCGGCATTGGCGCGTTTGCGCTCGGCATCGTTCTGGTTCCACAGCGGAATACGCAGTGCCACACCAATACCGTAGGATTTCTCATCGCCATCAGGTGAGCGGGAGTAAATCAGGCGCGGCCCGATTTCCGGTAGGGCGGCATCCTGTTCGGCAACACTCAAACGGCGTTCAGCGGCATCAATGCGGCTTTTCACCACATTACGCAGGTTGGATTGCTCTTTAGCGAAGGTCAGTAGTTTTTCTGTATCTTCCGGCACAGCCACGAATGCCGGACGTTGCAACTCGGCCATTTGGTAGCTGCGTCCCGTCAGGCGTGCCAAATCAGTCCGCACCTGCCGTAATTCTGCTTGAACTGCGTTGGCATCGGCGCGAAGTTTTGCGGCATCTGAGGAAAAGAGGTGCGAAGCAGCTGGGCTTGTTTGGCCTTGCCCCGCCGACGCGCTCACGAGTTTCTTCATTTTCTCCGCATCATCGGCGTAATTCTCATAGAGTTTTTTACGCTCGGAAAGCAGCCACGCTTGCGTATATAGCACCGTGGTTTCGTTGATGACTTTCAGGATTTCGTATTTTTGTTCGGTGCTGGCGACGTTGGATAAGGCTTCGGCATAACCGTAGCGTGCGCCGGAAATCTGGGAGAATTTCAAAGGCTGGGTAAGCTCAATATCCGTCCCCGTACCATTCTCACCGCTGGCGCGTGTTGCGTCGATATTCATTTCAGGATTATCGAGCAGCTTGGTTTCCGTTGCGGTTGCCAGCTTGTCTTCATATTCCCGCTGCGCGCGAAACAGGCTGGTATTTTTCTGCAAACTCTCCTTAATCACCTGATCGAGCGTGATGGATTCGGCCATTGCCTGAGCAGGCAATATCACCAGTGTCGCTATAAGTAGTAAACGTTTCACGCTAATCTCCGATCATATTCATGGGTACTACGAACGGAGATTACTTATCCCTCAAAAAATATCATCGCTTATTGAAGATTTTTGCTTCCAATAGCTTTCGGGCGCGGTAAACGCGGGTTTCCACGGTTTTTGCTGTGACTCCCAGCAGTTCCGCGCATTCCTCTTGTGTGCGATCTTCCAGCGCAAAAAGTATTAACGCAGTCTTAAGTTTATGCGGCAGCGATTCAACAGACTGGTTGATATGCCGTACCGCCTGATTCGATTGTGCGATGGCTTCGGGGTCTGGCGCGGCGTCAGCAAAATTGAAGCCTGAATCTTCATCATCTATTGAGAAGAACTGCACCAGTTTTTTTTTGCGGCCATGATCGCGGCAAAGATTAAGCGCAATCTGGAAAAGCCATGTCGAGAACTTGTATTCAGGCTTGTAGGTGGCGACAGAGAAATAGAGCTTTGTGAAAGTTTCCTGCACCAGATCATAGGCTAGGTCTTCATCGCCTACATAGCGGCGTATGAACGCAAAAAGGCGGTGCTTATACCGCGCCATAAGCTCATTGAGTGCGGGATTTTCGCCGCTCTTCAATTTCTCAATTAGTTCCTGATCTGTGCATTCCTTCATGCCACCGCGCTTTATGGGTTATGAGTGAGCGCGTCAGTCGTAAGGCTATTCAACTTCTTTCGCTGTTCTGGTGTCAGCACGCTGTGCATTTCAAACAAATGCTCAAGTGTCACTTTTTGTAGTTCACCCATTGCATGATGGATTTTATCAACCGATTGCTTCACGCGGGGAGAATAGTTGCCATCCTCGTTAATAGCTTTGGCCAGTTCACTATTGGCTTGGTGAATTTCAGATTCCAATGCCTTCTTGCGCTGCGCAAATTTAGCTTCAATAGGTTCCAGCTTATTGTCTTGCTCTGCCGTGAGGTTTAGCTGCTCATGCAGCCATTGATGCGGATCGTGTGTTGTTTGGCGATGCCCCATAAAGGAATTGCCTACCATCCAGCACGCGCCAAAAGCTAGAGCAGCGACTATAAGGCTCAGGCGCAAATCACGGTAAAATCGTTTCATAAACGCTCATAATTGGGTGTGATGGAAGCCAAGGCGATCACCTTCGGCTTGAAAACTTTGAAGTTCAGCATTTCCGCTGCATCCGGCGCAGGGGATTTTAGTGTGCCGAGGCCGATGAAAATGCCAAACACGGCGGCTACCATCACCGGCGCAAAGCGGTGTTGCCTTGGGAAAAGAGAAGCTAAAAACCCCTCAAGAAAGCCCACCGGCTGCTCGGATTTTTCTGCCACAATCCGCGCCCAGACATCGCTTTCAAGATGCTTCAGGCGGTCACTGGATGGCTCTGATTTTCTCAAGAATGCCAATATATTATCAAGTCTTTTGGTCATAAATACCTCGCTCCTATCTATACCCTAATACGAACGAGTTATCCATATCCCTTAAAATAAATTGCATAGTGCGAACCGAGGTGCGAACTGCGAACCCGGATTTTTGGGCTGTCGGTAGGTAAATGGCGCGGCATTGCCCCCCGCATACGGAAGTCTTCCAGGAAGGACCCGCTCCCTCTCGATGCCGCGCTCACAGGGCGCCGGAAGGGGCAGATGAGACCGCGCCAACCCCTTAGCGCGGCCTCCGGCGGCGGGAGAATCGCCGCCATTCCTTCGCCTCAGACGTAGGTGGGTTGCAGGCGCTGCTGCCGCATGCGTTCCTCGGCGGCCTTTTCCTGCCGGTGCTCGATGGCGCGGCGGGAGGTATCCGAGATGGACAGCATGTTGCTCATCGTCTGCTTGGCCGCGGCCAGCGCTTCCTGCCATTGAGCGGCGACATCGGCCTGCTTGCGGCGTTCTCCCTGCGGCGTGTAGTTGGTGCCAAGGACAATGAGGTGCCGGTCGCCGCCGAAACAGCTTACGACCGTTTCCATACGGGCGTAGTAGAATTCATTGAAATCAACGAATCTGTTGATGGCCTCAGCGACGTCGAGCACGTCCTGCAACGGGCGCGCGGCTTCTTCCAGGGCCTGATTGAGAATGGGCAGCAGGGCGTATCCCAGCTTGCGCCGGGCGCTGTTCAGGTTGGCGTAGGCGCTGACCACGGCCTGGTCATGCGCCTCCGACCGCTGATCCAGCGCCTCGCCGGTGGCGACGAGCTTGCGCTGCTGAGCCCGCAGGGCTTCCAGCTTCTCCTCGATCTTCGCGGTGGCGGAATCGGGCTTGCGCCGCAGGAGGGATTCCGCTTCCCGGTCGCCGAGTTCCGCTTCCATGTCGGCGATTTGCTTTTCGGTCTCTGTTAGCCTGACGGTAACGTCGCGGCGTGCATCGGCGATGTTGCCGATCTCCCGCATGGCGGCGGAGGCTTCCTGCGTCGCCTGCACAAGATAGTCGGGCAGGACGGGTTTGGTGTATTCGAGTGTCATGATATTTACCTTTCGGATGATGATTAAGATAGAGGATAGAAAACCTGTCCGAAAGGCGGCGGGCGTGCCGGATGGGCGACGGGTATTACATACACACTCACTCCAGTATGGGTGTGTATGTAATACACCCCTTGGGGGGACAAACTTATTTCGGGTATGTTTACCCATGAAAACTTCAGGCTCAGAGCGGCTTTGCTATATGTTTCCCCTGCCCGAAAATTATGTTTTCCCGTGGGTAAACTTATTTCCTTATGATTCAGGCCGGTTAGGCGGGGCGGACTTCCGACTATGTCGGATGTTTTCCCGACAGGATTTCGCGCGCGGATCATGCGTCCTCCTCCACGCCGTACTGCCAGCGATGGACGTCTTCCGGCTTCAAATCGAACACCTGGCCGCTGTGCGGGCAGCGGAAATGCGTTGGCAGGTACTGCCGCTCCGGCGCGTCTTCCGTAGCCTCGCGCTTCATGCCTTCGACGCAGAGATAGCCGTATTTCGAGCGGGTTTTTGGCAGGCCGTATTCCGTTGCATAACCATTGCCGATGAAGCGGATGAATCCCTTGGTCTCATACTGGCGGATGAAGGCGCGGATGGTCTTGCCCGATCCCAGCCCCATGCGCCCGGCCAGCGTGTCGCTCAGGGATTCGGCATTATAGAGCCTGCCTTCCAGCGCTTCCTCATAGAGGAAGGTGAGGATCGCCAGACGCTTGCGCGCCTGTTCCTTGTCGTTCATCTCGCCCCAGCGCTGGCGCACCAGGCGCATGTCGCGGCGGGCGATTTCCTGCCAGACGTTGCCCTCGCGGATGAAGGTGCTGACCGGAACGGCCGGGCCGTAGCGCAGATCGAACCAGCAGGTGACGCCGGGCTTGTCGTCATGCTCGGCGCGGCTCATCACCGTCAGCGCCGAAGGATAGGACAGCATGGCGCCGCCGCCGGAAATCGCCGCCATGGGATCTTCGGCCAGCAGCTTGCCGGGAATCTTGTTGGTATGATGCACCAGTATCAGCCCGGCCTTCGGACTGGTCAGGGCGAGCAGTTTCTCCACGCGCAGGCGGAAGAAAGCCATGATCTCGGCGTTAACGTCGCCGCCGCCGAGTCCGGCCTGATAAAGGTTGCGGAAGGGATCAAGGGCGATGACGTCCACTTCGCCGCCGAAGGCGGCGTTGACCGCCGCGGCGATGGCGTTCACGCCCGCTTCGTCGAGCGGGAAGTGAAAGCGTGACGTCATGACCAGGTTGTCGAGTCCCGCCGCGAAGAGATCTTCGTTCTCCCCGATGACGCGCCGGTAACGCTCCTGCAGATACGGACGCTCCAACTCCGCCTGCGCGTAGAAGATGCGCAGCGGACGGCTGACGGTGAAACGCAGGAAATCCAGCCCCGCCGCCGCGTGCGTGAACAGCGACAGCAGGAAATCCGACTTGCCCACCTTGGGCGGCCCGGCGATCAGCCACAGCCCTCCGGGCGTGAGCAGCCGCGGGCCGATGATGTCGCCCGGCACGGGACACGACTCATCGAGCGACTGGCGCGCGGTGAAATATTCGACCGCCGGAGCGGGCGGGTTTTCCCGCGTCTGCGCGCCGCCGCCCGGATTTTCGCTCTGTGGGGCGCGGGAGGGCTGCATGGAGCGATCCTTCCCTTAAACGGCGCGCGGCGGATGCGGCATGACGCCGGTGAACCAGGTCTTGTCCTGCCGCACGGCGATATAACCGAAGCCTTCCCCCTCATGATGCGGGTTCTTCGTGATCCACAGGTCGCGTTCCTTGTCGTGAAGCCAGTTGTTCTTGCCGAAGATGTTGTCGCAGAACGCGTCCATCGGGATGTCGCGGGTGAAATCCGTGAGCTTCTTCGTTTCCTCGGCGCTCAGATCGTCCAGGATGTAGATGACGGTGCTCATACGCGCGCCTCCGTGGGTTTGTCGAAATAATGCTCGTCGGAGGTGCACTGGCAGAGGCGGCTCTGCTCATACGCTTCCACGTCCTCCAGGCGGTATTTGACGCGCCCGCCCACCTTGATGAATTTCGGGCCGACGCCCAGCCAGCGCCAGCGTTCCAGCGTCCGGTGCGACACGCCGAGCCTGCGCGACAGTTCGACCTGGTTGAGATGCCTGATGTCCGTCATGATGCGTTCCTCCATCACTGGTTTGCGATGGAACCAATCATGGCTGCGCTCGTAATCCCGATAAATTTCCCGATATTTCCCGGAATCAGAAAGTATCGGGGACGTTCTTCCGCGCCTGCGCCAGGTGGTTGCGGACGGTTTTCTGCGTCGGGATCACTTCGCCGGGAAACCTGACTTCCGCCCATTGCGTCAATGCCAGCGCCTCGCGCCCTGCATGCTTGAAATGCTCGCCCCCCCGATAACGGCGGCGATGCTCCGCCATGATTTCCGGCATCATGCTGGGGCGTCCGGGGCCGCGCTCATCATTCTCCTCCGGCATGAAACGCCCGCTGAAAAGATCGCACTCCTCCCGGCT
>CAYXYU010000009.1:62540-90040 GCA_964469525.1 uncultured Rickettsiales bacterium | reverse complement strand
GCTTTCTTTAAAGGATGGCTGCTTCTAAGCCAACCTCCTGGCTGTTATGGCTGTCCCACATCCTTTCAAACTTAGCCATCACTTGGGGGCCTTAGATGTAGGTCTGGGTTGTTTCCCTCTCGACAATGAACGTTAGCATCCACTGTCTGACTGCTAGGTAGTACTTGCGGGTATTCGGAGTTTGGTTAGGTTTGGTAGGTCTTTGGGACCCCCTAGCCCATCCAGTGCTCTACCCCCCGCAGTATTCGCCTAACGCTATACCTAAATATATTTCGCGGAGAACCAGCTATTTCCCAGTTTGATTGGCCTTTCACCCCTAGCCACAGTTCATCCCCGACCTTTTCAACGGGCGTGGGTTCGGTCCTCCAGCAGGTGTTACCCTACCTTCAACCTGACCATGGCTAGATCACTAGGTTTCGGGTCTAATACGTCGAACTCATTCGCCCTATTCAGACTTGCTTTCGCTACGCCTACAGCTATCGCCTTAAGCTTGCTCGACACATTAAGTCGCTGACCCATTATACAAGAGGTACGCTGTCACCCCCGAAGGGGCTCCAACTGCTTGTATGCATCCGGTTTCAGGTCTATTTCACTCCCCTCGACGGGGTGCTTTTCACCTTTCCCTCACGGTACTAGTTCACTATCGGTCTGTAAGGAGTACTTAGGCTTGGAGCGTGGTCGCCCCATGTTCAGACAGGATTGCACGTGTCCCGCCCTACTCGAAGAATGCAGCTTTTTTACCGATACGGGGCTATCACCCACTATGGCCGAGCTTTCCAACTCATTCTCGTTATTTACTGCACACATTGGCCTGGTCCCCGTTCGCTCGTCACTACTAAGGGAGTCTCTGTGATTTCCTTTCCTCCAGCTACTTAGATATTTCAGTTCACTGGGTTCGCTTCCCGTAACTATGAATTCATTACGGGATCTAGCATAAGCTAGGGGTTTCCCCATTCGGACATCGCCGGATCAAAGCTTCTTCGCAGCTCCCCGACGCTTATCGCAGCGTAGCACGTCCTTCATCGCCTCTTACAGCCAAGGCATCCACCAGATGCACTTAACATACTTATTTATTGAGATTACGATGTCTGAATCATGAACGTACAGAGCGAAACAGCTCCATGAAACCTCCCCGCGGAGGAAAGATTTCGTACGCACCTAGACAATTCAGACTAATTAACATCGACTCGGCTACCTATAAGTTTCATCTACGCTCGACTCATCATCAAGCGCCGTCAGACAAAACCCGGCTATCCTTGGTACGGGTGTAACCTTACCATGAAAAGCCTGCCTAGATAGCAAAGCCAGAAAAACCTATTCACAATATCAAACCGCAGCGCGGCCCGCCGGATACCTCGTTGAGGAGGTCCGGGCGACCTCGCAATTACCACTTCTTTTTGTGTGAAGGGAGAACTCGTATACATCCCCTTGGGGGGCATGTCAACCGAGTTTGTTCGATTATTTTATGGATTCCTGAGACCCCTGTCAAGCGCCAGGATTTCTGCGGGTTTCCGGAGGTTTTGTTAAGATTGCTAAACGATTTTTTTAGAGTAAAAAGGCGTTCACGTTACGAAGTGGATTCAGGTATCACCCATTACACACCCCAATTCCCTTTTTACGCGGGCTAGGCTATAATGCAGCTTCCTGCAGTTATCAGGGCAATTAAAAAGCCGCCTTTTCAGTGGGATGCAATTTATTACCAATCTTAATAAATTGGCAAGGTTCACTTAACAGATTGTTCAGCGTTTATGGCGATAATGAACCTATACACCGAAGATGCCAAACCTACCGGGGAAACCGGCGGGGATGGCCCAGGTGAGGGGCAGAAAGTCAGGCATGACGGGCTGCTCCTGGCGGAACCGGAGGTCAAAACCAAACGTCCGCCGTGGTTCAAGGTGGTGTTGCTGAACGACGACTATACGCCGATGGATTTCGTGGTTTATGTCCTTAAAGACATTTTCCGCAAGACCCATGAAGACGCCGTCAGCATCATGCTCGAGATCCACCACAAGGGCGCCGGCATTTGCGGGGTATTTACGCGGGACGTCGCGGAAACCAAGGCGGAATCAGTGATCACCATATCACGCCGCAATGAGTATCCGCTGCAGTGCCGCGTCGAAAAAGCCTGAAAACATACGCAACCGGGGGTCGCCTAATGTTGTCGAAGAATCTCGAGATCAGCCTGCATCGCGCATTGGCGCTCGCCAAAAAATACCGTCACGAATATGCCACCCTCGAACATCTGCTCTTCGCGCTGACCGATGACCCGGACGCAGCGGCGGTGATGCGCGGCTGCGGCATCTCGTTGCCTGACATCAAGAAACATCTTTCGGAATTCCTGGAAAATGAGCTGACTTCACTGATCGTTGATGAGGTTGAAGAAGCGCGCCCGACCGCCGGGTTCCAGCGCGTCATCCACCGCGCCGCCATCCATGTGCAGAGCGCGGGCAAAACCGAAGTCACCGGCGCCAATGTGCTGGTCGCCCTCTTCTCCGAGCGCGATTCGCATGCCGTCTATTTCCTGCAGGAGCAGGAACTCAGCCGCCTCGACGTGGTGAATTACATTTCGCACGGCATCGTCAAATATGCCGACAACCAGAAAATCGCCGAGTGGAAGCGCGATATCGATACGGAAGAAGCCGAGTCACTCGAGCGGCCGCAGATCGGCAAGGATAAGGACAAGGCCGACGCGCTCAGCCAATACTGTGTCAACCTCAATAGGAAAGCCGAATCCGGCAAGACCGATATTTTAGTGGGACGCGAAGAGGAAGTGGACCGTACGGTACAGATCCTCGCCCGCCGCACCAAGAACAACCCACTTTATGTCGGCGAGGCCGGCGTCGGCAAGACCGCCATCGCCGAAGGACTGGCGCTGCGCATCGTACGCGGCGATATCCCGGCGGTGCTGCGTAATGCCGTCATCTTCTCGCTCGATATGGGCTCGCTCCTGGCCGGCACACGCTACCGCGGCGATTTCGAGGAACGCATGAAGGCCGTCATCAAGGAAATCGAAAAGATTCCCGGCGCCATATTATTCATCGACGAGATCCATACCATCATCGGCGCCGGCAGCACCAGCGGCGGCGCGCTCGATGCGTGCAATTTGCTGAAGCCAGCGCTCGCCCGTGGCGGTTTCCGCTGTATCGGCAGCACCACTTACAAAGAGTATAAGAATTCGATTGAGAAAGACCGTGCCCTCGCCCGCCGCTTCCAGAAAGTGGATGTGGTGGAGCCGTCGATCGACAATTCGATCAAGATTCTGCGCGGCCTGAAGCCTTATTACGAAGAGCATCACAACGTGCGCTACACCGCCGCCGCGATTAAGGCCGCCGTGGAGCTGTCGGCGCGCTACATCCCGGACAGGAAGCTGCCGGACAAAGCCATCGACGTGCTCGACGAAGCGGGCGCGGCGCAGATGCTGGTGCCCGAAAGCCGCCGCAAGAAGACCATCACCAACAAGGAAGTCGAGGACATCGTCGCCAAGATCGCGCGCATGCCCGCCAAGACCGTCTCCACCGACGACGCAGAGGTGCTGCGCAACTTAGAGCAGAACCTGAAGCTGGTCGTGTTCGGGCAGGATTCCGCCATCGAGGCGCTGGGCTCGGCCATCAAGATGGCGCGCGCGGGATTGCGCGAAGAGGAAAAGCCGATCGGCAATTATCTCTTCACAGGCCCGACCGGCGTCGGCAAGACGGAAGTCGCGCAGCAGCTCGCCCTGCTGATGGGCATGGAGCTGGTGCGCTTCGACATGTCGGAATATATGGAGAAACATGCGGTCGCCCGCATGATCGGCGCGCCGCCGGGTTATGTCGGCTTCGACCAGGGCGGCCTGCTCACCGATGCGGTGGACAAGACCCCGTACTGCGTCATCCTGCTCGACGAAATCGAAAAGGCGCACCCGGACGTATACAATATCCTGCTGCAGATCATGGATTACGGCCGCCTGACCGACTCGAACGGCAAGGAAGTGAATTTCAGGAACGCCATCATCATCATGACCTCCAACGCGGGCGCCGCCGATGTGGCGCGCGCACCCGTGGGTTTCATGAAGGCTGACCGCCGGGGCGAGGACGAGGAAGCGATCAAGCGCGCCTTCACGCCGGAATTCCGCAACCGCCTCGACGCCATCATTTCCTTCAACCACCTGACGCCGGACGTGGTGTCGCACGTGGTCAACAAGTTCATCTTCCGCCTCGAATCGCAGCTGGCCGACCGCAACGTCACCATCCAGCTCGGCGAGGAAGCCCGCAAATGGCTGGTCGAGCGCGGCTACGACCGCGCCAACGGCGCCCGTCCGATGGCCCGCCTGATCGCCGAGAAGATCAAGAAGCCGCTCGCCGACGAGGTGCTGTTCGGAAAGCTTGCCAAGGGCGGCATTGTCAAAGTCAGCGTCGAGAAGGACGAACTCGCCTTCGCCATCACCAAAGCCGCCGCCTCCAAGCACGCCTCGGAGGCGGATGAGGAGCTGGTGGGGTGATATGGGACTGTTCAGCTCCAATCCGAAATTCAAGCCCGACGCCCGATTCTTTCCCCAAAGGCAGAACGGTTATAGAGGGGGAGGTCAAACTACCGAACATGCTTATGGTGATGATCTACGCATTGACTCATCACTCTTACAGACACGCAAAAAGGCGAATACGATCCAAAACCGGAAAAATGCACAAAGGGAAAGATCAAGTTCAGTTTCAGGCCCCTTGGAATCACATGGGACAGGCACGATCACGCAGAATCCGCTGTCAACCTGATCATTGCGCTACGGGATAAGCTAGCGCAATTGCGCACATCCGATCCCGCATTCCCTCAGGAAAAATGGGAATATAGACTTGGCGGAGGATTTACTGAACCTGTCAAGGATCCACAAGCCCATCCGGACTCCTGGCACAGCATCATGAATGAGGTTGATGGCAGGCAGGCTCTACGCAAGCTCCACTCCATGGAACACGTATCCATGACGATAGGCTTCGAAGCAAAAAATGCTCAGGCTGCAGACGCAGATGGGAAAAGCCTATGACGGCATCATGGAGGCGATAAAGGGGCGCAATTGCGGGAAAAGCATGGCGGCAAAGCTTAAAGAAGAATTACGGACAGAACGATTCAAGTTCTTACAGTGAGACTGTGCAAGCTATCGGGCATACGGGAGAAGAAAAAACGTCTCACCTCACCCTACACCTTACATTGACAATATAGCGCCTTGCCATGTCGGCGATGTAGCCGCTCGAGAAGGCAATGCCGGAGTCGGCTTCCTGGTAGCGCACGTCGTGCTTATCGAGAAAGGCGCGCACCACCGGCAGGCTGACCGCCAGCGCGAAATTATCGACCAGTTCGGGGCGTGCCCCCTCTTCCTGCTTGTATAGCTGGCCTTTGGCGGCGATGACGCCGATGACATTGCCGGTGGCGTCGAGCAGCGGGCCGCCGCTGTTGCCCTTAGCGATGACGTCGGTGAAGCCGAACCAGTTCTTATCTCCTTTCGGCCCCATGGTGGTGCGGATCTGCGCCTGCGCCACCACCGTTTGCAGCGACTGCCAGGACTGCCCCGGATAGCCGATAATCACCACCGCATCGCCCACGCGCTGCGGCTGCTTCTCGGAAGACAGGCTGGCGGCGGCATAGGGGGTAAGGGAGGATTTCAGCAGCGCCAGGTCGTGCGCGGCGTCCGTGGCGATGATGGCGGCGGGGGTTTCCTGCACCGATCCGGCGACGGTGAGCGCCTGGCATTTTTCGATGACGTGCTTGCTGGTCAGCAGATGGCCGTCGCGGTCAATGAAAAACCCGGTGCCGGTGCTGAAGGTGTGGATGACGGTGCGCGTCTCGGCGTGCAGCGCCGGGAGCCAGAGGAGCACGGGAAGAGCGAGGAAGATACGGGCAGTAAATTTCATATCAGGGCTTCAGGTTCAACTCCGGGCGTTCGTCGCGCTGCTGCAGGCGCAGCTTCAGCAGATTGGCGTCGGCCGGAGCCGCCGGATCGAAGATCGACCCTTCGAGATTGTTGCTCTTTGGCACAGGCTCCGCTTTCTTCGGCTCGATCTTCTTTTTCTCAGCGGGACCTTTCGGTGTCGGCAGGTGCAGCTCCGGCCGCGCATCGACCGGCGACTGGCTCTCACGCAGCCGGATGGCCGGTTGGGTGGGCGCCGCCGCCGGATCGAAGATGCCGGTGGAGGCGGCTTTCTTATCCACGACCGGTGCCTCCTGCTTCTGGGCCTTCTTCTCCGAAGCAGGCCTGGGTGTAGGCAGGTGCAGTTCAGGCCGCACTTCGTTCGGCGTACCTTGTTCCTTGGGCACCACCACCGGCTCAGCCGCCGGCGCCGCCGGGTTGAAGATCGAGGTGCCGGAAATCGGCGGCGGCTCCGGCTCGGGCACCGGCTCAGGCTTGACCGGCTCGGGGCTGGGTTCGGAAACGGAGATCAGCGAGCGTGTCGCCGCCTCCGACTTGGGATCGCGGAAATAGGAGCCGCGCATCAGGATAATGGTGACGCGGCGGTTGCGGGGATTGGCCGGTTCCTCCGGGGTGAGAAGCTCGCGGTCGGCCATGCCGACCACTTTCATGATACGTTCCGGCTCAAGCTGCGTAGTAATCAGGAAGCGCCGGGCGGCGTTGGCACGATCGGCCGACAACTCCCAGCTGGTGTATTGCGGATTGGCGGTGGCGCCTGCGGCGTCGGTATGGCCCTTGATGGTGATATTGTTAGGTGTCTTGATGATGATGCTCGACATCGAATCGATAATTTTCTTGCCCATGTCGGTGATATTCGCCGTGCCGGGGATGAACATCGGCTTCTTCCGGTCGTCGATAATGTCGATCTTGAGTCCTTCGGGGGTGTCATTGACGATAACGTTGTTCCTATAGCTCTCGATGTCCGGGTCCTGCTCCAACGCCTGCCTGACCTCTTCCGCTGTCGTCTTGAAGGTTTCCTCGTCGGTGGTGTCGGCGGCGTCCTGCGCTTCTTCATTGGCCTTGCGGTTGGTCGAGGTGTTTTCCGCCGTGGGGTCCGGCCTGGCGACCGGCACATCGGGCGACTGTGCCACCGGGCCCTGCTTGATCTGCCCGACCACCAGCCCCGGCGCGGCAGTGTTCTGAGTGGAGCGGCCCGGCTTGTTGCTGGGGATCTTGCCGCCCTGGAAGCCGATGCCCATCGAGTCCTTGATGCCGATGGTCGGCGTGAAATACTCGGCCAGACCCATGCGCTGCTCGGGCGAGGTCACGTTGATCAGCCACAGCAGCAGGAAGAACGCCATCATGGCGGTCACGAAGTCGGCGTACGCCACCTTCCAGGCGCCGCCATGATGCCCATGGCCGCCCTTCTTGATGCGCTTGATGATAATCGGCGCAGGAGGTGCAGAGGTAGTCGCTTCGTCTGCCATAACCTCCTGATTATCGCAGAAGAAGGTAAAGAGAGGGTTAGAAGTGCTGGTGGCTGGTGCCTAGTGACTGGCGATTAGCACCAGATGGACATAATACATTGAATTATATAGGTTTTATATCTTCAGTTGCTCCAGCACTCATTTCTACCCTTTTCGATACACCCATACATGTGCCGGGGGAACGTTGGCCATGATGGTGCGGCGGCGAGTGCCGTGCAGCCGGTGGCGGTGCAGAGCGCGGGCGGAAAGCGGCGCGCGCGGCCCATAGGTGAACTGAATGATGATGCCGTCATGTCCAATCGCCGAGGCCATGCGGTCCTGAATGGCATGACGCACCGGACGCGACATGGACAGGAGCGGCAAACTAGAGACAATGGCATTGACCTTGGTAATGCCCTTCTCAATCAGCACCTGATCGAGATTTGCGGCGTCGGCGCAGATAATGTTCAGCTGCGGAAAACGCGATGACAGCACGGCGAACAGCTTGCGGTCGCGCTCGACAATAAGCAGCCGCTCTACCGGCACCGCCTGCAAGAGCGCCTGTGTCACCGCGCCGGTACCAGCCCCCAGCTCAATCACCATGCCGACCTTCGCCAGATCGACTTCCGATGCCATGGCGCGCGCCAGCGTGCGCGAGCTGGGCAGCAGCGAACCGATCTTCAGCGGCGAGCGAATCCATGCCGCCAGGAAATGGTGCGAACGGTGACGATGGACCCCATTGTGCTTCAGCCGCCTGAGGTTATTAAGGAGGGGGGCCAACATGCTTTATTTGTTTCACCGCGGCATCGATTTTGAGCGCCAGGTACTTGCGGCCGGCACTGGCCGAGGCCTGGCTGGAATCCCCCGTGGCGCCGGTCGCCCGGTAATCCTTCTCGGCACGCACGCCGCGCATGCTATCACGCACCCCCTTGGCGTCAAGCGCCAGCATCTCGGAGGTGTCGATATGGCCGGCATGCGCTTCGGGGTTTGGAACCTTGAGCCCGTTCTTCTCTCCCCACTTCTTCTGGCCGTTATTCCCATAATAATCCCCGACATGCAGCACCATAACGCCATCGCCCGACCACTCATCGGTCAGCCGCCCTGCCACCTCCTGCTGCGGTTTCTGGTTGCCGCCATGGTCACCGATGAAACAGATTAGGCGGAAGCCGTGCTGTTTCAGGCTACGCGCCACATCTTCCAGCAGGCCGGCGAAGGCCTTATCGCTCAGCGATACGGTGCCGGGAAACTGCATGTGGCCATCCGCCGGCTGAATACGCCCTGCGGGAGCGTACGGTACAACCGGCGCCACCAGCGCGTTGCCCAAGCGTTTGGCGATCTCGCCGGCAGTATAGCGCACGATAACGTTATGCTTGCCAGTGACCATCTGCGGTCCGTTCTGCTCAGTGCTTCCTGTAGGCACGATCACCGTGCGCGCGCCCTGATCCATGCGTTGTTTGATCTCCATCCATGTCATCTCTTCGAGATAGACGGACGAACCGGCGTGAGCGGAGAGAGAAATGATGGATGATAAGATGATAGATGATAGGAAAATAAACGAGAATGAGACAGCTTTCATAGTGACCCCATTTTTATCTTATCATCCATTATCTTATCATCTATCATCCTTCTTACCATGAACAAAGACAAAATCGACCAGATATTCGCACGGCTGGCGGCGCGGACGCCGCAGCCGAAAACCGAGCTGTATTACACCAACGATTATACGCTGCTGGTCGCCATCGTACTGTCGGCGCAGGCAACCGACGCCGGCGTCAACAAGGCGACGAAGCACCTGTTCGGCGTGGCGCATACGCCGGAGCAGATGCTGGCACTTGGTGAAGCCGGGCTCAAGCAATGCATCAAGACCATCGGGCTGTATAACGCCAAGGCGAAGAATATAATGCGCCTGAGCAAGATACTGGTGGAGGAGCATGGGGGGCGCGTGCCGCATACGCGCGAGGCACTGCAGCGCCTGCCGGGGGTTGGACGCAAGACGGCCAATGTCTGGCTCAACTGCGCGCTGGGCCAGCCGACCATCGCGGTCGATACGCATGTGTTCCGCGTCGCCAACCGGTTGGGGCTATGCAAAACGAAAGGCGCCGATGCGACAGAGCAGGCGCTGGAGAAAGCCATTCCCGGCAAATGGAAGCTGCACGCGCATCACTGGCTGATTCTGCACGGACGCTATGTCTGCAAGGCAAGAAAGCCGCTCTGCCCTGAATGCGTCGTGCGCGACCTGTGCGAGTTCAAATACAAGACATCGCCTAGCGCCATCTCCGGCCGCGCCACAGGGGCAGCGTAGAGGCGTTACCCGGTTCCGGGGGCGGCGTCGGAGGCACTACGATCCCTACCGGGAGATTGCGCCCATCATAGCAGATGATTTCCTTGCACAACTCCCCTGGCTTCACGTTCTGTACGAATACCGACGCGACGGCCTGTGAACCGCTGCGAAAAACGGCGCGGGTGCCGTCATGAACTGCACCATCGATGACTACTTCTGCTGTCCGGCATATTTCCCCCTATGCCTTTTGGGCAATCTTAGCAGGGCGGATGAGTATTTTATGAACTTTTGTGACAATCCACTTCTGCAGCAGCAACTTAAAACTTGCTGGTCAGCGGGAAGCGGCGGTCACGGCCAAACAGCATGGGGGAAAGCTTGACGCCGGGGGCCGATTGGCGGCGCTTGTATTCGCTCCGGCGCACCATTTTCACCACCTGCTCCACAACGGTTTTGGGAAAGCCCTTTGCAACGATTTCCTGCGCCGATTTGCGTCCCTCGATATGGAGCATGAGGATCTTATCCAGCACGTCGTAGGGCGGCAACTGGTCCTGGTCGGTCTGGTCCGGCGCCAGTTCGGCCGACGGCGCACGCGTGATGCTGTGCCCGGGAATGACCTTGCTTTGCGCATTGCGCCATTCCGCCAGTGCATAGACCTGCGTTTTGTACACATCCTTCAGCACATTGTAACCGCCGCAGGAATCGCCGTAGAGGGTGGTGTAACCGACGGCAATCTCCGATTTGTTACCGGTGGTGAGCAGCAGATCACCGAAGCGGTTGGAGATCGCCATCAGCGTCATGCCGCGCAGGCGCGACTGCACGTTGCCGCCGAGCGAAATATCTTCCATCCAGCCGGCGTCGTGGAACACCGGGCTTAAAACTTCGTCGAAAATTTCCATGGCGGGCGTGATCGGCACATGCATTATCTCGATAACGAGCAGCCGCGCCGTTTCTTCCGCATCCTGGATGCTTTCCTTCGAAGTGTAAGGCGACGGCAGCAGCACGCCTTTCACCTTCGCCGCGCCCAGCGCATCGACGGCGAGCGCCGCCGAGATGGCCGAGTCGATGCCGCCCGACAGGCCCAGCACCACACCAGGGAAGTTATTTTTGCGCACGTAATCGGCAAGGCCGAGCTTCATGGCTTCCCAGAGGGTTTGTTCGAGCGATAATTCCCTCTCCCCTTGTGGGGGAGGGTTAGGGAGGGGGGGCTGGTGCAACATACTCGCTGCCTGAGTGTGCGGAGAGCTCCCCCCCACCCTGCCCTCCCCCACAAGGGGGGAGGGGATAATGGCCACGCCTTCTACGAACTCCGCCATCTGCGCCACTATTTTTCCTGCTTTATCGAGTACGAACGATCCCCCGTCGAACACGATGTCGTCCTGCCCGCCGATGGCATTGACATATATCAACGGACACTTTGCCGCCTTGGCTGCTCTCGCCGTTACCTGCTGACGCTTCTTAAGCTTTCCGGCCTCAAATGGCGAGGCGTTGATGACGATGAGCAGCTCCGCCTTCTGCTTGCCCAGTTCCCTGGACAGCCGCTCCGACCATACATCCTCACACACCAGCAGGCCGAGCTTATGGCCGCGCCAGGAAATCACCTTCGGCCCACTACCCGGGGAGAAGATGCGCTTCTCGTCAAACACGCTGTAGTTGGGCAGCATGATCTTCTGCACGACATGCAGGATTTTTCCCCGATCGCACAGCAACGCGGCGTTATAGACCTGACGCTTTTCGTCCCACGGGCCGCGCGCCGCGTGATAGGTCTTGCCTTTGCCTTCCGTCCACGGGCAGCCGATGATCAGCGCCGGGCCTTTGGCGGTTCTTTTCGCCAGCTTTGCCGCCGCCGCCATCGCCGCCTTCACGAAAGCGGGCGACAGAATGAGGTCTTCCGGCGGATAGCCGGTAATCGACAATTCCGGCGTAATGACGAGATCGGCGCCCTGACGCTTCGCCGTGTCGTAAGATGCGGCAATCTTCGCAGCGTTGCCGTCGATGTCGCCGACGGTGGGGTTGAGTTGGGCGAGGGCCAGTTGCAGGGCGCGCGAGGGCATTTACTTGGAGAGGAGTTGTTCGAGCTGCGGCAGCACGTCCTGCCACTGCGCCACCAGCCCGTAATCGGCCAGCTCGAAAATCGGCGCGTTTTCGTCCTTGTTGATGGCGACGATGATTTTGCTGTCCTTCATGCCCGCCAGATGCTGAATCGCGCCGCTGATGCCGATGGCGATGTAAAGATCGGGCGCCACCACCTTGCCGGTTTGCCCGACCTGGTAATCGTTCGGCACATAGCCGGCATCAACGGCGGCGCGCGAGGCGCCGATCGCCGCGCCGAGCTTGTCGGCCAGCGCTTCCAGCTTCTTGAAATTCTCGCCCGAGCCGAGCCCGCGCCCGCCGGAAATAACGATGCGCGCGCCGGTCAATTCGGGACGCTCGGATTTATTTTCCCTGGCTTCGACGAATTGCGACAGGCCGCTATCCGGCGTGGCGGTGATTTTTTCAATCGCCGCCACGCCGCCCTCGGAGGCGGGGGCAAAGGCCGTCTGGCGCACGGTGATGATCTTGATGGCGTCCCTGCTCTGCACGGTCTCCAATGCATTGCCGGCATAGACCGGGCGCACGAACGTGTCAGGCGAGACCACCTGCACGATCTCCGACACCTGCGACAGATCGAGCAGCGCCGCCGCGCGCGGCAGGATGTCCTTGGCGGTGGTGGTGGCGGTGGCCATGATGTGCGAATAACTTCTGGCGATAGAGGCGATCAGCGGCGCGATATTCTCGGCCAGCGCATGCGCATAATGCGGGGCGTCGGAATGCAGTACCTTGGTGACACCGGCGATGGACGCTGCCTCTTTCGCCGCCTCGTCGCAGCCGCTGCCGGCGACGAGGACATGGATGCCCTTATCGATCTGCGCCGCCGCCGTCACCGCGTGCTTAGTTGCGGGGTGGAGGGCGTTGTTGTGCAGTTCGGCGAGTATTAGAATCGTCATGGCACTAACCAGATAAAGCCCATCAAAATACCTTCAAACAGCATACCATTAAACTCCTTGAACGATACATCCCTGCCCGTTACCAGACCGAACAGCAGGTAGACAATCAACAGCATGAGGTACACCCAAATTATGATAAGACCCCATGCCCATATCATATCACCTTCGCTTCGTTCCTGAGCTTATCCACCAGTTCCTCGACGCTCTTCACCTTCACGCCGCCCTTGCGCTTTGCTGGCTCGGCGACGTTTTGCACCTGCTGGCGCGGCGCGAGGTCGACGCCGAGGTCGGCGGCGGGGATTTTTTCCAGCGGCTTCGAGCGCGCTTTCATGATATTGGGCAGGGCCGGGTAGCGCGGCTCGTTGAGGCGCAAATCGGTCGTCACCACGCAAGGCATTTTGAGTTTCACCGTCACCAGCCCACCATCGACTTCGCGCGTGACGGTGGCGGTGCCATTCTCGATCACCAGCTTCGAGGCAAACGTCCCCTGCCCCCAGTTCAAGAGTCCCGCCAGCATCTGGCCGGTCTGGTTGGCATCGTCGTCGATCGCCTGCTTGCCGAGGATGACGAGATCGGGCTTTTCCTTATCCACGATGGCCTTGAGCAGTTTCGCCGCAGCGAGCGGCTGCACCGGCTGGTCGGCGGCGACATGGATGGCGCGGTCGGCGCCCATGGCCAGCGCGGAACGCAGCGTCTCCTGCACCGTGTCAATACCGATGGAAACGACAACGACCTCTTTCGCGATATTCTTTTCCTTAAGGCGCACCGCCTCCTCGACGGCGATCTCGTCGAACGGGTTCATCGACATCTTGACGCCCGCCGTCTCGACGCCCGATCCGTCCACCTTGACGCGGACGCGCACGTTGAAATCGACCACACGCTTGACGGCTACGAGGAGTTTCATAGGGACTAGTGTATGGAACCCAATAGCATAAATCAACAAAAAAACATGGAATAACAAAAGATTGTTATGATATAAAAAATCTTAAATAAATCTTCATAATTAGATTGGGCAATCCTGCTAAAGTATTCCCTATTCTTAAATGAAGAGGGTTTATGGAGTCAGATAAAATAAAAGCGGCACTTCAAGAAAATTTCCCGAAGGCCTGCATGCTTTTTGAGGCGCTGGGCAATCAAGATTTCACATCCCCAAAGCAGGTAGTGAAGGCTATGATAGCACGCTATGAGAATGTAGGATTTCTTGAAAAATGCTGTGCCGCACGTACATTAGCCCCTCATGCTCATCTCGCCAATCCGTCTAATGAAATAGATAGCCGAATCCTTCGGGTGCTTAACGAAGCGCAGCAAGGAGCACAACCGCATGCCAGACATGTTTTCCCACCCATTCGTCTAGTCATTGCCGATAGTGATTTCCCGCTAGCATATACAGGCCGCCTTCCGACCAGAGATACTGCCAGTATTATTATCACTACCAGAATGGCCGAAATGCTGGACGACAGGCAGTTAAAAACTGTTCTTGCTCATGAACTCGGTCATATCGACAGGGATCTCAGACCATCCATTATTTCACAATGGATTCTTTCTCCGCTTAAGCAAATAGCTACGCGCAATGCTTCGAGGCGGAATATGGAACGCCAGGCCGATGCTTTTGCCATTCGTACCTCAGGCGATGTGGAAGCGTGGGAAAAGAGCATACAGATAACTCAAGCAGAAGTTTCGAGACTTACTGGCATTATGAAAGATATAATGTCCTCAGACACCGTTCGTCTGAATAAAAAATCACTTTTGGGAAAGATTGCCGACTGGTTTTCTGGTAAAGCACTGGATAAGGCAAATGATATTATAGGAATTGAACCAAATTCTGATTCTAAGCCGATGAGCCGATGGGAAACTATTCGCAAAGCTCCTAAATATCCTTCGCTCGGTGAACGCATTAGACAAGGTAGAGAGTTGGCGGATCGGGAAAGAATTATGCCTCCCGAATCCCCGCAGCGCTAACGATTCACCCCCGGCTCCCAGAGTACATCCTTGCTGCCGTTGCCGTTGGTGGTGCGGGCGAGTACGAACAGGAAATCGGACAGGCGGTTCAGGTAACGCATGGCGGCGTCGTTGACGGGTTCGCAGGCGGCCAGTTCGCAGACCAGACGCTCGGCGCGGCGCACCACGACGCGGGCAAGATGCAGATAGGAAGATGCCGGCGTGCCGCCGGGCAGCACGAAGGAATTGAGCGGCTTCAGTTTTGCATTGAGGGAATCGATCTCTTTTTCGAGGCGCGTAACCTGCGTATCAGTGATGCGCAGGGCTTGCCCCCCCTTACTTCCCCCCCGCTTGCGGGGGGGATGAGGGGGGGATTGAAGCGTTGCCAGATCGGCGCCGAGATCGAACAGGTCGTGCTGGATGCGCTTCAGCATTTTATCATGAGCGGCGGAGACATGCAGGCGCGCCACGCCGAGGCAGGCATTGGCCTCATCAACCGTGCCGATGGCGTCGAAGCGCAGATCATATTTCGGCCGGCGCTCGCCGCCGACCAGCCCACTGGTGCCCTTATCCCCGGTACGGGTATAGATCTTGTTGAGCCTGACCATTCATTCTTAGTTGTGACCCAAGAAAAACAGTAAGGCAAGCATCAACACGACCAGCCCCTGCAGCGACACGCGCGCCGTCATCAGGCGGTGCGCATGGCGTGCATTCATCGAACCGCCGATCCCCATCAGCGCGATGCCTGCGACCAGCACTCCGAACGTAGCCAACATCAGTGCGACAACGATGTAATCTCCAACCGACATGGAGAACTCCCTTGCGTTATGTGTGTAATTCTTTCTCCCTTATGACGGGAGTTATACGATAAGTATGCCCCCGGAAAAGGGGTGTGGCAATATCTTATTGAATTAAAATGGTAATTTAACCATTGGTTTAATTTTAACCTTCCGCAACCCACGCTAGGATAAAGATTTTCCAATACCTGCTGCACTTTTTCGCAGATGCGAATGCCTGACATTCACGCGCGCAGTGAATTATACCGAAGTAGAAAGAGACGTTTGCAAATCCAGCACACTCGATCTGGAGTGGTTGGATCCCACCTGTGCGGATGACAATTATTATCGCTCCGCCAGCAGCCTCAGCACGTAGGTGCGGCTGCAGTAAGGGCAGGTGATCTCGCCTTTATCCTGGTCGATATGCAGGTAGACGCGCGGATGGCCGAGCGGCCCGCCGCCGCCGTCACACGCCACTTCGAGTGATTGTACCTCGATCACGTCAAACGTTGTCATACCGACTGATATACGGGAAGCGGCGAAATTTTCAATCGTTGAATATAAAATTCGGGCCGCTGCGCTGCGGAGTTGAAAGTACGCGCGTACCGTCGAGATGTATGACGCCAGGCTGCGAAACGGGCAGGTGCGGCTGCGCCTGCGCCAGCGTCAACGGTGTGGAAGAAGGGCCGGCAGCGGGTTTCAGATCGTCCAGCGGCGCGCCTGCCGGCTGACTGACTACAATGATCCGATCGCGCTGCGGCGCTTCGGCCACTTGGACGCTGCGAATACGCGGGGTTTGATGCGCGGCGAGCTGGCGTTCCTTGCGTGCCGTCTTTTTCGGCGAAGCCTTCGCCACCTGGAGGCCCTGCGCTTCCTGTTTCATCTGCTTAAGCGCCGCCACCGAGCTTTCCGGTACTTTCAGCCGGGCGGCGCGCAGCTTGTCGATGATTTCATGCCAGTTGCTGTAAACCCGGCCGACATAGGCTGCCCCATATTTAGGTGTGCGCGAATGGTAGGAAGCGGACGCCTTGCGCCAGCTGCTGCCCTCATCATAGAGCGCGCGCAGGAAGCGCGATGCATAGGCGACATTGGCTTTCGGATCGAATGCCTGCTCCAGCGAGACGAACGCGTCGGGGTGATGATGGAGGTTCACCTGCATGCATCCCACATCCATGCTCTTGATGCCGCGCGCGCGGAGCTTGCGGGCGGCAGCCACGGCTTCCTGCTTGCTGTCGAAGAAATAGCCCTTGCCGTTGGCATTGATCGTCCACGGCCATGGCACCTTGATGCCTAGCCCCTTATGATAACGGCCAGATTCGGTGGAAGCGACGGCGGCAAGGAGGTAGGTGGGGATGCCGTTCTCACGCTCATACTGCGCGAAATGGCGGGTGCATTGCTTGGCTCCCTCGATGAGCGGATCAGCGGTATTGGCATGAGCCGGCAGCGCCAGCAGCACCCCAATCACCATTCCCGTAACGCCCCTTACCCCTGTATGCACGCTTCCCCGTTTCGATTGCTGGCCGGCCATTCAATGACCTGCCGCGTTGCACTGTTTCCTAGTGTCTATACAAAAACTGTACCATCCCACCTTACCGCAGCTCAAGTTAACATTGTGTTACAATGGAGCTTAAGGAATAACAATGACTTACTTGGCAATTATTGCAGCTGTGCATTAAAAGGCGGTTTTAACCCCGGCATAAAGCGCCATCCCCGGCTGCCCGTAGGCGTAAACTTCCTGATAGCGCTTGTCGAAAACATTCTCGAGCCGGCCATAAAGCGTGATCGCTGGAGTGAGATGATAATTGGTGTTGAGGTCAAGGGTGGTGAAGGACTTTACATAGACGCGGCCGAACGGAAAGGCGATATCGAAGTCACGCCGGTAGGAGGAGTAACGCAACTGCGCGCCGACATCGCCCTGCGCTTTGTAGCGCCAGGTCGCGCCAAGGTTGGCCTGATGGCGCGGGCGGCGCAGCAGGTCGACATCATTCACCAGGTCCTGAGCCAGCGTATAGACATAACTCGCGGTGATATCCCAGCCTGCCGACGGGTGCAGCGTAGCGACGGTTTCCACGCCTTGTGTGCGCGCCTTGCCGGTATTGATGGCGGCGAAGGGCGGCGCGTTGTCGAAACCGACCAGCTGGCGGATATTGTTCCGGAAATAGGTGGCGCCGACAGTCGCCTTCCCGTTCCACAACGACTGCTCGAACCCGGCATCCCAGCCCTCGCTTTTTTCCGGCTTCAGGTTGGGATTGCCGAAGTTCGGATCGTGCAGTTGCGACAGCGACGGCGCCTTGAAACCGGTGCCGTAGGTGCCTTTCAGCGTCGTACCGGTGGCGCGGATGCGGTAGCCCGGCGCGATTTTCCATGTGAACTGCCTGCCGAAGGCCTGATGGCGATCGAGCCGCACCCCGTTATTCATGAAGAAAGACTCGCCGATATTGAACTGGTGATCAGCAAACAACGCCTGGCTGTCCTCGTTGACTTCCGCCAGCTGGTTGGTTTTCAGATGGTCGGTGAAGGTTTCTGCTCCGATCGTCAGCAAGTGATCAGGTAAAACGCGCAGGCGGTGGATCCAGTCCAACGTTTCGCGCCAGCCATAATATTGCTGGCGGCCGAAAAAGGGCGTGCCCATGGAGTCGAAATATTCGGTGATCTGGGCGCGGTTCAGGTGCAGGTAGGATACGCCGAACTCCTGCGTCCATTTGCCGTCCAGCAGCGTCAGCTCGCCTGCGCCGCGCAGGTTGACCTGGCGGCTGTCGTTGATCGGCTCCGGGTCATCGCTCGGGCGGGTGAAGCCGCCAGGGCTGTCGAACTCGGTGTTGGTGCGGTTGTAGCGCGTGTTGAGCTTGGCAGTGAAACGCTCGGTCAGGCGGTGCTGGAGGTTACCGGCGAAGGTATAGATATGGCTGCTATCCTTCTCCGTGCCGCCCAGTTTTTTATCGTAGGAGGAAATGCCGCTCGTATAGCTGTTCGAGAGCTGAAGGCTATAGGCGGTGCGGCCGATCTCGCCGGAACTTCCCGCACCGAGGCGGCTGGTGTTGTAGCGCCCGTATTCGGCAAAGGCGTTGCGGCGCGGCTTACCCTTCCCTTCCTTCGTTATGATGTTGATGACGCCGCCGATGGCCTGTGAGCCGTAGAGCGTGCTTTGTGCGCCGCGCAGCACCTCGATGCGCTCGATATTGTCGGTGCTCAGGTTGGCAAAGTCGAAGGCGTTGCCGGGATCGGACGGGTCATTCATCACCATGCCGTCGAGCAGCACCAGCACATGATTGGAGTTGGTGCCACGCATGAAGAGACGCGAAGTCTGGCCCATGCCGCCGTTATTCGCCACCGTCACACCTGGCGCGCTGCGCAGCAGCTCGGCAACGGAAGCTTCGTTGCGCTGCTCGATCTCCTGCGGGGTAATGACGGTCATGCTGCTCGCTACCTGGTTCAGTGGGACAGGAGAGCGGGCGGGGGTGATGACGATGATCAGGGGGTCAATCACGGGGGCCGCGTGGGTGAGAGCAGGAAGGAAGGCAATGAGAGAAGCGCCGGTGGCCAGGGCGCGGGTGAAGGCAGTCATGAGGTCTCCTTACGTTTCGGGGTGACAACCTGCCTGGAACGGAACTCCATTCCAGACAGTGCCACCACGTAAGAAGTCGACATCCAAAGAGATTCGCCGTCTCGTAAGGAAGCGCGTGACACTCAGGCGGCAGGTCTCCTGGCTCGATGGCTATGCTTTTTCTGCGTGTCGTTTGGTCTTCCCAGTTTCCCAGTGACTGAAACGACTCACCATCCACAGTTGCGGGAACAGCTAGGCCAAGGTTATGAAACCTTTCCTATTCCCTTTTGATCCCTTGCGGGAACCGCCTGAGGATGAATGTCAAATATCAAATGGCAAATGTCAAGTTGTCCTGAGAGAAGAGAAGAGAAGAGAAGAGAAGCGGAGTCGAAGGATCTGTCTTCGCTGCCAAAAGAAAGATTCTTCGACTCCGTCGGCCTCCGCTCAGGATGACAACTTGGAATGACGGGACGCTCTTTCTTTCATCCATTGCAATATATCCCGCATCACCGCCCTGCCCTGAATGTCGCGCAGCATCATATGGTAGCTGTCGGGGTAAAAGCGATAGGTGGGGGGGGAGGAGAAACGCGACAGCGCATTCTCAATCGGCGCCTTCGGAATCACCTGGTCCTGCCCGCCATAGAGCAGCAGTGTCGGTGTCCTCAACTGCGGTACGCGGTCGTAGGCGGCGTCCATTAAATGCACCAACCCATATATCGCATCGAGCCGTGTTTCCTTGATAATGAGCGGGTCCTTCGACAGACGCAGCAACATCGGATAGTTGTTCGAGGCGACAATCTGCAACCCTTCGCCGGTCACCGTGTAGGCAGGCAGCGTATGCGCCCCGATCCATAATACGCTGCGGTAAAGCGGACTCATGGTTTCCTCCCCCCATACCGCCGGCGCCACCAGAATCAACCCATCCACTTCCGGGAAACCCGGCTCGGTCAGCGCCACCACCGCCACCGCGCCGCCCATACTCTCACCTAATATATAGAGAGGGACGTTGGGATGGCGGCGCCGTGCCTGCCGGACCGCCTGTTTCAGGTCGTCAATCAGGTTTGCCTGATTGGCCCAGATGCCGGTATAAGGCGTCATGCCGAAGCCACGCTGGTCATAGGCATAGAGTATCACACCGTTTTCGCTGAAATATTCGCCAGTGCTTTCAAAAGCACGGCTGTAATCGTTGAAGCCATGCAGCGCGATGACAACCGCTTCAGGTTTGCCTTCCGGAAGCCAGCTGCGGACGGGCAGTACCGTACCATCGGAAGCCAGTACCGAGTCGGGCCTTATATAAATGGAGTCGTGATCGCTCCCCCCAACGAAGGTCTGGCGCTGCGGCGAGCAAGCAAACAGTAATCCCGTCATTGTGAGCACCAGCGAAGCAATCCAGTAGCGACGCATCTGCGATGCAATGAATACCATACCGCGCCGACGGCGCTTTAACTGGATTGCCGCGTCGCTAACGCTCCTCGCAATGACGGGTTCCATTTATTTTCTGGCCTTCCGGAAGCCACTGGCGACGACATACATTTCGGACGAGCCGCTGCGGCTGGCTTTGGGCTTGACATGCTTCACCGTGTCGAAATCCTGTTTCATCCGCGCCAGCAGCGCGGCCTCGGTGCCGCCCTGGAATACCTTGGCGACGAACGTTCCGCCTTTTTTCAACACCTCGCAGGCGAACGGATAGGCCGCTTCCAACAGCGCCATGATGCGCAGGTGGTCAGTACCAGCGTGTCCCATGGTGTTAGGCGCCATGTCGGAAAGCACGATATCGACGCCATCCCTGATATAAGATCGGATTTCCGTCACCGCCGCCGCCGCCATGAAGTCGAGCTTGAGCAGCAGCGCGCCGGCTACCGGCTGCATGTCCAGCAGGTCGACGCCGATCACTTTGGGATCTTCTATATCGGAACGCACACGCGATACCGCGACCTGAGTCCAGCCGCCTGGCGCCGCGCCGAGATCGAGCACCGTCTTGCCCGGTTTCAGCCAGCGGAACTTGTCATCCATCTCAATCAGCTTGTAGGCGGCGCGGGAGCGGTAACCTTCCTGTCTGGCCTTGGCGACATACGGATCGTTGAGCTGGCGCTCGAGCCAGCGCGTCGATGAGGTCTTGCGCTTCTTCGCCGTCTTAACGCGGGTTTTCAGGTTACGGCTGCCGCTGGAGGAGGATTTTGCCATAATTACTTGCCGGCCATCAGCGTCAGGATGATGCCCTCGCGCACGCCGCGGTCGGCGATGGTGATCTGGCCGGTCGGCCACAGGCGGCTGATCGCCTCGAAGATGGCGCAGCCGGAAATGATGAAATCGGCGCGATCAGCGCCGATACAGGGATGGTGGAAGCGCTCAGAAGGGCGCATGGCCAGAAGCTTCTGGATAGTGGCGCGGATGTCGGCCACCTGCAGCGTGATGCCATCGATGCGCGAGCGGTCATAACGCGGCAGGCCGAGATGGATGGCGGCCAGCGTCGTCACCGTCCCCGAGGTGGACAGCAGCTGCACTGGTGCATCGCCGATGGTACGGCTGATCTCGTTCGTCTCGTCGAAGGGCCGAATCCGCGCCGCCAGCAGTTCCACCATGTCGCCAAACGCCAGATCGGCAAAGTCAGTGCCACCGAATTTATCGGCCAGGTTCATCACGCCGAAGCCAATCGACAGCCAGTCAGTGATCGGGTGCACGCCGTTTTCGGCACCCATATTTTCAACATTAATCCACATCAGCTCCGTGCTGCCGCCGCCGATATCGAATACGATGGCGCGCCTGGCCACTTCGGTCAGCAGCGAAGAACAGCCCATAAAAGCCAGCCGCGCCTCTTCCTCGCTCGAAATGATGTCGATGGAGAGGCCAGTCTCTGCGAACACCCGGTCAAGAAACTCCCGCCCGTTGGCGGCACGGCGGCAGGCTTCGGTGGCGACGAAGCGGGCATCGGTAATACGGTATTTGGCAAGTTTCTTCTGACAGGCTTTGAGCGCGACCATCGTGCGCTCCATGGCACTTTCGGATAACCTACCCGTGGCTGACACACCTTCGCCCAGCCGCACGATGCGCGAAAAACTGTCGAACACGCGAATGACGGGAGGCCCACCATTAGCCGCCGGCTCGGCTGAGGCGATCAGAAGACGGCAGTTATTCGTGCCCAGGTCCAGTGCCGCGTATATGCGGGCGTCTGCCTGCTTCGCGGCGTCGGCGCCGCGCAGACGCGGCTCCTGCGTATGCAGCATAAGCTCACTTTTTGCCGCCGGCAAAGCGCTCCGGCAAGCTTATAAGTTTATCCCAATGGGGATACCATAGAGACAAGAGTGGCGAGTGGCAAGTGACTAGTGGCAATTAAGTGAATTAAATTATAATAGCTTAGCTCATGGGATGCCCATTACTTTCCCCTTGCCACCTGTCACTATAATTTCGGCGTCATGCGGGAGGGCATCTGATCGCGGTGAGTATAGGCATTGAGCAGCAGGCCGATGGCAAGCACCGCCGAGACCATGATGCTTCCGCCGTAGGACATCAGCGGCAGCGGCACGCCGACCACCGGGATCATGCCCATCACCATGGCGCAGTTGATGAGCAGGTGGATGAATAGGAACGCCACCACCCCTGCTGCCACCATCGAGCCAAAAGTACTACGGCTTCGGGAGGTTACCATCATGCCCGACATCAGCAGCGTTGCGTACAGCAGCAGAAACACGATGCCGCCCACGAAGCCGAACTCCTCGGCCAGCATGGTGAAGATGAAATCGGTATGTTTCTCCGGCAGGAAGTTAAGCTGGCTCTGCGAGCCTTCGAGATACCCCTTGCCGGCCAGCCCACCGGACCCAATGGCGATCATCGACTGCAGGATGTTGTAACCAGCTCCCAGCGGGTCCTTGTCCGGATCAAGAAAAGTCAATACCCGCCGCTTCTGATAGTCGTGCAGGAAATGCCACGCCACCGGCATCGCCGCCAGCCCGGTAACAAATAAGCCAATGAACCAGCGCCACTGTACCCCGGCCAGGAAACACATGATGGCGCCGACCGTGACCAGGATGGTGGTGGTGCCTAGGTTGGGCTGCCGCAGGATCAGAATTGCCGGAACCAGAATAATCAGCACAGGGGGGATGAGAAATGAAATGCGCTTGATATCCTCGGGGTAGATCTGATGAAAATAGCGGGCCAGCGCCAAGATGACTGCCAGCTTCATGAACTCGGACGGCTGCAGGTTCAAGCCCCCGAGGCTTAACCAGCGCTTGGCTCCCATGCCGGTATGGCCGATAATATCGACCCCGATCAGCACGACCACACAGGCAATATAAGCCAGATAGGCATATTCCATCAGCAACCGCATCGGTACGAGCGCCAGCACCAGCATCAGCGCGAAGGCGAAGGCGAAGCGAATCATCTGCTGATAGGCCCAAGGGTAGAACTCGCCACCTGCCGCCGATACCATCATGGCGAAACCGATGGCGGCAATAAGGGTGACGACAATGACAATGAACCAGTTGATTTCGGCCAGCATGGCCAGGGGAGAAAGGCGGTAATGGACGGGTCGGAGCGTCATGCGGGGAGTATATAGCGGTTGAAGGGGTTTGTCATTCCGGGTAAATGCGGGAGCAGAAATGAAAATCTCCCAAATGCTACCAAATATAAGGAGCCTGCCCCATTCTGCGACAGCAATTGCCTAAAAATCACTTTAATTATCAAACAACTGTTATGGATGATTTACCCCTCGTTAACAGCTATCGTGATAAAGTAAGAGAAGTGGAAAAGCAGTAACAGATTCGCGGTCCATCCCATGTTTTGTCTTACCAGATATAGCCGCCTTACGGCGTGCGAGCGCGGCATCACCTCGATCGAATTCGCGGTGATCGCGCCGGTCTTCCTTATGATGCTCATGGGCATCATAGAGTTCGCCATGATCATGTTCACCAGCAGCGTCATGGAGAGCGCCACCAACAACACGGCGCGCTACGGCAAGACAGGATTCGTCGCCGGCGGCAGCACGCGCGAGGAGCAGATCATCGCCAACGTTGCCAACCGTACCGCCGGGCTGCTTGATCCTGATGACATTACTATTACCTATACCGTTTATTCCGACTTTGACGATGTAGGAGATCCCGAGCCCTGCGTCAGCCCACTCGCACCGCCCTGTCCAGGCACCCCGAGCGTCAACTTCGTCGATGTCAACGGCAACGGCAGCTGGGACAATGACATGGGCGCGGCCGGGCTCGGCAATCCGGGCGATGTGGTGGTGTATACCGTCAACTACCCGTGGCCCGTGGTGACACCCATTATCTACGCCATTACCGGTAGTGTCATCAATCTCACGGCGCGCACGGTCGTGCGCAACGAACCGTATGATGTGGAGTAATCCATGCCTCGCCTCCTCCGCATTACGAACAGGCTGACACGAGACCAGAGCGGTCTCGCCTATCTCGAATTCGCGCTCTGTCTGCCGTTCATCCTGGCGCTGCTGATGGGCGCCATCGAGGTCACGCGCTACATGCTGATTGCCCAGAAAGTAGAGAAAGTGGCAGTGACCGTATCCGACGTGGTGTCTCAAGGTACTACTATCTCTGTCGCTGAGCTGAACAACATTCTCACCGCCGCCGAACAGGTGATGCAGCCCTACAGCTTCGGTGCCAACGGTTTCGTCATCATCTCGTCAGTGCGCCAGAATGGCGCTCCCACCGGCATGAACCCGCCGCAGGTCACGTGGCAGTACACGGGCGGCGGCAGCTGGACGCAGGCCAGCCAGGTAGGCACGGTCGGCAATCCTGCCTCGCTTCCTCCCAGCATCAGTCTTAACGACAAGGATAATATCATCATCGCCGAGGTGTTCTACAATTTCACGCCGCTGGTCCCCTTGAACGGCGTCATCACTACGACCTCCATCTACAAACTCGGTCTGTTCAAGCCGCGTCTAGGCGACCTGTCTACCTTAAGTGCATTACCGGTTTTCTGGCTGATGCAGAAAGGAGCCGTGTTATGAAAATGCTCTGGAATTCTATGCGCCGCTTTGCTCCTCCACGGTTGTTCCTGCATTCGCAGCGCGGCTCCGCCATGCCGATCGTCGCGCTCGGGCTTTTTGCCCTGATGGGTGCTACGGGCGTCGCCATCGACATGAGCCGTGTGCAGATCGTGCAGTCGCGCATGCAGAACGCACTGGATGCGGCCGGACTGGCCGCCGGCGCCACCATCAGCACGGTCGATGCCCAGGACGTCACCGAGCAGTATTTTTATGCCAACTTCCCGGCCAACTATCTGGGTACCACTATCACCAGCCTTACCGTCACTCCCAATAACGACAACAGCAAACTCGATCTTGCCGCCGCAGGCACCGTGAATATGTCCTTCATGAAGCTATTCGGCATTTATAACGTCAGCGTTTCAGCTACCAGCGAGATTACCCGCGCCGCCAAAGGCATGGAGTTGGTGCTGGTGATCGATAACACTGGATCGATGCTGGATTCGGCAGGTGGCGGCGTATCAAAAATTGACGCAGCCAAAACCGCCTCCGTCACACTGCTCAATACGCTCTATGGCGCCAATAACACGATCGAGAATCTGTGGGTGGGGCTGGTGCCGTTCTCGCAGGCGGTCAATATCGGCACCGATAAAACGGCATGGGTAAACGCCGGCACCCATAACTGGGGACCGACCAGCTGGTTCGGCTGTGTCGAAGCGCGCGGCGCCACTGGACGTGACGTCACCGACGATCCGCCATCGGTAGAGCTGTTCAACAAATATTATCATCCATGCCACACCAGCACCAATGCCTGGTATGGCACCGACAGTGATGAAAATAACTGCAATACCGGCTGGAGCCTGGATTACAATACGCCGCTCAATACGCACAATCGCGGCCCTAACCTTTACTGTCCGCAGCCAATGACTGCCATGATTGCGGAAAAAGACACCATGATCACCGCCATCAACAACATGCAGGCAGTGGGCGGCACGGAAGTACCGATCGGCCTGGCCTGGGCGTGGCGCATGCTTTCGCCGCAATGGCGGGACCTGTGGGGCGGGCAGATGGATACCAACGACCTACCGCTTGATTACAATACGCCGCTGATGAACAAGGTGGTCGTATTGATGACCGACGGCGATAATACAGTCTATCATAACGTGTACAGCGCCTACGGTTATCCCAACACTGGCGGCCAGCTGGGCGCAAGCCCCCTGCCCTGCAGCAGCAGCAACTGCAGCGTTGGCCAGACACGGCTCAACCAACGCACTACCGCACTGTGCAACAGCATGAAGGCCAACGGCATCCTGATCTATACCGTAGCGCTCGGCACGGCAGTCAACGCTACCAGCCAGGCCATGCTGCTGGGCTGCGCCAGTAAGCCGGAATATTACTTCCTGTCACCCACCACCGCATCCTTGCAGGTCGCTTTCAAACAGATCGGCGACTCGCTTGCGAATTTACGCATAAGCCACTAAGTTGATCCCCGGCTCCTCTTCCTTTCCCCCTTGCGGAAAAGGAAGAGCGCGCCGAACATTTTGGGGATCTGCATGAAATTCCTGCTCCTGACCACGGTGCCACTGGCCGTCCTGCTCGCCGCCTGTGACGCACAGCAGGGACAAGGGACCAGCAGTGAGCAGGAAACCCATCAGATGCGCATCGCCAGCGATCTCAAGCGCGCCGGGAACTATACAGGCGCCATCAGCGTCTATCGCGACCTCGCCACGCGCTCCAATAACCCGCTCCCGGCGCAGATGGAGCTGGCCGAAACCTATCGTAAGGCGGGCCGGCCTCAGGACGCCGTCCAGATCATGCGCGAAGCGCAGACAAAACACCCGGATAATAAGGAGGTACTGTCGCAGCTCGGTTACGCGCTGGTGGATGGGGGACGACCGCAGGAGGCGGTCGAGGTGTTCGATCGTCTGATCGCCATCGATCCGGAGAACGCTATGGCCTATAACGGCAAAGCGGTAGCCTTCGACCATGCGGGAAATCATCTGGCGGCACAGGAGCTGTATGAGCGCGGACTGAAGCTGGCCCCCGATTCTCTGCCTATCCAGAACAATCTCGCCATGTCGCTGATCCTGAACCGGCAGCTCGATCAGGCCATCGCCCTGCTCGAAGCCTTGCGCGAACAGCCGGGCGCCGGACGCACCGTGCGCCGCAACCTGGCGCTCGCCTACGGCCTCAAGGGCGAAAGCGAGAAGGCGATGGCACTCAACCTCCAGGACATGTCGCGCCAGGAGGCGGAGGAGAATGCGCGTTTCTATGAGCGGTATGCGCAGGCCCATGAAAGTGCAGAGGACAATGTGATGCCCAACGCCGTGCAGATCGGTTTTGCGGATACGCCCGAGGCCATTAAGCAGGAAACCGCACCGCCTGCGGAAGCATCTCCCGCTGCCACAATGGCAAAGGAAAAAGCTGCTGCGAAAACGCCGAAGAAAAAAGCCTCCAAGCCTGCCCCCGAAGGAAATAAGGAGATGAAGGCGGGGCTGGCGGATGTGTTCGCACCGGAACAGGAAGAAGAGGAAACGAACGACGTGCCACCGCAAAAAGCTGCTGCGCCGGCGACAAAGCCACCGCTATCGCCAGCACCCGTTCCAGCACCGGCACCTGAGCCTCAATCCCCTCCGGAACCCACGCCAGCTCCACAACCGGAGCCGCTGGCGGAACCTGCTCCTGCACCTGCTCC
>CAYXYU010000009.1:23866-62440 GCA_964469525.1 uncultured Rickettsiales bacterium | reverse complement strand
CGCCACTGAACCGGCTCCTGCGCCTGTGCCACCGGCTGCACCGGAAGCCGCTAAGAAAAAGGAAGTATCACTACCTCCTATTCTACCGCCTCCCTCCATCAAAGAGGTACCCGCGCCAGCTCCACAACCGGAGCCGCTGGCGGAACCTGCTCCTGCTCCTGCTCCTGCTCCTGCTCCTGCTCCTGCACCTGCTCCCGCCACTGAACCGGCTCCTGCGCCTGTGCCACCGGCTGCACCGGAAGCCGCTAAGGAAAAGGAAGTATCACTACCTCCTATTCTACCGCCTCCCCCCATCAAAGAGGTACCCGCGCCACTGATACAGCCGCCGCCGCCCGTAAAAGAGGCCCCACCCATACCGGTGCTCCCGCCGCTGCCGCCGCTCACCGAACCGGCAGCGCCGGTACCTGATGTGCCAGTTCCCCTGATGGAAGCGCCGCCGGTACCGGATGTGCCGGTGGATAGCCCGGCGGAGGAACAGGCGCCGCAAGTCGAAAGGGAATAAATCGTTTACAATCCTCTAGTCGCCCAGCGTGTCCATCAGCTTGACGATGGCGGGAGCGATGATGACGATGAACAGCACCGGCAGGATACAGAGAATCATCGGCACCGTCATCAGTGCCGGCAAACGTGCCGCCTTCTGCTCGGCGCGCAGCATGCGGGCCTGACGGAATTCGCTGGAGAGCACGCGCAGCGCCTGCGCGATCGGCGTGCCGTATTTCTCCGTCTGGATGAGCACGCTGACGATGCCACGCACCTCCTGGAGGTCGCAGCGCTTGGACAGGTTGGTCAGCGCCTGGTTGCGGTCGGGCAGGAAGCCGATCTCGATCGAAGTCATGCCGAGTTCTTCCGCCATTTCCGGATACGCCAGTTGCAGCTCACGCGATACACGGTCGAGCGTCGCGGCGAGGGAAAGTCCGGCCTCGGCGCAGATGGTCATTAAATCAAGCACGTCGGACAGCGAGCGCTGGATATGCAGGTAGCGCTTCTTGCGACGCTTAGCAACGTACCAGCCCGGCAGCTTCAGTCCGATATAGGCGCCGAGCACTGGCCAGATGTAGTTGAACAGCGTCCATTTCGAACCCGGGGCCGGCTCGGTAAACTGCATCATAATGAATCCCGCCACGCCCAATAAAATGGGAAGCAGGAGATTGAAGAAGGCGAGCACGTAGATGGCATCCTTGGAGCGGAACCCGGCCTGGATCAGGTTCATCTCCGTCTTGCCGATCTGGTTCTTCTTGATGAGCTGCAGGCTATTGACCACCGCCCGCATGAAGTTAACCGATTTTTCCGGCTTCTTGCGCTTCTTCGGACCGGTGAGGTCGCTGTGCAGCGCCTTGCGCCGTTCCTGCAGCGCCTTCACCTTGGCCGCCATATCGTCGCGGTTCGAGAAGCTGTTGCCGATCGCCCACACGCAGAAAAACGCGGCGATGCCCGTCAGCAGTACATAGAAATCATCCACCGAGAACCAGCGGGGGAGGATGGAGGAGAGTTGGAAAGGCTGGCCTTTGTACATCGCCGTCCCCTAAATCTCAAACTGCGTCATGCGGCGCATGATCCACAGGCCGAACACCATCATGAAGGCGGCGACGGCGGCGCAAATGTTGCCGCGATAGTCCGCCCACAGCGGGACCATGTAATCCGGACTGATGATGCTGACCAGCAGGATCACCACGAATGGCAGCGCACCGATGATGTAGGCCGAGGCACGGGCCTCCGACGACATCGCCTTGATCTTCATGCGCATGATGTAGCGGCTACGCAGCACCTCCGACAGGTTGTTCAGTATCTCCGACAAATTACCGCCGGTCTCGCGTTGCAGAATGATGCTGGTGGTAAAGAAGTTAAACTCGGTGAGGTCCAGCTTGCGCGCCGTCTCCTGCAATGCCTTTTCCATTGTCACGCCGAGCTTCATGGTGTTGGCGATGTTGCCGAACACGCCGCCCAGCGGGTCAGGCACCTCCTGCGACACCAGCACCAGTGATTCCGACACCGGCAGGCCGGAACGCAGGCCGCGCACGATGAGGTCGATAGCGTCAGGAAACAGCCCGATGAAGGCACGGTTTTGCTTGTTAATGGAAAACTGCAGCAGCTTCAGCGGCAACCACACGCCGAGAATGATGCCCAGAAAAAAACCGAGCAGCGGCGATTTGCCGAAAATGCCGGTAACGACAAACATGATGACAAGCACGGTGAGGAAACGGCGGAACACGTATTGCTTCGGCGTGATGGTCTTGCCGGCGCGCTCCAAGCGGTCGCCGAGGCGCTTGAAATCCGGCAGTGGCTTCATCAACCAATATACCACCCCTTTGGTTTCATTGGTCTTTCTTCGCAGGGACATTTCCTGCATGGCCTTGGGCGTGCTCGTCTTGCGGTTTTTCATGCGTTCGATGCGCTTCATCATGCGCTTGCGTTCGCCGCCCATGAGCGTCGCGCCGCCCCACACCAGGCCGACAATGAGAATAAAAAGGAGAATATCGGTCAGCATATTACCCCTGCGTCGAGGTCATCGCCTCGATCAGCGCCTGGTCCAGCCCGAAATAGGCGGCCTGCGGCGCAAAATTCGGACGAATGCCGGTGGAAATGAATTCACCAACCAGCTTGCCGTTCTCATCCTCGCCTTTGAATTCGAAGGTGAACAGGTCCTGCGTGATGATGACATCGCCCTCCATGCCGACCACCTCGGTGACGTGCGTGCAGCGGCGTACGCCGTCACGCATGCGCTGCATCTGCACGATGAGCTGCACGGCGCTGGCAATCTGCGTACGTACCGCCTTCGACGGCAGATTGACGCTACCCATCCCGATCATGTTCTCGAGGCGCGTCAGCGCCTCACGCGGGTTATTGGCATGCAGCGTCCCCATCGAGCCATCGTGGCCGGTGTTCATCGCCTGCAGCAGGTCGAAAGCCTCCGGGCCGCGCACCTCGCCGAGAATAATGCGGTCAGGACGCATGCGCAGCGCGTTTTTCACCAGATCGCGCATGGTGATCTCTCCCTCCCCTTCGAGATTGGCATGGCGGGTTTCGAGCGGCACGACGTGCGGCTGCTGCAACTGCAGTTCGGCAGCGTCCTCAATGGTGACGATGCGCTCGCCGTGCGAGATCATGCGCGAAATCGCATTGAGCATGGTCGTCTTACCGGAGCCGGTGCCACCGGAGACGATGATGTTGAGGCGGATGGCGCCGCAGATTTTGAGCACTTTGCACAGCGCCTCGGAGATATTGTTGGTGGCCAGCATCGAATCGAGCGTGATCTTCTTCTGCGAGAATTTGCGGATCGAGATCGATGTGCCGCGGATAGCACAGGGCTGGGCGATGACATTCACGCGCGAACCATCGGGCAGGCGTGCATCGCAGATCGGCGATGACTCGTCGACACGACGGCCGACACCGGTGACGATGCGGGTGGCAATCGCCATGACGTGCGCGTTGTCGCGGAACTTGACGTCGGACAGCTCAAGTTTTCCCTTACGCTCGATATAGACCTGGTACGGGCCATTGACCATGATATCGGTAACGAGATCGTCGCGCAGCAGCGGCTCCAGGGGCCCGAATCCGAGCATGTCGTCCACGATCTGGTTGGCTAGCAGCTGTTGCTCCGCCTGGTTGATCGGCAGCTTCTGCTCGATCACGATCTCGCCGATCAGTTCGATGATCTGGCGCTTCAAATCCTCCCGCGGCAAGCGCGAGGAAGTCGCAATGTCGATCTGCTCCATGAGCAGGCCATAAATCTTATCCTTGGTAGCGCTGAGCTCGTCCTCGACCCTGGGCGACGGCTCCGGCCCCTTATGCGCCGTATCTGAATCACCCGAGAGCAGGGCTTCGGCCTTGCTGCGCACAGCAGAAGAAGTGGATGCCGCACCATTGACCGCAGGAGCGGAAGGAGCAGGCCGTGCAGCAGGCGATGCCGGGGATGCGGAGGGCGCAGCCGGGGAAGAAATCGGAGAATCTTGGGCACCGCGTCTGCCGAACATACCGCATTACCCGCTTTTTTTCTTGAAGAGCGCGAATTCAAGTCCTGATTTTTTTTCCTCTGCTCTCACCTTGCCTTTAGTTTCCGGCACCAGGAACGCCGCCATGGCATAGAGCGTCTTGAAAGCGGGATTCGTCTTGTGCCTCACGGCGGGAATGTCACTGCCAATCTGCATGAACATGTCCGGAGCATAGGGGATGCGGCAGGCGATCTTGGCGCCGACGCCTTTCTCGAAGTCGGCGGGCGGCATCTCGTGTTTCGGTGCCATGCCAACGCGGTTGGCAACCAGGATCGGCGGCTTGGCCTTGATCGTCTCGCGCATCACGTCACCCATGCGCATCACGTCGCGCAGGCTGAGCAACGTTAGTTCGGTGACCATCAACACATGCTCGGACTGCTTGAGACAGGAACGCACAAACGCGTTGAGGTGACGCGGCACATCGAGCACGACTACGTCATACTGGGCGCGCAGCTCGCGCAGGAGCGCATCCGCCGCCTGATCGTGAACGCGGATGCCTTCATGCATCGCTTCCTCGGCGGAAATCACCGAAAGATTCTTGGTCAGTTTGTTCACCACTCGTTCGATGAACAGCGAATCAATGCGGTCGGGCTTTTCCAGCGCGTCACGAAAACCGCGGCTCGGCTCGATGTCGAGCATGAGCGCGATGCTTCCTTCCTGCGCGTCGAGGTCAACCAACGCCACGCGTTTCTTCGGCGCATTTGCTGCGATGATGCCGGCCAGGTTGAGTGCCATCGTACTCGCACCGACTCCGCCGCGCGCGCCGGTGACGGCGATCAACTTACCCGGTGGTTTCTCCCCCTTGCCCGCCGACACTACCGGCTCCACGGACTTCGCATAAGCATTCTCCAGCATGGTGTCGGTCAGGGGCTTCAACAGGTAGCTGAAAATGCCGAGATCCATCAGCCAGCAATAGAAGCTGTATTCGTTGATGCTGCCGATGGTGATAACCTTGGTGCCCGGATCACAGACATCGGCCAGCGCATCGAACATGGCGGGCGCTTCCTTGGCCGAGGGCAGCTCGACCAGCAGCAGCTGCGGAGACGGGTTGGACTTCAGGTATTCCGCCGCTGTTGTTATGTTACCCTGATGGACGCAGGCCTCCGACCACTGGTGCGCCTCGGCGAATACCTTCAGCACCTCGATGTCGTTGGCATCGCTGGCAAAGGCCAGGAATGCAGGTTTGTTATCGCCTGAACTGTTCACCATCAATCATACCTTATTGTATCTCCCCCCTATTCGGGAGTAGCCGCATCCGCGGACTCGCCAGACGCAGCGGACTCGACAGCCGGTGCGGCTGTCATCACGCCACCGCTGCGGTATTGCTGAATCGCCCTGGCAGCGCGTTCACTGTCGCCGCCACCGGTCATGCCAGAACCCTTCTTCAGGTCATGCGGATCGGCCACCATCAGCCCGATATTCGTTACGTTAGCGCAACGAAAATTTCCCTGCGTGGTGTTGCTGTAGGTGGTCACCGGGGAGGTGCGCCAGTCGGGGCAATTTTCCGGAGGCAGCGCCACCGCGTAGGTCATGGCAATCTGCACGTCGTTGCGCGCCAGCGTGGCCGATGGCTCAAACATCACATCCGCGTCATAGCCAAGGTTATGCAGCAGGCGCACCAGCGCCGCCTTGCGGTCGGCGTCACGCATATCCATTTCCGACATCTGCACCTGCACCGACTCCACCGCCTCAGGCGCAAAGCCGCGCATGACGGAGCGCAGGCGGTTCACTTCGCCATGGGACAGCCGGGACTCCCCCATCCCGTAATGCACCATGTGCGTGCGCCCACGTGACTCAATACGTGGCTCAATGGGATGGGCAGCATAATAATCCTTGGGATCGACGCCCTGCATGTCCCAGTGCGACGTGCAGCCGGCGACCGCGACGGGCAGCAGGGTGAGAAGGATCATCTTACGTATCGTCATATGCCCATCCTATTCCAGCATGAATCCGCCATCGCCGTGCAACTGCGGCATGTCCTCCGCCGGCGGCAGTATTTTTTCCTCTTCCGCCATTGGCTGCTGCTGGTACAGGTTGCCGGTAAGCAGGCGCTGCAGATCGCTCGGCGGCTTGTAACCATCCACCGGCGTCTGCAGGCTGGCTGTCTGCGTCACCGGTCGGACAAGATACGGCGTCACGAGGATGACCAGCTCGGTCTGATTGTTCTGGAACTGCTGCGAGCGGAACAGCGCACCCAGGATCGGTACGTCGCCGAGGCCGGGAAATTTGTTGACGCTGTTGGTATTGTCATGTTGCAGCAGGCCCGCCAGCATGAAGCTGTCGCCGCTGCCAAGCTCCACCACCGCCGACGCCTTGCGCGTGTTCAGGATGGGATAGGTGATATTCTGCACCTGGATGGGGTTGTTGAAGTTGAGGGTACTGACTTCAGGGGCAACCGTCAGGCTGATGCGATCCTTGCTCATCACGACCGGCGTAAAGTTAAGGCTGACGCCGAACGGCTGGTACTGAATGGTGACCGTATTATCGGCGCCGAGCACCGGCAACGGGAACTGTCCGCCGGCCAGGAAGCTCGCTGCCTTGCCGGTGGTGGTGGTGAGCGTCGGCTCGGCCAGCACAGTGGCCAGCCCCTGCGTTTCCAGCGCGTTCACCAGCCCGCTGATGTCCTTATAATGCAGCAGGAAGTTTGAATCGAGCGATCCCTGGCGTGCCAGCACGCTGCCCGGCGTGCTGAAGGCGAACACATTCTCCTCAGCAGTATGATATAATATGTCATTACCCTGCAGCAGCTGCCAGGCAAAACTGCCGTTCTGCGTGACATTCTGCAGGTTGATGCCGAACCGCTTCAAATCGCTGCGCACCATCTCGACGATCTTAACCTTGAGCATGACCTGATCGGAGCCAGCGGTCTTGATCATGTTGACCATCTTCTCTCCCGTGCCGACGAAAGCCGAAGCGACGTTGCTGACATGCTCCGCTTCGGCGACCGTGCGCGTGTAACCGTCGAGCACCAGCCCGCCATCGACTGTCTTGAAGCCAACCTCTGCATCCGGCACGACCTGGCGCACGGTGCGCTCAAGCTGGCTGATATCATGCGTGACGTCGACAACCAGATTCAGCACCGGATCGTCCTGCGCATCCACCGCATACAGACTGGTCTGTCCGATCTTCTTGCCTTGCACGAAAATCAACTTCGGGGATACCACCTGCACGTCAGCAGTTCCGGGATCAGCGACAATGACCGAGGCAGCGGGCCGGTCCAGCCGCACCATTTTGCCCTTCTTGATCTCCACGCTGATGCTGCGCTCATCCGCCACTGCAGGAAGGCTCGCCACCAGCATCGCCAGCGCGCATAACACCACGCGGGCTATTTTTCTGCATCCGGTCATTCGCCACTATCCTTATAATAGAATTCGAGCGTTTCCGTCTTATCGCCGCGAATGACCTGCACGCGCGGTACAATCACATCGTTATCGCCGATGGTCGGCACGCCCTCGGTTGCCAGATTACCGTAGAGATCGACTGGAGGAGTTTCCTCGGACGCCGGAGATGTTTTCTTTTCCTGTCCTGCCAGGCTGCGCAACGCAACGGAAATCTTGCCCATCTCACCCGCCACTGCAACCTGTTCCGCCTGGCGCGGTGTGACTTCGACGGTCACCGTCTTGGCGAGGATGGCTTTATTTTCGGGATTATCCAGCATCTGGTCCACGGCAACGACGCGCACGTCCCGCACGAACGTCTCGCTGACCACTACGTCATTACCGCCGCCGCTATTGCTGCGCGCTTTGACTCGGTGCGTAACGATAAGGTCGACACGATCGCCCGGCGACACGAAGCCGGCATTACCCGAAGTCGCCGTCACCGCGATCGATATGGCGCGCATGCCGCTGTTAAGCACGGCTGACATGAAACCGCCCTCGCCCGCTTTCATCAGCGCACTGTTCGGCACCGGCTCACCGGCGCGCAGCTGACGTCGTACCACGGCGCCGTTGAAACTGGAAAGCATCACCGTGCCTTCGCGCATGAATCCGTCATCAGCCGGCATGTCAGGATTGTTCGGATCGGGTTCGGGCAGCGCCGGGCCTTCACCCCAATCGAGATCGGCCGCACCCTGAATAAAACTACCCGGCGGAAGATCGCGCCTGGCGATGATGACGCGCGTGCTTTGCACCGGGGTTTCGGTTACCACTGTCGGTGTCTGCGACAGGCGGTTCTTCACCGAGATGGCAGTGAAGGCGGCAATCACACCGGCAATGAGCAGGAGCAACGTTCGTCTAGACATGGGCAAGTTTCTCCAATCCTGACAAGGATACTGCCCGCATGCTTAAGAAACCGTTAAATACGAGTGGCGAAAAACCATTATTCTCTCAACTGCTTATTGGCCAAATGGTAATCAAACTTTAACCAATGTTTGCACGTAATCACCCTGTATTTGCATTAATTTGGATGGCGGCTGTCTCCTCCTGGCGCATTTTGAATGCGCTTCTATTGTGTACCCCTCTGCGCTACAATAATAAGATGCTTCAAGATAGCAATGCAAAATTTATTCCATGATCCGACAGTATGAATTGGTCGAGACCGTCAAGGCGTATGATCCCGACGCCGACGAAGACCTGATTAACCGCGCCTATGTTTTTGCCATGCAGGCGCACGGCACGCAAAAACGCGCGTCCGGGGATCCGTATTTTTCGCATCCGGTAGAGGTGGCGTACAAGCTGACGCAATACAAGCTCGATCCATCTTCCATTGTCACTGCATTGCTGCATGACACAGTCGAGGACACCGACGTCACGCTCGACGATATCGAGGCGAGTTTCGGAAAAGAGATCAGAAATCTTGTCGATGGCGTGACCAAGCTGTCGCGCCTTGAGGGAAAATCGGAAAACCTTAATCAGGCGGAAAATTTCCGCAAGCTCCTCATCGCCATGTCGGAAGACCTGCGTGTGCTGCTGGTCAAGCTGGCCGACCGGCTGCACAACATGGAGACGCTCAAATACATTAAAAACCCCGAGAAGCGCCAGCGTATCGCGCGCGAAACAGTGGAAATCTACGCCGCACTGGCCGAGCGCATCGGCATGCGCAACCTGAAAGACCAGCTGCAGGATCTCGCCTTCGCCGAACTGTACCCGGAAGCGCGTGACTCGATTGTCAAACGCCTGCAGTTTTTGCGCAAGGAGGGCCAGGCCGAGTTAGAGAAGACGCTGAACATCATTAAGCAGAAGCTCTCCGAAGCGGGCCTGAAGCATGTCGATGTGTACGGCCGCGAGAAACGTCCTTTCTCGATCTGGAAGAAGATGGAGACCAAGAATATCGAGTTCGAACAGCTCTCCGACATCATCGCCTTTCGCATCGTGACCGACAACATTGCCGACTGCTACCATGCGCTGGGCGTCATTCACTCCGAATGGCACACCATTCCAGGACGATTCAAAGACTATATTTCGACGCCGAAATCGAATGGGTACCAGTCGCTGCACACCGCCGTGATCGGCCCCGACCAGCAGCGCATCGAGATCCAGATCCGCACGCGCGAGATGGAGGATATCGCCGAATACGGCCTGGCGGCGCACTGGGCTTATAAGCAGGGCCACCGCATGATCAAAGACGGCAAGCAGTTCCGCTGGATACGCGAGTTGCTCGACATATTGGAAAAATCGTCCAACCCGGAAGAATTCCTCGAGAACACGAAGCTCGAGATGTATCACGACCAGGTGTTCTGCTTCACGCCCAAGGGCGACATTCTCGCCTTTCCACGCGGCGCGACGCCGGTCGATTTCGCCTACGCAGTGCATTCCGGCGTCGGTGACACCTGCGTCGGCGCTAAAATCAATGGCCGTATCGTGCCGTTACGCACCAAGCTGAAAAATGGTGACCAGGTGGAGATCATCACCAGCAAGACGCAAACGCCGTCGCCCAGCTGGGAGCGCTTTGTCGTTACTGGCAAGGCGAAAAGCGAAATCCGCAAATACGTGCGCACGCAGCAGCGCAACGAGTATATCAACCTGGGGCGCGCGGTGCTGACCAAGACTTTCAAGCAGGAAGGCGAGGAGTTTAATGAGGCCATGATCGAGCCGCATCTGCCTCTGTTCAACAAGAAGACGATAGACGACCTGCTCGCCGAGGTCGGCGAAGGACTGATCTCGCGCCAGCAGGTGACAGAAGTGGCGCTCGGTCAGAAGAAAGCTGCGGCCAGTTCCACGTCGATGTTCTCCAGCCTTAGCAAACCGTTCCGCAAAAAGAAAACCGCCGCCGCCCCGATGCCCATCAAAGGGCTGGTGCCGGGCATGGCGATTCATTTTGCCGGCTGTTGCCACCCGATTCCGGGCGACCGCATCGTTGGTATCGTCACCACCGGCAAGGGCATCACGATCCACACCATAGACTGCGAGACGCTCGAGAATTATGCCGACGCCCCGGAGCGCTGGATTGATGTCGCCTGGGAGCATGACCAGATCGACGCCCGCCATATAGGACGGCTGCGCGCGCAAGTCAGCCACGAGCCGGCGGCGCTCGCCACCGTTACCAATGTCATCGCCAAGGAGATGGGCAACATCAACAACCTGAAGATCGTCAACCGCTCGATCGATTTCTTCGAAATCCTGATTGACATCGAGGTGCGCGATTTGAAGCACCTCAACAATATTATTGCCAATTTGCGCAGCAAGGAAGTGGTACAGAGCGTCGAGCGGTATCAGACTTAGGCACAAGTGCTTAAGAAAAGCGTGTCCTCACAGTATCAATTGTATCTTGCTGCGTGAAGCGCTCGACGCGATATCCTACACTCTCCAGCATGGAATCGCGCTGCATGTCGGCGTGATTCCTATGGCCACCGCCATCATATTCAGCAATGGCAATGACTTCAAAGTCGGATTTGCTGCACAAAACGAAATCCACATATTTTGTATTAAACTTGCTACGAATCGCATACTTCCAGCTCAAATTATCAACATGCGACGCATGAGTAATTAAGGCGTTAAAGGATACCTGAGGAAAAATGCAATATTGAGGCAACGCCTCCGATAATATTTGGAAAAAGAATTTTTCGCTCTGGTTCATTAATGCACGCGAAGAAATATTTCCATTGATAACTGGCAATCGGCGAGAAAACCGAACAGGCCTTTTAGCATATATTGATAGGATGTTGTCCTTAAAATGTTGTACGGACTCATTCTTTGCCTGCTTGTTTTGAGGCAGGAATAAGAACAATGCATACAGCCCCAATGCCGCCGAAATCAGCGGCATTACATAGAAAATAATGATGTCTATTTGTTGTTGCGTCATAAGGTTGAGGCTTTAAAGCAACAAAAATTGACTATATACGTTAAATATTTAATATACGGATAACTCTTATAAACATTTGAATAGGAAGCTATTCTAGTATGAATCCTCTCCGCCTCGGCATCAATATTGACCATGTGGCGACGCTGCGCAATGCCCGCGGCGGCGATCACCCTTGTCCAATTCGTGCCGCCCAAGCAGCGAAGCAGGCCGGTGCGGACGGCATCACGGCGCATCTGCGCGAAGACCGCCGGCACATCAAAGACCGCGATATCGAGCGGCTGAAACAGGAAGTCGATCTGCCGCTGAACCTGGAAATGGCGATGGCGGAGGAGATGCTGGCCATCGCGCTGAAAGTGAAACCGCACGCAGTATGCATCGTGCCGGAGAAGCGGCAGGAGTTGACCACCGAAGGTGGGCTCGACGCGGTAAAGCTGGAGAAACAACTGACGCATTTCGTCAGACAACTTCAGGATAACGGCAGCCGCGTGTCGCTGTTCATCGCGCCCGATGCGGCGCAGGTGGAGGCGGTGAAGCGCATTGGCGCGCGGGCGGTAGAGCTGCATACGGGGGAGTATGCGGAAGAATTTTCGTCATTGCGAGAAGGCAAAGCCGACGAAGCAATCCAGTCCATAAAAAAGCTGGATTGCTTCGCTGCGCTTGCAATGACGGCATCCCTCGCTTATTCGCTCGGCCTCGAAGTCCACGCCGGGCACGGGCTGAATTACGACAATGTCGGCCCTATCGCTACCATTCCGGAGATCGTCGAGCTCAATATCGGGCATTTCCTGATGGGCGAGGCAATGTTTGTCGGTTTGAAGGAAAGCATAAAGAAAATGCGTGAGATCATGGATAAGGCGCGGGTATGATCTTAGGCACGGGCAGCGACATGATCGATATAAGGCGCATCGAGGAGGCGCTGGAGCGATTTGGTTCCCGCTTCGAGAATCGCGTATTCACCGAGCGGGAGCGCATGAAGGCGAAAACACGCGAGAAAGCAGGGCCGAAAGTAATCGCCGCCACTTATGCTAAGCGCTTCGCCGCCAAGGAGGCCTGCGCCAAGGCGCTGGGCACCGGCCTGCGCCAGAGCGTCTACTGGCGCGACATGGAAGTGGTCAACCGCCCTGGCGGCGCGCCTACTCTCCTGCTGCGTAACGGCGCCAAGGCCCGGCTGCAGTCGCTGACACCTCCCGGCATGACCGTGAACGTACATCTGACGCTGACCGATGAATACCCGTTCGCGCAGGCGTATGTAATTCTCTTCGCCGAGCCACTGCCAGCAACGCCATGACGCACGAAACCGTCGTTATCACGCGGCCACGCGAGGAGACGGACCGCTTCGCCGAGGCGCTGCAGGCGCTAAACTACCGCGTCATTCACGAGCCGCTGATGGATATCTTCCTGCGCCACACCGAGCGGCAAGCGCTGCACCAGCGCCTGATGGAGGAGCCCGACGCAATCATCGTCACCAGCCGCTACGCCGCGCGCGCGCTGGCGGCGCTGACCGAGCTGCGTGACCCCTACCTGCTCTGTGTCGGAGAGGCAACGGCAGAAGCCGCTGAATCGCTCGGCTTTCTGCGCGTCACCGCTGCCGGAGGAAGTGTGCAGGCGCTGATGAAGTATATCAAGGCAAGTTATGACGAAGACGCGCGCTTTCTTTATACCAGCGGACAGCAGGTCAGCGCCGATATCGGCCCGCTGCTTGGCGAGTGCGGCATGCAGGTCGAGCGCTGCGTGCTGTATGACGCTGTGGCGGCCGAGGGACTGTCGGACACGCTGGTAGAGCAGTTGCGGCGCGGACAGATCAACGCCATTACCTTTCTATCATCACGCACGGCGCAGATCTTCTGTTCCCTCATCAATAAAGCCGGCGTAAAAGAAGCCTGTGAACCCATCCATGCCTTCGCCCTGAGCGAGGCCGTGGTGGATCCACTGCGTCCTATGCCATGGAAAAACCTCCATATCGCGCCGGAAGCAACGCTTGCATCTCTGGTAAACTGCATGGATAATGCCTTCCGGAGGTAAAATCATGCCCGATCCGGAAATCATCGATCAGCCGCCCGCCGATGCGCCGAAACGCGACCCGCTGCGCGGCTTGCGCCGGGCGCTGATCGCGCTCGGTATCCTGGCCATCATCTGGGTGCTGTTCGGGCAGGTCGTGCCGCGCTACCTGTTCGAGCAACAACCGCAGCCTGCCGTTGATACCTCTGCACTGCAGAAGCATGTCGCACAACTGGAGGCCCGCATCCAGGCGCTGGAGAGTAGAGAACCCGAACAGGTTCAGGACAGCGACGTGCAGGAGAAAATTTCCACGCTGACGGCGCAGATGGAAGCACTGAAGTCTACACCGCAAACTGGCGCGTCCACTCCCGCGCTCGAATCCCGCCTGCAGGAAATGCAGGAACAGATCAACCAGCTGCAGGCACATAACCGCCAGCATATCGCGGCACTCGCTGCATTTGAGAGCCTTGAAGCCGCCGTGGAGCGCGGCGATCCGTTCGACAAGCCGCTGGCGGAACTGCTCAAGCTGACCGAAGAGAACCGGCAAGCGCAGGGGATACTCAAGAAAATGGCACCCTATGTGCGCAGCGGAACCACGATCGAAGAGCTGCAGCGCCGCTTCGCCGACACCGTGCCCGACGCGCTGGCGCGCGATGACGACAGCGCGCTGGAACGCAACCTGCGTGAACTTATCAGCATCCGCCGGGTGGGGGAGAAACAGGCCGGGATCGATGACGAATCGATCATTGCCCGTGCCGAGGCACAGCTGGAAGGCGGCGAGGTGGAGGCCAGCGTGCGCGAACTGGCTACCCTGTCGCCGGCGGCGGGAAAGGATTTCGCCAAATGGATCAACAAAGCCAGGATCTGGCTGTACCTGAATGACCAACTGACCGCGCTCCGCCTATCGCTACTGACCGCTGCCCCCGCCCTGCCGGTGCCGGCAGCACCGGCCGCGCCTGCGGCAGCTGAGCCTGCGCCGGAGAGCGAAGCCGAAGAACCGAAGGCAAACGCTGCACCGGCCTACACGCCGATTCCCATTCTGCCTCCCGAGCCCGTCCGCATGTCCCCCCTACCGGCGGACCGCCAATGATCCATCTCCTGCTCCTTCTGCTGCTGCTTGCCTGCCTCGGCATCGCAAGCGCATGGATGGCCGAAAACCCTGGCAGCGTCACCATCCACTGGTTCGACTGGCGCATCGATACCAGCTTCGCCTTCCTGCTGGTCACCGCCGTCGCTGCCGCCCTGACACTTGCTTATGGGCTGGCGCTGCTGCGCCGCCTGTTCCTGCTCCCGAGGCAGTTCCGACAAGCGCGCACGATCCGACATTACCGCAAGGGGATGACTGAACTCACCTATAGTGTCGCCGCGCTGGCTGCTGCCGATATAAGGGGCGCCGAAACACATACACGCAAGGCGGAGAGGCTGCTCGGGCGCACACCGCTTGTCCTGCTGCTGTCTGCCCAGATCGCGCGCAGTCAGGGCGAAGATGGCAAGACGCGCCTGCTGCTCGAACAGATGCTGAACCACGCCGAGACGGAATATCTGGCGGCGCGGTCTTTAAGCGACATGGCGGGCAAGATGCACATGCTGCCGCGCGCGCTCGAACTGGCCGAGCGCGCGCAGACGCTGAATCCAAAGGAAAAGGCATCTCTGCTATCTGTCATCAGCCTGCATGTCCGCTTAAGCCAGTGGCAGGAGGCGCAGATCGCCATCCGCAAGGCGCTGCGCCGCGGCGCACTGACGCGCGGAGAACTGCACCATTACCGGGGCATCGTGTATCTGCAGCAGGGTATCCAGCTGCTGGAGCGCCGCGATACCGAGGCGGCGCTGGCGGCGGCGCGCGCCACACTCAAGCAAATTCCGTATTTCGTACCGGCCGTGCTGTTCGCCGCCAAGGCTATGAATGCGGCGGGACAGAAGCATAAGGCGAGCAGGCTTATCACCAAGGCGTGGAAACACTCGCCCCACCCGGAACTCGCCGAAGCGCTGCGCGCCATCACTGCGGATGAGCCGCGCGAGGCACAGTTGAAAACCATGAAGAAGCTGACCAGGATCCATGAGGAGCCGGACAGCACGGGCAGCAGCTGGGCCTGCGAAAGCTGCGGGCAGGCGGCACCACGCTGGCTGGCGCACTGCCCCTCCTGCCATGCCTTCGACACACTGGAATGGAAGAAGCGCGAGCTGAAATTCGCAGCATGATCGTCATCATCGAATCGTCAGCGATTCTAGGGTGATCCAGTTTTATAGCTGGATTCCCCCGAGGATTTTGCAAGAGCAAAATCGGGGAATGACTATCATAGCTGCGGCGATAGCGCGGGGTTCGGCAGCGTTTCATGGGTCGGATCGCTTATGGATGGATCGGCAGAGTTTTTTTTCTGCGCATCCTTGAGGTTTAGGGGAATCTCAGTAAACACTGGCTCCGCCTTGGCCAGCCGGTTGGCGGGTTTACTGGCCTCGGCACTGCGCACCGGCAGCGGCTCCATCATCGCGGGTGGCGGCGGCGGTGCGTTGGTACCCTGGTACCCCACCAGGCGATGCTCCCAGCCCGGCATCGGCTGGCGGTAGCACAGCACGTCCTGCAGCGCGCGGTAACAGTAGGAGGTCTTGATGGCTCGGTTGGGGCGCGCAGCCGGCAACGGCGTCAGCCACCATTCGCGCAGCTTCTCGCCAGTCTCCTTGAGATTGTCGCGGACGGTGTTGGCGATGCGCGTCGCCTGGTTGCCGACATTTTCCTGTGCCTGCTCGGCATCCGCCTGGACCTGCTCGGTGACCACGGCTTTGTCGGCATGGAAATGATCGCAGGCGGAGAGCGCCAACGCGCCGCTTAACAACCATAAATAACGCACGATCTGCCTCCTGATAGACTACCGGAAAACAGAAAAGCAATGTTCGTGCCAATCCGAATTAAGACAATTTCTTCTTCAGCAGTTCGTTCACCGCCGCCGGATTGGCCTTGCCGCCGGAGGCTTTCATGACCTGGCCCACGAAGAAGCCGAACAGCTTGTCCTTGCCCGAGCGGTACTCGGCCACCTTGTCGATATTGGCTGCCATCACCTCGTCAATCACCTTCTCGATGGCGCCGGTGTCGGTGACCTGTTTCAGGCCTTTCTCCTCGACGATGGTGACGGCGTCCTTGCCGGTCTCGAACATGAAATCAAGCACGTCCTTGGCGATCTTGCCGGAAATGGTGTTGTCCTCAATGAGCGCCAGCAAACCGCCGAGCTTTTCTGCCGTCACCGGCGAAGCGGCGATATCGATGCCGAGCTTGTTCAGGCGCCCGAACAGCTCGCCGGTCATCCAGTTGGCAGCGAGCTTGGGATCATGTCTACCGGCCAGCCTTTCATAATATTCGGCATATTCCTGCTCGGCGACAATGACGCTGGCGTCGTAGGCCGAGAGACCATATTCCTTTATGTAACGATCCTTCTTCTGGTCGGGCAGCTCGGGCAGCGACTTTCTGATATTGTCGATGAATTCCTGCGTCAGCTCCAGCGGCAACAGGTCGGGGTCAGGAAAGTAGCGGTAATCATGCGCGTCTTCCTTGCTGCGCATGGTGCGCGTCTCGCCCTTGCTGGAATCGAACAGGCGCGTCTCCTGGTCGATGGTGCCGCCGGATTCGAGGATCTCTACCTGCCGCATCGCTTCGAACTCGATCGCCTTGTGCAAAAAGCGCACCGAATTGACGTTCTTGATCTCGCAGCGCGTGCCGAGGGGGTTACCGGGTTTTCGCACCGATACGTTGGCATCGCAGCGCATGTTGCCTTTTTCCATGTCACCGTCGCAACTGCCGATATAACGCACAATCGCGCGCAGTTTTTTGAGGTAGGCTGCCGCCTCGTCGGCCGAGCGCATATCCGGTTCGGACACGATTTCCATGAGGATCACGCCGGCGCGGTTCAAATCGATATAGGTGTATTTCGGGTTGTATTCATGCAGGCTTTTACCGGCATCCTGCTCGAGGTGGATGCGCGTCACGCCGATTTTTTTCACCTCACCGCCCGGCATGTCCAAGAGCACTTCGCCCTTGCCGACGATGGGATCGAGATATTGCGATATCTGGTAGCCCTGCGGCAGGTCGGGATAGAAATAATTCTTACGGTCGAATACGCTCTTTAAATTAATCTGCGCGTTGATCGCCAGCCCCGTCCGCACTGCCTGCTCGATCGCCACCTCGTTGATCACCGGCAGCATGCCCGGCATGCCCGCATCGACGAACGACACGTTCTGGTTGGGCTCGTTGCCGAACTGCGTGCTTGCGCCGGAAAATAATTTCGAGTTACTGGTGACCTGCGCGTGCACCTCGAGGCCGATGATGACTTCCCAGTCGCCGGTGTTGCCTTTGATCATCATGCCGCCGCCCTCTCCGGCTTGGCGTTGAACCCAATGGCTTCTTCCAACGCGTAGGCCATATTCAGCACGGTTTCTTCATCGAACGCCTTGCCGATCAGCTGCAGGCCGAGCGGCAGGCCGTCTTTGTTGAGAGCGCCGGGGATGGAGATGCCGGGAAGGCCGGCGAGCGAGGTGGGGACGGTGAAGACGTCGTTTAAGTACATCTCGACGGGGTCGCTCGGCTTGTAATCGAAGCCGAACGGAGCGCTGGGTGCGGTCGGCGTTAAAATGGCGTCGACCTTCTCGAAGGCCTTGCGGAAATCCTCGGCGATCAGCCAGCGCACCTGCTGCGCTTTTTTATAGTAGGCATCGTAGTAACCGGCAGAGAGCACGTAGGTGCCGATCATGATGCGGCGCTTGACCTCGTTGCCGAAACCGGCGGCGCGGGTTTTTTCATACATGGCGGTCAAACCCTCTTCCGCACCGACGCGCAAGCCATAACGCACGCCGTCGTAACGCGCGAGGTTCGACGAGCATTCGGCGGGGGCAACGATGTAATAGGTGGCGAGGGCGTATTTCGTGTGCGGCAGCGAGATGTCAACGATTTCCGCGCCGGCGTCTTTCAAGAGCTTCGCGCCCTTCTCCCACATGGCGAGGATTTCCGCATTCATGCCATCGGGCCGGTATTCCTTAGGAATGCCGATGCGCTTGCCTTTGATGTTGCCGGTCAGCGCCTTCTTGAAATCGGGCACTTTCATATTCACCGAGGTGGAATCTTTCGGATCGTGCCCGCACATCACGTTGAGTATGATCGCGCTGTCGCGCACGTTGCGCGTCAACGGCCCGGCCTGATCCAAAGAGCTGGCAAAGGCGACGATACCCCAGCGCGAGCAGCGGCCGTAGGTCGGCTTGATGCCGACAATGCCGCAGAAGGAGGCGGGCTGGCGGATCGAGCCGCCGGTATCGGTACCCAGTGCAATCGGGCACAGATCGGCAGCGACGGCAGCCGCCGAGCCGCCCGAAGAGCCGCCGGGCACCAGATGCTTACCGTCTTTCTTCCACGGCGATTTCACCGGCCCGTAATACGAGGTCAGGTTCGCCGAACCCATGGCGAATTCATCGAGGTTGAGCTTGCCGAGCATGACCCCGCCCGCATTCCAGATATTCTGCGTCACGGTGGATTCATACGGCGGCTTGAAGCCATCGAGGATGTGCGAGGCGGCGGTGGTCAGCACGCCCTTGGTGCAGAATAAATCCTTCACGCCGACAGGAATACCTTCAATGGCGCCGCCCTGGCCTTTGGCGAGTTTCGCGTCCGATGCTTTCGCCATCGCCAGCGCCTGCTCCGCCGTCATCGTGATAAAGGCATTCAGCTCCGGATTGGCTTTCTCGATAGCGCTCACATGCGCCTGCGCCAGCTCGACCGCCGAAAACTTCCGCGCCTTTAAGCCGTCGCGCATCTCAGAAAGGGTGAGGGTGTTGAGGGAGGTCATGTCCTGCCTCTCTGTTTGCTATGCAGGCAATAGCTGAAATATCCTGCAATGGTTCTGGCACGATCATCTATTGTTGATGCCTCCGCAATCAAAGGACTGCACGCTTCGACATGGAGACCATTGGCATAAATGGATAAAAGCGTTTTTGCTGTTTCAAATACCTTCTCGTTATAATGCAGTGGCGATGTAGGGTCCTGCATCGCTGCCGTCAGCCTATCCAGCTGTGGAGTATAATCATCATCTAATGGTTCATCTGCCAATGACGCAAGCGCGGTCATATATTTGCGAATTGCATCGGTACACTGTTTGACCATGGGCACATTGAGACCAAACTTCTTTAGTGTATCTGTAATCGTTTGAGCTACCTCGCAGTGCTTCTGGCCAAATTCCTGTACCGCTTTCAATAGCACTCCTTCCTGCGATTTGTTGATATAACTTATAACGAGAGGAAGGATATTGGTTTCGTAACGCTCAATTACCTTAGGTGGTAAATGACTTGATTGGTTATTGTCAGTAATATGCTTTAAAATATGAGGGAACTTATTAAGCATCACAATGTCATTAAATGAAATACGTCCGCTGGATCGTGCGAGATTGAGCACCAATTTTGCCCAGGGCTTCAATTCATCATGCAGTTTAGGGGAACCCAGATCACCTTGACAGCCATCATTAAAGGTACCTTCACAAAAAATTTTGATTTGATTGCGGATTTCTTCTCCGGCCTGAATTTGATTATACGCTTCGCGATCTCTTAAATGCGCATGTTTTGCTGCCAGCCCCATCCCCTACTCCATCACCTTGGGGACAACGAAGCAGCCATAGTCGCTTTGGGGGGCGTTTTGCAGCACTTCTTCCTGGCGGTTGCCGTCGGTCACTTCGTCTTTGCGCCAGGGAAGTTTTACGGCCGATACGGAGGCCAACTGCGGCACGCCGTCGGTGTTGACTTCGCTTAACTGCTCAACCCATTGCAGGATGCCGGAGATCTCACGCGCGAAATGCGCCTTGTCCTCCTCGCTGACCGCGATGCGCGCCAGCCGGGCGATCCTGGCGACCTGTTCCTTGCTGAGACTCATTACATACCTCTTCTTTCGTCATTCCCTGAATTTGCGCAGCAAATTCTAAGGGAATCCAGAACTGGGCCGCCCTAGAATCGCTTTGCGATTCGGGCGATGACGGGAGAATGAGGGTTGTAGCGGCTGGCAGGCCAAATGACAAGACGCTTGTGCTTCCGGCACCGGCCATGGCATGATGCCGCATGCCTGCCATAGTGGAACCATCTGTTTTTAAAGGATTGCTACCCTCCTCCGGCCGCCTGCTCGGGCTGGACGTCGGGGAGAAGACGATCGGCTTGGCGCTGTCGGATGCGTCGCGCATCATTGCGTCGCCGCTGGAAACGATTGAACGCACGAAATTCGCCAAAGACGCGGCGCGCTTAAAAAGTATTATTGAGAAACAGGCCGTGTGCGGGCTGGTCATCGGCTATCCGGTCAATATGGATGGCAGCCTCGGCCCGCGGACACAGTCGACGCGTGCCTTTGTCTCCAACCTGGAAAAGCAGGTGCAGCTGCCGATGCTGCTGTGGGACGAGCGGCTGACCACGCTCGCCGTCGAACGCGTCATGCTCGATGCCGACCTGTCGCGCGAGCGCCGGGCGCAACTGGTAGACAAACTGGCGGCAAGCTATATGCTGCAGGGGTTTTTGGACAGTCTTAAGCGGTCACAATAACCATGGAAACCCTTGGCACGTTCGCACTGGCCTATTTGCTCGGCTCCATCCCGTTCGGGCTGCTGGTGACGCGGGCAGCGGGGCTGGGCGATGTGCGCAAGGTGGGATCGGGCAATATCGGCGCCACTAATGTGCTGCGCACCGGCCATAAGGGGCTGGCGGCGCTGACGCTGCTGCTCGATTTCGGCAAGGGCTTCGCCGCCGTGATACTGGCACGCCTGCTGTACCACTGCGATTATCCGACGCTGGCCGGACTATTTGCCGTCATCGGCCATGTGTTCCCGGTGTGGCTCAGATTCAAGGGCGGCAAGGGTGTTGCCACTGCCATCGGCGTGCTGTTCGCGCTCAATCCCCTGCTGGCGGGCATCGTCTGCCTGACCTGGCTTGCCCTTTTTGCGGCAACACGCTTTTCCTCGCTCTCCTCGATCACGAGCATCGGTATTTCCGGCGTCATCGCCTACCTGCTGCACGACGAAATGACTTCCATGCTGTGCCTGGCGCTGGCGGCGCTGATCGTCTTCACGCACCGCGCCAATATCCAGCGGCTGCTGGCCGGCACCGAACCTGCTTTCCGGAAGAAATAGCATGCTCCAGAGCTTTACCATGCAGCACCCAAGTCTCGCCAGTGAGTCGCTGATCGATGTGCTGCGGCTGATCCGTACGCCGAATGTCGGTCCCATCACTTTTTTTCAGCTGATCCGGCGCTTCGGCACGGCTAAGGAAGCGCTGCGTGCCCTGCCCGGCCTGTCCATCCGCGGCGGGCGGCGGGCGGCGCTCGACCCGTGGCCGCTGGCCGACGCCGAGATGGAGCTGAAAGCCTGCGAAAAATTCGGCGCGCGCATGATCCTTTACGGCGCGCCGGACTATCCGCGCCTGCTCACCGCCATTGCCGATCCGCCGCCGATTATCAATGTACTGGGGCATCCGCATCTGTGGCAAAACCGCGATGTTATCGCCATGGTCGGCGCGCGCAACGCCTCGGCGGCGGGCTGCCAGTTCGCGCAACGGATCGCGCGGGAGCTGGGCGAGGCGGGCTTTACCGTCGCCTCCGGCCTCGCGCGCGGCATCGACAGCTTCGTGCATAAGGGATCGCTCCAAACCGGCACGGTGGGCGTCATTGCCGGCGGCATCGACACGATTTACCCGCCGGAGAACGAGGCGCTCTACAAGCATATCCGCGACGGCGGGGCCATCATCAGCGAGCAGCCGTTCGGGGCGATCCCGTTTTCCGGCGCCTTTCCGGGCAGGAACCGCATCATCGCCGGCATGGCGCTCGGCACCGTGGTGGTCGAAGCGTCGCCCAAATCCGGCTCGCTGATTACCGCGCGCTTCGCCATGGAGAATGACCGCGAGGTGTTCGCCGTGCCCGGCTCGCCGCTCGACCCGCGATCGAAGGGCTGCAACCAGTTGATCCGCCAGGGCGCCTCGATGCTCGAATCCGTCGCCGATATCCTGCAGGGCATCCGGCACCTGCGCAACATCCCCCTTGAGGAGAGCCAGGGCATGACCTATGTACCCGATCAGGCCACCGCCGATCCCGGCGACGCCGAGCTGAACGATGCGCGCCGGAGAGTGCGCGAGAAACTGGGCGCGACGGCGGTTTCGGTTGACGAACTGGTCGAACAGTGCGAAACCTCTGCCGGGTCGGTGCTGACCGTCCTGCTCGAACTCGAGCTGGCCGGGAAGCTCAAGCGCAGCCCCGGAAACAAGGTATATATCGTAGAGCCAGAGGTGGTAGAAGAAATTGCATAACGTCGTCGTCGTAGAGTCACCCGCGAAAGCCAAAACGATCAATAAATACCTGGGCAAGGATTACCAGGTGCTGGCGTCGTTCGGCCATGTGCGCGACCTGCCGCCCAAGAACGGCTCGGTTGATCCCGCGCATGATTTCAAGATCATCTACGAAACCGACCCGGAATCGAAGAAGCATCTCTCGGCCATCGCCAAGGCAGTCAGGGAAGCCGACGCGCTCTATCTCGCCACCGACCCCGACCGCGAAGGCGAGGCGATTTCCTGGCACGTGCTGGAGGCGCTGAAGGAATCGCGCGCCCTGCCCAAGCACCTGGAGGTGCACCGCGTCACCTTCGATGAAATCACCAAGAAAGCGGTGCTCGCCGCCTTCGAGCATCCGCGCCAGATCGACATGAACCTGGTCAATGCACAGCAGGCCCGCCGCGCACTGGATTACCTGGTGGGCTTCACCCTGTCACCGGTGCTGTGGCGGAAGCTCCCCGGCAGCAAGTCGGCCGGGCGCGTGCAGTCGGTGGCGCTGCGGCTGATCTGCGAGCGCGACGAGGAGATCGAACAGTTCCAAAGCCGCGAATACTGGGACATCAAGGCCGTGATGGTGCAGAACACTGGTAGTACGGTGCAGACTCGGCTGATCGAATACCAGGGCGAAAAGCTCGAGAAGTTCTCCATTACGAATGAAATGCAGGCGAATGAGATTGCAGCCTCCTTACGCAGTAAACAATACAAGGTTGCCCGGCTGGAAGAAAAGGAGGTGCGCCGCCACCCGGCGCCGCCCTTCACTACTTCGACGCTGCAGCAGGAAGCGGCGCGCAAGCTCGGCTATGGGGCCAAGAAGACCATGCAGCTGGCGCAGCGGCTCTACGAGGCAGGACACATTACCTATATGCGTACCGACGGCGTCACCGTTTCGCAGGAGGCGATCGGCCATGCGCGCAGTTATATCGGCGGCACCTTCGGCAGCCAGTATGTGCCGGGTAGCCCACGCGCTTACAAGACCAAAGCAAAGAATGCGCAGGAAGCGCATGAGGCTATTCGCCCCACCGATATTTCACAATCGCCGGATAAGATTACGCTGGAGCATGACCAGGCGCGGCTTTACGAACTGATCTGGAAGCGCATGGTGGCGAGTCAGATGGAAAGCGCGCTGTTCGACCAGATGATCGTCGACATCGCCGCCGCTGATGGCAACGCCGTGCTTCGCGCCAGCGGCTCCACGATGCGCTTCGACGGCTTCCTGAAACTATACCAGGAAGGTAAGGACGATGAAGAAGATGATGGCGAGTCGCGCCTGCCTGCGCTGAAGCAGGACGAGCCGCTCACTGCGAAAGAAATCACACCGGAGCAGCATTTCACCGAGCCGCCGCCGCGCTACTCGGAAGCGAGTCTCGTCAAGAAGCTCGAGGAATTGGGCATCGGACGGCCTTCCACCTACGCCGCCATTATTTCCGTATTGCAAGACCGCGGCTATGTGCGGCTCGATAAGAAGCGCTTCATCGCCGAGTCGCTCGGGCGGCTGGTAAACGCTTTCCTGGTCAGCTTCTTTGAGAAATATGTCGAGTATGGCTTCACCGCTGATTTAGAAGGCAAGCTCGATGACATTTCGGCAGGCGAGTGCGAATGGAAGGAAGTGCTGCGCGAGTTCTGGACTTCCTTTATCGCCAAAATCGAGGAGAGCAACGACCTCACCGTGACGCAGGTGCTTGAAGCGCTCGACCAGCTGCTGGCCTCCTATGCCTTCGGCACTGCCAAGGGCGGCAAGGATCCGCGCGAATGCCCCGCCTGCAAAACGGGCCAGCTCGGTCTCAAGATCGGTCGCTTCGGCCCCTACATCGCCTGCTCGGACTATCCCGGCTGCAATTACAAGGAGCAGATCGGCGAGCGCACCGCCCCCGCCATGACCGATGCCGAGGGCGTGGAGTTCAAGCTGCCGAAAACGCTCGGCACCGATCCCACGACCGGCGAGGAAGTATCCTTGCGCAAGGGCCCCTACGGCGTGTATGTGCAGCGCGGCGAGGGCAAGGCGCCCAAACGCACCAGCCTGTTCAAGACCATGCGGCCGGAGAACATTACGCTCGACATCGCGCTGAAACTGCTGTCGCTGCCGCGCGAGCTGGGCGCGCATCCCGACACCGGCAAGCCGATCATCGTCAATAACGGCAAGTTCGGTCCCTACCTGATGCATGACGGCAAGTTCACCTCGCTGCCGAAAGAGGAAGATCCGCTGGAGATCGGCATCAACCGCGCCGTCGAGGTGCTGGCGCGCGCGCCGGCCAAGAAAGGCGGCAACGAGGTGGTGCGCGTGCTGGGCAAACACCCCGACGACGAGGCGGATGTGGTGCTGATGAAGGGCCGCTACGGCCCCTACATCAAGCATGGCAAAACCAATGCCCCCTTCCCCAGGGACGCGCTGCTCGACACCTTTACGCTCGAGGAGGCGCTGCCGCTGATCGAGGCCCGCGCCGGTGCCCCGAAGAAAAAGCCGGCGCGGAAAACGGCCGCGAAAAGCAAAAAGAAAACGGGTTGATATCGTTTGTTTTGTTCCCCCGCGAAAGCGGGAAGCTTGTTTATCATACTTAAGTAAGGTTCCTGCTTTCGCAGGAATGACAAATACATAGAAATCTGCTACACTCCCCGCATGAAAAAATTCCTCGCATTCCTAACAGCATTATTCCTCGCCGCCCCGGTGCTGGCCAATACCAACCCACGCCCCGTCATCGGCATCAGCGGCGTCAGCGCCAATTCGGATTCCGTGCGCGCGATGATCGCCTCCATCAACACTGCCGGCGGCACGCCGCTTTTCCTGAGCAATTACGCGCAGCGCGACCCGGCGAAGGATATCGAAAAGATCGATGCGCTGGTGCTGATGGGCAATGCCGCCGATATCGATCCGAAGCGCTACGGGCACGCGCAGCACCCCGAAACCGTGAATGAAATGGACACGCCGGAGGGACAGGCGCGCGCCGCCTATGAATACGCCATCATGGAAAAAGCCCTCGCCCTGAAAATGCCGTTCCTCGGCATCTGCGGCGGCCACCAGCGCCTGAACGTGCTGCGCGGCGGCACGCTGCACCAGCATGTGCCGGACCTCGTCGGCCACGGTGACAACGCGCAGCATCATTATAACGTCGCGCCGTTCGTGCCGGTGCAGCCGATTTCCCTCGCGCCGGGCACCATGCTCGCCACTATCGCCGATACGGTGGATTCGCTCTACGTGCCGGGACGCGAAGCCGACAAGACGCTGATGGAAAACAGCATGCATCATCAGGCGGCTGATGCATTGGGGGATGGACTACGCGCGGCAGCCTATTCAGACAACTTCACCAAAGACGGAAAAACGCAGCGGCTGATCGAAGCGGTCGAAGCCGATCCGAGCGGGCCTTTAAAGGACCAGTTCGTGCTCGGCGTGCAGTGGCACCCGGAATTCAGCGCCAGCCCCCTGGCGCCGAGACTCACGGCACGGCTGGTCGAGGAAGCGCGGAAGTTCGCCGTCAAGCACCAGCGCACCCACCCGGCGGGAGAGGCGGCTAAAGAAACCCGCTTCAGCGTCCTGCCGGTCATCCAGACGCCCGCCAACGCCGACCCGGACGAAGATGGGGTAATCGGTGACATTTTAAAAGGCGCTGTGTCTCAGGCAGGCAGCCCGATTCCATAAATTAATCTCTTAACAATAAATTCATTCATTACGTCATCCATATTTGACTGAAGATTATATTTTAGATATAGGCATGTGCTGTATCTTATCCACAAATTTTTCCCCAAAATTGATTTCATTTTGCTACCTTGCCAGTACACCTAACTTCGTTGAAAAATAACTGTTGACGGAGGGGAGCGACAAGAGTACGGAAGAATTCATGACAGATACTTTGTTTGACATCTTAATACGTCGAAAACAGTTGCTCCTCGATGAGTTGGAGCAGATTAGTACCCTTCTCTCCAAACTTCCCGAAGCCCGTCGCAAGTCTACCAGCAAAACATCCCAAATTATCGATATAGCAAAGTCTCTAATCCAAACGCGCAATTCCTACCCGGTGTCTACCGTTGAAATTATGCGTGAGGTGCAAGCAGCTGGGATTGATCTGGGTGCGAATCCTGCTCAAAATTTATCTGCAGTGCTTTCGAAGGCTGAGGAATTAAAGAATATCCGTGGTGAAGGATGGATACTTCTCTCTACCCCCCTGCACCGTGATCTACTGGAAGAAGAATACAGTGTTATAAGAAAGGAAGAAGAATTAATGGAGGAGGTCGCTTGACATCCACCTAAAAAATAAGCCGCCCTTTCGGGCGGCTTATCCGGCGAAACGAAACGGGGCTAACCCATTTTTGTTCCTCCTCTAGCAACAGGAACATAGTGGATTCTCCCGGAAAAGTCAACCCATCCGCCCCGGTTAGCCCCAGCGGATGCCCATTATTAAGGAGAAACCATTATGGGTACGTATGTTTTGAAGAAAAGTCAGTATAATCAGTATTATTGGGTATTGGTGCCCAATAATAATCAAGTTATCTGCGTCTCTGAACAATACACCACCAAGTCAGGTGCAATGGCAGGGATTGAAGCATGCAGACGGCTTTCCCCTTATGCCGAAAACTACGCTATCTTCACCGGAAGGGATAACCAATATTACTGGCACCTCAAAGGTAAGAATGGTGAAATTGTTGCACAGAGTGAGGGCTATCAGACCAAACAGGGAGCCACGAATGGTATTGCCTCCTGTATGGCAAATGGCCCTTCATCTCCTGTCCGCGATGAAACCGCACAAGTAGCATAGCCGTTAGGTAATCGTGTCACCTTTGGCATATGTTGAAGGTGACACGATACTTATAATCTTGCTCCCTACCCCACCCTCTGCCACCATGCGGGCATGAGCAAACGCAAACCATCAAGACGCAAAGGACACAAAGGCAAGCCGCCGCAGCGCGGCGGGGAGACGCACGGGTTGCTGCCGGAAATCGGCGTGCTGACCATCGTTGACGACATCGAAGGCGAGCTGATCGCTGAGCCGCTGAAGTGGGAGTCGCGCAAAAAGCCGCCACATATCGTCGTCACCGAATCGGGCCGCTCGCGGGCCGCCGCCAAGGGCGACCGCGTGCTGGCCAAGCTGCGCAAGGTCAAGCCGCATCTCTACCAGGCGCTGGTTATCCGCGTGCTGCCCAGCGAAGCGCCGCAGACCGTGCTCGGCGTGTTCGTGGCCACCGCCGAGGGCGGCATCATCGAACCCGTCTCGCGCAAGAACAAGGAAAGCTACATGGTGGCGCGGCCCGATACGCTGAACGCGCGCCACGGCGAACTGGTGGCTGGCGTCACCACGCCCGGCGTGCCGTCGATGGGCATGACCTATGCGAAAATCACCGAGCGCCTGGGCAGGCTCGACGCGCCGAAAGCAGCCAGCCTGATCGCCACGCAGATGCATAACCTGCCGTCGCTATTTCCCGAGGAGGCGCTCGAGGAAGCAGCGCAGGCGGCGGCGCCGAAACTGGGCGGCGGGCGCGAGGATCTGCGTAACGTGCCGCTCGTCACCATCGACGGCGAGGATGCGCGCGACTTCGACGACGCCGTGTTTGCCGAACCGGACGGCAACGGCTGGCACCTGATCGTAGCCATCGCCGACGTGGCGCATTACGTGCCGGAGGGCAGCCATCTCGACCGGGTGGCGCTCGAGCGCGGCAATTCAGTCTATTTCCCCGACCGCGTCATTCCCATGCTGCCCGAACGGCTGTCGAACGGGTTGTGCTCGCTGGTGCCGAACGAGGACCGCTACTGCCTCGCCGTGCATATCTGGATCGATGCGCAGGGTAATACGAAACGCTACCGCTTCGCGCGCGGGCTGATGCGCTCGAAGGTACGCTTCACTTACCACGAAATCCAGAACACGCATAACGGCAAGGCAATGCACCCGTACAAGCAGTCGGTGATCGACCCGCTGTATCAGGCCTATAAAGCGCTCGCCGCGGAGCGCGACCGGCGCGGCGCGCTCGATCTCGACCTGCCGGAATATAAAATCCTGTTCGATGCGGCAGGCAACGTCGCCGCCATCGCCCCGCGCGAGCGGCTGGAGGCGCACCGGCTGATCGAAACCTACATGATCGCCGCCAACGTCGCCGCCGCCGATTTCCTGCTGAAACAGAAAATCCCCGCCATTTACCGCGTGCATGAAACGCCGGCGGAGGAAAAACTCAATGACCTGCGCGATTTCCTGAAGCTGTCCGGCTATTCGCTGCATGTCGGCGCCGGGATCAAGGCGGCGCATTTCAACCGTGTGCTGAAAGCCTCGGCGGATAAGCCCGAAACGGCGATGATCCATACCGCCGTGCTGCGCGCGCAGATGCAGGCCTATTACAGCCATGAAAATCTCGGGCATTTCGGGCTGTCGTTGCAGAAATACTGCCACTTCACCTCGCCCATCCGGCGTTACTCCGATCTGGTGGTGCACCGGGCGCTCGCCGCTGCCATCGACGGCGGTGCCAGGCCGCAAAGCTCCCGGCTGCCCGAAATTGCGCTGCATATCTCCGAGACCGAGCGCCGCGCCATGATGGCCGAGCGCGATGCGGCCGATCGCTACAAGGTCGCTTTCATGAGCCGCCATGTCGGTGACGTATTCCCCGGCACCATCAACTCGCTCAACGAATACGGGCTGTTCGTAAGCTTACGCGACAACGGCGTGACCGGTTTCGTGCCGGTGCGCAACCTGCCGGGTGATTTCTTCACCTACGACAAGCGCCATGCGCGCTTCCGTGGCCAGCGCAGCAAGCAGGTTTTCGCGCTCGGCGACCCCATCATGATCCGCGTGCAGGCCGCCAACGCCATTACCGGCAGCCTGATTTTCGAGCTGGAACGCGCCGTGGCGCCGCCCGAAGCCCCGCACAAGTCACGCCATCACCACAAGCAGCGGAACAAACACCGCCATAAGAATACACACCGCGATAAAGACAAGCGTGACCGTGGCCGCCGCAGGCGCTAACGCCATCACCGGAATGGCGCAGCGATCCTAGGGTGATCCAGTTTTAGATTCCCCTAGGATTTGCTAGACAAATCCGGAATGACGAGGATTGTTGCATTTCCTCCTCGCCTGCTTCATATTTCCCTGCATGGCCACCGCCCGCATCTACCAGCCCGATAAGACCGCCATGCAGTCCGGCAAGGCGAAAACCAAGTTCTGGTTGCTCGAATTCGCGCCGGAAAAACCTGGTTTCGTCGATAACCTGATGGGATGGAACGGCATGACCGACATGCCGCAGGAAATCCGCCTGCGCTTCCCCACCAAGGAGGCTGCCATCGCCTATGCCGAGCGTCAGCGCATCCCCTACGAGGTGTATATGCCCAATGCGCGTCACCAGTTGCGCAAGGCCTATGCGGATAATTTCAAGTATGGGAAGGTAGAGTAGTGCTAGTGGATAAGGATCCACGCCCATAACCGATTGTTTTATATCAAAAGCATAAGTTACCAGCCACCAGCACCAGCCACTTATTTCGTCATAATTCGGTAATATAGCTGTGTTACACTGTAAGGGTAGATTCAGGCCTTTTAACAAGGAGTAACGATTCCATGAAGCGTTTTACCGTTCCCTGCGATTTCAACGGCACCAAATACCCGTTCCATGTCTATGTCGGCGAGCCGCACCCGCAGCGCCACCCGCTGCAACACCAGGCATGGTGGCTCTCCACCATCCGCGGCGGCACCATTCCGCAGGAAGTGATGGACAGTTTCGAGCGGCTGCACAAAATCGCCATCGAAAATAACGTGTCGTTCGAGGACCTCTGCGTCTACGCGCTCGGCACCGCCGCCAGCGAAGGCGGCGCCAAACCGGCCACCAAGCAATAAGGAACCTATGGCCAAAGGCGGCATATACGATGAATTGAGCGACCGCGGCGACAGCGGCGGCCGCTGGCACGGCGGAGGTAGTCGCGGAAACGATGGACGTCCGGGTGGAGCCGGTGACAGCCGCGCCTATGCCAAACGCTATGACCCGGAAGCCCAGGAAGAAGTGACCATGCTGCCCGAGCAGTCGCAGCAGCTGCGGCTGGCCGAAGCGCGGCGCCTGCGCGCGCTGGGCGCCAGCCAGGCCATGCTCCGCGCGCAAAGTCGCGTGCAGTATTTCCCCTCTCTCGGCAAGTTCATCATCCCGCGCGACAATAGCTGGGCATCGCATGCGCGGCTGGTCAAGGACGACCGCACCGATTTGCATTTCGACCCGGCGAAGTATCCCGCGTTTGACGGCGTCATCGCCCAGACCTGTGGCATCGAGGCGCTCTACAATCCGGCGCATCGCGACTATGCGAAATACGAAGGGCTGCGCACCAACCTCGAAGTGCTGCGCAACGACCTGATCGGCTTTTACCTGAAGGACGGCTCGTTCGATCCGGGCGATGAGAAATATATTCCCTATGTCGCCAGCATTGCCAATGCGCTCGGTCAGGCGCTGGCAACCGATACCTGGTTGAAGCGCCCGTTTACGCGCTCAATCAGCATTGATGTCGCCAATGTCGAGGCGGTCGGCGCCGCCGAGATGTATAAATACCTGCTCTCGGTGCAGGACAATCCCGGCCTGTTCGCATTGCTCAAGGCCAACATCAAGACGCAGCTCGGCATGGAGAATCGCACTTGGGGACTGGAACCTATCGAGCACACCCCTTTCTCCGACGCCAACCTGTCGGCGCCGCCGGCGCATCAGGGAATGTTTTATTCCGAGCAGGAGTTGGTCGAGCGCTGCGCAACACCTGAGATGCAGGAAAAAGTCCAGCTGCGAAAACAAAGCCATGTCGAACGGCTGGAAGCAGAAAAACTGGCGCCGACCTATAAGGGTCTGGCATAATCACTTGAATCATGACCAGCGTCACCACACTCACCGCCCTAAGCGAACGGCTGGCGGATATCGCCTGCAAGATCCACCTGCCGGAAACGCTGCCGAACCTGCCGGCGGATGCCTCTTCCGATGAGGTGCGCCGCCTGCTGCGCTGGCTGCGCAATTTGCAGGATGTCGAGAAAAGTGCCGATGAATGGTTCGACCGCGGCACAGAAGCAGAGCAAGCCTCGAAGCTGGAAAGCCTGCTGGAGCTGATCACGGGCTACGCCATGCATCTCAAGCAGATGAAACTGAAACACCCGCCGGTGATGCAGGACGCCGCCGTCGAGGAAGCGAACCAGGCCGTTGCCAGCCTGTCGCTGCTGGCGCTTGAGCACGCCATCGACAGCCTACCCGCCGGGCACCCGGACCGGCCGCGCCTGGAAGCGCTGCTCGGCGGGCTGCCGCGCAAGGCTGAGCTGCGGCTGACGCAGGCGGCAGAACACCTGCTACGGCTACTCGAGGCCGGGCTGACGCGCGTTTCGGGGAGGCAGGTCAGCGAACAGTCCTATGTTGATCGGCTGGCCGAACTGAGCCATCGCATCCGCACCACCGCCACCAAGCTGACGCCGATCGACAAGCTGGAACCGCCGGTGCGCGCCGAGGCCATCGAGCTGGCACGCGAGATACTGCGTAAGCTCCGCGCCGATTTCGGCGACCGCAGCTTCGCCGAGAGCATGGATCTGCGGCCACCTGAAGAGCGGCTCTCGGTGACGGAGCGGGTGGCCGAGATGGTCGATATGTATAAGAACCTGCTGTGCGAAGCGGCGCAGATCAGCCCAGGCATCATCGGCGACCCGCGCGTGCGCGCCGCCAACGATGCGGTGGGCGGTTTCTCGCACGCGGTGGCGCTGCTCGCCGCCAAGGAGATCCCGGCCAGCATGGCGGCGGCCCAGAAGATTTCCGCCGATATCACGCAATCACCGGAGGAATGGAAGAAGCTCAGCGGCCAGACCGTGGACCGGCTGATGAACAGCATGGAAAGCGGACTCGAAAAAGCGGTGAGCCAGCTGCAGGTGCAGCAGGATGTCGAGGACCAGCAGCGCGAGCAGCAGCAGATGGCCGCCGAAGTAGCGCAGGCGGCGCTGGCCGAGGAAATCATGTACGGCCGGCGGCGCGGGCGGCGGCGGCGCCTCTCCGGCGGCGGCCTGACCAAGGCAGCGGGCCGACGGCGAGCCGGGGACTTAAACGGCGATGGCGTGCTCGACCAATACCAGGGACTTAAGGTGGAGGACATGCTGCTAGCCAAACAAGTGGGAGAAACGCTGCGCGGGCTTGGCCAGCAAACCGCCGATATGCCGGCGCTGGAAGTGCGCCCGCCGGTGGAAAAGAAAGAGCCGTCGGAGAAAGCCTCGCTGCTTGACCGGTCGGTAGCGACCGACGCCTCCTTCGTGGCGCAGACCAACGCGCGGCGCAACCAGCAGAAAAAGCAGAAAGACCCGAAGAATTCCCGCAATAACCAGCAGGGACCGGGGGCATAGCCCTGATCGTCATCGCCCGAATTGCGAAGCAATTCTAGGGGTGATCCAGAAGGTTAGATTCCCCTAAAATTTTGCAAAGCAAAATTCGGGGAATGACGGGATCACATCGTGTTACGCCTCCATATCCTCGTAGAGGGCCTTATTGAAGGTGGCCTCCGATTTATCGACCAGCAGCGTGATGACCGAATCGCCGGTGATATTGACGGTGGTGCGCAGCATATCGAGGATGCGGTCGACCCCGGCGATCAGCGCGATGCCCTCGAGCGGCAGCCCCACCGAGGTGAACACCATGCCCATCATGAATAGCGACCCGCTGGGAATGCCGGCAGCGCCGATCGAGCCGAGCGTGGCGGTCAGGATCAGGATGAAGTAGTGATGCGTGTCGAGCGAGATGCCATAGGCCTGCGCGAAGAACAGCGCCGTGATGCCGAGATAAATCGCCGTGCCGTCCATGTTGATCGAGGCGCCGAGCGGCAGCACGAATGAAGTGGAGCTCTTGGATACGCCAATCTTCTCGTTGACAACGCGCATGGCGGTCGAAAGCGTCGCCTTGCTGGAACTGGTGGAAAAGGCGAGAAGCTGCGGCTCGAGCATCTTCTTGTAAAATGGCACTGGCGACATGCGCCCGAAGACGATGATCATCAGGCCAAACAGCAGGTATTGCGTGAACAGCGCACCAATCACCACGCACACCAGCTTCAGAAGCGCGATCAGGATGTCGATGCCCTGCGTGCCGACCATCCAGGCGGTCAGCGCGAATACGCCGTAGGGCGCCAGCTTCACAATTGTCTCGATCAGGCGGAATACCACCTGCGCCGTTTCCTTCACGACGACGACCAGGTTCTGTACCTTGTCGCCCAGCAGGTTCAGCGTCACGCCGATGAAGATGGCGAACACCACCACCTGCAGGATCTGATCGTCGGCCATGGCGCGCACCACGTTCGGGGGAATGGTATCGACCAGGATTTGAATAATACTGATCTCCTGTGGCTGGGCCGGAGGGGCGCTGCCGCCGGCGGCGGCTTCCAGCGCGCTCAGATCGACACCTACACCCGGATGAAATACGCTGGCAAAAGCGAGGCCGATGCAGACCGCGAAGGCGCCCGTCATCAGATAGGCAGCGACGGATTTCGTGCCGATGCGCTTGAAGGCATCCGCGTCCGTCATACTGACGATGCCGGAGACTAGCGAGAAGAAGATCAGTGGCACGATGACCATCTTGATCAGGTTGATGAAGACGGTGCCGAAGGGCTTCACATATTCGGTGAGGAAGGTCTTGCCATCGATGCCGAGCGCGCTGTCGGCGGTCATCGGCGCCATCAGGAAACCGAACGCGATGCCGAGCCCCAAGCCAAGCAGTACGCGAAACCATAATTTGCCCAGCAGCTGCTTAAACGTCGCCATGATTCCTCAGCTTTAAAAAATGGAACAAAGTGTGGTCTTTACAGGATACGGGCTATCCCGTCAACCCGCGGCGAGGAATCTACTCTAACAGCCCTTTTTCCTTGAAATATTTCAGGGCACCGGGGTGCATGGGCGCCATGTCGGCGTCACGCACCATGCGCTTGGCGTCGAGCGTGGCGAATACCGGGTGAAGCGTCTTGAAATTCTCCAGATTGTCAAATACCGCCTTGACGATGAGGTACACAATCTCCTCGTCTAGTTCCGCCGATGTCACCAGCAGCGCCTTGACGCCGAACGTATGCGCGTCTTGGGAATTGCCGACATACATGCCGCCAGGAATGGTGGCGTAGGAGTAAAACGGATGCTCATCGATCAGTTTATCAATTTCGGGGCCCGTCACGTCAATGATCCGCGTGGGACACATGGAGGTGATCTGCTGGATGGTGCCGTTCGGATGGCCGCCGGCATAGATCATGGCGTCGATCTTGCCGCCGCACAGCGCCTGCGCCTGATCGGCCGACTTAAGATCGACAATTTTGGCGAAGGCCTTATCGTTCCATCCCTTGCGCTCCATCAGGTCTTCCATGGTAGCTCTCATGCCCGATCCGGGAGCCCCCATATACACACGCTTGCCTTTCAGGTCGTCGAAGCTCTTGATGCCTGCATCCTTGCGCGCCACCACCGTGAAGGGCTCAGCATGCAGGGAAAAAAGCGCACGCACGTTCTTGTCGGCCCCAACATCGGTGAAAAGCTCCGTGCCGTTATAGGCGTGATACAGCAGGTCAGACTGGACGATGCCAAGCTCCAGTTCCTTTTTATGAATGGCCTCGAGATTGCTGATCGAACCGCCGGTGGACTCGACCGAGCAGCGTACACCATGCTCCTTGCGCCCGCGGTTGACCAAGCGGCAGATCGCCCCGCCTGCCGGATAATAGACGCCCGTCACACCAGCCGTGCCGATGGTGACAAGCTTTTCGGCAGCCACGGCGGCAGTGATATCCACACCGAACGTCACCGCGGCGGCAACCAAGGTCAACAGAAAGCGGGCAGGTGTTCGCATCGTCGGCTCCTTATTTTTTACGGCGGATGCGCAATTTAGCAAAAGCCCGGCGGAAGCACAATACCGTTATGGGTATGAGATGGCACAGAAACAGCTTGTGGAATCAGGACTGCGTCGCCAGGGTGGTTTTGAGGCGGCGTTTGTCGACATACATCGACATGTCCGCGGAGGCCAGGGCGGACTCGGCGTCGTCACCGCTTTTCAGCGAATAGCAGCCATAGGCGGCACTTACATGCAGATGTTTGCCATTATGAACGAAGGGAGTGCCTGCCAGCTTATCGGCGATCTTGCCGCCGCGCTTCTTGGCGTCTTCTTCGGTGGCATAATACATGATAACGGCAAATTCATCGCCGCCGATGCGCGCGAGGAAGTCCGATTCACGCATGGTGGTCGACAACAGGTGGGAAATGTGACGGATGGCAAGATCGCCCGCCGCATGGCCGTATTGATCGTTGATGCTTTTGAAGTCATTGATGTCGAAATAGAGAATCGTGGAGGGATGACCGTAGCGCTCATGCATGGTGATCGCCCAGGACAGGCGGCGCATGAAGGCGCGGCGGTTGGGAATCGGCGCTACGCAGTCAACGTCGACCAGCCGCTCGATTTCCGAAAGGCTTTCCTTGGTGCGCGACAGTTCGCGGTTCAGGTCATCAAGCTTTTCCAGAAGTGCTGAAACGGCAAGATTAACGGCAGGAGTCATTTCCGACTCAGGAATACCCAGCATCGCCAATCGCTCCGATACCTTCTGTTTCCTGGGGGTCAGGGCCGTTTTCTTGGTCAGTTCCTTGACCGATCCGGATTTCATATCGTCTTTCCTGTTAGGCGTCGCGCAGAACCAATATTCCTCGCCGTCGGCCGCATTATCCGCAGACTGCGCCATTATATACCATAAAAAAGGAGATAAAGAAGCGGTATAAATGCAGATAATAGTTAATTTTTACTTAAAAACAAGGCCAGAAATTCTTTATGGGCTACTATATTTTTGACTTTTGTCGCGCTTCATGTAACCTCCCGCCCTTTCTTGGAAGGTCAATTATGGCTAAGAAAACCGCGCCGGTGGCGATCATCATGGGCAGCACCTCCGACTGGGAGACGATGCGCCATGCCGCCGAGACGCTGGATGCGCTGAAAATCCCCTACGACAAGCGGGTGGTCTCCGCCCACCGCACGCCAGACCGGCTCTATGATTTTGCTAAAAAGGCCGCGGATACAGGGATTAAGGTTATTATTGCAGGTGCGGGAGGCGCTGCCCACCTGCCCGGCATGACCGCCTCCATGACCCCCCTGCCCGTGCTCGGCGTGCCGGTCGAGAGCAAAACCCTCAAAGGCCTCGACAGCCTGCTCTCCATCGCCCAGATGCCGGCCGGCATCCCCGTCGGCACGCTGGCCATCGGCAAAGCCGGCGCCGCCAATGCCGGGCTGCTCGCCGCCGCCATTTTGGCGCTGGAAGACAAAGCCCTGGCGAAGCGCCTGGAACAATGGCGCAGAAAACAAACCAAAAGCGTGGCGAAGAAACCCGCGTAAGCTATGGCTACCATCGGCATCTTGGGCGCGGGTCAATTAGGCAAGATGCTGGCCGAGGCCGCCATGAGGCTTGGCCATAAAACCCATGTCTACGCGCCCGATGAGGACCCAATCGCTGCGACAGTAGCGAGCCGATTTACCAAAGGGGATTATACCGATTTAAAAAAGCTTCAGACCTTTGCCCAAAGCGTCGATGTCATTACCCTCGAGTTCGAAAATGTGCCGACGGCGCCGCTCAAAACGTTGAACACACCGCTCTGTCCCGGCGTGCAGGCGCTGGAAGTGTCGCAGCACCGGGTGAAGGAAAAAACCCTGGCGCGGTCGCTCGGCATCGGCACCGCGCCTTTTAAAGCCGTACGAAGTCAGGATGAGCTAAATGCTGCTATCGCGGAGATTGGAACGCCGGGAATCCTGAAAACCTGCATGTTGGGCTATGACGGCAAGGGACAGTGGAAATATAACGGCCATGAGCATCCCAAACTGCCTGCGCCCGGTGACTATATCTATGAAGGGTTCGTGCGTTTCTCCAAGGAGATCTCCGTCATTGTCGCGCGCAATACGAAAGGCGAGACGCAGTGTTTCGAACCGGTCGAGAATGTACATAAGAACCATATCCTGCATACCACCACTGCGCCTGCCGATATCAGCCCGGAAATTGCGGCAAAAGCCCTAGGCATCGCCACCCGGCTGGCGGAGGCGCTGCAGTTGGTGGGGCTGCTGGCAGTGGAGATGTTCGTAACGACGGAGAGTGAGGTGCTGATGAACGAAATAGCCCCTCGCCCCCATAATTCCGGCCACTGGACGATCGATGGCTGCAGTGTCAGCCAGTTCGAGCAGGCCATCCGCGCCGTCACCGGCATGCCGCTCATCGCTCCGAAACGCACCTGCAGGAAAGCAGTTATGACCAACCTGATCGGCGATGAGGTGAATCATTTAGACCCTTGGAAGCAGTCAGGCGCACATATCCATATCTACGGCAAAAAAGAAGTCCGCCCGGGAAGAAAAATGGGACATATGACAATAATATATTAAAATCAATAATTTGCCATTGCCATATATGCATTAACAAAAACTTAACATTTGGATTCCATGCTTTTTGCTATACTCATGATGACAAATCGCAGGAGGTCTATATGGAAAAGATTAATCTACTGCTGGATGTGTATAATGATCAGGACCCAGCCAAAGTCGATAAGACAAAGCTGCTTGAACATATCCCGGATTTTGGCCAGTTCAGCGAGGAGGCACAGACGCGGGTTATTGATGCGCTGGAGACCGGTGCCAATGTGTATATCACAAGAATGCGGGCCGTTCATCCAGCCAATGAGAAAGATAGGGCAGGCAGAATTCTAGCGGAAGAAAACGGCCTCATCAAAAGCGATGACACCAAAGCCATTGTGGTCGACTGGAACAGCGGCAGAACCAACGGCGCTTATGTTTTACTCAACGATCCGGAGGATCGACTTACGCTTAAATTCCACAATGACGGCTTTAACATCATCAACAAGGGGTCGGAATATATCGCCAACGGGGATTATCACTTTACCGATCTGGGAGTAAGCGGCGTTCCCGGTAAGGAAAATCCGCATATGGCTATCATTCAGCATGTCAGCTCGAACAGCCCGCGCGGCGCCAATTTCGACCTGACGGAATTTTCCAAGGCACAGCCGGATCATCCTACATCTCCGGCACTGATGGTGATGGCGGACAGCGGATCGAATATCGTATTGGGAGCGGATAC
>CAYXYU010000009.1:0-23856 GCA_964469525.1 uncultured Rickettsiales bacterium | reverse complement strand
TTATCGACGGTAGGGGGAAAGTCGACTCCTTGAATCCCACGAACATCCAGGTTGCGCCGGCCAATGTGAGCGCCGCCGAAATACGCGGTCAGGAGATTCACTTCGGCAATTCGACTCAGCCTGGACCCACTGGCAATACCCGCCTGATATTCATGGACGACAGGGAACCCGACCCGGCGTTGGCCCCGCCTCCTGGTTTTCCCACTACCCCGAGCAATGCGTATATCACAGTGAAGCCTAATGCTAACGGCGTGCCGCCTGCCATTGTTCCTCTCAGGGAAGATGGAAAAGACGGATTCGAGGACGGCCCCAGGCTCGAAGCAGCGCTTCACAAAGCGGCCGAGCAGGCGGCGCAGGCTTCAGGCGGACGCGAACCGCAGCGGCAGAGGTAATCCGCTTACCCCATTTTTTCTCCCGCACCCGCGTGACAAGCGGGAAATGACATGCTATCTACACCCGCATGTCCAACACCCGCACCGAATCCGATTCCTTCGGGAATATCGACGTTCCCGCCGACAGATACTGGGGGGCGCAGACGCAGCGCAGCCTGCAGAATTTCAAAATCGGCGGCGAGACCATGCCCAAGCCGCTGATTACCGCCTTCGGGGTCCTCAAGCTGGCGGCGGCGAAGGTCAACATGCAGCTCGGCGCGCTCGATAAGTCAATCGGGGAAAAAATCGTTCAGGCGGCACAGGAAGTCATCGATGGAAAGCTGGACGGGAATTTCCCGCTGGTGGTGTGGCAGACCGGCTCGGGCACGCAGACCAACATGAACGTCAACGAGGTGATTTCCAACCGCGCCATCGAGCTGATGGGCGGCGCCATGGGCAGCAAAAAGCCGGTGCATCCGAATGACCACGTCAATATGGGGCAGTCCTCGAACGATTCTTTCCCCACTGCCATGCATATCGCCGCGGCCTGCGAGGTGGAGCGGACGCTGGTTCCCGCGCTGAAGAAGCTGCATGCAGCGCTGCATGCGAAACAGGTGGAATTCCACGACATCATCAAGATCGGCCGCACGCACCTGCAGGACGCCACGCCCTTAACGCTCGGGCAGGAATTCTCCGGCTATGCGCGCCAGATCGCCGATGTGATTACGCGTATCGAGAATGGCGGCCTGAACGACATCTTTGAACTGGCGCAGGGCGGCACCGCCGTCGGCACCGGCTTGAACGCCAAGAAAGGCTTCGCCGAGGCGTTCGCGCAGGAAGTCGCGAAGATCACCGGCCTGCCGTTCAAATCGGCGCCGAATAAATTCGCCTCGCTGGCCTGCCATGATCCGCTGGTCGATTTATCAGGACGGCTCAACGTGCTGGCAGTGGCGCTGATGAAGATCGCCAATGATATCCGCCTGCTCGGCTCCGGCCCGCGCTGCGGCTTCGGCGAGATCAGCCTGCCGGAAAACGAGCCGGGCAGCTCGATCATGCCCGGCAAGGTCAACCCCACCCAGTGCGAGGCGATGACCATGGTCTGCGCGCAGGTGATGGGCAATCATGTCGCAGTCACCATCGGCGGCAGCAATGGGCATCTGGAGCTCAACGTGTTCAAGCCGGTGATTATTTATAATGTGCTGCAATCGATCCACCTGCTGGCCGACGCCAGCGTCAGTTTTACCGACCATTGCGTCAATGGCATCCAGGCCAACCGCGAGCGCATCGCGCAGCTGATGCGCGAGTCGCTGATGCTGGTGACGGCCTTAAACCCCCATATCGGCTACGACAACGCCGCCAAAATCGCCAAGAAGGCGCATAAGGAGGGCACCAGCCTGAAAGAAGCCGGCATCGCCCTGAAGCTGCTCACCGCCGAGCAGTTCGACCAGTGGGTGCGCCCGGAACAGATGCTCGGGCCGGGGGAGTGAAATGCCCCTCACCCGCCCACCTTCGCGCTGCCGCGCTCCGGCGCGGCTTCCCTCCCGGCTCCGCTAAGGCTTCGCCGGGCGAGCGAGGACAAGGCTGGCGAAGCTCGAAGAGCGCAGACGGCTCCCGCACGCGGGAGAGAGTTAGGGTGAGGGCGCTTCGCGCCCCAATTTAAATAGGGGTTGCTTTCTGGACAAAACGGCCTATACTGCCCACATATAAACCTGCGGAAGATAAACAGGTATTTACCTTTCCGCCATACCCAACAAAAACTAAAAAGAAACGATTGACATTCGCCGGGCGTTAACTATTAGTTAACCTATTTTTTTGCTATGCGAAATGGAGATATCCCTTGACTGACCAAGACCCACAACAGTCGCAATCGCCTCAGGCGGATCCTCTTGCAGATATCAATGCAAGAATGAAAGCTCATATTAAAAAAATGACTACTGAATTATACCCAAAATCTGCGCCACATACTCCCAAAGATCACCCAGAAAGAGTAAAATTATTGGAGGAATACAAAGATGCCGAAGAGATATTATGTGGTTTTTGGAAAGAGGCAAGTGCCTTAGATGATAACGATCAAATATCCAAGTTTACTTGGCGAGAATGGGATACAATCTATACAAATCACTTGAATGCATGGTATCAGGCAAGAGAAAAAGCCACAGGCGAACCTAAACCGGATTTATCAAACCTTCGAGACCCAGGTTGGAGCCAGGGGAATTAGACTCCTGCTAATGTAAACTGGTGCTCGGGGACTCCAGATTCGCCAATGCTTCCTTCAATGCCTCCCGATCAGCAAAACTTCCGGTTGATTTCTGTGGCAGCCTTTGCGCATGGGATTTTTCCTGCTCCTGCGGCGCCCTACCCGTCATCAGGCGCTGTTCCCAGCCAGCACCTGGAGCCTGGCCCGTCAGAAAATCCCCCATGCCGCCGGGCCCAACCGGCGGCTGCCGGTCGCCGCCTTCGGCATACCCTGCACGGTACAGCTTTTCGATCCTCGCCCGCCGCTGACCTTCGGTTTCGCGGAAAACGTCGGACGGCGACTGATCCTGATGCTTGCGACGCTCACCTTCCGCTTCGTGCGCCGGGTCGGCAAACGGACGGTGCAGGAATGCATCGCGCACTTCACCCAGCCCGGAGGTGAAGGCGCCCCAATTCAGCCGGGCGGCCCCTTCGATGGCATCCTCGACCGCCTTGTCCATCTTACCTGTATCCCACAGGCGGGCGGTTTCGGCCTTGACCATCATGTAGGGGGTATAGGAAATAGCGGCGTTGATGAAGGGGCGGGTAAACTCGGTAAAGCTTTCCTTTATGCCGAATTTGTCCTTAAGCCAGTTGCCGCCCCAATGGCCAAGCCTATTATCGACCATATGCGCCACACCATCGAGCGATTCGGCGGCATATCGGTTGGCACAGCCTACGCCGTCCATGAATTCCTCCGGCAAATTTCGCCCCATGGAGTTAAGCTCAAACCCCGGCTGCAGGGATGGATTGTTAATAGGAGTCTTTCCAGTAGTGCGAACGAAGCGCTCTCTTACCGGGCTATTGTAATTCTGTTTGTAATCGCCGAGATATAGCTCCTTGGCTAATACTTTATGCATTCTTTCCTTTTCCGAGGAAGGCGCCCCAGCTAACCGATTCAGTTTATTCATTGTGTCTTCATATTCATGCGCATATAGAACATGGCTCTTTCCTTGATGGGAATCGTGATAAGAAATAGCCCCTTTATCTTTATTGATAAACACGCCACGGTGCCTATTCTGCGTTACGCGCGTGATCGAAAAGAAAGGCACGGCGGGGGTCATGTATATCACCGCCTTCACTACGTCGCGGACGAACCATTTGCCGAGATCGGCCAGCGTGCCCATCACGCCACGCGGCATCGTATCCTCCGGAGAGCCGTAAAGGCGAGCCGGCCTGCCATGCAGCTTGTTGTCAAGGTAGGTATATAATTCACGGAACATTACGGTGCCGGCATTATAGGCGGTGAACCGCCCCTGAAAATCCGCCATCCCGGCAAACGCATAGGTACCGACTACTTTGCCGTGCTTACCCGCCTTGTAGCTGGCACCGTTCAGGCCGCGGTCGAAATCATAAATGAAGCCGGGAACGAAATGGTTGATGATCGAACGCTGGGCTTTCATGTAATAGGCATAAGGAAGCGCCACTGCCCAGTCTTCGCCGCCATTATACATAACGTAGCGGCGGGCACTATCCAGTGCGGTCAGGATAGCCTTGGGGACATTGATATTCCCTTTGTCATCCTTCCATACATGCCTGGCATTGGGATCGATCAGCCCGGCCAGATCGCGCCCCCACGCATCGCCGACGCTGGCGCAGAAAAAGTCGAAGGTGATGCCGACCGCCTCCTGCCCCAGGCTGCGGCCGCGATGGCCATACGGTTTACCTACCGATTTACTGGGATTAAAAGGTTGACCATACACATCGGTATGAGCATAACCATCATAGCGAGTCGGACGAAAGCGCACGAAGCGGCCGGCGATCTGCTCGGCGGCGTTCTTCTCCATGAATAGTCCCGCCCCCTTGCTCACCGTCATTTCCAGCGGGGTACCAATAAATTTATCGACGCATTTGGCGATTACCGCGAGCGGATTGCCGCCATTTTTGAAATCGGCATGTTCAGTGAGGGATTTGGTAGGGTCGTATTCCTTCAGCCATTTGTTTGCCAGCAATCCGCCGGCAGCGAAGAAGACCGCGCCCATGATGCCGCGGGAGAAGGTGCGGATGGCGAGCCGGCCCTTAAGCGTGTCCTTCCACTGTTTGTGGCCGTTATCCAGGGCTTTTTGCGACAGCTCGGGGTTATAACTGCTGGCGCCGCTATAGGCGCCGAAGCCGGGAGGTGCATGGTGGGGTTGAGGCTGGCTCAATACGGTACCGTCCGCAGGCGGCAATGGGGATTGCCCGTCCTGCGTACGGAGACTGTTTAGTTTCTCTTTATCGGACAGTGGGTTGTCCATAATGCGGTTCCCTGATTCTACTCCCCGAAATAGGCTTTTTATTTCCTATTATCCGCTATATAGCCATTCAACCCCATGGATTTTTTGTGAATCTTTTGTGACGGAATCCTTACTTTTTAGCCCGCTAACCCCTTATTTTTGCGTTGCAACATAAGCGGTTTGTTGCAGTTTCGTGAATTTTGCATTCGCTGGGCTTTGTCACCTTGAGAGGGTCGGCGCAGGCATGCTACCCTGAAACTGGAAAAGTACGTCACCGTTTAAGGTACTATGGCAGTCAGTCCAGGCATATTCTCCGGTATCCAGAAAGGCGCTTACAAGGTTGCGCATTTTGCCACCGCCTACCTCAACGTGCCGCCTAATAAGCACCGGCTGTACAACGCCGTTGGGCTGACCGTCGGGCTGTTCGGCGGGCGCTACATGATGGACATCCTGGTCGGCCAGAAACCCAACGGCGACAAGGTGCATGCCGAGGATGTGCCGCTGGTGCTGAAGCCTCTGCACGGGGTACTGCATTACGATCATTTCTCCGACGATCCGAAATACCGTTGGTTCAAAGTCGTCGACCAATCGATTCCTGCCATCCTGGCCGGCATCGGCGCCGGCGTGGGCAGCGACATGTTTTTCAAGAATGAGCTGCATGCGGTCTACAGCGAGCTGGGCAAGCGCCGCGTCGGGGCCGCCGAAAGCGCCGCGAAGGCGGCAGGCGAGCACACCATTATTACCGCCGAGCGCGAGGCACTGCACCACCAGGACCGCGTCTGGAGCAAATTTTCTTCGCTGGCAGCCGTGTTCGGCTCGGCCAGCGGCTTCGGGCTCATCCCCTCCTGGCTCAACTACAGCTCGACGCTTGGCACCAAATTCACCCTGAACGCCGAGCGCGCCATGGTCGCGCCGTGGCTGGGCAAGTTCCTGCGCAAGCATCTGCTGAACTCTCACTCGCTGGAGCCCTACCGGCCCAACAAGCTGCTGGCCAGCATGATTGATCACGTGGTGCATAACCCTGCCGGAGTGCCGCAGAACATGGCGGAAACCGTAGAGGGACTGTTAAAGACCTGGTTCCGGGACGTCACGCCGGAACAAATCGAAAACTTTAAAAATGCCGTGTTGACTGCACGCGACGAGGCGCTGAAGGGACTTTCCGTAGCGGAACACGGCAACCTGGAAAAAACGGAAAAAGCCGTCCGCAAGCACCTGCAAAAATTGTTCATGGATTTAAACGGCAGCGAAAATGAAATCGGCAACCTGGAGCAGCAGCTGATCGCCGCCGGCATCGACCCGCGCACTGCCGCCATCGGCGACACCGGCATGTTCACCACCTTCGCCCGCTGGGTAGGCGATATTCCGGAACTCTTCGGCTTCAAAGGCGTTACGCGCAAAATCAAGGATTCACAGAAACTGATGATTCAGGGCATCGAACAACGCAACCCCGGTATTATCCCGCAATTCGGCAAGCACCCGCATATTCCCGATCTCGGCAAAGCTAATACCGCGTCCAAGATCGCCGCCGGCGCCTTCATCGGCACCGGCGCCGGCACCATCGCCGCCATCGGCATGGCCAAGGATGCCCAGATGACCGATCTGGATCCGAAACATATTGCCGAGGGCCGCATCCCCAGCCATGCGAATGGAAACGGCCATGACAACGGCGCGCCGGTGGAACAGGCGGAGAGTAAGTCGCCTGATGGGACGACGCCTGAGCCGAAACAATCTGTGCCTGGTAAGCCGCGCCACGTCGTGCATGCCAAGCGCCACCGCGGCCTGATCAATGGGCAGATACTCGATACGGCGGAAGGCATCACCGGCATGTTCAACGCCGGCATCGGCCTGCATCGCGTGCACTGCGCCGTCGGCCTGTGGATCGGCAGTTTCCTGGGCGACGAGCTGATGAAGGCGCTGACCGGCTGGAACTTCCAGGGCAAGAAGGTCAATCCGGAAGAGCTCTGGTCACCGCTGCGCAAGCTGCACCAGGCCGGCCCCGGCAGACAACCGCCGCTCTATTTCAATCCGCACAGCGATGCCACGCGCGACAAATGGATGCAGATCTTCCGCTGGGGCGTGCCCGCCATCATGGGCACCATGGCCGTCATCGAGGGCAGTAAGTTGTTTTTCCAAAAACGCACCGATCGTATCCGCGACGCCAAATACCTCGACGATGTCGACGACAAGGCAGCGATGGCGCAGTCAAAGCCCTGGTCCTATACCTCGGCGATTTCCGGCCTGTTCGGTTTCCCCACCGGCCTGCCCATGCTGCCGCTGGTCAATTATTCAACCAATCTCGGCACGCGTTTCTCCATGGGCTCGAACCGCAAGGTGGCGCTGCCGGTGGTCGGCAAGATCTGGTCGAACAACCCGACGCTCTTCCCCTACGGCCCGCCGGGCATGATCGATCTGATGATCAAGGAAGCCGTACACAATAAGAGCTACAACCCCGAGCTGCTCGAAACCTACGCCATCGGCGTGCTGAAGCCATGGTTCGAGAATGTCACGCCGCAGCAGGTTGAGGATTTCGTCATGCACATTCATAAGATCCGCGACAAGTTTTTCAAGGAAGGCGGCGTACCGGAGCAGTTCAAGGCGGAGCTGAACAAGGAGATGAAGTCACATCTCCATGGCGCTGGCCTCGAAAGTACGCTGCGCGATATCGGCCTTGATCCGGCGCAGGCGCATATCGGCAATAACGGCCTTTCGGGCACCATTGCTGAAATATTGGGCGCTAAAAAACCGCTGGAAAAGATCAAATCGGACTATGTAGCCAGCTATACCGACCGCCTGAAAAAACAGCAGGAACAGGATCTTTATAAGGGGAGCCCTAGTCCTGGCCTGGCGTAACCCTCTCCCTAACCCTCCCCGCTGCGCGGGAGAGGGGATTTCTATTAAAAAACACCTTGAAACCCTCTCCTTTTAGGTATACATAACGCCCTTCCCTCCATGGTGGAGGGCATTTCACAGGCGGGATTCGGCGAAGAAACGGTGTTTCCAAGCCCTCCGGTGTCCGAAAGGATACATCATTCCGCCGAGGTTTAACCGGAAAAGGAAAGACTATGTCCCTCCCCGCATTCAACATGCGCGAGCTCATCGAAGCCGGCGTGCATTTCGGCCATAAGACCAAACGCTGGAACCCGCGCATGGCGCCGTATATTTACGGCGTCCGCAATGACATCCATATTATCGACCTCGGCAAGACCGTACCACTGCTGCATAGTGCGCTTTCCGCCGTGCGCGACATCGCGGCGCAGAACGGCCGCATCCTGTTCGTCGGCACCAAGCGCCAGGCGACCGACCCTATCGCTGAAGCCGCCGCGCGCTGCGGGCAGTATTACATCAACCAACGCTGGCTGGGCGGGCTGCTCACCAACTGGAACACCATCCAGGTGTCGATCCGCACGCTGCGCAAGCTCGACGAGCAGCTCTCCGGCCCCAACCAGGGCTTCACCAAGAAGGAGTTGCTCTCCATGAGCCGCCAGAAGGACAAGCTCGAAGCGTCGCTTGGCGGCATCAAGGACATGGGCGGCCGCCCCGACCTGATTTTCATCATCGACACCAACAAGGAAGACCTCGCCGTGAAGGAAGCGCAGAAACTCGGCATCCCGCTGATGGCGATCGTCGATTCCAACTGCACGGTGGACGGCATCACCTACCCGATCCCGGGTAACGATGATTCCACCCGCGCCATCCGGCTCTATTGCCGCCTGGTGTCCGACGCGGTGCTCGCCGGCATCCAGCAGAGCATGACCAAGACCGGCGCCGACCTCGGCGCACGCGAAGACGTCACCGAAGTGCTGCCGATGGAAGAGGCGCCGGAAAAATCCGCTACGAAGCCTGCCAAGCACGAAGCCAAAGATGAAGATGAAGGCGATAAGAAGAAGGGCCGCGGCCGCCGCGGCGCCGGAGGCAAGAAAGCCCCCGTCGTCACCGTCAAGAAGACGCCAGGCAAAAAGGAACAATAATTGTCTGCCAGTGCTTCGTGCCTAGTGCCTTGTTATCGAGGCACAAAGCACAAGGCACTCGGCACTTATGGAGATAAAAATGACCACCATCACCGCCGAACAGATCAAGAACCTCCGCGAAACCACCGGCGCCGGCATGCTCGACTGCCGCAAGGCCCTGACTGAAACCAAGGGTAACATGGACGAGGCTATCGACTGGCTGCGTAAAAAAGGCCTCTCGGCCGCCGCCAAGAAATCGGGCCGCGTCGCCGCCGAGGGCGTGGTGGCGGTCGCGGTGGAAGGCACCAAGGGCGCCATCATCGAGCTCAACGCCGAGACCGATTTCGTGGCGCGCAACGAACAGTTCCAGAAGCTGGCGACCGGCATCGCCGAATTCGCGGTGCGCAATTCCATCGGCGATGTTGAGGAGCTGAAGAACGCCAAATGCCCGAAAACGCATAGCTCCATTTCAGAGCAGATCGCCAACGCCATCGCCACCATCGGGGAGAACATCAACCTGCGCCGCAGCGCCATCATCGGCGTCACGCACGGTGTGGTGGCCAGCTACATCCATAACGCCGTCGCGCCCGGCATGGGCAAGATCGGCGTGCTGGTCGGCATCGAATCCGAAGGCGATATCGGCAAACTGGAGGCGCTCGGCAAGCAGATCGCCATGCATATCGCCGCCGCCCGTCCGGAAGCGCTCTCGACCGCCGACGTGGAGAAAGACAAGCTGGATCGCGAGCGCGCCGTCTACCGCGAGCAGGCGCAGGCCAGCGGCAAGCCGCCTGAAGTCATCGAGAAGATGGTCGAGGGCCGCGTGCGGAAATACTATGAAGAAGTGGTGCTGCTCGAGCAGCTGTTCGTGATCGACGGCAAGACCAAGATCAACCAGGTCGTCGCCAACGCCGCCAAGGAAATCGGCAAGCCGGTAAAACTCACCGGCTTCATCAGCTACCGCCTGGGCGAAGGCATCGAGAAGCAGCAGAGCGACTTCGCGGCTGAGGTTGCCGCCGCCGCCGGGGCATAGTATTGTCCTCCGTAGGCCGGGAGGACAATAATCAAGTAGTTGAAAGCTCTGGCGATCCATACTAATAGTATGGGCCATGCCCCGCTTTCAGAAAAAATCCGCCATGCCTAAAGCCTCTGCCAAGCCCGTCTATAAGCGCGTCCTGCTCAAGATTTCCGGCGAAGCCCTGATGGGCGACGGGGAATACGGCCAGGATCTGAAAACCGTCGAGCGCATTTGCCGCGACATCAAAAGCGCGATGGATATCGGCACCGAGCTGTGCCTGGTGGTCGGCGGCGGCAACATTTTCCGCGGCATGGAGGGTGCTAATTCCGGCATGGAGCGTGCCTCCGCCGATTATATGGGGATGCTCGCCACCGTACTGAATGCACTGGCCATCCAGAACACGCTCGAGCGCATGGGCGTCGATACGCGCGTGCTGTCGGCCATCAACATGATCCAGATCTGCGAGCCCTATGTGCGCCGCCGCGCGCTGCGCCATATGGAACGCGGACGCGTCGTCATCTTCGCCGCCGGCACCGGCAACCCGTTCTTCACCACCGACACCGCCGCCGCACTGCGCGCCAACGAGATGGGCTGCGATTTGCTGATGAAAGGCACGCAGGTCGACGGCGTCTATGATGCCGACCCGCGCAAGAACAAGAATGCCAAGCATTTCGATACGCTGTCCTACCATGAGGTGCTGGTACGCGACCTCAAGGTGATGGATGCCTCGGCGGTGTCACTGGCGCGCGAGAACAAGATCCCGATCATGGTCTTCTCCATCCATAACAAGGATTCCATCGCCCAGGCCGTGCGCGGCAAGGGGAAGTTTACGCTGATTACGGATAGGAAATGAAAATATCATCCCGAGCGAGCGTAGCGAGTCGAGGGATCTAAAACAGATCCTTCGACTTCGCGCTTACGCGCTCCGCTCAGGATGACAAAAAAGAAGAGGAAAAACTATGACCGCCGATACGAATGAACTGCGCCGCCGCATGGAGGGTGCGCTGAAATCACTGCACAGCGAATTCGGAGGGCTGCGCACCGGCCGCGCCAATGCGAGCTTACTCGACAATATCATGGTGGATGCCTATGGCAGCATGATGCCGCTGAACCAGGTCTCGACGGTGAGCGTGCCGGAGCCGCACATGCTCTCGGTGCAGGTGTGGGACAAGGGCGTAGTGAAATCGGTGGAGAAGGCAATTAATGCCGCCGGACTTGGCGTCAACGCGGTGGCGGACGGACAGCTGGTGCGCGTGCCGATCCCCGGCCTATCGCAGGAGCGCCGCGTGGAGCTGACCAAGATCGCCAAGAAATACGCCGAGGAGGGCAAGGTCGCCATCCGCAACGTGCGCCGCGATGGCATGGAATCCTTGAAGAAAATGGAAAAGGACGGCGAGATTTCCAAGGACGAGCTTAAGAAGCGTGAGGACGGCATCCAGAAGCTGACCGACGAGTTCATCAAGAAGATCGACGAGGCGCTGGGGGTAAAGGAAAAGGAAATTCTTGGTAATTAAGGGGCCAGGATTCGGGATTCAGGATAGAAGTATGATACAATTCGCATCCATGAAAACCCGTGAATCCCGAATCCTGAATCCCGACCCCTTACCCACCCACATCGCCATCATCATGGATGGCAACGGGCGCTGGGCGAAATCGCGCGGGCTACCGCGCACGGCCGGCCACAAGCGCGGCGCCGATACGCTGCGCACTACCCTCACCGCCTGCCACGACGCGGGGGTGAAATACCTCACCATCTACGCCTTCTCCTCCGAGAACTGGAAACGTCCGAGCGACGAAATCGGCGATCTGATGCAGCTGCTGAAGCATTACCTGACGCAGGAACTGCAGACGCTGCATGAAAACAACGTGCGGCTGCGCTTTATCGGCGACCTGTCGCAGCTCGATAAGGATATCCGTGTCAGCATCGATGATGCCGTGGAAATGACCAGCCGGAACAGCGCGTTCAACCTCACGGTGGCGCTATCCTATGGAGCACGGCAGGAAATCGTACGCGCCGTGCGCCGGCTGGCTGAACAGGTGCAGGCGGAAAAGCTGCGGCCGGAAGCAATCACCGAAGAAACGCTGGCACAGGCGCTCGATACGTCCGGCCTGCCGGAGCCGGACCTGCTGATCCGCACCGGCGGCGAACAGCGCCTATCGAACTTTCTGCTCTGGCAGTCGGCTTATACGGAGTTTTATTTCACCCCCGTATTGTGGCCGGACTTCGACAATGCGCATTTCACCGCAGCCCTGCAGGAATATGCCAAACGGGAGAGACGCTATGGAACCACTGGAGAATGACACCGTTGTATCCTCGCCGCCGCGCCTGGCAGAGCTGAAAACGCGCGCCATCTATGGCGGAGGGATCGCGCTGGCCGCGCTGGTCGTGGTATGGATCGGCGGGTGGCTGCTGGCGCTGCTGGCTATTATCGCCGCCTTGCAGGCCTGGCGCGAATGGGAAGGGCTTACGGCTCACGAACCCCGTTACTGGCAGCTGATCGGCATCGCCTACATCGCCATACCCTGCGCCTCGCTGATCTGGCTCAGGGATGTCCAACTCGCCGCAGGGGTGCATGCGGGGTTTACGCTGGTGTTGTTCGTGCTGCTGGCCGTGGCCGCCACCGATATCGGCGCGTATTTTGCCGGAAAGCACGTCGGTGGGCCGAAACTGGCGCCCGCCATCAGTCCCAACAAGACCTGGGCGGGGCTCGGCGGCGGCATCGGCTCGGCAGCGGTCATCGGAGGCATCTGCGCCGCCTTCATGCCTTTCCCCGAAACCATACTCGGCGGCATCGTGCTCGGCGCGCTGCTGGCAATCGTGTCGCAGGCGGGCGACCTGTTCGAATCCTGGACCAAGCGCCGTGCCGGCGTCAAGGACAGTGGCACGCTGATTCCCGGCCATGGCGGACTGCTTGACCGCATCGACGGCTATATGTTTGCGGTGCCGTTCATGGCGCTGCTGGTGTTTCTCACCGGTCCCGCCGCATGAGCATCGAATCCATTATCATGGCAGTAACGCCGCAGGCGGCGCTCGAACAAAAAACCGTTACGCTGCTCGGCGCGACCGGCACCATCGGGCAAAATACACTGAGGGTGATCGGCTCCCATCCGGAACGTTTCAACCTGCAGGCATTGGTGGCGTCTGACAATATAAAACTGTTAGCAAAACAGGCGCGGGAACATAAAGCAAGACGTGCCGTCATTGCCAACGCCTCACTCTACGATGATCTGAAGGACGCGCTCGCCGGCACTGGCATCGAAGCAGCCGCCGGGCGCGACGCCGTTCTGGAAGCGGCGGGCATGCCGAGCGATCTGGTGATGTCGGCCATTGTGGGGGCGGCAGGACTGAAACCGACACTGACCGCCATCCGGCGCGGCGCCACCGTGGCCATCGCCAACAAGGAGTGCCTGGTCTGCGCCGGTGCGCTGGTGATGGAGGAGGCGCGACGCCACGGCGCAACGCTGATCCCGGTCGATTCGGAGCATAACGGGATCTTCCAACTGTTCGATTTCGACCATCCGGAGCGCATCGAACGCGTCACACTCACCGCCTCGGGCGGGCCGTTCCGCAGCTGGACGAAAGAGCGCATGAAGAAAGCCACGCCCAAACAAGCGGTCGCGCATCCCAACTGGACCATGGGCGCGAAAATCTCCGTTGATTCGGCGACGCTGATGAATAAGGGGCTGGAGCTGATCGAGGCCTGCCACCTGTTTCCGCTGAAGCCTGAACAGGTTGACATATTAATCCACCCACAATCCGTTGTGCATTGCCTAATCCGCATGAGCGACGGGTCGGTGCTGGCGCAGATGAGCGTGCCCGACATGTGCACGCCGATCGCCCACGCGCTGGCCTGGCCGGAGCGCATGAGCGCGCCGGTCAAACCGCTGGACCTAGCCAAGTTGGGACGGCTCGAGTTCGAAGCGCCCGATACGAAACGCTTTCCCGCTTTGACACTGGCGCGTAAGGCGCTGATCGCCGGCGGCAGCGCGCCCTGCGTGCTGAACGCCGCCAACGAGATCGCCGTGCAGCAGTTCCTGAAGGGCGAGATCGGTTTTCTCGATATCGTCAAAACCGTTGAAAAAACGCTGGCGAAGATGGATAATAAACCGCTCGAAACCATCGACGACGTGCTGGCCTGCGACGCTGAGGCGCGTCAATTCGCAGAGCGCATATAAAAGAGGCACATATAGTAAAGCTGGCAGCGACCCTTTTTTTATTACCCGTCTTGCTTCTCTTTTATGAGGCAACGGCAGCTAATTGGGATGAGCCTATCTCTGCAATTATATTTGTTTATGTATATATTACGCTTTTTTCTTTTGGATTGCCTATATTTATGGTGCGTACAACGGTCCTGGCGTTTAAAAGCGACCGGCGCGGAATAGTCTCATTAAAGAGATTTTCCATCGTGCTTTTATTACTTGTACCGGCCTTCTTTTTATCCGGGTACTTTATCGCTGGTCCGGAAATTATTTGCAGTGAGACAGGCGGTGTCTGCCCCGCGAATTCGGAAATTCGCAGCATCATCGCATGCCTTTTATTGGAGACCATCTATGCATTCTCCCTCTATACAAGCAGCAAGCAATTAAAAGCAATGGGCGCGTAACATGGACATGGTTATACAGTTTCTGCACACGCTGCTGGCATTTTTCATCGTCATCAGCGTTATCGTCTTCATTCATGAGTTCGGCCATTATGTCGTCGCCAAGCTATGCGGCGTGAAAGTCACCGCTTTTTCGATCGGCTTCGGCAAGGAGCTTGTCGGCTGGAACGATAAATCCGGTACGCGCTGGAAAATCGCCCTGCTGCCGCTCGGCGGCTACGTCAAGATGTTCGGCGACGCCTCCTCCGCCAGCACCGCCGACGAAGATGCCATCGAGCGCATGAGCGAGGCGGACAAGAAAATGACCTTCCACCACAAGCCGCTTTATAAGAAGGCCGCGATCGTCGCCGCCGGGCCCATCGCCAACTTCATCCTCACCATCGCCATCTTCAGCTATTTCATCATGACCACCGGCCTGCCCTCGGCCGAGCCGGTGGTGGGCGAAGTGATGGCGGATTCTCCGGCGCAGGCGGCGGGACTTCAGCCCGGCGACCGCATCACGCGCATCAATCAGGATGAGGTGTCGAGCTTCAACGACATCCCCTACCTGATCGCCACCAATCTCGGCACGCCGGTTACCCTGTACGTCGAACGCGGCGAGCAGCAGATGACCATCGTGCTTACGCCCAAGGAAGTGCTGGACGATGACGGGCTGGGCAATCAGGTGAAGCGTCCGCTGATCGGCATCCGGAGCGCACAGATCACCTATGAGGATGTCGGCCCGGCGCGGGCGCTATATGAGGCGACGCGGCGCACCGGCATGATCTGCGCCGCCACACTTAAGGTCATCGGCCAGATATTCACCGGCGACCGCGGCGTTGATGACCTCAAAGGCCCGGTCGGCATCGCGCAGCTTTCCGGTCAGGCGGCCGATAAGGATGTGCAGACCGTGCTGTGGCTGATCGCCATGCTGTCGGCCAATCTGGGTCTGGTCAACCTGTTCCCCATCCCGCTGCTCGATGGCGGGCACCTTGCCTACTACGCCGCCGAGGCAGCGAGCGGCCGCCCGCTGGCGCAGAAGGTGCAGGAGTACGGCTTCCGCGCCGGCTTCGTCATCCTGCTTGCGCTGATGGCATTCACCATCGTTAACGACATCCACCGGCTGCTGTAATTTCCCTACACGTTTTGCGCTTGATTTGTAGTACGTTTTGCCCCATGACTACATACGTTTAAGCATTAGTTGGGGAATAATGCACGTTCGTTCCATCTTATCCGCCGCCGTGTGGAGCCTGCTCCTGGCCGCTTTGCCAGCCGCAGCAGCGGTTCTTGCCGCCCCTGCCCATGCCCAGCGCGCGGACACGCTCTCCGGCACCATCACCAACATCCAGGTCGAGGGCAACCAGCGCGTCGAGGCGCGCACCATCCTTACCTATCTCGGCCTCAAGCAGGGCGACAGCTTCTCGCAGACGGAGATCGACGCCGGCCTCAAGAACCTCTTCTCCACCGGTTTCTTCGCCGACGTGCAGCTACTCAGGCAAGGCAACACGCTGATCGTGCGCGTGATGGAAAATCCCGTTATCAGCAGCGTCGTCTTCGAAGGCAATGATCGTGTTGAGACCACCGATCTGGAGAAAGAGATCGAACTGAAAGCCCGTTCCATCTATTCACGCGACAAGGTGCAGAGCGATGTCCGCCGCCTGCTCGACATCTATCGCCGCACCGGGCGTTACAACGCCACTGTCGAACCGAAGATCATCCAGCGCGACCAGAACCGCGTCGATCTGGTCTATGAGATCAGCGAAGGGCAAGTGACGCGCGTCGAGAAAATCAACTTTGTCGGCAACGAGCATTTCAGCGACAGTGATCTGGAAAAGGCCATCCGCACCGAGGAGGCGCGCTGGTATAAATTTCTGACTGATAATGATAAATACGATCCCGATCGTCTGCTATTCGACCAGGAACTGCTGCGCCGTTTCTATGCCAACGAGGGCTACGCCGACTTCCAGGTGAAGTCTGCCAATGCGCAGCTGTCGCCAGCCAAGGATGCCTTCTACATCACTTTCGTGGTCGATGAGGGACCACAATATACTCTGGGTGATGTCAAGGTCGTCAACGAGCTGACCACGCCAGACAAGCCTGATCTGGAGAAACTGATCGTCACCACGTCCGGGAAAACCTACGATGCCAGCAAAGTCGAAGAGTCCGTCGACCGCATGACGGACGAACTGGGCAATCAGGGCTACGCCTTTGTCGAGATCCAGCCCAAGCTGGAACGCAAGCCGGCGGAACAAATCATCAACGTGGCGTATGTCATCAAGCCGGGCCCGCGCGTCTATGTCGAGCGTATCAACATCACCGGCAACGTACGCACGCTCGATGAGGTAGTGCGCCGAGAGTTCCGCTTAAGCGAGGGCGATCCGTACAATACATCCAAGCTGCAGCGCAGCGAGCAGCGCATCAACAATCTCGGTTTCTTTGAGAAGGTGGAAGTCAAGACCGAGCCGGGCAGCGCACCGGATAGAACTGTGGTCAATGTCGACGTGGCGGAGCAGTCCACCGGCGAAATCAATATTGGCGCTGGCTACTCGACCACCGACGGCGCGCTGGCCGATTTCGGCATCCGGGAACGTAACCTGCTCGGCCGCGGACAGGAATTGAAAGCCGGCGTTGTTATTGCGTCGCGGCGCAAGCAGGCGCAGTTCGGCTTCACCGAACCTTATTTTCTCGACCGCGAGCTGTCGGCAGGCTTCGACGTCTACCGCGTTTACCGCGACTTTATCGACGAGAGCTCCTACAACAGCGACGTCAAGGGCGTCAACCTGCGCATGGGCTACGCGCTGCAGGAAACGCTGCAGCACACCGTGTATTACACCATCCACCGCAACACCATTGACGATGTACCGGCGACGGCGTCCGCCTTCATCCGCGGCCAGGCCGGCACCAACACCACTTCCGCCGTCGGGCACCTGCTGGCCCTCGACGAGCGCGATAACAAGTTCAGCCCGACGCGCGGCTATTTCGCCAGCGTCGCGCAGGAAGTGGCGGGGCTGGGCGGCGACTCGCGTTACCTCAAGCATGAGGTGAAGGGCAGCTACTACTATCCCATCGTGCCGAAATGGGTCTTAAGCTTCCTCGGCTCCGGGGGTTACATCTTCGGCCTGAACGGCCAGAACATCCGCATCAACGACCGCTTCTATCTCGGCGGTGACGACCTGCGCGGCTTCCGCACCGCCGGCGTCGGTCCGCGCGACATCACGACGCTCGATGCGCTGGGCGGCAACGCTTATTATTCGACGACGGCGGAACTGCGCTTCCCGGTCGGCCTGCCCGATGAAATGGGCGTCTCCGGTGCCCTGTTCACCGATGCGGGCAGCCTGTGGGACACCGATGATGCGGGGGCCACCGTGTTCGACGAGAATTCGGTGCGTGTGGCCATCGGCGCCGGCCTGCTATGGTCCTCGCCGTTCGGGCCAATCCGCATCGATTTCGCTCATGCGCTGGTCAAGGAGAATCTCGATCAGCGGGAAAATTTCCGGTTCAGCTTCGGCACCCGGTTCTAAAAATTGTTTGCACATCCAGAAAGGACAGTATTCATGAAACGCTACACTCTCTCCCTACTTTCACTTGCATGCGCGCTGCTTTTTTCCCTGCCTGACGCCCATGCCCAGACAAATGCTATCGCCGTGGTCGACATCCAGCGCATCATGAGCGAATCGACCGCCGCCAAGAGCGTGCGCGAGCAGCTCGAAAGCAAGCAGAAAGCCTTCCAGGCCGAACTGACCAAAAAGGAAGATGCGCTGCAGAAAGAAGACCAGGAACTGGCCAAGAAACGCAGCGTGCTTTCCAAAGAGGCGTTCGAGGAAAAGGCGCGTGCCTTCCGCAACAAGGCCACCGAGGCCCAGAAGGAAGTGCAGTCGAAGAAAGCCATGCTTGATAATGCCTTCGAGCAGTCGATCGTCGATATTCAGAAAGCGGTGACCGAGATCATCAGCGATATGTCAAAGGAACAGGGTTTCGTCGTCGCTATCCCGACCTCGCAAATTCTCTATGCTGATGAAAAACTTAATATCTCCGAGGAAGTGCTGAATCGACTGAACAAGAAGCTGCCGAAGCTCGACGTCAAGTTCGTCGCACCGAAGGAGTAGGAATTATTCCCTCCCCCCATAGGGGGAGGGTTAGGGTGGGGGCATAATGGAGGGCACCTTCTCCAGCATGCCCCTCTCCTAACCTCCCCCCCCTACGGGGGGAAGGACTATCAGAACATCATGGTCGATAAGCGTTTTTTTCCCAGTGCCGGTTCTCTCACCTTAAGCACCGTGGCGGAGCTGACCGGTGCAGTGATTACCACGCCGAAAGGCACCGAGGCGGACGGTCCACGTCGCTTCACCGGTATCGCGCCGCTCGACAAGGCCGGCCCGGACGAGATCAGTTTCCTTGACAATATCAAATATGTTGACACCTTTTCTGCCAGCAAGGCGGGTGCCTGCTTCGTACGCGCCAAATTTTCCGCGCGCGCCCCAAAGAGCATGGTGCTGCTGGTTACCGAACAGCCGTATTACGCCTATGCGCTGGCCGCCCGCGCCTTCCATCCCGACAGCGGATTTGAACCCGGTATCGCCAAAGACGCGGTGATCGCCAAAACCGCCAGGATTGGCAAGAACGCGCACATCGAGACGGGAGTGGTTATCGGCGAACATGTCGTTATCGGGGAGTGCTGCCGGATCGGCGCGCATACCGTCATCGGCGGCCATGTGAAAATCGGCGACGACTGCCGCATCGGCGCACTGTGCAGCATCAGCCATACGATCATGGGTAGCCGCGTCATCCTGCATCGCGGCATCCATATCGGGCAAGACGGATTCGGTTTCGCACCGGGCAACAAAGGTATCACCAAGGTACCGCAGCTGGGCCGCGTTCTCATCGGCGATGATGTGGAAATCGGCTCCGGCACCTGCATCGACCGCGGCGCCGGGCCGGACACGGTTATCGGCGCGCATTGCAAAATCGACAACCTTGTGCAAATCGGCCACAATGTGCATATTGGAAACCATGTGCTAATCGCGGCCCAGTGTGGTATTGCCGGTAGCACCAGCATCGGCGACGGTGCCATGCTAGGCGGTCAGGTCGGCATTGCCGGCCATGTGACCATTGGCGCCGGTGCCAAACTGGCGGCGCAGGCGGGTGTCATGACCGATATCCCGGCCGGCGCCACGTATGGCGGTTCGCCCGCCGTCCCGGCCCGCGACTGGCATCGCCAGACGGTGGCGGTGGCGAAACTGGTAAAGAAAAAAGAGACCGAATAGGGGAACCGTATGGAGCAAAAAAATAACAACGGGGTCGTGCCCATTGAGCGCATCATGGAGATGATCCCGCACCGCTACCCGTTCCTGATGATCGACAAGGTCATTGAGATGGAGGTGGACAAGTACGCCATCGGCGTCAAGAACGTCAGCATCAACGAGCAGCATTTCATTGGGCACTTCCCCGGCAAACCGGTGATGCCGGGCGTGCTCATCATCGAGGCGATGGCGCAGACCTCGGCAGTGCTGGTGGTCGAGACGCTGGGCAAGGACGCCGAGGGCAAACTGGTCTATTTCATGTCGGTCGAGGAGGCGAAGTTCAGAAAACCCGTGGTACCGGGGGATTCTCTGCACATCCGCGCCGAGAAGCAGCAGAGCCGCAAGAACGTCTGGAAATTCGCCTGCACCGCCACAGTGGACGGCAACAAGGCGGCGGAAGCGGTGATCTGCGCAATGATCGTGGAGTAAGATGAACAATATTCATCCAACCGCTATTATCGGCAAGGATGTCACGCTGGGCAAGAATACCAGCGTTGGACCGTACTGTGTCATTGAAGGAGAAGTGACGATCGGCGATGGCACGCGCATTATGTCGCACGTCACCATCGGTGGCAACACCGTGATCGGCAAACAGTGTACCGTCTATCCCTTCGCCTCGCTGGGACATGCGCCGCAGGATCTGAAATACAAGGGCGAAAAGTCTCAGCTCGTCATTGGCGACCATTGCGTCATCCGCGAGCATGTCACGATGAATCCCGGCACCGAGGGCGGCGGCATGCTGACTTCGGTGGGGAATCACTGCCTGTTCATGGTGGGGGCGCATGTGGCGCATGATTGCAAAGTCGGCGACCATGTCATCCTCGCCAACAATGCCACGCTCGCCGGGCACGTGCAGGTCGGCGACCATTCGATCATCGGCGGGCTGGCGGCGGTGCACCAATTCGTGCGCATCGGTGCGCATGCCATCATAGGAGGCCTTTCCGGCGTCGAGCATGATGTCATCCCTTACGGCTCGGTGATGGGCGAGCGCGCCAGCCTGGCTGGCTTGAACCTGGTCGGCCTCAAGCGCCGCGGCTTCGATCGTGGTGCCATCCATGCGCTGCGTAATGCTTATAAAATGCTGTTCGAAGAAGAAACCGGCACGTTGGCCGAACGCACGGAGAAGGCGCGCCGCGAATATAGTAACAACCCAGAAGTGCTGGCGCTCCTCTCCTTCATGGACGATAAGGGCTCGCGCTCCCTGTGCGTACCCAAGACCTCTTCACCACAGGATGCTTCCGAGGCGGCATAGCATGATCGCCGCCTCTACCCTAGGTATTATCGCGGGCGGCGGACAGCTGCCGGCGCAGTTGGTGGAAGGCTGCCAGACGCTCAAACGCCCCTGCTTTGTCCTCGCCTTTGAAAATGCAGATCTCGACGCCATCCATCACGTGCCGCATAAGGTGATACGGCTCGGTGCGGTCGGCGAAGCGATCGGTCATTTGCGACAGGCTGGTGTCCATGAGGTAGTTCTGGCGGGAAGCGTGCGCCGTCCTTCTTTGACATCACTACGCCCTGACCGGCTGGGAACCAGATTATTGGCAAAGCTGGGCAAGGCTTTCTTTGCTGGCGACGATGCGCTGCTGAAGATCATCGTTGAGTTTCTTGAAGAGGAAGGCTTCACGGTAGTTGGTGCCGACACAGTGCTGGCAGGGCTGCTTGCGCCTGCGGGGGTGCTCGGCAAGATACAACCGTCCGAGCGCGACTGCACCGACATCGCCAAAGGGCTGATTGCCGCGCGCCAACTCGGCGCGCTCGATATCGGCCAGGCAGTGATCGTCGAAAACGGCGAGGTACTCGGGACCGAAGCGATGGAGGGCACCGATGCGCTGATTGAACGCTGCGCCAGGCTGCGGCGCGGCATGAAGAGCGGCGTGCTGGTCAAGGCGAAAAAACCGGGACAGGAAACGCGCGTCGACCTGCCTGCCATCGGGCCGCAGACGGTGGAGAAAATACATGAGGCCGGTTTCGCTGGCATTGCCGTCGAGGCAGGCGGGTCGCTCATTCTCGAGCGGGAGCGCACCATCGAACGTGCCGATGCATTAGGAATTTTCATGGTGGGTATCCAACATGAGTAAATCACGCTATAAATCCCCTCCCCCCTTGTGGGGGAGGGATTGTTTGGAGCATCGCATCGTATGAATACGCAGCCCAATGCCCAGCCCAAACCCCTCGTCATTTATCTCATCGCCGGTGAAGCGTCGGGTGATCTGCTCGGGGCGCATCTGATGCGTGCCATCCGGCGGCAGTCAGCGCAGCCGGTACTGTTTTACGGCGTCGGCGGCGAGAAGATGCAGGCGGAAGGATTGAATAGTTTGTTTCCGTATCATGAATTGTCGATGCTCGGCTTTATCGAGGTGCTGCCCTACGCCTTCAATATTTTCGCACGCGTATCGCTTACTGCCGAGGATATTCTGCAGAAAAAGCCGGATGCCGTTGTCACCATTGATGTGCCGGGATTCTCTTTCCGCGTCGTCGAGAAATGCCGCAAGGAAAACATGGACAGTATATTTATCCATTACGTAGCACCTACCGTGTGGGCGTATAAACCGCAGCGCGCCGAACTGTTCGCGCGGCTGTTCGATCATCTGCTGGTGCTGCTGCCGTTCGAGCCGCCTTATTTCGAGCAGGCAGGTCTGACCTGCACATGGGTGGGGCATGCGGCGGTGGCGGAGACGGAGACAGGTGACGGCGCACGCTTCCGCAGCAAGTACGGCATCGCGCCGGACGCAAAGCTGCTGATGCTGCTGCCCGGCAGCCGCAAGGGCGAGGTGGATCGGCACATGCCGGTGTTTGCGCGCGCGGTCAGCATGCTGGCAACGCAATACCCCGACCTCGCCATCGCGGTGGCGGTGCCGAAAAACGTCATGCCGTTCGTGGCGCCCTATTTCGAGAACTGCCCGTACCGCGCCGTGGTCATGTCGGCGGAGCAGGACAAGAAAGACGCCATCGCAGCTGCCGGCATCGCCATCGCCAAGTCAGGGACTGTGGCGCTCGAAGTGGCGAAGGCAGGAACGCCGATGATCGTCGCCTACCGTGTCAATCCGATCTCCGCCTGGGCCCTGAGGCGCATCAGCCTCACCCGGTATGTCAACCTCATCAACATCCTGCTGCAGCGTGAGGCCATCCCTGAACTGCTGCAGGAGCACTGCACCCCGGCCATGATCGCCAGCGCCAGCGCGCACCTGCTGTCGCATCCGGCCGACCAGCAGCGGCAGAAAGAGGCGGCGCGTGAGGCGTTGCAAACGCTTGTGCCGGAAGACGGCGAAGCGCCAAGCGACAAGGCGGCGCGCGTCATCCTAAAGCTACTGCACTGACCGTTTTCCCAGCCTCTTCCCACGCCAAACTTGCGCCCGCATTAACGTGCTAATAATTAAGCAAATATTAACCTTATCCTATCCCTGAAGGCTGTTGCACAGGGGGGGCCGAATAATGCTATCATAATCTTTAAGGTTCTTTCGGGACCTGCTGTGGGGGGAGACAGCATCCGTCGTGGCAACCAGATCAAAACATTCCTTTGCAAAGGGAAAACTACGTGCCGCAGGCCATAAATGGCCGGCCTTCCTGCTATCGTCCTGCCTCTCCACCGCCGCCCTGCATGAACCGCTTTGGGATTCCGGATCGCTCAGTGATCCCTATCCTCCCGCTCCCAGATACGGTACCCAGGCTGCCCCACGCATAACCGGCTTTTCCTTTACCCTGCAGCAGATCTACAACAGCTTCACGTTGGCCGGGGATTTCATGTTTAGCGCCGCGTGGGCTGATCCTTTTCCCTCGTGTGGTCCACCACCTCCTTTCGTAACTCACACCTGTTATCAGGGTGGGGGCGGTTGCCAGATTTCCGGTGGAGCTTGCGGTATAGTGTCGGTTTGTTTAGCCGAATGCGAGGAAGCGTGTGCAACCGAATGCGGACAGAGTATGGGTAGTCCGTGCGAGATACAAAAATATACTGACTGTGTAGCTCTATGCGGAGGCGGCACCCGCATCGGCGATGCCTGCGAACCCGCGCCTGCGCCGAATCCAGCACCGGCACCTGACCCTGCTCCTGCGCCAGCGCCAGGTCCCGAACCGGCACCTGCTCCGGCGCCCGCACCCGGACCCGCGCCAGCACCTGCGCCCGCACCTGCGCCAGCGCCTGCACCCGGGCCAGCGCCCGCACCCGGGCCAGCGCCCGCACCCGGGCCAGCGCCCG
>CAYXYU010000008.1:0-93648 GCA_964469525.1 uncultured Rickettsiales bacterium | reverse complement strand
CAGGCGCGAGCGGAAGCGGCCGCGCGCATATTCCTGCGTCACCTCGTTGAGCGGCAACGCCAGCGACTGGGGCTGGCCCGTCTTGCCGTACAACACGGCGGGAACGCGCCCTTCGCGGCGCAGGCTGCGCGCGGCGCCCTTGCCGTGCGCGGTGCGGACGCTGGCTGATAGCGTGCCCGGCGGGGTTTTGATTTTTCCAGTGGCGGTGGTCATAATATTTTCTCCTTACTTGTACTGATTAATCGAACAAACTGCTTACGCTGGTTTCCTCGCTGATGCGGCGGATGGCTTCGCCCAAGAGCGGCGCGATGGAAACCACGCGGATGTTCTTGGCTTTCTTCACCGCCTCGGTCACCATGATGGTATCGGTGACGACGAGCGAAGTAAGCACGGAATTCTCGACGCGCTCGATCGCCTTACCCGATAGCACCGCATGGGTGACGTAGGCCGAGACGGAGTGTGCGCCGTGCTTTTTCAGCTCGGCGGCGGCGTTGCACAGCGTGCCGGCGGAATCGACGATATCGTCGAACAGGATGCAGTCGCGTCCCGATACATCGCCGATGATATGCATCACTTCCGATTGCCCGGCCTTCTCGCGGCGCTTGTCGACGATGGCGAGGTCGGCGCCCAAGCGGTTGGCCAGCGCCCGCGCGCGCACCACGCCGCCGACGTCGGGCGAGACGATCATGATGTTGTCTGACTTCTTGTAATGCTCCTTGATATCCTTGACGATTACCGGAGCGGCGTAGAGATGGTCGAGCGGAATATCGAAGAATCCCTGGATCTGCCCGGCATGCAGGTCGATGGTCAGCACGCGGTTGGCACCGCTGGCGGCGATGACGTTGGCAACCAGCTTGGCGGAAATTGGTGTGCGCGGGCCTACTTTCCGGTCCTGGCGCGCATAGCCGAAATAAGGGATGACGGCGGTGACGCGTTTGGCCGAGGCGCGCTTCAGCGCATCGAGGCAGACCAGCAGCTCCATGATATGGTCGTTGGCCGGGTAACTGGTCGACTGCACGACGAACACATCCTCGCCGCGCACGTTCTCGTGCACCTCGACGAACACTTCCTGGTCGGCGAAGCGCTTGACGCTTGCTTTAGTCAGCGGCACGCCGAGATACTCCGCCATCGCAGTGGCGAGCGGGATATTGCTGTTGCAGGCGAGCAGTTTCATCGCATCACTCTTTCATAACCTTCGGGTGCGCGGCATCCTTCATTTGCATTGCTCCAAATGAATCCGGCCAATTTTACGGCTTGGCTCCGCCCCGATCGGGATTAAGGCGCGCAATCTAGCAAGGGTTTATCGGCTTGTAAACGGCTAAATTCAGCCGGATAAGCTCTTTAGGGGCTATGCACGGGCTCGTTCTCGCAGGCGCGGGTCAGTGCATAGTCTTCCGCCCGGAAAATATCGATAATCCGGGTGATTTCCTGGTCGGCGATATCGAGGGATTTAAGCAACGCGCCGCCCAGCTGCAGGCTGGTTTCGAACATTTCAGCCACCGCCAGGTTGGCCCCGGCCTTCTCCAGCTTCTGCACCTGGTCGAGGTTCTTGGAGCGGACGATGATGGGGATGTCGCGGTTGATCTCGCGGATGGTCGTGATGGTCTGCAGCGCCACGCGCGTGTCGCCGTGGGTGATGATGAAGGCGCGGGCGCGGGCGATGCCGAGGGCATTGAGCACATGCACCCGCGTCGAGTCGCCAAAATAAACCGGCGTGCCGCCCTTGCGCTCCTTGGCAACGAGGAAGGAGTCCATGTCGATGGCAACGAACGGAATATTCTCCGTCTCGACCAGCCGCGCCACCGTATGGCCGACGCGGCCGAAGCCGCTGATGATGACATGATGCGAAAGGTCGAGCGTCTCCTCCACCATGGTTTCGGGGCGCGAGATGGCGTATTTCTCAAGTGCCAGCGCGAAGCGCTTCCCTGCCTGTGCAATAACAGGGGTAAGTGCCATGCTGATGGTGATGACAACGAGCAGCACCTGCGCCACCGAGGTGCCGAGAATGCCCTCCGACGCGGCCAGTGCGAACAGGATGAAGGCGAACTCGCTGCCCTGCGACAGCAGCAGGCCGGTATGGATGGCGGTGGAGAGGGTGAAGCCGAACAGGCGGCTAAGCCCCATGATGATCAGCGCCTTGATGGTCATCAGCGCCAGCGTCAGGGCGATGATGAGGCCGAACTTCGCCAGCACGAGATCGATATTGAGCGACATGCCGACCGTCATGAAGAACAGGCCGAGGAACAGACCCTTAAACGGCAAGATGTCGGATTCGACCTGCGGCTTGAATTCCGTCTCGGCGACGAGCAGCCCCGCCATGAAGGCGCCCATGGCGGGAGAGAGCCCGATCGCGCTGGTCAAATAGGCGACGCCGAGCACGACGCACATGGTGGTGGCGGTGAATAACTCGGTGTTGTCCAAGGAAGCGATAAAACGGAATACCGGCCTGAGCAGCAGGCGACCGATAACGAAGATCAGCACGAGTGCGACGGCCGCCTTGAACGTGGCGTCGGCGAGCGCTCCGGCCAGCGGCTTGTCGGGCTCGCCGAGCAGCAGCACCAGCACCAGGAGGGGAATGACCGCCAGGTCCTGCAGGATCAGGATGGCCAGCGACAGCCGCCCCACCTGCGAAGATTTTTCTCCCTGCTCGCTGATCACCTGCAGCACGATGGCGGTGGATGACAGCGCCAGCCCGCCGCCGATAATGATCGCCGCTGCCTCGGTGCCGCCGAAGCCCATGAAGAACATGGCGAACAGCGCGGCAGTGACGAGCAGCTGCGCGCCGCCGAAACCGAACACGTGCTTGCGCATGCTTCGCAGCCGCTCGAAAGACAGCTCGAGCCCAATCAGGAATAGCAGGAAGATGACGCCGAACTCGGCGATGCCGGCCGTGGTTTCGACATCGCTGATGAGTGCGAGTCCGAACGGGCCGATCACCGCGCCGGCCACAAGGTAGCCGATCACCGGGCTTAAACGTACTGCGCGGAAGAAGCCGACGATCAGCACCGCCGCGAAAAGTAGGATAACGACTTCGGTTAGATGCGATGAATCATGCATGGCATAGGTTATGAAGCAAGCGGAAAAGATGTGCTATCTTTTTATAATGCTCCACCGGCGCGTGTAAAATTTTTATCATGGCGAAGGGTGGATGCTTCGGCTGGTTATCCATTTCGAACGGCTACTGCTTGACGGAAAGGCGAAACGTGGAGCAGATGAATTACAGCAAATTTTTGTAGGAAAAATTTTCCCATGGGCAAAAATATCTAAGGATTTTTTACCTCTTTGTGCACAGTAATGGGAGCACCTTGCAAATAAATGAAGAAAGACTTAAAACATATCAAAGGCGCATTAAGGAGTTAGAAAATTATTTTTAAATTCAATACTATATTAATATGCCCAATTTTTGGGCAATAGGGCGCAACACAAGGCGCACCCTTTAGTTTATGATGAATTTATATAGTTGCCAACAAAGTTACCCACAGGATTGGTGGATTACTTGCGGCGCATTGCAAACCGGCGCTGGACCGGTAGATTGAACCTATGGAATCATCTCCATTATCTTTCGCGGAAGGGCGCAGCGTCATCAGGCGTTACTGCACCGACCTCCCTGTGACGCCGGGCGTGTACCGGATGATCGACGCGTCGGGCACGGTGCTGTATGTCGGCAAGGCGAAGCACTTGAAGAACCGCGTATCGTCCTATCTCAACGTGCAGGCGCTGAGCAACCGGCTGCAGCGCATGGTCGCGCAGACAGCGTCGATGGAAATCATCGTCACGCGCTCGGAGGCGGAAGCGTTGTTGCTGGAAGCGAACCTGATCAAAAAATTTTCGCCGCGTTATAATGTCCTGCTCAAGGATGATAAATCCTATCCGTATATTTTTCTCTCCGGCAACCACGATTATCCTCGGTTGGGCAAGCACCGCGGTGCCAAGGCGCAGAAAGGAAAATATTTCGGCCCGTTTGTCTCCGCCGGCGCGGTCAATGAAACGATCACGCTGCTTCAGAAGGTGTTTTTGCTTCGCACCTGTTCCGACAGCGTGTTCAAAAACCGCACGCGCCCGTGCATGCTCTACCAGATCAAGCGCTGTTCGGCGCCTTGCGTGCACAAGATCAATAGGAATGACTATACCGGCCTGGTTGACCAGGCGGAGGCGTTCCTTTCCGGCAAGAGCCGCCAGCTTCAGGATGAGCTGGCCTATGACATGCAGCGGCTCAGCCTCAACCTGCAATATGAAAAGGCAGGCATCGTGCGTGACCGGCTGCGCGCTCTGGCGGAAGTGCAGAAACGGCAGGGAATCGCCGGGGCGGATATCGGCGACGCCGATGTGATCGGTCTGGCCCGCGCCGGCAAGGTATGTTGCATTCAGCTGTTCTCTTTCCGTGGTGGTCGCAATTATGGCAACCGCTGCCTCTTCCCCATGCATGCCGGTTCGTACAGCGACGCGGAGATCCTGCGCAACTTCATCGGCCAGCACTACCAGTCGCAGCCGCCACCGCCACTCATCATCACCAGCCAATTGCTCGAAGAGTCGGCGTTGCTCGAGGAGGCTCTTAACCTGAACAGCGATTATAAAATTGAAATCATTCATCCGCTGCGCGGTGCCAAGCGCGAGCTGGTCGACCAGGTGGTGCGCAACGCCCGCGAGGCCCTGGCGCGCCATCTGTCGATGCGCGCGACCAACGGCGAGGCGCTCGAAGGCTTGCGCGAGCTGTTTGGACTGGCAGTGGTGCCGCAGCGCATCGAAGTGTATGACAACAGCCACATCATGGGCGCGCATGCCGTCGGCGCGATGATCGTCGCCGGACCGGACGGATTTGTGAAGAACGCGTACCGGAAATTCAATATCAAGCGCCAAGAAACGGTGCCCGGCGATGACTATGCCATGCTGCGCGAAGTGTTGTCGCGCCGATTCAGAAAAATGGAGCAGGCGGGGGACAAGGCAAACGTGCCTGACCTGATACTGATCGACGGCGGGGCCGGGCAGGTATCGGCGGCGGCGAAAATATTCGAGGAACTGAGCGTTCAGGGCATCCCCTATGCCGGCATCGCCAAGGGTCCGGACCGCAACGCCGGGCGCGAGCAGATCTTTATTCCCGGCCGTGAGCCGTTTCAGTTGCCCGAGAATGATCCGGTGCTGCATTACCTGCAGCGGCTGCGTGACGAGGCACACCGTTTCGCCATCGGCGCGCACCGCACGCGGCGAAGCATGGCGATCAAGCGCTCGGAGCTTGACGCCATCCCCTCCATCGGTCCTGGCCGCAAGCGGGCGCTTTTACATCATTTCGGATCGGCCCGCGCCGTTGCTGCGGCGAGCCAGGAGGAAATCCAGAAAGTGGTGGGCATTAACCGGCAGATTGCGAAAGTGATCTACGATCATTTTCACGGGGGGTGACAATAGCGGTGACTGCTCTTTGCTTTGCATCCTAATGAAATACTGAGCAGTGAATAACTGCGGGCTGTAAAAATATTATACACTTCCTTATGGTTTCTTTATATCAGACAGGCAAAGTAACTTTTAATCTTCGTTAGAGAAAATGGAATGAAGCTGGTTATTAAGTTAGCAAATCCCAAGACGGAACGTGATCGTATGTTCCGTGCCGAAGCCATCGTCGATGATCTGCGCGATCCGGGGGAAGCCTGGGTGGTGATTCACGGCAGGGAATATCTGGTCGAGGTGCATTATGAGGATAGCACCGGTTAGAAGACCGAGCGGCTTCATGACGGCAAATAAAAAACCGCTGCCGGTATACCGGCAGCGGTTTTTGAGTCTTATTACCTTTATTGCTTAAGCAGCTGCCTTTTTCTTGCCGGCGCCGTTGGAAGCGCGGCTGATTTCCTCGAGGGTTTCGGCGGTGCGCTTGTTCAGCACATCGAACGCCTCGAAGCCGGACTTAGTGGCCATTTCGGTCACTTCCCGCATGTTCGACAGCGTATTTTCAAAAATGGTCTTGGCCAGCTCGCTCTGGCGGGTCAGGCTGGTTTCCGGGCTGCCGCCGGTCATCAGTTCCTTGGACGCCTTGAGGAAATCCTCGACGTTTTCACGGACGACTTCGGCCTGGCGGCGGGAAATCGCCTGCGCGCCCTCGACGATCGCCTGATTGGCGGCCGACAGCGCCTCGATATTGCGGCGCTGGGTCGAGAACAGCTGGTTGTAATCGAAGGCATTTTTGAACATATCGGCAAATGCGTAATTATAAGTCATAACTCTCTCCTTTGTTCTCTCTATTATATAGAGCAATTACGGCGGACTAGATGATGCCAAAAAACGCCTAAAGGGTCAAGTATTTTGTTGCGATGCACAAAAACAGGATAAGCTATTGGATATTAATCATTGTTCCAGCTCTTGCGAGCGTTTGGCCGCTGCCGCGACCGTCTTTTTAACCAGCGCTTCCAGGGCATTCCCTTTCATCAATACCGTGAGCGCCGCCTCGGTGGTCCCGCCCGGGCTGGTAACATTCTTGCGCAGCTGCTCAAGGCTTTCATGGTGTTCCTCAGCAAGGGCGCAGCTGCCGGCGATGGTTTCGAGCGCCAGCGTCTCGGCCAATTCCTGCGGCAGCCCGGCATCGATGCCGGCATTGACCAGGCTTTCCATGAACAGAAACACATAGGCCGGGCCGCTGCCGGAGATGGCGGTGACTGCGTCCATCAGCGATTCGTCCTTCAGCCACTCCACCGAGCCGATCGCCTGCATCAGCGTGCCGGCGGTATGGCGTGCGGCCTCCGGAAGCCGGGCATCGGCGCAGAGCACGGTGATGCCGCGTCGGACCAGCGCCGGCAGGTTCGGCATGGCGCGCACAATACGTGCCTGCTCGCCCAGATGGAAGGTAAGGAAGCGCAGGCTCTTGCCGGCGGCGATGGAAATATAGAGCGGATCAGCGGCGGCATAGCGGGCGCGGTAAGCAGGCAGTAATGCTTCCATATCCTGCGGCTTCACCGCCAGCACGATGACCTGCGGTGCGTGGTCCTGCGGCAGCTCTTCGAGCGACTTATGCCAGAAGAACGTATCGCTGTTTTCCTGATAGCGGTGCGGGTCGATGATGTCAAAGCGTGCAATATCCGGCGCGTCGTCGCGCTGCCACCCTTCGAGTAGCGCGCTGCCCATGCGTCCGCAGCCGACGAGGAGGAGGGAGGAGATGGAAGTCATGCAGTTAGCAGTTAGCAGTGAGCGGTTAGCAGTTTGCAGACAATAACAAGGCAATTTCTGTCTGCCAACTGCAATTGCTAACTGGAGCTAGGCTTCCGCCACCGTTTCGAACATGGCGATCTCGATCGCTTCCGGCGCCGACTTGTTGCCCCACACTACTGACTGGAAGGCGGGGTAGAAGCGGTCGCACTCGGTGATAGCGATGTCGAGCAGCTCCTGCAGTTGCTCGGCGCTGGTGCTGATGCCCTCGGAAAGCAGCAGCGAATGGCGGAACGCTACCGACATATCTTCCGAGTTGACTTCGAAATGCCCGAGCCACAGTTTCTCATTGGCGAGCGCCAACAGCGGATAGACTTTCGCCACCAGCTGCTTCGGCAGCTTGCTGTCGAGCGCGCAGGTCAGCGTCAGGCCGCCCGAGTCTTCCTGCCAGGTGAACCAGATGCGGTAGTTGCACCAGGCGCCGCTCGCCTCGGCGATCAACTCGCCGTCTTCGGGGCGATCGAACACCCAGTCGCGATCCATGATCACCGTCTCCACGATATCGAGCGGATTGTAGCTCAGGTCGGTTTTGATCATCGTCGATGGCATCGCGCGTTCTCCTCCGAAATGCGATTAGAATGGGATGGGGAAGGAGCATCCTTGCACGGAAAAACTCAAAAAGCCATCAATTTAAGAAAGGCTTAACAAAAATTATTTTATTCTTATAATTCAATAAATTACTTGGACAAAAATTAACCAGTTTTATCCTTTTCGAGCGCCTCCAGGCGGCGCTTCAATTCCTCCTGTTCCATCCGCGACTTAGCAAGCATCTGTTGCACCGTGTCGAATTCCTCACGGGTGACGAGGTTCATTTTTTGCAGTAGCTTTTCCAGCTGGTTACCGATCATAACCTCGATGTCGCGCTTCATTTCCATCAGCCCGCCGGCGGCGCCGCTGGCCATGCGCGCGATATCCTCAAAAATTTTGTTGTCTTTCTGCATGTTGCACCTCGTTGGCGTCCCTTTACCGGTTATTAAACGCGGCCATTGTACCATAAGCCGTATCAGCGCAATGGGTTTTTCTTGAAAAGCATATGAAGACGATTCTTGTCACCGGCGGCGGCGGATTCATCGGTTCCAATCTGGTCGCGGCGCTGCTGGAGCGCCAGACGAATCACATCGTGGTGTGCGACGTATTCGGCGCATCCGACAAATGGCGCAACCTTTCCAAGCATCCGGTGTTTGAGATCATTGCGCCGGAGCAGATGTTCGACTGGCTGGAGATCAACCGGCAGCAGATCGACATCGTCTTCCATCTCGGCGCGGCGTCATCGACGCTGGAGAAAAATGTCGACCATGTACTCAAAAACAATTTTGCGCTGTCGCTGAAATTATGGCGCTGGTGCCAGGCGCGCAACGTACGCCTCATTTACACATCGTCGGCAGCGACCTACGGCAATGGCGGGCAAGGCTTCGACGACAATATCTCCCTCTCCTACATGCGCATCCTGAAGCCGATGAGCGGATATGGCTGGAGCAAGCACCTGTTCGACATGCATGTGGCGGGAGCGGTGGCCCGCGGCGAGGTGACGTTGCCGCAATGGGTGATCCTGAAGCTGTTCAACAATTACGGGCCGAACGAATACCACAAGGAAGACCAGCGCAGCGTAATTTCGAAAATCGCCCCGGCAGCAATCCAGGGTGCGGCGGTGAAACTGTTTCGCTCCTATAACGATGCCTATCCGGACGGCGGGCAGAAGCGCGATATGATCTATGTCAAGGATACGGTCAAGGTCATGCTGTGGCTGTTCGATCATCCGAACGTATCAGGCCTGTTCAATATCGGCACCGGCAAGGCCTGCAGCTTCAACGACATGGCGCGGGCGATTTTTACCGCCGTCGGACGTGAGCCGAACATCCATTATTTCGATATGCCGGAAGACCTGGTGAAGAACTACCAGTATTTCACCGAAGCCAACATACAGCGCCTGCGCGCCGCAGGTTATACCGAACCGTTCTATTCGGTGGAAGAAGGCATTCGCGACTACGTGCAGAACTACATGATGAAGGAAGATCCGTATTTGTAATCATCATTGTCATTCCCGCGCAGGCGGGAATCCATTTCATTATAAAAATGGATCCTCGGGTCAAGCCCGAGGATGACAACTTTTCTAAGCTCGTGCCTCGCTAAGAAAAGCTAGTCATTTCCCCCCGTACTCCGCATACGCCTCCCGTACGCCGTCCATGCGGCGCCTGATGGCGTCGCCGGCGACATCCTGCATAGCTCCGGTCAGCTGCAGCGTCACTTCCTTCTTCTCGATGATAAACGATGTGTTGTGCAGGTTTCCCGCCACGCTGCCCGACAGGTGATAGGCCAGGTTGGCGCAGGTGCCGACCAGCTTGGCCCATGGGCGGTCCGCGCTTTTGAGCAGCTTCAGCGCCGGCCAGTCCTCCTTGCACTTGAACTGGTGCCGGTGGTAGAGGGCGAGCGCCAGCTTGACGCGCTCGCGGTGGGTGAGCCCCGTCAGCGCCGAGTGCAGCACGCGGTGGAATGCCCATTCGGCGCGGTACTCCGGGTGGATGTGCAGCGCGAAATCCGACAGCAGGCAGAAAGCCAGCCGCAGGCGCCGCTCCTTTTCCGACTCTCTGGCGAGCAGCGGATACATCCAGGTGTAGAGCTCGTTGGCATAAGCCGTTGAGCGCCCACCTTTCACCGCGAATTCGGTGCAGGAGGCGAGCAGCCCGTCCTGGTTGCGCAGGTAGGGCGAGAGTTTTTCGTACACGTAGCCTTCGCGGATGCCGCTGGCCGAAAATACGATGTGATCGGGGCGCGCATGCTCGATGATATGCTCGAGCACAATGGCTGCGCCCGGCAGTGCCGGCACGCGCTTGGCGGACGAACCGGGGAATTTCTCCAGCTTGCCTTCCGGCAGGTTGGCGATTTCGCGCGCAAACGTCAGGAAGTTTTTGGCATCGACTTTATATTCGTGCAGGATGCGCAGCGGATAGTTGTTTGCCGTCATATGCATCTTGGCCAGTGCGCGGAAGCTGCCGCCGATGGCGTAGAAATTCGCCACCTTGGTATCTTCCATCCATTGCAATTCGCTGAAGCGCTTGTCGATGAGCCTGCGCAGCTTGTCGCGGTCGCCCTTGCTCTCGTCGATCATGCGCAACGAGCCGAGGGCGACGCTGGCATGGTCGGTGATTTTGCCGTCATCGACCTTCACCAGCTCCAGGCTGCCGCCGCCGAGATCGCCGGTGATGCCCTGCGGCTTGTACATCGACGCGCAGACGCCGAAGGCGCCGAGCTTGGCTTCTTTCTTCCCTGAAATGATGTCGACTTCGATGTCGTAGGTTTCTTCGATGTAGCGCGCGAAGGCCGGCCCGTCTTTGGCGTCGCGGATGGCGGCAGTCGCCATGACATAGAGCGAGGCGATCTCCATGTTGCGCCCCATGGCGATGAAACGCCTGAGCGCGGTACGGGCCATCTCGACGCCGTCGGGGTTGAGCATACCGCTGGCCGCCAGCCCCTTGCCGAGCGCGCACATTACCTTTTCGTTATAGACGGCGACCGGCGAGCGCTTCTGCTGGTCGTATATCACCAGCCGGATCGAGTTCGAGCCGATATCGATGATGCCGATCCGCCCGTCGGGAAGCGGCTGGGCGGAAGGTTCGGGATGCTGCTGCGCTGCCATGGCCGCCTTATGCCAGAAGCGGCGGGTAGGAGCAAGGGGGGAGGAGGAGGGCCGGGCAGGAGCGCTAAACTCTTAGCCCCCCTTGAGGAGGAGGGATTTACCCGCTCCGCTTCATCGGCTTGTATTTCAGCATCTGCATTGCCACTTTCTTGCAATTACATAGAGCTCATGCTACCGCATCATTATGATACGTAACCGCGTTGAGAGTCTACAGTTTCTGTCAAGGGTTTCTCTTTATGCATTTTAATCGGATCGTGCAGAAATCGGGACGGGATTGTCCGTGGCAGGATAAGGATTCTTTTAAAAAGAAGGGGTTTACCCTGATAGAAATAACTATTGTGGTTGTAGTTATAGCACTAATCATAGGTGGTGTGCTTCTAGGCAGAGATTTAATAAGCGCTGCAAAAGCAATCAGCCAGGTGTCGCAGTTTAGCCAGTATCAGCATGCTACGGAGATATTTGAGTCCAAGTATAACGCGCTTCCGGGGGATATGCCTCCGGAACTTGCCGCGACCTTGCAATTCCAGGTACGTGCAGGGACGAGCGGACGGGGGGATAATAGTCGGAATTACATGCACCCGAACTCACTTCTTACCGACTTCTATGTGGAAGAGGTGGGATATGAAAAGACGCTGTACTGGAGGGATCTTTCGGAAAGTAAATTAATTCCGGAGACATTCAATACGGCAACAGATGCGTGCCCACCTATTACGGCGGGGGAGATGGAACTATATTTTCCCCGCGCAAAATTAGACGATGGAAGCCATATCTTTCTCTATTCCGGTGGAAACGAGCAAAAAAATTACTATGAACTAACGAAAATGGTTGCGGTTGCTGCGTCTCTGTCATGTATGCCCACACGGGCACACGCGACACGACCCGCCATTGCTTATATGATTGACAGCAAGATGGATGATGGCTTACCCCGCACAGGTTCTGTCCTGTCAGGTCATTTTCTTCCTGGCCTAATAGGACCTACGGGCGGTGGGGCTTTTGGTTGCGTTATGAATGCTGGGGGCCAAGTAGTTTATCGAACTGACCAAGTAAACTCAAGTGGCTGTTCTCTTACTGTAGAAGCGGGATTTGGCAAGTAACTGCAATATAAGCAACGCTGTTATACCTGCTTCTTCATCGGCTTGTATTTCAGCATCTGCGTCGATTTCGCTTTCTTGAGCGCCTTGCCGCGGCCGGAAAGGCTCGGGTTGTGGATGAAGTATTCATGCGCCGACAGCGAGTTCTCCTTCGAGGGCAGGCGCTGATAGCTGCCGTCGCTCTGCAGCACCCAGCTTTGCTTTTCGTCCTTCAGGTTGGCGACCATGATTTGCCCGAGCACCTGCTCATGCACGGTCGGGTTTTCGATCGGCACCATCAGCTCGACGCGCCAGTCGAAATTGCGCGGCATCCAGTCGGCCGAGCCGATATAGACCTTGGCCTCGGGCGATGGCATTTCCTGCCCGTTGCCGAAGCAATAGATGCGCGCATGCTCGAGGAAGCGCCCGACGATGGATTTGACGCGGATATTCTCCGAGAGTCCCGGTACGCCGGGGCGCAGGCAGCAGATGCCGCGCACCACCAGCTCGATCACCACGCCCGCCTGCGATGCCTTATAGAGCGCATCGATGATCTGCCGGTCGACCAGCGAATTCATCTTGGCCCAGATGGCGCCGGGCCGCCCCGCCTTCACATGTGTGATTTCATCGTCGATCAGCTTGAGCAGCCTGCGGCGCATGTCGCGCGGCGCAATGATCAGCTTCTTGAAGCTGCGCGGCGGCGCGTTGCCGGTGACGAAGTTGAATAGATGCGCCGCGTCGAGGCAGAGATCATGATCGCAGGTGAAGAAGGAGAGGTCGGTGTAGATCTTGGCGGTAGCGGGGTGATAATTCCCGGTGCCGAAATGCGCGTAGGACACCAGCTTGCCGCCTTCGCGCCGCGTCACCAGCGTCACCTTGGCGTGGGTTTTCAGCGTCACGAAGCCGTACACCACCTGCACGCCCGCCGCTTCGAGGTCGCGCGCCCATTTGAGATTGGCCTCCTCATCGAAGCGCGCCTTCAGCTCGACCAGCGCCGTCACCTGCTTGCCCGCCTCGGCGGCGGCGATCAGGAGCCGTGGAATCGGCGAATTCTTGCTGGTGCGGTAGAGCGTCTGCTTGATCGACACCACGTCGGGATCTTCCATCGCCTGCTTGAGGAACTGGATGACCACGTCGAACGTCTCGAACGGGTGGTGGATGACGATGTCCTTGGCGGCGATGGCGGCGAAGCAATCGCCGCCGTAGTCGTTGATGCGCTCCGGGAAGCGCACCGAGAAGGACGGATACTTCAGGCGTTCGGGCCCGGGTTCGTACAACTCCTTGAGGCTGGCCAGCCCCAGCATGCCCCCCACCTCGATGACGTCGGCGATATCCACGTGCATATGATCGGTGACGAACTGCATCAGCGGCTTCGAGGCGGGCGACGCGAACTTGATCTGGATGACGCGCCCGCGCCGCCGCTGCTTGACGGCGCGTTCGAAGTTGCGCACGAAATCCTCACCTTCCTCCTCGATGTCGAGCTCGCTGTCGCGGATGATGCGGAACAATGCCGAGTCGTTTTTCTGAAAGCCCGGCATCAGCGTGCCCAGGAACATGTCGATGGCGTCCTCGAGCATCAGGTAGCGCGTGGTATCTCCGGGCAGCGGAATGAATCGTTGGAGGCGCGCCGGCAGCGGCACGATGGCGATTTGCGCCTTAGCCCCGGTACTGGCGATGAGCTGGAACACCAGCGCCAGTCCGAGATTGGGCAGGAAGGGGAAAGGGTGCGCCGGGTCGATGGCAATCGGCGTCAACACCGGGAAGATATTATCGAGGAAATGCTGCTCCAGCCAGCCGAGGTCTTTCTGCGACAGATCCTGCTGCCCGACGATGGTAATCCGTTCCTGTGCCAGCTTCTCGCGCAATTCTTGCCAGCAATGGTGCTGCCGCTCGACCATGCTTCCGACCCGCTCATGGATGATGGCGAGTTCCTCCGCCGGGGTCAGCCCGTCATTGCTGTGTTTGGTCACGCCCTGGCGCACGTAGTCCTTCAAGCCCGCCACACGCACCATGTAGAATTCATCGAGGTTGGAGGAGGAGATGGAAAGGAAGTTGAGCCGTTCCAGCAGTGGGTTGTGAATGTTTTCCGCTTCCTCCAGCACGCGCGTGTTGAAGGCGATCCACGAGGTCTCGCGGTTGATGAACCGCTCTTTGGCGTTCGCCAGGATGGATTCGGTTTTCTTTTCGCTCATAAGCAAAGAGATGATTAGATAATAAAATTATAGATTATATGATGAAATCATTAAACTCTTATCATCCGTCATCTTATCATCTATTATCCATACATGACACAAAAAACCCTTATGATCCTGAGGCATGCCAAGGCGGAACCGGGCACGGCGGCGCAGGATGACCATGAGCGAGCGCTGAATGCGCGCGGGATTGCAGCTTCCCGCCTGATCGGTGCTTACATGCATCGCCAGCATCTGATTCCCGACCGCGTGCTGTGTTCCACCGCGACGCGCTGCCGTCAGACCTGGGAGGAAATGGCGGGAATAATTTTTCCCTCCCCCCTTGTGGGGGAGGAGGGCAGGGTGGGGGGGGACTCTCCGCGAACTCAGGCATCGAGTATGTTGCAATCACCCCCCCTCCCTAACCCTCCCCCACAAGGGGGGAGGGGATTAGTGCAGTATGACAAGAAACTTTACCTCGCCTCGGGGAACGAAACGCTGAACCTCATCGCGCAAACGCCGGAAGAGGTGAACACGCTGCTCATCATCGGCCACAATCCCGGCTTCCACCAGCTATGCCTGAAGCTGGCAAAATCCGGCGACGAAGTGCTGCTTGATATGCTGGCGATCAAATTTTCCACCTGCGCGCTGGCCGTCATCGCGCTCGACCCGCCCTGGCGTTCTATTCCACGCGCGCACGGACGGCTGATGCAGCACATCACGCCCAAAATGCTGGCGGGCGGGGAGGAGGATTGATAGTTCAGATTAAATCTCGGCCTGCGCCCTATGATTTAATCTGGGAATAAAAATGGCTGGGGACGGCCCGGCGCCGTTTTTTATAATTATAAATTCAAAAAATCCGCAGAGCCGCCTCAAGGATTTTTTGTCATGATTCCCAAACAAATCGCAGCGCAGCAAGATTTGAAGAAAAAAAAATACCAGACAGCCTGTAAGCCGGGTTCTGTACTCCTTGCGGAGTGATGGCCATTCATCTGGGATGGCAATCGCTTGCCACCTCGCGCGACCTACCCGGGCGGTTAAGCGCGGAACCCGCACCGCCCCTATTTGGTCTTGCTCCCGGTGGGGTTTGCCCTGCCATCTTTGTTACCAAAGACGCGGTGCGCTCTTACCGCACCTTTTCACCTTTTCCTGCAAGCGCAGGTAGTTTGTTTTCTGTGGCACTTTCCCTGGGGTCGCCCCCGGCGGGCGTTACCCGCCACCGTGTCCCGTGGAGCCCGGACTTTCCTCGAGAGATTCCTGGCTGGCTCAGGCTATTCGCCCTGCCTGCCCACACTACCTCCCGCGGCCATCCGGCTGTCTGGTTAGAGGATTTTATACCATGGAGAGCAGCACAGCAAGCCGATAGCGGCATGTTCTGTCCCATTGGCCGGTGAGGCGCTCCGGATAGAAATGTCTTTGAAAAGCAAGAATAGTTTTCTTAGTTTCTTCATCCAGTACACCGGTTTGCGGGCAGGCATAACCGAATTCTGCCAGTTGTTTCTGAATTTCACCGTAGGAAGGTAAAGGTGCTGAAACCTTATCCATATCGGGCTTTCTCATCGGGCCAGCGACTAGCCATCCGAATATCAACCGTTGCCATAGTGATATCTTTAATACGGAGGCTGTTTTATACGATGAAGTGAGATCGGGAGTTCCTGTAAAGTCGATTGGCCATAATCCTACGTCTCGTTTTGCTAAGAATTCCCAGTCGAACAACTCCCCCGGGTCTTCTTTCCGCAGCGGTGCGATGTCGGAATGGGCGACGACGTTGCGCTTAGGTATGGGATGGCGCGATAAAATATCCCTGCACAGCGCCGCCACCGCCTCCATCTGCGCTTTTGGGAACGGCCGGTAGCCGAACTCATGGCCGGGATTGACGATCTCGATGCCGATCGAGCGCTGGTTGATGTTGGTGTGCCCGCGCCAGCTGCTGAGTCCCGCATGCCAGGCGCGGCATTGCTCATCGATCAGCCGAAAGACGGTGCCATCCTCTTCCACCATGTAATGCGCGCTGACCTTGGCGGCGGGATCGCACAGCCGCGATTTCGCTTCATCACCGGTCTTCATTCCCGTGTAGTGCAGCACCAGCATGTCGACTACATGGCCTTCGCGGCTGTCGAAATTGGGGGAGGGGCAGTCGATGATGTTCATGGTTATGTCGCTTCTCCCAGCGGCAATGTTTTCGGCCGGCGGATGACGATCACCGCTACGCCGATAATGGTAAGCGCACCGCCCCACAACAGTTCCGGCGTCAGCTGCTCGGCGAAGAACCACTTGCCAAACGCGATGCCGAAAATCGGCGTCAGCATCTGGAATGGCGTGACCTGCGATACGGTATAGCGCGAAAGCAGCATGTACCACAAGCCATAGGCGACAACGGTGGAGAAAAACGCGGTATAAAGCAGCCCTGCCAGCGCTTCCGGTGGCGCTTCCAGAAACGGTGGCAAGCTTGGCTCGAACAGCAGCGACAGAACGAGGGCGATCGGGATGATCAATACCGACACCCAGGCCAGCATCTGCATGCTACCCATATCCTCGACGCGCTTGATCAGCACGTTGGCGGCACCCCAGGTGAGGGCGCTGGCCAGTCCGATGAAAAAAGCAGTCGGGTTGGCGCTGATATTAGGCGCACCCAATATCACGGCCATGCCGGCAAAGGAAATGGCAATGCCGCCGATCCGCCAGGGTCCGAGCGTGTCCTTCAGGAAAATCACCCCGAGGAGACAAGCAAACGGCACGCCGAGCTGGCCGATGAGCGCGGCGGTGGAGATGTCAAGCTGGCGGTGCAGCGCCACGAACAGCAGCGAGAAATGCAGCGTGCTCATTACGGCGATGGGTAGAAGACGGCGCAGCTGCTGCAGCGTCGGCCGCGGCACGAACGGCACCATCATTAGCGCCACCAGCGCGAAGCGCAGGGCGGTCACCAGGAACGGCGGGAAATACGCCACCGAATATTTGGCGGCGATGAAATTGCCGCCCCAGAGCACGGCGACCAGCACGGCGAACAGGAGGTGGAGGGGGCGCATGGGAAAGATGATGGACGATAGGATGATGATCTTCTACTTCATCTTATCATCCATCATCTTATTATCCATTATCTTCTTCCTCACGCGGCTCTTCTGCTGAGAGCGCGGTAGGCCTGCGTAATCTCCGTGGCCTTGATCTGCAGCATCAGCGCCACCTCTGGCGACAGCTCGTCGCCTGCGAAGCGGTCCGGGTGCCAGCGCTGCAGCAGTTCGCGGTAGCGTTTCTTCAGCGCGCTGCTTTCGGTGCGCCGGCTGACACCCAACACTTCGTGCGCCTGCGCCGGCCGGACGTGGTGGGCATGGATATTGGCGTATTCGGCGGCAGACACACCCAGCTGGTGGGCAATGTGCGACAGCAGCCGCTCCTCATCGCGCGAGATGATGCCGTCGGCCCCGGCGATCGAGAACAGCCGGTCGACCAGCGAGGCAAACAGCGTGTGCTGTTTCGGATAGGCATACTTGATCTGCGTAACGTAATGTTCGTAGGGGGTATCGTTGTCGCAGGCCAGCATGAACAGCGAGCGTATCTTGTTGCAGACGCCGCCTTTCAGCGGGAAGGCGGCACGGAAGGCGAGGTATTTTTCCTTGGTCAGCGGGCCGTCGATGCAGGCCAGCTTTGCCGACAGGGCAATTACCGCGAAGGTGAAGGAAAGCTGGCGGAAATTCGCATCGCGGCGGGCGGGATGCTTGATCGCTTTGCGCGGCGGCGCTTTTTTCTGCGGCGCCAGCCAGCAATGGAGGCGGTAGCGCAGCGCCGCCATGCATTTCAATGGCGGAAGCGGGTGTCGGTTGGGCCGGAATAACTGTAGCACGCGACGCCTCTCTTAAGCTGCGCGTAGTGTAATGCGTGGAGGGAATGGTTACAAGGGACATGTCATCCTGAGCGGAATGAGGATTAAAAGCCCGAACACAGTCGAAGGATCTTTCTTGATGGCGCCGAAGTAAGATCCTTCGACTTCGCTTCGCTATGCTCAGGATGACAGAAGCATTAAAACGCCGCTTCACCCATGATCTGTTTCTTGGCGACGGGTTGCAGACGCTCCATCTCGGCACGGATATCCTTTTCGCTCACGCTGATTTTCGCCTCGGCAAAATCTTCCATCAGCTTTTCGATGACATCCCGGCTGTCATCGTCGTGGGTTTCGAATTCGGCCATTACCACATCCTTGGCGTATTGCTCGGCCTCCGCCCCCTGCTTGCCGAGCTTGCCGGCTGCCCACAGGCCCAGGAGCTTGTTGCGGCGGGCATTGACCTTGAACAGTAATTCCTTGTCTTTGGCGAATTTATTCTCAAATTGCTTGTCGCGGTCGTTAAACGTGGTCATGGCATATCCTTATGTTGTCAGCTTGGATGTGCCTATATAAGGGCTTTTCCCAGCGACTGCAATATTGCAGTATGGGATTTATTGCTCTATGAGATAAACGATGCACAAACGAAAGATCATTGCCATGTCCCCCCGCAAACCCATCTATGAAGGCAAGGCCAAGCAGCTGTTCGAGGGCCCCGAACCCGGCACGCTGATCCAGCACTTCAAGGACGACGCCACCGCCTTCAACAACATGAAGAAGGGCACCATCAGCGGCAAGGGCGTCATCAACAACCGCATCTCCGAGTATCTGATGCTGCGTCTGGCCGAGATCGGCATCCCGACGCATTTCATCCGCTCGCTCAACATGCGCGAGCAGCTGATCAAGTCGGTGCAGATCGTGCCGCTCGAGGTCATCGTGCGCAATTACGCGGCGGGCAGCTTCGCCAAGCGTTTCGGTGTCAAGGAAGGGAAGCCCTTGGGCCACCCGCTGATCGAATACTGCTACAAGAAAGACGAGCTGGGCGATCCGTTCGTCACCGAGGAGCATATCTTCGCCTTCGGCTGGGCATCGCCGCAGGAGCTCGACGAGATCCGCATGTACGCGCTGCGCATCAACGATTTCCTCTCCGGCCTGTTTTTGGGCGTCGGCATTCGGCTGGTCGATTTCAAGCTGGAATTCGGCCGGCTGTTCGAGAATGACCGCGAGCAGTTGGTGCTGGCCGACGAGATCAGCCCCGACAATTGCCGCCTGTGGGACGCCGAAACCGGCCGCAAGCTCGACAAGGACCGCTTCCGCCAGGACCTCGGCCAGATCGAGGATGCCTACCGCGAAGTGGCGCGGCGCTTAGGCGTCATGCCGCAGGGCGAGGGCGGGCAGGTGATCAGCGTCCGGGGTGATGCGAAGAAAAGCGCCAAAGGTAAAGGCAAAGCGAAGAAGAAAAAATAAATCGTCATGGCCCGAATCGCTTTAGCGATTCTAGGGCCATCCAGACTGGATCTCCCTAGAGTTGGCTTTGCCAGCTCGGGGGACGACAAGGAATAGGAAGTAAGATGAAAGCCAGAATCCATATCACGTTAAAAAACGGCGTTCTCGATCCGCAGGGGCGCGCCATCGCCGGGGCGCTGCACAGCCTGGGTTTCAACCAGGTGGAGGAGGTGCGTCAGGGCAAATATATCGAAGTCGAAGTCAAAGAAGCCGACCCCAAGAAAGCCGAAGCGGCGGTGGAAAAAATGTGCGCCGGCCTCCTCGCCAATACGGTAATTGAGAATTATAAGTACGAGTTGGTTGACTGATGAAGTCAGCGGTCATCGTCTTTCCCGCTTCCAACTGCGACAGAGATGCCCAGACCGTGCTGGCCGCCACCGGCCTGGACCCGGTGATGGTCTGGCATCAGGAGACATCGTTGCCGGCAGTTGATCTCGTGCTGCTGCCCGGCGGGTTTTCCTATGGGGATTATTTGCGCTCGGGCGCCATGGCGGCGCATTCGCCGATCATGCGTGAGGTGAAAAAGCATGCGGAACGAGGCGGCAAGGTGCTGGGCCTCTGCAACGGTTTCCAGGTGCTGACCGAAGCCTGCCTCCTGCCCGGCGCGCTGATGCGCAATGCCAATCTGAAATTCGTCTGCCGCGAAGTGTTCCTGCGCGTCGAAACCGCCGAGACGCCATTCACGAAGCAGTACAAACAAGGACAGGTCATCAAGGTGCCGGTGGCGCATCACGACGGCAATTATTTCGCCGACGAAACGACTTTGAAGTCGCTTAAGGACAATGACCAGATTGTCTTCCGCTACTGCGACGTTGAAGGTAACATCACTGCCGAAGCCAATCCCAACGGCTCGCTCCTCAACATCGCCGGCATCTGCAACCAAAAGCGCAACGTGCTCGGGATGATGCCGCACCCCGAACGTCATGCTGAAGCGCTTTTGGGTGGCACGGATGGTGTTGCGATGTTCAAGTCATTACTGGCTGCTTAAGGTCACCTGACCTTCTCCCTCATTGAGGGAGCGGGAAGCGAGCGGAGCTCGCGGGTGAGGGTGTTTACTTCATATACTCCGGCAGCCAGCGTTCGTTGGCGTCGCGCAGCGCTTTCACTTCGGCGCTGCAAATGCCTTCGATCTCGAACAGGTTTTTCTGCGTCACGCCAAGTGAGATGAGGGGGATGTTCTTTTCGGCGGCGCGTTTTTTGATGTCGGCGGCCTGTTGCGCGGATGCGGTAATTACATAACGCGCCTGGTCTTCGCCGAGCAGGTAGGAGAAAATATTCACCGGCTGGTTCTGCGGCACGGGAATGGACAGCTTCGCGCCGATGGCATGCGGCAGACTCATCTCGGCCAGCGTGACGAGCAATCCGCCGTCGGAGCAATCATGGCAGGCGTTGATCTTGCCTTCCTGAATCAGCGTGCGCACGAAATCGCCATGCTTCTTTTCAGTCTGTAAATCTACCGGTGGCGGTGGGCCGTCTTCGCGGCCAAACAATTCACGCAGTGCCAGCGAGCTTCCCAGATGGCCGCGCGTTTCGCCAATCAGCAGGATTTCTTCGCCTTCCTTCATAAACGCATTCCCGACGCGCTTCGTCACATCTTTCAAAATACCGACGCCGCCGATGGCGGGCGTGGGCAGGATGCCCATACCGTTGGTTTCATTATAGAGGGATGCGTTACCCGAAATGATGGGATAGTCGAGCGCCAGGCAGGCTTGCGACATGCCCTCTAAGCACCCGACGATCTGTCCCATGATCTCCGGCTTTTCGGGGTTGCCGAAATTGAGGCAGTTGGTGATGGCCAGCGGCGTGGCGCCGACCGCCGTCAGGTTGCGCCAGGTTTCGGCGACGGCCTGCTTGCCGCCCTCGATGGGATCGGCAAAGCAATAGCGCGGCGTGCAGTCGGTGGTAATCGCCAGCGCTTTCTCTGTGCCGTGCACGCGCACTATCGCCGCATCGCCGCCGGGGCGCGCCACCGTGTCATTGCCAACCATGTGATCATACTGTTCCCAGATCCAGCGCTTGCTTGCGAGGTCGGGGCAGGAGAGCAGCGTTAGCAAATCATCTTTCGCGCTGCGCTTCACGACGTCGTTGTCATTGATACGAACGTCCGCGCGCTTGGGCATCGGCTTCCACGGCCGGTCATACATCGGCGCATCAGTGGAGACCGGCGCAATCGGGATATCGGCCACGGTCTCGCCATGCCATTTGAGTACGATATTCCCGGTGTCGGTGATGGTGCCGATGGTGGCAAACGCCAGTTCCCATTTTTCGAAAATCGCGCGCGCTTCCGCTTCCTTCTCGGGCTTGAGGATAATAAGCATGCGCTCCTGCGATTCGGAGAGCATCAGCTCATACGGCGTCATGCCATGTTCGCGCATCGGCACCTTGTCGAGATGCAGCTCGATGCCACACTCGCCTTTGCCCGCCATTTCGAGCGAGGAGGAGGTAAGGCCGGCCGCGCCCATATCCTGGATGGCGATGATGGCGTCCTTCTGCATCAGCTCCAGGCAGGCTTCGATCAGCAGCTTTTCCGTGAACGGGTCGCCGACCTGCACGGTCGGGCGTTTTTCTTCCGACGCGTCGTCGAACTCGGCGGAGGCCATCGTTGCGCCGTGGATGCCGTCGCGCCCGGTCTTGCTGCCGACATATACGACCGGGTTGCCGACGCCGGATGCGGCGGAATAAAAAATCTTGTCGGTCTTGGCCACGCCGACCGTCATGGCATTGACGAGAATATTGCCGTTGTATGAAGGATGGAACGTGCATTCGCCACCCACCGTCGGCACGCCGACGCAATTGCCGTAGGAGCCGATACCGGCTACCACGCCCGACACGAGATGTTTCGTCTTGGGATGGTCGGGCGCACCGAAGCGCAGCGCGTTCATGTTGGCGATGGGGCGCGCGCCCATGGTGAACACGTCGCGCAGTATCCCTCCGACGCCGGTTGCCGCGCCCTGAAACGGCTCGATATAGGAGGGATGGTTGTGCGACTCCATTTTGAAAATCGCCGCCTGGCCGTCGCCGATATCGATGACGCCGGCATTTTCGCCCGGTCCGCAGATCACCCACGGCGCCTGCGTAGGCAGTTTTTTGAGATGGATGCGGGTTGATTTATAGGAGCAGTGCTCGCTCCACATGACCGAAAAAATGCCAAGCTCGATCAGATTCGGCTCGCGGCCGAGGATTTTCAGCACGCGCTGGTATTCCTCAGGCGTAAGACCGTGTTCGGCAACGATATCGGGGGTGATGGCGGTTTTCATGGCGGCGCTGGAAGACATGCCCATGTGTTAGCATGGCAGCGGCGTTTTACAACGAAAATCAACGTGGCTGTTACGCCGCCTGCGCCACGGTTTTGGGGCGCTGCGTGACCTTGAGCAGGGCGGCGATCACGCCGAAGGTGGTAAGGTAGAATACCAGCTGGATGCCGCTTGGGCGCTCGGTATAGCCGAGCATGGCGCCGAAGATCTTGCCAAGCAGGCTGCTTTCGGAGAGCAGCCAGGACGTATCCCACAGCTGCGGCGTCAATACCGGCAGCATGTCGGCCGCCACCAGGTAACCGGCGGCCTGCGCGCTCATGCCGCAGGCGAGCAGCACCAAAAGCCAGCTAGTCGTGGCGAATAAATATTTCGTGGAGAATTTCACCAGGCCGAGATAGAGAAGCAGGCCGATGGTTCCGGCGACCAGGGCGCCTGCTAATCCCGCGGCGCTAATTGCCAGCAGCGATTCCCGGCTGGTGCTCAGGATGCCGGTCATGAACAGTACGATCTCGGCGCCTTCGCGCCACATGGAGAGGCTGACCACCACCGTCAGCGCATACATCGGCAGCTTTCCGTCATGCACCGCCTGCCCGACTCCCCGGATTTTCTGCACCATCTGGCGTGCGTGCGTGCTCATCCACACTACCGTCCAGCCGATCATCAGCACGGCGACGAACAGCACGCCGGCATTGAGCACTTCCTGTCCCATGCCTTCGACGGCTTCGGAGATGGCGCCCGCGAAGTAAGCGACCAGTGCCGATCCGGCGATGCCGCCGGCGATGCCGATGCCAACCCAGCGGCTGCGCCCGGCAATGTCTTTTGTCGCCGCCATGATGATGCCGAGAATGATCGAGATCTCGAGGATCTCGCGGAACATGATGATGAAGGTGGCGGCCATAACTAAACCCCGCACTTGTTGCGGGGTCCGGTCAGATTACCCGCGCAATGGATGTGAACTCTTATCAATGCATTCCGTGTTGCCATGTGTTCTGCCGTTCCTGAACCAGACCCCGCAATACGCCCGCTTAGGCGGGCTATGCGGGGATTTATTTCACAATCAGCTTCCCCTGCGCGCTGTCCATGTTGAACTCGCCGAAGAACTTATATTCACCCGGCTTCAGCGGACCCACGAAAATGGTCGCCTTGCTGTTACCGGGGATGACTTTCTCGCGGTTGAAATCGTGGCTTTCGAATTCCTCCGGCGTCGGGTCGAGATTCTTCACCAGCAGCTTGACCTTGGTATCGGCCGGGATTTCCACCGTATCGGGGGTGAACTTGTGATCTTTGATGGAAACTTCATAAACCGGCGTGTCGGCGAGCGCGGGCGCGGAGATGAGTAGGGCGGCAAGGGAAAGAATCAACGGTTGCATGATAAGCTACGGGAAAATGGTGAATGCGAATCATTCGCAATTAATTAATAGCGGCTTTGGCTTGCATTGTCAATCATAATTACCTACATCAACAGCAGTATCGCTTGCAGTTTTTTTGAGGAAAGCCCATGGGCATGAGCGCCGCTGAGATTGAGCGCCTGGTACGGGAAGCCCTGCCGGATGCTACGATTGAATTAACCGATCTCGCCGGGGATAACGATCATTACAGCATCGTGGTGACGTCCCACCGCTTTGCCGGCATGCCCAGAATAGCGCAGCACCGCGTGGTGTATGACGCGGTGGGCGGCATGGGCAACCGGTTGCATGCCTTGAGTGTGACGACCCGGATTCCCTCACTTGTTGCGGGGTCCGGTACTTCTGATAACCAGACCCCGCAATAAATGCGGGGGTAGGAGAAATAAAATGACCGACAACCCGACTTTCGACCGCATTAAAAAAGACATCAGTGAAAATAATATCGTGCTTTACATGAAGGGCACGAAGCAGGTGCCGCAATGCGGCTTTTCCGCCACGGTGGTGCAGGTGCTGGACCGTCTGGGTATCAAGGAGTTCAAGGACGTCAACGTGCTGGCCGATCCGGCGGTGCGCGAGGGCATCAAGCAATTCACCAACTGGCCGACCATCCCGCAGCTCTATGTGAAGGGCGAGTTCATCGGCGGCTGCGATATCGTGCGCGAAATGTACCAGAGCGGCGAACTCAAAGAACTGCTGGCCGCCAAGGGTATCAAGGCTGGTCAAGCGGCCTGACCATGTCATAGGTCTCGCCGGCCTGTTCGCGTTCTATAGCGTTCTGCCGCAGGTTTTTCTGAATGCTCGGCACGGTCGCATTGCATGCGGCCAGCGCCACCGCCAAAACGGTCAGGATCACGTATTTCATAAATGCCTCCGTGCCTGAGACTGACGCGGGGCGCCTAAATTTTCAAAGCGGAGTTGACATTTGGGCGCGAAGCGCCCTCACCCTACCCCTCTCCCGCAGTGCGGGAGAGGGAAGCCGCGCCTTCGCGCGGCAGCGCGGAGGCCGGCGGGTGAGGGTCAGCTCTATTCGATCTCTTTCTGGACTTTTCGCGCCGACTCGGCGGTCCATTCCCCGGCGCCTTTGATATCTTCTCCGGCGCCTTCGATGGTGTTGCAGGCGGCAAGCACGACTAGACTCAAGGCCAGCAGGGCGCTATGGGCGATGCGACGGTAATGCATGGATTTTCCTCCGGGTTGGTGATCGAAATTCACTCTTATGCTTATCCTATAAATGCGCGTCCATTTCAATATGGGTAATTGATACGAAAGAGTATGCAATAGGAGCCGAAGATTTCTTTCTTTCCGTCAACCCCCTATATGAGGACCTACGTTATGAACAAACTGATTCTTTTCGCCTTGGCGGGCGCGTGCATGTCCACGCCTGCCCTGGCCAACCTGAGCAGCGAAATGAAAATGAAGACCGAAAAACATTTCCTGGAAATGGATACCGATAACGACAAGCGCGTCAGTCGCGCCGAGCATGAGATATTTAGCAACCGCATGTTCGAGTCGGCCGATGCCAACAATGACGGTGTGCTGACACAGCAGGAGATGATGGATCACAAGGAAAGCATGTACATGAAAAGTCCTGCTGCCGGCGGTCCGCTGATGGATCCTCCGGGCGAAACCGGCGATCCGCAGCGTCATCCGTATTGAGATTTCATCTCGGATATACCCGTCATTCCCCTAGAGTTTGCGCAGTAAACTCTAGGATATGGAGATCACTCTGGAATCGCTATGCGATTCGGGTGATGACGGGATGTATTATCGCGACTTCTCTGTAACGACGGCTTCGCGTTCGGCAAGCACTTTTTCAACGAAGGTTAGCTCTGCCTGCTTTTCTTCGTTGATATGCTCACGCTTGCGGTTGGTATAACGGCGGTAGGCATTGAGGCCCAATACTACAGGAACACCTACCTGTGTTATAGCTATACCTGTCCAGCCCTGAAGCGCTTTTGTACTATTTTTCAACACCCCATTTGCAATTCTCTCGGGGTCAACCATGCCTATTCCAATTTGCGCGGCACCCCCGATTACTTGCCCTGCGATACCTTCAGGGCTGAGTGTCACACCTGCACCAAATGATTTAGCGTGCTCCCAAGTAGAAAGAGAGGGATGGTCGCGTTCTTCTTTGAGCGCGGATTTTTGCTTTAGCAGTTCGTCAGTCGATGCGTGCGCATATTTTTCTTTGGCAGCTTCTGAAAGTTCGATCGGTTTCTTACTGCTCGAAAAAGGCCACATATTTCCTCACTTACAGGCCTATTCTACAGGAAAGCAACGGTTTGTAATATGAAGATTTAGTGACGATTGTCTTTCGGAGATAAAGGAATTATGACAGTGCAAGTGTTTTAATCAACGCCCGCATATCCGCCGGTATCTCCGCCTCGAAGCGCATTTTCTTTCCCGTGGCGGGGTGAATCAACTCCAGCGCTCGCGCATGCAGTGCCTGCCGCTTGAAATCCAGCAGCGCGGCGCGGGTTTGTTCCGGCAGGGATTTGTAGATGTTCGCGTTGAGGCGGCTCTGCGTTGACTGGCCATACACCGGATCGCCGACCAGCGGGTGGCCGATATGGGCGAAATGTACGCGGATCTGATGGGTGCGGCCGGTTTCGAGCTTGCATTCAACGAGGGAGGCCAAGCTACCCTCACCCGCGCCGCACATGCGCGGCGCTTCCCTCTCCCGCATGCGGGAGAGGGGTAGGGTGAGGGGGAATTTCTTCACCACCTCGTAATGCGTCACCGCGGGCTTGCCGCCTTTAGTCACTACTGCCATTTTCTGCCGGTTGGAAATAGAGCGGCCGATATTACCGGTGATGGTGCCGTGGCTGTTTTTCGGCAGGCCCCAGACGATGGCGGCGTAAGTGCGCTTCAGCGAGCGGTCGGCCAGCTGCGCCGACAGCGCGTTATGCGTGGCGTCGTTTTTAGCCACCACCAGCAGGCCGCTCGTATCCTTGTCGATGCGGTGCACGATGCCGGGCCGTGCCACGCCGCCTATACCGGAAAGCGACGCGCCGCAATGCGCCAGCAGCGCGTTGACCAGCGTGTGGTCGGGATTGCCCGCGCCCGGATGCACGGTGAGGCCTGCCGGCTTGTTGATGATAAGCAGATGCTCATCCTCGTACACAATATCAAGCGCGATGGCCTGCGGCAGCAGATGCGACGGCGTGGCTTCCGGAATGGTGAGCAGAAACTCCTGGCCTGGTTTCACTTTCGCGGCGGCGTCGCTGACGATGGTTCCGTCGCGCGTAACGCAGCCTTTCGCGATCAGCGCCTGCAGCCGGCTGCGCGACAGTTCCGGCAGGCGCGCTGATAAAAAGCGATCGAGCCGCATTTTCGCATCGGCGTCAGTGGCGGTGAAGCGGTGCGTAGCCTTGACCATATGGCGAGAGTAACGCAAGCTCGCGCTTGCCGCAGCATTGAAAATGGCTTGGAACTGCAGTATGATTCGCCTATGACTAGCGTTACCGACGATGATATTCAGACCTTGGAGAGAAAGTATCAGGCATTCCCTCTGGTGCCGGAATTCGGCCCGGTGACGCGGGATGAACCGGATGCAGTCGCCGTGGCAAAGGCGCAGCAGACGATCGATACCGCCAAGGCTAATCTTGATGACGCCAAAGAGCAGGCGCGCCGCGAGGGCAGGGACATTTCCGATGCTGATATAGCCGTGCTGGATCAAGAGGCCAAAGACGTGGCCGCCAGCCGCGCCGAGGAAAGCCGGCTGGAGGCGGTATCGAGAGAAGTGCATGATATGGCTTCGGAAAAGACGCATCAGGATCTGGCCGCTGGCGTAACCGGCCTGGCCGCCATCGAGACCTTTCGTCAGATGCTGCCGGGCTTTTCGGAAGCCATGGTGGCGCAGATTGCCGCCATAGCGGAAAAAGCTAAAAACATAGGCATTGGCGACATGGAACATGCCACCGGAGAGGATTATTTCGTGACAGTGGACCATGGCATCGGCGCCCGTGGCGAAAAGAAGGCGCAAGGGCAGCTTCAATCGCTTCCTGCTTAATCAATTGAAATTAAAAGAATTCAATGGGCCGTGACGTTTTCGTGACAATCGGCCTCCCCCCTTTGAAAACCGTCATAAAACCTTAATTTGCTGTAAAACCTCCCTTATGCCATAGTATAAGCAAGGGATAATAGCGTTAGGAAGATTATGTCTGACGAACATCATGGCTTAAGCGGCGTTGGCCGCCTGTGGGAAATGACCAAACACGTGGTCGGCAAGACCCTGAAAGGCGTGCTCAAATGGGGACTGATCGGGGCGGCTGGAGCACTGGCGGTGGCTGGCGGGGCTGCTGTTGTTGGATTGGCGCTTGGAGGCCCGATTACCCTTGTTGGTAGTATTGCAACGGCTGTGATTGGAACGATTGGAAGTATTGTAGCTCCGAGTGCTACAGCTGCAGTAACTGGTTGGTTGGCCAGTTCGGCGGCTTATGCTGCTGGGAGCATTGCCTTGGCAGGTGGTGCGGTGGCGGGCACGCTGGGGGGCATACTGGGCTTGGCTTCGGGTGTATCCGGTGCCGGGCAGGCGGCGGAAGACGCCAATGACGATCTGATCGCCGAACATGACCGCGCGGCGGTGCGTCGCGAGCGCGAGCAGGCGCTGCAGATGCGCATGATGCAGCAGCGCATGGCCATGATGCAGCAGGCGCAGCAGATGGGCCTCGGGCATGGGAATATGGATCTCCCGGGCATGGGGCAGGGTCGTGGGATAAACTATTAAAGGCGTTGTAACAAAAGCGTAACTTGCCTGCCTGAGCTTTCGTGGCATACTGGCGGCGTAACGGGAAGAATGGTGGAATTATGGCTGATCCGATCAAACACGATTTCGTAAGCGCGAGTCTGACCGCCGGCGTGGAAACCGCCAAAGGCGTGGTAAAGGGTGCGCTGCTGATTCCAGCCGCGCTGGCAGTAGCCGGCGCTCTGGTGGCAGGTGGTATTGCCACACTAGCGACTCTTGGGCCGGTTGCCATTGCTGGTGCAGCGATTATCGGTGGTATTTTAGGCGGCGGTATCGGAGCGGCGGGCGAAATGGCCGCATCGCCGGTTCTGGGCGTGATGGCGGCCATCGGCGGCCTGTTCGGCATGGCCAAGGGCGGCAGGCGCATCTCGGCGGAAACGCGCGCGGCAGAGCAGGCGATCGAAAAGCACGGCCACCGGCAGGAGCGCATGCAGGCCGAGGCCATGCAGCAGGGTTATATGATCGGCCGCGAGGAAGGCCGCCAGGAAGTGATTGGCGCGATCCAGCAGCAGATGGCGGCGCAGGCGCAGCGGGAACAGATGGAAGCCGCGCAGCCGCAGAAAAAAGGCTCTGCCATCAGTCCCGACCAGTTCAAGAAATCCGGCAGCCACGTGCAGGCCGCCATCGAGAGCAAGAACACCGGCGCGCCGCAGCGCGGGTGAGGAATAGGGTATAGCGATGGCTAAAAGGAGAGAACCGAGTTTTAATAACCCCAGCGATACGGGCATCGACCTCCTAGATCAAATTGTGCTGAAGGAAGATGGAACATTTGAAATCCAGCCCCCGGTTGCAGATCCCAAAAATAGTTCTGCATATAAGGAAGTCTGGACAGAACGAGATAGGGAGTTTGCAGCGCGCGTCAAAGAAATAGAGGAACGGAAGATAGTTTATAAAAACAGACAAGCTGCCGGGAAAGATGCTAGGTCTAATGGGAATAGCGATATGCATGGCGACCATTCGGAAATCGTGTCGACGCAAAATTATGATCTCGCCCTAAAGGGAACGCTTTCCGAAGAAAGACTCAATACTGCGAATGGCGGAGCTATCCATTCTCCAGCCAAGTCTTCTTTGGGGCAGCGTATTAAAGACTATTTCAGCGGCAAAAATATTGATCCGGAAGCGAAAGAAAAAGCGGGAGGGTTGTTTTCAAGGAAACCCTCACCTGCCACCTCCGCTTCCGCCACCGGCGGCACATCTTCTGTTAATGGCAATAGCACCGCGACCGCATCCGGCGCGGCGCGGCAGGCAGAGCAGGAAGGCATTACGTTTATCGAGTCAGCATCCCAGCGCGTCACCCGTGGTCGGGAGGCGCTTAACCGGGCGGGCAATGCGGTGGCGGAGACCGCGGGCACGGCGGCACGCGGCACGGGGCGTCAGGCGAGCCGCGCCTGGGATTTCTCCAAGCGCGGCGTCGGCGGCGCTATCGGCTGGACAAAGGGGAAACTCGGCAAAGGCGCTCTCTGGACCGCCGGGGGTTTGGCGGTTGCGGCCGCGGCCTATGCCGCCGCCAGCGCCTATTTCGGGGCCCGGAGCGGGCGGCGTATGACGCGCGAGCGCGTGCAGGCCGACCAGGAACGCGCCATGCAGCAGGAAATGGCGGCGCAGCAGGCGGCGGTGGAAGAGGCCGCCATGGCGCAGCAGATGGAGCTGATGCAGCAGCAGGCCATGGACAATAACCCGATCAAGGGGCCGCATACCCAGCGCGTGCTGGCCGAGCGCGGCCAAATACCAGCGCAGATGCAGGCTGTCGAGGCGCCGGTCAATCCGCCGGTGGAAGCGGCCGGCGTCTCCGCCATTGACGGCAAGCCGGTAGAGCAGCTGAATTCGCCGCTGCGGCAGTAATTCCAAATATCCTGTCAAATCCCTTCTCCCATGCAATGGGAGAGGGTTAGGGTGAGGGCACTCCCTTCCTAAATCGCCCTCACCCCGGCCCTCTCCCGCTTTGCGGGAGAGGGGGAATATCCCCCAGCCTGCGCGGGAATGACAGGCCTATTCTCCATTTGACAGCGCCGTTTTTCTTTGTATATTTCACGTCCCTGTAAAAAATATGCCCTCCGGCAAAGGCCGGGGATGCATGAATTAAATAGGTAAATCAGTGAGCAAACGCACGAACGCCAAGTACAAGATCAGCCGCCGCCTGGGCGCGAGCCTCTGGGGCAACGCCAAGGATCCCTTCCATAAACGCGCCTATGCGCCCGGTCAGCACGGCGCCGCCAAGCGCCGCGGCAAGACTTCCGATTACGGCGCCCAGCTGCGCGAGAAGCAGAAGCTGCGCGGCTATTACGGCAACATCACCGAACGTCAGTTCCGCAAGATCTATCAGGAAGCGCTGCGCCGCCGCGGCGACACCGGCGAGAACCTGATTGGCATCCTGGAAAGCCGCCTCGACACGGTGGTCTACCGCATGGGTCTGGTTGCCACGCCGTTTGCCGCCCGCCAGTTCGTGAGCCACGGCCACGTGCGCGTCAATGGCAAGCGCGTCACCATCCCGAGCTACCAAGTGTCGGAAGGCGATGTTATCGAGCTGAAGGAAAAAGCCAAGCAAATGGCGGTGGTGCTGGGCATGCTGCAGAACCCCGAACGCACCGTGCCGGATTATCTCGAGTTCGACAACACCGAGATGAAAGGCAAGTTCATCCGCGTGCCGAAGCTCGCCGATGTGCCGTACCCCACGGTGATGCAGCCCAACTTCGTGATCGAGTACTACTCGCGGTAAGCGTTTTCGTCACCACCCGAATCGCGTTAGCGATTCCAGGGTGATCCAGTTTGTATATAAGGACTGGATTCCCCTAGGATTTGCTGCGCAAATCCGGGGAATGACGGTTAGGTAGTCCAAAAAATTTTTCTTCTTCTCCTCTTTCAAAAAAATGGGTGGCTAGCCACTTTCTCCCTTCTAGCAGGGAGAATGCGGGCGCCTGTAGTGGCGTCTCACTGTTCGGCCGCTTTACATAAAAGCACTCCAGCACGCCGGGCGAGGTCACCGAACCAGCCGTCCCGACGCTTGAGCCAAAGCGCAGTCAACGCGTTGCAACTCCACCGTCGCATGGGAAAACATGTCCCGGAAGAGGAAAAATAGGCTCTGCCTAGCGGAATTTATTAGCAGAGCCTGGAGGCTAAGGCAGTTCTTCACATCTTATCCCAAGACTTATCCCCAAGCCGCTGAACTTCCATACAGTTGTATTTTTGCCACAGGCCGCCTCGAAACCCGATGGCCTTATGCATTTTTTATGGGTTTTCCCATGAAATGCCCTTGACCATCCCATCATTACCCCATACGCTCCCATCAATACCCATAACATCCTATCAAAGTACACCCGGGATGCGGCGAATCGGAGTATGTTGTTCCTTTCGACCTACCATAACCGGCTCGATAAAAAGGGCCGCGTCTCCATTCCCTCTCAGTTCCGGGCGGTGCTCACCGCCCAGGAATCCCCGGGCATCGTCGCCTACGCTTCCCCGCTCCACACCTGTATCGAGGCCTGCGGCATGCAGCGCATCATGAAATTCAACCAGCGCGTCGAGCGCTTCGAGCCGTACTCGGAAGAGCGCGATGCCTTCGCCGCCGCACTGTTCGCCGACAGCGTGCAGATGCATTTCGACACGGAAGGACGCGTGCTGCTGCCCGAATCGCTGGTCGAATTTGCGAAGCTCGAGGAGCAGGTGACCATCGTCGGCAAGGGCGAGGTGTTCGAGATCTGGGAACCGAAAGCGTTCGACGCCTATATCGAGCGCGCCCGCAAGATCGCGCGCGAGCGGCGCACGCAGCTGAAAGGGGACATCATATGATCCCCCACAAGCCGGTAATGCTCGATGACATGCTCGACTGGCTGGCGCCGAAGGATGACGGCGTTTATATCGACGGCACGTTCGGCGCCGGCGGTTATACCCGCGCAATCCTCCGTGCCGCCGACTGCCGCGTCTTCGCCATCGACCGCGACCCTTCCACCAGGCGCTTCGCCGAGAAGCTGGAGCAGGAATTCCCTGACCGCTTCGTCTGGCTTTTGGGCAATTTCGCCGATATGTGCGCGCTGGTCGCCATGCACGGCATTCATGCGGTGGACGGCGTCGTGCTCGATCTCGGCGTCTCCTCGATGCAGCTCGACCAGGGCGAGCGCGGTTTTTCCTTCCGTCACGAAGGCCCGCTCGACATGCGCATGTCGGGGCAGGGCCTCTCCGCCGCCGATGTGGTCAATAAGGGGAGCGAAGAGGAAATCGCCGACATCCTTTATTACTATGGCGAGGAAAAAGCGGCGCGGCGCATCGCGCATGCCATCGTGCAGGCGCGCGCCGAAGCGCCGATCACCGACACGCACCGGCTGGCCGAAATCGTCCGCGAGGCGGTCGGCGGCAAGCCGCAGAAAACCGACGCGGCGACGCGCAGCTTTCAGGGCCTGCGCATCCACGTCAATCAGGAATTTGACGCTCTCGAGAAGGGCCTGCAGGCTGCCGAAGGCCTGCTCGCTCCCGGCGGGCGGCTGGTGGTGGTGACCTTCCACTCGCTCGAGGACAAGATCGTCAAACGTTTTACCCACTCCCGTTGCGGTAAACTTGGGGAGTCTTCACGCCATCTGCCTCAACAGCAGGCGGCGGCGGAGGCTCCCCGCTTTTTTTTACCGAAGCCGGAGAAGCGCGTCGCCTCTGATGCTGAAATCGCTGAAAATCCGCGCGCCCGTTCCGCCACCATGCGCATGATGATGCGCGCCAGGGGGTAGCTTATGCAGCGCCTGTCCGCCCTGATCTGGATGCTGGTCATCGTGGTGGCGGCGTTCCTGCTCTACATGGTCAAATACCAGGTGCAGTCGCTGCACAGCCAGATCGCCGAAACCTCGCGCGAACTGGAGGCGGAGAAAGAAGCCCTGCATGTCGTCGCTGCGGAATGGGCCTATCTCAACCGGCCGGAGCGCATCAGAATGCTGGCCGGGAAATACCTGTCTGCCTCGGAGGTCACGGTGGAGCAGGTGGCCGACATCCAGGCGATTCCCTTCCCACGGCAGACAGAGGCCTCCCTTGAGCCCGACCTAGGTATTAGCCCGGTTTCCGCGCAGGTTGTTCTGGAAACCGGGAGTGTGCGGTGAGAAGAAACAGCAAGGTCATCGTCAAGGAAAGCACCGGCCGCCGGATCATCGAGCAGAGCCGCGTGCGGCTGTGGTGCGTCGGGCTGTTCTTCCTGCTGTGCTTCGCCAGCATCATCCTCCGCATGATCGATGTTGCCATCATCAATAACCAAGAGGCGCTGACCGTCACCGTGTTCGACCCGGATAACGGCGGTAAAGCGCAGCAGGTCGAGCTCATTTCCACGGATCCGGTCCTGCAACGCGGTGATATCGTGGATCGCAACGGCATGCTGCTCGCCACCAGCCTGATGACGGCGTCGGTCTTTGTCAATCCGCAGGAGATCCGCGATAAGGAAGAGACGGCGGTAAAACTTGGCAGGACGCTGGGAATGGACAGCAAACGCCTGCGCCAGAAGCTCGATACCAATAAATCCTTCCTGTGGATCAAGCGCAACCTGACGCCGAAAGAACAGCAGCGCGTCAACAGCCTGGGCATTCCCGGCCTGTATTTTCTGCCGGAGGAACGGCGCGTCTATCCTTACGGCAATCTATTCTCGCACGTGCTGGGCTATGTCGGCATCGACAACAAGGGGCTGGCCGGCCTTGAGCGCGCCTCCGACCAGCGGCTGCGCGACCGCGCGCTGAACCGCGAGCCGCTGGCCGTTTCCATCGACGCCCGCCTGCAGGCGATCCTGCATGAGGAGGTTAAAAAATCGATCAGCGAGTTCCAGGCGGTGGGGGGTGTCGGCGTCATTGCCGATGTGCATAAAGGCGAGCTGCTGGCACTGGTATCGCTGCCGGACTTCGACCCGCACAAGCCAGGCAAGGGAAGCGATGCGGCCATGTTCAACCGCGCCTCCCTCGGCCTGTATGAAATGGGCTCGACCTTCAAGACCTTCACCATGGCGATGGCGCTCGATTACGGCGTGGCGACCATGAAAAGCCGCTATGACGCGACGCAGCCCTTCCGCATCGCCTCGCACATCATCAACGACGCGCACCCCGAGCGGCGCTGGCTGACCGTGCCGGAGGTATATGCCCACTCCTCCAATATCGGCACGGCGCGCATGGTGCTCGATGTCGGCACCAAGCGCCAGAAAGCCTTCATGGAAAAACTCGGCATGCTGGAGCCGCTTGCCATCGAATTGCCCGAAACGGCGACGCCGCTGATTCCCAATCCATGGCGCGAGATCAATACCGTTACTGTCTCCTACGGCCACGGCATTTCGGTGACTCCGCTGCATCTGGTGCGCGGCATCGCGGCGATGGTAAACGGCGGCACGCTGCCGCGCCTGACCCTGGTGAAAGGCGGCAATGAGGGAAAGGCGGAAGGTGAGCGCGTCATCAGCGAGGAAACGTCGCAGAATATGCGCCGCCTGATGCGGCTGGCGGTCGAGCATGGCACCGGCAGCAAGGCGGATGTACCCGGCTACCGCGTCGGCGGCAAGACTGGCACGGCAGAAAAGATTGCGGCCGGAAAATATGAAAAGAGCGCCAAACTGACGTCTTTCATCGGTACATTTCCGGTGGATAATCCGCGCTATGTTGTGCTGGTGATGATCGACAATCCCAAGGGCAACGCCTCTACCTTCCAGTTTGCCACCGGCGGCTGGATCGCCGCGCCCGTCGCCGGGCGCATGATTGCGCGCATGGGACCCATTCTCGGCATTCCCCCGGTCTATGACGCGCCGGGCGACGATGCGGAGAAGTTCTGGGTCGAGCATAAACCCAAGCCGGCGCCTGCCGTCGTTCCGGCCGTGGAAAGGCACTATTACGATGCGGCCGCTTATTGACCTGACGAAAGCAGTGCCGGAGGCGCCTGGCCTGCCGGCAGGAGCGGCGACGCTGCAGATAACCGGCATCACCGCCGATTCGCGCCAGATACGGCCCGGTTACCTGTTCGTGGCGCTGAAAGGCACGGCGGCGGACGGGACAACATTCATCCCGGAGGCGAAGGAAAAAGGCGCGGCAGCGGTGCTATGTGATAAGGATGCGTTGACGCCTGAAACCGGCCTGCCGCTTATTCGCGCTGCCAATGTCCGTCAGGCGCTGGCGCTGATGGCGGTGGCGTTTTATGGGCACGCGCAGCCAGCGCACATGGTGGCGGTCACCGGCACCGACGGCAAGACCTCGACTGCCGATTTCTACCGCCAGTTCTGGCATCATATGGGAAGATCCTCGGCGTCGATCGGCACGCTCGGGGCGCTGTCCGGCGCGGGTGAGGTGCTTTATCCCGAATCACGCACCACGCCCGATCCCGTGCAGCTGCATAAGCTGCTGGCGGAAATGGCGGAGAAAAACACTGCCTATGCTGCCATGGAAGCCTCCAGCCACGGCCTCGACCAGTACCGGCTCGATGGTGTGAAGCTCGAAGCGGCGGCCTTCACCAACCTGACGCGCGACCATCTCGATTACCACGGTACCGAAGAGGCGTATTTCGCCGCCAAGCTGCGCCTGTTCGCCGAGCTGCTGCCGCGGGGCAAAACCGCGGTGCTTAACCAGGACGATCCCCGCTTCCCGCAGATTAAAGCGATCTGCGACAACCGCCGCCACGCCATCATCGGCTTCGGGCGCAAGGGAAGGGAGTTGAGGGTCAATCGGATTTCACCCCTGCCACACGGCCAGTCGGTGGAGGTCGAGCTGTTCGGCAAGCCGCATGCGCTTGATATTCCCCTGGTAGGGGCGTTTCAGGCGATGAATATCCTGGCGGCGCTGGGGCTGGTGGCCGGCAGCGGCGGCACGCTGGAGGAGGCACTCCCGGTGATCGGCAGGTTCAAAGGCGTGCCGGGACGGCTCGAACAGGTGGCAACATTGCATAACGGCGCGACCGTGTTTATCGATTATGCCCATACGCCGATGGCATTAGCCAATATCCTCAAGACATTGCGGCCGCATGCGGCCTGCAAATTACATGTCGTGTTCGGCTGCGGCGGTGACCGTGATGCCGGCAAGCGCCCGGAAATGGGGCGGGCGGCAAGCGAGCTGGCGGATGCGGTCATCGTCACTGACGACAACCCGCGCAGCGAGGATCCGGCCGCCATCCGCAGCGCAGTGCTCGCGGCGTCGCCCGGCGCCAAAGAGGTTGCGGACCGCCGTGAAGCTATTTATGTTGCGCTGAAAAGCCTGGGGACAGGCGATATTCTCGTGGTGGCGGGCAAGGGGCATGAAAAGACGCAGATCATCGGCAGCAAAACCTTCCCGTTCGACGATGCGGAAGTGGTGCGCGAGGCGGCAAAGGCATTGAAACTGGCGGCATGACGATACTCTGGACAGACAAGACAGCGGCGGAGGCGACGCAGGGCAAAGCGCAGGGGGGTGCCTGGGAGGCCATGCGCGTCGATATCGACAGCCGCCGCATGCGTCGCGGCGACCTGTTCATTGCGCTGAAAGGCGACCGCTTCGATGGACATGATTATGTCGCCAAGGCGTTCGAGAATGGCGCTGTTGCTGCGGTTGTCAGCCATGTGCCTGACGGTGCGGAGGGCAAGCCGCTCATCCTCGTGCCGGATACGCAGCAGGCACTGGAGAATCTGGGGCGTTTTGCGCGCGCGCGCAGTCGGGCGAAGATTGTCGGCGTCACCGGCAGCGTCGGCAAGACGGGGGCCAAAGAAATGCTACGCCTCGCCTTGTCGGCGCACGGCGAGACCTATGCCAGCAGCGGCAATTTCAATAACCATATCGGCGCCCCGCTCAATCTCGCCAATCTCGCGCCTGCCATGCCCTTTGCCGTATTCGAGATGGGGATGAATCATGCCGGGGAGATTGCACGGTTGACGCGCCTGGTGCGCCCGCACGTGGCGGCGATTACCGGCGTGGAGGCAGTGCATATCGAGTTCTTTGATTCGCTGGAGGAGATCGCTCTCGCCAAGGCAGAAATTTTTACGGGGCTGGACCCAAACGGCGTCGCGGTGCTGAACCGGGACAATGCCTCCTATCCCACGCTGGTGAAGCAGGCCAGGGCCTGCCGTGTCGCCAATATCATTACCTTTGGCGAACATACCAAGGCGGAGTGCCGCCTTCGCGATTACGGATCGGGATCGGGAGGCGCCATCGTCAGCGCCGACATAAGCGGCAAGGTTTTGGACTACACCCTGGCCGCCACCGGGCGGCACTGGGCGCTGTCTTCGCTGCTGACGCTGGCGGCGGTGCAGGCGCTCGGGCTCGATGTCACGAAATCTGCCCGCGCATTGGTGGCCTTCCGCGAACCGGAAGGGCGCGGCCGGCTGGTGCCGCTAGCGGTGAAGGGCGGCGACGCCATCCTGATCGATGACAGTTATAATGCGAGCCCTGCGTCGATGCGCGCCGGATTCGCCAAGACGGCGGAGGTATGGAAGGCGCATGCCGGTCAGGGGCGTAAACTGGCGGCGCTGGGCGATATGCTGGAGCTGGGAGCGCAGGCGCCGTCGCTGCATGCATCGCTGGCGCCTGACCTCGAGCATCACGGTTTTGACGGGGTGTTTACCGCCGGCAGCCTAATGCGGCATCTTTACGACGCGCTGCCGCAGGCGATGCGCCTCGGTCATGCCGATACGGTCCCGGCACTGCTGCCGATATTGCAGAAGGAACTGCGTGACGGCGATATTCTGCTGGTCAAAGGCTCGCACGGCAGTAAGATGTACGAACTGGCCAAAGCGCTTGCCGGCCCCGCTTCCGCGGCGAAGGAGAAGAAACATGCTGTATAACCTGCTTGCTCCGCTGGCCAATGATTTCACCCTCTTCAACCTGTTCCGTTATCTGACGTTTCGCAGCGGCGGCGCGGTGTTCACGGCGCTGCTCCTAAGCTTCTGGCTGGGACCGAAGATCATCCGCTGGCTGAAATCGAAGCAGGCCGAAGGGCAGCCGATCCGCATCGACGGGCCGGAGTCGCACCTGCTGACCAAGAAAGGCACACCGACCATGGGCGGCATGATGATCCTGCTGGCGGTAAGCGTTTCAACGCTGCTGTGGGCGGACCTGGCCAACAAATACATCTGGATCGTGCTGCTGGTGACGGTCGGGTTCGGACTGATCGGCTTCTTCGACGACTATCTCAAGCTGACTAAGCGCAACAGCAAAGGGCTGTCTTCGCGGCGCAAGCTGGTGGCGCAGACGCTGATCGCGCTCATCGCGGGTATCGCCGTGCAATATGTCGCGCCGCCGGGCATGGGAGGGGCCATCGCCGTGCCGTTCTTCAAGGATGTCCTGATCCATGCCGGGCTGTTCTATATCCCGTTCGTGCTGATCGTGCTGGTCGGCGCGTCGAATGCGGTGAACCTCACCGACGGGCTGGACGGGCTGGCCATCGTGCCGATCATGATCGTTGCCGGCTGCTTCGCGCTGATCGCCTACCTGGTCGGCAATGCCGTGTTCGCCAATTACCTGCAGCTGCATTTCATTCCCGGTTCGGGCGAGCTGGCGGTATTCTGCGCGGCGCTGGTCGGGGCCAGCCTCGGCTTCCTGTGGTTCAACGCGCCGCCGGCGCAGGTATTCATGGGCGATACGGGCAGCCTCGCCTTCGGCGGCTCGCTCGGCGCCATCGCCGTCATCACCAAGCATGAGCTGGTGCTGGCCATCATCGGTGGGTTGTTTGTGATCGAGGCGGTGTCGGTCATCATCCAGGTCGCCTCCTACAAGACCCGTGGCAAGCGCGTGTTCCACATGGCCCCGATCCATCATCATTTTGAGAAGCTGGGCTGGAAGGAGCCCACCATCGTCATCCGCTTCTGGATTATCGCCTGCATTTTTGCATTGTTGGGATTAGCCACCTTAAAACTGAGATAGCCATGATTATCGTGTCGGAGTATTCCGGAAAAAAAGTCGGTGTATTTGGTCTGGGCAAGGCCGGCGACGCCACGCTCGCCGCATTGCTGGCCGGCGGCGCCGATGTTTATGCGTGGGACGACCGCGAGACAAGCTGCGCCCGTGCCGCCGCGGCATATCCGGCGGCGAAGCTGGCGGCATTCGCCGACTGGCCGTGGAAGGAGCTGAAGGCACTGATTTTAAGCCCGGGCGTACCGCTGACATATCCAAAGCCGCACCCGTCGGTGGTGCTGGCGCAAAAGCATGAATGTCCCGTCATCGGCGATATCGAGCTGCTGTTTCGTGCCTGCCCGAAGGCGCGCTATATCGGCATCACCGGCACCAACGGCAAATCGACGACCACGGCGCTGACCGGCCACATCCTGGCGGCGGCGGGGGGCAATGTCCAGATTGGCGGCAATCTCGGCACGGCGGCGCTGTCGCTGAAGCCGCTGGAGAGTGACGGAACGTACGTATTGGAACTGTCTTCCTACCAGCTCGATCTGGTAAAGACGACGCGCTTCACTATCGCCGCGATGCTGAACGCCACGCCGGATCATCTCGACCGCCATGGCTCGATGGAAGCTTACGTTGCCGCCAAGAAACATATCTTCGACCGCCAAGAGGCGGGCGACGTGGCTGTCCTTGCTATCGATGACGACCATACCGATGGGCTCGGTCTGGAACTGAAAAAGCGCAAGGCCCAGCAGGTGGTGGAAGTGTCCGGCGCCAAGGAGACGCAGGGCGTTTATGTGCGCGAAGGCGTGCTGTACGATGTTCGGGAATCCCGCCGCTTCGATCTGAATCCCATTGTTACGCTGACCGGCCGGCATAACTGGCAGAATGCCGCTGTCGCCTATGCCATCGCCCGCGCCGCCGGCCTTGGTCCGGATGCGATTTATCAGGCCATGCAGAGCTACGGGGGGCTGCGGCACCGCCTGCAGCAGGTGGCGACGATCCGCGGCGTGCGCTTCATCAACGATAGCAAGGCAACCAATGCCGAAGCCACCGCCAACGCGCTGGCCCCCTACCGGAATATTTACTGGATCGTCGGCGGCCGCCCGAAGGCGGGCGGGATTGACGCGCTCGCCCAGTATTTCCCGCGCATTGTGCATGCCTTCCTGATCGGGGAATCGGAAAACGCCTTTGCGGCCACGCTGGAGGGCCGGGTGCCTTACACCCATTGCGGTACGCTCAAGGCGGCGGTCAAGGAAGCGGCGGCGCTTGCTTTCGCTGACCGTATCGAGAATGCCGTGGTGCTGCTTTCTCCCGCCTGCGCCTCGTTCGACCAATGGAAGAATTTCGAGGCGCGCGGCGATGCCTTCTGCCGCTTCGTGGAGGCGCTGGCGATCAAGTGGGAAGTCGCCTGACATGCGGCTTGACCGCACCAATACCTCGTTGCTTGGACGCTGGTGGTGGACGGTTGACCGGCTCAATCTGTTTGCGCTGTTGACACTCGTCGCCATCGGTTCGGTCCTCGTCGCCGCCGGCAGCCCGCCGGTCGCCAAGCGGCTTGACCTGCCGCCGTTCCATTTCGTCCACCGCCACGAGATTTTCCTGCTGCTCGGGCTCATCGTGATGTTCATTGTGTCGCTGCTGCCGCCCATGCTGATCCGCCGGGTGTCGGTGATCGGCTTCTGCGTCAGTCTGGCGCTGATGGCGCTGACATTGTTCCTGGGCACGGAGATCAAAGGCGCCCGCCGTTGGATCGACATAGCTGGGTTCTCCGTTCAGCCTTCGGAGTTCCTGAAGCCCTGCTTTGCCATCGTCATGGCCTGGGTATGCGCCGAGAACCATCGCCGCGTCGGTTTTCCCGGCTATCGCGTCGCCATCGGACTGTACCTGCTGGTAGTGGCGCTGCTGCTCCTGCAGCCCGACGTCGGCATGACCCTTACCGTTACCGTCATGTGGGCGATCCAGCTATTTCTGGCCGGGCTGCCTTTCGTCTGGGTATTCATTATGGGAGCGCTGGGGGTGGCGGGCATATTCGGCGCCTATCATGCGTTTCCCCACGTGACCCGCCGCATCGACAGCTTTCTGGATCCGGCCTCGGGCGACAATTACCAGATCAGCCGCTCGCTGGAAGCGTTCAAGAGCGGCGGACTGCTTGGCCGCGGGCCGGGCGAAGGGGAAGTGAAGCAATCGCTGCCCGACTCGCATACGGATTTCATTTTCTCGGTGGCAGGCGAGGAGTTCGGCGTCATCCTCTGCGTGCTGATCGTCTGCCTGTTCGCTTTCATCGTGCTGCGCGGACTGTCGCGCGTCTGGCAGGAGAATGATCTCTTTATCGTGCTCGGGGTGGCGGGCCTGCTGGCGCAGTTCGGCATCCAGGCGGTAGTCAACATGGGCGTGGCAGTGAACCTGCTGCCTGCCAAAGGCATGACGCTGCCTTTTTTGAGCTACGGCGGCTCGTCGGTCATCGCCATTGCCTTGGGCATGGGCATGATGCTGGCGCTGACCCGCCGCAAATTCGGGCAGCAGAAGTGATTATTGTTTCCGATATCTTAGGCATCATCGGCGTCGTCTGCTTTCTTGCTGCTTATTTCATGCTGCAGAAAGGGACCGTTACCCATAACGGCTTTCCTTACCTGGGGCTCAATCTGGCAGGCTCGCTGCTGGTAATGATATCCCTGCTGGTGCACTGGAACCTGCCGGCGTTTCTGCTTGAAGCGGCGTGGGCTTTGATTAGTATATACGGCATCTACAAGCATATCTATCTGCCGAGGCGGCGAAGCACTCATGACACAAGGGGATAAACAGCCGGTCGTACTGGCGGCGGGCGGCACCGGCGGCCATATTTTCCCGGCCGAGGCGCTGGCCGAAGCGCTGATGCAGCTGGGCGAGCGCGTGGTGCTGGTCACCGACCGCCGTTTCGGGCATTTCACCACCGGCGCGCTGTCGCAGGTCGAGAAGAAAACGATCCGCGTGTCCACGCCGCACGGTAACCCGCTGCGTAAAGCGATGGGGATGGCGGGGCTGGTGCTCGGCGTCTTCCAGTCGCGACGGATCCTGCGCGATTTGCATCCGAAAGCGGTAGTAGGCTTCGGCGGCTACCCTTCTTTCCCCACCGTCTATGCCGCCACCGGGATGCGCATTCCCACCATCATCCATGAGCAGAACTCCGTGCTGGGGCGCGCCAACCGCTTGCTCGCCCATCGCGTTGACCGGATCGCTGCGTCCTTCCCGGCGACGTTGATGCTGTCCGATAGGGATCAGGGTAAGGTCACCGTCACCGGCAACCCGGTGCGCGCCAGCGTACGGGCATTGCAGCACGTGCCGTATCCGACCGTAGCGCAGGATGGTATGGTGCGTATCCTGGTGACTGGCGGAAGCCAAGGGGCGCACGTGCTCAGCGAGATCGTGCCGGCTGCCATCGCGGCGCTGCCGGGCGTGCTGCGGGCGCGTGTGCGGATCGACCAGCAATGCCGCGAAGCCGATCTCGAAGCCACGCGCGCCGCGTATCAGCAGCTGGGCGTCAATGCCGATCTGGCGACGTTCTTTGCCGATCTGCCGGCGCGGCTGGCCGGCAGCCATCTGGTCATCGCCCGCGCCGGCGCGTCCACCGTGTCGGAACTGGCGGTGGCGGGAAGACCCGCCATCTTGGTGCCCTTGCCGCATGCTATGGACAACCACCAGTATTTCAACGCCAATGCGCTGGAGGATGTCGGCGGGGGCTGGGTGATGACGCAGGATGGCTTTGCCGCGGCCTCGCTGGCGGCTCGGCTGGAGGCTTTTCTTACCGCTCCGTCGGCGCTTGCAAAAGCTGCCGAGAGCGCCCGCAAGCTAGGTTCTCCTGATGCAGCGGAAAAGCTGGCCGCGCTGGTATTGGAGACTGCGGGAGGAAACGCGGCACGTCGCACGTGGCATCTGGAAAAAGGCGAAGAAAAAACACCTGCCGCATTCGCCGCGTCACGTTCCACGAAGGAGGCCGCCGCATGAATCCTATTCCCAAGTCGCTGAAGGCGCTGCCGGTATCGCATAAGCTGCCGCTCGATGTCGGCGTCATCCATTTCATTGGTATCGGCGGTATCGGCATGAGCGGCATTGCCGAGGTGTTGCATAACCTGGGCTACAAGGTGCAGGGATCGGATGCTTCCGAAAGCTACAACACGCAGCGCCTGAAGGATAAGGGCATCCGGATATTCATCGGCCACCAGGCGGAGCAGGTTGAGGGAGCGGCGGTGGTGGTGATTTCCTCGGCGGTGAAGACCGGCAACCCGGAGCTGGATGCGGCGCGGGCAAATCGCCTGCCGGTGGTGCGTCGCGCCGAGATGCTGGCCGAACTGATGCGCCTGAAGATCGCCATTGCCGTGGCCGGCACGCACGGCAAGACGACGACGACGGCGCTGACCGCCGCCATGCTGGAAGCGGCGAAGCTGGAGCCGACGGTCATCAATGGCGGTATCATCAACGGGCGCGGCACCAACGCCTATCTCGGCGGCGGCGAATGGATGGTGGTCGAGGCCGACGAATCGGACGGCACCTTCACCAAGCTGCCCGCCACCATCGCCGTCGTCACCAATATCGACCCGGAGCATCTCGACCATTACGGCTCGTTCGACCGCGTCAAGGAAGCCTTCGGGACGTTCCTCACCAATCTGCCGTTCTACGGTTTTGCCGTGCTCTGCATCGACCATCCGGAAGTGCAGGCGCTGGCCGCGCGCATCAACGACCGGCGCATCATCACCTACGGCACCAACCCGCAGGCCGATATCCGCGCTTTCGATCTCAGCACCACGGCGGAGGGGGAAATATTCAGCATTGAAATCGCGGCGCGCGGTCAGGAAGAGGGGCGCACCATTGAGAATATCCTGCTGCCGATGCACGGACACCATAACGTGCGCAACGCCCTGGCGGCGATCACCGTCGGACTGGAACTGAAAATGTCCGACAAGGCCATCGTCGCGGCACTGAAGGGTTTCGAGGGCGTCAAGCGACGCTTCACCAAAACCGGCGAGGCGCTGGGCATCACGGTGATCGACGATTACGGGCACCATCCGGTCGAAATTGCGGCGACGCTCAAAGCCGCGCGCGGCGCGCAGGACCATGGCGGTGGCAAAGTCATCGCCGTGGTGCAGCCGCACCGCTACACGCGCCTGCGCGATTTGTTCGATGATTTCTGTACCTGTTTCAACGACGCCGATACGGTGATCGTGGCCGATGTTTACAGTGCGGGGGAAGAACCGATCGAAGGCATTTCCGCCGATAAGCTGGTCGAAGGCCTGCGTTCCGCGGGGCACCGGCATGTGCTGAAGCTTGAATCTCCCGAAGCGCTGGCGGAGACGGTGGCGTCGGTGGCGGGAAAAGGCGATATGGCGGTATGCCTTGGGGCCGGATCCATTACCAAATGGGCCTATGCGCTGCCCGATGAGATGAAAAAGCTCGGCAAAAAGAAGGCGGCGTCATGATGGCGGCAGGGGAAAGAATGTCGCCATTCCATATTTTACAGACCCCGCCTTTTGCACAATTCCAGGAACGGCTTCGCCCAAATGCCGACCTGTCGAAAACCAACTGGTTCCGCGTCGGCGGTCCGGCCGAGTGGCTGTTCAAGCCGGAAAACGCCGATGATTTAGCTTCCTTCCTGCGGTTGCTGCCGCCGGAAGTGCCGGTCACGGTGCTCGGCGTCGGCTCGAATGTGATTGTGCGCGACGGCGGCATCGACGGCGTGGTGGTGAAGCTGGGGCGGGGGTTTACCAGCCTTGTCATCCCGAGCGAAGTCGAGGGATCTTTTTTCCCTGCGCCGAAGGAAGATCCTTCGACTCCGCTTCGCTCCGCTCAGGATGACATATTACTCACTGTCGGCGCGGCGTGCCTCGATATCCACCTGGCGCAGTTCGCGTGTGAGCAGGGGCTTTCGGGACTGGAGTTTTTCGCGGGCATTCCCGGCACGGTCGGCGGCGCGGTACGCATGAACGCCGGGGCCTATGGCAACGATACGGCACAGGTGCTGGTGGAAGCCGAGATCGTCGAGCGCAGCGGGAAGATCCGCACGTTGAATAATGCTGAACTTGGATTTTCTTACCGTAGCAGCGCATTGCCCGAAGGCGCCATCGTCACCCGCGCTGTCTTCAAGGCGTTGCCCGGCGACAGGGCAGCGATTGCAGAAAAAATCAATGAAATCACATTCGCCCGCGAGGAGACGCAGCCCGTGCGCTCGCGCACCGGCGGCAGCACCTTCAAGAATCCCGAGGGCCATAAGGCATGGGAATTGATTGATCGGGCGGGCTGCCGCGGCCTAACCGTCGGCGGCGCGCAGGTGTCGGAGAAACACTGCAACTTCCTCATCAACACGGGCAATGCCACGGCGCGCGATTTGGAAATGCTCGGTGAGGAAGTCATTCGGCGCGTGAAGGAAAAAACCGGCATTACGCTGGAGTGGGAAATTAAGAGGATAGGGAAGCCAAAGTAACCGTCATTCCGGCGCAAGCCGGAATCCAGTCCATTTATAAACGGGATCCCGGCTTGCGCCGGGATGACGAAGTAAGGGAAAAAGAATGAGTAATAAAAAACACATTGGACTCATTATTTTTGGTTTCATTTTTGCGGGATGGATTGTGTTTCTCTTTTTATCGTCAAATCTTACCTTTAAGATCATATTGGGTGGGGTTTTAACCATTGCTCTATATAAAGTAAGACAAGAGATAAAGGCGCTGTGGATTGGTCAGCAGTTTGTAATGAGGAAACCGATTATCACCAATAAAAATACGAAAGAATCATGAGCAAAAAACACATTGCAGTCATATTAGGCGGCTGGTCGACGGAGCGTGAAGTGTCGCTGAATAGCGGCAAGGCGGTGACGAAGGCGCTTACCGAGCTTGGCCATCAGGTGACGGCGATCGACATGGCGCCGGACATGAGTGCGGCTGCGCTGGTCGAGGCGCTGGAGAAGGCGAAGCCGGACGCGGTGTTCAACGCGCTGCATGGCCGCTTCGGCGAGGACGGCACGCTGCAGGGGCTGCTTGATCTGATGAAAATCCCTTACACCCATTCTGGAGTGCTGGCCTCGGCGCTGGCGATGGACAAGCCGATGGCGAAGGTGGTGTTCGAGGCGGCGGGGTTGCGCTGCCCGCAAGGTAAGGTGGTGACGCGCGCCGAGCTGCTTAAGGCGGATCCCATGAAACGTCCTTATGTCGTAAAGCCCGCCAATGAGGGCTCGAGCGTCGGGGTGACCATCGTGCGCGACGGCGATCGCCCGGTTTTCAAGGGGGAAGGGGATTACTGGCTGGTCGAGGAATATATCGCCGGACGGGAGATCACCGTCGCCGTGCTGAATAACCGCCCGCTGGGCGTCACCGAGATACGCCCTAAAACCGGCTTTTACGATTACGAGCATAAATATACTGATGGCGTCACCGAGCATCTCTGCCCGGCGCCGCTGCCCGAGGACAGGTACGCGGAAGTCATGGAACTAGCGCTGAAGGCGCATCTGGCGCTGGGCTGCCGCGGCCTGTCGCGTGCCGATTTCCGCTACGACGACAAGGACTTCTACCTGCTGGAGGTCAATACCCAGCCCGGCATGACGGCGCTCTCCCTCTCGCCCGAAATCGCTGCCCATGCTGGTATTTCCTTCAATAAGCTGGTACAAGAGCTGGTAGAGGGGGCGGCATATGGGTAGGAAAAGTAAACTCCCTCTCCCGTTTACGGGAGAGGGCCGGGGTGAGGGCGCTTCGTGCCGTAAGAAAGTAAGTGCCCTCACCCTAACCCTCTCCCACAAGTGGGAGAGGGGATTGCGCGAGGAAAGCCCGCATGGCTAGGAAAAGAAGCGCCAGGATGACCGCACGGCAGCGCCAGTCGCAGCAGATCATGCGCGACAAGGCGGCGCGTAAGAAGCGCAAGGCGCTGCTGCGCAAGCTGACACTCTTCGGCAGCGGGCTGCTCGGCACCGTTCTCCTGGGAGGCGGCATCTGGGCCTGGCATTCCGGCGCCGCAGAGCGCACGGCGCAGGCGATGGCCGACGGTATGTACCAGCTTACCGGGCGCGCCGGATTTACCGTGCAGGCGCTCTATCTCGAAGGCCGCAACCGCACCGCCATGGGCGATATCCAGAAGGCGCTCGGCGTGAAAAAGGGTGCGCCGATCCTGCAGCTGTCGCTGGACGACATGCGCGGGCGGCTGGAACGTATCCAGAGCATCAAGTTCGCCGCCGTCGAGCGCTCGCTGCCGGGCACCCTGTATGTGCGCATTGTTGAGCGCGAGCCGGTGGCCATCTGGCAGCATCAGGGCAAGCTGGCGCTGGTCGATGATAACGGTGTCGTCATGGGCGACCTCGACCTGGCGCCGTACAAACACTTGCCGCTGATTGTCGGCTCGGATGCGCCGCAGCATGTCGGCGAGCTGATGGCCATTCTGGCCACCGACCCGACCCTGGCGCGGCGTTTCGTCGCCGCTACGCGCGCGGGAGAGCGCCGCTGGAATATCCGCCTGTCCAGCGCCCGCGGCACGGTGGACGTCAAGCTGCCCGAGGAAAACCCGTCCGACGCATGGAAGAAGCTGGCCGAAGTGGCTGTCCGCGAGCAGGTGCTGGATCGCGACGTGCAGGTGATCGACTTGCGCCTGGAAGGTAAAATGTTTATTAAGGTGGCACCGGCGAACCTGCCGGCAACCGTCACCCATGCCAGAGAAACCTGATCGCCCTATGACCAAGAATACCACTCCCTTACGCCACGGCGCCGCCGGCAGCCTTGCCGTCCTCGATATCGGCACCACCAAGATCGCCTGTTTCATCGCCCAGGTCGATTCGGCGGGGGAGATCCGCATCGCCGGCATCGGCCACCAGCTGTCGAAAGGTATCCGCTCGGGCATCATCACCGATTTCGCCGAAGCCGAAGCTTCAATCATTGCCGCCGTGCACGCTGCCGAGCAGATGGCGGGTGAGACGGTCGAGGACGTGCTGGTGAGCCTGTCGGGCGGCAATTTGACCTCGCGCAATGTCACGGTCGAAATGGCGATGCTCGGCGAGGAAGTGACCGACCGCGACATCATGGACATCATCGAGCAGGGCCGCGCTTCCATCGCGCACAATGAGAGCGACATCATTCACTGCATCCCGGTGTCGTATTATCTCGACGGTGCGCGCGGCATCTCCGACCCGCGCAAGATGTTCGGCAAGAAGCTCGGCGCCGATTTGCATATCATCACCGGCCTGCCCAGCATTACGCGCAACCTGGCGCATTGCGTCGCCCGCTGCCACCTTAACGTCGAGGAATACATCGCCAGCCCATACGCCTCGGGCCTTTCCGTGCTGGAGGAGGACGAGAAGCAGCTCGGCGTCACGCTGATCGACATGGGGGGAGGGGTGACCAGCTTCGCCGTATTCAGCGGCGGCCGCAACGTCTATACCGATGCCATCCCGGTCGGCGGCATGCATGTCACCAACGACATCGCGCGCGGGCTCTCGACCAGCCTGGCGCATGCCGAGCGCCTGAAAACCCTGCATGGCAGCGCCATCATCTCGGCACGCGACGACCAGGTGATGATCGAGGTGCCGCCGCTCGGTGAAGAGGAAGCGGGGGTGGCCAATACCCTGCCGCGCTCAATGCTGGTCGGGGTCATCCGCCCGCGCATCGAGGAAATCTTCGAGATGATCCGCGGCAAGATCGAGATCAGCGGCGCCTCTGCCCATGCCGGCAAGCGCGTGGTGCTGACCGGGGGGGCTTCCCAGCTGCTCGGCGTGCGCGATATGGCGGCCACGCTGCTTGGCAAGCAGGTCCGGTTAGGCAGGCCGCGCAGCCTCCCGGGGCTGGCCGAAGCGGTCAGCGGCCCGGCTTTCGCCACCGCGCTCGGCATGCTCGAATATGTCACCAAGAAGCCGATGGAAGAGCAAATGTTCGACGCCCACCGCCACCGCGGCGGCCTCACCGCCGGGTTCGAGAAGGTGGTGAACTGGTTTAAGGAGAATTTTTGATCGTCTCCCAACCTGCAATGGGATGACAAAAAAATTACTATACCCCACAAAATCTGGTGGTAATTTGGGGAAAAATAGTCAATATATGTGCAGAATCAGTACCATTTGCTACCAATAGTTAAGGAGCTGCGCATGACCATTAACCTGCACCTGCCCAACCAGGCCGAAATTCTGCGCCCGACCATTACGGTCATCGGCGTCGGCGGCGCCGGCGGCAACGCGGTCAACAACATGATCGCCTCGCAGCTCGAAGGCGTCAATTTCGTGGTCGCCAATACCGACGCGCAGGCGCTCGACCATTCGCTGACCGAACGCACCATCCAGCTCGGCGCTGGCATCACCAAGGGCCTGGGTGCAGGCGCCAACCCGGAAGTCGGCCGCGCAGCGGCGGAAGAGGCGCGCGAAGAGATCTCGGCCTATATCGAAGGCTCCAACATGGTGTTCATCACCGCCGGCATGGGCGGCGGCACCGGCACCGGTGCTGCCTCCGTCGTGGCGCGCATCGCCAAGGAGCAGGGTATTCTGACGGTGGCGGTGGTCACCAAGCCGTTCCAGTTCGAAGGCTCGCACCGCATGAAGCTGGCCGAATCAGGTCTGAAGGAATTGCAGGAATTCGTCGATACGCTGATTATCATCCCCAACCAGAATTTATTCCGCATCGCCAATGAGCGAACCACTTTTGCCGACGCCTTCAAAATGGCCGACGAAGTGCTGCATTCCGGCGTGCGCGGCGTCACCGACCTGATGGTCAAGCCCGGCCTGATCAACCTCGACTTCGCCGATATCCGCACCGTCATGCGCGAGATGGGCAAGGCGATGATGGGTACCGGCGAAGCGACGGGCGATCGCCGCGCCGTCGAAGCCGCCGAGGCTGCCATCTCCAACCCGCTCTTGGATGATGTGTCGCTGAAAGGCGCCCGCGCCTTGCTGATCAACATCACCGGCGGGCCGGACATGACGCTGTTCGAGGTTGACGAAGCCGCCAACCGCGTGCGCGAGGAAGTCGATCCCGAGGCCAACATCATCTTCGGCTCGACTTTCAGCGACGCCATGGAAGGCCGCATGCGCGTTTCCGTGGTCGCCACCGGCATCGATGCCCAGATGCAAAGCGCCACCGGCGGCAGCCAGAAACCTGCCGCGCCGGAAACGCGTAAGCCGCTGCCCTATGCCAACGCCCGTCCCGAGGCGCCCAAGCCTGCCGCCCGCGCTCCCTATGAGCCGGTGCGGGAAATGCCGCAGCCTGTGGCATCCATGCGTCCGATCGCCGAGCAGCGCACCGCTGCCGCTGCAGTGCGCGTTGAAGCACGGGAGTCTGAGCAGGAAGAACCGGCACCGCAGCAAACGCAGTACGAGCAATTCGACATCGAAGAGCGTTCCGCGATGCGCGAAGCAGCTTCCACCGCGCCGAAGCAGGAAGCCCGCCCTGCCATGCATCATCATCACATGGTGCGTCAGGAATACCGCGAAGTGCGCGAGACCCATCAGCCGGGCCGGGGTTTCTTCCAGCGCATGGCCGATGTAGGCCGCGCCCTGTCGGCTCGTCCTGAGGAAATGCCCCGCCCGCAGATGGCCGAGCGCGTGCAGGTTGTCCAGAAGACCGTGCAGGTCGAGGAAAAACCTCAGCCCAAGCCGCCGGTGGTGGATGAGGATCAGTATCTGGACATTCCCGCCTTCTTGCGTAGACAAGCCAACTGATAATTCTACCAGGCTGGCAAATCTTCTTGCTTTTCTGCGCTTCCGCTGCTCACGTACTAAGATGTACGCTCCGCTGCGGTTCTCGAAAAGCGGTGCGCTTTGCTCAGCCTAGCGAATTATGAAACCCACCTCCCTTCCGCAAGTATTTGCCCTCTGGCTTTCCCGGCAGCGTTTGCTGCCCTATAAAGCGCGCCGATCGGTTATCAAGCGGCTCTATCCGGCAATGCTCGCCGATTTTCCTTTTGAAACGGATTTTTTCCAAAACCGCAGCGGCCTGCGCTTTCGTGGGAACGCCGGCAATTATATTGATCGTATGGTATATTTTTGCGGCGCCTATGAGAAATACATGCTGTCCCTGCTGCGCGATTATGCGCAGCGACTCGAGTCGCTGCCGGTGTTTATGGATATCGGCGCCAATGCGGGAAACCACGCGCTGTTCATGTCGCAATACGCCGAGCGAGTGCATGCGTTTGAACCGTTCGAACGTGTGCGAAAGCAGATGGAGGCCAATGTGGCGCTGAACGGTATTGCCAATATCACCGTGTATCCGTTCGGCCTGTCCGATGCGGAAAAAGCCCTTCCGTTTTATGCCGCCCCTGACAGCAATCTCGGCGCGTCATCCTTCCGCCAGGACCACAAGCCGGACAGCCGCTATCTCGGCGACATGCAGCTGAAACGCGGCGACGAGGTGGTCCGGGAAACGGGCATTGGCCGGATCGATATCATCAAAATCGATGTAGAGGGTTATGAAAAACCCGTGCTGATTGGCCTGAAGGAGATGCTTCTACGCGACCGGCCACTGATCATCGTCGAGTTGTCGCCGACGACGCGTCGGACCTTGGCGGGGGCGGCAGCCTTTGCCGCGCTGTTCCCGCCGGAGTATGATTTCTTCTACTTCGCCATGGGCCGACATGATAGCGGGCGCTACCGGCTGGCACCGTTCGATTACCGCCGGTCCCCCAAAATCCACGATGTCATCGCCTGTCCACGCGAAAAGTTAAAGCATCTTGGCGATCTTTAGAAAGAAGTAATAAAAAGCGACCAAAAAAGCATATTTTATTAATAAAAACCGCTAGCTTGTAACAAACTGCAATAAACAGTGATTTGAAAATCCACCCTTGGCTCCGTAGATTGGTAGGCGGATAACCAGACAATGGATGGATAGTGAATAATACCCGCCAGACTACTCTCGCCAGTAAAGTCTCCTGCCTTGGCGTCGGGCTGCATAGCGGCAGCCAGGTCGGCATGACCATTTATCCGGCCGGTGCCGATACCGGCATCGTCTTCAAGCGGCTCGATGTGCCGCTGGAACAGGCTTTCGTTCCGGCGCGGTATGATGCCGTGTGCGAAACCCGCCTGGGTACCACCATCGCCAACCGCTACGGCGTCACCGTCTCCACCATCGAGCATCTGATGGCGGCGCTGTGGGGTGTGGGGATAGATAATGCCGTGGTGGAGTTGGACGGGCCGGAAGTGCCGATCATGGACGGCAGCTCGGAACCATTCGTCTTTATGCTTGAATGTGCGGGACAAGTCGTTCTCCCGGCGCCGCGCCGCATTCTGCGTGTCCTGAAGCCCGTCGAAGTGCGCGATGGCGGGAACGTGGCGCGTGTCGAGCCGAATCTGGAAGGCGATGAGGGTTGCACCATCAGTATTGAAATTGAATTCGACAATCCGGTCATCAACCGCCAGGTATCGTATTATGACTTCCGCGAAACCAGCTTCAAGCAGGCGCTGTCGCGCGCCCGCACCTTCGGCTTCGAGCACGAGGTGATGGCGCTGCGCGAGATGGGGCTGGCGCTCGGCGGCTCGCTCGACAACGCCATTGTCGTCGGGAAGGACGGTGTGCTGAACGAAGGCGGCCTGCGCTATGCGGATGAATTCGTGCGGCACAAGGCGCTGGATTGCGTGGGTGACCTGTATCTTGCCGGTTGCCGTATCGACGGTCACTTCAGCTTCGTACGGCCTGGACACGCGATCAATAACAAGCTGCTGCGCGCATTGCTGGCCGATCATTCGGCCTATGCCGTTTCCCGCCTTGGAAAGACGCCGGAACCGGTGTTTGTTACCCGGCGTCCATTGACCGAAGCCTACCTCTGATCCCGCCAAATTCGCTTGTACAGCCTGAGTTTTGCCTGATATAACAAACGGCAAAGAGGCCTTCATGACCCGTAAATTACCGCTTGCCGCCGTTCTCGCCTTGCTGCTGCTTGCCGCCTGCGGCGACAGTGATGAGGCTGCGCCCAAGCCTCCCGCCAGTGCGGAAGTGCTGTATGAAGAGGCGCTGGCCCTGTTCGACGAGGGCAATTACAAGGAATCGGTCAAAGCCTTCGAGGAGGTGGAGCGCCAGTACCCGGCATCCGAATGGGCTACCCAGGCGCAGGTGATGGCCGGCTACGCCAGTTACCAGGCCGAAGATTATCCCGCTGCCGTGGCGACGCTCGAGCGTTTCGTCAAGCTGTATCCGAGCGATGAATCGACACCGTACGCCTATTATCTCATCGCCTTGTGCTATTACGACCAGATCTCCGATGTCGGCCGCGACCAGAAAGCCACCGAGCAGGCCATGCAGGCGCTGCGCGAGGTCATCCGACGCTTTCCCGACAGCGAGTATGCCCGCGACGCCAAGATCAAGCTCGATCTGACGGTCGATCACCTGGCGGGCAAGGAAATGCAGGTCGGGCGCTACTATCAGCGGCAGGAGAACTACATCGCCGCCATCAACCGCTTCCGCACCGTGGTCGAAAATTTCCAGACCACTAACCATGCCCCGGAAGCGTTGCATCGGCTGGTGGAGAGCTATCTGAAACTCGGCGTAACCGAGGAAGCCAAGCGCTACGCCGCCGTGCTCGGCCACAATTTCCCCAACAGCATATGGTACCGCGATACCTATAAGCTGATGACCGGCGAAGATATCAGGCAGGAGGACGCTTCCGACGAGGAAAAGGGCTACGATGAATCCCTGCCGGGCGAGCCGCGCGACAGCGAATCGCCCTGGTGGGATTATTTCATTCCATAATAAGCTATGCTGAATCAGCTATCCATCCGCAACATCGTCCTGATCGAAGCGTGTGAGATCGCGCCCGCGCGCGGCTTATGCGTGCTGTCGGGCGAGACCGGAGCAGGAAAATCCATCCTGCTCGATGCGCTGGGGCTGGTGCTCGGCGCGCGCGCCGACAGCCTGCTGGTCCGCTCGGGGGAAATGCAGGGCAGTGTCACCGCCGAATTCGACATTGCCGATAATGAGCCGGCGCAGGCGGTCATGCGGGAGCTGGAGCTGGAACCGGCGGATACCGTTATTCTTCGTCGCAGCTTGAGTGCCGATGGCAAAGGGCGCTGCCTGGTCAACGACCAGCCGGTGACGGTCGCCGGTCTCAAGAAGCTAGGTGAGACGCTGGTCGAGGTGCACGGCCAGCACGACCAGAGAAGCCTGCAGGATATGGGACTACACCGCGCACTGCTGGACGATTACGGCCGGCTGCTGATGCAGCGCAAGGAGGTGGCTGGGGCCTATCGCCAGTGGCGCATGGTGAACGATGAGGTGGAGCAGCTGCAAGCCAGCATCCAGCAGACGGCGCGCGAGCAGGAATATTTGCAGCATATGCGGAGTGAGCTGAAGCAGCTCGATCCCAAAGCGGGCGAAGAAGAGGCCTTGAGCCAGCAGCGTACCGTCATGATGCAGAGCGAGAAGCTGTTCGCTGTACTGAACGAGGTGATCGGGGAGCTGAACGGCAAGGGCGTGGTGGCGGCATTGCGCGGCGCCCAGCGCACGCTGTCGCGTTCTCCGCTCACCCAGACGTCTGCTTTTAACAGCATCAGCGATGGACTCGACAAGGCGGCGATCGAGGTGGAGGAGGCGCTGTTTGCGCTGGAAAAGATTGGGCAGGACGCCACGTTCAATCCTGAAAAGCTGGAACAGGTGGAGGAACGGCTGTTCGCGCTGAAGGCAGCGGGTCGCAAATACAACCTGCCGGTCGATGAGCTGCCGCAGCTTTATCAGGAAGTGGTGGAGAAGCTCTCGTTGATCGATTCTCAGGAGCACCGGCTGCAGGCGGTGGCGCAGCGGGCGGCCGAAGCGCGGACGGCGTTCCTGGGGGTTGCTGGCAGGTTGTCGGAGAGCCGCAGGAAGGCAGCCGCTAAACTGGAAAAAGCCATCGAGGCCGAGCTGAAGCCGCTCCGGATGGAAGGCACGCGCTTCCGCGTGCGCCTTGAACCCCAGGAAGAGACAAACTGGTCGGAATCAGGCGTTGATCTGGTGCATTTCGAATGCGCCACCAACGTCACCAAAGGTACCAAAGAGGTCGCCTACGCGCCGCTCAGCAAGATCGCCTCCGGGGGCGAGCTGTCGCGCTTCATGCTGGCGATGAAAGTGGCGCTCTCCAGCGTGCGCTCGGTGCCGACACTGATTTTCGACGAGATCGATACCGGCACCGGCGGCGCTGTGGCGGCAGCGATCGGCGAGCGGCTGCACCGCCTGGCGGGAAGCGCGCAGGTGCTGGTGGTGACGCACCTGCCGCAGGTGGCGGCGCGCGGCAGCCAGCATTGGTTGGTGTCGAAACGCGAGCAGGCGAGAAAAGTCATCACGCTGGTCGAGGAGTTGCCGGCGGCGGCGCGCAAGGAAGAACTGGCGCGCATGCTGGCCGGCGCGACGGTGACGGAAGAAGCTCGCCGCGCGGCGCAGAAGCTGTTGGAGCCGGCGGCGTAGCCTATGCATAAATCCATTTGGGTGGGGAATCTGCTTGTCACAATCGTCCTCAAATCCTCACGTGCTATGGTGTACGCTCCGGTTCTGCGGGCGATTGTTTCGCGCGCTTCCCTCACCCAAATGAATTTCTGAACAGGCTAGCGATGACTGCCCTGCGTTTGGAATCTGCGAAGAAGGAATGGAAACGGCTGGCCGACGCCATTCGCCATCACGACAGGCTGTATTACCAGCACGACGCGCCGGAGATTTCCGACGCTGAGTATGATGCGCTGCGCCGCGCGCTGGAGCAGCTCGAGAAACAGTTTCCCGAATTGCAAACGCCTGACTCGCCGACGCAGAAAGTCGGCGCCGCGCCGCTTCCCACCTTCGCCAAGGTGCGCCACAGCGTGCCGATGCTGTCGCTGAATAATGCGATGAACGAGGAGGAGGTGAGGGATTTTGAAGAGCGCATACGCCGTTTCCTCAATCTGGCGGAGGACGAACCAATTCTTTACGTATGCGAGCCAAAAATCGACGGGCTATCGTTTGCCGCACGTTATGAGAGAGGCAAATTCGTGCTCGGTGTGACGCGGGGTGACGGCGAGGTCGGCGAGAACGTTACCGCTAATCTCGCCACGATTCTTCCGCTCACTTTAAATGGAGACTATCCGGAGGTGCTGGAGGTGCGCGGAGAAGTCTATATGACGCGCGAAGGATTTAAAAAATTAAATGGAATACGAGAGAAGGCAGGAGAGCCGCTATTTGCTAACCCTAGAAATGCTGCTGCAGGCTCTTTAAGACAATTAGATCCTACCATTACTGCTGGACGGCCCCTGAGTTATTTTATTTATGGCTGGGGAGAAGTAAGTGCGGATAGGGATATAGGTAATAGTCATAATGATTTTATAATGAAAATGGCTAGATGGGGATTTAGAACCATTTCTCCATCAGGACCAAGACAGGCTCAGTTAGCTTCAGGTGATATTGATTCAGCTATTACATATTATAACTTTATGCTGAAAGAGGGGCGTCAAAAATTATTTTTTGATATCGATGGACTCGTCTACAAGGTCGACCGTCTCGATTGGCAGAAACGCCTAGGCGAAGTAGGCCGGGCACCGCGCTGGGCGATTGCGCATAAGTTTCCGCCCGAGCAGGCGGTGACGGTGGTCGAGGATGTCATGATCACCGTCGGGCGGACGGGGGCGCTGACGCCGACGGCCCGCGTGAAGCCCACCTTCGTCGGCGGCGTCACCATCACCAATATCACGCTGCATAACGAGGATGAAATCGCGCGCAAGGATGTGCGCATCGGCGATACCGTCACCATCCAGCGCGCCGGCGATGTCATCCCGCAGCTGGTTTCCGTCGATAAGAGCCGCCGCCCAAAAAACGCGAAGCCCTTCCGCTACCCTGACCACTGCCCGGTCTGCGGCAGCCTGGCGGTGCGCGAGGAAGGCGAGGCGGTGCGTCGCTGCACCGGCGGGCTGCTATGCGAGGCGCAGCTGGTCGAGCGGTTGATCCATTTCGCCAGCCGCGGCGCACTCGATATCGAAGGGCTCGGCGAGAAGCAGATCGCCGCGTTTTTCCAGGGTGGGCTGATTCACACCGTCGTCGACATTTTCCATCTGAAGGAAAAAGTGCTGCTGATCGAGGCACGGGAGGGCTGGGGGAAGAAATCGGTCGAGAATCTCATGGGCGCGATCGAGAAAGCGCGGGACGCGGGGCTGGAAAAATTCATTTATGCGCTAGGCATTCGGCATGTCGGCGAAATCACCGCCAAGCTGCTGGCGCGTTATTACGGCTCGTTCGACGCGTGGTTCATGGCGATGAAGCGCCTGCCCAAAGATGAGGAAGCGCTGGAGGAATTGGACTGCATCGACGGCATCGGGCCGACGGTGGTCGAGGCGGTGACCGATTTCTTCCGTGAGCCGCATAATATCGACATCGTCAGGGCGCTGGGAAAGGAGCTGCGTATCCGCGACGCAGAGAAAGTCGCCGCCGATTCGCCGGTGTCGGACAAGACGGTGGTATTCACCGGCACGCTGGAAAAGATGACGCGCGATGAGGCGAAGTCCCGCGCCGAATCGCTCGGTGCCAAGGTGGCGAGTTCCGTGTCGTCCAAGACCGATTATGTCATCGCCGGCGAAGAAGCGGGCTCGAAGCTGAAAAAAGCGAAAGAGCTAGGGGTAAGAGTGCTCTCGGAAGAGGAATGGCTGGATATGATTGAGGGGAAAAAATAATCGTCATTCCCCGAACTTGCGCAGCAAATTCCAGGGGAGCCCAGATCTGGATCACCCTAGAATCGCTACGCGATTCGGGTGATGACGTATAACGCAAGGAATTATGCAATATTCCAACGATAACCCCTTCGCGCAGGCCGACGAACACTGGAAGGTAACGTTCATGTTACCGCATAGGGCGGCTGGGACGGCGGAGGAGGCGTTCAACGATATCGCAATCTCGGTCTCCGCCTTCGAGACGGATGAGAAGAACCATATCTGGACGATCGACTTGCTGTGCGGCAGCAGGCCGGACATGGCGGATATCGAACGCCGCCTGCTGATTCTCTCTTCACTGCATCACATCGACAAGCCGCTGGTCGTGCTGGGTAGACTGGAGCCGCAGGACTGGCTGGCGCAGGTGGCACAAAATTTTCCGCCGCTTGCCATCGGCTGCTTCTACGTGCATGGATCGCATGATCCGCGTGTGCCGCCGGGTACCATCCCCATCAAGGTTGATGCCGGCGCAGCCTTCGGCTCCGGCGAGCACGGCACGACGCGCGGCTGCCTGGAGGCCATCCACTGGCTGGCGCGGCGGCGCGAGGTGCGGCGCGTGCTCGATATGGGTTGCGGCTCGGCCATCCTCGCCATTGCGGCCGCGAAAGTCTGGAACGCGGAGGTACTGGCCGCCGACATCGACCCGGTGGCGGTGCGCGTGGCGCAGGAGAATGTGCGCGTCAACCGCGTGCAGGCGCAGGTCACCTGTGCCGTATCCGACGGCTACGCCGGCGAGCGGGTGCGGCGCGGCCGGCCGTATGACCTGATCCTCTCCAATATCCTGGCGCGGCCGCTGGTCGCTTTTGCGCCTGATCTGGAGGCGCATCTGGCGGCCGACGGCGCGGCGGTACTGTCGGGGCTGCTGCGGTCGCAGGAGAAGGAAGTGCTGTCGGCACATCTGATGCAGGGGCTGAAGCTGAAGAAGCGCATCCTGCACGGCGAATGGTGCACGCTGATCCTTACGCGCTGATTACTGCCCCAGCGGCACCACTTCCAGGAGGCCCTGCGCCATCAAATCCTTAATATGTTCCATGCGGTCGATAGTTTTTTTGCTCAGCAGATTCCGGTTCCCGGCAGCAAGCACATAATCGATATATCCTTCGCCAGCGCCCAGTATATGGCTGCCTGGCTGCCAGTCGCCATGGCGATAGCGTCTCAGCGTCTCGTACAGCGCCAGGTCATAATGCTTGAGCAGGCTGGTCAGCACAAAGCCCGGATGCTCCGAGGTCAGGTCGTGGTCGAAGGGAATGACAAGGCGTTTCGATTCATGCGCCGTACGCAGGCTGGCATCGAACAGCGCCTCATCGAGTACGAACATTATGTCGGCATTGCCAGGAGGGGGGGAAAGTCGACCGCGTGATGTGCGCGCTTCCAGCTGGCGCACCACTTCGATATCGGGATCGATGTATTTTGCTCCCTGAAAGAATGCATAGGCAAGGTTGCGCATGTCGTCATCGTCTCGCCTGCTGATGAAACCGATGCTGCCGGTGCCGGATTGCATCGCTGCCAGCGCCCCGATCATATAAGCCCCCGATGCCTCATGGAAATGCATTGAATGCACATTGACCAGGTACAGCGGTTCGGGCACGTCGATGACGGAGAAGCGGATATCCGGGTAGAGGCCGGGAATCCGCATCAGCGCATCCCTGTCGCGCGGCTTGACGATGACAATCAGCCCGATTTTCTCCTCTGCGATTCGTTCGATCGTTGACGCCAGCGCCCGTTCGCTGTCCAGCACGTGTTCGTAAACGGTGAGCCCGAGGCCGCTTTTCGACTGGCGAATGATGGAACGCACCATCTCGTTATGGGCGGAATCGGCCTTGCCGCCGGTAAAATAAATTACCGCAACGGGGAGTAGTGAATGCATTGAAAGGTTGCGACTGTCAGACTGAGGCCAAAGGGTGGGTGGCATGGCATGGGCGGTTCCGGCCAGAAGCAGGCCGATTCCCAGGGCCAGCCGTAAGATAGTCCGCAGCAGCATGGTTTTTTCGCTTATGGTGTGGCCAGGTCGCGCGTATAATTCCCATACTGTATCAGAAAGACATGGGAAAAAGGTAAACGGCGCCATGGATGCTGCTCAAAAATTACAGTTGCTAAGAGATATAGTTAAAAAACATGGACTTGCAGGATATCTGCAGCCGGTACACGACGAATATCTGGCGGAATACCCGCCTCCCTGTCATCGGCGGGTTGAGTGGCTTTCGGAGTTTTCCGGTTCGGCAGGGACCGTGGCCGTGCTGGAAAACAAGGCGGCGCTGTTCGTGGACGGGCGCTATACGCTGCAGGCGGAGCGTGAGACCGACGGGGCGTTGTTCGAGCGGCACAATATTGCAATCCTTACCCCCGAATCCTGGCTGGCCGGTCAGTTACGGCGTGGCGAGCGCGTAGGTTACGATCCGAGACTCTATACGCAGTCAATGGTGAAGCGCATGAGCCGGACGCTCGCCAAGCCGGGGGCCGAACTGGTTCCCTGTCCCAACCTGGTCGATATGGTATGGGAGGACCGTCCGCCTGCACCTGCAACACCGCTATTCATCCACGAATTGAAATATGCCGGGGAATCCTCACAGGACAAGCGCCGGAACATCGCTTCGCAACTTAAAACCGCGCATGCCGATGCGGCGGTCCTCGCCGCGCCGGATGCCGTCTGCTGGCTGCTCAACATCCGCGCCCGCGACACGGAGCATACGCCGCTGGTGTTGGCGACAGCCATTATCGACAGCAGCGCGCATGTGCAGCTCTACGTTGTGCCCTCGCGTTGCAATGATGCCGTTCGCGCGCATCTCGGAAAGGAAGTGGAGTTGCTCGATCCGGCAAGACTGGAAGCCGGGCTTATGGCACTTGGCCGCAAGAAACAGCGTGTGTTGTGCGATCCTGCATCAGCGCCGATGTGGTTCACACAGGTGTTGCAACAGGCAGGCGCGCAAATTGTCGAAGCGCCGGAGCCGTGTTTGCTGCCCAAGGCCTGTAAGAATGACACTGAACTGCAGGGGATTCGCAATGCCCATATCCGTGATGGAGCGGCGGTGGCGAAACTACTGTGCTGGCTCGATGTGGAAACCGCGAAGCGCGATGTCCGTGAGCTGGAGGTGAGCGACAAGCTGCTGGGCTTTCGCGCCGCGCATCCAATGTTCGTCGAGCCGAGCTTTACGACCATTGCCGGCAGCGGTCCGCATGGCGCTATTGTGCATTACCGCGCAACGGAGACAACCAACCGCATCCTGCAAAGAGGGGAGCTGTTCCTGCTCGATTCCGGTGGCCAGTATCCCGACGGCACCACCGATATCACGCGCACCGTGCCGGTCGGCCTGCCGTCGCCGGAGCAGCGCGACCGCTTCACGCGCGTGCTGAAGGGCCATATCGCCATCGCCACCGCACGCTTTCCCGAAGGCACGTCCGGATCGCAGCTCGATGCGCTGGCGCGGCAGTACCTGTGGCAGGCCGGGATTGACTACGATCACGGCACCGGCCACGGGGTGGGCTGCTTTCTCGGCGTGCATGAAGGGCCGCAGCGCATTGCCAAGCGTGGCGGCGACGCGGCGCTGAAACCCGGCATGATCATTTCCAATGAGCCGGGTTACTACAAGGCGGGCGCGTTCGGCATCCGTATCGAGAATCTGGTGTCGGTGGTGCCCCCCGATAAAGGCTTTCTCACCTTTGAAACCCTGACCTGCGCGCCGATCGATACGCGGTTGGTCGATGCCGCCATGCTGTCGCCCGAGGAAAAGCAGTGGCTCAACGGTTATCACGCCTGGGTGCTGGAGTCGCTTTCCCCGCTGCTGGACGAGAATGAGCGCCAGTGGCTGGCGGTGCGCTGCGCACCGGTTTGATTTCCCCTCTTGACAGGTGTGCTATAAGGATCGGCAGGAAAATATGCGTTACCTGTTACACGTTATCTTACTGTTCTGCCTGGTCGCCAGCGATGCGCGTGCGGAGGGGGGCCAGGTGGTGGCCAGCATCAAGCCGCTGCATTCGCTGGTGGCCGCTGTCATGGCAGGCGATGATAAGCGGCCGGTCCTGCTGGTGGAGAGCGCCGCATCGCTGCATAGCTTCTCGCTGAAGCCGTCGCAGATGCGCGCGCTGCAGAATGCGGACATCGTATTTTATATGGGGGAAAGCTTTGAGCGCTTTCTCTGGAAGCCGTTTGCCAACCTGCCGCAGGTGAAACATGTGCCCATGGAGAAAGCGCCGGGCATCACCTTATACCCCGTGCGTCTCGACCACGATGACGACACACAGCGTCATGCCGGCTATGACTTGCATCTGTGGCTGCTACCGGCCAGCGCGAAAGCGATGGTGGCGGAAATCGAACGGCAGTTGTCAGCGCTCTATCCGGAAAAGCAGGCATTGTATGCGGCCAATGCCGCGGAGTTGCAGAAGCGTATTGATGCGATGGACACACAGCTGGCGGCGCAGCTGCATCTGCTCCAGGGCCGACCATTCATCGTCTTCCACGATGCCTACCAGTATCTGGAGAAGGCTTACGGCCTGTCCTCGCTCGGCGCCATCGCGCTGCACCCAGAGCAGCCGCTATCGGCTGGGCATGTGCGCGACCTGCGACGACAGCTGACTGACCGCAACGTGCGCTGCGTATTCCGCGAGCCGCAGTTCGATGCGCGCATCGTGGAGAATCTTGTCGCCGGCACCGGCGCGCGCTCCGGCGTGCTCGACCCGGAAGGCGCTTCGCTGACGCCGGGGCCGGAGCTGTATTTCCAGTTGATGGAATCACTCGCCGACGGGTTGGAGGAATGCCTGCGATAAGATCAGCGCGGCGCGACGGTGAAGCCAAACGGCACCGACATTTCCGCCCCGCCGGTCCGGATCAGCGCGAACAGCCGGACATATCCCGGCTTATAAGGTAGCAGCCGGAATACGGTATCTTCCCCGCCTTCTACCGGCTGTGTCGGCAGGAGATGGTGATAGTCGCTGTAGATGCCGATGCTGTGCATCACGTCGCCCTGCACCGGGCGGCCATCGGGGGTGGTGATGCGAATGCGTGCGGTCACTTCCTGCCCCGCGATCGGCGCATGGTCGAAGAACAGGGCAAACCGGTATTTTCCGGCTGCGGCTTCCAGTTTTTCGCGCGTGTCCGCCAGCGTACGTGCGCGCGGCGACCCGAGATCAGCATAGGGGAATTCACGGATACCGGTTCCGGCCGGGATGATGTCGGCCCAGATACGGTAGGCGTTGCCGATTTCCGGCGTGAAGGTGAGGCGGTAAACGCCAGGCACGGAGGTCGGCTCGGGATGCAGGTGCTGATAGTCGGTGAGCGTCGGATCAACGGCGAGCAGGTGGACCCTATGGTTATGCACCGGCTGCAGGTCGTCGTCGGTCAGCAGGCGCCGCTCCCCGATATGGGTCAGCTTGACCAGTACCGACGTGGTCTGTCCGGCAGCCAGTGCCTGCTGCGGCAGCAATGTCAGCCGGATAGTGGGCTTGGGCGGGCCTTCCACCTTGACCGCAGGCGTGAGGCTGGAGCAGGCGGAAACCATGGTGAAAAGCACGGCGAGTGCGGCAAAAACAGGCAATCTCATAATGGCCCCCTGCATAAGCGCGTTGCAAAAACCGGATAAGCGTGTAGAACTACACCGATAAAAGCCTAAACACAACGGGGAGTCATCCATGTCCTTTGCTAAATGCTTCATCAAGAAACCCGTTCATGTCATCCAGCAGGAATCGGACCGCGGCGAGCTGAAGCGCACGCTGTCGGCGGCCAACCTGGTCAGCCTCGGCATCGGCTGCATCATCGGCGCCGGTATTTTCGTGATGACCGGCCAGGCGGCGGCGCAATATGCCGGCCCGGCCATCATCCTTTCCTTCGTGCTGGCCGGGCTGTGCTGCGCCTTCGCGGCGCTGTGCTATGCCGAGCTTGCTTCAATGCTCCCCGTTTCCGGCAGCGCCTATTCCTATGCCTACGCTTCGCTCGGTGAACTCTTCGCCTGGGTGATGGGCTGGCTGCTGCTGCTGGAATACGGTGTTGCCGCCTCGACAGTGGCGGTCGGCTGGTCGGGCTATGTGGTGAGTTTCCTCGGCAATTTCGGCATCAGCATTCCCGAGATGTGGACGACCCCGACCATCCATATGGACATGACGACGCATACCATGGTCTGGGGCGAAGGTTTCAATGTTCCCGCCTTCCTCGGCATCCTGATGATGACGGGGCTGCTGGTGATGGGCGTCAAGGAATCGGCCACCGTCAACAACGTTATCGTTTTCATCAAAGTGTCGGTGGTACTGCTGTTCGTCGCCGTGGGCATCTTCTACGTCAATCCGGATTACTGGTCGCCGTTCATTCCCGAACCCACCGGCGTTCAGGGCCAGTATGGCTGGGACGGCATATTGCGCGGCGCCGGCATCGTGTTCTTCGCCTATGTCGGCTTCGAAGCGGTGTCGACGGCGGCGCAGGAAGCGAAAAATCCGAAGCGCGACGTGCCGATCGGCATCCTCGGTTCGCTGCTCGTCTGCACCGTGCTGTACATGCTGGTGTCGGCGGTACTGACCGGCCTGGTGCCGTTCGACACGCTGAACGTGCCCGACCCGATCGCCAAGGCGGTCGACGCGATCGGCCTGCCGTGGCTCGCCTTCCTGGTGAAGATCGGCGCCATCGCCGGCCTGACCTCGGTGATGATGGTGCTGCTGTTCGGCCAGACGCGCATCTTCTACACCATGGCGCGCGACGGGCTGATGCCCGGTGCCTTTGCCAAAGTGCATCCGAAATACCAGACGCCGTGGATCAACACGCTGGTCGTCGGCTCGCTGGTCGGGCTGGTGGCGGCGGCGACGCCGATTTCCATCCTGGGCGACTTGGTGAGCCTTGGCACGCTGACGGCGTTCGCCATCATCTGCTTTTCGGTGCTCTATTTGCGCCGCACCGCGCCGGACCTGCCGCGCCCGTTCACCGTGCCGTTCTCGCCGTATTTCCCGATCCTCGGCATCGGTTTCTGCGGCTACCTGATCTACGGCCTGCTCAGCAACCCGGTGACGGTAAAGTTCTACCTCGCCTACCTGGCGGCCGGGGTGGTGATTTACTTCGCCTACAGCCACCGCCACAGCAAATTGCGTAACGGCGGCAGCGAAACCATCAAGGAAGTGACGCATATTCGGGAGTAGGCCGATTCTCGCCTTTAAGCGAACGTCATCACCCGAATCGCGAAAGTGATTCTAGGGTGATCCAGTTCTTTTCTATAAACTGGATTCCCCTAGGATTTGCTTTCGCAAATCCGGGGAATGACAAAATATCCAAACTTTTAGAAATGGCGTGTAAATAACCAATTGATTTACATACCTTAAAATCCCATGCCTGTACCCCGTATTTCTTTAAAACCTTCACACGCCTGTAACAATTCCGGTATATAGTTAATACTGGTGTATTAGTAACTTAAGGCCGGAATTGACGTGAGCATCTACCGCTATCCCCAGTCGAAGATTATCGATGAGGTAACCTTTCGTGAATCAGACCGTGGTGCACTCCGTGCTTATCTACATGCACCGGATGGAGTGGGTTACGAAGTGCTTGAGCCCATCAATGTTACTTTGATTGCTAAGGGATTCAAATGCGTACCACAAATCTTTAATGGCAAACCGGTTTTAGAAATTCGTAAATTCAGTAAGCGATCGGATCTTCTGGAACTGCTGGAGCAAAATGGCTGGATAACGGGGAAAAGTGAGTACATTAAAGAAAAAGGAGATGATGTACCTTTCTGGGAGCGTTTAAAGCGCCGTACATTGCAATTAACGGGGCTTTTCTTCATTGCGGCCGACATAGGTTACATGAAGTATGGCCAGGAGGAGAAACGCTGGGAGGATGTAGCCGGGGGATTTTCCTATTTACTTGGCAGTTCAGAGTTTGCAGCCTTCGGACATGCCGACCAAAGCGATCTGCAGATTCGCAATAACGTTCGCAAAATTCTGGAATATGCGAAAGAACACGGCCTCGCATTCGATAAGCATGATGCTATCTCCAATATCAGCGAGGACAAGCCGCGAGGGACGGCGAATTCAGTATATGAAATTCTTAAAAACTATCCGGGCGAGGTCGGCAATAGCTTAACCGCGCTGGCTGGTGCATTTATTGCATCGTCTGCCCTGCGTCACCGCGTTCTGAAGAAATTTGATCCTGTCACGGAAGGTACGAAAGCTATTGCTGATATGAAAGCAATTGGGCGTTCTACCGCAGGAATGAAGGCTGCAAAAGTTGGTGAAGAAGCAATTGCGAAGAAAAAATTTGCCGGAGGAATGGATATTGGGCTTGGCGTTACAACTTTACTGTCCGGATTATTGGGTGGCTGGGTAAAGGAAAAAGCGTCAGATCCTGATAAATCGAAAGCTACAGGTATTGCCGGCATTTTAGAGTGGGTGCAGGAAAAGCCGCTGCGCATTTCGGGTTTCGGTTATATGATAAGCACAGCGTGTCATGCCTTCAGCACATTTATCGAATACCGGGAAGCCAAAAAATATAATGACAAAAAGGCACTGAGGGCGATTCCTTGGCGCGCATCTTTCATAACCTTCACCATCATTGGAGAAATTCTTATGACGTTATCCTCGAAAGGTCATGGAGAAGGGGTGAAGAGTGATAAAAGCCTTGATGATACGATGATTGCCGTGACCGCTGAGTTGATCGCGAAACAACCTAAAGCCATGCAGGAAACACTGATCAATAACTTAGCGCAGTTCCTTGGCCGTCCCGATGTGCTGGCACGTAAAAACGACGAAGTAGTACAGCTATTGCGGGAGCAGGTAAGGGCTATCTGCATTAACCCTTGGGCAATGCCGACCAAGCGCGAGAGCAACCATACTCAGCCTACTGAGGCTCCCTGCGTACCCATGTCTGAAAAAGCAAAAACTTATGCCGTGGGATTAAAATCGGCTGAACCCTGGCAAGCAAAGGTGGCGGCCAGCAAGCCCGAGGCGCCGACGCTGTCGGCCTGAAGCCTGCATAGCCCCTATTTTCGTTGCCATCCCAGCGCCGGGTACGCTATAAACCGCTGCCGGACGCCGTCGTAGCTCAGTTGGTAGAGCATCGCATTCGTAATGCGGGGGTCGGGGGTTCGAGTCCCTTCGACGGCACCAGCCTTCGCTTGCAAAGCAGGGGAGGCTGCCGCGCCGAAGCCACTCTTGGGCGAAGGCGGGCGGCGTCTGCAAGCTACGGCCCGGCGAGTCCTGTTCCCAATGGGTTTACTGTATACTCAAAGACTTATTCACTTCCCCATCGTCACAAAATCTTCACACATTTTCTCCTTTCCGGCGGCTATAAGGATGGAAAACAAGGGGAAAGCCATGCCCGATAAGCCCAACGACGGCCTGCAGGATGATCCGATCATCCATGCTATGGAGGAGGCGCTCGACGTCAGGGTAACGCGCATCGGTACCTATGCGGGTGAATATTACAGCATCGAGCTGCCGAAAGAGAACGTAGAGGTGGTGGCTGGTGCCCTACGCTCGGTGTTTTACGGTTTCCAGATTATTGCTCATGAAAATCAGGCGCTCATTGACGTGAGCAGTATCAAGCCCGACGCAAATGAGAAAGTCAGAGCGATGGTTCAGCAACAATTCCTGGAAAAGCTCGAAAAGAACCGCGACCGGCTGCGCGCCATGCTGCCACCGGTGGTGCATGACACGCATGAGACGGCGGCAGAGCGGACGGTGCGTGAACTCGGCGACCATCTCGATGCCGATGTGACATTGACGCGGGATAAATTCCTGCTCGCCTTTCCGGATGAGAAAGCGGCAACGGTGTTTCAGGCGGAGATGAAAGCATCGGTGCCCGCACCGGGTTCGCGGACGCTGACTTATCTCAATGGCTACAAAACCGTAGAGTTCGATGCCGAGGCGCTGACAGCCTATAAACCGGAAGTGGAAACCCCGGCAATGGCGGAAATACGTAAAACCGCTGAGAAGTTGCGCGCGGCGATCCCGCAGGAGATGCATGAGGCGCATACCACCACCGCCGAGCAGGCGGCAATCGATCTGGCGGCCCGGCAGGCGCGCGAGCTGCCGTACCGTGAACTGGCGCAGCGCATGGAACAGCTGGTAGGTATGCCCGGCCGGCAGGATGAGCAATTCATCGTGTTCGATTTCAGCGGCCCGGAAGGCGGCAATGATTCAGCCATCGTGATGAGCGCGCTCAAGGCGCTGCGTGACCGCGCCGCCGGCGTGGACAGCGAGCTGAAATCGGTGAATATGGACGCGCCGCTCCTCGGCGGGCGCTTCTGGGTCAATCTGCAGCATGTGCAGGAGATAGGCGAGGAGCGTTTCTTCGCCACGCTGCAGAAGGAAGGCGATTATGCCGACTATCTGCGGAAGACAACAGCGGTACGGGAGAAATATCCGTTGACGGAGAGTCCTACCGGTCATAGCGCCGAACCGTTTGAGTGGGAGCAGAAGCCGCAGTCTCCAAACCCCGCACTGCCTGTCCGCAGAGAGCAGGAACGCTAGGCTTTATCCTCCCTTTAGCTCGTCCGGTACCTTCCCTAATGGCTATTTGATAAGTGCTTATGCAGGATGACCCGCAAGGCTCATTCATCTGCAAAGGAGCATACCATGATCAGCATCCGCATCAGGCCCTGGCATTATCTCATTGCTGCCGCGTCCCTCCTTGTGGCCTCCGCGTCATTAAATCCGGCCCGCAGCGATGCTGCCCTGGACGACAAGGTGGCGGCTTCCCTGCGCCACTGCCAGCAGATTTCCACCTCCTGCGCGGCAAGCACTCAGAATGCGGTCGGCGTGCTGGTGTTTCCCGATGTGATCAAAGCTGACCTGATTGTCGGCGGCGCGGGCGGCAAGGGCGCATTAATCGAGAACGGCAGAATCACTGGCTACTATAACATTGGCGCCATCACCGCCGGGTTGCAGGCCGGTATCGAAAACGTCACGCATGTCTATGTGTTCCGCTCTCCCGGTGCGCTGGCGAAGCTGAAGGAAGGCGCTGATTGGAAGGCAGGTGCCGAAGCAAGCGCTACGCTGATCACCGCCGATGCCAGCGAGCGCCGCACCGATGGCGACGTGCTGGTCTATGTATTCGATGCGAAGGGCCTGCATGCCGGGATTTCGCTCGACGCATTCCGCATATGGAAAGCCGGGCAGGCGCGTCCGCAGATGTAATTATCCTTGCACTTCCCACTTCAGCGCGGGGTGGCGGGCGGCTTTGACCTCGTCCAGCCGCTTGCGTGGGGTGCTCACCGGGTTTTCATGAAACGGTTCGCTCTCGCCCGACGCGGTTTTCTCGGCGATCATCTTCATGATGGCGATGAAATGATCGAGCGAAGCCTTGGTTTCGGTCTCGGTCGGCTCGATCAGCATGGCGCCCTGCACGACCAGCGGGAAATACACCGTCATCGGGTGGATGCCGTATTCGATCAACGTCTTGGCGATGTCCATCGTCGTCACGCCCTTGTTCTTCTGCAGCTTGTCGGTCAGCAGACATTCATGCATGCAGTAGCCGGGGAAGGGGACGTGGTAGAGGGTTTTCAATTGGCTTAGGATGTAATTGGCGTTGAGCACGGCGTCCTCGGCCACCTGTTTCAGCCCGTCGCCGCCGTGCGACAGCATGTAGGAAAGCGCCCGCACCGCCATGCCGAACTGCCCCTGGAAGCCTTTAAGCCTGCCGATGCTCTCCGCGTCTTTGGCGATGAGGCGGAAACCTTCCTTGGTTTTTTCAACGCGTGGAACGGGTAGATACGGCGCCAGCTCCGCACTGACCGCGATCGGGCCACAGCCGGGCCCGCCGCCGCCATGCGGCGTCGAGAAGGTTTTGTGCAGGTTGAAATGCATGACATCGACACCGAAATCGACCGGCCGCACCTTGCCAACCAGCGCGTTGAAATTGGCGCCATCGCAGTAGAAATACGCCCCCGCCTTGTGCAGCAGGTCGGCGATTTCCTTGACGCGCGGTTCGAACAGGCCGCAGGTGTTGGGGTTGGTCAGCATCAGCGCCGCGACATTGTCGTTCAGCATATTCTTAAACGCATCGACATCGACCGTACCTTCCTTCGTAGAAGGAATAGTCTGCGTCTGGTAGCCGCAGGCGACGGCAGTAGCCGGGTTGGTGCCGTGCGCGGAATCCGGGATCAACACGGTCTTGCGCACCTTGCCCTTCGCCTCATGCGCCTTGTGGATGACCATGATGCCGGCGAACTCGCCGTGCGCGCCTGCTGCCGGGTTGAGCGTCACCGCCGGCAGGCCCGAAAGCGTCGCCAGCCACTGCTGCACATTGTAAATCACTTCGAGCGCGCCCTGGATAGTGGATTCCGGTTGCAGCGGGTGGATATGCGCGAAGCCGGGATGCCGCGCCAGTTTTTCATTGAGGCGCGGGTTGTGCTTCATGGTGCAGGAGCCGAGCGGATAAAGCCCGGTGTCGATAGCATAGTTCAGCTTCGAGAGCCGCACGAAATGGCGCACCACCTGCGGCTCGCTCACTTCCGGCAGCCCGACATGTTCGCGCGCGGCAAAGCCGGTGCGCAGTTTGATGCCCTTAGGTTCGGGCAAGTCAACGCCGCAGGCACCGTTCGTGCCTTTTTCAAAGAGGAGATTTTCTTCCACGTTGAGGCCGCGGCCCTTATCGAGTGCTTCGACGCTCATAGTTTCCCCCCGTCATTCCCGCGGAGGCGGGAATCCAGTAAAGCGCCATGGGCGCGGTATAAAAATCCATTCGTGCCGCAGACGCGGCACACTGGATTCCTGCTTTCGCAGGAATGACGAAACAATAGGCTCATGCGACCTCTCTGGCCTTGGCATTCGTGCATACCTTCTCCAGCGCCGTTGCCAGCGCTTCGATATCGGCCTCGCTAGCCATCTCGGTGGTGGCGACAAGCAGGCGGTTTCCTTCCAGCGGATAGCCGGCGATGATGCCTTGGCCCGCCAGTTTCTTTACCGTATCAGCAGCGCTGACCGGAAGTTCAACGACGAACTCGTTGAAGAAACGCTGATTCTGCAGGGAGACATTTTTGATCCTGGCTAAACGATCGGCCAGCAAACAGGCGCGTTCGTGATTTAAGAGCGCCAGCCGCTTGAAGCCGTGCTCGCCGAGCAGGCTCATATGAATGGTGAAGGCGAGGGCGAACAGGCCTTGGTTGGTGCAGATGTTGGAAGTGGCCTTCTCGCGGCGGATATGCTGCTCGCGCGTGTTGAGCGTCAGCACATAGGAGCGCCGCCCATCCTTGTCGACCGTTTCGCCGCACAGCCGGCCCGGCATCTGGCGCAGGTATTCCTTGCGGCAGGCGAAGAAGCCTAGGTGTGGCCCGCCGAAACTCATCGGCACGCCGATGGCCTGCGCTTCGCCACAGACAATGTCGGCCTCTTTCGGCGGCGGCAGCAGGCCGAGCGAGAGGATTTCGTTGACCACGACGACGAGCAGCGCGCCGGTCTCGCTGCATTGTTTGCGAATCGCGTCGAGCTTCTGCGGTTCGCCATGGAAATCCGGCGTCTGCACGATGACGCAGGAGGCATTCGCATCCGGTGGCGCGTTTTTCACCGCTACGCCTTCGTAATTGCGGATATAGGTTTCGATTACCTCGCGGTACTCAGGATGCAGGTGCCCATGGATGTGGATGTTCGGCCTGCCGGTGATGCGCCGCGCCATCAGCGCCGCCTCGGCGGTGGCGGTGGCGCCGTCATACATCGAGGCGTTGGCGATATCCATGCTGGTCAGATTGGCGATCATCGTCTGGAACTCGAAAATGGCGATCAGCGTGCCCTGCGAGATTTCCGGTTGGTAGGGCGTGTAGGAGGTCAGGAATTCGGAGCGCTGGATAATGTGGTCAACGGTGGCCGGAATATGATGATAGTAGCAGCCGGCGCCGAGGAAGAACGGCCCGCACGAGGCCGGATGGTTCTTCTCAGCCATCTGCGAGAGCGCCTTTTCCACCTCGATTTCACCTTGATGCGGAGGCAGCTCGAGCGGCTTTTTCAGTTTCGCGTCCGGCGGCACGGCCTTATAGAGGTCATCGATGCTCTTCGCGCCGATGGCGGAGAGCATCGCGGCGCGGTCTTTGGGCGTAACGGGTAGGTAGCGCATTATGCCGCCAGTTTCTCGTAAGCCGACGGTTCGAGCAGCTTGGCCAGCTCGTTCTTGTCGGACGCCTTGATCCTGCAGATCCAGCCGCCTTCGTACGGCGCGCTGTTGATGAGTTCCGGCGTTTTCGACAGCGCTTCATTCACTTCCACTACCTCGCCCGAGATTGGCGCGTAGACTTCGCTTGCTGCCTTGACCGACTCGACGACGACGAAGGCATCGCCTGCCTTCACCTGTTTGCCGTTGACCGGCAGTTCCACGAACACCAGATCGCCCAGCGAACTTTGCGCGTAATCGGTGATGCCGACGGTGGCGACATCGCCCTCAAGCTTCAGCCATTCATGCTGGTCGGTATATTTCAGGTGGGCAGGTACGTTCGACATATCAACTGGCCTTTTTTAAAGTGGATGGTTTGGTGCGCGCCGGCAGGAAGGAAAGCGGAGCGATGGCGGCGGGGATTCGCTTGCCGCGCACTTCCACCTCGACCTGCTGGCCTTCATTGGCAAATTCGCTTGTAACATACCCCTGGCCGATAGCAACCTTCAGTGAAGGAGAAAACCCGCCGCTGGTGAGCATGCCAATCTGCTTGGACCCGGCATAGATGGGCGCGCCTTCACGCGCGATGCCATTTTCGAGGAGTTTGACGCCGACCCGTTTACGCTCCGGGCTGGCGGCCAGCTGCGGCGCCAGCACGCCGGCGCCGAAATAACCCTGGTGTCCTTTGGTCATCACCCAGGAAAGCGATGCCTCGACCGGCGTGGTGTCTTCATTCAGATCATGCCCGTATAGCGGGTAGCCCATCTCCAGCCGCAGCGAATCGCGCGCGGCGAGGCCGATCGGCTTTACATCGGGATTGCAGAGCAGCGCCTGCCAGAAGGCAGTGGCCTTATCGGCGGGAATACTGATCTCGAACCCGTCTTCACCGGTATAGCCCAGACGGCTGATGAAGACGGGTGTGCCCTTCCAGTTGGCTTCCATCATGGTCATGTACGGCATAGCGGCAAGATTCGCGCCGGGGATTTCCTTTGCCAGCGCGCTTTCCGCCTTCGGCCCCTGCAGTGCCACCAGCGCATGCTCGGCCAGTTCGGTGAAAGTCACGCCCGGCGGAAGGTTTTTTTGCATCCAGGCGATATCGACCTCCTTGCGCCCGGCATTGAACACCACGAAGAACTTCATATCCGTCATGCGGGTGATGATGAGATCGTCGATGATGCCGCCGTTATTGTTGGTTAGCACCGTATATTTGGCGCGCCCATGCGGCGTTTTAACAAAGGAGGATGGGGTGATGCGCGAGAAAAACGCCGCCGCATGCTCGCCTTCGACGATGGCCTGCCCCATATGCGACACGTCGAACAACCCGGCATGGGCGCGCGTCCATTCATGCTCCTTGATGACGCCTAACGCATAATGGATCGGCATGTCATACCCGGCGAAGGGGCAGATCTTGGCGCCGAAGGCTACATGCTCCTGATATAACGGGGTTTTTTTGTTCATTTGCTGGATTCATTTATAAATGAGGTGGTTATCATAGAAGCCATGGGCTCTGGGTCAAGAGCGTTTTAGATGTAACCATCTTGTCATAAATTTGTAACCGTACCGTCACGTGGCGTGGTTATCATTAAGGAATAACAAGGCACCCTCGCCCCATGGCTACCTATCATTATAAGAATGCGGCATTGATCGAGCGCGTCGAGGTGACCTCGCCGCGCGTCAATATCACGCACGCCACCATTATTGCTTCGAAGAAGGCCGATGGGACCGCGTTGGAAGAAGTGCGCAAGAAACTGGGCAGGCTTGGTTATTCGACGCTGATGGATGAGGTCGATGGCGATGCCGCCATCCAGGTGCGCGGTATTAAAAGCGAGTCAAAGCTTATCAAAGATCTGGAAGTGCTCGACCTGGCCGGCGACGGTGCCGAGAAGGATTTGACCAAAGCCCCCGAAAGAAAACCCAGCTTTAGCGAACGCGTGCGGGGCAGTGCGCTGTTCCTATCGGCGGTATTTTACGACATCGGAAATATCGCTTTTATCGTTTCAGGGTTTGCGCGTGGGAAGCATAATCGGGACGGCAGGCTTACCAGCAATGACTGGTCTGAAATAGGTATTGGCGCTGCATTTGGCCTTGGCGATGTATTGATGACAATATACGGCCATGAGCGCGGCGATGAGGAACTAACGGTTGCAGCGCAGGGATTGAAGAAGCATTTGCATCAAAAGGGCATCGAAGTTCCGCGGGCTGATACGCTCAATCCCGATACGCTGTATCAGAGTGGGGTGATGAAGGCAGCGAATCGCTGGTTGAGCAAACATATCGGGCAGGTGAAATGCCTGACCGAATTTGTCGGTGGACTGTTTACAATCCATGCTGGGCGCAAAATCGATCAGGAAACGAAAAAAAGGAATCACTATAAAGTAGCGGCGGGGGCATTGATCACCACCGGCTGGGCTTCTACTTTCCTGCTGGAGAAACCGCGTGGGGAAAATATATTAGGAGGCAATATTATAAACGGGCAGGAGCCTCCGCCCCAAACGTTCTGGGAAAAAGTCAAAAGCAATCCACGTGGTTGGATTGCAGCGCCGGCTGCGGTTGGCAATAACCTGTTCAATCTGGTGGGGGCAGCGCAAGAACGCGAACGCGGACTCTACGCCATTGAGACATTAAAAGGAAAACTTGCAAGGCATGATATACCGGCCAATCGGAAAGAACTTGCTTTCGCTCAGCGTAAACAAAAGGATTATTATGGTAACGTAGTATCTGCTTGTTCATTTCTGGTGGCTAATGCGCTGTTCGGTCTATCGGGGACGGGAAACCGTCCGAAAGAAACGGATGACGATAAAAAAGTCATGCATGAAATGGTGCTGATGTCCGCCAACGTGCTGGCTCAGCAACCGGAAAAGATACGCGAGGCTTCCCTAAGCGAAGCGGCGGATTATGTTTCCCGGCTATCGCATGTGGATAGCAGCCGGGAGGAAATTGAACTGGCACTACGAGAAAAAGTAACCGCTCTTTCCCACAGCAACTGGGCATCTCGCGTTCAGTCCGGCAAGAGTCAAGAGCATCAAATTACTGTATAATATTCTCTGAACAAGACTTTTGTGGATGAAATTTAAGGGGAAATTTTTACAGTAAATCCATAATTTACCATAAATGACTTGACTGACATGGGGCGCCCATGTAAAAGTCCCTCCTGAGTTTAGTAGTGACTCTTTGCAATTACTCAACCGTCCTATGGCGGCTGTACCGTAAGGTGCAGGTAAAGATCTCCTTTAAGGCTGTTTCTTTCCTGATGTGTGGCCAAGAGTTCAAAGGCCGCATGTATTTCATTATATATGTAGCCGGTTACAAAACTCTAAGAACATGCGGCAGGTTGCCGCATGAAGTAATGCCATATTTAAGGAGTACATAAATGGCTACTGGTGTTGTTAAATGGTTCAACCCGACCAAGGGTTATGGTTTCATCCAGCCGGATCAGGGCGGTTCTGACGTGTTCGTGCACATCAGCGCTCTCGAGCGTGCCGGCCTGGCTACCCTGAACGAGGGCCAGAAAGTCAGCTATGAGCTTGCCACCAACAAGGGCAAGACCTCGGCTGCCAACATCAAGCTGGTGGAAGCCGCTTGATGTGACGTTGAGGTTCTAGGGAACCTCACGCGGTATAGAAACGACGCGGCACAGGACATTACGTGGCAATAGGGCCGCGTCGTTTTCGCCGCAACAAAGGATACTAATGACCACATTTGATCAGTTCGGCCTCCCGGCCGCACTCACTGCCTCGCTCGCGCGCATGCAGTACGTTACCCCCACCCCCATCCAGGCACAGGCCATCCCGCTTGCCATGCAGGGCCGCGATATTCTGGGCTCCGCTCAGACCGGCACCGGCAAGACGGCGGCCTTCGCCATCCCGATGATCACCAAAATCATGGCCAGCCCCCGCGGCTCGGCTTTGATTCTGACCCCTACGCGCGAACTGGCGACGCAGGTGCATGAGGTTATCAAGGATCTGCTTGGCCAGCGCAGCTTTATCCCGACCGTATTGCTGATCGGCGGCGATTCGATGGACAAGCAGGTCAAGATCCTGCGCATGCGTCCGCGCATCATTGTCGGCACGCCGGGACGCATCAACGACCATCTCGAGCGCGGCAACCTGATTCTCCACGACACCAGCTTCCTGGTGCTCGACGAAACCGACCGCATGCTTGACATGGGCTTTGGCATCCAGATCGAAAAGATCGTGAAATTCCTGCCGCAGACGCGCCAGACGCTGATGTTCTCGGCGACCATTCCGGCGGAAATCGCCCGCATGTCCGCTAAGTATCTCAATAACCCCGAGCGCATTGCGGTGGGTTCGACGACGCAGACGGTAACTTCGGTCGAGCAGAAAGTGCTGTATGTCGATGCGATGAAGAAACACGAGGAGCTGACAAAACAGCTGAAAGAGCGCGAAGGCACTATCATCGTCTTTGTCAAGACCAAGCGCGGTGCCGACAGGCTGGCCGAGAAGCTGTCGCGCCAAGGCCATAAGGCCGATACCATCCACGGCGATCTGCACCAGCGCCAACGCGAGCGCGTCATCGATGCGTTCCGCGAGCGGAAGTTCCGCATCCTGGTGGCGACCGACATTGCGGCGCGCGGACTCGACATCTCGCATATCGAGCATGTCATCAATTATGACCTCCCGCAATGCCCGGAGGATTATATCCACCGCGTCGGTCGCACCGGCCGCAACGGCGCCGAGGGTGAAGCTATTTGCTTAATTTCTCCGGATGATCATGAGAAGTGGCGCGAGATCCATAAGCTGCTCAATCCCGGCCAGCCGATGCCGCCGATGCCAGAAGTGCCGCGCGGCAATCACGGCCATCATCATGGCCACCGTTCGCCACATCCGCGCCCGCATAACGGCCAGAAGCATGGTGACGGGGGCGGAAACCGCCGCCGCTTCCGCGGCTCGCGCCGCCACCGCGGCTCGGCCCAGCCCAGCGCGCAGGCATAATTCATTATGCCGTGCCGGCAGTCGCCTGCATGATATTGTTGCGGCCGCACTGGCGGATCATGGCGTAGAGGTAATCGGTGCCCTGGATCTGGCGGCCCTGCGCCAGCTCCATCATGCGGTTCATCACCTGGAAAGGCGTGCACTGCTCCTTGAAACCGGTCTTCTTGATGGATTCCTGTTCCAACTCGGCGATGGCGCGCACCGCCAGCGCCACTGCCTCGAACAGGCTTTCCGGCAATTCTGCCTGGTCGTAGGCGGCCTTGAGGCCGTTCGGCGCTTCCAGCAGCTTCTCAATATTCTTCAGCGGCACGCGCAGCAGGCGCGACATGCTGACTGCGAACAGCTGCAGGTTACCCATGCTGAGCGCCGAGAAGGGGGATAGCTTGTTATTGCTGTCGAGATAGTTGAGCAGCTTCATCAGTTCCTGGTCGGAAGATTGGTAGCCGAGCATGCGGAGGCTGGTAATCTCCAGACTCTGGTCGAGCGCTTTCTTCATTTCCTTGAACTCGTGGAGATTGCCGTATTTGTTTTCGAGCTGGGCGCGCATGTTGTCGGACAGGCGGGTAATCACCTTCTCGACCACTGCCACCGGCACGGCGTTGCGCTGGAATACCCGCTCGACGACGTGGGCGCTGTCGCTGTGATGCTCAACGATTTTCTCGAAGGTCTTCTCGCTGATGGCGGCGCCTTCGTTCCCTACCAGCGTGCCGACCACCGGTTCGATGTGGGTTTCCACCAGCGCATCGGATACGGTCTCGGAGACCTTCTTGCGGCGGGCGATGGCTTGCAGCTTTTCGCTGTCGTCGGCCGATTTGATGATATTGAGCAGGTCCTCGTCACTGAGCACGCTGGAATTTTCCAGGATGGGATTGGCGACTTCGCTGACGTCGTTGACCATCATGCGGGCGATATTGCCCGGTAGCTTATTAGTATGGCTCAAATTGCTGGCCAGCACGGCGCGTACCTGCGTCTGGGCGCGGGCCATGATTAGCTGAAAAATATCGTTGGCGATGGCGGTCTGATCCCGGGTGAACTGCTCCTCACCTTCGCTACCATATTGCGCGCTGAGCTTCTGCACCACTTCCATGTCCGTCTGTACGGATCGGTGATGCAGCAGGCGTTCGATGTCTTCCTGCGACAGGCTGTTGGGATTCGAGGGGGGCATCCGTTTCTCCTTGAGGCTTTTAGTATACACCCCAAGGGGTTAAAATTGTTTTAGCAACCTAAGCCCCTGTAAAGACGAACCCCACTAAGTTTTTGATTTACTTGGGGAACAAAAAAATACCCGGTAACCCGGGTATTTTTGGTCATTTTTGGCTATGAGAAACGGGTTAGGAGCTGGCGTTATAGGTTTTCTTATGCAGCATGGTCAGGTAGCGCTGCATTTCTTCCTTCAGCGCCAGGTTCTGCTTTTTCAGGGTGGTGATCAGTACGAAGTCCGGGGCGGGACGGTGGACTTCTTCGGCGATCTGGGTTTTCAGCTGAGTGCGTTTTTCTGCGAGGGAATCGATATGTGCCTGGATTGACATGGTAACGCTATTCCTTTCTGAACGATTGGATAAGAAACCAACTCCGGCTTGAAGAGGCATCAAAAGCCCGTTTTTGTTCGTTATTTATCATTCAAGCCGATATTCATTATAGAAACCTATTGCTTTCCGATTCAATATAAATAATGGTCAAGCTTTTTTTATTTTCAAGGGGGGCTTTTTCCGTTGACACCTTGCAGCAGGTAAATCGCGCCCTATATATTTGTAAGCCTTATGTTTCACCCCCCTTCAGGAGCCGTTTATGCACCCCACCCGAAACGATATCCCTGCCGCCAAGCGTACGAAAGTCATTGATCTTCTAGATAAACTGCTGGCCGACGCCGCCGATCTCAAGTCGCAGGCCAAGCAGGCGCACTGGAACGTCAAAGGCGAAAATTTTATTTCCCTGCATGAACTGTTCGACCAGGTGGCGACTGCCGCCGAGGAGGCAATCGACCTTATCGCCGAGCGCATCGTGCAACTGGGCGGCGAAGCGGAAGGCACGGTCCGCATCGCGGCGCGGAAATCCCGCCTCAAGGAGTATCCGCTGACCGCTGCCGACGGGCTGGAACATGCGGCGGCCCTGTCGGCGGCTATCGCCGCGTTCAATGAAAATGGCCGCCGTAATATCGACGATTCGGCAGGATATGGCGATGCTGTCACGGCGGACTTGCTGACGGAAGTGACGCGCGGCCTCGACAAGCTGCTGTGGTTCGTGGAGGCGCATGTGACGCAGGCCTCCTCGGCGCAGCTGGTGAAAAAGGCGCGTTAGGTTTGTCCATATGACTGCATTGCGCAAAGCGAATGAGCGCGGCCACGCCAATCACGGCTGGCTGGACAGTTATCATACCTTTTCCTTCGCCGATTACCGCGACCCGGCGCATATGGGCTTCCGCTCCCTGCGCGTTATCAATGAAGACCGCATCGAGCCGGGGCAGGGGTTCGGCACGCATCCGCATCAGGACATGGAGATCATCACCTACATGCTGGAGGGCGAGCTGGCGCACCGCGACAGCATGGGCAACGGCCGCGTGATCAAAAAAGGCGAGGTACAGGGCATGAGCGCCGGCACCGGCATTACCCACAGCGAATTCAACGCCTCGGACAAGTACCCGGCGCATTTGCTGCAGATTTGGATCCGGCCGCATACGCAGGGCGTACGTCCCGCCTATAGCGAATGGAAACCCGACGGTGATGAAAAAAAAGGCTGGGCGCTGGTGGCGAGTGAGAACGGCGCGGGCGGTTCCGTGCGCATCCATCAGGATGCGAAGCTGTACCTCACCGTAGCGATGACGCCGAAAACGCTTGACGCGCCTGTTGCTGAAGGGCGTCATGGCTGGCTGCAGGTGGCGCGCGGCGGTGCCGAAGTAAATGGCGTGATGCTTAAAGCCGGGGATGGTTTTTCCTTCGCCGGCGGGGAGGCCAGTGAGGTGCGGCTGACCACGCCGGGTGAATTGCTGCTGTTCGATCTGGCCTGATCCGCTTTCCCATCAGTTGGTATAGGGCTTGCTACCTGCTATAGGAGGTATAAAGTAGCAATAGCCGGAACAGGGACGGTGAACGGAAAGCAATGCCGCATTATAGCAACAGGCTGAAGAAACGCTTTATTTTTTGCATGGCCATGCTGGCGCTGCTGCTGCCGTTCAGCGCTGCCTGGCCGGCTGCCGATGCTCAGTTGCCGGTTACCCACGGCAAGCTGATGCGTGATTATGCCCGCATCACCTTCGAATGGCCGCAGCCGGTCTATTTCAAGGCAGAAGCCGACGGCAAAAAACTTACTATCACCTTTGAGCGCCCGGCCAACCCCGATTTCCGCCAGATGCTCTCGCAGCTCTATCCCTATGTCACCAGTGCCCGCCGCGAAGGAAAGACGGTCGTCTTGAGCCTCGATAAGCCCTACCGCATTCGCACCTTCATCAGCGATAACGTAAGCGGGGTGGATCTGCTCGGCATCGATCCTGCGAAGCGGGTGGCGCTGAAGAAAGGGACAGGCGAGCCTGCCAATCTGGCAGCGCTTTCACCTGCCACCGGCACGCCGTTGCCGGCAAAGGAGCCGGCCAGCCCTGTAGGAGAGGAAAAGGAAAAGCCGAAAGAAACTGCCACCGTTCCGCCCCCGGCCAAGCCGGCTGAACCCGTTGCGACACCCGCCGAAACCAAAGCGGCGGAAGAAGACAAACCGTCTACCGCTCAGGCGGAGGCCAAGCCAGCTGAAATTGCTCCCGCGGCAGGGCCTAAAGAGGACGAGAAAACGCCGGAAACCGCTGTGCCATCCGCTTTGTCGGCTGCCCCGGCCATGGAGGCACCCATTCTATCCAAACCCGGCGAATCTCCTATCGCTGCTGAAACTACTCCAGCTACGTCGACAGCCATTCCGTCGATGGAACAAATACCGCCCCTGGCACAGGAGCCAGAGCAGCCCGCTTCCCCCGCTGCCGCTGCTAAGCCTTCGGAAGAGCCCCCTTCGCTGAATGACAGCATTGCGCTGCCGCCCCCGCCGCAATCGACGTTCGAGCCGCCGCCGCAGGTCGCCGCTCCCGCCGTCCCTGCCAGCCCGGCCACCCCAGGTGTTATCAAAGTGGGGGTGTCGGCCGCCGAGGATAATGCCGCCATACGCTTTCCCCTCGCCGAGCGTACCGCTGCGGCGGTATTCGTCCGCATGGGCAGCCTGTGGATCGTGTTCGACCACGCGATGGAGATCGACCTGTCGGACTTCAATGAGTTGCCGCCGACTGTCATCGGCAAGGCGGAAATGCTTTCCGGAGAGGGCGTCACCGGCCTGCGCATGCCGGTGGATGACAGGGTGTTCGTCAGCGTGGTGCAGGAGCAGGGAACATTTGAGTGGTCGGTGCTGGTGACGCCGAAGGGGCGCCCGCTGGAGAAGCCTCTGGCGGTGACGCTCCATGCCGAGCCGCCGGTGCCACCCTATGTGTTCGTCCCGGCCATCGAGGCGGCCAAACCCATTACCGTGCGCGATCCGCAGCTCGGCGACGAGTTGATCGTCGTGCCGGTGTTCAAGACCGGCGAAGGCATCGCCCGCCGGCGCGAGTTCGTCGAGTTCACGTTACTGGAGACGGTACAGGGCGTGGCGGTCGTGAAAAAGGCCGACGGCGTGGAAGTGACCGAGCTGCGCAACGGCCTCAGCGTGTCGGTGCCGGAAGGCGCCATCCTGTCGCCCAACCTGCCGGAAGTAACGGCGCTGCCCAAGTCCGACATGCGGCAGAATATCGCGACGCTGTTTCCCTTTGAGAAATGGAAACTCGATCCGGAGGCCGATCGCCGGCAGATCATGCAGGGCCTGTTCCGCGGCAGTGTGACCAATGCCGAGCTACGAGGCGCCAATGACGCCCGCCTGCGCATGGCGCAGATATACCTGAGCGAAGGGCTGGCGCCGGAAGCCATCGGCATGCTCGACGGCATTGTCCGCACTGACCCGGTATATTTTCGCAGCGAGAAACTGGCTGCCATGCGCGGTGCTGCCAATTTCCTGATGTACCGCTTCGCCGATGCGACGCGCGATTTCGCCGCGTCGGAACTGAACAACAACAAGGAAATCGGCTACTGGCGCAGCATGCTGTCCGATCTCGCGGGCAATCCGGGCGAAGCGTATGATTACATAGCGATGAATGACGATTACATCAGCAAATACCCCCCTGTGTTCCGTCAGCGCCTGGCCATCGTCGCCGCCGACCGCAGCATCGACGCCAAGGAATATAACACTGCGCTCAAAGTGTTCGACATACTGCATCAGGATAAGCTGTTGGAGCCGATCAAGCCGTACGTGAATTACCTGCTTGCCAAAATTTCTGCCGATACCGGCCAGGAAGAGGAGGCAGTTGCCATGTGGGACAAGCTAGCGGACGATCACAAGCATCCGTTCGTGCAGTCGCGTGCCGAGTTCTCGCGCATTGTCTGGGGGATGGACCACGGCACGCTGGAGCGCGACCAGGTGATCGACCGGCTGGAGAAGCTGCGGCTGGCCTGGCACGGCGACGGGCTGGAGCTGAAGGTATTGATGATGCTGGGCGATCTCTACTATGAGAAGAAGGATTACATTAACGCCATGCGCGTGTGGGACGGTGCGGTGACCAGCTTCACTAACACCTCGGCGGCGGTGACCATGTTCCGCAAGATGGAGGATACTTTCGTCGCCATGTTCAACGAGGGCATCGCCGACCAGCTGTCGCCGCTGGAGGCGCTGGCGCTTTATTACCAGTACCGCAATTTCGCGCCGCCCGGGACGCTCGGTAATGAAATGACCAACCGGCTGGCCGACCGGCTGGTGGGCGTCGACCTGCTCGACCAGGCGGCGGCACTGCTCGACCACCAGATGCGCTTCCAGTCGGAGAAGGAACAGCGCAGCCGCATCGGCGCCAAGCTCGCTTCGATCCACCTGCTCAACCACCAGCCAAAGAAGGCGTTAGCGGTGCTGGAGGACTCGGTCTATGGTGAAAACGCGGTACTGTTGCGGCTGCAGCGCAACCGGCTGGCGGCAGAGGCGCTGGCCGAGTTGAAGCAGTCCGATCAGGCGCTGCAGGTGCTCGGGCAGGACGACAGCGCCGAAGCTGAGCGCATCCGTCTCTCCGTGTACTGGCAAGAGAAGGACTGGCCGAAAGTGATTGCCAGTGTCGAGTCGATGCTGAAGGCACGCAAGGATATCACCGCACCGGTCACGATCGATGAAAGCGAGTTCCTGATGAAGCTGGCACTGGCCTACGTGTTCGAAAACAATACGGTGCAGCTGCAGTACCTGCGTGACTACTTCGCGCCTCTGATGGAAAAGAATCCCAACAAGGAGATATTCAACTTCATCACCGCTGGCGATATCCAGATCACCCCAACCACCTTCGACGACCTGATTCAGCGCCTGTCGGAGACCCGCCATTTCATCGACAATTACAGCGCGCGCATCGAAACCGCCGGGCTCGAGGATAACGGCAAGGCTGCGGCGCCTGCGGCGGCTGAGAAGCAGTAATTACTTCAGCAGCTTCGCCAGTTCCGGAAAGCCGCTATCCTCGGCGATCATGGAAGCGGTCTTGCCCTGCTTGTTGGCGCGGTATTTGTCCGCTCCCTTGCTTAGCAGGGCTTTCGCTGCGTCTGCACTGTTATTCTGCGCCGCCAGCATCAGGGCCGTGTTCCCCGTACTGTCGGGCAGTGAAAGATCGCTTCCCTTGTCGACGAGCAGCGCGATGGATTGCGCCTGATTGTTCCAGGCGGCCCAGTGCAGCGGCGTGCGCCTGTCGCGGTTGGCGAGCGTCACCCTGGCGCCGCGCTTGAGCAGCGCTTCGATCATGCGTGGCGATCCGTTACCGGCGGCGATGTAGAGCGGTGCCTGCCCGTCGGGGTTGAACCGGTTGACCGAGCCGAGCCGGCTGCCGGGCGGCAGCAGATCGGTGTCGTTCTCGTACACGGCGCGCATGACCCGCGCATACTCCATGTGGTTCCCTTCATCCCGCGCGTGGGCGTGTTTCAGCAGCAGCGATACGGTATCTACCAGCCCACGTCCCGCGGCGTAATCAAGTGCATTGAACCCTTCGGTGTCCTCGGCCCTGATGCTCGCGCCCGCCGCCACCAGCCGTGCGCAGATATCGTTATGCCCGGCCCAACTGGCATACATCAGCGCCGTCCGGTTGCTGCCGTCGCGGCTGTCCACTTTCACACGCTGCTCCAGCCGGGCGGTGACGCCGTCCTTGTCGCCCTTCGCGGCAGCGGCAATCAGCGGCAGGTCGTCATTCGGCACTTGCCGGACAACGGCAGAGCTGCTGCCGCTGGCTGTGGCGTGGGGATTGCCTACGGTGCCGATGCCGCCGCCGGATTTTGGCACGGCAAGGCGGCTTTCCTCACCTTCTTTTGCCGTCTGGAAGGCTTGCATCAGGCTGCCGGGGCCGGTAAGGCTGGAATACACGTCGGAGGCGGAAGGATCGCCGGGCTGGCCCGGCGGCGCCAGCACCGCCTTATATACGGCAGTGCCGGCGAGCGCGGCGCCAACGAGAATGAGCAGTTTGCGTAGCTTCATGCTCTCCACCTTGCATGATTTCCCCCGTTTTTTCAATGGCCGTATTGTATCCGCGTCCTGCTGTGTTAGGATTGGGTACGCACGGAAAACCCATGGAAGGAATCGAAACTATGCGCTGGCTGGATATCCAACAGATTGCCATACGGTTGGAGGAGCTGCACCCCGAGGCGGATAATGTCAATCTGCGTTTCACGGACCTGCGCCAATGGGTCACCGAACTTCCCGAATTCAATGATGATCCCAATGCCTGCAACGAGAAAATCCTCGAAGCCATCCAGATGGCCTGGCTCGATGAGCGCGACTAGCATCACCTTTTCCGTTAGCAGCAGCGATGCGACCGGCGCCCTGGCGGCGGCGCTGGCAAAGCAATGCCGCCCCGGCGATTGCCTCATGCTGCGCGGCGATCTCGGCGCCGGCAAGACTACCTTCGCGCGCGGCTTTATCCGGGCGCTGGGGAATGCGGAAGAGGTAGTCAGCCCGACCTTCACGCTGGTGCAGACCTATCTGACTACCGGCGGCACCGTCTGGCATTTTGACCTGTACCGGCTGCAGAACCGGGCAGAACTGGAAGAAATCGGGCTCGACGAGGCGCTGCGGGAGGGCATTGTCCTGATCGAATGGCCGGAGTTGGCAGAGGGCAGGCTGCCCCAAGCCACACTGGACATTCGCCTGTCGATGGGTAAACATCCCGGGGAACGAACCCTGACGATGACCGGCCCGGCCGCGGCGTGGCGCGATCGGCTGTCGGTATTGGAGAATGCCTGATGAGTACTGCCCAACCCGTTGCCCCGGTCCGGCTGCAACAGATCAAAGCGTTCCTGGCCGCTACCGATTACCGGGATGCCGAACTGCATCCGCTGGCAGGCGACGCGTCGTTCCGGCGCTATATCCGCATCGGCAGACCGGGCAAAAGCGCCATGCTGATGGACGCGCCGCCCGATAAGGAAAACGTGCGCTCCTACGTCGCCATCGCTGATTATCTGGTGAAGCGCGGCTACAGTGCACCGGCTGTGATTGCACGCGATCTTCCTGCCGGCCTGCTGCTGCTGGAGGATCTCGGCGACGACCTGTTCACGCTGGTGCTGAAGAAAGACCATGCGCGTGAGACGGAACTTTATGAATCGGCCATCGACCTGCTGGCGGAATGGCACGTCGGACATGGCTTCGATCCTAAGGCGTTGCCATTGCCTGCCTATGATGCGCAGCTGCTGATGCCGGAAGCCTGCCTGCTGACCGACTGGTTCCTGCCGCAGGCGCTGGGGCGCAAAGCGGCAGCCGACCTGCGTACGGAATATGTGCAGCTGTGGAAGGATGTGCTGGCGCAGGCGCTGCTCTCCAGCGATTGCTGGGTGCATCGGGATTACCATGCCGACAACCTAATCTGGTTGCCCGATCGTGATGGCGTGAAACGTGTCGGCCTGCTCGATTTCCAGGACGGGGTGTATGGCGACCCGGCCTACGACATGGTGTCGCTACTCGAGGATGCGCGTCGCGATGTGCCGCCTGAAATTGCGGAGGCGATGATCGAGCGTTACCTTGCCACCACGAAAGCAGACCGCACCCGTTTTCTCGCCGCTTATGCCATACTGGGGGCGCAGCGCAACAGCAAGATCGTCGGCATCTTCTCGCGCCTTGCCGCGCGCGATAACAAATTCGGCTACCTGCAGTTCCTGCCGCGCGTCTGGCGGCACCTCGAGCGCGACCTGGCGCACCCGGCGCTGGCGTCGCTGAAACACTGGTTCGACCGCCATATTCCGTCCGAAAAGCGCGGCGTGATCGAGATTAAATACCCTTCGCAGCAATTGATGACCGCATGAGCGGCATGCCGAGAGCCATGGTGCTGGCGGCGGGGCTTGGCTTGCGCATGCGGCCGCTGACCAGTCACCTGCCCAAGGCGCTGCTGCCGGTTTCCGGCCAGACGCTGCTCGACCGCGCCCTCGACTGGCTGAAGGATTCCGGTGTGGAAGAGGCGGTGGTCAATACGTTTTACCTGGCCGAGATGGTCGAGACGCATCTGCGGAAGCGCACCTCTCCCCGCATCCATATTTCCCGCGAGGAGGTGCTGCTCGAGACCGGCGGCGGGATTCGGCAGGCGTTGCCGCTGCTCGAGGGCGGCCCGTTTTTTTCCGTCAACAGCGACACCATTACGCTCGATGGCGAAAGTCCGGCGCTGCGCCGCCTGCTGGTGGCATGGGATGAAAACCGGATGGACGCGCTGCTGCTGCTGCACCCGGTGGAGAAAGCGGTGGGCTATGAGGGGCAGGGGGATTTTTTCCTGAACGGGGACGGCAGCGTCCGCCGCCGCCTGGACGCTCCCAGCGCGCCGCTCGTCTTCACCGGCGTGCAGCTTTTGCATCCGCGCCTGTTCGTCGATGCGCCGGACGGCGCATTCTCTCTCAATGTGCTTTACAATCGCGGCGCACGCGAAAACGGCACGCTGCCGCGCATCCACGGGCTGATCCATGACGGCCACTGGCTGCATGTCGGCGATCCGCAGGGGCTCGCCAAGGCCGAAGGCTGGCTGGCGGCCTGGGCATTGTAGTTCTTTATCTCATCTTCCTGCAAAGAGGGAATTCATGCCGCCTTGGCTGGTGACGCACTACGCCTCGATCAAGGAGCAGGTGCCGGCGCAGGTGGATTCGGAGGGAAGGGCGCGAGATTACAGCTTGCCATCGCGGGAAACTCCTGCAGCCAGCTTCCACAATAAATCTTGAAGCTGGGGAACCCGGTATTTACATAAGTAACAAATCCATTTTCACAGGGCGACTGGGCGACAGCCTGTTCGAGGCAGGTCTGGATGTCGCTGCTGCCCCCCGGAGGTACACAATATTGCTGGGTATATGTCCATCCTCCGCCATCAAGGCACTCTTTCATATTGGATCCCCCGCAGAACTGGCCCTTCCAGTTCACGGCTGAAGGTTCTTTCGGGAAGAATTCAACATACCCGATGGCGGAGTTGCAGCCTGAATATTGGGCAATATCCTGCGGCAGGAATAATCCGGAGGGCAACGACCAGCAATTCGTTGAGTGCACGAAACTGGCCGGTCCGGGTCTTTGCAGCTTTCCCCACTCCGGGCCGCACAGCGACGTATAGGTCATGGCGCCGGTCTGCGGGCCTTTGTATCCTTTCGACCAGAAGGAGGGCGGATCGTAGCCGTCGTTGACGCAATAGGCCCAGCTGTTGGTGAAGATCTTGCTGCTGTTGGCCTGGCTGATGACGCTGGGGCCGGGCAGTGAGGCCGGGTCGATCTGCTGCGTCGGGTTGCCGAAGGCATCGGTGGTCGGCAGGTAGCTGTAACCCGGCCAGGCATAGGTGCTGCCCAGGTTATAGGCCGGGCCGCTGGGGTCGACCGGCACGCCCGGTGACGGGCACTGCTGGATATTCGTATCGGAGCGCGGGCGGTAGATGATCGCCCCGTTCCACGCCGCCACCGTGTTGGGCAGGATGCAGGCGCTGTAATTGGAATCCTCGCAGGTGGGCTGGCAGTTGAGGTCCTTGCACTTGGTGGCGTCGAGCGTGTCGTCGGCCACCAGGTCGCGGCAACCGGGCGAGGGTGGCGAGTCGCTCGGCGGGTCGATCAGGGCGCGCAGTTCCTTCTCGCAGATTTCGTCGCGGTAGGTGGTCGGCACCTGCACCTTGTAGATGGTGCGCTCCGGCCCCATCCCCCACATGATGCTTGACCCGGTCGAGGTCGGGAACTTGCCGTCGTCCCAGCTCTTGATATAGATGCGGGTCGGGTGCAGCACCGGCCCGCCGAGGCCGCCCTGCTCGAACCGGCCGGTGGCATAGTTGAACTCGGCCTTCAGGTTCTTGTCGGGCAGCGGCGTGTTGCTGCCGTCGACCGCGAAGCCGCCGATGCCGGTGACATAGGCGACATGCGTTACGTTGGCGATGTTGTATATGATGATGTCACCCTCCAGCGCGTTATCGAGGCCGGCCAGCAACGCGCCGCCCGACGGGGTGGTGAAGTGCATGGGGAAGTTTCGGCCGTGCGTGTCGCTGGCATAGCCTCGCCAGCCCATCGACCACGGCCATTGCACACTGTTGACGCTGGTATAGCCGGACCCGGCCATGGCCAGCGCCAGGCTTTCCTGGTCGCCCGGCTTCACCAGTTTCTCATAGCGGCCGACGCAGAACAGGTTGTTGCGGCGTATGGTCTGCATGGCGTGCGCCTTGAGCTCGGTCCACCCGCCCCAGCGGCCCATCTCCGACTCCCTGACCTGGGAGGTGGCGTACTGGATATGCTTGTTGTTGGGATCGCTGGCCATCGAATCCGCCAGATGCTTGACTTCTTCGATATCCTCCTGGTTGCGCTCCTCGCGCCCGACGCCGATCAGCGTATCGAAGCTGCTCAGCGTGTTGACGAAGCTGCCGCCATGATACTTCTGCCCGGCCGATGCGCCGGTATCCCACCAGCGCATGTAGGGCATGTGGTAGCCGACCAGCTTGCCGTCCTCCGGATCGTAGAAGGCGTTGAAGTGCGACTTGAACTGGTACTCGACCGGTTCGGTGTCGTCGCACACATGCTGGTTGAGTTCCTTGGTGATGCTCAAGGCGGTAAAGTATCCTTGTGCGCCGATCGGCATGTTCGGCGGGACGGGATCGGTGATGTTCACACGTACTGTCCCACTTGGGCTGGATGGAGGCCCGCTTGGTGCAGGGCATGTAGCCGGCAGACAGCTGGGGCTGGCCTGACTCATAACGTCAGGCGGCGGCGGCCAGCTAGTGTGGAACTGGGAAAGTGGGCTACTCCAAGGTGTGCCGCCTGCATATAGAAACGCGCCAGAGCATCCAGGCGAACTTGCAGGATCTGCCTTGGTCTCAAACCAAGTACAGTTATCCCAATGCACTCCAACAAAGTTACACCACGTATATTGTGGCGGATGGGGACCTACTGTAAATAAGTTTCCGCATCCATTGGCATTTTGTTGTTCCTCAGATGTTGGGTTATGCATCATCAGCTTGCTTTGCAGGCTGGGATCCTGCGCCCGCTTGTGCCTTAATCCCTCGCAGGTGCGCAGCTTCAGGAAATTGGCAGGCACCACGTCCTTGACGAGGATGCGGCAGCACTGCTGGATGCTCATCCGGACGGGACATTCATTCATGGTGTCGCTTTCATAGAAGCGCAGCTTGCAGGGCAGCGGGTAGCCGCCCGCATAGATGCCGCCCATGCCGAAATCCTCCGTTAGCAGCAGGCTGGCCGTGGGACCCTTGCCCGCCTCCACCCATTTTTCGAGGAAGAAGTTCCAGTCGTAGTTGATGCGCTGCGTGATGCAGTTATCGAACGCTGCGGCGCGGAAGCTCAATATATCCACCGGCACGATGCCGCACTGGACAATGGGGTATTTCTGCTTCTGCTGCGGAGTGCGGGCGCCCGGCACGTTCCAGTCGGAGAAGCCCCAGTCATAAGTAACCGGCGCCGGTGGCGGCGGACAATAAATCGGCACGATCTTCTGCGACGTCAGATCGGAATAATCGCGGTCGGTGCCGACGATATCTCGGCGCGGCGAGTAGGGATGCCCCGGCTCGATCACCTTCTCGACGTTCGGACAGTAGTATTTCTTCGGCTGCGGCGACTGGTAATTATAGTCGGGCGGAATCGGCTGCCACGGCGGCTCGCAGCGCTCCGTCGGCGAATCGGCTGCACCGTCTCCATTCTCATCGTCCGGGGCGCAGATGGGGGGTGGATCCGGCGGCTCGGGCGGCAGCGGCGGCCAGATGGTGAGCGGCTGATCCTCGATGCAGGGCAGGTTGATATTATTGAAACTTGCCGACCTCTTCTTGTCCAGCTTATAGCCGCCAGGATTCCCTACAAAGTTGGCGTTCCATGTGGCCTGCAGGTAATTGCCCAGCACATACTCGGCCTCGTCGAGCGAAGCGTCGTTCGGATAGCGCAGCACGGGGGCGAACCCATGCTCCTCCTCGTCGGGCTTGTCGCTGTCGGGATCCGAGCCGTCGACGAACTGCAATTCCTGCGCGATATCGCCGCGGATCAGCGGCTGGCAGTTGTTGAGGATGGATTTATCCGGGTGCTTCAGTGTCAGCGGGTCGCGCGTCATGGCGCCCGGCCGCTCCAGCACGTACCAGGGCTGCTGGGCATGGTTCAGGATGTAATAGTCGTAGCAGTGGCGGGCCTGGAAGCGGCGGAAGTTGGCCCGTTGCAGGAGCGTGTTGCGCTCCAGCGGCAGCGGGTTGGGGCCGGCGACGGGGATTTCCAGCATGTCCGGGCAGGCCGATACGCCGCCGATGAAGAACGTCGAGGACACGTAGTAGTTGGTGCTGTCATAGGCGGTGGGGGAGGTGAAGGAGGCGGTGAAATCCTCATCGTCGATATTCATGTAATAGGAGAAGGCGCGGTTCGGATCGCCGGTGCCGACCGGGACCGGCGGTGTGTCCTTCATCGCCATGCACTGGCCGCCGGGCGGGCGGGCACCGGTGACGTTGCCGACATATTTGCGGTCGTAAATGCTGGGCGGCGAGTCGCCGGCGGTATCACCCAGAGTATCACCCAGAGTATCGGGAGCTCCTTCGGGAAATACCAGACCATCGGGAAAGGCTTCCGGCCAGCTTTCGTCTTCGAACTGCGCGGCGATCAGCAATCCGCTCATCGGGTCGAACTGACCTTCCGTCAGGTTGGCGCCGGCGACGCAGAGATCGCGGTAACGGTAATCGGGCGGCAGGGCCGGGACGAAGGGCTGGTCGACGCGCGGTGCCGCTTCGGGCCATGAGAAGCTCAGATAGTCGTCGGCGCAGCTATCCTGGCACGTATCGCAGACCGAGTCGTAGGGGGAGTCGTTCACGGAGTCGTACACGGAGTCGTAGTACGAATCGTAGTACGAATCGTAGTACGAATCGTAGTACGAGTCATAATACGAATCATACGAGGAATCGTAAGGCGAGTCGGTCGGTGAATCGGTGGGCGAATCCGTTGGAGAATCGGTCGGCGAATCCGTTGAAGAATCCGTAGGCGAGTCTGTCGGAGAATCGGTCGGCGAATCCGTTGGAGAATCCGTAGGCGAGTCTGTCGGAGAATCGGTCGGCGAGTCTGTTGGAGAATCCGTGGGGGAGTCGGTCGGTGAGTCCGATGGTGGTGGCGGCGCATCGGCTGGTGCATCGGGCGGCGGCGGCGGCGGCGGCGGCGGCGCATCCGCTGGTGAATCGGTGGGGGAATCTGTGGGCGAGTCGGTAGGTGAATCTGTGGGCGAGTCGTAGTGCGAGTCATAATACGAATCATACGGGGAATCGTAAGGCGAATCGGTAGGTGAATCTGTCGGTGAATCACTGGGTGAGTCGGTGGGTGCGTCGGGCGCGGGCAAGGGAGTGACCGGCGAATCCGTTGGAGAATCCGTAGGCGAGTCTGTCGGCGCATCCGGCGTCGGAGTTGGAGTTGGCGTTGGTGAATCGGCGGGCGAATCACTTGGCGTCGGGGTGCCTGAAAGTGTACAATAAGACCAAGGTAAGAGCGGTGGTGTAAATTCGCCGCTGGTGCAGATGGACATCTGACCCGTCGCGCATTCAGCGCCGGCCGGGTCTCCTTCCTCCGTATTGTTCGGGAACGATTGTACTAATTCACCATCCTGGCACTCTACGTAGGTACAGGAGGAATAGGGCAGAAGTGGTGGATCCCAGCCATCGCTCCAGCAGGTGGATTGTTGACCAGTAAGATTGTCGCAAGAGCCTCCGACAGGCGAGCCTACTTGCGTTGGCTCATTAAACGTAATGGTGGTCGAACCAATGGGGCTGCATTCAGATTCAGGCTCTGGTTCCGGGGTAGGTGCCGAGGTCGGTGACTCGGGCTGAGACTCCGACTCCGGTCCTGGCGCTGGCTGCGCATAGGCTGGAGGTAGGGCATGGAAGAAGAACCTTTCAACAATCTGGTCGAGGGACAGGCCGTTCAGCTGCTGCGTCTGCGGAGGGAGAAATGAGGGGAGCGGAACGTATGTGTTCTCTGGGGTGCCCTCCGCCACCAGGCCGGGCATGGACTTATAAGTGACGGTGGAGAGGCACGAGGTCAGCAGGAACAGCGGCCATTTTTGGCCATTCCTTTGACTTTTCTCGCTTTTTTTGCGATCTTCTCGATTTTTATACGCCAAACGCAGCTCTTCCTCGAACGAGGGTGAGAACAGGACACTCCCTTGGTTACAGAGTAGGGATTTTTATAGCGCATTGCAACAAAGTTTAAGCAAATTTTATACAAATGCTGCATCTGCCTGAGGCCGTTTATTCCTGCGCCTCTTTGTTGAGGAAAGGGGCAGGCAGGTGGAATAGGAGAATAGGGCTAGCAGGGACAGGTCAGCCAGGGTCCCCAGACACAGGGAGTCGGGCCGGGCATTGGGGAGGGGCCTGGTGCAGGTCCGGGTGCAGGCATGGGTCCGGGTATTGGGGAGGGGCCTGGTGCCGGCGCTGGCCCGGGTGCGGGAGCTGGCCCGGGTGCAGGCGTTGGCCCCGGTGCGGGAGCTGGCCCCGGTGCGGGCGCTGGCCCGGGCGAGGGCGCTGGCCCGGGTGCAGGCGCTGGCCCGGGCGCGGGCGCTGGCCCGGGCGCGGGAGCTGGCCCGGGCGCGGGCGCTGGCCCGGGCGCGGGCGCTGGCCCGGGCGCGGGCGCTGGCCCGGGTGCGGGAGCTGGCCCGGGTGCGGGAGCTGGCCCGGGTGCGGGAGCTGGCCCGGGTGCCGGAGCCGGAGTAGGAGGGGGGCTATCGGGTGCTGGTACGGGAGCCGGGGCGGGTGCTGGTGCCGGAGCGGGCGCAGGAGCAGGGGCTGGTGCAGGCGCTGGCCCCGGTGCGGGAGCTGGCCCGGGTGCAGGCGCTGGCGCAGGTGCGGGCGCAGGTGCTGGCGCTGGCCCGGGTGCGGGCGCTGGCCCGGGTGCAGGCGCTGGCCCCGGTGCGGGAGCTGGCCCCGGTGCGGGCGCTGGCCCGGGGGCGGGCGCTGGCC
>CAYXYU010000007.1:0-107669 GCA_964469525.1 uncultured Rickettsiales bacterium | reverse complement strand
GCCAGTTCGACCTGGTGGGCATCCCCCCTGCCCCGCGCGGCATGCCGCAGATCGAGGTCACCTTCGATATCGACGCCAATGGCATCGTCAACGTCTCCGCCAAGGACAAGGCGACCGGCAAGGAGCAGCAGATCCGCATCCAGGCCTCGGGCGGCTTGAGCGACGCCGACATCGAGAAGATGGTGAAGGACGCGCAGGCGCATGCCGAGGAAGATAAGAAGCGCCGGGCGCTGATCGAGGCCAAGAACCAGGCGGACGGGCTGATCCACTCCGCCGAGAAGAACCTCAAGGAGCATGGCGACAAGATTCCGGCTGCGGATAAGGAAGCCATCGAGAAGGATGTGCAGGCTTTAAAAGACGCGATGAGCGGCGACGACACGGCACGCATCGAGGAGAAGATCCAGGCGCTGACGCAATCCTCGATGAAGCTCGGCGAAGCGCTCTACAAGGCCGAGCAGGAAAAGGCCGCGCAGGCGCAGACGGAAGGTTCCGGCGAGGCCACTGCCGGCGGCGGCGAAAGCGGCAACGACAACGTGGTCGACGCCAGCTTCGAGGAAGTGGACGAGAATAAGAAGAAACAGGGATAAGGGAATTGTCATCCCGAGCGTAGTCGAGGGATCTTCTTGTATAAGATCCTTCGACTCGATACGCTCGCTCAGGATGACAAATAGCCTATGGCCAGCAACCAAGACCTCTACGAAATTCTCGGTGTATCGAAAAGCGCCTCAAGCGACGAGCTGAAGAAGGCCTACCGCAAGCTGGCTATGCGGCATCACCCGGACAAGAATCCGGGTGACAAGAAGGCCGAGGAAAAATTCAAGAACATCAGCCACGCTTACGATATTTTATCGGACGAGCAGAAACGCGCCGCCTACGACCGTTTCGGCCATGCCGCCTTCCAGGGCGGGGGCGGGGGCGCAGGCGGTTTCCAGGGCGCCGAAGGCTTCGACTTCTCCTCCAGCTTCGCCGATATTTTCGAAGATCTGTTCGGCATGGGCGGCGGCGCGCGGGCGCGCGGCGGCCAGCAGCAGAGCAGCCCGGCGCGCGGCGCCGACCTGCGTTACAACATGAGCATCACGCTGGAAGAGGCCTTCAAGGGCAAGCAGGAAACCATCAAGGTCACCACCTCCGTCGCCTGCGAGGCGTGCCACGGCAGCGGCGGCGAGAAAGGCACCAAGCCGGTCACCTGCCCGACCTGCAACGGTTCCGGGCGCATCCGCGCCTCACAGGGCTTCTTCACCATCGAGCGCACCTGCCACACCTGCCAGGGGCTGGGCAAGGTCATCAAGGACCCGTGCCGCCATTGCGCCGGGTCGGGCCGCGTGCGGAAAGAGAAGACGCTGGCGGTGAGCGTGCCGGCCGGCGTCGAGGAAGGCACGCGCATCCGCCTGGCCGGCGAGGGCGAAGTCGGCATGCGCGGCGGGCCGGCGGGCGATCTCTATATTTTCCTCTCGGTCAAGCCGCATTCCTTCTTCAAACGCGACGGCACCGACCTGCATTGCGACGTGCCGGTCAAGATGACCACCGCCGCGCTCGGCGGTTCGGTCGAGGTGCCGACCATCGACGGCGGCCGCGTCAAGGTGACGATCCCCGAAGGCACGCAGAGCGGCCACCAGTTCCGCCTGCGCGGCAAGGGCATGAGCGTGCTGCGCTCCGGCCACCGCGGCGACATGTATATCCACGCCGTCGTCGAGACGCCGGTGAAGCTGAGCAAAAAGCAGCGCGAGCTGCTCAAGGAATTCGACAGCGGCGGCTCCACCAGCCCGCAGGCCGACAGCTTCTTCGCCCGCGTCAAGGATCTGTGGGAGGATTTGCGGGAGTAAATCCCTGCACGTGTTGCGGAGTCAGAACAGTTTTTATTTCCCTCTGCCCGCATTATTCCTAATTCTGCGTCCAAATACTCCCTGTATGTTTAGCGGCATAACAACGCCGTTCACCCGTTCAAGCGCCGGTAGTCGCATTACCTCCCCATGATCAAGCATCTCTCCCCTAAACTCCAATGGCAATTGGTCTTCACCCTCAACACCCATACGTAGCAAGTGATTTTCTATCCTCTCCCAAAATGCATTTCCCCACAATCTGTCGTTCCTTCCCTGACGCCACCTACCGTCTTTATCCTTCTCCGTAAGAAACTCGATTTCCTTCACCCTGCTTAAGGTACGCGCAGTTCGTAGGACATCAAGTAGTAGTCTACTCTCCTCTGTGGGGAAAAAAGAGGGGCACTGCAGGTCAATGCGCCGCAGATGACGTGCATACTTATGATTGACGATTTCCGAAATAGCTCCACTGAGATTCGCCGCATCCGCTATCTCCAACTCCTGCACCCGGTCAAACCATGGCTTGCTTACATATTCCACGGCAAGAGATCGGTTGAGATCGACCAGCGTGACCTGCTTCAAAGGGATCGTCGCCAGCGCCTCGGCCACCTCCTCGCTTAAGCCCTCGCCCGCCTTGAAGGTCACGCCTTCCAGCATGCCGTTGCGGAACTGGAACTGCGCGCTATTCCATAAATTAGAAGGCAGCTTCAGCGCGTCCGGCACCCATTCGGCGCGGTGCTTTTTCAGCAGCGCCTTTTCCCGGGCTTGAAGCTCTTTCTTTCGATTGTCTTTGGGACTTTCCTGCGAAAGTGCTATCTGCGTGCGGATGAACTCGCCGCGCTCCAACTGGCTTGCAGTCTTTCCATGTTCCTCCAGCCAGTCGGCATAGATCCGCCGCGCACTCAAATCATCGGGGTTGGCGGCAATCGCCCTGTGGAATGCGTCCTCGTCATTGCTCATGTCATTGCTCCTTCTTGCCCCAATTATTCTAGCCAAAAATGGTTAATTTAACCATAGTCTTGAGAAACCGGAAAAAATGCTCTAAGGGAGAGGGATCGAAGGAGATAATATGCGAAATTCCAAGTCTTTTTCCGTTGCCATTGCCGGGTGCCTGGGGCGCATGGGGCTGACGCTGATCCAGGCGGTGCAGGCCGATGCGCGCTTCACGCTGGTCGCCGGCAGCGAGCGGCCGGGCTATAACGTCACCGAGTCGCAGACGCAGCTGGCGGCGCTGGGTTGCGCCAACCTGACGATCACCGACGATCCGGAGGAACTGGCCAGGAAGGCCGATGCCGTGCTCGATTTTACTACGCCTGCCTCCACCGTCGCGCTGGCGAAAGCCATCGCCAAGGAAGGCGGCATCCACATCATCGGCACCACCGGCCTCACCGAGGCCGACCATAAGGAGCTGGCGACCGCCGCCAAAAAGGCACGCATCGTGCAGTCGGGGAATTTTTCGCTCGGGGTCAATCTGCTCGAGATACTGGTCGAACAGGCAGCCCGAACCCTGAAGGAGGAGTACGACATCGAGATTTTCGAGATGCACCACCGGCACAAAAAAGATGCTCCCTCCGGCACGGCGCTGATGCTCGGCCGCGCCGCCGCCCGCGGCCGCAAGGCCGACTTCGAGAAAAAGAAAGTTCTCGACCGCAGCGGCGAACGCAAAGGCGGCGACATCGGCTTTGCCGCCGCCCGCGGCGGCGATGTGGTCGGCATCCACCGCGTCACGCTGGCCGGCCCCGGCGAGATGCTCGAACTGTCGCACCAGGGCTTCTCGCGCGACATTTATGCGCAGGGCGCGCTTGCGAGCGCCCTCTGGGCCGACGATCAGAAACCCGGCCTCTATTCCATGAAGGACGTGCTGGGATTATAGTGTCATCCTGAGCGGAGTGAGGACGCCAGTCCGAACGGAGTCGAAGGATCTATTTCCGGGCCTCCGAAGAAGATCCTTCGACTCCGGCCTACGGCCTCCGCTCAGGATGACAATTAAAATTCGCTAGGCTGAGGCGGATGCGAAGGAAACGGCGCGCGCAGCGACTGAGCGTACAAGAAAGTACGTGACAGGAGCGAGCACGCCGTTTTCAAGCAAGTCGCCCAGCCTAGTAGAATTTACGCTTCCTTCCGCGCCAGCGTCCGCTCATGCGGAAAGACGACGCGCACGGTGGTGCCTTCGCCCTGCTTGCTGGTGATGACGAGCTTGCCGTCATGCAGCTCGGCGTACATCTTGCACAGCGGCAGCCCCAGCCCGGTGCCTTCGTGGCTGGCGCCGTGATGCACCTGGCCGAACACGGCGAGCGCGCGCGGGATGTCGCTCTCGGCGATGCCGATGCCGGTGTCGGCCACCACCAGGTTGATGTTGTTATGTTGGTCGAGGCGCGCCGAGATGGTGATGGTGCCGTTCTCGGGCGTGAACTTGACGGCGTTCGACAGCAGGTTGATCAATATCTGGCGCACCTTGCGCTTATCGCCCCACAGGAAGCCCATGTTCGGCTCCATGGCGATGACGATGTGGATGCCCTTGGTCTTGATCTTGCCGTTCATGATGCGCACGCTCTCGCCAATGATCTCGCCCATGTCCACCTTCTCCTCGATCAACTCGAGCTTGCCGGCGTCGCCCTTCGAGAATTCGAGTATGTCGGAGATCAGCTGCAGCAGGTGGCTGCCGCACAGGTTGATGTCGTGGATGCGCTCCTTCTGCTTGGCGTTCAAGGGCCCGAAATAGCCGGAGTTGATCATCTCCGAGAAGCCGATGATGGCATTGAGCGGCGTTCTGAGCTCATGCGACATGTTGGCGAGGAATTCCGACTTGGCCTGGCTGGCGAGAATGGCTGAGGCTTCCGATTCCTCGACACGGACTATCTGCTTGGCCATCGTCACCGCGAAGAAAGAGAGGATGGAGCCGAAGATGGTGAACAGCGCCAGGAAGCCGACATCCTTCATGCGCGACTGGTGCCAGGCCTGCAGGAAATCCGACTCGTCGAGAATGACCGCCTCGGCGATCGGCATGTTCTTAAGCCGCATGACCGACACGATCTTGGTCGTCCCATCATGCTTGACCGTGCCGCTGGTGATGTTTTCATCCATATCCGCATCCGCCTGCGCCAGCCACTGTTTCGACAGTGCCTCATTGGGCGGGCTGGCGTATGGGCCGGCGGCCAGCACGCTGCCGTCGGGCAGCATCAGGCTCATGAAGCGCTGGGCTCCCGTGGCAATCGAACGATAGAAACGGACGAAGTAGTCCGGGTCGATGGCGGCGACGACGATGCCGCCAAACTCGCCGTTGAGCTTATTGTAGCGGCGGCTCATGATAATGAGCGAGCGGCCCGACTGCGTTTGATGCTTGCCGATGAAGACATAGGTATCGTCGGCTTCCCGCATGCGCTCGAACAGCTGTTGGCCGATCAGTGTGCGATGATAATCCAGCCAGCTGTCATAGCTGCGCTTGTGAGCGGCGACTTGCACCGCTCCTTTCTCATCGATCAGCGCGAGGGCTGCAATCTGGGGCGTCTCGTTGAGCCAGATCTTGAAATTCTGCTCGGTATATTCCGGCAGGTTGCTGCCGAACAACGAATTGAAATATTGCCGCTCAATAGCCCTCCGCAACGAAAGATCAACGCCGAGGAAGGTGAGCTCGACATGGTCGGCCAGAATATGCGCCAGGCGCTCGGCATTCGCGCGCCCTTCCTTCACCGCCAGGCGGTAGGCGTGCGATCCCTGATAGGCGACGATCACGCAGAAGAGCAGCATGATCAGCGCCGAGAACCCAATCAGGTTCCGGATGCGCGGCGATCTTGACCGTCTTTCTTGGGTTCGCTTCATGACTCCATTTCACATCGCAAGAATGGCTGGCTGATTTTGGACCAGACTTAACCGGTTACCATTCTGATATATCGGGGTTAACATAGAATGATAATATTAAGAAGATTTAGTTAATAAATCCATTAACAAAATTAAGGGCGGTGAAAATTAAGCATTTGAAAAACGTAACAATAAAAACCAGAGAGCTTGTTTCATCTCTTGCGGCGTCAGGGACCGCATGCTAACGTGGGCATATATGCCTTATTTCTATGCCGCGCTGTTGATGGTGTTGCCGCTTCCGGCACAGGCCTATATCGATCCCGGCTCCGCCAGCCTTGTCTTGCAGGCGCTGGCGGGTGCGGTGGCGAGCGCCCTGCTGTTCTGGCGCAATATCGTGAACAAGGGAAAGCAGATGCTTGCCCGCGTCAGGAAGAAAAAATAGTCAGTTTTTCTGTTTAAACAGGAACAGGGTCCGTCCCGTGATGCTGATTATTTCTTCGCGCTCGATGACGGCGCAGGCGGAGAGCGCCTCGCGAAACCGGTCGATTGTGTAGCCATCGAAAATATCTTCCCGCATACGTAACAGCCGTTGCGCCATGGGATCTTGCTTGGGCACGAATTCGATGACGCCCTGCGGCGCCAGCGACACCAGCCACGCCACTGCATCGGGAAGCGGTACGTTGTTCGCGATGCATAAATGATGGAGCAGTGCCAGCGCCAGCAGGCAGTCGGACTGCAGGCGCGCCTGCAGCGCCGCGCGTTCCCGCTCGCGCCAGCCGCAGGCGACGGATGGGTTCATGACATCCTGCCACAGCGGCAGAAGCGGGAGATTCTCCTCCCGCGCCCGCGCATAGACCGTATTCAGCGCATAGCTGTCCGCGTCCGTTCCCACCACACAGGCGGCGCCGGCCTGCAGGGCCGTGCGCGAGAACTCGCCGGCATTGCAGCCGAGGTCCCACACCCGCTTCGCACCCAGCTCCTTCACGCTCTGTGCAATGAACGCATGTTTCCTTCGGTTCTCCTCGTCGCTGTAGGATTTCTCCCGCTCATACTGCGACCAGGCGGTTTTCGCCTGCGGCGGCTTCATTGTCTCGATCCACACGCTGAGGCTTTTCAGCAACGCCCGGTAACGCGCGCGCGGCAGCCGCGTCTGCATGGTCGCGGTGTCGCCGCCGGTAGCAATGATGCGCCGCTGCAATACCGCATGCAGGCTGACATGTACCAGCGTCTGCACCGAGAAACGTGCACGTAGCGGCAGCATGGCCGCCAGCTCGGGGATCGGCAGGCCGGTCAGCGTTCCCCTGTACCAGGCGTGATACGGCTGGCGCAGGAATTTTGCATAGAGCAGCGGGTTTAGAAACTGCTCGCAGAATTGCCGGTAGCCATACCACGGCTCGTTATCGCGGTAGCGTCGGAAGGACAGCCAGTCGATAAATATCGGCCGCGGTCCTATGAACTGAATATTGTAGGCGCTGGCGTCGGTCAGCACAAAGCCGGCGTCGAGCGAGCGCAGCTGGATGTCGAGATGCAGAAGTGCCGCTGCCTTCAGCAGCGCAAACGGCCACTCGAACGGGTAGGAAATCACCGGAATGCGCGGATGCTCGAGCACCCCGGCCGCCTCGTCCGGCAGCGCGAACGGCAGTTTATCCGGCGGGGCGGCGGCAATCAGCTTTCCTTCCTCCACCAGCGCGCGAAAGAGGTTTTCCTCGCGAAAATCACGAAGCCGGTCCTGCGCACACCGATTTATAATACGGAATACGCGCCCGTCCTGCTCGGTAACATAGCCGGCGGGATCGCGAAACGAGGCCGGATGCGGAATCATGGGATGACCGAAATGCTGTGCCATCCGGGCACTATTGCCGCTGGAGCCACGGATGGCAACCGAAACCGGCAATGATGCTGTGCCGGCTTGGAACGGCAGCGACTTTTTAATGGATTTTTCAGTACGTTTTAGCCAAGGATTGATGCGCCTGCGCCAGATATATGATAAAATAAACAAAGGGTTAAATAGCTCGCATTGTAACTAAAATTTAACACTGATTAACCCGCGGGTGCTATAGTATGGGAACGGCTTTTAATCACCAAGGCAGGTATGTATGCGCGGTCTGTTCCTCATCGCTTTTGCCCTTTTCCCGGCAACGCTGTCCGGCGCTGTGCCTGCCCGTGCGGCCGATCCCGCTGCGGCAGTGACGCAGGATCAGACGCGCGAACATTTCGCGCGTAGCTTCGCCCGGACGGTACTGGCCATCATTCAGGACAGCAGGAAATCCTACGGAGACCGCAAGGAAGTGCTGCGCGCGGCATTCTCCCAGTCGGTCGATATCGACTGGATCGCACGCTTTGTACTCGGCAAGGCATGGAATACGGCGACTCCCGAGCAGAAAAAACGCTACGCATCGCTCTACCGTTCCTATCTGACGGAAACGTATGTCGCCAATTTCGCTGAGAATCCCGACAAGCGCATCCGCGACATCAAGATCTTCAGCGTCAGCGGCACCGGCGACGACACCTTCACCGTGCGAACGCAGATGATGCTGGCCAATTTCGAGAACCTCAAGGTCAATTACCTGGTGCGCGACGAGCAGGGCAAGTACAAGGTGCTCGACATCGCTATCGAGAATGTCAGCCTCATCAACACGCACCGTACGGAATTCGCCGCACTGGCGAGCGCCCGCGGTGTGGAAGGCGTGATTACACGCCTCGAAACCCTCGTCAGCGAGCAGGCCGTTCCGGGCTTCACCCTGTCGATGAACAGCCCCAGTAACCCGTAGAACGGTCGCTCAAACTAGCCTGCCGTCAGCGACAAAGGCTTGGCAGTGATGCTACAGGGCAAAAGAAAGAGGCCCTGCCGGGGAATGCAGAGCCTCCTTTTGCACCAATGCATGCAATCCGGTTACGTGTGACCGATCAGGGGCATGGTGCGTTCGAAATTGCGCAGATAGTTCTCCACCATGGCGACGGCGATGCCGTACTTGCGGCCAATCAGCCGCGCCAGGCGGTTACGGTTCGGCCCCACCGCATCGACTTCACTCGCCGACAACGTTTTCCACTGCAGCAGCAACTGGGCGCGCAACGCCTGCCAGTTAGAGAGTATGGCGGCCGATGCCTCGGCTCTGCTGCCAATGGACGATATATGTCCTATGGATGGATACACGGGAGGCTCCTTATATCTTCAGAAGATGTTACCGCCGTTTTAACTAAAGGCTCCATGTGACAATGATTCTCCACCTATAAACCGCTGATAAATATTATTATAAAACAATATGGTAAGAAAAGTTCATCCTTGTTTTCAGATAGCAATTTTTGCGTACTATGCTACGATGCGTTTTTTACGAGACGCGCGATCAACCATGAGGCGTTATGAACCAGAAAAAAAACACCGTATTAGTTATCGAAGACGAGCCCCCCATCCGGAAGGTATTGACGATTTCGCTGGAGAGCGCCGGCTATAAGGTGGTGGGCTGCGACAACGGCCGGGAGGGCACACGCCTCGCGGCATCCGTCGCGCCGGAACTGGTGCTGCTGGACCTCGGCCTGCCCGACATCGACGGCAAGGAAGTCGTCGCCAGCATCCGCGAATGGTCGCAGGTGCCGATCGTGATCTGCTCGGTGCGCAACACCGATGAAGAAATCGTGCGCGCGCTGGCGGCCGGCGCCGACGACTACATCACCAAGCCGTTCAACCCGGAAGTGCTGCTGGCCCGCATCCACGCCAACCTGCGCCGCGCCGCCACGCAGGAGGCAGGCGAGCCGGAGCTGACCAATGGTCCCATCCGCATGGATCTGGTGCGCCACGAGGTGTATATCGACAAGAAGAAGGCGGTGTTCACGCCGAAGGAATACGAGCTGCTGCGCTATTTTCTCATCCACCGCGGCAAGATGCTCACCCACAAGCAGATACTGAAAGACGTGTGGGGCAATGCCCATACCGAGGACATGCAGTATCTGCGCGTCTATGTGCGCCAGCTGCGCGAGAAGATCGAACCCAATCCGGCCACGCCCGAAATCATCGTCACCGAACCGGGCATCGGCTACCGCATGGAAACCGTTGGTGCCCGTTACGACGAGAACGTGCGTGCACTGGAGGCATCCGGAGCCTGATGCGTTGCATCAGTGCTGGGTTTTCTCGGGTATCTTCGCGCGCATTTTGTGGTTGCGCACCGGCGGCAGTCCGTCACGCGAAACGCCCAGCTTGTCGTAAATCACCGACACCAGGTCATCCATGATGAAGGGCTTGGTAATGTAGGCGTCCGCGCCGAGGTCGCGCGCCATATCTTTTGTCTCCTGCTCCTTGCGCACGGTCAGCACGATCACCGGCAGCTTGCGGTTTTTAACGACATGCTTGAGCCGAGGCAGGATATTCAGCCCCTCCTTGTCCGGGAGTCCGAGGTCCAGCACCACCAGGTCCGGATTCACCGTCTGGCACAGCGCAATGCCGCCCGCCGCCGTCGCTGCGCCATGGAACGTCGCCCCCAGCGCCTCCAGCGAGATGCGCAGAAAAGTCAGGATCGAATGCGTGTCGTCAATGACTACTATGTGCTTGTTTAAGAGGGGCATTGATAATGTCCTTGGCTTTCTCCTCGTCTGTTTTTTCCTGTTTGACTACGCGCCACTGCGGCAGGCACAGGGTAAACACCGCGCCGCCTTCGAGATGGTTGGCGGCGGTGATCCAGCCTCCCTGCGCTTCCATCACCGTCTTGCAGATGGCCAGCCCCAGGCCGGTGCCGGCGACCTGCGTATCTTTCTTGTGCAGCCGGGCATATTTGTCGAAGACCCGCTCCATCTTCTCCGCCGGCAGCCCCCCCCCATGATCGCGTACCTCGATCATCAGCCCGCGGTCCTCGTCCGGCTTGCAGGTGATCTCGATGAGCGTGCCGGGCGCTGTGTATTTGCAGGCGTTGTCGAGCAGGTTCTGCAGCACCTGCTCGGTCATCATCACATCCATATGGGCTTCGAGCTGCGGCGGGAACGGATGCACCTCCAGCTGATGCTGGCGCAGGCGGTGGCGCAGGCGGCGCTTGACGCTTTCGATCAAATCCTCGATGCGGTGCCATTCCCGCCGGAACTGGATGGTGCCGCTCTCCAGCCGGGTCATATCCAATATGTTGGTGATGAAGCTGTCAAGTCGCTGCGCCTCCTCGATCGCCGCCTCGATCAACTCGTCGCGCTTCGCCGCCGGCAGCCGTTCGCCGAAACTGCGATGCACCGACAGCGCGCCGATGATGCCGGCCAGAGGCGTCTTGAAGTCATGCGACACGCTGGACAGCAGCATGGAGCGTAGCTTTTCACGCTCGCCATGCAGGCGGGTCTGCTCCATGGCGCGCTCGAGATCGATATGCTCGAGCACGGTGGCGGTCTGGTCGGCGATAGCGGTCAGCAGACGGCCGAACCACGGGTCGAGCCTGGTCTTGCCGCGCGGACGGATGCCAAGCACGCCGACCTCGCCGGCAGGTGAGATCATCGGCTCGAAGCGCCAGTCCGTGCCCGGGTTGAACGGCGAAGCGGCGCCGGTGGTCTTCATCTCCTTCCAGCAGACGGTCAGCGCGCGGCGGCTGGCCTCGTCCAGTTCCAGAGTCGCCGGAAAGGCCGCGGTAATCTGCTCGACCTCGGCGCTGTTCGGCAGGAAAAAGGCAACGTCAACCGTCAGCATGCGCTCAAGTTCACGCTGCAGCCTTTCCAGCGCCTGGTCGCGCGAGAAGGAGTTGGAGGCGATGCGGTACAGGGTAAACAGCGCCTGGGTGGAAAGCTCACGCCGTGCTGCCCGCCTGGCATAGCCCCGCGTCTGGCTGGCGAATAGCGAGATTAGCAGCGCCGCGAACAGGAACAGTCCCATGTTGAGCGTATCGGTCATCGTCGTCATCTTGAATTGATGATACGGCACGCTGAAATAATAATTCACCGACAGAAAACTGGCTGCGGAAGCGACCAGTCCCGGCAGCAGCCCGTATCGACCCGCGACGAAGGCGCAGGCGATCATGAAGATCAGGCCGACATTCTGATCATTGAGCCGAAACAGCGCCGGCGGCAGTTCGGACTTGAGCGCGAAGGCAATCAGGCAGGCGACGCATACCGCGAGCAGCGCATAGAGCAGATGCAGCGGGCGCGCGGCGCCCAAATGCATCTTCTCCGCCAGCGAGCGGCGGAAGTCAAACCCGGACAGCGGAACGATCTCCACCTGGGCATAGTTGCTGGCCACGCGGATCAGCCGCATCCATCCCAAGTTGCGTATAATCCGGAAACGCCGTTCCGATTCCACGTTGCCGACGATCACCAGCGCCACGCGCTCGGCTTCCCGCTCCAGCAGGTCCTCCAAGCCTTTTTCCAAGGCCTCGGCTTCGAGGTGCACCGCGTCGCCGCCCATTTGCTCGGCAAGAGTCAAGAGCCGCAGCATGCGCTGGCGGGCCGCTTCTTCCGCCTGGGCAGCGTAAGCAGGCGTTTCCAGGAACACGGCGCACCAGCGCCCGCCTCTCTCCTGCGCACGCTTGCGCGCGGCGCGCAACAGCAGCATCGCCTTGGGATGATCCTCTATACAGGCGATGACCAGGTCGCGTTTCACGCTCGCGGCCATGGATGTGGCGGCATTCATTTGGTAGAAATCCTCCTCCCCTCTTCCAAGATGGAAAGGTAGCCATAAAAAATCTATAAGGTTCTTAATTGGTGTTCATATTACGCTTCTTGCACAATCGCCGCAGATAATTTATTTTAGGCGTCTTTCACAGGTGTAACCTCCATGCGCCAAAGAACATCATTATCTTTCATAGCATTAGCTTTACTGGGTCTCTCCGCATGTACGCAAGACCTCTGGTCGTCGAAACAGCCCCCTCCATCTGCCAAACCATCCCCGCAGAAGACGGTAAAGACGACATACGAACCGGAGGCGTTCATTGAGCATCTGACGCTGGCGAGGCTGGCGCTCGATGCCAATCCAACGGATGCGGAAAGTGTCGCACCGCATGTCGATGTGCTGAACGGTTATATGGCGCAACGGCCGGCGAGGCTGAAGCGGCAGGCGGTGCTGGTACTGGACTATGCCCCCAAGGATAGCGGCGACCGGCGGCAGGTCATCGCTCCGATTTCCATCGAGCTGTATAATACCAAGTTCCCTGCCTTGCTTCACATCATGCAACGCCTCGGCGAAACGCCGCATGTACTGCACGAGGTCAGCACCGCAACTACGTCGATCGTACCGACCGATAGCGTGATTTCGCCCGGCAGCAGCATGGACGACATACGTATTGCCCTTGAACAGCAGCACCAATGGCTGATCACCAATGGCACGCCGATTTCGTCCTTACAGGATGTTCAGACCCACCTGCAGCTGATTGACTTCTGCATGGAACACCGCTTCCGCGACGCCGCCTATCTGCTGGTCGATAATGCAAAGCACCTGCTGGCGGAGGCCAGCCGGACGCAGCCCGGCGATGCCGAGAAGATCCGGATATTATCGAAAAAGCTGGAAATACTCGAAGACCGCCTGCACCGACTTATGCCCTACACGCTGACCGGCGGATAAAAAACCGGGAGGCAGAAGCCTCCCGGCAGGGAATGAATTAGGGGCGTGGCTGGAATTACATGCTGGCGCGCTGATCCACCTCCACGCTGGATGCAAGCACGGTATCATCGACGATATCGCCGCTCACAGTGACGCTGTCGCCCTCAGCCAGTATTGCCGAAGGACGAGGCTGTTTCACCGTCATCCGCCCGTCATTGTCGCGCAGGATGAATTCCCGTTCATTATAGACTCTTTCCACCGTCCCGAACAGGACGACTTCCCCCTTCTCGGGCGGGTTCGTGGCGGGTTCATCCGCATTCGTCAGTGTAGTGCCAGCCAACAGCAGGAATGCACTGGCGGCTGCACGTATCACGTGTCTCATATCAGCCTCCATTATCCAGATGGTTTAAGCCTTGCGGGACGTGTTGTCCTCAGGCGAGGAGAGCACTTTGAACCGGATTGAGATAAAAGTGCCATAGGTTTTTTCTCTCACCACATAAATTTCCCATAAAAATTATATGGCAATCAATCTAGTAAAATCAATATGATAGTCTTTCTGTTATGGATAAATATGTGGATAACTCTGTGACCAGGCTGTGCATAAACAGAGGGAGGGTTTGGTCGCTGAAGATGCGCTGCGTCAGTCACAAAATACCCGGAAAACGCGAAATTCATCTGGCTAATCGCATAGGAAATGCGTAGTTTTGGCACATGACCATCCTTATTACCGGGGGCGCCGGTTATGTCGGCAGCCATCTATGCCGGCAGCTGCGCCGTCGCGGCATCAAGCACCTCATTCTCGACGATTTTTCCACCGGCCATGCCTGTCAGCTGCATGGCAGTCCATTCGTGCGCGCCGATATCGGCGACCCGCCCGCCCTAGACAGGGTATTTTCCGAATTCAGGCCCGATACGGTGATGCATCTGGCGGCGCTGGCCACGCTCGGTGACTGCGCCCGGCGGCCGCAGGATGCAGAACGCATCAATGTCTGGGGCACCCGCACGCTGCTCGACGCAATGGTAAGGCACGGCGTGTACAATCTGGTATTTGCCAGCAGCTGCGCCGTCTACACCCCGACCTCCGCCGGCACACGCCTGACCGAGAAGTTGCCGCTCGGCCCGGATACTGCCTACGGCAAATCCAAAGCCGCCGGGGAGGCGATGCTGAAAGATTATCCCGAGGTGAAGAGCGCCAGCCTGCGCCTGTTCAATGTCGCCGGCGCCGACCCGGAGGGCGATATCGGCGAAGACCATTCGCCGGAGACGCACCTGCTACCCCTCGCCATCATGACGGCGCTCGGGCAACGCGACCGTCTGGAGATATTCGGCAACGACTATCCCTCCCATGACGGCACGGCGGTGCGCGACTATGTCCATGCGTCCGACGTCGCGGCGGCGTTTCTGCTTGCAGGGCGGTATCTTAAGGAGGGGGGAGAACCGGTAGCGCTCAATCTCGGCTCCGGCGCTGCCACCTCGGTGCGCGAGTTGGTAGCGGCGGTGGAAAAACATACAGGTAAAAAAATAAAGGCCGTGGAAACCCCGCGACGCGAAGGCGATGCGCCCTGGCTGGTCGCCGATAACGCGGCGATCCGGAGGACACTAGGCTGGCAACCGGAGATGTCGTCGCTCGACACCATCGTCAAAACGGCTCTGGCGTGGCATTTGCGGCATTAATCTTAGGTTGAAACAATTGGAAAATTCCGTTATACATCGCCGTTTCATGAGGAAATCCGCTATGTCGCTGATGAAGCGCTTCTACACTGACCGTTACCTGCATATCCGCTCCTTTTCCGTCAATGCCCTCATCAGTGCCAGCCTGTGCATCCTTGCCTGGATGGCGCATGCGCCGGGATTCTATGAGTTCCGCTTCTCCCCGTGGCAGCTGCTGCTGATCCCGCTGGGCATCTATGTCGGCGGTATGTCGGCCGTATTTATTCATAACGCCACGCATGACAGCTTCCCGGCGCGATGGCTCAATTGGTGCGCCGGACAGCTGGCAGGGCTACACCAGTTATGGGGATTCATGGGCTGGAAGCTGATCCATCTCGTTCACCACCAGTATTCCGACAACCATGTGATGGACCCGCATCCGCCGAAGGATCTCTCCTTCTGGCAGTTCACCAGAATCATGTTCCTGCACAGTTCGGCCAAGATCAGCGAGCGCTACCGTGAGCACTGGGGCCTGTCGGCGAAGACGCGCTTCCTGCACGGCGCGGTGCTCGTCACCTTCACTGTCATGGCGGCCTGCAACCTGCTGCTGTGGTACCTGCTGCTCGGGCCGGTGGGATTCCTGTTCTTTTACGTGCCGTCCTACGTCGTCAATCACCTGCTGTTCGCGCACATCAATTACTACGCCCACCCCAAGGAAGAGGACGGCAGCACGCGCCCTGGCAATCTAGACCACAATGCCTATTATAAAATCGCCAATGCGCTGTGGTGCGGGATCTACTACCACGGCAATCACCACCGCAAGCCGCAGCTTTTCAATCCGAAAAGAATGCCTGTGACCCGCCGCACGCACGAGCCGGTGCTGGAAGCGGCGTAAGGCTCTTGTCATCCCACCAGCTTCCCCAAACTCCGCCCGCCCAGTATATGCACGTGGAAATGATGCACGGTCTGCGAGGCGTCGGGCCCATGGTTGGTGATGATGCGATAGCCGCTTTCTTCCAGACCCAGCTGCTTGGCCACTTTCGTCACTGCCTCGAAGAACCCTTTGACGGTCGCCTCCGGTGCTTTCGCGGCAAAATCATGCAGCGACACATACTCGCCCTTGGGGATGACGAGCACATGCGCCGGTGCGGAAGGCGCTATATCCTCGAAGGCGAACGCGAATGCATCCTCATACACTTTCTTGCAGGGAATCTCCCCGCGCAGAATCTTGGCGAAGACGTTGTTCGTGTCGTAGGTCATTTGTAACTCCGTCATCACCCGAATCGCGATAGCGATTCTAGGGTGATCCATTCCCTAATATAAACTGGATTCCCCTGGAATTTTGCAAGAGCAAAATTCGGGAATGACGGACTATTATCTTTTTGGCTTTGCCTGCGCCGGTTTCTCCATCTTGCGCAGTGCTTTCTCATCCAACCCCGAAATGCCCTCCCGCCGCTTCAGCTCTTCCATGACGTCCTTAAGCGGCACCCCGGCATCGGCCAGCAGCATCAGCCAGTGGAAGATCATGTCAGCGCTCTCGCCGATCACTTCCTTCTTGTTACCGCGCATGGCGGCGATGACGGTTTCCACTGCTTCCTCGCCGAATTTCTGCGCCAGCTTCGGCGTACCCTGCTGCAGCCGCTTGGCGATATAGGACTTCTTCGGGTCGGCCTTGCGGCGCTCGAGCGTCAGTTGATAAAGCCGTTCCAGAATATCCATGCCGCCATCATGCGCATGCCGTATAAAAAATACAGCGTTTTTTATATCCTTACGGGAATGCCGGCCTGCTGCAACGCTTCTTTGACCTGTCTGACCGTATAAGTACCGAAATGGAAGACCGAGGCGGCGAGCAGCGCATCCGCCCCGCCATCCTTCGCCGCCGCCACGAAATGCTCCAGCGTGCCGATGCCGCCCGAGGCGATGACCGGCACGCTCACCGCCTCCGACACGGCGCGCGTCAGCTCAAGATCGACGCCCATTCTGGTGCCGTCGCGGTCCATCGAGGTGAGCAGGATTTCCCCGGCGCCGAGCTCGGCCATCTTCTCCGCCCAGCTGACGGCATCGATACCGGTGGCGTTGCGGCCTCCATGGGTGAAGATGCCGAATTTGCCGGGCGCCACCTGCTTGGCGTCGATCGCCACCACGATGCATTGCGAGCCGAACTTCTCCGCCGCCTCGCGCACGAAGTCCGGGCGGCGCACCGCCTCGGTGTTGATCGACACCTTGTCGGCCCCTGCCCGTAGCAGCTGGCGGATGTCTTCCACCGTCCGCACGCCGCCGCCGACGGTCAGCGGCATGAAGCACTGGTCGGCCACCTTGCCGACCACGTCGTAAAGAATACCGCGCTGGTCGCTCGAGGCGGTGATGTCCAGCATGCACAGCTCGTCGGCGCCTTGCGTGTCGTAGATCTTCGCCTGCTCCGCCGGGTCGCCCGCGTCGCGCAGCTCCACGAAGTTGACGCCTTTGACGACGCGCCCGTCCTTGACGTCGAGGCAGGGAATGATGCGGGTTTTGAGAGCCATGTCTGTAACCGGTACAGCCGGTTATATAGAGAGAGCCACCCTCGCGCAATACCACCTGTACCGGGAGTGTCAGACTACTTCATTCTGGCGGTTATTATACCTACGCGGCAGACCGCTATTATCATCGCGGGACGGATGGTACTCAGGGTCATTCGCCTGCGCCAGGGCACGGTCCATATCCGGCGCCAGCGCATGCTGCGCGAAGTCCTGTTTCTTCACTTCGTCCAGAAATTTCTTGGCCTCATCCTTATAAGGAGCGCCATACCGGTTATTCACACGCAATTGCAAGCCATCGCTTCCAATAATGTCATCAATCGCCTGCGGCAGCGGATTTTCAATCCCCAGATTGAGCGTCTTATGCGGCGTGATGACTTTTACTTCGTAAGTAGTTGCCGGGTTCCCTCCAAACGGATCGACGGGAAGATGTACGGTAGAAGTCTGCATATGCCCATTGAAGGCACGCGTGGCTTGAAGATGACCCGCGTCGGGCCCTTCAAAAACAAGAATATATTTCATATCCTCCGCCGCCACATCCGATGGAACCGGCAACTGTTTGGTGATGGCATCATATTGCGCTTCCGTTAGATGACCGGTTTGCCGCAGACGCTCGATGCCTTTTTCGTCGGCGACCGCGACCAAATGACGGTTGCCGTTGGCATCTTTGCCGGCTTCGACTAGGGAAGGATGAGCATAATCATCACGAACTGGCATAGGCTTCTCCATAATTAATAATAATTAACTATACCATCAATTAGGGATGACGATTGTGACGATTAGATGAATTCTCCTATGACAGTTGTATGTAAAAATGAAAATCTCTGTAATTTCAGGATATTAACAACGCCGCCTTGACATCAATCGCCCCCTCATAGAGCGCCCGCCCGAGGATGCAGCCTTCGATGCCCGACGGTTCGGCGGCCTTATAATGTTTGATATCCTCGATCGAACTGATGCCGCCGGAGGCGATGACCGGGATATTGACCGTGTAGGCCAGTTTCACCGTCTCTTCGATGTTCGGTCCCTGCATGGCACCGTCGCGGCTGATATCGGTATAGATGATGGCCGCCACGCCCGCATCCTGGAACCGGCTGGCGAGTTCGACCGCCGTCCGGTCGGAGACTTCCGCCCAGCCCTCGACGGCGACCTTGCCGCCCTTGGCATCGATGCCAACTGCGATTTGCCCTGGAAACAGGCGGCAGGCTTCCTTCACCAGCAGCGGGTTTTTCAGCGCCACCGTGCCGAGGATGACGCGCGCAATGCCCAGCTCCAGCCAGTGCGCAATCATCTCCATGCTGCGGATGCCGCCGCCCAACTGCACCGGAACCTTCACGCGCGAAAGAATCGCCTTCACCGCCGCCTCATTGACCGGCCTGCCCTCGAACGCGCCGTTCAGATCCACCACATGCAGCCACTGAAATCCGTCCTGCTCAAACGCAGCCGCCTGATCCGCCGGCGCATGGGAAAAGACGGTGGCCTTGTCCATCTCGCCGCGCAGCAGCCGCACGCACTGTCCGTCTTTCAAGTCGATAGCGGGGTAGAGCGTGAAGGTCATAGCTAGACCAGCGTCGAAATCGGTTCGAGATTCTTATAATAAAACCGTCCGGCGATCATCTTGGCGTTGACGAACTCGTAGGTAGGCAACGTACCCCAGCAGACATAGCCGTTCTCTTCGTAAATCTTGATGGCGCGCTCCTGCGTCTCGCGCACCGACAGCTTCAGCACCGAGAAGCCTTGAGCGCGCGCCTCGCGCTCGGCGGCCTCGAGCAGCATCTTGGCCAGCCCATGCCCGCGCGCCCACGGCGCCACGAAATGCGCCTCGATCGAAGCGGCGAAGGAAGAAGTTTCTTTGCTCGGCCCCGGCTTCAGCAGCTGAACACTGCCGGCCAGCGTGCCGTCAAGGCGCGCCCCGAACAGCACCCGTTCCGGCACCACCAGCACGCCCTTCCAATAGGTCTCAAGCACGTCCTTCCCCGGCGGCACCACCCAGTTGAAACCGATGCCTTCGCGGATGGCATCTTCCGTCGCCTGCACCATCTCGGTGAGGTCGGCGTGGCGGAACTCGGTGATGCGCTCGATGCGGGTAGTCATACGTAAGGAGTGCTTACATCTCCAAAAAATTCTTCAGAATCCGCAAGCCCGTCTCCTGGCTTTTTTCCGGGTGGAACTGCGTGCCCATGATATTGCCGCGTCCTACCACCGCCGCCAGCGTTTGTCCATAACTCGTCGTCGCCAGCATGTCGGAAGCGTCGCGGCAGGCAGCATAATAACTGTGCACGAAATAGGCATGATCGCCGCTCGAAATATCCTTCAGGAGTGGGTGATTGCCTGCCACCTGCAGGTCATTCCAGCCCATGTGCGGCACTTTCAGCGCATGCTTCTGTGCCGGGATCGGCGCGACGATTCCCTTGAGCCAGCCCAGCCCCGCATGCGTGCCGTGCTCGTAACTTTTCTCGAACAGCATCTGCATGCCCACGCAGATACCAAGGAACTGCCTGCCCTTTCCCATCACCTGCTCCCGAAGCGTCTCGATCATGCCCGGCAGTGACTCGAGGCCCCGCATGCAGTCGGCGAACGCCCCTACCCCCGGCAGCACGATATGGCTGGCTTCGCCCACAGCCTTAGGTGATTCGGTCACGGTGATGGAGATATCGCCACCGACCCGCGCCAACGCCCGGGCCACCGACCGCAGGTTGCCCGATCCGTAATCAATGATGGCAATACTCATATCAGGAAGCAGCCAGGTACCGTTCGAAATACCGCTGTTCGGCACGCAGGCGGCTGTCGGCGGCGGTGACATCGGCCATGATGTAGCCGCGTTTGGCCAGCGCCGCGCGCAACCAGTCATTGGCATGTGCGCCGAGCAGGAACTGGAAGCCGAGCTGCAGCGCGGTGGCGCCGTTGAATCCAAGCAGGTGCCAGCGCATGACCAGCACGATCAGCAGGTTATAGGCGATGATGAACAGCGTCACCAGCCACAGCCGGTGATAGAGTGACCAGAAAAGAGTCAGGAAGAAGGCGAAGAAATTGAAGCCTTCCTTGACGAACACCGGTTTCGTGTCAGCCAGGGAAACATTTGGCTTCACGTGCACCGTATAGATCTTCATCCCGGTAATGCTCATAAGCTGCCGCCCAGCGTGCCTTTGGTGGAGGGAATCTCGTCGCTCTTGCGCGGATCGATGGCGGTCGCCGCACGCAGGGCCCACGCCAGCCCCTTGTAGCAGGACTCGATAATATGATGATTATTGACGCCGTATAAATTCTCCACGTGCAATGTGGCACCGGCGGCGAAGGCGAAGGCCTGAAACCATTCACGGAACAGCTCGGTATCCATCTCGCCAAGTTTCGGCTTCGAGAATTCCACCTTCCATATGAAATACGGCCGACCCGACAGGTCGATTGCCACGCGCGACAGCGTCTCGTCCATCGGGATATAGGCATGGGCGTAGCGGGTGATACCCTTGCGCTCAGCGAGCGCTTTCGCCACCGCTTCGCCGATGGCGATGCCGGTATCCTCGGTGGTGTGGTGGAAGTCGATATGCAGGTCGCCTTTCGCAGCGAGCTTCAGGTCGATCAGGCTGTGGCGCGACAGCTGCTCCAGCATATGGTCGAGAAAGCCGATGCCGGTCGACACGTTGTATTTGCCGGTGCCGTCGAGGTTGAGCTCGACCTCGATGCTGGTTTCTTTGGTGTTGCGTGTGACGCTGGCCTGGCGCATGGCAGTTGCTTAAAATTAAAGCCTTGTTTTACCAGAAATTCCGCCAATGACAAGCATCTGCTGCAAATTTCCTCCCTCCCCCTGCGAGAAAGGAAAAGAGTGCGTTCCACGGAATCGGTCTGTTATAAACCATTACCTTATGGGCTTCTCCTTCCTACGCCAGAATGTGCTATCCGCTCTCATGACGCTTTCCGGAGCGGCACTGGTCATTGGCGCCCCGCGGCTGGGCAGGCTGTTGCGGACCGATGACCTCCTGTTCCCCGCCGCAACGGTGCTCTGGGGCTTTACTGTTGCCGTGATTTTATGGCGCGGCGCGCGCGCAGGCGCATCCCTCGCGCGCTGGCTTACAGTGGCGGTATTATTTACCGCCGGGGCCTTTCCTTTCACCGGTTATGCGCGCTGGGAGACCCTGCCGCTGATGCTGGCGCTGCCCGGCCTGCTGCTGCTGGCCGCCGGGCTGGCCGGCTGGCAAAGCCTGCATCCCTTCCTGGCCCGTCTTGCGCAGCAACTGCGACGGCTGGCGGAGATTCCGCGCTGGGTATTCCTGTGGGGGATGTACACGGCCTTCCTCTTGCTGACCGTCTTCCTATCCTGGCATTGTTTCCACTTCCTGCCTACCATCATCGACAGCATCAGCCAGTATGTGCATGGCAAATTCATAGCCGAATGGCAATGGGTTGCGGAAAGCCATACCTATCGCGGCTTCTTTCCCTCCGGCCTGATGATCAATGACGGCAAATGGTATTCACAGTACCAGCCGCTGCATGTCATGCTGCTGGCGCTTGGCCACGTGCTTCATACGCCGTGGCTGGTCAACCCGCTGCTCGGGGCGTTGACGCTGGTCGCCACCTATGCGCTGGCGCGGCGCATCGCCGGCGAAGCAACGGCGCATATCGCGGCACTGCTGATGCTTGCCTGCCCCTTCGTCGTCTTCATGTCGTCGGAGTATATGAATCATGCAACATCGCTACTGTTCACCACCACGCTGATGCTTTGCTACGTAAGCGCGCTGCAGGTGCTGCCGCACGACCGGTCCGCCGCGCTGTGGTGGTCGCTCGGCGCGGGACTCAGTCTCGGCGCGGTGTTCCTGACACGGCCGCTGACGGCACTGGGCGTCGGGCTGCCGTTCGTCTTGCATGGCCTGTATCTGCTGGCACGGCAGCCGCGCGCGCATCTGGCGCTGTTCTCGGTGATGGCGGGAGGCGGGCTGATTTGCCTGGCGTTCCAGATCTATTACAATCTGCAGACGACCGGCGAGGCCCTGCTGTTTCCCTATCAGCGGCACAACCCCGGCAACCTGCCTGGTTTTTACAGCGGGCATACGCCGCTACGGGCGCTCGAATTCACCCACCGCGCCTGGCTGAACCTGAACCGGCTGCTGTTCGAGTGGGCGGTGCCGGATACGCTGTTCGTATTCCTGGCCTTCCTGCTGCCGCTGAAAGGCTGGCTGCGCCTGCTGGTCGCCGTCATCCTGTCGGCCGTGCTGGTGAATTTCCTCAACCGTTACCACAGCTCGCTGTTCGGCCCGCGCTACATGTACGAAATCGCCTCGGCGCTGGCCATCCTCTCGGCAGTCGGGCTCTCTCGGCTGCCGGAGGTGCTGGAGCGCTGGGGCGTGCACCTGCAAGATCGCGCGAGCGGGCATGGTATCGCCGCCGTGCTGCTGCTTTTCATTTGGGGTACCGGCTGGGCACAGAAAATGCCGGATACGATCCGGCATTACGCCAATAATTATGTCAACGGCAATCCCGGGTTTTACTATTCCATGCTGGCGCAGGCGAAACCGCCGGCGCTGGTGTTCATCGAATATTTCGACAGGCCGGTGCGGGGCTATAAGTTTTCCAAGTATCTCTATGTCGCTCACACCAATCCGCCGAAGGACGACGCGCCGGTGATTTTCGCGATCGATCTCGGCGAGAAGAACCGGCGGCTGATGGAGTATTACCCGTTACGCAACGTCTATATCGAGCGCGGCGGCCAGCTGCGCCTGGAACGCGAAGGAGCACTGCCATGAGCGGCGTTCCGCAGACGCAATCCTTCACCTTCCATGCCAAAATGCGTCCCTACGCGCTTATCATCGGCGTCTACAACGAAGACACGAAATTCACCCGCCAGCTCGACGCGCTGCAGCCGTTCCGCGAGCAGGTCGATATCATCATCGCCGACGGCGGCAGCACCGACGGCGCCACTTCGGCCGATGCGCTGATGGGCCGGGCGCGCGCGCTGCTCATCAACACCGACCTCCAGCGCGGCCTCAGCGTCCAGTATCGCGGCGCGCTGCATTACGCGCTGGAACAGGGATATGCGGGCGTCATCATGATGGACGGCAACGGCAAGGATGGGGTGGAGGCAATCCCGCGTTTTCTCAATAAGCTCCGCGAAGGCTATGATTTCGTGCAGGGCTCGCGCTTCCTGCCGGGGGGCCATCACGAACGCACGCCGCTCGACCGGGTGTTCGGCATCCGCTTCGTGTTCAACCCGATCATGTATCTGGGCAGCGGGTTTCATTACACCGATGCCATGAACGGCTTCAAGGGCGTCAGCCGCCAGCTGCTCGAAGATCGGCGCGTACAGCCCTTCCGCGACGTGTTCGTGCGCTACAGCCTGCAATATTACCTCAACTACATTGCCCCTCGCCTGGGCTTTCGCGTCTGCGAAATTCCCGTTTCGCGCGTCTATCCTGCCGACGATTCTCCCTACAGCAAGATCGGCGGGTTAAGGGGCAGGCTCATGATACTGGCGGAATTATTCGCGACGGTGATAGGGCGGTACGGTCCATAAAATATTATGCGTTTTCAGCAACGCACTGGACTGGCAACCGACTTGAAACGCGGTAACTGTTTAAGCGCCTGGATATATGGTGCCACGTCGTTGGAAAAATTCTCCACGACATCATTCAGGTCATCTAGCGCTTCATTAATTTCATGGTGATTCTGTTTCGTCGTCTGGAGTCCTGTTTTTAAATAATCCAAGGCTTCTTCCATCTCGAAAATAGGCCGCCGCTTCACTCCGCCTAGCAACTTCACTTCTTCAAGAAACGATGTGCTGTCGGCATGCGTGTGCAAATGATTCAGGGGCTCCACCAGAATATTCAAAAACTCCTGTTTTTCCGCTGTGTCTATCACTTTATGTTTAAACGCCGTATCCATGCCGAATTCGATCGATCCTAGGTTGTCTTTCCTGAACTTCTTGAGCGCCAGCCTTAGATCATCCAAAATATATTGTTCACTAGCCGCATTCAGCATATCGACAAGGCTGGCATTCTTATCGCTGCCCCGATCAAGTTCGCGCCGTAATTCCGGCATATCCTTCACGCCTTCAAGCTCCCGCTTGCCAATGATGTCCTTGATTTTAGCAGCACTGGCGAGTATTTCCGGCGGCATGGGACGTCCTGCCTCAATATCGCGCAGCGCCTGCATGCTTTCTGTAAAATTCTTCAGCGTCTTCTCCCATGGATTTTCGCAGGCTACTTTAGTGGTTCTTTCCCACTCATCGCGTTTTTCCTCCAGCTTTCTCTGACAGGCGCCCAATGCCGTGCGGATGCGTGGAGTATCCATAAAATAAACCACGCACCTTTTAGTTTCTTTGAGCAATTCTTCCTGGGTCATGAATGGACTCCCGATAAAATTTCAGGTGCCCCTCCTACCACGATGGTTAACATTTCGCAAGGTTCTAGCCATCCTCCAGGTGTAGCAGCAGCGCGGCGCCGATCATGAGGACGACGATGGCCGGCGTCCAGGCGGCGAGCATCACCGGCAGCGTTCCGGCTGAACCCAGCGCGAAGACGATGTCTGTAAAAAAATGCAATAAAAATCCGGTGGTTATGCCGGCCACAATGAGCAGGCCGATCTTGCCGCGGCGCGGCGGGCGCAACGAGAACACCGCCGCCACCAGCACTGTCCCCGCCATCAGGAAGGGGCTGGCCAGCAGGCTGTGCCAGTACAGCCGGTGCCTGAGCGCCGAGAAACCGGCATTCTCCAGCATGGTGACAAAGGACGGCAGGTGCCAGAAGGACATGGTCTCAGGCGATGCGAAGCTGTCCTGGATGCGACTGAGCGTCAGCGTGGTGGGCAGCTGGTAGTCGGGCAGTTTCAGCGGCGGCTGGCCGGGTACAGAATAGGTTACATCGTAGAGATTAAGCACGCCCGGCTCCAGTGCAGCCCGCGCGGCATCGAGGCGCTCGATGAATCTGTGCTCCTTGTCGAAGGTGAAGACGATGACATGATTGAACTCCATCGTGTTCTGCGACACCCGCATGGTGTAGACGATATGCTCGCCGATATTGCCTTCTCCGCTTTCGATCTGGCGCAGCCACAGGCCGGACGAGGTGATAGCGAGCAGGCTCGGCGTGTTGGTGAGGTATTTCCCCTCCAGATGGGCGAAGCGCAACAGCAGCGCCGAGGAGAGCGGATTGAACACGGTGGTGAGGAAAATACCCATCGCCAGCACCACGGCGATGGCCGGTGCCAGGAACTGCCACACCGACACACCGGCCGAGCGCGCCACGATCAGCTCATGCGTGCGTGTCAGCCGGATTAAGGCCAACATGCTGCCGACCAGCACGGCATAGGGCGACAGTTTCTCCAACATGTACGGAATACGCAAACCGGCCAGCTCCAGAATGACCGCAAGCGGCACGTTGTCGCGGCCGGAAGCGCGCCGGATCAACTCGACCACATCCACCAGCAGGCTGATGACAATGAGCCCGAACAGCGCCAGCAGGATCGACAGCAGGAACTGCCGCCCGATATAATGGGAAAGCGTCCAGGGAAGCCGCATCACGCCTCCTTGAGGAATCCGCGCCGGCGGCGCACATGGTCGCTCAAGCCCCAGGCGGCAGCGGCCAGCGGAATCAGCAGATTGGCGTAACCAAGCATGATAAGGGACGGACGCGTCGCCATCATGCCGCGCAAGCCCACCGCGGCGAACAGCACGATGGTGCCAAGCGCCACCGCCAGCGCGACGCGCTGCCAGTGGCCGCGGCGGTTGAATTCGCCGGAGAGCAGTACGGCCAGCGCGATCAGCGTCAGGCACAGCGGATAGCCGGGCCACAGGATGCGCTGGTGCCCCTCGGCAAAGCGCTTGTAGTTCTGCGTGAGCGACTGCGCGTCGTCATAGGTGAACAGCCGGGGAAGGAACATCTCCTGCACATCGACCGGGCGCTGCTGCATTGCCCCGGCATAGAGGCTGATATCGAGCGTGTAGCTTTCAAAATTCAGGAAGGAAATGGTCTCGTTGCGGCGCTCCTGCCGGTTGCCGTTGGTAAGCAGGAAGCGTGGCCCCTCCCCCGTCTCGACCAGCCTGCCCTCCTCGGCCATCATGGTGGCAGGTGTCTCCTGCTGGCGGTTGTCATGCACCAGGATGCCATGCAGCGTGCCGTCCTTGCCGCGCTCGCGGATGAACACGGTGAGGCCCTCCACGGGATTCACGAACACGCCCTCCTGCAGCAGCAGCGAGGCGTAATTGTTGCGCAGGAAATACTGCATGTCCTTGAACTGCCGGTAGCTGACCGGCTGCAGGTAGAGCGCGATGGCATAAGCCAGAAGCGTCACCGCCAGCGCCACCTGGATGGCCGGCGAAGCCAGTCGCCATTTGGAAAGCCCCGCCGCCTGCATGACGATCAGTTCGCTGTCGGATTTCAGCTTGTGATAGACGAACAGCACGGCGCAGAACAGCGCCGGCGGCAGGATCATGAGCAGAAGGGACGGGACGAGCAGCACCGTAAGCTTCAGAAAAATCATTACCGACACCCCTTGGTTGACGATAAAGTCGATGAAGCGCAGCGCTTGCGTCAGCCAGACGATGCTGGTAAGGCTGAACGTGATCAGCAGCGTCGAATGGACCAGATGCCGGGCGATATACTGGCTGTAGCGGTACATATGCCTGATAGCAGATCAATACAAATGACGGATAAGTAGCATATTGAATACATATCCATCGGTTCTTATCATCCATCATCTTGTCATCCATCCTCCTTTGCAAGGAAATTGCGTATGAAAATCAGTTTTATCGAACCGGGTGCCACAAAGAATCAGAAAGGCGGCACGATCGTCTTTTTCGTCGGCGCCGATAAGAAACTCTCCCCCGCCGCGGCAGCGCTTGACAAGCAGATCCACGGCGCGCTGAAGCGTGCGCTGAACGGCGGCCGCTTCGCCGGCAAGCGCCGGCAGTTCGCGGTGGCGACCCCGGGCGGCAACGTGAAATGGGACCATGTGCTTCTCGCCGGCATCGGCAGCGCCGCGAAGCTCGATGCGAAAGCGCTCGAGCAGATCGGCGGCAGCCTGATCCCGCAGTTGAATCATCTCGCCGCCAAAAGCGCCACGGTCATGCTGGAGCTGAAGGGCATGAAGCTGCCGCTGCCGGAAGCGGCGGCGCGGCTGGCGCATGGGGCGCATTTGCGCAGCTACCGCTTCGACAAATACCATACGAAAACGCCGGCTGACGAGAAACCGACGCTGCAGAGTATCGCCATCGCGCTGTCCAATCCAAAGGCCGCCGAGAAGCCGTATGCCGAGCTGGAGACGCTGGCCGAGGGCGTGTTCTTCACGCGCAACCTGGTCACCGAGCCGGGCAACGTGATTTATCCCGAGACGCTCGCCGGCAAATGTCAGGAGCTGGAAAAGCTCGGCATCGAGGTAGAGGTGCTCGGCGTCAAGGAGATGCAGAAGCTCGGCTTCGGCGCGCTCTTAGGCGTTGGCCAGGGCTCGGTGCGCGAATCGAAAATGGTCATCATGCAATGGAACGGTGGCGGCAAGAACGCCAAGGGCAAGCCGATTGCCTTCGTCGGCAAGGGCGTCACCTTCGATACCGGCGGCATCTCGATCAAGCCCGCCGGCGGCATGGAGGACATGAAATACGACATGGGCGGCGCCGGCACGGTGATCGGCTTGATGCGCGCGCTGGCCGGGCGGAAAGCGCCGGTCAACGCGGTCGGGCTGGTCGGGCTGGTCGAGAATATGCCGGACGGCAACGCGCAGCGCCCCGGCGACGTCGTCACCTCCTATTCGGGGCAGACTATTGAGGTGCTGAACACCGACGCCGAAGGCCGCCTCGTGCTGGCCGACGTGCTGTGGTACGCGCAGAAACATTTCCGGCCGCGCATCATTGTCGATCTGGCGACGCTGACCGGCGCCATCGTCATCGCGCTCGGCACCTCGCGTGCCGGCTTGTTCTCGAATAACGACAAGCTGGCCGACCAGCTGTTCAAGACCGGCCAGAAGACCGGCGAGGAGCTGTGGCGCCTGCCGCTCGCCGACGTGTATGACAAGCAGATCAACTCCGATATCGCCGACATGCAGAATATCGGCAAGGATCGCGAGGCCGGATCGATCACCGCCGCGCAGTTCCTGCAGCGCTTCGTCAACAACACGCCGTGGGCACATCTCGACATCGCCGGCGTCGCCTGGGGCAGAAAGGACAGCGACCTCTACCCCAAAGGCGCCACCGCCTTCGGCGTCAGGCTGCTCAATCAGCTGGTGAAGGATTATTACGAAGGCAAGCAGTGACCGCCATCCAGTTCTACCACCTCACTACCACGCCGCTCGAGCGCGCGCTGCCGAAGCTCGTGGAGAAAGCCTATGGCGCGGGTTTCAAAACCCTGCTGGTGGCGGAGAGCGACGCGCGCGCCGAGCAGCTCAACCAGTTGCTATGGACCTACGACCCGGGCAGCTTCCTGCCGCATGGCAGTGTGAAGGATGGGAACGTGGAGAAACAGCCCATCCTGCTGGCCACCGACACGCAGCCGCGCAACGGCGCGAAACTACTGCTAGTCACCGACGGCCGCACGCCCGAGCAGCCGGAGGCTTTCGAGCGCGTGCTTGATATGTTCGACGGCAACGACCCGCAGGCGGTCGAAAACGCCCGCGCCCGCTGGAAGCAATACAAACAAGCAGGACATGACATTTCTTATATGCGCCAGACTCCGCAGGGCGGGTGGGAAAAGGCCGCTTAATTCATGTCCGAAGTCTCCAAGCGCCGCACCTTCGCCATCATTTCGCATCCCGATGCCGGTAAGACGACGCTGACCGAGAAGCTGCTGCTGTTCGGTGGTGCGATTCATCTGGCGGGCGCGGTCAAAGCCAAGAAAGGCGGGCAGAGCGCGCGTTCAGACTGGATGGAGATCGAGAAGGCGCGCGGCATTTCGGTGACCGCTTCGGTAATGACGTTCGAGTATAAGGACCATACCGTCAACCTGCTCGACACACCGGGCCACAAGGATTTCTCGGAGGACACCTACCGCACGCTGACCGCCGTCGATTCCGCGGTGATGGTCTTGGACGCGGCGAAAGGCATCGAGGCGCAGACGCTGAAGCTGTTCGAAGTCTGCCGCCTGCGCGACACGCCGGTCATCACCTTCATCAACAAGATGGACCGCGAGGCAAAAGAGCCGTTCGCTCTGCTGGATGAGATCGAGAAAACGCTGGCGCTCGATGTCTGCCCGATCACCTGGCCGATCGGCATGGGCGAGCGCTTCCGCGGCTGCTTCAACCTCGTTACGGATACGCTGTATTTATTTTCGGATGATTACGGCGAGCGCATCGTCGAAGGCCTGAAATTCACAGGCGCCGATGATCCGGCGCTCGAGGAGCATATTCCATTCGAACAGCTGGCGCAGTTCCGCGAGGAGGTGGCGATGGTGAAAGCCGTCTATCCGCCGTTCAACAAGCAATCCTATCTCGAAGGGCATCTGACGCCGGTGTTCTTCGGCAGCGCACTGAATAATTTCGGCGTGCGCGAATTATTGGACGCGCTGTGCGAATTCGCCCCGCCACCGCGTGTGCAGGCAGCGGAGCCGCGCAGCGTGGCGCCGGACGAGCCGAAATTTTCCGGCTTCGTATTCAAGATCCAGGCCAACATGGACAAGAACCACCGCGACCGTATCGCGTTCGTGCGCATCTGCTCCGGCAAATACACGCGCGGCATGAAGGTGCTGCATGTGCGCTCAGGAAAAATACTGGCGCTGAATAACCCCGTACTGTTCCTGGCACGCGAGCGCGAGCTGGCCGAGGAAGCCTGGCCGGGCGACATCATCGGCATTCCGGGCCACGGTCATCTGCATATCGGCGACGCGCTGACCGAGGGCGAGAAGCTCTATTTCACCGGCATCCCTAACTTCGCGCCGGAGCTGTTCCAGCGCGTGCGGCTCGACGATCCGCTGAAATCGAAGCAGCTGAAAGCCGCGCTCGAGCAGCTGTCGGAAGAAGGTGCGTCGCAAATTTTTAAGCCCCTCGACGGCAGCCCGTGGATCATCGGCGTCGTCGGCCAATTACAGTTTGAAGTGCTGGCCTCGCGCCTGAAATCGGAATACGGCGTGGCGGGGAGTTTCGAAGCGGTGCAATACACGGCGGCGCGCTGGCTCAAATGCGCGGATAGCAAAAGGCTCGCCGAATTCTGCGATAAAAATAAATACAACACGGCCGAGGACGCCTCCGGCGCGCTCGCCTACCTCGCCCCCAACGCCTGGCATCTTGAGCGCATCCAGAAGGACTGGCCGGAGGTGGAGTTTTTAAAGACGCGGGAAAATCGCTAATCACTCTCCTGAAATGATAAAAATATAAGGTGGCAGGCCACTTTCCCGCCTCTGGCATCGGGAACCGCCTGCGCCTTTTAGCGGCGCGACACTGCCAGGTGCTTTCCATAAAAACACGACGAAACATTGAAGCGAGGGCCCTGACGCACCGTCTTCATGATGGATCGCCGCGTAGTCGATCGATCGAAAGCCCATCGTTACATGGGATGATATGGTCGGGAAGGGAAAAAATGCAGGCTTCCGGGACACACATTTTCAGGTTTTGCTGTCCTTGTTATGGATTCCCGCCTGCGCGGGAATGACAAAGAAAAGGGCTTATAGATGACCGCATGGCTGGCGCTGGTTCCGGCGATTTCCGAACTACTCGACCGCCTCATTCCCGACCCGGAAGCGCGGGAGAAAGCAAAAATCGAGCTGATGAAAGCCGAAAGTGCGACTGCACTGCAGCAGCTGCAGATCGCCGCCACTGCTGATGCCGCACAGGCGCAGATCAACCAGATGGAAGCGCAGCACCAAAGCCTGTTCGTCGCCGGCTGGCGACCTTTCATCGGCTGGGTGTGCGGGGTGGCGTTCGCCTATCATTTCATCGCCCAGCCCATCCTGGCGTTTGCCATCGCCAATGCCGGCGGCGAGGTAAAACTCCCGCTATTTGAGATGCAGGAACTCTCCACCGTGCTGATGGGCATACTGGGGCTGGGCGGCCTGAGAACGATTGAAAAAATCCGCAAAGCTGGTAAGTAAGCCATGTAACGTCAGTCACCCGGGGATTTGCTTATGAAAGCGCTCGTGCAGTTCTTCGCCCGCCTGTTCCGTCGCAAAAACGCATGGGACAGCTATCATTACGGCAAGCCCAGCGCCGAGGGTGACGATTTCCGCAATAACAATAACGTATAAGTGCGCCGGTGGAGTCAGCTAGCTTTCGTTAGCGGTACGAGCTTAAGAAAGCTGCTGTCTCCGGCTTGACCCGGGGATCCAGTCAAATATAAAACTGGATTCCCGTTTCGCGGGAATGACAGAGATGCGGGTGTAGTTCAATGGCAGAACGTGAGCTTCCCAAGCTCAATACGAGGGTTCGATTCCCTTCACCCGCTCCAGCCTTCGCCGGAATGACATATCGGTTAACCAAAACTTAATCCTACCCGCACTATGGTGACGGGAAAGGAAAACCTGTTTCCCGTTTACCTTGATCATGGCATCGGGTAGAGAAGGAACAGCAGAAAGGATCCTTATGCCCAAGATGAGACATTTCCTCGCGCCTCTGTTCGCCTCATCGATGCTTACCGCCCCAGCCCAGGCCACCGACTACCTGAGCTTCAATGCCGGCCAGTTCGAGGCGCTGCGCGACAATGAGTTCGACGCCTGGCAGTTCGGGCTCGAATACCGCGCCGAGTACCTGTTTTACACGGTGCGCCCGATCATCGGCGGCTTCTTCACCGATGACGGCGCCACCTATGGCTATGCCGGCTTCAACTGGGACGTGGCGCTGATCCCGCATCGGCTGTTCCTAATCCCCAATTTTGCCGTCGGCGCCTATTCGGACGGTGACAGCAAGGATCTGGGCGGCGCGCTGGAATTCCGCTCCGGCATCGAGCTGGCCTACCAGTTCGACAACCAGCACCAGCTGGGCGTGGCGCTGAACCACCTCTCCAATGCCAGCATCTATGACCGGAACCCCGGCACCGAGTCGGTGATCGTCACCTATTCCATCCCGTTCGGCAGCTTGTTTTAAGTATGTCTTATCCTCTCCCGCATGCGGGAGAGGTCGGTTTCCTTAGGCTTGCGTAGCAAGTCTTAGGAAACCGGGTGAGGGCACGCTGCCTTTCGCCTGCTGCGCAGGCAGGCAAAGCTCGCTTTGCCGCCCTCACCCTAACTCTCTCCCGCATTGCGGGAGAGGGAAATAAGGAAAGAAAAAAGGGCCGCCCGAAGGCGGCCCTGAAGTTTTCAGGATAGTGTTTTCTTAGAAGCTGGCGCGGATACGGATCGTGCACTCAGTGTCGTTGCTGCGGGCCGTGGTGCCCATGTTATAGGAGTCAGGCGTGGGGTCGGTATTGACGCAAATGTCATCCGCCGCCGCCGCACCGGCATCCGCCGTGGCGATGTCGGTTACCGCAATCACGCGGCCGGTAACAGGAACGCCGTCATCCAGCTTGCCGTCGATGTTGAACGCATCGATCACGGGAATCGCCGTGCCGTCAGTAAAGGTCAGGACGCCGTCCGTCACCGTCGGAACGCCAAGCACGAAGAAGTTGGTGCCCGACAGACCGGCCGGCACGACCAGCGAACCTCTGCCAAGCTTTGAAGTCGGCACATAAGCCGCGATGGCATCGACGTTAGCCGCCGTGAAGTCGGACGCGGTAATCTGCTCCGAGATCATGTTGGCGAACGCCAGATGATCGAAGAAGGCGGCGGCTTCACTGTCAAAGCTGGTGCCGTCGTTGTTGGTACGGTTCAGCAGGCCGTTACCCAGGCTGGTGGAGGCGATACCGGTAGTATCGAAACCGAAGCTGGCGGCATTGGCCAGGTCGCCCGGAATGCCGTTATACTTGGTGCGGAAGGTGTTGGCCGCCGCATCGTACTTTTCCAGCTGGCCGATGGCCGCGCGGACTTCCGCCGCTTTAATCAGGTCCTGACCGATCAGCACGCCGCCGACGATGAGGCCGATGATTACCAGCACGATCGACAATTCGATCAGGGTAAAACCCTGTTTGCCGGTTTGGTTGATGTGAGTTCTATTCATGTCAGGCTCTCCTAGATGGTTATAAATGGTATTCTCAAGTCTCGCTCGTTTGTCGTCTCTAGTGCTTGTCGCAAAGTCCCTCTATTAGTATAACGGCTTCATATTGCCATGGTACCACCGAGCGACACTACTCATGCTCGCGCAGCTACAATTTGCACAACAATGCTTTCGAGACTAGCAATTAAAGGTTACCAAAAAGTTACCAGGAAACGGAAGCTGACGAGGAAACAAGCGGCAAAAATGCAACATTCAGGGGCTTTTCGCTTCTCATATCAGTGACGCCGCGAAATGAAGAATCATCAGATCGGAGTAACGGCGGGTTGAGGGGCTGATTTCCCTATTCGTCATCACCCGAATCGCGTAGCGATTCTAGGGTGATCCATGGCGCAGGATGGATTCCCCTAGAATTTTACTGCGTAAAATTCGGGGAATGACATGTCCTACTGCGCGGCTTTTTCCTGCCCGCCGGCCGCACCGTCGCCCTGCTCGGTTTTAATGCTGGCGACTGCCGCGTCGAGATGCGTCTGCGTGCACAAACCCAGAAGCACCGGATCGCGCGGCTTGATATTGCTGGAATTCCAGTGCGTCTTGTCGCGCACAGCCTGGATGGTGTTCTTGGTGGTCCCGACCAGCTTGGCGATTTTGGCATCGGTCATGGCGGGATAATGCTTGATCAGCCAGGCGATGGCGTCCGGCTTGTCCTGGCGGCGCGCCACCGGCGTATAGCGGCTGCCCTTGGTCTTGCGCGAAATATACTGCCGGGCGGTGCCGGACAGCTGCAGCTGCGCCTTCGGATCGGCCTCGCCGCGCTTGATTTCTTCCAGGGAAAGCTGGCCGTTCGCCACCGGATCCACACCGCGAATGCCGCCCGATACGTCGCCGTCGGCGATGCCCTGCACCTCGAGCGGGTGCATGCCGCAGAACTCGGCGATCTGCTCGAAGGAAAGCGCCGTGTTTTCGACCAGCCAGACGGCGGTGGCTTTGGGCATCAGCGGCAAGGTCATGGTCTTTCTCCTATCGTTTTCTGCAAAGCAGAAGGCCCGCGCCAGCGGGAGTTCTATATCGTTGCACCAGGGTGAGTGGCTTTATTTAGTGGTTTTCCATCAAGATTCAAGTATTTTCGGCATCATGAGTAATCACGGCTATCAGCATCTCCTGATCGAAGCGCCGGAACCGGCCATTGTCCTGCTGTATCTGAACCGGCCCGACGCCGCCAACGCGCTGAATACCGCCATGGCGCGTGAGATAACGCAGTTTTTTGCCGCCCTGCCAAAGAACTGCCGTGCCGTCGTGCTGGCGGGGAAAGGCAGGCATTTCTGCGCCGGCGCCGATCTCAAGGAACGCCAGAGAATGAATGAACAGCAGTGGCATGCCCAGCATGAAGCACTTGAAAAAGCAATTAATTCCATCTCTTCCTGTCCGAGTCCGGTGATTACCGCCGTACAGGGCGCCGCCATGGCGGGCGGGCTGGAACTGGCGCTGGCAGCGGATTTCATCTATGCGAGCGAGGATGCGCGCTTCGCCATGACGGAAGCAACGCTTGGTATCATGCCCGGCCTCGGCGGCACGCAGCGCCTGCCACGGCGCATTGGAATAGCGCGCGCGAAAGAGCTGCTGTTTACGGGAAAGAAACTCACCGCGCAGGAGGCACAGGCCTGGGGGCTGGTCAACCGGCTGTGCCGCACGGAAGCGCTGCTAACCGAGGCACTGGACACTGCCCGAACCATCGCCGCCAACGCCCCCTTATCGGTAAAGGCTATAAAAAATGCTATAAATCAAGGGGTTGATATTCCTCTCCCGGAGGCGTTGCAGAACGAGCTAACCCATTACGAAACCCTGCTTTCCACCCGCGACCGCCACGAAGGGGTTAACTCCTTCAGCGAAAAGAGAAAACCGGTCTTTACCGGCGAGTGATTTTAGGGCATAATAAAACCCTTGCCCATCTGGAAGCACGGGGAATCCATGACCGGCCCATCCGATACCAAAAGCGTTTCGCTCGCCCTGCAGGGCGGCGGCTCGCACAGCGCTTTTTCCTGGGGCGTCATCGACCAGCTGCTGGCCGATCAGCGCGTCGCCATCGAAGCAGTGAGCGCCACCAGCGGCGGCTCCATGCTTGCCTGTGTGCTGGCGCAGGGGCTGATAGAAGGCGGCCCCGAAGGCGCGCGCGAACTGCTGAAAAGCTTCTGGCACAAGGTCAGTATCGCGGCCAGCATGCTACCGCTGCGCATGAACGTGGTCGACAAATTCCTTGGCCATGTCGGCATCGATCTGTCTCCCTCGACCATGGCGCTCGATTACATCACGCGCATCTTCTCGCCCTACCAGTTCAACCTGTTCGATATCAACCCGCTGCGCTCGATCGTCGAAGAGACGGTCGATTTTAGAGCGCTCAACAAAAAGAGTCCCATCGCGCTTTACATCAACGCCACCAACGCCAGGAGCGGCAAGGGCAGGGTATTCGATGAGAAAAACCTATCGCTTGACGCGGTGATGGCGTCCTCCTGCCTGCCCTTCATCTTCAAGACCGTGGAGATCGACGGCGAGCCTTACTGGGACGGCAGCTTCTCCGGCTGCCCGGCGCTCTCGCCGCTGGTTGAGCGCGATGGCACGCGCGACATACTGCTGGTGCAGTCGCACCCCTCCCATGTCGAGGAAGTGCCGACCACTGCCGCCGATATTCTCGACCGCGCCACCGAACTTTCATTTCATTCGGTGCTGCTGCATGAGCTGCAGAACATCGAGCTGCAGAACCGGCTGATCGAGGCGGAGAAGACCCCGCGCAGGAAGCCGGTCTATATCCACCGCATCGAGGCGCAGGACATGCTGGCAAGCTTGGGCCGCTCAAGCAAGCTCAACGCCGAATGGGATTTCCTGATCTACCTGCACGATCTCGGCGTGCAGGCCGCCACCGACTGGCTGAAAGACCATTACGACACCATCGGCAAAAGCTCCTCCACCGACATCGCCGCCATTGCGGCGTAAAGCCTTACCGCAGTATCTCTCTCATCGCCTCGGGATTGCGCAGCTTCTGCGCCTCGCCGGGCTTGGGGACGAGGCGCAGCCGCATCGCGCAGGAAAGCGCATCGATCAGCGGCTGTTTCTGCTCGAAACGGAGAGTGGCGTTGCAGGCCGTGTCCGCGCTGTAGCGTACCTGCAGGCCAGTGCCACCGTAATAGGAAATACCGTCCGCCCAGTCCTGCGATGAGAACGCCACCTGCGCCGTACCGTCATCGTTCAAGGCGAAGGATTCCAGTGTCGGCTGATAGGCATAGTCGGTGAGCGGATAGAGGACGTTATCAACGAAGGCGATGAACTGCGCCTGGTCAAAATCCTGCACCATCGGCCGGTCCGGCTCGGTCAGCGAGAACATATGGACCTCGAGATGCACCGTGCCGGAGGTTGGCAGCAGCGCCCGCAGATGCTCGCTGATCTGCGCGCGGTCTTTGGTCGCCACTGTCTCGGCGAATGCCTCCAGCATCCCTTCGGTTTCGCGCTTCAATACGCTCGGCGGATGGAGGAAATAGTAATAGCCGCCGCCTGCGAGAAGTAAGAGCGCAACGATGAAAAGCATCAACCTCATAAAAGTGCCCTCACCCTAACCCTCTCCCGCAAAGCGGGAGAGGGATTAAATCAGTACCACGCCGTCACGTCTTCGACCGGCTTATTGTCGATCAGTTTAAGCGCGCCCTTGACCAGCCGCCACAACACCCAGAGGGACAGCAGCCCAAGGAACAGCATACCGAGATACTCGATGATCGGGATGACGAGCAGCAGCGCCCCGACCAGTCCGGCAGCGAAGGCAATTGCGAAGGTGCGCAGGATCCACACGAAGTGGCTGTGATAGATGGTGCCCTCGGCATCCTTGACCTTGATGGCGGCGACGATGATGCCGATCAAGGGCACCAGCGGGATGACCGGGCCGAGCACGAAGCTGCCATAGACGACATAGGCCAACACGCGCAGGCTGTCGTCGCGGTTGATGGGCGGCGGTGTGTTGGGTGTGTCGTCCATAGAACCTCTCCTCGAATTTTTGTCACTCCCGCTTGCGCAGGAATGACAATGTTTACTCCGTCTTGAACGCCTGGATGCCGGTGATGGCCCGCCCCAGGATTAGCGCGTGGATATCGTGCGTGCCTTCGTAGGTATTGACGCTTTCGAGATTCATTACGTGTCGGATGACGTGGTACTCATCGGATACGCCATTGCCGCCATGCATGTCGCGGCTCATGCGGGCGATATCGAGCGCCTTGCCGGCATTGTTGCGTTTGATCAGTGAAATCATTTCGGGTGCATATTTTTCTTCGTCGATCAAGCGGCCGAGGCGCAGGCAGGCTTGTAAACCCAACGTGATCTCCGTTGCCATGTCGGCGAGTTTCTTCTGGATGAGCTGATTGGCCGCTAAAGGCTTTCCAAACTGTTTGCGCTCCAGTGTATAGTTACGCGCCGCCTCGTAACAGAATTCCGCCGCGCCGAGTGCGCCCCAGCCGATGCCGTAGCGTGCCTTGTTGAGGCAGGAGAACGGGCCTTTCAGGCCGCGCACCTCGGGAAACATATTTTCCTCCGGCACAAATACGTCTTCCATGGCGATCATGCCGGTGGAGGAAGCGCGCAAGGACATCTTGCCCTCGATCTTCGGCGCGGAGAGGCCTTTCATGCCTTTCTCCAGGATGAAACCGCGGATTTCATTCTCCAGCTTGGCCCAGACCACAAACACATCGGCGATCGGCGAGTTGGTGATCCAGTTCTTGGAACCGGAGAGGACATAACCGCCCTTGGTTTTCTTGGCGCGCGAGGCCATGCCGCCCGGGTCGGAGCCGTGGTCGGGCTCGGTCAGGCCGAAGCAGCCGATCCATTCGCCCTTGGCAAGTTTCGGCAAATATTTCTCCTTCTGCGCCGCGCTGCCCCACTGATGGATCGGGTGCATCACCAGCGAGGATTGCACCGACAGCGCCGAGCGGTAGCCCGAATCGACGCGCTCGATCTCGCGCGCAATCAGCCCGTAGGCGACATGGCTCGCCCCGGCACAGCCGTAACCCTCGATAGTTGAACCAAGCAGGCCGAGCTCACCCATCTCGCGCAGAATCTTCGGGTCGAATTTCTCGTGCCGGTTGGCCTCGAGAATACGCGGCATCAGCTTGTCCTGCGCGTAACCGCGGGCCGTATCTCGCACTGCCCGCTCTTCGGGCGTCAGCTGCTCATCCAACAGGAAAGGGTCTTGCCAATCAAACCGGTGCGCCGCCATAGGCTATTGCATAAAGGTTAATGGTTAATCTATGCTTAACTTTTAAGCTTATAGAGGATCAGCATGGCCGAATCTAAAGAATTTGCAACCCTGGAAGCGAAGGAAGCGTTTTGCCGTTTGCGCATCGCGCATCCCATAGGGGAAAGGGAGGAAAGTTTTCCCGTCGACCTTTTTGAAAAAGGGAGGGTCACTGTCGGCGCTCTTGTAAGAGCGGCGCGCTATTGTTTTCCCGATCTGCATATCCGGACGGTGGATGATCTGCTGAGAGCAGCGGAAGCGTCACAGAATAAGGAGCAGGGGCGAGGCCGGGGTTGATCCGGTTACACCAGCAGATTCACAATGGTGCCGCGGTCCCAGCGTATGCCCTGGCGCAGCGCTTCGACGGCGCTGGCAATCAGGGTCGCCAGCGATTCGGGGCCCGGGATATAGTTAATGTGCGCCCGCGCCGGCACCGTGTAGCGGTGGTCGGGGCTGCCTTCCAGCTGGCGGCGGCGCTGCTCGGCCCTGCCGGCGCTGCCGGAGGGGACGTTGATGCGGTTGGGGTTGATGTGGATGGCCATAAAATAACTCGTGCTGGTGACTAGTGGCTTGTGGCTAGTGTATAAAGACTGGCGGTGTTACCTTCACCAGTCACCCGCACCAGCCACTAGCACTCATTATGCCCTTCATCATCGCCACCTTCTACCATTTTTTTGATTTTCCCGATTTCGCCAGCCACCGGCAGGCGCTGAAGGCGGAGATGCTGCAGCTTGGCATCAAAGGCTCGCTCTTGATAGCGCCGGAAGGCATCAACGGCACGCTGGCGGGCAGCCGCCAGGCGATCGATCAATATTTTGCTTATCTTAAGATAATCGCGGGCGAGTTCGAGCATAAGGAGTCGCTGTGCGACCGCCAGCCGTTCGGCCGCGCCAAGGTGCGGCTGAAGAAGGAAGTCATTTCGCTGGGGGAAGCGCTGCCCGCCCGGCGCGTTACCGGCAAATATGCCGATAGCAACCAATGGAACGCGCTGTTAAGCGATCCTGCCGTTACCGTCATCGATGCGCGCAATAGCTACGAGGTGCATCTGGGCACGTTCGAGCGAGCTATCGATCCGGGCACACGGCATTTCAAGCAGCTGCCCGCCTTCGTGCGGAAGCATCTCGATCCGAAGCAGCACCGGAAAATCGCCACTTTCTGTACCGGCGGCATCAGGTGCGAAAAGTTTTCCGCGTGGCTGCTCTCGGAAGGTTTCGAGGAAGTGTACCAGCTGAAGGGCGGGATTCTGAAATACCTCGAGGAGATGCCAAGGGAGCACAGCCAATGGCGTGGCGAATGCTACGTGTTCGACGAGCGCGTCGCGGTGGGGCATGATCTGGAGCCATCGAAGGATGCAACGATGTGCTCCGCCTGCGGCCATGCGCTGACGGCGGTGGATCGAGTTGCTCTATATCGTAAAAATGAATATTGCAGATTTTGTTTTAGAAAGGCTAATTCCAACTAGCGTTCATTTTTCCATTTTTCTTCACTACGCGCTTTTACTATGGGTGCCACGCTTTCAAAAAACACGTTTGCAAGATAATCCGCAACATGGCCATTGGGCGTATTGGTCTTTTTTCCCTTATCGTCGCATTCATTCGCCAAACCAGTGCGGAGATATATTGCGCTTAATTCCTGTTTGGCTTTAAGCGGCTCATCTATAATTAAACTATCTGGCACAAATAAATCTTGGCTATGAAGTCGCTGCACAAATGATTCGTGCCTGGTTCCGGCAGGAATAATGAGGCTTACAATCATATTGAGTTCCGCCTTTAGTACAGCTTTTCTATCGGCTTCGGATAGCACAGCAAATTCCTCCGGTTCATAAGGCTTCTCAGCTTTTGTCCAGGTATCGGCTGCAAAACGCGTCAACAGAGCCGGAAGTGTTTTATCCTCTTCATCGTCTATCATTTTGTATATTCCTCAATGTAATTTCCAAGTATTCTATAGGGAAAAAATTAATAATCCTTATCGTCTTCCAACATCGAATTTGTAAAAGCCACATGCTTATCCACATGCCGTGAAGCGTAAGACCTAAGTTCTTGTCTTGTTTTTCGAACTTATCCCCCTGTTTCACATTAGCCAAACCCGCCACATATCCACAGCATCTAGTGGCGAAAAATGTGTCAAGCACAATATGTAGTTGTCATGACATTTTTGTAATGTTACTGTCCCAAGAGTGAATGCTTTCTCGTTAATGAGTCAGTTTTCACACTTAAAACCTCGAAGACAATAACAGGGAATCGCAACGTCGCCGGCTGGAGAGCCAAAGAAAAATAGATGCTCTCCGGACCAGTCGACATCACTAAAAAAAGCAGAGTATAATTACTTCAAGGAGAGAAAGACATGCGCATCGAAAGGCACTTCACCAAGGCTGGCCGCGACGTTTACAAGGACATCGCTTTCAAGAGCGTCGATGTGGTCATGAAGAACCCCGACGGCTCGACCGTATTCGAGGCGCTGGGAACGGAAGTGCCGGAAGCCTGGTCGCAGGTGGCGTGCGACGTCATCGCACAGAAATATTTCCGCAAGGCGGGCGTGGCGGCGCGCCTGCGCAAAGTCGAAGAAAACTCTGTGCCCTCCTGGCTGTGGCGCTCAGTGCCGGACGAAGAGGCGCTAGCTGCCCTTCCGGAAGATGAGCGTTATGGCGGCGAAAACTCAGCCAAGCAGGTGTTCGACCGCCTGGCCGGCGCTTGGACCTACTGGGGCTGGAAGGGTGATTACTTCGATACCGAAGAGGATGCGAGAGCCTTCTATGACGAAATGCGCTTCATGCTGGCCATGCAGATGGCCGCGCCCAATTCACCGCAATGGTTCAATACCGGCCTCTTCTGGGCCTACGGCATCGACGGCCCGAGCCAGGGGCATTATTACGTCGACGCCGATACCGGCAAGCTGGTGAAGTCCAAGAGCGCCTATGAGCGCCCGCAGCCGCATGCCTGCTTCATCCAGAGCGTCAAGGACGATCTGGTGAACGAAGGCGGCATCATGAACCTGTGGGAGCGCGAGGCCAGGCTGTTCAAATACGGTTCCGGCACCGGATCGAATTTCTCCGACCTGCGCGGCGCCGGCGAGAAGCTCTCCGGCGGCGGCAAGTCGTCGGGGCTCATGAGCTTCCTGAAAATCGGCGACCGCGCCGCCGGCGCCATCAAATCGGGCGGCACCACGCGCCGCGCCGCCAAGATGGTGGTGGTCGATATCGACCATCCGGATATCGAGGCATTCATCAACTGGAAAGTCCTCGAGGAGCAGAAGGTGGCCGCGCTGGTCACCGGCTCGAAGCTCTGCCGCAAGCATCTCTCGGCCATCATGGCCGCCTGCCAGATCGGGCAGTCCGAGTCGCGCTTCTCGCCCTCCGACAACCCGGCACTGAAGAAAGCCATCCACGCCGCCCGCAAGGCGATGGTGCCCGACAACTATATCCAGCGCGTCGTCGAGTTTGCGAAGCAGGGCTATGCCGAACTCGAATTCCCCGAATACGACACCGACTGGGATTCGGAGGCGTATCTTACCGTTTCCGGTCAGAACTCGAACAACTCGGTACGCATCACCAACGATTTTCTGGAAGCGGTCGAGCAGGACAAGCCGTGGCACCTGCTGCGCCGCAAGGACGGCAAGGTCGCCAAAACCCTCCCGGCCCGTGCGCTGTGGGACGAAATCGCCTACGCCGCCTGGGCCTGCGCCGATCCCGGGCTGCAGTACGACACCACGATCAACGAGTGGCACACCTGCCCCGAGTCGGGCCGCATCCGCGCCTCCAACCCCTGCTCGGAATACATGTTCCTCGACGACACGGCGTGCAACCTCGCCTCGATCAACCTGCTCAAGTTCAAGCGCGAGAGCGGTTCGTTCGATGTGAAATCCTTCGAATACGCGACGCGGTTGTGGACGGTGGTGCTTGAAATCTCGGTCGCCATGGCACAGTTTCCCTCGAAGGAAATCGCCAAGCTGTCCTACGAATTCCGCACGCTCGGCCTCGGCTACGCCAATATCGGCGGGCTGCTGATGGCGTCCGGCATTCCCTATGACAGCGCCGAAGGCCGCGCCATCGCCGGCGCCATCACCGCCATCATGACCGGCGTGTCCTATGCCACCTCCGCCGAGATGGCGAAGGAGCTGGGCGCGTTCGAAGGCTACAAGGCCAACAGCCAGCACATGCTGCGCGTCATGCGCAATCACGCGCGCGCCGCTTTCGGCGAGACGCAAGGGTATGAGGAACTGTCCGTGCTGCCGGTGCCGCTCGACATCCCGAACTGCTCCGACAAGGCGCTGGTGAAAGCCGCGAAGAAGGCGTGGGAAACCGCGCTGATGCTGGGCGAGGAATATGGCTACCGCAACGCGCAGGCCACCTGCATCGCCCCCACCGGCACCATCGGCCTCGTCATGGATTGCGACACCACCGGCATCGAGCCCGACTTCGCCATGGTCAAGTTCAAGAAGCTGGCGGGGGGCGGTTATTTCAAGATCATCAACCAGCAGGTGCCGGAAGGCCTGAAGGCGCTCGGTTATACGCAGAAGCAGATCAAGGACATCATCGATTATGCCGTCGGCCGCGGCACGCTGAAAGACGCGCCGGGCGTCAACCATGCCTCTTTGCGCGCCAAGGGATTCGATGACGAAGCGCTGGCCAAAATCGAGAAGTTGCTGGCGGCTGCCTTCGAAATCAAGTTCGCTTTCAACAAGTGGAGCCTCGGCGAGGAATTCTGCAAGGAAAAGCTCGGCCTCACCGACGCGCAGCTGAACGACTTCGCGTTCGACATGCTGGCCAGCCTCGGCTTCTCGAAGGCCGATATCGACGCTGCCAACGAATATTGCTGCGGCACCATGACGGTCGAGGGCGCGCCGCATTTGAAAGCCGAGCACCTGCCGGTGTTCGACTGCGCCAACCCGTGCGGCCGGAAGGGCAAGCGCTTCCTGTCGGCGCACAGCCACATCCATATGATGGCGGCAACGCAGCCCTATATCTCGGGCGCCATCTCCAAGACGATCAACATGCCCAATTCGGCCACCGTCGAGGAATGCAAGGACGCTTACCTGCTGTCGTGGAAGCTGTGCCTCAAGGCCAACGCGCTGTACCGCGACGGCAGCAAGTTGAGCCAGCCGCTCAACGCCGCCATCGCCGCCGAACTCGCCGATACCGACGAGGAGGAGGTCGAGGAGAAGCGCCAGGAGCTGCGCCAGCCGCAGGTGATCGCCGAGCGCATCGTCGAGCGCCTGGTATCGCAGGAGCGCGCGCGCCTGCCGGAGCGCCGCAAGGGCTACACGCAGAAAGCGTCCGTCGGCGGGCATAAGGTGTATCTGCGCACCGGCGAGTATGAGAACGGCAGGCTCGGCGAGATCTTCGTCGACATGCATAAGGAAGGTGCCGCCTTCCGCTCGCTGATGAACAACTTCGCCATCGCCGTCTCGATCGGCCTGCAATACGGCGTGCCGCTCGAGGAATATGTCGATGCCTTCACCTTCACCCGCTTCGATCCCAGCGGCATGGTCGAGGGCAACGAGGCGATCAAGATGTCGACCTCGATCCTCGACTATATCTTCCGCGAGCTGGCGATTTCCTATCTCGGCAGAAACGACCTGGCCCATGTCGAGATGGGCGACCTGCATCCCGACTCGATCGGCCGCGGCGAAGGCGATTCGACGCGTCCGCTCGACCAGCCGGAGCTGCCGCAGCTTTTCTCAAAGGCCACCAGCAACGGCTATGTGCGCGGCAAGATGCCCAAGCTGATCGTCTCGAACCAGGGCGCGGCCGCCGCTTCACCGCAGGTGGTGGGTTCGCTCGCCGTCGACACCGCGAGCGGCACCAAGGCTTACCTGCATGCCGAGCAGGAAGGCATGATCGTGCAGGTCGGCGTGTCGGTGCACGACAAGGAGACCGACCGCCTGCGCGAGAAAATCCGCCAGGCCAAGGCCAAAGGCTACGAAGGCGACGCCTGCACCGAGTGCGGCATGTTCACGCTCGTGCGTAACGGCACCTGCATGAAGTGCGACACGTGCGGGAGTACGAGCGGGTGTTCGTAAGGATTTCTACTAGACTGGCCGGCTCGCTTGCGATTCTGCGCTTCCGCGCTTCACGTAGCGCTGCTACGCTCCAGTGCGGTTCTCGAATCACTTCGCATCCGGCTCAGCCTAGCGAAATCTAATACTCTTCATTTACATAGGTATATTAGGTAAAATTTTTAGGTTGCCATTTGGCAAGCGCTGATTAAGCGGTCAGCCCCCCTGCCAGAGATGCAATAAGAGAGGTGGAATTCGGCGTCCAAACCCGGGTTCGAACTCGATAGATCAATCGAAAAGGCGGCCTCCGGAGGCCGCCTTTCTCTTTTTCGTCATTCCGGCGGAAGCCGGAATCCAGTGTGCCGCGTCTGCGGCACGAATAGCACTATACCGCGCCCATGGCGCTTTACTGGATTCCCGCCTGCGCGGGAATGACGGGAATAGGCGGATGACAAGGGCATGGAACTTTTACGCTGCCTGCGCTAGGCTTACGGCATGATGCGACGCTTCCTCCCTGCTCTCACCCTCTGCCTCCTTTCCGCCTGCGCGACGCCGGAGCAGATCGCGGCGGCGCGCCAGCAGCAGGAGCAAATGGATGCCGAGACCTGCGCCAGCTACGGGCTGAAGCCCGGCGGCGAGAATTTCGGCATGTGCCTGTTCCAGCTCGACCTGGCACGCCAGCAGCGCTACTACTACGACCGCCCCACCTTCCATTACGGCGTCGGCGCGCACCATTACCTGCACCATCATTACTAACCGTCATTCCCCGAATTTTGCGTAAGCAAAATTATAGGGGAATCTATTCTTGATTCTTGTCATCCCGACCGAGCGTAGCGAGCGGAGGGATCTTAAAGATCCCTCGACTGCGCTCGGGATGACAATTTCTGGATTCCCACCGGAGTTTACCCCCGCGAAGGCGGGGGCGGGAATGACGAGATAAGGACTGGATCCCGGCTTTCGCCGGGATGACGATATTATTTTTTCTTCGCCAACGGATGCTTTTCCGCCACCAGCTTTTTCAGCCGCTCGCCGGCGACATGGGTGTAGACCTGCGTCGTGGAAATATCGGAGTGGCCGAGCAGTTCCTGGATAACGCGCAGGTCGGCGCCACCTTCGAGCAGGTGCGTGGCGAAACTGTGGCGCAGCGTGTGCGGAGAAATCTTCTCCGGGTCGATGTTGGCCTTGATGGCCAGCTCCTTCAGCATCACCCCGAACTGCTGGCGCGTGACGTAGCCCTCGGCGCGGTGGTAGGGGAACAAGTAAGGGGAGGCCTGAGGCATGAGGGATGAGGCATGAGCATTTTCGACTTTCTCATCCCTCATCCCTCGTGCCTCGCGCCTATTTAGAAATACGTTCCATATTTCTAAATAACGCGTCAGCGCCTCCCTCGCCCGGCCATTGACCGGCACCAGGCGCTCCTTGCCGCCCTTGCCGCGCACCAGCAGGAATTCCGCTTCGACCTGCTTGCCCGCCGTCAGTCGCAGCGCTGAAAGCGGTAACCCGACCAGTTCGGAGACGCGCAGGCCCGCTCCGTACATCAGCTCGAGCATGGCGCATAGCCGCAACCCTTTCGGTGTTTCGTCGGCACGCGCCGCCTCCAGCAGCCGCGCCACCTCCTCGACGGAGAGCGTGCCGGGCAGACGTTTGCCCAGCTTCGGCGTCTCCAGCGTCGCCGCCGGGTTGTCGGAGCGCAGCTTCTCCTGATAGAGGAAGGCAAAGAACTGGCGCAGGCTCGAGAGCTTACGCGCCACGGTGGCCGGCGAAAGATGCGAAAGCCCGGCCAGGAAGCGTTCAATGAGATCACGTTCCACTCGCTCGGGCGCTGCGCGGCTTTTTTCGAGAAAGACCAGAAAATCCAACAGGTCGCGCTGATAGGCCTCGAGCGTATGGGGGGCCGCGCCGCGCTCAGCCGCCATCATCTCGAGGAACTGGTCGAGGAGATGATTCCCCCTCTCCCGTTTACGGGAGAGGGAAGGGGTGAGGGCGCTTCCTCGCGCATTCTTACCCAAGTGCCCTCACCCTAACCCTCTCCCGCAAGCGGGAGAGGGAATATTAATCGAGGAACGCTTTGGCATCGAGTTCCTTCACCACCGGCTTCGACGGCGCCGGGATATCGCGCATCAGCAGCAGCCCGACGGCGCAGCCGAACACCCCTCCCAGCACCATGACGAAAATGCCGAGGCGGGAATAGCGGCGCTTAGACCTGAGTTGCATTCTTCCTGTTTTCCTTTAGTTTATGGATGAAGCCATGGTAACCGCCTGACCCACGATTACAAGCAAAAATGACTGCGCCCCCGCACGCCAGCCCCGCCTCTTTTACCCTTCACAAGCCCGTTGTGCTGGTCGGGCTGATGGGGGCCGGCAAGTCGACCATCGGCCGGCGGCTGGCTACGGCACTCGGCCTCCAGTTCATCGACTCGGACAATGAGATTGTCGAAGCGGCGGGCTGTTCGATCGCCGATATTTTCGAGCTGTACGGCGAGGCAATCTTTCGCGATCTCGAACAACGGGTGCTGCTGCGCCTGGTCGGTAGCGCCCCCTGCGTCATCGCCACCGGCGGCGGCGCCTTCATGAACCCAGCCATCCGCGCCGCCATCAAGGAAAGGGCCATCTCCATCTGGCTCAAAGCCGAGCTCGATGTGCTGCTCGAGCGCGTCTCGCGCCGCGACACGCGCCCGCTGCTCAAAAGCGGCGACAAAGGCACCATTCTCTCTCGCCTGATGGAGGAACGCTATCCGGTCTATGCCGGAGCGGACATCACCGTTGACAGCAACGCCGGGATGCACGAGACCGTCGTTGAGACCATCATCGCCCAACTGGAAAAGCAGGTACTGCATGGCTGAGCGGCTGCGCGTCGAACTGGGGGAACGCAGCTACGACATCGTCGTCGGCGAGCGGTTGCTGGCGCAGGCCGGCGAGCATATCGCGCCCCTGCTGAAGGGAAAGAATGTCATCATCGTCAGCGATAAGACGGTGGCGCGTCACTACCTGCACCGGCTGACCGGCGCGCTCGAAGAAAAGGGCATCCGTACACGCGTCGCCCTGGTCAAAGAAGGCGACCATAACAAGAGCCTGCGGGAATATGCCAGGCTCATGGAGGCGCTGCTCGAGCAGAAGCCCGACCGCCAGACGACGCTGATTGCGCTGGGCGGCGGCGTGGTCGGCGACATTACCGGTTTCGCGGCGAGCACGCTTTTGCGCGGTGTCGATTTCATCCAGATCCCGACCACCCTGCTCGCCCAGGTCGACAGCTCGGTCGGCGGCAAGACCGGCATCAACTCGCGTTGGGGCAAGAACCTGATCGGCACATTTTACCAGCCCGAACTGGTGTTGGCCGACGTCGGCACACTCGATACGCTGCCGAGGCGCGAACTGCTGTGCGGCTATGCCGAGACGCTGAAATACGGCCTAATCAACGATAAAGCATTTTACGAGTGGCTCGAGATGCGCGGCAAGCTGCTGCTCGACGGCGATGTCGAACTGCGCACGAAAGCTATTCTGAAAAGCTGCGGCGCCAAGGCCGCCATCGTGGCAGCGGACGAGCGCGAGTCGGGCCAGCGCGCCCTGCTCAATTTCGGCCATACGTTCGGCCATGCGCTGGAAGCCGCTACCGGCTATAGCAAGAAACTGCTGCATGGCGAGGCGGTGGCCATCGGCATGGCCATGGCGTTTTCGATCTCAGTCGAGATGGGCTTGTGCCCGCGCGAGGATTACGAGCGGGTGCTGGCCCATTACAAACTCACCGGCCTGCCCGCCTCGCCCACAACGGTGCGCGCCAGGTGGGACATCAATGCGCTGATGGAGAGCTTTACCCGCGATAAGAAAGCCAAAGATGGCAAACTGACCTTCATACTGACCCGCGGAATAGGGAAGGCTTTTGTAACTCAAGAGGTTGGCAGAAACCAGCTGCGCGACACGCTTGCGCAGGCCTGCGCCGCGTAATATAGTGCCCTTACCATGGTCCAAGACCTTCTCTTTCCCGGGCTGATCATCCTGCTGTTCCTGCTGATCTCGGCCTTCTTCTCCGCCGCCGAGACCGCGCTGACCGCCGCTTCCCGCTCGCGCATCTATCAGCTGGTCATGGAGGGCAACAAGCGTGCCCAGACCGTCAGCAAACTGCGGCGCGAAAAGGAATCGCTGATCGGCACCGTGCTTCTGGGCAACAACACCGTCAACATCGCCGCCTCGGCCATCGCCACCAGCCTTGCCCTCAAACTGTTCGGCGACGAGGAAGAAGGGCTGGTCATCGTCACCTTCATCATGACCATGCTGGTCGTCATTTTCTGCGAGATCCTGCCCAAGACCTACGCCATCCAGAACGCCGAGCGCGTGTCGCTGCGGCTCGCCCCGGCGCTGCAACTGTGCGTGTGGCTGCTCTACCCCATCACCAAAACCATCCAGGGGCTGATCCAGGGCGTGCTGCGGCTGTTTGGAATCGACATCACCAAGGCCAACACGCTGATTTCCGCCACCGACGTCATCCGCGGCACCATCGAGCTGCATCACCGCGAGGGGCAGATGATCAAGCAGGATCGCGACATGCTGGGCAGCATCCTCGATCTGAACGATATCGAGGTGAAACAGATCATGACCCACCGCAAACGCGTCGATACCATCGACGCCGATCTGCCCCCCGATCAGCTGGTGGCGCGTGCCGTGTCGATGATGCATAGCCGCATCCCGCTGTGGCGCGGCGAGCAGGACAACATCATCGGCGTTCTGCACGTCAAGAACCTGGTGCGGGCCCTCAACGAGCGGCAGGGGCAGATCAACACCGCCGCCATCCTGGCCTTGTGCAACAAGCCCTGGTTCATTCCCGACACGACATCCCTGCGCGACCAGCTGCTCGCCTTCCGCGGCAAGCGGCAGCATTTCGCCTTCGTGGTCGATGAATATGGCGGCTGGCAAGGCATCGTCACGCTCGAGGACATTCTCGAGGAGATTGTCGGCGAGATCGAGGACGAGCACGATGAAAGCCGTCACGGCGTTCAAAAGGCCGGGGAGAACGCGTATTACATCGACGGCAGCGTGGCGGTGCGCGACCTGAACCGTCAGCTCGACTGGAACCTGCCCGACGAGCACGCTTCGACCATCGCCGGGCTGCTCATCCACGAGGTGCAGACCATCCCGTCGGTGGGACAGCAGTTCCACATCCACGGTTTCCGCTTCACCGTGGTCACCAAGGAAGGCATGCAGATCACGCGGTTGCGCATCGAGAAATTGCCCGATACCATGCTGCCCGAGGATGTGGAAGTGATGTAACATCCTCTGAGAGAGGATAGTCGATGCAAGACGACGGGGATTTTACGGAGGGGGCGGAAGAAGACTATATCGTGGAATTCATATCACTAGGAGAATCGGTAAAAGTCACCATCATGGATCCCAATAACCTGCGGGAAGTGTCCATCGTGGGACCGGCACGGGCGCCTCGCCAGAACCTGATCGACATCGCCATCCGCAAGCTGCGCTACGTGCTCGGGAAGGATAAGAAGGCCTGATGTCCCTGCGCTCACGCCTCCGCAAACTGTTCTCCGGCAAACGCCGCCGCCGGCGTCATCACGGGCCGATGCTGGAATCCCGGTCGCACGGCAAGCGCGAACGCATGGACTCCGACCTGCCCGCCTATCCGCGTTACCGAGCCCGGCGTCCGCACTGGTTCAAACGCTTCGTGAAAAAAACCGCGCTCTATGGCGGGCTGATCGTCGGCCTGTTCCTCGCCTGGTGCCTGGTGACGCTACCGTCGATCGACGAACTCGACAAGTTCGCCAGGGCGCCAAGTATCCTGGTCAAATCCGAGGACGGGCAGATCGTCGGCAGCTTTGGCGATATTTACGGCGATTATGTCGGCTTTGATGACCTGCCCGCCTCACTGATCGACGCGGTGCTCGCCACCGAGGACCGCAACTTCTACTACCATATCGGCATCGATCCGTTTGGATTGGCACGGGCGCTTATCGTCGACATCAAGGCCGGTAAAATCGTGCAGGGTGGCAGCACTATTACCCAGCAGGTAGCTAAAAACGTATTTCTGACACCTGAGCGCTCCATCATCCGAAAAATTAAGGAGATGATACTCGCCATCAAACTGGAGTGGCGCTTCACCAAGCAGGAGATCCTGAGCATTTACCTGAACCGCGTCTATCTCGGCGCCGGCAGTTACGGCGTTGATGCCGCCGCACGGCGTTATTTCGGCGTGCCGGCGCGCGACATGACGCTCTCCGAATCCGCGATCATTGCCGGGCTGCTGAAAGCCCCGTCGCGCTTCGCCCCGACCAGCAACCCGGAGCTGGCCAGGAGACGCGCCCAACAGGTGCTGCTTAACATGCAGGATGCCGGCTATCTCAGTGGCGAGCAGACACAGAAGGCGATCGCCGACCTGGGCAAGGCGATGGAGAATCGCCAGCACAGCTCGCAGAGCGCGCTGTATTTCACGGACTGGATACTCGACCAGATTCCCGAGTATGTCGGCAGCGTGGAGGAGGATCTGATCGTCATCACCACCCTCCGGCCCGACTGGCAGGCGCTTGCCGAAAAGGCGCTGACTCAGGTCATGGACAAGGAAGGTGAGACCTATGAAGCGGCGCAGGCGGCGATCCTCGCCATGACGCCCGACGGCGCGGTGCGCGCCATGATTGGCGGGCGCTCCTACGGCGCCAGCCAGTATAACCGCGCCACCCAGGCCATGCGGCAGCCCGGCTCAGCCTTCAAACCCTTCGTCTATTTGGCGGCGCTGGAAGCCGGCGTGACGCCGGAGACGCTGGTGGATGACCGGCCGATCACCATCCCTGCCGTCGGCGGCGACTGGTCGCCGCGTAACTACACCGGCAAATATCTCGGCACCATCACGGTACGCGAGGCGCTCACCGAATCGATCAATACGGTAGCGGCACAGATCGCCATCAATGTCGGGCTGGATCGTGTCATCAATATCGCCCACCGGCTCGGCATCGCGAGCCCGATCGATCCGGTGCCCTCCATCGCGCTCGGCTCCATCGAAGTGTCGCTTCTGGAGCTGACCACCGCCTACGCCCATCTGGCGGCGGAAGGCAACCTCGTCATCCCACACGGCATTCTCGAAATCCAGAATACCGGGGGCGACGTGCTGTATCAGCGCCACCCGTCGCGGCTCGGCGCCGTGCTCGGCAAAAATACGGTGGGTCAGATCAACGACATGCTAATGAATGTCATCGAGAACGGCACCGGCCAGCGGGCGCGCATCGGCCGCCCCGCCGCCGGCAAGACCGGCACCACCTCGGACTACCGGGACGCGTGGTTTGTGGGCTATACGCCGCAGCTGATCACCGGCGTGTGGATCGGCAACGATGACAACGCGCCTATGAAGAAAGTCACCGGCGGCATGCTGCCCGCCGCCATCTGGCATGATTTTATGGTGGCGGCGCTGGCCGGTGCCCCGGTGATGAACATCCCTACCGGCGGCGGATTCTTCCCCAGCCTTCCCTGGCAGCGTGATGCCGGCATGCGTGACTATCCGCAGGGCGGCGCCCAGCCCTGGCAGCAGCCAACGCAGGCAGAGCAGGATGTCAATCTCGGCCAAGGTTTCTGGGAAAAACTGTTCGGCACTCCGGAAAGCCGGAGATAGTTCCGTCATTGCGAGCCGAAGACGAAGCAATCCAGTAGAGCCGCGGTTCAGTAGTAATTATACCGCGCCCATGGCGCTTTGACCGGATTGCCGCGTCGCGCTACACGCTTCTCGCAATGACGGTTACCCATACCGGTACAGCGTCATGCCTTCCGACCGCAGCCAGGCGCGGGCGGACAGATGATGCGGGCACAGCTTCTCCACCGCCGCCCAGAAGGCCGGACTGTGGTTATGCTCCTTTAGATGCGCTACCTCGTGGCAGACGACATAGTCAAGCACCTCGGGCGGTGCCAATACCAATCTCCAGGAAAAGGATAGCCTTCCATCATGGCTGCAGCTGCCCCAGCGCGAGCTGGTGTCGCGCACGGAGATGCGCCGCACGCGTTTGCCAAGTATCTGCGCTTTAGCCTGCGCCAGGGGCGTGACTGCGCGCAACGCCTCCGTCCTCAGCCAGTCGCGCAGACGCCGCGCCATGAACCGTTCCTCCCCCGGAACGAGGATGACGCCCTCCTCCACCCGCACCACCCCGCGCCCGCCGGCATGGCACAGCGTGTGCATGCGGCCGCTCAATGGAATCTGCTGCCCGTCGGCAAACGGCACGTGCCGCGCGCGCTCACTGACCTGGGCGGCAATCCAGCGGCGCTTGTCCTCGACGAAATGTAATCCTTGCCTGATGCTCGCCTTCAAGGGTAGAGTGACGCTGACGACGTGCTTCAGCGGCTGGTAGCGGATGACCATGCGGCGCGCCCGGCGGCGGCGCGTGAACAGCACGGGCAGGCGTTCGGTGTCCTCGCCGATCTGCAGTTCGATGGAATAGCGCAAGGCATCAAGCGGAGTGGATGGCATGCGAGGCAGTATATGAAATTCCCGCCGTCTTTCATAGAGCGACTTCGCTCGCACTTCCTGCTGTCGGAAGTAATCGGACGGCGTATCCCGATCAAGAAGCATGGGCGCGAATACCAGGCGCTCTGCCCGTTCCACAATGAGAAAACGCCCTCCTTCACCGTCAACGATGAAAAAGGATTCTTTCACTGCTTCGGCTGCAGCGCGCATGGCGACGCCATCGAGTTCATCAAACGCTTCGAGCGCCTGACCTATCCGGAGACGATCGAAGCGTTGGCGCGCGAAGCCGGCATCCCCCTGCCGACAGTCACGCCGGAGGAACGAAAGCGCGCCGAAGCTGAGAAGACGCTCTATGACGTGATGGAAGCCGCCTGCCAGTGGTTCGAGCGCCAGCTGGTGGCCAGCAGCGGCAGCATGGCACTGGATTATTTGGCAAAACGCGGATTGAAGCCGGAGACGATTCGCCTGTTCCGCGCTGGATTTGCACCGGACACTGAGCGCAATGCCCTGCATCAGCATCTGCTGAAAGCCGGTATTTCACAAAGCCTCCAGGCGGAAGCGGGCGTCATCATCGTGCCCGATTCCGGTGTGCCCTACGATCGCTTCCGGGGCCGCGTCATCTTTCCGATTCGAAGCGCTTCCGGCCGTGTCGTCGCTTTCGGCGGACGGCTGCTCTGCGGCGATACGAGCAGGAATCTTCCGAAATACCTAAACTCTCCGGAAACCCCCTTATTCAAAAAAGGTGAACTGCTCTACAATTTTGACCTCGCCAAGCGCCCGGCCCGCGATGCCAACCTCGCAGTGGTGATGGAAGGTTACATGGATGTGGTGTCCACCGCGCAGGCCGGGGTACCCTATGCGCTGGCGACGCTCGGCACCGCCATCACGCCCGAGCATCTGCGCCTGCTGTGGCAGCTGGCCAAGGAGCCGGTCATCTGCCTCGATGGCGACGCCGCCGGGGCGCGCGCCATGATGCGCGCCGCCGAGGTGGCGCTGCCGCTCCTGAAACCCGGCTATTCCTTGCGCTTCGCGATGCTTCCCGCCGGGGAAGACCCCGATTCCTATATCCAGAAGCATGGCAAGGCAAGCTTCGAGAAGATCCTGATGAGTTCGCGCCGCCTGTCGCAGGTGTTGTGGGAGACGCTGTCCCCCGGCCATGATCTCGCCCTGCCGGAAAGCCGCGCCGCGCTCGAGGACACGCTGGCCCGGCTGGCCGATAAGATCGCCAACCCTACCCTGAAGCAGCATTACCTCTCCTATTTCCGCAAGCAGCTCTGGACGAAGGCCCCTGCCCCCGCCAAGGCGGGGCAGTGCTCGGACCAGGTCAGGCAGCTGGCGCTGCAGCAGGATGTGAATGGGTTCGAAGCCGCCGCGGGCGCCCTGCTGATGCAGTTGCTGTCCTTCCCGCCGCTGTTGCGTAAAAGCCAGGTCGAGGAGACCGTATCGCATCTCGATATTCGCAGCGCTTATCTCAATCGCCTGCGCGGCGCGCTTCTCTCCGCGGCGCACGAGCAGGACGCGCTGCTCGACGACCGCGCTGCCTTCGTCGCCTACCTGCAGGAGCAGCTGCAGGGCGAGTTGAAAACCGTTCCGCTTAAGCTCCCCTACCCGGAGGATCTTTCGCTGAACGACGCCCTGGCACTGTGGAATACGGCACTTGCCTCTTACCAGATCGCGCATCTGGAATATGAGATGAAGGAACTGCAGCAGACAGTGGGGCAAACCATGGATGAAGCGGCGCTTTCGCGTCTTATCGAAATCCAGCAGCAGCTGCAGCAGGCCGAAACCCGGCGCACCTTCGCACCGCTCCAAGCGGAGAATGCCGCCGGCGATGCCGGATGATGAAGGTAAAAATACTGTAAAAACCCATTGAAAAAAACAAAAAATGCCTTATTTCTAGCCTGTTTATACCCTGCCTTTTTACGGGCGGCAGAGTAATAGTAATTAATTTTCATTGGCTTGCCTCTTGGCGGGGCCATGCGAAGGGGAATGGCGAATGGCACAGAAACGCGGCGCAAAACCGACCAAATCCAAGGCGACCTCGAAAGCGAAGGCAAAGCCCGCCAAAGCCGCCAGGGCGAAAGCCGCGCCGGTGAAATCCAAAGCCGTCAAGAAAGTTGCCGCGCCCAAAGCCAAAGAGAATAAGGGGCTACCGCCCAAAGCCGCCGAGAAAACCAGCGACAAGGCCGCTGCCAAGAAGGAGGGCTCGAAGGAAGAGCTGCAAATGGCCATCGTGCGCAAGCTGATGGCGATGGGCAAGGCACGCGGCTACATCACCTATGATGAACTGAACGCCGTCCTCCCCGCCGAAGAATTTTCGCCCGAGACCATTGACGCCGCGATCAGCGCCCTGGCGCAGGTCGATATCAACGTGGTCGAGGAGGGTACGCCGCTCGATCCCGCCGAAACCCCCGAAGCGATGGACGCCACCGAAGAGCCGGAGAATGTTGGCCGCTCGGATGATCCGGTACGCATGTACCTGCGCGAGATGGGCAATGTCGAACTGCTCTCCCGCGAGGGCGAAATCGAGATTGCCAAGCGCATCGAGGCCGGGCGTGAAACCGTAATCTCCGCACTTTCTGAATGCCCACTGGTGATGAAGGAAATCCTGTCATGGCGTGACGAGCTCGATGCCGGCACGCTGCTGCTGCGCGATATTATCGACCTTGACGCCACCTACGGCGCCGGTGCGGAAACCGGCGCGTTCCCGCCCGCTTCGGGCAATGTTCCTGCTACTACTGCCGCTCCCGCTCCCACCACCCCTGCCAAACCTCAAGTCAGCAAATTCGATGACGAGGAGGAGGAAGACGAGGACGATATCGAGCGCGAGGAGGATGAGGAAGGCGAAGAGGGCGAAGGCGAAGAGGATGCCGACGCCGAGGAGGATGACGGCTCGGTATCGCTGCTGGCCATGGAGACGGCGCTGAAGCCCCAATTGATGGAAACGCTCGACCAGTTTGCCAAGCTCAGCAAGAAGATGCGCGCCCTGCAGGAAAAGCGCCTCGGTAAGGCCTTCGGCGAAGGCCGTTACAGCAAGGAGGATGAAAAAGCCTACCAGAAGCTGCACCGCGACCTGGTGGAGCTGATGATGGGCGTACGTTTCACCATCTACCGCGTCGAAAGCCTGATATTGAAGCTCTATGACATCAACCGCCGGCTGATGACGCTCGAAGGCAAGCTGCTCAGGCTGGCCGAACACCGGAAAGTCCCGCGCAAGGCGTTTGTCGAAGCGTGGATCGGCAGCGAGCTTGACCCCCACTGGCTGAAGAAGGTCGGAGCGCGCCCGGAAAAAGGCTGGAAGGATTTCGTGCAGAAAGACCAGCAGGAGATCGAGGAGATACGCGCCGAGATCAGCCAGATGGCCGAGGCCGCCGGGCTCGAGATCGGCGAGTTCAAGCGCATGATCATGGCCGTGCAGAAGGGCGAGCGCGAGACCAACCGCGCCAAGAAGGAAATGATCGAAGCCAACCTGCGCCTCGTGATCTCGATCGCCAAGAAATACACCAACCGCGGCCTGCAATTCCTGGATTTGATTCAGGAAGGCAATATCGGCCTGATGAAAGCGGTCGATAAGTTCGAGTACCGCCGCGGTTATAAATTCTCGACCTATGCAACGTGGTGGATCCGCCAGGCGATCACCCGCTCGATCGCCGACCAGGCGCGCACCATCCGCATACCGGTGCACATGATCGAGACCATCAACAAGATCGTGCGCACCTCCCGCCAGATGCTGCATGAAATGGGCCGCGAGCCGACGCCGGAAGAGCTGGCTGAACGTTTAGTGATGCCTCTGGACAAGGTGCGCAAGGTGATGAAAATCGCCAAGGAACCGGTCTCGCTCGAAACCCCGATCGGCGACGAGGAGGATTCGCATCTGGGCGATTTCATCGAGGACAAGAACGCCATCTTGCCGCTCGACGCCGCCATCCAGAGCAATTTGCGCGAGACGACGACGCGCATCCTGGCCTCACTGACGCCGCGCGAGGAGCGCGTGCTGCGCATGCGTTTCGGCATCGGCATGAACACCGATCATACGCTCGAGGAAGTCGGCCAGCAATTCTCGGTGACGCGCGAACGCATCCGCCAGATCGAAGCCAAGGCGCTGAGGAAACTGAAGCACCCGAGCCGCAGCCGGAAGCTCCGGAGCTTCTTGGATTATTGATTGAAACTATTCCCGTTCGAAATTCGAACGGGAAGGAAATAATTCCCGCAAGGCATATTCCCGAATACCGGAATCAGCCCAAGGCTTATTGCGCGGGCGATGTTCACGCGCGGCACGTTTTGTTTGCGCCTCCTCTTCCCGTTGCGCCTTAATCAGCGCATGTGCATCACTGAGAAATCCGGTCTCATCTATCCTGCGCGCAGTAAGATCGATGGCTTTCTGCTTGTGCAACTCGAGCAGCGCCTTGATCAATTCCTTGTGGGTTACCGGTTTTGCATCTGGCATGTCAGGTAACGCGGAACTACTGGGATCAGCGGCCAGCGTCAGTAAATTTTTTAACATCAGGCGTTGTGCATGATCTGTCAATTCGGGAAACTCTTTCGTCACGTGCGTGGTGGCAAAATGCCTGGGATTTGTTGGCTTGTTGGATTTTTGTGGTTTTTTTACCATGATGTCTGTCCTGAAAAATGAATGATGGAGATGGGGCGGCCATTACCTGCTTCTGAGCAACTTATCGGCGGGACCTTCTGGAACAGGATGATGGGTCTGGCGAAAGATCCTGGCGCGGAAACGACGCACTTCTTCGGCCTGTTCGGATGGCTCGGCGGGACGGGAAGCAGCCGCTCCCTGGTAATGCTCAGCATCCTCGAATTCGCCTTCCGGCGGTTTCGTGTTTGACATGGCGACTCCTGATAGATTCATTAATTGGAATTAATGAGAATTAATAAGAGAGGCCTTCACAGTCACGTGAAGATTTGATGACAATCGTCCTCCGATCACTATAATTGCCTGAATATAAGGAATTCCTCATGAGCCTGATGACACGCCTTTATACCGTTTTTGCTGGCCGGGAAGTCGGCGCCGACCAGTTCGGTAACCGTTATTATGAGCGGCGCGGAGGTCACAAAAGCACAAGGCGCAAACGCTGGGTGGTCTATAACGGCCTCGCTGAACCGAGCAAGGTACCGCCCGAATGGCACGGCTGGCTGCATTACACCCATCCCCTCCCGCCGACCCGGCGCTCGGTGTCGCATCACGTGTGGGAAAAACCCCCGCTGCCGAATCTGACCGGCACGCCGCATGCCTACGTTCCCCCCGGCCACCTGCTGCGCGGTGGCCAGCGCGATCCGGCAACCTCGGATTACGAGGCGTGGAAGCCGTGATGCTTCAAATCAAATCTTGCTGCGCAGCGATTTGATTTGGGAATCAGGGCAAAAAATCCTTGAGGCGGCTCTGCGGATTTTTTGAAAAAAAATTATAAAAACGACTTGAGCCAGCCCAAGCCGTTTTTATTCCTGATTCCCCAGATTAATCGCAGGCCGCAAGCCAAGATTTATCTGATTACGACAATATCCACATCGTCATAACGAGCCACGCCGCGCCGTTGGCCAGCTGCCACTTGTCCTTCAGGATGACGCTTTCCGGCTCGCCGCCCTGGTCGTAGACATAGATCGACTGCAGGTAGCGAAACAGGCCGAACGCCACGAACACCACCGTATAGACGATCTCGACCCCGCCCAGCAGGCGCGACATCTCGGCCGTATAGATAGCGTAAGTGATGAGCGAAGCGCCACCGGTAATCGTCACCAGCTTGTCGAGCAACGGGCGGCTGTAATGCTTAAGGTTCAGCTTCTGGCTGGCGTAATCGGCATGTCCCAGTTCGTTGTAGCGCTTGCCGAAACCGAGAAACAGCGCCAGCAGGAAAGTAGCGAGGATGATCCAGGGCGAGATGGTCACCTGCAACGCGTAACACCCCATCAGCACGCGCAGCACGTAACAAGAGGCGACGAAGAAGACATCGATGATGGCCATGTGCTTCAGCCAGAGCGTATAGGTGGCATTCAGCAGCACATAGACGACGGCGATCACGGCGCACTCATACGGCAGCAGTAGCATGATAAGCAGCGCGGCAAGCGCAAAGCCGCCAGCCAGCATCATCGCCTGGCGCAGCGTCATGGCGCCGGCGGCCAGCGGGCGGTTCTTCTTGGCGGGATGCAGCCGGTCTTCCTCGATATCGTGAATATCGTTGCCGATATAGACGATGCTCGAAATACAGATGAAACACAGCGCCGCCAGCAGGATAACGGCCCAGGCCTGCAGGCTGGCGAATTGCTGGGCAAAAAACAGCGGCGCAAAGACAAAGGCGTTCTTGATCCATTGTTTCGGCCGCACCAGCCGTATCCACGGATGCTCCGGGGAAAACGGCAGGGAAGGCAGGAAGGACAGATCCAGCGCGGGCATGAGCCTTACCGTATCGAACATCGCTGTTTGAGGCAATGGGAATCCTTTTTCTCGCGGCAGGCTGCCTGCGATACCGGCACATGCGCTTTTTTTATTTCGAAACGGATGGTTTTTTGCTATTCCCTTCTTTCAGGAAGTCATTCTGCCTTCAGCGTAAAGGACCGTCATGCAGAAAAATGTTCTCGAAACACTGATGGGCGCGGTTGTACTGATCGTCGCCGGGGTATTTCTCGTCTTCGCCTATGAAGGCAGCGAGATCGACGTCGGCAAGGACGGCTACACGGTCAGCGGCAAGTTCACCAATGCCTCCGGCATCTCGCTGGGAAGCGATGTGCGGATTGGGGGCATCAAGGTCGGCGTCGTCTCCGACCTGGGGCTTGATCCCGAGACGTATGACGCCGTGATCGCCATGCAGATCAGCGAAGACACAAAGCTGCCGCGAGATTCCTCTGCCGCCATCGTCAGCAGCGGGCTGCTCGGCGATAAGTTCATCCAGATCACGCCCGGCGGCGATGATGCCATGCTTGCCGAGGGCGGGCGTATCGAATTCACCCAGTCTGCAGTCAATCTCGAAGAGATGATCGGCAAATTCATGTTCAGCGGCGGCGGCATCGACGGCACGGATAAGTCCGCCGCCCCCGGTACGCCCGCTACGCCCTGATGCGCGTTATCTTTACAGCCGCTCTGCTGGCAGGATTGCTTCCCGCCTTCGCCGTGGCGGCGCCGGAGAAGAAGACACCGGAAGATGCTGACGGCAAGGCCAGACGGGAATATGCCGCCATCCAGCTGCAGGGGCTGAACAAGGTCACCGGCAAGATCTCGCGGTTCGAGGCGCTGGTCGGAACAGTGGTGCATTTCGGAAATCTGGAGATCATTTCGCATCGCTGCTGGAAAGCAAGCCCCGAGGAACAGCCGGAGAATGCCGGATTGCTGGAAATCTCCGAGATGAGACCGGGAGAAGCACCCAGTCGGATTTTCCTAGGCTGGATGTTTTCCTCAAGCCCTGGCCTATCCGGTCTCGAGCATCCGGTCTATGACGTAACCGTGCTGGCCTGCCAGGAACCGGACAAAACGCAAGAGGAAGAGGCAAAGCGGGATTAACGCGCCGCCGTGCCGACTGCCTCGCTGACATGCGAAAAACCATCGCGCCGCAGCAGATCAGGCAACGCCCGATGGATGTTCCGCACTATCCCAAAGCCGCGATATACCAGCGCCGTATAAAGCTGGACCAGCGTCGCCCCGGCACGGATCTTGGCATAGGCATCCTCGGCGGAAGTAACGCCGCCGACGCCGATCAAGGGAAGTTTGCCGCCGGTCAGCCGATAAAAATCCCGCAGCGCTTCGGTAGACAAGGCGAAAAGCGGCCGCCCGCTCAAGCCCCCTTGCTCACTGCGGCAGGGGCTTTGCAACGAAGGAGGGCGAGATACGGTCGTGTTGCTGATAATCAGCCCGTCTATGTGGTGCGCGCTCACCTGGTCCGCGATGTCCTCTTTCTCCTGCATGCCGAGATCAGGGGAGACTTTCAGCAGCAACGGCACATGCCGGGCATGTTGCTTCCGGCAGTTCCCGCGCGCCTGTGTTAATCCCGCCAGCAGCTGCGCCAATGCCTCCTTCCGCTGCAAATCCCGCAAACCCGGTGTATTGGGTGAAGAGATATTGACCGTGATGTAATCAGCATATGGATACACTGCCTGCAGGCCCGCCACGTAATCGGCGAGCGCATCAGCACTGTCCTTGTTCCTGCCGATATTAGCGCCGGCGATGCCGCGCGCGCGGTCATGCCGCCTGAAATGTTGCACAAACCGCTCCAGTCCATGATTATTGAATCCCAGGCGGTTGATCACCGCTTCGTCTTCGCGGAGGCGGAACAGGCGGGGTCTGGGATTGCCGGGCTGCGGTCGGGGCGTTACCGTTCCCGCTTCGACGAAGGCGAATCCCTGCGCCAGCAGCGCATCGATGGCGACGGCGTTCTTGTCGAACCCGGCCGCCAGACCGACCGGACCCGGAAATGTCAGGTCGAAGACGTTCAGCGTTAATTCAGGCGGGGGTGCTGGAACGGGAGAGCGCAACAGCCCCCGCCGTAACGCCGCCAGCCCGGCCGCATGCACCGCTTCCGGCGGCAGGCAATGCAGTAACGGACGGGCTATGCGAAACCAATCAGCCATGAAGCCGTTGGTAACATAGCGGCCTAATCCTGGACAGCGAAAATGGAGAGTATCTGCCGCGCCTGCTCATCAGTCATATCCGAAGGGAGTGTCGGGGCGGCATCAGGAATGGGAGGCGCCGTTTCCGCCGGAGCATTTCCGGCCGGGAGCGAACGTGCCTGCGGGCGAAGGGAAAAAAACTTGGCCTGATGGGGCTGAGGCAATGCCATCATCGGGGGGGAAGCGCCATGATAGGGCGCGCTGACCGGCGGCAGCACAGGGGGCTGAGCCAGCGCCATACCCGGCAGCCATACGCCCAGGACGATGAGGTGAGTACAGCGCATATCTCTCCGTAACATAATATGTCGGATGTAATGCAAATTGCATGCCGCGCAAAAATCATCAGCTATCGTATGTTTACCTGTTTTGTTCTGACTAGTTATAGTGTAGATACAGAAGCTGGGTCACCATATCATGTTCTGGTATAATGGGTGCGGATGGTATTGACGCCGAAAACAGCAGTGGCTTTCTGGCTGCGCATCGTATGCGCGCTGGTTGCCTTCCCCCTTACAAGCCCCGTCGCGCTGGCCCAGCCAGATGACGCTGATGATCCTTATGCGCGGCTGTATGCCCAGATAGGAGCGCCGGGCGCAATAAAGACCGCCTCGCCGGAGGAAGCACCTGCCGGGGAACCCGACCTGATGCTGCCCGATGCGTATGCCAGCGGCTCCTATGCTCTGCCGCCGCCGCTCGTCGCTGCCACCGATCCCCTCCCTGCACCCGAATACCGTTATTACCTGCCCGCAGAGGAAGAGGAGAAAAAACCGGAAGATCCGGTGTTAAATACCACCACGGTCCTGTACGAGTCGCCACCGCTGACGATCAAGCGCAAGAAAGTCTATTCGCTGAAGCAGCCGCCGGAGGTAACGCCCGCCGTTCCGCCCCCGGCTGCGCTCGCCGAACTCGCCCCGGCGCAGGGCAGCGATACTCCAGCTTCCTCCGCATTGATAGCGCTGCCTCCGGTCTTCGAGTCACATGACGTACCGCAACTCCGCAAGCGCAAGCAGGACAGCGCCGACAGCCGCCACGATCATGTTGATGCCCCTGCTCCCAGCACTGCCCTACCCCCACCTGCTTCCCTGGGTATGGAATCACCGCCGGCCGCCGCGACAAGCGGGTTGCCGCCACCCGATGCCATCCGGCGCTGGACACCCGCGGAAGAACCGCAGGCCGGATATCAGCCGCAGGATATTGATAAGAAATGGTCGCTGCTGGATGAATCGCCGCTGGAAAAATCTCAACCTGCTGCTGCCAGGCCGGTTGCAGCAATGCCACCGGCCACCGAACCGCCTGTCGTCGAAGCGGTACCTGTGGCACCTCCGCCAGTCGCGGCCGCCGCACCGCCTGCAGAACCGATACCGGTGCCTGCGCTGCCACCCGTTGCGGAAGTGGAGCCGCCCATCCCCGATCTCGCCGGCTTCCCGCCACCGGAAGCCATCCGCAGATGGTCGCCTTCTGATACCACGGCACCTGTTGTGCTCCCGCCGCCACCTGAGGCAGTCCCGCCTCCCGCCCCCGTCAGCGAAACCGCGCACGGCATTCCGGCCCAAACAGATCCAGTGGTTCCGACCCCGCTGGTGGAACCGCCGCCGACCACCCTGACAGCGGATATGTCCGCACCGGCGCAGCCAGCGCCACCGAATGAGGAGTGGACGCCGCTGCCGCCAGCTGCAAGTCCGCCTGCTACCATACCTCCCCCCGCGCCGTCTGCCTCCGAAGCCCTTAACGCTGTCAATCCGGCAACAACCGAACCCAAGCCGCAGCTTTCTCCCGAAACGGAGGATATTCTCAAAAAGATTCCCGGCAATATCGATGCGGATAAACATAAAAAAACCGATACGCCGGTAGACATCGCGCGTGTCAAGGAAGTACCCAATATCTTCACCAAGGACGGTCAGAATGCCGCCAGCATCCGTCATGAGGGGCTCGGTATCGATATCCAGGTGACTCGGCCGGCGCTCGATGCCAACTACGAGCTGCAGCGGGCGTACGAGGCCGCCGCCGCCGGGCATAGCGAGCATGCCATCGAAATTTACAAGATGATCCTGGATAATGACTCGAAAAATACCCACGCGCTGTTCGGACTGGCCACGCTTTATCACCGGGTGGGGCAAATTGAGCGGGCGCGCCCTTATTACTCGAAGTTACTATCCGTTGCCCCCGATCACCGCGACGGACTCAATAATTTCCTGGTGCTGCTCGCCGACGAGGCTCCGGAAGCCGCCATCGAACAGCTGCTGAAGCTCGAAGCGCGCAATCCCATGTTCAGCCCCATACCTGCCCAGCTTGCTGTTATTTATAACAAATTAGGCGATACGGATCGCGCTACCGCCAAAATGCTGCGGGCCATCGAACTGGCGCCCGAAAACATCACCTACCGCTATAACCTGGCTATCATGATGGATAAGCAGAAGAATTACGATGAGGCAGGCCGCCTGTACCGGCAGGTGCTCGAAGCCTATTATCGCGGCGAGACTATTCCCGGCAATATTCAGAAAATTCAGCAAAGATTAACTTTTATTAGCTCTAATAAACAGAGGGGAAAACCTGCCCTGTAACCCTGTTTATTTGAGGCCCGTCGGATGGAAATTACCGACCTTCTGGTATACACGCAGAAAAACAAGGCGTCGGATTTGCATCTGTCGACCTCCAACCCGCCGATTTTGCGCGTCAACGGCGAAATGGTTCCGTATAAATCGGATCCGCTAACGTCGGACGACGTCAAGCAGATGCTTTACTCGATCATGACCGAACAGCAGCGCTCCGATTACGAGCGCGAGTTCGAGCTTGATTTCGCCATCTCGTTCGGCAATGACATGCGTTTCCGTGTCAATGCCTTCAATACCATGAATGGCCCCGCCGCGGTGCTGCGAAACATCCCCACCCGCATCCTATCGCTCGAGGATATCGGTGCCCCTCCTATCCTCAAGCGGCTGTGCAAGCTGCATAAGGGTCTGGTGCTGGTGACCGGCCCCACCGGCTCCGGCAAATCAACCACACTGGCCGCCATGATCGATCAGATCAACACGCATTTCACCAAGCATATCATCACCATTGAAGATCCCGTCGAGTTCATCCATGTTTCAAAGCGATCGCTGATCAATCAACGCGAAGTCGGACGCGACACCAAGTCCTTCGCCCGCGCCTTAAAAAGCGCGCTGCGCGAAGACCCCGATGTCATTCTGGTCGGCGAGTTGCGTGATATTGAAACCATACAGATGGCGCTGACTGCCGCCGAAACGGGACACCTGGTGCTCGGCACCCTGCACACCAACTCCGCGCCTAAGACCGTCGACCGTATCATCGACGTCTTTCCCGCCGACGATAAGGAAATGGTGCGTGCCATGCTGTCGGTGTCGATCGAGGCGGTCGTTACCCAGAGCCTGCTCAAGCGAAAGGATGGAGGACGTGTTGCCGCGCATGAAATCATGCTTGGCACCGCCGCCATCCGCAATCTGATCCGCGAAGGCAAGATCCCGCAAATGTACTCGGTCATTCAGACCAGCACCAAGATCGGAATGATGGCCCTGAAGGACAGCGTCCACGCCCTGCTCAACCAGGGCACCATCACCGAACAGGTCGCCCATGGCGCGCTGTCCACCAGCACCAGTACCGAGGGAGGCGAAGTGGAATCGATCAAGGGCCCGGGCGCCATCGGAAGCCGGTAAGCCATGAACGCCATCGACGCCGAAAAACTGATGGACACCTTTATCGCTACCGACGCCAGCGACCTATACCTGACGGCAAATGCGCCTCCTTCGCTGCGTTATAGTGCTGGTATTGCGCCGCATGGTGACGTCAGGCTCAATGAAGAGCTTATTATGAATCTTCTACGCCAGCTGATCAGCCCCGACATCTTAAGCGAATTCGAGTCTACCCTGGAATACAACACCGCCATCAGCTGGCAGGGTAAGGCGCGCTTCCGCGTTAATCTATTCAGGCAGCAGCAGCAGACCGGCGCCGTCCTGCGCCGCATCCATACCGACATTCCGACGCTGGAAGAACTGGAACTGCCCAAGGTATACGCCGATCTTATCATGGAGCGCCGCGGGCTCATCCTGCTCGTCGGGCAGACCGGCTCAGGAAAATCGACCTCGCTGGCCTCGATGATCGAACACCGCAACCGGCACGGCTCCGGCCACATCATCACTATTGAGGATCCCGTTGAGTTCATCCATGAGCACAAGGGCTGCATCATCACGCAGCGTGATGTGGGTATCGACACTTATTCGTTCGGCATCGGCCTTAAAAATGCACTGCGCCAGACGCCAGATGTCATTGTCATCGGTGAAATACGCGATCGCGAAACCATGGAACACGCTATCGTTTTCTCCGAAACCGGCCATCTTTGCGTTGCCACCCTGCACGCCAATAATACCAACCAGGCCATCGAGCGCGTCATCAATTTCTTCCCCGAGGAAAAACACGCGCAGATCCTTTTGAACCTGTCTTTCAATCTCAAGGCAGTGCTTTCGCAGCGACTCGTGCGTAACAAGGAAGCCTCGCGCTCCATCGTCATCGAGATCATGCTGAACCAGGGCCTGATCAAGAACCTCATCCACGAAGGACGCATCAAGGAAATCCGAGAATATATCGAAAAGGGCCACGATGTCGGCATGCAGACTTTCGATCATGCGCTGCTCGCACTGTACAGTAGAGGCATCATTACGGAGGAAGTAGCGCTGGCCGAGTCGGATAACCCCGCCAACCTGCGCCTGTCCATCAAGCAGCACGACATGATGAAGCAGGGTAGCAGCTATCGCTCGGGCGAGATGAGCCTGACCGACGACCAGTTCTAGGCCGCGCTAATCGAGTGAAGGAAGGTTTTTTCAAGCGAAGCCTCGCCGTACCGGCGCTTGAACTCCGCCGGCGTGCCAATAAAAAACAGACGTCCGTCGTGAATAACCCCGATGCGGTCGCAGATTTCATCGATGTCCGACAGGATGTGTGAACTGAAGAACACCGTCTTGCCCTGCGCCTTCGCCGCCAACAGCATATCCTTGAGCTTGATGCGCGCGCGCGGGTCGAGGCCGCTCATCGGCTCGTCCAGCACCAGCAGCGGCACATCGACCAGAAAGGCGCCGAGCAGCCCCAGCTTCTGCCCCATGCCTTTGGAGTAGGAACCGACACGCTGCGCCAGGGCGTTTGGGTTCAGATCCAGACACTCCGCCCCGTTCCTTGCCTCCTCCTTATGGAGTCTCTTGCCATAGTAGGACAGGGCCAAATCGAGATATTCATAGCCCTTGAGATAGCGCGACGGCTGGAATTTCTCCGGGAGGTAGGAAAGGCCGCGGCGCGCCCGGAGATCAGTGGCCGGCGTTGCGAACAGCTCAGCATGCCCCTGATCCGCTTTCACCAGATCAAGAATAATTTTAATCAGTGTCGTCTTGCCGGCGCCATTGAGCCCGATCAGACCGAAAATTTCCCCTGCTGCCAGGGAAAAATCGATGTCGTACAGCACGTGGTGCGCTTCGTAGCTTTTATGCACTTTGTGCACGGCTAGCGGAGAGATGGTCATAATGCTTCCTCTTGGGCAGGCTCCGGCTCAACGGACGGAGAAGGAGTCTCTTCTGTTGGGGGATCGGCAACGGGTGGCTTGGCGTCCTTTTTTGGTGGCTGGGCCGCCGATGAGGTATTGCTGACCACCACCGGCTTTACCTTACCCTCCAGCACATCCATGATGAAGGAGGAAAAAGTCTGGTTGTGGCGCAGGGTGATATATACCTCGCCGGTTTGCATGTGCACGGGAAATAATTTCCCGGGATATTTCTCCATCGTTTCCCGCACCCTGCGCATGTTCTCAGGTTTCCATACCAGCACAACCCGCTCTTTGTCGACCATAATAATCCTGAAGGATGCGCCAACCGCGCTTTGCCGGGTAAAGCGCTGCCCGTTGATCTGCACCGCCCAGTCGTTATGGGTATGATAGATCAGCGATTCCAGGTAGAACTGCGGGTAGGTAAAAAACTGCTCGATCGGCTTATCCGGCTTGCTTTCCGCCAACTGTTCGAGGAAATCTTCCGCTGGAGCATCCCGCGTCTTTTCTTCTGACAGGCGGCTTTCATAGGCAGTTATGGCTTCATTCAATGCCTTGATCTGGTCCGGTGTGAAAAATAGGCTGCCCGGCACCGCCACCTGCGGTGGGCGTGGCGGTGCCTGCGCCGCGGACGGGAATATCAGTCCCGCCGCCATGACCGCTGCTGCGCAGGCCTGCAGAATATAACATCGGCACCGGATGCGTCCGGCGCTGTCAGGGAACCGATTTGGACGCATTGGCAGAGCCATCGCTAGGGGTTTCGTTAAATTGCAGGCCGTACCAGCTGAATTCCATCTGCGCCTTCACGAGACCGACCGGTCCGGACTGCGTAATGGAGCGCAGCAGATCATCCGATATTCCTTCTTTCCGCGTCAGACTAAACTTGGTCATCTTGACGCTGCCCGAAAGTTCCTGCTGCAGGGCGTTGAGCACCTGGAAAACATGCGTATCCGACAATGCATTGGCACTGGTATTGACGGCGCTCGATATCATTACGATGCTGCTCGTCTTCAGCTGCGGGTCAGGCAGAGTCTCAATGCCACCCATGACCAGCTTCAAATCGCTCAGGTGGTACTGCTTGTTGAACTGATTGAACTTCTGCCTGACGAACTCGCGGCTCACCGAAAGGGTTTGCCGCTGTTTGCGGGTCATCGCCTCCTCGTATAGCGGGCGACTCTGCGCGATTATGGCATACTTGTTCTGTAACGAACTGGCAGCGTTACTGACTTTGTTGACTTCCGCCTGCAGTGAACGCATCTCCTGCGCATAATCTTCTCCGAACGAGCTTAGAAAATAAATAATGGCACCCAGCAGCACCAGCCCAGCCGCGATAATGCCGGTCTCAACCATTATTTGCTTTTTGATATCCTCTTTTTTCATTCGGATGCCCCCGCCGCCGGTGGCGGATTCACGGTTGCCAGCATTACCTCTCCTTGAATGGTGAGTTCGACATCCAGCGGCTGGTTGGTTTTTTCCCGTTCGTCAAAAGTAATGTTCATCGCTGAACTTTCGGAGAATACGGATGGCAGCTTGGTAAACGAGATTGTATAGCCCTGGAACGCGACGTTCAGCTCCTCCAGAAGCTTTTTCGAGACCATGCGGAATCCCTCAAGCGTGGTTACACCAGGAAACTCCATGGTCAGAACTGTAGTCATTTTCGGCAACGGCTTTCCCTTGCCGACCGTATCGCTTCCGCGATCGATTGCCCATGTGATTTCCTTGACCACGATCGGGGGATGGATGGTTTGCTGCAGCTTGGCGATAAACGGCATCGGGGAAATACGCTGCTCGATCAACACGGTGTACAGGTTGATTAAATCGTTGGCCTTTTCAAGATCAAGGTTGGCCTCCTTGATTTCCGTTTCAAGCTTGGTGATGCTTTGCTGCTGAACGGTTTTCTTCTGCTCGAGATCGGATGATTCCGAATGGCTGTTATAGATGTCGACGAGGATGCCGCCGGTGTATAGAAAAAGCATTATGCCGGCTGCAGCGGCAGCCATCCGCTGATATATCAGCGCCTGATACAGCGTATCGAACTGCTTTGATCCCTGCGTCGACAGCTTGAGCACGTGCTTCCGGCTGGCGCCGATGGCAGCGGCGAGAATGACATCGCCAAACTGGTCAGTCGGTTGGGTTGCCCCCTCGATCCCCAGATGCCCGGCTACCTCGTAGGGACTCAGCACCTGCGTGTTACTGGCATTGAATTTGGAGGCATCGATCAGGGGTTTCACAGCACTGGAAGCGATGATATACACATCCAGGCCCGCCTGCGGCGTATAGGACAGGCGGCGCATATATTCAATGGTACCAAGGATTTCCTGCTCGATGTTGCCCGCAATGACTTCCGGAGTCGATTCGCCAATCGGCTGCGCCATACGGGTAAAAATAATCTTGCCGTTGCGCAGAATGACCTGGCGGAAGCCGCCGACTTTGTTATGGCTGACCAGGAATTTCCATTCCGATCCGGTACCCTCTGCAGGCACTCCCATCGCCTTGTCCAGGCTTTTAATGATCAGTTCCGCCTCCACCGATACCAGATAGATACCGTCGAAGCGGTTAGGCAGCGTCTCCAGAAAATCGAACCAGAGGGATAGCTGCGTGCTGTATTCAATGCCCACCATGATGAAGTTCCAGTCCTTGCGGCCAGTCATCTCGCGGCCGAGCACAACGGCTCCCTTAATGTCGTTGGCGCCGAAGTCGCGATCCAGGCGCCGCCGGATGAGCCTCCCCACGCTCAAAGCGCTGACCGGCGGAAGGGTCTGCTGAATATAGGTCTGATCCATGGTGTCGATGATCATCTCGACCGGGGCCTTGGGGTCTTCAGCAAGGGTCGCGCGCAACTCGTTCAGATTCTGCTCACCGCTATCGGGAACGAACTGCCGCTTATTGACCTTATTGCCGGTCAGATAGACGAGGATTGCCCCCTCGTCGCCAAGGAACAGCACGAAACGGCTGCCGCGCACGGGGCTGAAGGGAAGGCCGGAGTGTTTTGCATCTCCGCCGGCTTTGGAGCGCCGCTTCAATCCTTTTACTAACTTGGGTAATGCCATGTCACCGCCATCATATCCGATTTCACGTGCCGCTGTCTTCGGGTCATCATAAGCCGCCTCAGAAGTTGATTTTGCTGAAGGATTCGTACAGAGGCCCGAAGATTGCCGCGATAATCCAGAAGATCAGAATCCCCATGACCACCGTCAGTATCGGCTGGATCGCGCCGACCATGGCATCCACCGCATCGTTCACTTCGCGATTGTAGAAGAAATTGATGTTCTCCAGCGCCTCCGCCATGTTGCCGCTATCCTCGCCGACCTTGAACATGCGGATGACGAGGTTGGGGAACTGGTTGGAAAGCCGCAAGGAGGAGGTCAATGAATTGCCTTCGGTCACGTTGGTTTTTACCAGGGTGATCGATTCCTTCAGCACACGATTATTGACCACCGTGCGGCCGGATTCCAGCGAGTCGAGCACATCGATGCCGCTGTTGAACATGACGGCGAAGAAGTGGGTGAAACGCGCCATATTGATCTTGCGCACCACCGGGCCTATCAGCGGCAATCGCAAGGCAATCGCGTCGATTTTATAGGCGAACGCTTCCGACAGCCGGTAGGCGGTCATGCCGGAAATTACCAGCAAGAGAGGAATGCCGAGAATGGCATACCAATAGTCCTGAAAGGCATGTGAAACCCCGATCAGCAGGCGCGTATGGAACGGCAGATCAAAGCCCTGCGCCATGATGAAGTCCACCAGCTTCGGCACCACCTGCAGCATCATGATGGTAATCACGACAACCAGCACCCCGAGCAGCACCACCGGATAGCGCGTCGCCTTTTTGACCTTGCGCCGCAACTCTGCCGACCATTTGAGGTGTTCAGCCAGATGCGTAAAGGCTTCCGACAGGTTGCCGGTCTTCTCTCCCGCCGCCACTAGGCCGGTGAATACCGAATTGAATATTTTGGGATAGGCCTCCATCGCCTTGGACAGCACGCTGCCGTTCTTGACCTGCTCATAGATATCGGTCATCACATCACGCAGCTTCGGCGACTCGGTTGAATCGCGCACATCGGCCAGCGCGTCGTGCAGCGGCACCCCGGCCCGGTCAAGCTGTTCCATGTGCATGCACAGCACAATCAGGTCCTTGAGACGGACACGGCTGAACATGGAAGATTTTTTGATCTTTGCCGGATGGGCATCGATCAGGTCAAGCCCTACCGTCTTCAGGCGGGCCTCAAGATCGAGCTCATTATCCGCCGCGATCTCGCCGCGTATCCTGCGTCCCTTTACATCAATCGCCGCATACACATATGAAGGCATGAGCGTACCTATAGCCGGTCGGTGAAGTCGATGGTGCTGATCAACTCCGCCAGGTGCACGTGGCCCGACAGCACTTTGTCGACGCCGTCCTGCTGCATGGGAACGAAGCCGTTCTGCAGCGCATAGTCCATCATGGCGCGCCGCGTCGCATGCGTGGAGATCATCTCGTCGAGCCCCTTGTCGATGCGCAGGATCTCAACCACGGCGGTGCGGCCCTTATAGCCCTTGCCGTTGCACTTATCGCAGCCGCCCGGCCCGTAGATGGTCGGTGGCTTGGACGCATCGACGCCAAGCATGCGACATTCCTCTTCGCTGGCCGTGTACGGTTTCTTGCAGGCCTTGCACAGCTTGCGCACGAGCCGCTGCGCCAGGCAGCCAATCAGTGACCCCGCCAGCAGGTGCGGCGGCACGCCGATATCGGTCAGGCGCGGAATGGCCCCCAGCGCATCATTGGTATGCAGCGTGGTATAGACCTGGTGGCCGGTCAGCGCGGCGCGCACCGCCATCAGCGCCGTATCTTCGTCGCGCACCTCACCGATGAAGATAATATCAGGATCCTGGCGCATCAGCGACTTGATGCCGGTCAGGAAGTCAAGCCCGGTCCCCTCCCGCACATTGCTCTGACGAATCAAGGGCAGCTGGTATTCGACGGGATCTTCCAATGTCATGATGTTGACATCAATGCCATTGATATAGGAAAGCACTGAGTAGAGCGTTGTGGTTTTACCTGAGCCTGTCGGACCGGTGACGATGATGATGCCTTCGGGCCGCTTGATCAGTTTCTTCAGGACGCTGGTATTGTGCTCGGAGAAGCCGAGATCGGACAGCGGCACCAGCGACTTGGCCTTGTCCAGAAGGCGCATGACGATGTTCTCGCCGTATATCGTCGGCTGCGTCGCCACGCGGAAATCGACCTCGCGGCCCAGCACGTTGTAGCTGATGCGGCCATCCTGCGGGTTGCGGGTCTCGGCAATGTTCATGCCTGCCATGATTTTGATGCGCACCGCCATGGCGGACCAGTAGTCGCGGTGGAAACTGCGCACCTGCCGCATCTGCCCGTCGATGCGGTAGCGCAGGCGCAGAAAGGAGCCTTCCGGTTCGAAGTGGATGTCGGAAGCCCCGCTCTTGATGGCGTCGATCAGCAGTGCGTTGACCAGGCGCACCGTCGGGTTGACATAGCCTTCCTGGCGCCCGTCGAGTTTGGCGTTGTCGCGGATGCCGGTTTCGATTTCGCGCAGGATGCCGTCGACTGAGATTTCGTAGTCGTAATATTGATCGATCAGCTCGAGGATCTCGGAATCGGTACAGTAGATCGGGACGATGCGCGTGCTGCGGGGCATGTGGCGGCGCACCTGGTCGATCGCCAATACGTTGTAAACGTCGGCCATGGCGAGCTGCAGCGTATCGTTGTCATACGCCACCGGGATTACCTTGTGACGCACTGCCAACTCCTTGGGTATGCGGCGCACCACCGACGAATCGAGCATGGTCGCCTTGGGATCGAATTTCTGCGTGCCGGATGACTCAGCAAGCACTTCGCCGAGCGCCGATTCGGTGATGAAACCCATCTCGACCAGAATCGCTCCGAGCAACTTCTTGCTGGATTTCTGCTCGGTCAGCGCCACCTGCAACTGGTCATCCGAGATCAGGCCGAGCGCCATCAGCTTCTCGCCGAGCCGCACCGGCTTCGGCGCCGCCTGCACCCCCGGCGGAAGAGCGGCATCGACCGCCTTGTCCGGCGCGGAGACGGGATTCGCCTCATCGGCAACTGGCGGTTTCATATCGGTTGGGTTCGGTTTGCTGCTGGACATGAAAAAACGGTCAAACAATTACACGCGCGCACACGCGCACGCACGATACTATTCTGCCGCCAAAAGATTGAGATTGCGTTAAGAGGTTGAGATTACAAACCGTTTCTTAACTTTTTGTTAGCCTCTTCAGGCGGCGGAATTGCGCCATTGCAACTGCCTGAGGCACAGATCAATCCACTGCGCCGTCAGTTTTTCCTGCACGCTGTTCTGTTTCAGCCGCTCATGGAGGTGCGGCCAGACCACTTTATCGAGCGGCTGATCCTGGTTAAAGCACGAATAGACATAGGCTTCCTGGCCGGTAACCGGATCGACATGTTTCTGCAGGCACTGGGCGCAGATCTCCTTCATCATGCATTGCATGGGCGAATTGATGCTGCCGATGGCGGTATGTTTCGGGTTGAGGTATGGCGCCAGCACCGTGTAGCGGGCATGGGCCACAGCCGCCATCATGCGATCGGATCCGATGGCGATAAGGCGGCTGACGGTGGATAGCGGCCAGTGGCCGGTAGTGGCCAATTCCCCCGCGCCGTAGGCGCGGATGGCTTCCACGATATTCCCATGGAACGATGCGTCCTGCGGGCGGTGCTTGGACAAGATCGCTTCGTCGCACGCCCAGATCACCACATCCGCCGCCGCCTCGATTTCCTCGGTCTTGTAGCGGTCAATGGCTTTCTTGTAGCCGGCGAAATAAAGCACTTTCGAGCCTTGCGCGCGCAACGCCTTGCCGATGGAAAACAGCACGGCGTTGCCGAGGCCGCCGCCGGCCAGCAGCACAGTTTCGTTTTCCGGAATCTCGGTCGGCGTGCCGGTCGGCCCCATCAGCACCACCGGCTCGCCCGGTTTCAAATGCGCACACAGGTCCGAGGAGCCGCCCATCTCCAGCACGATCACCGACACCAGCCCCTGCTCCCGGTCCACCCAGGCACCAGTCATGGCGAGGCCTTCCATGGCGAGGGTAGTTGGCAGCGGCCAGCGGTCAGCGGTCAGTTTAGGCGCGAAGAATTCAAAATTCTGCAGGCGGAAAAACTGGCCAGGCTGAAATTGTTGTGCAGCAAGCGGCGCGTGAATAATTACCTCGATAATCGTTGGAGTAAGTCTTTTTACTTCCTGTACCGTTGCACGTAATTGCCGATTGATATGTTCCAAAAATGCTGACCGCTGGCCGCTGGCCGCCGGCCGCTTTCCAAGCACCCTGCTCACCACCGGGTAGCCCTGCTTGGCGCTGCCCATGGCTTTGACCACGTTGCCGGCGAAAGATGGATGCAGGTCGCCGAAGAAGCTGACCGAGCAGCCCTGCTCAGGCAGCGACATCAGTACCTGCACCTGTCCCGGCTTGGCGACGCGCTCAGGGCTGACCGGCGTTCCGCCCTCGTCCACCGCCTGAAAATATTTGCCGTCGAGGTGGAAGTGCCGCGGATCCTCACGATGCAATATGGTATTTGGATTGGTACCGGCGGCGATCAGGATGGTTTTGGCAGGAAGCGTGACTGTTTCGCTCGTTCCGGCCTTCTTCAGAACGATGCCGCTGGCATGGCCGAAGGAATCGACATTGACTTCCACCGGCTCGAACAGCTCGGAGAAAAAAATCCCCTCCTCAAAGGCTTTCTCCACCTCCTCGTGGTTGAGCCGGTAGCTCGGCGCATCGATCAGCCGTTTGCGGTAAACGAGCTTGACCCCACCCCACCGGTCAAGCAGCGACCAGATATCGGGCACTGGTTTTTTTCTTTCCTCACGGATGGCGCGGCCATGGCTCAAAAACTCTTCGGCAATCAATGTATCTTCCTCGCTCCACCCGGCGCGCACCTTCGCCTCGCCGTGTGCATGCGCCAGCGCCTCGTAGCGCGTGAGAAACTTCTCGACCTGCACGGGATAATAGGCAAGTGACTCGGTTGCCGTGTCGATAGCGGTCAGGCCCCCGCCAATCACCACGACGGGCAGGCGCAGCTGCAGGTTGGCGATGGAGTCTTTTTTCGCCGCACCCGTTAGCTGCAACGCCATCAGGAAATCCGACGCCGTTCGCACGCCGCGCGCGAGGCCGTTCTTCATATCGATCAGCGTCGGTTTGCCGGCCCCCATGCACAGGGCGATATGGTCAAAGCCAAGCCGGTGTGCGTTTTCATAGGTGATCGAGGAGCCGAAGCGCACGCCGCCAATCATCGAGAAGGCGGCGCGGCGCTCGAGCAGCAGGCGGATGATCTTGAGAAAATTCTTGTCCCAGCGCACGGTGATGCCGTACTCGGCGACGCCGCCGAATCCCGCCAGCACTCGCTCATCCAGCGCTTCATACAGCGTCGTCACATCCTTCACCGGTTCGAACGGGACGCGTGCACCCAGCGCGGTGACGCCGCTCAACGATTCCGGAACCGGTTCGATCTTGAGCCCGTCGATGCCGACCACCATGTGGCCGTCATTGAGCAGGTGATGCGCCAGCGTATAGCCCGCCGGTCCGAGGCCTGCCACCAGGACTTTGTAGCCGGTATCGGCCTTGGGAACGGGACGCGTCAGGTGGAGTGGGTTCCAGCGCGTCAGCAGCGAATAAATCTCGAATCCGTATGGCAGGGCCAGCACGTCCTTCAGCACATGCGTCTCGGCAAGCGGGATATTGACCGGCTCCTGCTTCTGGTAGATGCAGGATTTCATGCAGTCGTTGCAGATGCGATGGCCGGTGCCGGCGCACATCGGGTTGTCGACCGCCACCACCGCCAGCGCACCGACCGCCACGCCTTCCGACTTGAGCAGGTTCATCTCGGAGATTTTTTCCTCGAGCGGGCAGCCGTTCAGCGTGATGGCAAGGGAGTTTCTTTTGAATTCGCCGGTTTTTTCGCGGAAACCCTTTGAGCAGGAATCCCTGCCCTGGTTGTGGCAGTAGATGCAGTAATGCGCGTTGTCGAGCGCCTGCGCCAGCGTCCCGGCATCGTCGGTGAGCTTGAAGCCCTGACGCTCGCGGTAATGACTTTTCGGCAGGCGCAGCACCTGCACCCCGTCGCGCTCCTCAGTTTCCACCGGGATCAAATGTTCGGCATCGAGCTTCTTCGGCTGCTTGAACAGCAGGCCGCCTACATGGCGCGCCCGCCCTTCCCGGCTGTAGAGCGCCCAGGCAGCGTAGCGCCCGGCGAGTTCGAGCAGCGATTTATGCTCTTCTTCCTTCTCGAGCCAGCCCATCACCACTTTGGCGAAAACCAATTCAAAATGCGGATCGTCATGCGGCACCAGCGGCAGCAGGGAAAGCAGCGCATCGCCGCTGACGCGCTCCGCCTCTTCGGCTTTAAGAAACTTGGCAGCGCGTCGCTGCACGAACAGCCGCTTGCAGGTATAAAGCGGCGCCAGCGCGTGATGCCGCTCCGCCAGCAGCTGAATATCCTTTTCGATGCCAAACAGCTGTCCAATAAAATCTTCGACGTGCGGTGCCAGCTCAAGCAGCAGCTGCGAATGCTCTTTGTCGGAAAGCGACGGGGGATCGGCCCGTCCCGCCATCAGCCGGTTATGCAGATCAATGTCGGCAGCTTTCATAAATTGCACGAACGCCGCATCGAGCCTGATCAATCCGTCGCGCGTGTATAAGTCGTCGAAACTGATGCCAAATCCGAATTGCATTAGATGCCCGTGCCCGTGTAATCGCTACTGCCCTCGATGGCAAGATTCTTCACCGGCTCTACCAGCTGGTGCTCGACATACCTGACCAGCTGATCGACCGATTCCTGCACACTGTGATGCTCGGTATCGATGACGATGTCGGAATTCTCCGGCTCCTCGTAAGGCGCGCTGACACCGGTAAATTCGCTGATTTCCCCCGCACGCGCCCTTTTATACAGTCCCTTGGTGTCGCGCTTCTCGCAGGTCGCAAGCGATGCCTTAATATAGACGGTATGGAACAGATCGGGAGCAATAGCGCGCACCTGGCGGCGATCCTCGCGGTAAGGTGAAATGAAGGACATGATGACGATGACGCCGGACTGCGCGAACAGCGCCGCCACCTCACCGGCGCGGCGGATGTTCTCGCTACGGTCCTCGGGCGAGAAGCCGAGATCGCGGTTCAGGCCTCTCCTGATATTGTCGCCGTCGAGTGCCACCACATGATAGCCCTTGTCGAACAGGCGCTTCTGCAACTGCTTGGCCAGCGTCGACTTACCCGAGCCTGAGAGGCCGGTAAACCACAGCACGCCGCCCAAATGCCCGTTCGCCAGCGCCCGCTGCTCCGCCGTCACGCCGAAATCGACATCGAAGATGTTTTTCGATTTGACCGAGGCCTGTTGCGCGGCACGTTGATCGGCAAAGCCTTCCGTGTTGATGATGCCGCCGCCCGCCACGTCGTAATCCTGCAGGATGACGAAGCGGCCGAGCCGTGCATTATCGTTGTAGTCATCGACCGCCACCACGCCGCGCGTGCGGATGATGACCTCGGCGACGTTGTTGCGCTCGATGCGTTCCGCCTTAACCTGCGCCAGCGTATCGGCGTCGATGACATGCTCGATGGTTTTGACCTCGGCCAGCATCTCGGCGGTGCCGAGCTTGATCTTGTAGCGCTTCTGCGCCTGGAGCGGCTTATGGCCGAGCCAAAAGATGCGGGCGCGGAACTGGTTGGTGATCATCGGCGCCTTTTCCGGATGGCTCGCCACATGCCCGCGATCGACGAAAATCTGGTCGGTGAGTGTAATACCGATGGACTGACCAGCCCGCGCCTCTGTAACCCGGCCATGAGGCCAGCTTTCAATACTTGCAATTTTTGCCTGCGTGTTAGTAGGGGAAAAGACTATCGTATCACCTACTTTTAATGCGCCGCTCTCGATACGCCCGGCGATGATGCGCCGCTCGTCGAACTTGTAGACATCCTGCACCGGAAAGCGGAGCGGCAGGTAATCCTCGACGATGGCGGCCGTGAAATGTTCAAGCGCCGGAATGACGCCATCTCCTTTATACCAAGGCATGTGGGGGGAAACGCCAAGAATGCCATCCCCTTCCCGCGCCGAGACGGGAATGAAGCAAGTGGGTTCGACGCCAACGGTTTTCAGATATCCACGGTAGTCGCGCTCGATCTGCCTGAATACCTTCTCATCGTAGCCCACCATATCCATCTTATTGACGATCACGGCAATCTGCCGCACGCCGAGCAGGTGCAGCAGGTAGCCATGCCGCTTGCTCTGCTCGCGGATGCCTTCATTGGCGTCGATCAGGAGCAGCGCCGCGTCGGCCTGCGCAGCGCCGGTAACCATGTTCTTCAGGAATTCCTTGTGCCCCGGCGCGTCGATGATGACGATATCGCGGGACGGCGTGCGCAGCCAGATCTGCGTGGTGTCGATGGTGATGCCCTGGTCGCGCTCGGTCTGCAGCGCATCCATCAGGAACGACCATTCGAACGGCATGCCGCGCTTCCTGCAGCTTTGCTGAATCGCCTCGAATTTCCCTTCCGGCAGTGAATTCGTGTCGTGTAGCAGCCGCCCGACCAGTGTCGACTTGCCATGATCGACATGGCCGACGATGACCAGCTTGAGTTGCTGACGCAAATGAGTGGTCAGTGGCCGATGGCCCGTGATTAGCACAGTATCTGATATTTTCTCTTTTATCTGTTTCATTTTTTGATCACCGACCACTCCTTTTCACATGTATCCATCCGCCCGGAGTCTTTCGAAGCTGCTCTCATCCTCATCGGCGCCCATCGGCCGGCCCGAACGCTCAGAGACTCTGGTTGTTTTCAGTTCGGCGATGATCGCGTCCAGCGAATCGGCGCTGCTCTCGATCGGCCAGGTGATGCCTTTCTCGCCGAGCGAGCGGAAGCGCATGACCTTGCCGCCGAAATCGCGCCCGTCCAGCTGATGGTACGGCCGCGCGAAATAGAGCGGCACAATGGGAATTTCCTCACGCTGTATGTACTGCCAGATGTCGAGCTCTGTCCAGTGCAGCAGCGGATGGATGCGTAACGACGTGCCGGGCGTAAAATCGGTCTTGAACTGGTCCCAGAATTCCGGCGGCTGCTCCTTGACATCCCATTGCCCTTCCTGACCGCGCGGGCTGAATACACGCTCCTTGGCGCGCGTCGCCTCCTCGTCACGCCGGATACCGGCAATAATGCCGGTGAAGCCGTGCTGATCGATCACTTCCTTCAGGCCCAGTGTTTTCCGCGAGGCGACACGCGCCGCATGCGGCAGCGTGGCATCGGTCGCTTCGAGCGGCGGGCAGATATGCGAGATGAGATGCACGCCCCACTCCTTCGCATAGCGGTCGCGGAAGGCGTACACCTCATCCATCTCGAGCTCGGTGTCGCAGTGGATCAGCGGGAACGGCACGCGGCCGAAAAACGCCTTGCGCGCAAGGTGTATCATCACGTTCGAATCCTTGCCGAACGACCACAGCATGGCCAGCTTGTCGATGGCGCGGAACGCCTCGCGGAAGATGTAAATGCTTTGGGATTCCAGACGGTCAAGATGGTCCATCATACGCTCCAGTTCGCGGTTTCCCCGACCGGCAGATGGATGCCGCACTCGGTTTTCTGTTCGTTCTCGATGCCGATCGTATGTACCCAGCGACCGGCGCGCTCATCCTGCCCGGTGGAAACGGGTACCGTGCACGGCGCGCAGCCAATGGAAAGGTAGCTCTTGCCGATAAGCGGATGCTCCGGCAGGTTGAGTTTATGCAGTGCGGTTTTCTGCTGCTCCCGCGTCCATAACGCCAGCGGATTAATGCGGAAAATGCTCCGATCGTCGAGTTCAATGGTCTGCAGGTCGGCCCGCTCCGGCGTCTGGTAGCGCTTGCGGCCGGTGATCAGCGCCTGCAGGCCAAGCTCGGCCACTGCACGGTTCAGCGGCTCGACTTTGCGCAGCCAGCAGCAGCGGTTGGGCTGCCTGCTCCATAAATCGCCGTTCGCGTCTATATTCTTCACCAGCTGCGGATCGGGTTTGAGCCAGTGTATATTCTTTAAGCCCAACACCTGGGTCAGCGCTTTAGCATAGTCCAGCGTCTCAGGAAAATGTTTCTGCGTCTCTAAAAACAAGATCGGTGTAGCAGGATCAACCTTGGCCACCATGGAAAGCAGTAACGCCGAGTCGGCGCCGAAGGAGGAGATCAGCGCCACCCGCCCCGGAAACTCATCGCGGATCATGGCGCGCAGCAGCAGCGGCGCATCGAGATCGCCGTAAAACATCTGCAGGCGGGAAAGGGAGACCTGGCTCATGCCGCGTCCGTCCTTTTATTCCCTCCCCCTTGATGGGGGAGGGTTAGGGAGGGGGTGCGCTCACCAGCCCCCCCATCCCTACCTTCCCCCACAAGGGGGGAAGGAGAAGAAGGCAGCCAGCCTTTTTCCTCAAGGCGACGCTCGGTCGCCGCTACTACTTCCGTCATCGGAGTACCTTTCGCCTTCAGGCTTTTTCGCAAGTCAGACAGCTCCCTGACGCGCGTCGCCCATTCCTCTCCGAACATTCGGGCGATCACATCGCGGATCTTGCGCGCCAGCGTCGGCGAGGCGCCGCTGGTCGATACCGCAATGACCAGATCGCCGCGCTGCACATTGGCAGTAAAATAAAAATCGCAGAGGTCACTGATGTCCTCGACATTGACCAGTTTGCCCAGCGCATGTGCTTCCGCGATAATTTTTTCCGCCACCTCGCGCGGTAACCCCGCTACCAGAACGAGGCTGTGCGAAGCGATATCTGCAGACGCTGGCAATTGTCCTTCAAACACCGTGATATGCGCAGCGCCTGCCTTTTTCAACTGGGCGAGGCGGCGAGTCACCAGTTCACCGGCACCGGCAAGGAGTATGGGAATGCGGGCAAGGTCAAGTGCGATGGGATACATCATTTTGTCCAATCGGTTTTCAACGCATCGATGGCGGCATGTTTCACCGCCGCCACGCCGTAGCGCTGGCAGAAGTTGCCGAAGGCTTCGCGTGGTTCACGCTTTTCCTTCCACAGCGCGAACATCGGCTCGAGCGCCCGCGGGAGATCGGCGTACGGCACCTTGTCGAAGATTTTTTCATTCAGCCGCGTGCCTTCGAAATCGCCGCCGATATAGAGCGCATAGGTGTCGGGCGTGCGACCAACGATACCGATATCGCCGATATAGGGGCGTGAGCAGCCGTTCGGGCAACCGGCAATGCGTATGGCGATATTTTCCTCTTTGACGCCGTGCTTTTCCATCACCTGCTCGATCTCATGAATCAGCGGCGCAGCCACGCGCTCGGCTTCAGAAAGCGCTTTGCCGCAGGTCGGGTAGGCGACGCAGGCAAGAAAGTTCTTCGCCATTGGCGTCAGGTCTTCCTTTAGCTTGATGCCGTGCTTCTTTAGTGTTTGTTCGATGGCACCGCGTTCCGACGCTTCGATGTCGCACAGCAGGATATTCTGATCGGCGGTGAGCCTGAGGTCCATACCGTATTCGAGGATGATTTCGCGCAGGCCCGAGCGAATGGCCTCATGCTCGCGATCGATGATGCGCCCGCTTTCGATGGGAACGCCCAGGAACCACTTGCCGTCGCCCTGCGCGTGCCAGCCGGTGTGATCTTCCACCCCAAAGGGATTCATCGGGGCCGGATCGTCCATGGCGCGGCCCAGATATTTTTCCAACTCCGCCTTGACCCACGGTACACCCTTTTCCGCCACCACATATTTCAGCCGCGCATGCTGGCGGTCGCTGCGGTCGCCGAAATCGCGCTGCAGCTTGATGACTGCTTCGGTCGCGGGAACAAGCAACTCCGGCGGCACATACATGATGGGCTTGGCGAGGTATGGATAGGTCTTGGGCGTGTTGTGCTTCATGCCAAGCCCGCCACCCAGCGCGAAGTTATACCCGAAATGCTCGACGCCGTTGAACAGCGCGAGGATGGCCAGGTCGTTGGCCAGCGCATCCATGCAGTTATCTTCCGGACGGCCGAGCGCAATCTTGAATTTACGCGGCATGTAGGTCGGGCCGTAGAGCGGCTCCGCACCGTCTGCCGCGGGTTCAGGACGGAAGGGATAATTCTCTACCAACTCGCCGTCCATCCAGATTTCATAATAGGCATTGGTTTTCGGCGCGCAATGCTTGGCGAGCAGGAATGTGTCTTCCTCGAGCTTGCTATAATGCGGGTTCCTGATCGGCGCCGGGCAGGTGATGACGTTGCGCACGATGTCGCCGCAGCCGCCGAGGGTGGAAAGCAGCAGGCGGTTGATGTCGGAAATCAGCGGCTTCATGCCGGATTTTTTGACGCAGTGGAACTGGAAGGTCTCGCGCGTGGTGATGCGCAAGGACCCGTTGGCATATTGTTCCGCCAGCACATCGAGCGCCAGGTACTGCGCTGCCGTCAGCCGCCCGCCCGGGCATTTCATGCGCACCATGAATTCATAGACCTTATCGAGGCCAGCTTTCTTGCGCTCCGTCGCCGTGTCGCGGTCATAGCCGAAATAGCTGCCGTGGAATTTCAGCAGCTCGTACGTCTCGTCCGAGACTTCCTGCGTCGAAAGGTCAGCCATTTCCTGCGCGATATTACCCTTGAGGTAACTGCTCTCGCGCTTGACGCTTTCCTGTTTGGATAATTTGACCTGTTCGGTCATGGCACGCCCTGAAGTAAATAAAACGCTGGTGTAGAGTGATTATGCCATATTTTCAATGTTTATGTGTAGTATTTTTATATTTTACAAATAATTATGTATTATTTATGATTTCTCCCATATTCCAGAAGGCATTAGGCAGTTCCGGAAAGGCCACGCAGACGAACAGCGCCACCGCCAGGGACGGCCCAAAGGGGAATACCGGCCCCTTCCCCAACGCCCGCCAGAGCAGACCGAATATCACCCCGAGCACGCCGGAAAAGAACAAAAACGGCACCAGCGGCAGCACACCGAGCCATAATCCAGCTATGGCCATGAACTTGACGTCGCCGAAACCAAGCCCTTCTTTCTTGCGTAAGTAACGGTAGCCGTAATGCAACGCCAGGCCGATACCGCCGCCGAGTGCGGCTCCCGCCGCAACATTCTCCCACGAGGAGCCGATGACGTAATGGTAAGCAATACCGAGCGGCAGCAGCGCCCAGTGCACCTCGTCCGGGATGATGTAATGCTCGAGATCGGCGACGATCATGATGAGCAGCGCCACCCCCATCAGCGCCAGCAGGAAGCCCTGCCAGGTTACGCCGTAGCGCATATAGATCAGCACGAACAGCGCACCGCTGGCGATTTCCGTCAGCGGGTAACGCACCGATACCGGCGCTTTGCAATGGCGGCACTTGCCGCCGCTGGTTACCCAGGATAGCACCGGCCATAAATCAAAAAACCCCAGCTTGGTTTCACATGCCGGGCAGCGCGAGGGCTTGAGGATAATATCTTCCCCGAGCGGCAGCCGGTAACTGGCCAGCGTGATGAAGCTGCCGAAGCACAGGCCGAGAACGAGGATAATGAGGAGTTCGATAGTCATTACATTGTTTTATCGTCATTCCCCGGATTTAGCCAGTAGGCAAAATCATAGGGGAATCCAGAGTAGCAAAATGTCAGGAGACATTTTGCGTTCTTTTATGAAGGACTGGATTCCCGCCTTCACGGGAATGACGGCTATAATGCCGCCTGCATGAGGGATTTGCTCCCGCTGGTGAGCGAGGCGATCAGGCCGATATCGGCGGGCAATATCTTCTGCATATAGAAGCGCGCCGTATCCAGTTTCGCTCCATAAAACTCCTTGTCGCCGCCCGCCTGCAGCTTTTCCAGCGCCACCGCCGCTTGCCTTGCCCACACGTAAGCCAGCGCCACATGCGCGAACATGCGCTGGTATTCGACCGCTCCGCCCGCCGCATCGTCGGGATTGGCGAGTCCGCTCATGGCGATCCACAGCGTCGCCTGCTGCAGGTAACCCATATGGATGTAGAGCGGTTTGGTGAATTCGGCCATCGCCGGGTTGTCGCGGTGCTTGCTGATGAACGCATCCAGCGGGTGGAAGAAGGAGCGCAGATATTTCCCCGCCGACACCGGCAGCTTGCGGCCGACCAGGTCGAGCGCCTGGATGCCGTTGGTGCCCTCGTAGATCATGGTGATGCGCGCGTCACGCACATACTGCTCGACGCCGTACTCGCCGATATAGCCGTAACCGCCGAACACCTGCACGGCGAGGTTGGCCATCTCGAAGCCGCCATCGGTGAGGTAGGATTTCACCACCGGCGTCATCAGCTGCACGAAATCGTCGCACTCCTGCCGCACCGTCGGGTCGGGGTGGCGGTGCGCCAGATCGATCTTCAGCGCCATTTCCATGGCGAGCGCCCGGCAACCTTCCGTGAAGGCGCGCATGGTGAGCAGCATGCGCCGCACATCGGCATGCACGATGATCGGGTCGGCCGGCTTGTCGGGGAACTTGGCCCCGGTAACGGCGCGCATCTGCAGCCGCTCCTTCGCATAGGCCAGCGCATTCTGATACGCTACTTCGGCGATCCCCAGCCCCTGCACGCCGACATAAAGCCGCGCCGCGTTCATCATGGTGAACATGGCCCGCATACCCTTGTGCGGCTCGCCCACCAGCCACGCCTTGCAGCCGTTGAAGGAAATCTGGCAGGTAGGCGAGGCGGCCAGACCCATCTTATGCTCGATGCCATCGCAGCGTATGCCGCTCGCCTCGCCGAGCGAGCCGTCCTCGTTGATATTGTATTTACTGGCGATGAACAGGCTGATGCCCTTGGTGCCCGGCGGCGCATCCGGCAGCCGCGCCAGAATCAGATGCACGATATTCTCGGTCAGCTCATGCTCGCCTGAGGAGATGAATATCTTGTTGCCTTCGAGCGCGTAGGAACCGTCAGCATTCGGCGTCGCCCGCGTGCGCACCAGCCCGAGATCGGAGCCGGCCTGCGGCTCGGTCAGGCACATCACGCCCGACCAGTGGCCGGAGACGATCTTCGGCAGGTATTTCTTTTTGATCTCGTCATTAGCATGCAGCATGAGGGCGTTATAGGCGCCGTGCGACAGGCCGGGTGTCAGCCCGAACGATAGGTTGGCCGAGCAGACCATCTCCATTAGCGGCATGTTGAGCACATCGGGCAGCCCCTGCCCGCCATATGCCGGGTCGCAGGTGAAAGACGGCCAGCCGCCCGCCACATAGGTATCGTAGGCTTCTTTGAACCCGTCGGGCATGATGACGCGGCCGTTATCGTATTTCAGCCCGACCTTGTCGCCCTTCTGATTCAGCGGGAACAGCACCTCCTCGCAGAGCTGTGCTGCCGCTTCGAGCACCGGCGTCATCAGCTCCGGCCCGGCATCGGCAAAACCCGGCACGTCCTTATACTGGTCGAGCCTCAGGTAGTCCTGCAGCACGAACTGAAAATCGCGTAGGGGGGCTTTGAACTGGGGCATGGGGTGCTACTCAGTAATCTAAAGCCTTATTATACCAGATTTTTCCCTAAAGAACAGTTAATCCCCCCTGCCCTGCCGCTTGCGGTTATAGCGGATCGAGGAATAAAGCGCCGTCAGCACGAAGGTCGCCCCCACCAGCCCGGTGATCACTTCCGGCACATGCACGAACATGCTCATCAGCATGATCGCCGCCAGCGCACCGATGCCGTAATGCGCGCCGTGCTCGAGGAACACATACTGATCGAGCGTGCCCTTCCGCACGAGGTACACGGTCAGCGAACGCACGAACATGGCGCCGACGCCCAAGCCGATCATGATGATCACCACGTCGATGCTGATAGCGAACGCGCCGATCACACCGTCGAGCGAGAAGGAGGCGTCGAGCACCTGCAGGTACATGAAACCCATGAAGCCGCCATAGGCGACCGCCTTTTCCCCTGCCGCGCCCGCGGCGCTGATCAGCCCCATCAGGCTCTTGATCGCCACATACAGCACGACGCCGATGATGCCCGCCATCAGCGCCGAGTGTTTTTCCTCCTCGGGGAGGAAATGCTGCAGCACCAGCAGCAGCGAAATGGCGAGGATGACCTGCACCGATTCGAGCTTGCCCATACGCGCCAGCTGCCGCTCGATATATTCCAGCCAGTGCAGGTCCTTGGTCTCATCGAGCAGGAAGTGCAGGAATACCATCAGCAGGAACATGCCGCCGAACGAGACGATGGCGGTGTGTGAAGCCAGTACGTGCGCGCTGTACTCCTCGGGATTTTCGAACGCCAGCTGGCCGACATCGAGCATGGAAAGGCCGGTGGCGAAGGCAACAATCAGCAAGGGAAAGATAAGTCGCATACCAAATACGGCGATGAGGATGCCCCAGGTGAGGAAACGCCGCTGCCATTTCTCGCTCATCCCTTTCAGCACCGAGGCATTGACCACGGCGTTGTCGAAGGAAAGCGTCACCTCCATCAGCACCAGCAGCGCCGCGATGCCGAAACCGGACCAGCCGCCCCACCAGTAGGCAAGTACCATTCCGATGATGGTGACGGCGTGGGAGAGGTAGAAGTATTTCATTAAATCCCCGCACTTGTTGCAGGGTCTGGTACAATAGAAACGGATACCATTTTCATAAGCTGTTTTTATCACATGGCCAGACCCCGCAACAAGTGCGGGGATAGGCTAGTTCCTTAAAGGTTTCCCCGTCTCCAGCATATGCTCGATGCGCGCCAGCGTCGCCTTGGTCTTCACCACTTCCATGAATACCTCGTGCTCGAGGTCGAGGATCTGCTGCTCGGTCATGGCTTCCGAAATGTCGGTGTCGCCGCCGGAGAGCACATTCGCCAGCTTCTTGCAGATCACCACATCGTGCGGGGTCGCCTTGCCGGCGGCGGCAAAGCCGTCGACCGCCATCGAGAGCGCCACTTTTGCCGTGCCGCCGGGCAGGTGAAGCGCCGCCGGTTCAGGCGGTGTATAGCCATTCGCCAGCTCAAGACAGCGCGCTTTCGCATCGGCCAGCACGCGCGCGCGGTTCATGCTGATGCGGTCGCCCTCGCGCAGGATCTTCATGTCCCGCGCCTCTTCCGCCGAGGTTGCCACCTTGGCCGTGGCGATATATTCAAAAGCTTTCGAGATGCCGGGCATCGCGCCGCCGGTCGCCATCATGCCGCCGATAAAGCCGCTCTTTACTTCCTTGGAGCCGAGATGACGGACCAGCATCTCCTTGCAGCCGCCCCAGCCGGGGATCAGCCCGACGCCGACCTCGACCAGCCCCGGATAGGATTCGACATGCGCCTGCACCGCGTCGCAGTGCAGAATGATTTCGCAGCCGCCGCCGAGCGCCATGCCGGAAAGCGATGACACGATGGGAAACGGCGCGTATTTGATGCCCATCATGGCGCGCTGGCCTTGCCGGATCATCTCGGAGATCTGCTTCCACGCGGCGATGTTGGCCGCCATCAGCATCAGGCCCAGATTGGCCCCGACGCAGAAATTATCGCCGTCATTGCCGATTACCAGCCCTTTGAAGTCCTTCGGCACGATCTCGTTCGTCGCCTTCTCGATCATGGTGAGGATATCGAGATCGACTGCGTTCATCTTGGAAGTGAATTCCAGGCAGGCGATGCCATCGCCCAGATCCCACACGGCAGCCGAGGGGTTTTTCGTTACCGGTTTTGCATTCAGCTTGATGTCGGCGAGCATCAGCGAGCCGGCGGGCGGCAGGTATACTTTGTAATTGCCGCCGATGCTGAAGGCGTGGCGCTTGCCGGCTTCTACTTTGTAGAGCGTTTTGCCAGCGGCTTTTTCCAGGATGGGTGGAACCGGTTTTCCCGCTTCCCTGAGCCTGCCCGCGAACCAGTCGGTGCCCAGCTTGTCGATCATCTCGAACGGGCCCCATTTCCAGTTGTAGCCCATCTTCATCGCCGCATCGACCGAGGCGATATCATCGGCGATTTCCGGAATCAGCGAGGCCGCGTAATGCAGCACCGCCGACCACACCGCCCAAGCGTACTGCCCGCCGATATCCTTCGACTCGACCACCGCGCGCAGCCCCTGCTTACCGGCATCGACGCTGGCCAGCGAGATTTTTTTCTGCGCCACATGATACTCGCCAGTCTTTAGGTCGATGACCTCTTTGATTTTCTTTTCGCCATCCTTGGCCATGCGGTAGAAGCCGCCCTTGCCCTTGCGGCCCGTGTAGCCGTCGGCGATCATCTTCTTGACCAGCTCCGGCTCCTGATAAAGCTTCACGAACGGATCATCTTTCGGCAGCGTGCCAAGCATTTCCCTGGCGATCAGCGGCATCAAATCGATGCCGATCAGGTCAAAGAGCCCGAACATGCCGGTCTTGGGAATACCGCAGGGCTTGCCCATTACCGCGTCGGCCTGCTCGACGGCGATGCCGAGTTTCATGGCCTCCAATAATCCCGTCATCATCCAGAACACGCCGATGCGGTTGGCGATGAAGCCCGGCGTGTCCTTGCACTCGACGACGCCCTTGCCCAGATGCACGTCGGCGAACTGTTCAATCGTCCTGAATGCATCATCGCGCGTGTCTTTACCCTTCACCACTTCCAGAAGCCGCATGAAGCGCGGCGGGTTAAAGAAATGGGTGATCATGAAATCCTGCGCGAAGGAAGCAGGCAGGCCTTTCACCAGCTCATGGATCGGCAGCGTCGAGGTGTTGGAGGAAACGATCGAGCCTTTCCTGCGCGCGCCGTCGATCTTCTTATAGACCTCCTGCTTCACCTCGAGCTTTTCGAGCACTGCCTCGATGATCCAGTCGCAATCGGCCAGCTTTTTGAGATCATCTTCCAAATTACCGGGCGTGACGCGCTTGGCATTCTGCTTGTGCGTGAACCCCGGTGCCGGCTTGGCCGCAAGCTGGCGCTCAATGGCTTTTTCGGTAAGCAAGTTGCGGTTCTTCTCGCCTTTGGGCACGATGTCGAGCAGCAGCACCGGCAGCCCGGCATTGGCCACATGCGCGGCGATGCCGCTGCCCATCACCCCGGAACCCAGCACTGCCACTTTCTTTATGTCGGCCATGAACTTACCTTTGCATTAGTTGAGAGAGACAGCCTATCAGATTTTTCGCCCCTTGGATAGGGTTTGCTCTTTATTAACAAGCCTATACTATGATGGAAAAAATATTAACGGAGAGTGAAGATGAAATGGTGGAATCGATTTAGAAAGGGTAAAGAAGAACCCTCGCCACCTTCGCCAGAATTTATGATCGGTAAGGTAAAAGTGCGGGTAGAGGATAATGGGAGAGCGTTTCTCATCACTGCTGCAAGCGGAGATGAAGAAAATCGCAAGGCAGTCCTCCAGCTTGTTTCCAATCAATTGGAAGCGCGCTATCTATATGTTGGGGTGCCCAACTTTTATATGAACCAACTCCCTATCTCTCCTGCCGCCATGGAACCTGGTCAAACCCAACCGCATATTACTCTCGAAGCCATTACACAGATGTGCGATGAACTGGCCGTGCGATTTACCGACGCTGAGTCGGTACATAGGCATCTCGCTCTCAAACAAACGCAACGGGACGAACATCAGAAGGCACGACGAGAAACATATGAAGAAATACAGGCAAGGCAGGCTATCAATCCCTATCTCCGGGCAGCTGTAAGATTCATTGAGGAGCAGCAGAGCGGAACGCCTATGGAGAATGAAAAAATTCTCGAATTGGAGCGACGGTTTATGGAAGCCTACCGCCAGCAAAAAAAGGGGCCGCAAGAACCGGGCAGAGGCTAACGAATCAATCCGCCAGCATCGGCTTGCGCAACCCTTCGATGACGGTGCGGAAATACTCCGCTTCGTCGTGGTTCAGACGCGCTGCAGAGGGCGACGCGGAATGTAAAATCTGATTTTCTGATAATATTGCGGCCGGAGGAGCTGGCGCCTGAGCCTCTGCCGCCTCATTCGCCGCCGCCACTTCCGGCTCATGTACCGGCCCGGGCGGCAGGATGCGCGCCATGACCCGCTTCCCCTTCATGATGATGAAGGATTCGCCGCCATAGCACACGCGGTGCAGCATCTCGGAAAAAGCGCGCGACGCCTCGGTCGCCGTCAGGATTTTCAGGTCTTCCATGTGTTCATCTCCCCCTGTGAATCATGAAATCCGATTTTTGTAATATCATATTTTCTTGAGCTTGCAATCTACTCTCTGCCTACATGCGGGGTACGATCCAGTGGCGCTACACCTAAAGGCAAATCATCATCTTTCAATATTTTTTTACTTTCTTGAGTAATAACATGCACGAGCGAGTCGATTTTGGGAAATCCCTTTTCAGGTGTTTCTCTTCCTAGTGCCGCACCAAGTTCCTGTAGGAATTTATGCGGCTTATAATCATCGGGAAGCGGAATAAACATTTTCTTTGATTCCTCTTCCTGATTTGCCCAACCTGAATCGTCCTTACAAACTTCCAATGCTATTTCTTGTGTGGCATAACGACCACTACGGATGCCCGGTTTAATAACATGCCGAGCCTCAATCTTATATCCTTTTACGGTAATAGTTGCGGGAAATCTCCCAGGGATTGGTGGATCTAAGGGGAGTGAATTATCCTCTTCCATCACGCCTTCTCCAATACCGTCGCAATACCCTGGCCGCCGCCGATGCACATGGTGGCGAGCGCGTATTTCTTTCCGTGCTTGTGCAGAAGCTGCGCCGCCTTGCCGGTGACGCGTGCGCCCGAAGCGCCGAGCGGATGACCGAGCGCCACCGCGCCGCCCTCGATATTGAGTTTCGCCGGGTCGATGTCGAGCTCCTTGATGACCGCCAGCGCCTGCACGGCAAAGGCTTCGTTCAGTTCAACGATGTCGATATCCTTGATGTCGATCCCGGCGCGTTTCAGCGCCTTGCGGCTGGCCTCGACCGGTCCTAATCCCATGATCGTGGGATCGAGTCCCGAGACGGCGAAGCTCTTGATGCGCGCCAGCTTCGGCAGCTTGTGCTTATCCGCATACGTTTCATTGGCGACAATCACCGCCGAGGCGCCGTCGGTCACCGGCGAGGAGGTCGCCGCCGTCACCGTGCCGCCCGCATCGAAGGCCGGACTCAATCCTGCCATCGCCTCCAGCGTCGTATCGGCACGGATGCAGCCATCTTTCGTCACCTCGCCGCCCTTGACCGGGATCGGCACGATCTCCGCCGACAGGTCGGCTTTCGCCGCTTTCTGATGCGACTCGAGTGCAAATTGCTCCTGCTCCTTGCGCGAGATGCTGTATTTCTTATAGAGATTCTCCGCCGTCACCCCCATCGCCATGTAGGCGCCGGGCATGGACTCATAGAGCGTTGGGTTGGGTGCCGGGTTGAAGCCGCCCATCGGAATGCGCGACATCGACTCGACCCCGGCGGCGATGAACAGGTCACCGGCGTTCCAGGCGATCTTGCCCGCCGCCATGTGGATGGTTTCCATCGAGGAACCGCACCAGCGGTTGATGGTGGCGCCGCCTATGGTCAAAGGCAGCCCAGTCAGCAGCCCGACCATGCGGCCGATATTGAAGCCCTGCTCGCCTTCCGGAAAGGCGCAGCCGACCAGCAAATCCTCGATGTCCTCCTGCTTCACCGGCGTGCGCGTAAGCAGGCCTTTCAGCACCTGCGCCAGAATATCGTCCGGTCGCACTTTGGCCAGTTCACCTTTGTTCGCCGGCGTAAAGGGCGAACGGGCATAGGCGCAGATGACGGCATTATTCATGGCGGTTTCCCTTGCTGATCATGGTTTTTTCCAGTATGCCACCAACTGATTACCGAATCGTTACGCATGGAGCAAAATGACTGATTCTGAACAGGTTACCGATATCGTCATCATCGGCGCCGGGCCGGTGGGTCTGTTCGCCGTGTTCGAGGCCGGCATGCTCAGGATGCAGACGCATGTGATCGACGCGCTCGACATGATCGGCGGCCAGTGCGCCGCGCTCTACCCGGAAAAGCCGATCTATGACATCCCCGGCTATCCGGAAATCCTTGCTGCCGAATTGATCGATAAGCTGAAGGCGCAGGCGGCACCGTTCAAGCCGGTCTATCATCTCGGACAGCGTGTAAATAAAGTGGTGAAAACCGACCATGGTTTCAAGGTAGAGACATCGGCAGGCACCGCGATTGCCTGCAAGGGCATCGTCATCGCCGCCGGCTGCGGCGCCTTCGGCCCTAACCGCCCGCCGCTGGAAGGGATTGAGGCCTACGAGGGCGAGAGTGTGTTTTATCTGGTCAAGCGCCGCGAGGATTTCCGGGGCAAAAAAGTGGTTATCGCCGGCGGCGGCGATTCGGCGGTCGATTGGGCGATCTCGCTCTCCGAACTGACCGAGAAGCTCTATGTCGTGCATCGCCGCCCCAAGTTTCGCTGCGCCCCCGAAAGCGCCGCCAAAATGCAGGCGCTGGCCGATGCCGGTAAAATCGAAATGGTGATTCCCTACCAACTGGCGCGGCTGGAAGGTGCGGGCGGCAAGCTTTCGTCGGTGGTTGTCGCTACGCTTGAAGGCGAGGAGAAAAAACTCGAAGCCGATATGCTGCTGCCCTTCTTCGGGCTGGCCATGGAACTCGGGCCGATTGCCGAATGGGGCCTGAACCTGACGCAGAACCATGTGACGGTGAACCCCGCCACCTGCGAGACCAGCACGCCGGGCATCTTCGCCATCGGCGACATCGCCACCTATCCCGGCAAGCTCAAACTGATCCTCTCCGGCTTCGCCGAAGCGGCGCAGACGGCGCATGCGGCCTATAAGCTGGTGCACCCGAACGAGGCCTATCACTTCGAATACTCCACCACCAGCGGCGTGCCGAAGGTAAGCGCATGACGCAGACGAAACTCATTGACGGCAAGGCATTCGCGGAAAAGCTCCGCGCAGACATCGCGCGGCGCGTGGAAAAACTGAAAATGGACAAAGGCATCACGCCCGGACTCGCCGTAGTGCTGGTCGGTAACGATCCGGCCAGCGAAGTCTATGTGAAGAACAAGGCCAGGCAGACGAAAGAGGCGGGGATGAATTCCTTCGAGTTCCGCCTGCCCGCTGATACCCATGAAAGCGCGCTGCTCGCCAAAATCGAGGAGTTGAACCACGATCCGCAGGTGCACGGCATATTGGTGCAGCTGCCGCTGCCCAAGCAGATCAACGAAGAAACCGTCATCAATGCCATCGATCCGGGGAAGGATGTGGACGGGTTCCATGTCGTCAATGCCGGCAGGCTTGCCACCGGCCAGGACGGGTTCGTCCCCTGCACGCCGCTCGGCTGCCTGATGCTGCTGAAGGACACGCTGGGCGATCTGAGCGGCAAACATGCGGTCATCATCGGGCGGTCGAACATCGTCGGCAAGCCGATGGCGATGCTGCTGCTGAAAGAACATTGCACCGTCACCATCGCCCACTCGAAAACCAAAGACCTTCAGGCGCTGGTCAGGACCGCCGACATCGTGATCGCCGCCGTGGGCAGGCCGGAAATGGTGAAGGGCAGCTGGCTCAAACCGGGCGCGGTGGTGATCGATGTCGGCATCAACCGCATCTCTGCCGAGGGCGGCAAACCCCGGCTGGTGGGTGATGTCGCCACCCAGGAATGCTTAGGGACAGCAGCCGCCATCACCCCCGTCCCGGGCGGCGTCGGCCCGATGACCATCGCCTGTCTCCTTGAAAATACGTTTCGGGCAGCAAACCTTCTGTAGACTATGCCAGCGAAGGAGGATTGGATTTCTCCGTCTTCTTTTTGTCGCCGCGCCTGACCAATTCCGTAAACAGTTGCTCCTGGCGCGCCAGTCCCTCTGCAATCTGCGTCTGCAGCACCGTTTCGCGCCTTAAATGCTCGGGGTCCAGTTCCTCTTTTACCTCCGGAAGCAGCGCTCCCACGCGCTCCTGCATGCCCTTCATGGGAGCCCAGTGCTGGTGGCCTTCATATAACGCCGCACCCGTACCGGCTAGCGTAGCCCCCCATCCTGCGGCAACCGGGCCGCCCAGCTTGTCACCGGCAATGCCGCCGGCGAAAGTCGCGGCTTTGGTAATAGCCAATGCTTTAAGTATTTTTCCGATGTAATGCCGGAAACCGACATTTTCGCTGGGACGCTCTGCGAGCGGTATAAAATCAGGATCGGGAGGAAGCACGCCCATGCCTAGCTCCGCTGCAGCGGCTCCGAAGCCTGCTGACTGCGCTCGATACGCTGTACCTGCCCTTCGGTCGGGGATTCCGTAATCATCGATTCACGGCTTTTGGGCCCTTGCGCCAGTATCTCCTGGATGGCTGAATTCTGACGCTCGATCGCTGCCGCCTGCGCACGCAGCTCCGTCATGGCGGCATTCCGCTGCTCACGCAGCGCCACCACGTCCTGGGTCATTTCTTCAACACGCAACTGCGCCTTTTTCCCCTCGCGCCAATGTTCATAGGTGTTGGGAATCGCCCCCGCAAAACTACCGGCCATTACGCCAAGGCCAGTTAATACTTTGCCGGTATGATGCTCGGCAACACGAGAAACGATCTCCGCGGTTTCATTTTTAAAAAGACCAGCTCCCCATGTGATTGCCCGGCGCACTGCATTGGCGATGGCGGGAGACTTGCTGGCGAAATAACCAGCAGTCCCACCCAGTACTACCCCACCCCACAGCATCGCCTGTATCTTCATGTCCTTGACGATATATGCGCCAAAGCTGGTTTTTTCGTCTACTTTCTTATTAATATCGTCAGTATCGGCTGCCATAAACCTATAATCCTTTAGTATCATCCTATTATGGGATGTACCGGTTCTAGCTGCAATCGGCCAATTATGAAGATTTCATGACATTGCGAGAGCTAACGGACTGATATTTTATCGTTTTTTGTCTGTCGCCTTTTTTCCCTCTGCACCTTGCGGTAAGCGCTGACATTCTGGTTATGCGCCTTCAGCGTCTCCGAGAACACATGCCCGCCATTGCCGGTGGCGACGAAATAGAGATCCTTGGTCTGTGGCGGATTCAGCACGGCGGCGATCGACGCGCTGCCGGGATTCGCAATGGGGGTGGGCGGCAGTCCGTCTATCACATAGGTGTTGTAAGGCGTCTTGCTTTTCAGATCGTCAAAGGTTAGCGGGCGGCTCATCGGCGCGCCCAGTTGCCGCTCGAGGCCATACACCGTGGTCGGGTCGGACTGCAGGCGCATTGGCTTCTTCAAGCGGTTGATAAAGACCGCCGCCACCCGTCCGCGTTCCTCCTCGATGTTCGTCTCTTTTTCAACAATGGACGCCAGGACCAGCGCCTGCTCGGGCGATGCCAGCGGCAGCCCTTCGGCACGGGCGGCCCATAATGCATTCAAGGTTTTGTTCATCTCCGCCTGCATGCGTGCCACCAGGTCGGCACGCGTGTCGCCATAGACGAAATGGTACGTCTCCGGCAGCAAGCTGCCTTCCTTGATCCCCTCCGGTACCTCGCCTTCGAGCGACGGCTCCTTCTTCAGCAGCTCCACCACCTCGCGCACCTTCAGGCCCTCTGGCACGGTGAGCTTATGCGCCACCACCCTGCCCTCCGCCAGCATCTCCATGATCAGCCGGGGGCTGGCACCTTCAGGAAAGCGATATTCCCCCGCCTTGAAACGTCGCCCCTGCCCCATTAGTGCGGCCATGCCCTTGAAGATCAGCGGATGCTCAATTACTCCCTGCTCTTCCAAGCGTAAAACAATGGGACGAAACCCCGTGCCGCGCTTAAAGATGACGGTAGTTTCCTGCGCCAGCGGGCCGGGGCTTTCATAATAATCCCAAGCATACATAGCAATAAGCGGCAGCGATGCCAGCGCCAGCGCACTTAAGCCGAGCAGCCCGTACCAGAATTTCTTCATCAGACGCGCTTGAATACCAGCGAGGCGTTGGTGCCGCCGAAGCCGAAGGAATTCGATAATGCCACATCAATCTTACGCTGCTTGGCGGTATGCGGCACCAGGTCGATGTCGCAGCCTTCGGATGGGTCGTCGAGATTCAAGGTGGGCGGTGCGACGTTATGATGGATTGCCAGCACCGCGAAGATCGCCTCCACCGCCCCTGCCGCACCAAGCAGGTGCCCGATGGCGGATTTGGTGGAGGACATGGAAAGCTTGTACGCATGCTCGCCAAACAGGCGCTTCACCGCGCCGAGTTCGATCTCATCGCCGAGCGGCGTCGAGGTGCCATGGGCATTGATGTAATCGACCACGTCAGGGTTCATTTGCGCTCGCTTGAGCGCCGCCTGCATGGCGCGAAAACCGCCATCACCTTCCGGCGCCGGGGCGGTGATGTGGTAGGCATCACCCGACAGGCCGTAACCGACTACCTCGGCATATATTTTAGCGCCGCGTTTTTTTGCATGTTCGTATTCTTCGAGAATAACGACACCCGCCCCCTCACCCATCACGAAGCCGTCGCGCCCCTTGTCCCATGGGCGGGATGCTCTCTCAGGTGCATCATTATAGCTGGTGGACAGGGCACGGGCAGCGGCAAATCCAGCGATACCGATCGGGCAGATGGTAGCCTCGGCGCCGCCCGCCACCATCACGTCTGCATCGCCGAACTGAATCAGCCGCACCGCGTCGCCAATGGCATGCGCGCCGGTCGAACAGGCGGTGACCACCGCGTGGTTGGGTCCCTTGAAGCCGTACTTGATCGACACCTGACCTGACGCCAGGTTGATCAGGCAGGCCGGGATGAAGAAGGGGCTGATGCGCTTGGGCCCGCGCTCTTTCAGCAGCAGTACCGTTTCCTCGATGGCGTGCAGGCCGCCGATGCCGGAGCCGATCATAACGCCGGTGCGCAATCGGGATTCCTCATCCCCCGGTTTCCAGCCGGCATCCTCCACTGCCTGGGTAGCCGCGCCCATGGCGAAGTGGATGAAGTCATCCATCTTCTTCTGTTCCTTGGCGGGAATATAATCGTCGGGATTGAACTCGCCTGAACCGGTACCGCGCGGCACCTCGCCCGCCACCCTGGCCGGCATATCCGCCGGATCGAAATAGGTAATGCTGCCCAGCCCGGAGCGCGACGCAAGGATATTATCCCACGTCGGCTTCACCCCGCAACCGAGCGGCGTGACTAGGCCAAGACCAGTGATGACGACCCGTCTCATGAGTAAATGGGGGAATCGCTATGCAGCTTACGCTGCCTTCGCATGATTCTGAATGTAATTGATGGCGTCCTGCAGGGTGAGGATCTTCTCGGCGGCATCATCGGGAATTTCGATGTTGAACTCTTCCTCGAACGCCATGACCAGCTCAACCGTATCCAAGCTGTCGGCACCGAGATCGTCGATGAAGCTGGCCTCGGGAACGGCCTTGCCCTCGTCCACGCCGAGGTGTTCCACCACGATCTTTTTCACGCGTTCAGCAATATCACTCATATATCAATCCTTACGTTAGTTGAGCAATGCGTCAGGGGGGAGACAATACCGACCTAACCTTAAACGTCAAGCGAATCAACGTTTCCTAGCACAAGCCTCTGGCTTTTACTAGTAAATTCCACCATCAGGCCATGAGCATTCCGCCGTTTACGTGCAGTGTCTGGCCGGTGATATAGCTCGCTTCGTCGCTGGCCAGGAACAGCGCGGCGGCGGCAATATCGCTGCTGCTGCCCATGCGACCGAGCGGGATATTCTGGTTGATGCGCGCTTTCTGTTCCTCGTTTAATGCCTCGGTCATGGCGGTAGCGATGAAACCGGGGGCGATGCAGTTGACGGTGATGCCGCGCGATGCCACCTCCTGCGCCAGCGATTTGGCCATGCCGGTCAGCCCCGCTTTCGAAGCGCAGTAATTGGCCTGGCCGGGATTGCCCGTCCAGCCGACCACTGACGTGACATAGATGATGCGCCCGGCACGGCGCTTCAGCATGCCGCGCATCGCAGCGCGGCTCATCTTGAAGCTGGCGGTCAGGTTAATGTCGATCACCTGCTGCCATTCCTCGTCCTTCATGCGCAACGCCAGGTTATCCTTCGTCACACCCGCATTGCAGACCAGGATATCGAGTCCGCCCAGTTTTTCTTCCGCTTCTTTAATTAAGTTCTCGACCGTATCGAGTTTGGATAGATCGCACACAATAGGAATGGAGCCGGAAAGTTCTTTGGCAACGGCATCGAGCTTCTCCGCCTTGCTGCCGGAGACAGCAATCTGTGCGCCCGCCGCATGCAACGCCTTGGCGATGGCGCCGCCAATGCCGCCGGTCGCGCCGGTAACGAGTGCTTTTTTATTGCTTAGGTTAAACACCGTGCCGCTCCATATTTTTCTCCAAGGGTTTTATAATGGCAGCGATGCTCTCATCCATCTCTTGGAGGAACCGCTCTTTTTCACCGCCATTGGCGCCCATCGCGTGTATTGCATTGCTTATATGCTCTCGAGTTGGGGGAGGATAATTCTCCCCCCAGCCTAATTCTCTTGCAACCTGGGCCTGCGCGTACTCAACCAGCCACTTTCTTGTTATGACAGCGAATTGCAAGCCGACGTCGTACCGATTTTCATGAGCGCTTAAGACAGCTTCCCAATTGTCGCATAATGCGTGCATTTTTATCTTAATCTCCCCGGCTATTGCTTCTGGGTTTATTTTCTTTTTTGGCTGCTTTGCTCTTTGCGCCCATAGTTCCGTTGTCATAATTTTCAGCTACCCACTCTCAACAATATTTCACACTACTTTCGCAAACGCTTCCAGATCCACCGGGATGCCGACATTAATCGTCTCCATCTCTGGCGCGATGCGCTTATTCAAGCCCGCCAACACCTTGCCGGCGCCGATCTCGATGGCGCGGGTGACACCCTGCGCATGGATATACTGGATCGATTCGCGCCAGCGCACCATGCCCGTCACCTGTTCGACCAGCAGGCGACGGATGGCATCGGGATCATTTTCCGCCCGCGCCGTGACATTGGCTACCACCGACACGCACGGCGCGGCGATCTTCGCACCAGCCAGCGCCTCTTCCATCGCCCGCGCCGCCGGTGCCATCAGGGCACAATGGAACGGCGCGCTGACGTCCAGCAGCACGGCGCGTTTAACACCTTTGGTTTTGGCAATGTCGATGGCGCGCTCGACGGCCGCCTTGCTGCCGCTCACCACCACCTGTCCCGGCGCGTTGTCATTGGCCACCGAGCAGACCTCGCTGCCTTCGGCTTCTTTTGCGATGGTGCTCGCCGCCTCGAAATCCACGCCCAGAAGCGCCGCCATGGCGCCTTGTCCGGGCGGCACTGCCTGCTGCATGGCGCGCCCGCGGATACGCAAGAGCGTCGCCGTATCGGCAAGCGATAGCGCCCCGGCCGCGCACAGCGCCGAATATTCGCCCAGCGAATGCCCCGCCACCAGTGCTGCCTCCTTGCTCACATCGAACCCGGTTTCCTTTTGTAATACGCGCAGCGCGGCGATCGAGGTCGCCATGATGGCCGGCTGGGCGTTCTCGGTGAGCGTCAGCGTTTCCTGCGGCCCCTCGAATATAATAGCAGAAAGTTTCTGCCCCAGCGCCTCGTCTACTTCCTTGAATACCTCACGGGCGCTCGCAAACTGCGCGGCCAATTCCTTGCCCATTCCCACGGTTTGCGACCCCTGCCCGGGGAAAAGCAGTGCTTTTTTCATGTTGTTATCCTTCTGCAAAGGCTGGATTAGTAGTAGAAATAGTGGGATGTGGCAAGTGGCAGGTGACAAGGAACGGCACTTGCCCTCTTTCTTTTGCCGCTTGGCACTCGCCACTGGTCACTATTTTTCCTTGCAATCCGCATCAGAATGGCTATTAGTTATAGCCCTTTTGATGGATTTTTGCCGCTGGCGTTACAAAACCCTCGGTATTTCAGGAGATTAAATAGCATATGGCGTTTTACGAAAGCACCTTCATCGCCCGTCAGGACCTCTCCCGCCAGGACGTGACCAAGCTGGCTGAAAGCCTGGGAGGTATCATCGAACAGGGCGGCGGCAAGGTAGTGAAGAACGAATATTGGGGCTTAAAGAGCCTCGCCTACCGCATCCAGAAGAACCGCAAGGGCCATTATGCCATGCTCGGCGTCGAAGCCCCGGCGGCGGCCATCAAGGAGATGGAGCGCAACATGCGCATCAACGAAGACATCATCCGCGCCCTGACGGTGCGCGTCGATGAGCTCGATGCCACCCCGTCGGTGATGATGCAGCAGGCGCGCAGCCGCGACGATGTTGCCGATGCAGGCGAGACCGCCGAACCGGCTGCCACCGAAGAAACCGCAAGTTAGGAAGTAGAATCATGGCCATGGAAAAAACTCAGGATGGCACCGGCGGCGGACAGGGCCGCAAGGTGTTTTTCCGCCGCAAGAAGACCTGCCCGCTCACCGGCGCCAACGCCCCGAAGATCGATTATAAGGACGTGAAGTTGCTGTCGCGCTTCGTCTCCGAGCGCGGTAAAATTCTGCCTTCGCGCATCACCTCGGTGTCGCATAAGAAACAGCGCGTGTTGGCGAGCGCCATTAAGCGCGCCCGCAACCTCGCATTGCTGCCGTTTGTCACTAAATAGCGCCTCCTTGGCTTAGTTTTTAGTGCTTAGTGCTCGCTTACGCATTATTCTAGGCACCAGGCACTAAGCACTATGCACTTATCCAACAAGGACATCGCCGCCATTCTCATCGCCGGGCTGCTCGCTGGCGGGCTGTTTCTCTTTGTGATCGGGGCTGGCCTTGGCTTTCTGTTCATGTTCATCCCCACCCTACCGCTGCTGGTAGCCGGCATGGGACGCCGAAGTGAGCTGGCGTTTTATGCCGCATTGTTGGCCAGCCTGCTGATCGCCCTGGCGGGGGGATTGCCGATTGCCCTGATTTTCGCCTTCTTTTTCGGGCTGCCCGCCTGGTATATCGCTACGAAGGCGATGCGCCGGCGGGAAAGCGTCGAAGAACTACAATGGTATCCGGTCGGGCTCATCATCAACGGCCTCACCCTCTATGCCTGCGCCACGGTCGCGCTGATGGCAGCATACTACGCCACGGAGGAGGGCATCTCCGCCATGATCGGCCAAAGCATCCGCAGTGCCTTTGCCGGCTTCGAGAGCGAGTTTGCTCCGGTTATCGATGCCATGGCTGGCCAACTCTCTTTCCTGATTTTCTCCATTTCCACCTGGCTATGGGGGCTGGCACTGTACGGCCATGCCTGGCTGGCTCATAAGGTACTGGCGAAAAAAGATATGCAGCAGCGCCCCGACTTTACCATCGTGCCCTTCATCCCGCCGGGCTGGATGCTGACGCTGCTCGCCATCTGCGCCCTCGCCTCGCTGATCGGCAGCCCGGATATGCGCTTCCTGGGTAAATCCACTCTGGTTTCGCTGATGCTGCCCTATTTCCTGTGCGGCGCAGCGCTGATGCACCAAACCAGCGCATCTTGGCCAAGCCGTGGACTTTTCCTGTTTTTCATCTATCTGGTCATTTTCGTCCTGTTCTGGCCAGCCCTGATTCTTTCGGGCATGGGCATCATGCATCAGATTAAGGGCTTGTCAGTCAGTAAAAATTCATCTAAACATTAGCCCCTTTTTCGCCCGGTGGCGAAATATTATTAACCTCTTAGCTATAGCAGGAGATCAGGTCATGGAAGTTATCTTATTGGAACGCATTGCCCGTCTGGGCGGTATCGGCGACGTAGTGAAGGTGAAGAATGGCTATGCCCGCAACTTCCTCATTCCCCGCAAGAAAGCGCTGCGCGCCAGCGAAGAGAACAAGAAAGTGTTCGAAGAGCGCCGCCACCTGATCGAAGAACAGAACGCCAAGGCCAAGGCCGCCGCCGAAGCAGAGGCCAAAAAGCTCGACGGCACCACTCTGACCCTCGTTCGTCAGGCCAGCCAGGAAGGCAAGCTCTACGGCTCGGTCACCGTGCGCGACCTCGCCGAGGCGCTGAAGGAAGCCGGCCACGACATCCCGAAAAGCCAGATCGTCATGCTGGGCAGCATCAAGACCACCGGCGAATACAAAGTCCGCCTGACGCTGCACGCCGAAGTCACCGCCACTATTACGGTCAACATCACTCGCGTTGAACACGAAGCCGCGTAACCAGTTGCTGGTTGTCAACGGCCCGTTGCCGCTCTATTACTAGCAACTGGTAACCAGCAACCGGCAACTACCCATGGCTTCCATCCTCACCGCGAACCCTGAACTGCTGAAAGAGAGCATTGAAGCGCCTTACCGTGAAGCGCCGTGCAACATCGAGGCGGAGCAGGCGTTGCTCGGGGCGCTCCTGGTCAATAACGATGCGCTCCAGCATATCGGCGACCAGCTGCGGTTCGAGCATTTCTATGAGCCGGTACACCAGCGAATTTTCGAGGCCATCCACAAATTCCACGACAAGGGACTGATTGCCAACCCGGTCACGCTCAAGCCCTATTTCGACCAGGACCCGACGCTCGCTGACATCGGCGGAGCGGCCTACCTGGCCAAGCTGGCAGTCTCCGCCATCACTGTCATCAACATTGCCGATTACAGCCGTATGATTTACGACCTGGCGCTGAAACGCCAGCTGATCGGTATCGGCGAGGAGGTGGTTAACACCGCCTATGAGCACAAGCTCGATAAGCCGGCGGTCGAACAGATCGAGGAGGCCGAGCACAAGCTGTTTAACCTGTCGATGGAAGGCAGCGCCGACCGTGGCTTCAAAGCCATCCGCCATTCGCTGACTCAGGCAATCAACCATGCCGATCACGCCATTCGCAATAGCGGCCTGGTCGGCTTGCCGACGTGCCTCAAGGATCTGGACAACCTGCTGGGCGGGCTGCAGCGCTCCGACCTGCTGATTCTCGCCGGCCGCCCGTCGATGGGGAAAACGGCCCTGGCCGTCAATATCGCCTATAATGCCTGCCTGTCGCTCGTGGAGGATAAGGATAAAGGAATGAGCGCCAAAGACACCGGCTGCGTCGGTTTCTTCTCGCTTGAAATGTCCGCCGAGCAGCTGACGACGCGCATGCTGTCGAGCGCCAGCAAGCTGAACTCCGCCAAAATCCTGCATGGAAAGATTTCCTCCGATCAGTTCAGCCATCTGGTGCGTACCAGCACTCAGATGGCCTCCCTCCCCTTCTTCATCGATGATACGCCCGCCCTGTCCATCTCCAGCCTGCGCTCGCGCGCGCGGCGCCTGAAACGCATGCATAATCTGAAGCTGGTGGTGGTAGATTACCTGCAGCTGGTACGCGGCAGCGCTTCGCTCGCGCTCAATAACCGCGTGCAGGAAGTATCGGAGATCACGCAGGGCCTGAAGGCCATTGCCAAGGAGCTCGACGTGCCTGTGCTGGCGCTGTCGCAGCTGTCGCGCCAGGTGGAAAACCGCGGCACCAAGCCGCGCGACAAAATACCGCAGCTGGCCGACCTGCGCGACTCGGGCTCAATCGAGCAGGACGCCGACGTGGTGATGTTCATCTTCCGCGAGGAATATTACATCGCGCGCGAGCAGCCCAAGGAAGGCACCCCCGAGCATGCCACCTGGCAGCAGGACATGGACCGTGCCATGAATGTGGCCGAGGTGATCGTCGCCAAGCACCGCAACGGCCCAATCGGCAACGTCAAGCTGCGCTTCGACGCCAGCCTCACCCAGTTCGACAACCTGGCGGACGGCTACGAGCAGCGCTAATGCATCCTGCCGCGACCCTCGAAGTCGATCTTTCCGCCATCGCCGCCAATTACCGTCTGCTGAAGTCCCGCCATGCGAAGAAAGCCGTTGCCGCCGTCGTCAAGGCCAACGCCTACGGCATGGGCATCGAGGCGGTTGGGAAAACCTTGTGGCAGGAAGGCTGCCACGAGTTCTTTGTCGCCACGCTGGAGGAAGGGGTTGAGCTGCGCGCCATTCTGCCGGAGGCAGCCATTAGCGTGTTTAACGGCCTGTTTGCCCACGAGGAGAATGACTACGCCCATTACCGACTGACGCCGGTGGTGAATACGCTGGAGCAATACCAGCGACTGGCAGCGGGCGGCCAGCGACTGGAATATATGCTCCACGTCGATACCGGTATGACCCGGCTGGGATTAAGCGAGTATGATGTAAAGATTGTGATCGACCGCCAACCGCCAACCGCCAACTGCACACTCCTCATGTCGCACCTTGCCTGCGCCGATGCACCGGAACATCCGCAGAACGCGCAGCAGCTGGACCGTTTTCGGACGGCACTTGCCTTGTTTTCGGGAGTGCGCGCCAGCCTGTGCAACTCGGCGGGAATTTTTCTGCCGCCCGCGTTCCATTTCGACCTCGCCCGGCCCGGTTGCGCCCTCTATGGCATCAACCCGGCCAAAGGGAAGAATCCGATGCAGCCGGTCGCGATTCTGTCCGCCCCGCTGCTGCAGATACGCACGCTCGAACGCGATGAAACCGTGGGGTATGACGCCACGTTCCAGGCGAAAAAAGGCAGCCGCATCGCCATCGCCGGTATCGGCTACGCCGACGGCTACTTCCGCTCTTTAAGCAACCGCGGCTTCGCCTATGTCGCCGGGCACAAGGTTCCTATCATTGGACGCATCTCGATGGACATGCTGGCGCTGGATGTAAGCGGCGTGCCGGAGCGCCTGCTGGCGCCGGAGATACGCGCCGAGTTCATCAATAAAGAACAGACGGTGGATGACGTGGCCACCGCCTGTAACACCATCGGCTACGAGATATTCACGCGCCTAGGGCGGCGGGTGAAGCGACTTTATAAAAACTCTTAACGTAACTTTTCAAATAAGTTATATTCTAATCGGGTAGTGAGCCCGGCCTCTGATTAAGAGAGCACCTATAAGACCAATGCTTGAAAGCAAGGCAAGCATGGTGCTTGTAAGGTGATGAGACCTTTTCTCATTAATCTCTCTATAATTGGAGGAGCTTATGAAAGAAAAGAAAGAAAAATGGCGACCCAGAGACTATCTGGATATCGCCAAAATCTTTGTTTTACTGATTAAGTGCTTTACTGATCTAAAGAGTTAGCCCTCTTCTGATCTAGGAGTCCGGGACACTACTCACTTCCCTTATCTCATCTTCTAATTACTTATATCAATTTTAAATATGATATCCAATAGAAATCTAGAAATATATAATCTCAATAAAATAATCTTTTGATTTAATTGGATATTTTTTTAAATTAAATACTTGACATACTTTTCTGTTAATCAACTCTCTTAAGTATTTCCTTACTGAGAAAATAAGTTTCCCCTTCTTTGACTTCTTTTTTTTTCTCCCTTAAAACGCTTGCATGAACTTCCTCGCGCCTATCGGACGCATGTTCTTCGAGTTCCTCGCCGCCATCGGCCGCGTGGCGATTTTCGTGTGGGCGAGCATGAGCGGCCTGTTCCGCCCACCCTTTTACGGCAAGATGCTCATGAAGCAGCTTATTGAGCTCGGCTATTACTCGCTGCCGGTGGTTGGACTCACCGCCATCTTCACCGGCGCCGTACTGGCGCTGCAGAGCTATTCCGGCTTTTCACGCTTCAATGCCGAAAGCTCGATCGCCATCGTCGTTGTGCTCTCCATCACGCGGGAGCTGGGGCCGGTGCTGGCCGGACTGATGGTGGCGGGCCGCATCGGAGCCGCCTATGCCGCCGAAATCGGAACCATGCGCGTTACCGAGCAGATCGATGCGCTGACCACGCTCTCGACCGATCCGTATAAATACCTCGTGCTGCCGCGCCTGCTCGCCGGCATCACCATGCTGCCGGTGCTGGTGCTGATTGGCGACATCATCGGCGTGTTCGGCGGCTATATGGTCTCGGTGCATGAGCTCGGCTTCTCGCCGATACCATACCTTAAAAGCACAGTGGAATTCCTGGAGACCAAGGACGTGGTGTCCGGGCTGATCAAGGCGTCGGTATTCGGCTTCATCATCACGCTGATGGGCTGCTATCACGGCTTCCACTCGAAAGGCGGAGCGCAAGGGGTCGGCGCTGCCACCACCCATGCCGTTGTCTCCGCCTCGATCCTGATCCTGCTGTCGAATTATTTCCTCACCGCCATTCTGTTTGCCGACTGATGACCGCCAAAATCGAAGTCAAAAACCTATGCAAGTCCTTCGGCAGGAAAGTCGTGCTGGACGGCATCGACCTCACGATAGGCCAGGGCGAATCCGTCGTCGTGATCGGCGGTTCCGGGTCAGGCAAGTCGGTGCTGCTCAAATGCATCCTCGGCATCATCACGCCCGATTCGGGCAGCATCATGATTGACGGCGAGGAAGTAACGAACCTGTCCATGCGCGAGCGGCAGGAAGTCATGCGTAAGTTCGGCATGCTGTTCCAGGGCGGCGCACTGTTCGATTCGCTGCCGGTGTGGGAGAACATCACCTTCGCGCTGCTCCAGAACCACCAGATCAGCCGCCGGGAGGCACATCAGCTCGCCGAGGAAAAGCTCAAGGCTGTAGGCCTGAAGCCGGAAGTCGCCGACCTGTCGCCCGCCGAACTGTCGGGCGGCATGCAGAAGCGCGTCGCGCTGGCCCGCGCCATCGCCGCCAAGCCCGAGATCATCTTCTTCGACGAACCGACCACCGGCCTCGATCCCATCATGGCCGATGTCATCAACCAGCTGATCGTCAAATGCTCGAGCGAACTCGGGGCTTCCACCCTTTCCATTACGCATGACATGGCCAGCGTGCGCAAGATCGCCCAGTGGGTGGCCATGCTCTACCACGGCAAGATCATCTGGCAGGGTGCCGCCGGCGACATCGATCGCAGCGGCAACGACCATGTCGACCAGTTCGTCCACGGCCGCGCCGAAGGCCCGATCACGGCGGGGGTGTAACCGTCATTGCTTCGTTGCCTACGGCTCCTCGCAATGACGGTTACGCAATCGCCCCGTGGCAGTGCTTATATTTCTTGCCGCTCCCGCACGGGCACGGTTCATTGCGGCCGACCTTTGGCGTCGGTGGCACCAGCTTCGGCGCTGACCCGGCGGCAGGATCCTGGCGGGATTCGAACATCTTGCGCGAGGAAGGCGGCGGCATCATCTGCGGCGGCGCCTCAACGTGGATCTCGAGGTGAGACAGGCGGCTGACCACCATCTCGCGCAGATGGTTCAGCATGTATTCGAACAGGGTGAAGGCCTCCTGCTTGTACTCGTTGAGCGGATCGCGCTGGCCGTAGCCGCGCAGATGGATGCCCTGACGCAGATGGTCGAGCGACAGCAGATGGTCCTTCCATAGCTGGTCGAGCGTCTGCAGCAGGATGCGCTTCTCGGCCATGCGCATGATCGGGTCGCCGTATTTCTGTGCCTTCTCCGCGAAATGACCGGCGGTGTTTTCATCAATGCGCTTGGTCAGTTCTTCGTCGGCGATGCCTTCCTCCTTCGCCCAGTCCACCACCGGCAGATGCAGGCCGTAGACACGGAACAGCTCCTTCTCCAGCCCTTCGGTCTGCCACGCGTCGGGATAGGATTTCGGCGGCACATGCGCCACCACCAGGTCGTGGTTGATCTCCTCGCGCATGGCGGCAATCGTCTCCGACACGTCGGACGCCTCCATCAGCTCGATGCGCTGCTCGTAAATCACCTTGCGCTGATCGTTCATCACGTCGTCATATTTGAGCAGGTTCTTGCGGATCTCGTAATTGCGCTGCTCCACCTTCTGCTGCGCACGCTCGATCGTCCGCGTCATCCAAGGATGGAAGATCGCCTCGTCTTCCTTCATGCCGAGCTTCTGCAGCAAGCCGTCGATGCGCTCGGAGCCGAAGATGCGCATCAGATCGTCCTCGAGCGAGAGGAAGAATTTCGAGGCGCCGGGATCGCCCTGGCGGCCGGAGCGGCCGCGCAGCTGGTTGTCGATGCGGCGCGACTCAT
>CAYXYU010000006.1:0-108998 GCA_964469525.1 uncultured Rickettsiales bacterium | reverse complement strand
TGAATTCCAACCGCGATGGCGTCGCCACTGGCGCCATCAGCCTCGGCAGCGGCACGGCCATTGCCAGCGGCGGCGGCGACATCACCCTCGGCGGCGGGGCGGATCCGGCGGCGAATGCAGCGCTGGGGGATAATAACAACGTTAGCGGCGTCGACCTGGATACGGCCAGTATCAACGCTGGCGGCGGCGATATCAGCATCATTGGAACCGGGGGGGCGAATGCCGGTGGCAATAATTACGGCGTTAAGCTTAGTGCCAGCACCATCCAGACCAGCGGCACTGGTGCTATCGACATCACCGGCATCGGCGGCGGCATCAATAATAGCGGCAGTAATACTGGCGTGTGGGCTACGGCAGCCAGTGTTATCTCGGCTGTGGATGGCACCGTCACGGTAGATGGCACCGGCGGAGGTGCGGGATTGGGCGCAACGAACATTGGCGTTTCCATAAGCGGTGCGAATAGTACTATACAGACTACCGGCAGCGGCGCAATCAACGTCACCGGCCAGGGGGGTAACCTGGCTGGCAGCGGTACCAGCAACCATGGTGTCGCCGTATACATTGCCAATGGTATCCAGACCACCGGCGGCGGTACGATCACCGTCAGTGGCACGGGCGGCGGCAATAGTGGTGCGGCTAATTTTGGTGTAACTGTCGAAGGCTCCATCACCGGCAGCGGGGGGCTTGTGGATATTACCGGCGTAGGAGGCCAGGCCAGCGGTGGATTCAATTATGGTATCTCTGTTACCGGTGCTTCTGCGGCGATTACGAATACTGCCAGCGGGGCCATCACCCTGAACGGCCAGGGTGGCGGCAATACCGATAGTTCAGGGAATTATGGCATCGCGATAACGGGCGGCGCTATTATCTCCGCAGAGGATGGTACAATCGCAGTCGACGGCACTGGCGGCGGCGCTGGGATCGGTATGGAGAATTACGGCGTGGTGGTCAGCGGGGCGAATAGCGCCATCACGACGACAGGCACTGGTGCAATCAGTGTTACCGGCCAAGGTGGTAACCTGACAGGGGCCGGTCAATTGAATTATGGGGTCATTTTAGGCACTTCCGGCCTTATCGAAGCAAGCGGCGGCGGTACGATTACTGTAGACGGTACGGGCGGCGGCAATAGCGGCGCCGGTAACTATGGAGTGGTTGTCGCCTCCGCCATCACCGGCAGCGGTGGGCTGATAACCATTACCGGCACTGGCGGCGACAGCAGCGGCAACAGCAATCATGGTGTTTATGTTGTTGCCGGAAGTATTACTAATACCGGCAGCGGTGGCATCACGGTTCTTGGCGAAGGAGGCGGGAATACCAATAGCCAGACCAATTATGGCGTTATCGTTGATAATGCTGGTGTTATCTCTGCAGAGGATGGCACCGTGACTGTAGATGGCACCGGCGGCGGGGCGGGTATCGGCGTTACCAACTTTGGCGTCTATGTCACCGGCAACAACAGCACTATCCAAACCACTGGCACCGGCGCGGTAAGCATTACCGGCCAGGGCGGAAATCTCACCGGCAGCGGCATTGGCAATCACGGTATCTGGATTGAGAGTGTAGATGGTGTTCGTACCACCGGCGGCGGCGCCATTACCCTTGACGGCACTGGCGGTGGCAACAGCGGCCATACGAATGCCGGTATTTACGTCAACGGATCCATTACCGGCAGCGGTGGATTGATCACGCTTACCGGTACCGGCGGCAACAGCAGCGCTGACACTAATTACGGAGTAATAGTTGATGGTACTGCAGGGGGCGGTACTATTTCTAATACCGCTACCGGCGGTATTACCATCACTGGCATAGGAGGCGGCAATACCAATAGCGCCAGCAATTATGGCGTCTATCTATTAGCTGGTGCTATCGTCACCGCGGCCGATGGTACCGTCGCAGTTGATGGTACTGGCGGTGGCGCTGGGGCGGGCACGAATAATTATGGCATTTATGTTGCGGATGCCGGCAGCACCATTACAACCACCGGCAGCGGCGATATCTTTATTAATGGCGTGCGTGGCGGCGGCGATACGGCGACCAATTTCGGCGTGTATCTGGATGTCGCCGATGCCATTGTCACCAGCGGCACCGGCGATATCACGGTGCGGACGGATACCATCGTGCTCACTGCCGCCTTCAATATCAACAGCGCCGCCAGCCTGACCATCGCACCGTATACGGCGAATACCACGGTAGGCGTCGGGGCAGGGGCGGGTACGCTGGCGATCACCGATGCCTACCTGGGGTATCTGAACTGGGGTGCGGGGACGTTCCTGACCATCGGCGGCGCGACGGCCGGGCAGATGACTATTAATTCGGGCCATACGTTCGATAAGCCGGTGCAGTTCATGACCGGCGCTGGCCATGACATTTTGACCACCGGCCAGATTACCAGCTCAAGCGACGATACCGGCACCAACGCTGCCGTCGTGCTCGCCTCGGGGGATGACTACATCAACAGTGCCGGAGCGGGTGTCTTCAATATGACCGGCGGCGGCCGCTGGCTAATCTACTCGGTCGATCCCGATGATAATACGCTGAACGGCCTGGTGCTGCCGGATGAAATCTACAGCACTACCTATGCCGGGTATCCGCCGGGCGATGTTGTCGAGGCGGGCAGCATCATGTTCTACTCAAACGCGCAAGGTCTCTACATCGATATTGTCGCCAACGCTCAGACTATCACTTATGGCCAGGCCATCCCGACCCTGACCTACACCTTCTTCTGCTCGGACGGCTGCGATGTTTCCGTCATGACGGGCGCGCTGACCAGCGCCGCCGGCAATGCCGGCGCCTTCCCCGATGCCGGAGTCTACGCGATCACCATCGGAACCCTGGCCGCCAGCAACGGCTATGCCATCAACTACACGGGTGCCAACCTGACCGTGAACCAGGCCAACCTGACCATCACCGCCAACGACAAGTCCATGACCTACGGCGCGGGCAATAGCTTCAACGGGTATAATGCCGTCGGGCTGGTCAATGGCGATACCATCGATTCCGTGGACCTGAGCACCAACGCCACCCTCTCCGCCAGCGGCAACTGGAACGTCGGAACCTGGGATATCGTTGCCGCGAACGCTTCCGGCGCTGCCTTCGATGCCGCGAATTACAACATCACCTATGTGGATGGAGAGTTGACCGTCAGTCAGGCGGCGCTGACCATCACCGCCACCGACAAGACCATGACGTACGGCGCAGGCAATACGTTCAACGGGTATAATATCACCGGCCTGATCGGCGGCGAAACCGTCGGCTCGGTCGATCTGTCCACCAACGCCACCCTATCGACCAGCGGCAACTGGAATGCTGGCAACTGGGATATCACTGCCGCCAACGCCAACGGCGGCACCTTCGACGCCGCCAACTACAGCATTACCTATGTGGACGGCGCGCTGGCGGTCAACCAGCTGGGCATCACCGTCAACGGCGTGACCGCCAATAACAAGGTGTATGACGCAACCACCGCCGCCACGCTGAACACCGGCGGCGCCAGCCTGGGAGTGGGCGTAGTCGGAGCGGATGTGGTGAGTCTGAACGTCGGAGGCGCCACCGGTACCTTCGCGCAATCCGATGTCGGCAATGGCATCGCGGTCAGTACCTCCGGATTCACCCTGGGCGGCGCCGATGCAGCCAATTACAGCCTGACCCAGCCGGCGACCACCGCCGACATTACCCCCGCCGCGCTGACCATCACCGCCAGCAATAAGACCATGACCTACGGCGCGGGGAATACTTATAACGGCTTCAATGCCGTGGGCCTCGTCGGCGGGCAGACCATCGGCTCGGTCACCTACGGTACCAACGCGACTACTGCCCCGAGCGGACACTGGAATGTGGGCAACTGGACCATTACTCCCTCCGGCGCGATCGGCGGCACCTTCAACGCGGCGAACTACACGATCGGCTACAATAATGGTTCGCTGACCGTGAACCCGCGGGCCATGACCATCACCCCCATCAGCGTCAGCAGGTATGTCGGCGATTCCAACCCGGCCTTTACCGCCAGCTACAACGGACTGGTCAATGGCGATACGGCGGCAGTGGTCAGCAACCTGCAATTCTCCACGCTGGCCGATGAAAACTCGCCGGTCGGCATCTACCAGATCACGGCCTTCGGCGCCAGCGCCGTCAATTATACGATCAGCTACGCCGATGGCACCCTTACCGTCATGAACAACATGCCGCCGAATGCCACCAGCCCGGCCTTCATCAGACCGACCATGACCGCCGTACTCGAAGACGCCCTGTTGATACAATGCCTCGAATCGGGCCGGACGCGGCTGGGCGGATCTGATTGCCTCAGCGGATTGATCGTCTTCAGCCCATCGGCTAAAGAATCTGCTGAGACTCTACACTAGGCTCTGCTAGAGCATTTTCGTTATTTACCCATCGACATTTGGGCGCTTCGCGTCAGCGAAAAGGCGGCGGGTGAGGGCATTAGGTATTGAAAATGTTCTAATCCATCTCCCCGGACTTCCTGCTCACCCTGCCGATTACGGAGGTCATTGGATCACGACCTGTCGGGGAGGCGGCTTTGGCGCTGGATGAGGCAGGGCGGTCGGACGGCGCGAGATCAAAGCTGCTGGTGTGGCTTTTTCCTGCTTTACCATGCCCGCCAAGCTGGGGACTGAACCCGGTAGTCCCGTCCTTCCTGTCCTGTCCTGATGGCGCAGCGGAATCACGGCTACTCTCTATGGCTGCTTCGTAATCCTCCGGCAGAACCCCCGGCAGATCTACGGGCGTTTTCCACTGCCTGCCCTTGGCATTCTCATCCTTCGGCTTCATGGTCGCTTTCCTGCCGTCAGCCGGTGCGCAGGGAAAGAAATCTTCCCCTGGCGCACCGGGCAAACTAGTAACGGTTACGGTAGGAATAATCCTCATCGTCATCACGACCATAGCTGCTACCGCCACTACGGCCATACTCACTGCTACCGCGGCCATAGTAACTGCCGGACTGGCTGCCGTAGTCGCCATAGCCACTACCGGAGGAGCCGCCAAAGCGTCTGCCAGGCTGGCTATCATAGCTGCTGCCGCTGCGGCCATAACGTTCGCCACGATAGCCCATGTCTTCGCCATAGCCACCGCCGTAGCGGCTGCCGGAACTGCTACCGCCGCGGCCATAACGTTCACCGCTGTAGTTCATGTCTTCGTCATAGCCACCACCGAAACCACCGGTGGAACCCTGTCCGTAGCGGCTGCCTGACTGGCTGCCATAGCTGCGGCGGCCATAGCCCATGTCTTCGTCATAGCCGCGGCCATAGGAAGAACGGCCAGAAGATTGGCCATAACGTTCATCATCATCCATGTCATTCTCGCGTCCGTATCCGCGATAATTGCTGCGACCATAGTTGCTGCCATAGCCACCGCCAGAACGATTGCTAAAACTCCGGCCATACTCGTTATCCTCGTCATAATCACTGCCGTAGCGGCTGCCGGAGTAGCCGCCGCTCTGCGAGCCGTAGTTTCCGGAATAATCGTCGTTATAGTCTTGATGCCTAGCCATAAATGCCTCCTTGATTAACTGCTTGCAGTGGTACCGTAATGGATTTACGGGTTCATGGTGTTGGGGTTGGTAGTGGGGGTACCTGTTACCGTATTCTGCGTACCGGTCTGGATGGCGTAATTGTCGTCGCGGTATGCGGCGTACGCGATATAGGCAAGTACGGCTACGACCACCAGCGCCACTACGGTCCATAGGATGGCGCGGTTGTCATTTCTTCCAATCTGATTGCGACTGTGCGTTTCCATATCATTCTCCTTTTCAATTCGATGTCGATTGTACCTGGACTTACCGTATGCAGATTAATAGGTGCTGGGCGGATCGCTGGCCGGGAAGCTGTCTTCCACCATTTTATCCACCTGACATTCACTCAGATGTTCGCGAAGCTCCTTTTCCTGTTCAATGAGTTCGCCAGCAGGAGCCTCTGCATTCCGGAATCCTCTCCAGAAGGCGCAAGTAACCTGCCAGAAGGCGCCAGCGAAGGAGGAAGCATTGCTCCCTCCTTCCACCATTTCGTCCCTAGTAGTTGGAGCTGCGGCGGCGTGAGGAACGTTCGTCATCATACCTGCTGCTCCGTTGTCCGCGATGTCCACGTTCCCACCCCTCGCGGGCAGCACGGGAATGACCTTCCGGATCGCCAAACCAGCCGCTGTCCCCATGTCCGGGATTTTGCCAGCCTTCGCGAGCGGCGCGGGAATGGCCTTCCGTATCGCCAAACCAGCCGCCCTGACTGCGCCCGCGTGAAGAGCGGCGCCGGGAGGAAGAGCCAGAGTAACTGCCCTCGTCCTCATCCTCATCTTCGTAACGGCTGCTGCTGCGGCGGCCGGGACGCGATGAACGATAGTCGTCCTCGTCCTCATCCTCATAACTGGATGAACGGCCGCGGCTCGAGCGCCGCGAGGAACGATAATCATCCTCATCATCGTCGTAGTCCCTTGAGCTGCGGCTGGAGCGCGATGACGAACCACGGCTTGAACGTGAACGTCCATTGCCGTATTCATCTTCATCATCTTCGTACTGTGAGCTGCGGCTCGAACGGGAGGAACGGCGGTTATCGTCATCTTCGCTAACGAAACGGCCTTCTTCATCACGTTCCCGGGATTGGGCACGCGAGCTTCTGCTGCTTGTGCTTCTAGCCATAAAATCTCCATAATTAGTTAAATCAGACAGATGCAAAGCATTCCACCGGGGCGACTCCGATTAGATCGATGCTATCGAACTCTCCGGGCTACGCTTTGAGAAATACTTGGAAGAAGACCCTATCCAGATTCGGATTAAGTTGCCATTACGAGTCAGGGAGAAGAAATAAGGCTCTGATAAACGAAAACTGGCGTGCCCGGCGAGATTCGAACTCACGACCTACAGCTTAGATTAGAAGGGAGGCAAATCATTTTGCTCCCGGGTTTAACGCCATTGCGCTTACTCGCACCTAATTACACCGTTCTTAGCGAAGACGGAAGCAGTCTTACGACAGGTGAAAAGTGTAACAGAGTGATAAAGCCTTTAACCTTACAAAGTGCTGTTTAGGCAGGAGACTGCAAACCGGCGCGCAAACCAACTTCTCTGGAACAGAGAATACTGATAGAAACTTGCCATCAATCATAAATGTTTTTATGGTGAGGCCATGCAAGTAACCCGACTTTATCTATTACGCTTCCTTACCGTGGCCTTCTTTCTGGCCGCGCAGTTGTCGGTTGCCTTGCATACGGCAGAGTTCGGGCCTGAGCAGCACAAACATCATGGCGCAGCCTGCGACATACAGCTCTTTTCCGAGCATACTAAGGCTCCGGGATTGCCATCAGCCCCTGTCATGCAGCTCGAAGTGGCATCTGCGGTCCCGCTTCCTGCCACACTGACCTCCTTCCATAAGGAAGAAGCCTACCGTCCTGCTTTCCCACGCGCACCTCCTCTCCACCTCTTTTCCTAATAGCAATACCGTTTAAAAAGCGCCGCTCCTGAGGGGGGTGCGCTTGTCCGTATTCAATCACGAAAAGAGGTTATCCATGAAAACGCTATCTTACGGCGTGGTGCTGGCCACGCTGCTTTCCACTACCATTATTCCTGCTTATGCTGCGTCCGATGCGGATGTAGCTGCCTTACGTAAAGAGATTCAGGCCATACGACAAGCCTATGAAAGCCGCATTACCGATTTGGAAAAGAAGCTTTCTGAGGTCGAACGGACTAAGACGAATGCTGCACTGGCCCCCGCTGCTGGGCCTGCACCAGCCCGGCAGTCATCCGTAACGCCTGCAACTACGTCGCGTGATATCCGCAACAATAGCTTCAATCCGTCCATCGGAGTCATTCTGAATGGGCAATATCGCTCGTTTTCCGAGGATGAAGGCGACATAGCCGGTTTTGCCGTCGGACACGAAGGTGAGCGTGGTAAAGGGGGGCTTTCGGTTGAGCATACCGAACTCAATTTTTCAGCCAATGTGGATGATAAATTTTATGGAAGCGCTACGGCGGCTATTGCCGAGCATGACGGTGAAACCGAAATCGAGCTCGAAGAAGCCCTTGTGCAGACGCTGCCAGGAATGGGCTTACCCACCGGCGCTACACTTAAAGCCGGACGTGCCTTATGGACGCTGGGTTACTTAAATGAGCATCACACCCATGCGGATGACTTTGCTGACCGTCCATTGCCGTACCGTGTATTTCTCGACAATGCCTTCAACGACGATGGTGTTGAATTTACCTATATTCTTCCAACCAATTTTTATTCTGAAGTTGGCGGCGGCATCTTCCGTGGCGATGACTATCCCTTCGGTAGCGCTAGTGGTGACGGCATTGGGGCATGGTCAGGATTTGCTCGCGTTGGCGGTGATATCGGCGATAACCAAAACTGGCGCGTCGGAGGTTATGTGCTGTCCGGTGATACTGGCGGACGTCTGAGCAACGAAGACGTGGTGAATTTCACCGGCGATACTCATCTCTATGCTGCTGATGTTCGCTATACATGGGCACCGACCGGCAACCAATCGTGGCGCACATTGACGCCGGGACAGTGGAAATCGTGGGGCCAGCTTTAGCAGCTGGCCTCATGATTGCGCTTACCCATGCGCCGCTGGGCATCGAAGTGCTTAAGCGCGGTATTATTTTTATCGACCTTGCCATCGCTCAGATTGCGGGACTTGGCGTCGTCATCGCCTCCCTGCTGTGGAGCGAGCCTTCCTGGTGGGCAGCGCAAAGCCTGGCGCTCCTCTGCGCGCTCGCGGCTGCTTCGGCCTTTAGTCTTGTTGAACGACGGTGGCCTTCCCAGCAGGAAGCCATTATCGGCTGCGGTTTTGTGCTGGCGGCGTCGATGGCATTGTTGCTTCTTGCTGATCGCCCGCATGGCGGCGAGGAGGTACAGCATCTCTTGTCAGGACAAATCCTCTTCGTGACTTGGCAAGATGTCCTTGTCCATGCGCCTATATATGCGCTGATCCTAGCACTGTGGTTTATCTGGCCACAGCGGTTTCGGCGCGGGGTGTGGTTCTATGCGGTCTTTGCAGCGGCGATTACATCGTCGGTGCAGCTTGTCGGCGTCTATGTCGTTTTCGCCAGCCTTATCCTTCCAGCGCTGGCGGCAGCTGGAACGCGGAACGAGCAACGAACGGCATGGGGATGTGGCGTTGCATCGGTACTTATCGGCATCTTGGCCTCCTCCCTCATTGATTCGCCAGCCGGGCCGGTAATTGTGCTGGCTTACGCACTAGTAACAATTGGTTGCAGGTGTGCTTTAAGGACCCGATCTTAAGGCATTGACCTGGAAACAGTAAAACGACTGGGATACTCAACTGATGCTGGGAGTAACGGCTTCACCGCGCTGCGCGGTCAACTCACGCTCGATGAAGCTATGGCTGAGATGTACAAACGTGAGCCAGCGGCTTAGAACTGGCGTACCCGGCGGGACTCGAACCCACAACCTGCGGCTTAGAAGGCCGCTGCTCTATCCAGTTGAGCTACGGGTACTTAATAAATATTTCTCCGGCGAACTTGCAAACGAAATGCAAACCGCACCCTGGGGCATCATTAACGAGAGGAATGTTGATTTGCAATCCCCAATCCAGTTGGAGCAAAACAGAGGCCATGGGGTGTAAAGGATTCAGAGTAAGTGTGCATGGCAGCATGCCGCCCGCCTGTGTATAAATTGTGCATAAAAAAGGTATAAAAATACTAACGCTGGATTTTTTCGATTTTTTATGCTAGTGGTTTTTTCCCCAATAAGAAATAAGAATACTAAGAATAAATAAAGTCCAGGGAGGGATTTATGACCGCAACGCCTAAATATATTGCGCCGCAGCAATTAGAACAGGCCTATCTCGAACTGGGCAATGCCCTGGGGTATGCCCTCGAGGTCCTCAATAGCAAATTGACCAACGAATTCCTCATGCCCTGGCGCCTTAAGGGCAAATCTTCACGCGAATATGCGGAGCTTCGGGAAGCCAAATCCATCGTCAGCCGCCTCAAGTATACCGATCAGACCGCCGCCGTATCCATTGAAGATATGGCCTGGGCGCTTGGCCATATTCGCGATGTTTACCGCGCTGACCGGCAGGTGGCGGCGGTGTCCCTGCTTGAAACGGCGGCGGTGATTCTCAACATCAACCTGGCGAAGCCCTACCCGATGCCGAAAGAACTCGAGCGGAAAATCCGCAACGAGCTGAAAATGGACCGGCCGGCGTCGGGAATTGCCGCCATCGCGGCGGCCTGACAGGGCCGTACTGCCTTATTTACAACCATAATCTGCTTGCGCACCCAGCACATTTGCTGGTATCAATTCCCCTCTTTTTTATGACCGGTACGGGCGGTTAGCTCAGTTGGTTAGAGCGCCACGTTGACATCGTGGAGGTCGGAAGTTCGAGTCTTCTACCGCCCACCATGACTGACTTCGTCAGTCATGGGTATATCGAGTCCCTTTCCAGCAGGAAATCCCTAGGGTTCTAGGTTTTTGTTCGAACATTTTGCTGCGTTGATACCGAAATGGAATGCGTGCGACTTTGGAGGAAAAAAATCGAGCGAGGGCGCTGCTTTGGGGAGATTACAGACTGGTTCTATGTCTAATTTATCCAAATAGATAAATCATACTTCTCATTAGTCCTTCTACGTATGTTCGCATGTGCAAGCATAATACCGGTACTTGTTAAACGTAGTTGTTTGATGATTGTGTTGTTCCAATAGTCAAATATCTGCAGAAATTCCGAGTTTAACGCTAATACCTTATCTTTTAGCTCTTCATCATTCATGCACCGATTGTTCAAATAATCCAGCATTTGAGGCTTGATGTCTTCGGGTAAATCTCCAGATTGGATTAGTTGCTCAACACGCGAATCGTCAAGTGCATTGATTTGGAACAAGTTAGGGTTGCTTAAACACGGAATAATTATTTTCTGACGGATTGCTTGAGGAAAAGAATCCGGGATTTCTTCCTGACTAAATCCTTTTGCAAAGAGCCCAGGATAGCTTTTGCGCAGTACTTCACATAAAGAAATTCCAGAGAACTGCATCAAAGAGGCGCACCCAAGTGATTCAATATATTGGAATGATGCATTACTGGTGGAGGCATTCACAGAAAATTGCTTAACGAAATCCAAAAACGCTAAAAGTTTTGTGTGATTGTTTAGATCAACTCTTTTTGAGTCTTTGAATAAGAAGGCAACGGAGAGTGCATCCAAGTCGCCTGATGTAAGTTTAGTAGCTTTACCTAGTGCATCATCAAGCACTAGCGAAACGCGGTCTCGTTTCTCGCACTGCATACGATCTATCAAAAGATCTATCGTTACTTCAGCAAGATCATTATCTCCGGTTTTGGCATATTCCTTTTGTGCATCTTTTAGTGCAAATTGGATGGCAGGGTCAGTAAAGGACTGGACGGCAGCTGGATTTCGCTCTTGAATTTTTGATAGTAATTTATCGCCGTATTCTTCTATACGACTTACAGCAGTATTAAACGCCACTTGTGTAAGTGGCGCCAACTCGCTTTTCATCACGTCTAGTGAAATTTGGCGCGCTTCCGCGTAGGAAATGCCAACATTAACTGTTAATTGCCCAGACTGAATGTTGGTGGAATGATCACCGCTTCTTTGGTTTTGTTTCTCCAACGGTAAAATTACCTCCCACCTGAATATTAGTTGAACTATTACCTGATTTTTGGGTCATTGAGCTCGATCTGCCCTTGTGTTTTTTGAATATTCCAACAATTAACAACAGTACAGTGCAACCCAAGCCACTAAACAGCCACTCCTTATTTTCTGATACCCAAATAATGACGCTTTCCATTTGTAAATCTTTACTATTAAGTTGCCGATTAGTAGAATCTAATGGCATTTCTTAACCATTGCAATCCTTCTAAAAACTCATACCCTCGGTTCGAGGTTATTCCAATACCGCCCACCATACCTTGACTGAAATAGAACCGCTAAAGAGGTGGTATGGATGGAATAGGTATTACAGGGACGATATTTATTTATCTGGTTTATTTGTTTTTGCCGTTGTTGTTCCATATTTGATTGTAAGGATTATTCGACAAGGACTATCTAAGCAGCCACCCAGAAACATGGATATGCTTATTCTGGGTATGGTTGGCGTTGCGGGAATTATCATATGGGTATACAGCAAATTTTAGTGATCTAGCAGCAATCTGCCATATGCTGTAACGCCTGATTAAATTGATGCACTTGGTTCGAGGTTAGTCGCCTTGGGGACCACCACTCTCTACCCGTATAACCTCTGACACTTCCTGCAATAAAACGTGCGGCGGCGGTGCCTGCCCATATACTCCTTGAGCAAAGGAATATGGCAGCGCGGGCAGGTGGTTTTGGTGTGGGCCAGCCAGTGTTTCCGCAGGACATAGGCTTTTTTCCATTTCAGGAAATCAAAGCTGTAATTCCTGACTTCGCGGATCATTTCGTTCAGCTTGCGGGCGGGGAGGGTCCCGATGGTGGATTTCGGATGCACGCGGATGCGAAACAGGACTTCATTCTTGATGATATTCCCCGAGCCGGCGAAGATATGCTGATCCAGCAGCGCATCGCAGACCAGCATCTGCGGCTGCTCTAGCAGTTTCTTTTTTGCCGCTTTCGGGTTCCAGCGGTCCGACATGACATCGGCTGACCAGTCATAGACCGCGTCGAGGTCGCCCTCCAGGATTCTCACCGAGCAGGCATAGAAATTCATGACGCCGTTTTTGAATCTGAGGCTCAGGCGCGGCTGCATGTCACGTTCCTCATTGATGCGGTAGGAGCCAAACAGCATGAAATGGATGCGGATGGTGCATGACTTGAAGCAGATCAGGAAATGCTTGCCCCAGCTTTTGATATCCAGCACCGCCTGGCCCACCACGCGCTCTTTTTCCATCTTGGCATTGCCGGTAGCGGCAAGCACGATCTTTCCCTTAAATGGCGCAGCCAGCTCTTTCAGGATAACAATGGAAGGGCCTTCAGGCATGTCTGCAACCTAGGCCGGATAATGCTAAAATTTCGATGGTTTTCCGTGCTGGGAAAGCCTATCCCACATTTGTTGCAGATGGGACAAAGCCGTGGAGGTGCAATTTGACCAGACAACCAATTTTTGCTAGAATAAGGCCATGCTGATTATTGGCGATTCTTTGATCTATCGTGACATCTTGCGTCAGGATTTCAAATCCTTGGCTTCGCCCGAACTCGCTTTCGCCCCGGCTTTCGCCGCTTAATATTTTCGCCGGGGCTCTTCCATCAAATCTATTCCATTTCATCTCATGAACTTCCTTTGAAGTTCCTCACTCATTTATTTCATGGAGCATAATGTTATGAACAAAGAACAATTGCCGGAAATCGCGATTCAAGCTGATACCATTGATCTTCTCGAGGATCTGATCAGCAGTTTCGAAAGAGAAAGTGCGAATCCAGTATTGGAATACCTGGAGCGCGAATTGGGGCGTGCCCACATCCTCATAAGCAGTGAGCCGGTCCCGAACGTGGTGACTATGCATTCCACGCTAACTTTCGAGGACATGGAGACCGGACAGAAGCACAGGGTGACCCTCGTATATCCGCATGAAGCTAATATTACCAAGGGGAATATCTCGATTCTGTCGCCCATAGGTGCGGCTCTAATCGGCATGTATGTCGGCCAGAGCATTACCTGGTACACCCCGAATAAGCAGAGCCGCGTGCTCAAGGTCCTGGAAGTGGAGAGACCATGCAGGTAGCAATCCCTGGAATCCGGATGCGTGGTATAAGCGGGCGGAAGCAAGCTTGCATCACGCATCCATTAACAAATCCTTAATGAAAGCCGGTTATCCTAATAGTATCGGGATTTTACAAGGGGATCTATGGAAAGACCGGTATCAAGCCGTGGCTTCAGCCTGCTGGAGCTCGCGATCGTCATCATTATCATTGCCATCATTACCGGCATCTCGCTTAAGATGGGAGAGGGGGCGCTGGAAAGCGCGCGCCGCGCCCAGACCCAGAATAAAATGCAGCTTATCGAAGAGGCGCTCCTGGCCTTCCGGCGCGACAATCAGCGGCTGCCTTGTCCTGGCGATGCATCTCTAAGTGAAGACGACGCAAATCATGGTATCGAGGCGGCGAACTGGGGTAGCTGCGTCGGTGGCGCGCCAGCAGCTAATTTTTCTTCCGCCAGCGTTATCGAGGGCAGTGTTCCTTTCCGGACGCTGAATCTGCCGGAAACTTTCATGTACGATGGCTGGGGACGAAAATTCGTTTATGCCGTCGATGCCAATGCCACCGATTACCGTGCATTTCAGACCATTGGCCTTTCCGATAGCTGCGGTATTGCCGTGGAAGATGAGGCTGGAGGTGACCGCACAATGGGAGCAGTCTATGCGCTTGTCAGTTTTGGATCGGTTGGACACGGCGCCTATCAGCAGAACGGCACCCGCTACAATGGCGGTTCCACCAACACGGACGAGCGGTTGAACTGCCATTGCGGCAGCAACGGCGCCGATACCGGCTATACTGCCACCTATGTGCAGCGGAGCCGGACCGAGAACGCCGTCAACGCCGGTGATCGATTTACGCATTACGTAACCTACAAGGAGCGCTGGCAGCTTCATACATATGATGATGATAACACGGAAAAATTATATCGCGGCCCGCATCTTATCGCAGGATTCAGCCTCGGGAGCGGGCAACCCAACAGTGCCTATACTTACCGGCTGCAATGCGGGCGGCTGGCCAAACAGGCTGACCTCAATCCTGTCGCTACTGAACAGGCACGGGCGGTATTTTTCCTGCCGAACAATACCGGGCTGCTGGTCTTTTCCGAAGAAGGTTGCGTCGTCTATCCAATTGAGGATGATGGCACGGTTGGAGCAGGAGACGATGCGGCAGTGGAGAACTGCCCGGCTTACGACACCAACATGATCGCGTCCATGTCGGATGATGGCTATCTCGTTCTTTCCAGAGGCGTCAGCCCCTATGTAAGCTTATGGAAGCAGAGCCCTGGATTGAACACGTTCGACGAGATTGTTGGCGGTATTACCGGCACTCTGCCTGCGTCGCGCCCGACCGCTGTGTCCATTACATCGCACTTTCTACTGCTGACCAATGCAAGCTATAGCGATATTCTGCTGTATGTCCGCAAGGCAAACAACAGCTTTGGATTCCATGCGGATGAATCGTTCGCCGGCGCGGTATCCTCCGGCCTGTCGCCTAACCAGCAATATATTGGCACAACCCGCAACGCGGAGTTTCAACCCTGGGAAATATCCACCACCTTTTATACCCCGACAGCCTCTCCGCTGCAGTCTGTTACCGGCAATACCGATCCGCTGGGATTGCGGTTCTCAGGGGACAGCCAATATGTGGCATTCGGCGGCAATGCCGGGGACAATATCGTGCTATTCAAGATACTCGAAGACCAGAGCGGAATCACTTATGTACAGCTTCCAGCGCCTACCGGCTGGACCAGCGATCCCACGACGGCGGGGACCCGCTTCGCCTTCTCACCCGATGCGCTTTACGTGGCGATGACGACGCCGGACACCACTCATCCGCTGGTGCTGTTCCGTCAGACGTCGCCGACCAGCTACCGGTTTGCCGGTTATCCGGACGTAGTACCGGCGGCGGCAGGCATCTCAGTGGATTTTTATCACTGATTAGCAGCTAACGTTTCTCGCCTGTTACTTCCGGCGGCAGCTTGAAGCGGGTGTTTTCCACTATTCCAGCCATGGTGGATACTTCCGTCGGGCGGAGTTTGCCGATGGCGGCCACGACGTCCTGCACCAGATGCTCTGGCGCGGAGGCGCCGGCGGTGATACCGACGGCGGCAATGGCTTCGAACCAGTTCGGCTGCAGTGAACGTGCGTCGTCAATGAGATGGGCCGGCACGCCGCTCTCGGCGGCAAGGTCGCGCAGGCGGTTGGAATTGCTGCTGTTGGCCGAGCCGATCACCAGCACCAGATCACAAGTTTGCGCCAATTCGCGCACGGCATTCTGGCGGTTCTGCGTCGCGTAACAGATATCGCGCAACTCCGGCCCGGCGATTGAAGGGAAACGGGCCTTCAAGGCGGCGATGATATCTCTGGTATCATCTACCGACAATGTGGTTTGCGTAACGTAGGCCAGCCGATCTGGGTCGACGATATTGAGCGCCGCCACGTCGTCCACATCCTCCACCAGATGCACACCTGCCTGCACGCGGCCGCTGGTGCCTTCCACCTCGGGGTGCCCTTCATGTCCGATCAGCACGATTTCGCGCCTTTCGGATTCATAACGCTGCGCCTCGCGGTGCACCTTGGTGACGAGCGGGCAGGTGGCATCAATCACCGGCAGGTTGCGCAGGCGGGCGGAGTTTTCTACTTTTTCGGAGATGCCATGCGCGGAAAAGACGGTAATGGCATCGTCAGGGATTTCATCGACCTCGCCGACAAAGATGACTCCCTTGGCGCTCAGATTCTCCACTACCCACTTGTTGTGCACGATTTCATGGCGTACATAAACCGGCGGGCCATACAGCTCCAGCGCGCGCTCGACGATCTCGATGGCGCGGTCCACGCCGGCGCAGAAGCCACGCGGTTGGGCAAGGATGATACGAAGGGGCATACTCATGGTACTCAGGCTTCAATCCATTTGGCCGATTGCATCTCGGCCAGGCGCGATATCGCGCGCCGGAATTCAAAACTGCCGTCGCCCGCGGGATAAATGGTTTCCGGAGGCGTTTCAGCGGTGCAGATGAGTTTTACCCCATGCTCGTAAAGCGCGTCAATGAGTGTTACCAAGCGTCTGGCTTCATTACGCTTTTCCTCACTCAACTGAGGGATTCCGGTAATAATGACCGTATCCAGGCGCCGCGCCAGCGCCAGGTAATCCGCTGGTCCCAGCGCGCTCTCGCATAATTCCCTGAAGGTGAATTGGCCGATATCCTGATCGTATAGCGTAAAAGAAGTGCGCCGCCCCTGCACCAGCAGGGTTTCCTGCTGCGGTTTGCAATCGCTGCAGATGGTATCGAGTGCCTGCTCGATAAAATTGTCAGCCGCCTTGCCCAGCGGATGGAAATACACCTTCTGCATGGATTTCATCTGCATGTGACGGTAGTCAGCCGCACTTGACAGCGACAGCACCGTCATATGTTTTTCCAGAAGTGCAATGAAGTTATGGAAGCGCTCGCGCTGTACGCCGCCAGTATAAATCGAACCCGGCGGGCGGTTCGAGGTGCTGACCACTGTCACACCGGCCTCAAACAAACCGGAGAACAGACGGTAGAGCAAGGTGGCATCGGTTACATCGGGGGCTTGTAATTCGTCAAAACATAACAACCGGGCATCCAGGGCTATCTGGCGGGCCAGTATCTTTACCGGATCCGGGCGTTCCTCGGCGCGTAGCTTATGCAGGCGGCCATGCACCTCCTGCATAAAGGCATGAAAATGCAGGCGGCGCTTGTTACTGGGCGGCGCATGTTCATAAAACAAATCCATCAGCATCGATTTGCCGCGCCCGACATTGCCCCAGATATAAATACCTTTTGGAGCAGTATATTTCCGGCCCAGCAGCCGTGCGAGAGGGCCCATCGGGGGCACAGGAACGGCGAGCTTGTCATTCAGGCGCTGCAGCACGTCCAGCACACTGCGCTGCGCAGGGTCTTCCTTTATGCGCCCACCCGCGACCAGATCGTCGTATAATGCAGCAAGCAACGGTGTTTCTTGATTCCCCGGTTGCTTTTTAGGCTCCATTCTTCTAGACCCTTATGACCTTTATGACCTTGTGCGACATAGCTTAAAACAACGGCGGACAGGATGCAATTGACCATTGCCCGAACGATGGAGGAGCTGCAAAAGGAGCTGGCCGTGCTGGTTCTGGCCCAGCGGAGAGTGGCTCTCGTACCGACCATGGGAGCGCTGCATGCAGGGCATGTGCCACTGATTGAATTGGCGAAAACCAAGGCGGATGCGGTAGTTGTCAGCGTTTTCGTCAATCCGAAGCAGTTTGCTCCAAAAGAAGATTTTAACCAGTATCCGCGGATGTTCAATGAAGATATTAAAAAAATTGCGGAGGCTGGCGGAACGCTGGTGTATGCGCCGGATATGGCAGATATGTATCCAGAGGGGTTCAGTACCAGTATTTCCACAGGAGAAATAGGCGAGATGCTGGAGGGGCAGTTCCGTCCGGGGTTTTTCACTGGCGTTGCCACCGTCGTCGCAAAGTTGCTGATGCGCGTTCTGCCACACGCCGCGGTATTCGGCGAGAAAGATTATCAACAGCTGTGCGTGATCCGCCGCCTGGTGGCAGACCTCGATCTGCCGGTGGATATCATAGCCGCGCCCACGGTGCGCGAACCGGATGGGCTGGCCATGTCATCGCGCAACGCCTATTTGAGCACACATGAACGGGAAATAGCGCCGATGCTATTCGAGGTGATGAGTCATGTTGTGCAGGCCCTGCGCAACGGTTCCCCGAGGGCGGTGCTCGACCAGGGAAGAGCGGTGCTTACCAAGGCAGGCTTCAAGGTGGATTACCTCGCGCTGTGCGATCCCGACACGCTCGAGCCGATGCAGAAATTCACTGGCCACGCGCGGCTGCTGGCAGCGGCCTGGCTGGGCAACACGCGGTTGATCGATAACATTCCAATCCCCGCTGAATAGCGGGGTCTGGTCATATGTGAGGAAAACGGTATTAATTTTACCGGACCCCGCCATACGGCGGCGATAGGGAGAAAGGCGATGGACGAATCACAGATTATGCAGGAATTCAAGGATGCCGGGGCAATTCTCTCAGGCCATTTTATTCTGTCATCGGGACTGCATAGCCCAACCTATATGCAATGCGCGCGCGTGCTGATCGATGCCAGGCGCGGTGAGCGGTTGTGCCGGGCGCTGGCAGAGAAAGTTACCGCTAAAGGGTATAAGGCGGATTGCATCGTCGCGCCGGCGATGGGTGGCGTGGTGGTGGGATATGAGATGGGCCGGCAGTTGAACATTCCAGCCATGTTTTGCGAGCGCGTTGATGGCAAGTTCCAGCTGAGGCGGGGCTTCCACTTGGAGAAGGGGCAGCGCGTGCTGGTGGTCGAGGATGTGGTCACCACCGGCAAGTCATCGATGGAGGCGGTGGAATGCATCCGCGAGAACGGCGGCGAGCCGGTGGCGGTGGCGAGTCTGGTCGATCGGCGAGGCAAAAATGATACGAGTCTCGCGCTGCCGCTGGTATCGCTGATGACGCTCGATATTCCGACATATTCACCCGATGCGCTGCCGCCCGAGCTGGCTGCCATTCCGGCAGTGAAGCCGGGCAGCCGTTTCCTGAAAGCGTCATGAGCCGCCGCGGCGTCATTATCACGGGTGGAGCACGTCGTGTCGGTGCGGCGCTGGTCAGGCATTTTGCTGCGAACGGCTATGATGTGGCGCTGCATTACCACACCTCGGAGGCCGAGGCAAAAAAACTGCAGGCGGAGCTGGAGAAAAAAGGGAAAAATATCCTATTATTTTCTCATGACTTGTTCGGCATATCAGGCATTCCGTCCTTGATAAACGACATTCACCAGGCGATGCCGCATACCTCGGTACTGGTCAACAATGCGTCGGTATTCGAGCGCGCGACGATGATGGAAACCGACGAAGCGCTGTTCGACCGGCAGATGGATATGAACTTCAAGGCGCCGTTCTTCCTGACGCAGGCCTTTGCACAGGCATTTGGTAAAGGTTCGGTGATCAATATGCTGGACACCAGCATCACGCGCACTGAAGGCAGCCATTTTGTCTACCTGCTGGCGAAAAAAGCGCTTGGCGAGTTCACCCGCATGGCCGCCCGCGAACTGGGGCCGGATATTCGAGTGAATGGCGTGTGCCCTGGCATTGTACTCCCCTCAAATGAACTGGATGAGAATTACATGGTGCGACGGGAAAAACAGCTGCCGTTGAGGAAAGTAGCGTCGCTGGAGCAGGTGGCGGCTGCCGCGCGCTGGCTGTGTGAAGCTGATGTCACCGGCCAGACGGTGTTTGTGGATGGGGGGGAGCATGTCCTCTGATACTGAATGGCGCATCCACATCACGGATCTGGAAACCTGCATTGCCGTCGGCATTTATCCACAGGAAAAGGAACCGCAGCGTGTGCTGGTCAATGCGGTGATTGAAGGAATGTATCCGGCCAGACCGCAATCAGTTAGTGAGTGCTTTAACTACGAACTGGTGCATGCGCGGGTGACCAGAGAATGGTTGAAGCGACCGCATACCGATCTTCTTGAAACGCTGGTGACTGATCTCCTTGAATATATTTTTCGTTCCAGCGCGTCCGTCAAAAGCGCCACAGTGCGACTCACCAAGCCGGATATTTTCCCCGATGCGAAAGGCGTAGGGGTGGAGGGCAGGTGGACGCGCGGAGATTATGAGCGACTTTGCCACGGCAGGTAATGCCATCCATCCTTCTCATAGCAAGCGCAGTAGGCGCTCTTGGTGATGGGGTAACCGGGGGTGTTTCAGATGTGGTGTTGAATACGGCAAAGGAATTATGCCGCCGTGGGTATCGCATCGATATACTGGCCAGTAGCCGGTCTACCTATAACGGTCCCGCCAGGTTGATCGGTATAGAAGGAAAATATCAGGAAACGTTGGCAAATGCCGAACAGAATACCTATACAGCGCCTCCCGTTACGAACAGCCTGTTGGCCAATTACTGGCAGTACGCGCAGGAACATCAGCAGGAATACGATCTTATCTTCAATCTGTGCCATGACTGGTTACCGTTCAGTCTTACAGCATCTTTTCAGACCCCCGTTATTCATCAGGTCAATCTGGCCGATGAGAATGCCATTATCACCAAGGCGATACAGGAAGTCGTGCAAATATTCCCTCATCGAGTGGGGGTGCTGAGTATTTCACAGGCTAAAGCGCTCGGTATAGAAAAGAAGGTATTTCTGTGCGGGCAGGGAATTGATCTCGAAACCTATCCTTTCCAGCCGCAGCCTCAATCGGGGATACTGGTATGGTCGGCCCGTATTTCACCGGAAAAGGGCCTGCAGGATGCCGCTGCTATCGCTGCGCGTAGTAGAAAAAAACTCATTGTCTGTGGTTTTATGCAGAACCGGGATTATTTTACGTCAGTGGATGCCCAGTATTACAATATTATTGAGTATTACGGTTTTCTTGACAAATCCTCTCTTGTAAAAACGCTTGGCGAAGCGGAAGCGTTGCTGTGTACGCATCAATGGATAGAGGCCTTCGGGTTGTCAGTTATTGAAGCGCTGGCATGCGGTACTCCGGTCATCACTTACGACCGGGGAGGGCCGGCGGAACTGATACAGAATGGAAAGAACGGTTTCGTAGTGCCGGTGGATGATGTCGGTGCTGCAGCGGAAGCAGTCGGAAAGATAGAATCGATTGAGCGGGTAAACTGCAGGAAAAGCTGCGAAGAAAAATATAGCCTGAAAGCCTATGGCGACCGGCTGGAAGCCTGGTTTAAACTTCTTCGGATTTCCGAGCAATAACACACCAGCGCGGTTGCCCGTCGGACTTCTGTTGTCCCGGAATGTGGGCGAAGGCGATGGTGTCGCCGTTATTGTCGGTGTAGAGGCCTTTGGCGCTTCCGCGGTCGTCCAGCTTGTAGAAAGCCAGGTAGTCCTTGTCGTCCGAAGAGGCGACGATGCGCGATTTGCCATCCAGTATCAGCGAGCGCACCGCTCTTGCATCCTCAGATGAAAACACTATTCCGTCATTGACCATGCGGCGGGCTTTTTCCTGCCAGTTGTAAAACGCAGCAAGCACGCCGATTACCGGGCCGGTTATGTCGCCACTGCGTCGAACCGGCGCCGAATAGACGGCTACCGGCTGGCTATCGTGCAGGGAACAGTTAAAAATGCCACCATCGATATACTGATCGCCGCTGGTGGTCGTCAACGCACCGTAGAACCACGGCTGATAGGATACGTTCGCGCCGAGAACGGAGCGAAATTTTTCCGGCTGTGCGGAAGCAATGACACGGCCCCGGGAATCCATCAGCAGCAGGTCAAGGTAATCGGGGTAAAACCGGTTGATCAGCCCGAGCCGGCGGATGGCGTGCATGCAATTATATTCGGTGATGTGCTCCAGGCAGCGATAAAACGCTTCGTCGGTCGTCCACCAGCGTATGTCGGCCGGGCGATCATTCAGCGCCTGCGCAGTGAAATGCGCCAGCATCTGCACCCGGGTAACCAGGTAGTCGGCCTGTATCGCATCGATATGCGCGCTGAGCAAATCGGATTGCTCCTCAATGCGCGAGAGGGTACCCGTGCGCAACTCCCTGGAGCCGGCGGCTACCTCTGCCGCCAGCGCCTTGATCTCCTGCGCTACCACGGCAAAGCCTTTGCCGGCTTCTCCGGCGCGTACGGCTTCAAGGGTGGCGTTCAGCGCCAGCAGGTTGGTCTGGCCGGCAACGGACTCGCTGGTCCTGGCGAATCTACGGACCTCGTTCTGGATGGTTTTGATAGCGTTTTTGAAAGGGATGGCTGCCATGGCTAATCCTTTAAGGCGGAGGATTTCTACGGTAATTATCCTACACCAGCAGAGGCAGGAACAGCAACGACTAGTTCGTTATTTGGGTCCCACCATCATAACGATTTGTTTACCTTCCGGCTTAGGGGGCTGTTCCACTTTGGCAACGTCCTTCAGGGCGTCCTGCACCCGGGTGAGCACCTGCATGCCCAGCTCCTGATGATCCATCTCGCGGCCGCGGAAGCGCAGCGTGATGCGCACCTTGTCGCCGTCCTCAAGAAATTTTGTGACGTTGCGTACCTTGATATCAAGATCGTGCTTGTCGATGGTTGGGCGCAACTTGATTTCCTTGATCTGGATGACCTTCTGCTTGCGCCGCGCTTCGTGCGCTTTTTTCTGCGCCTCGTAACGGTATTTGCCGTAATCGAGAATTTTGCATACCGGCGGACTGGCGTTGGGAGAAATTTCAACCAGGTCGAGCCCGGCCTGCTCGGCCATCCGGAGACCTTCGGCGGCGGTGACGACGCCTACCATGTTGCCGTTCTGATCAACCAGCCGGATGGATGCGGAACTGATCTGCCGGTTGACGCGGGGTTCATTGGATTTACTCATACGCCCCAAAAATCTATTCTATTCAAACAGTCCTCCTAAGCAGTTGATGACAATACCATATTATTCCGCAAAGCTTAACAAACTCCTGCGGGTCGTTCTTCATGACGCAAAATCCCTAGGAAATCAAGAGGGAATTGGGGGAGGAAGGGCTAATGGGGTTGACCCGATTGCTACATAATTGTTACTGATAGAAGAATGAATGTAGAGGTCCCATTATCACAAGAAGTCATTCAAAGTGCACAAACACAAGCTAAGGCGGCATTTGATGCCAAGGTTAGCAACGCAAAAGAGGCATCGTCATATCACGGAATAGTCTCAGAAGATGTTACTAACAAAATTGAAGAAGCCAAAAAGACAAGAGAGAAAATAGAAGAACGATTTAAACATTGTTCTACCACTGAAGCTCTTATAGAGACATGCGAACAGGCCTATAGGCTATTGCCTTCTGACCCCAAGTATAAGAACAAGCTGGAGGCAACGCTTCCAAGGCTTTATCTTGAAGCATTTATGAAGGGGCTGGCAGAGGTGAATTCAGAGATACAGGCTGTCTGGGAGCAGCGCCAGCAACTTGGGAAAGCCAGATAAAGTTATTGCCCGTCATGGCCTGAATTCCGTAGGAATTCTAAGGCCATCCAGATTTTATAAGAAAGCTGGATTTCCCTAGGATTCGCTGTGCGAATCCGGGGAATGACGAAGGCCGGCTGAATAATTACAGGGGCTAGCTACACCGGCATCCTGGCTTCCTGTACCAGGATCGATTTCGCTTCGCCGAAATCCATCACTTCCTGTTCCTCCGAGCCAAGGCGGCGGATGGAAACGGAGCGCGATTCGGCTTCTCTCGCGCCGACCACGAAGAGGAACGGGATTTTGCGCGTCGAGTGCTCGCGTACCTTGTAATTGATCTTCTCGTTGCGAATATCCAGCTCGGCACGGATGCCCACCTTCAGCAGTTCATTATGTATCTGCCGGGCATAGCCGTCGGCGACATCGGTGATGGTGGCCACCACCGCCTGCACCGGCGTCAGCCACAGCGGGAAGCGGCCCGCATATTCCTCGATCAGGATGCCGAGAAAACGTTCAAGTGATCCCAGAATGGCACGGTGCAGCATGACGGGGCGATGCTTGGCGCCATCCGCACCGACATATTCAGCATCCAGCCGCTCAGGCAGCACGAAATCGACCTGCAGCGTGCCGCACTGCCAGTCGCGCCCGATGGCGTCGCGCAGCACGAATTCCAGCTTGGGGCCGTAAAACGCGCCTTCGCCGGGATTCAGCGTCCATTCGAGGCCGGTGGCGGTAACGGCTTCCTTCAGCGCCGCTTCCGCCTTGTCCCATGTCGTGTCGCTGCCGGCGCGGGTCGGCGGCCGGTCGGAGAATTTGACCTTGATGTCGGTGAAGCCGAACGCCTTATACACTTCTTTCAACAGGTCACAGAAAGCGACGGTCTCCGAGGTGATCTGGTCCTCGGTGCAGAAAATATGCGCGTCGTCCTGCACGAAGCCGCGGATGCGCATGATGCCGTGCAGGCTGCCTGACGGCTCGTTGCGGTGGCAGGAACCAAATTCCGCCATGCGCAGCGGCAGGTCGCGGTAGGATTTCATGCCCTGCTTGAAGATCTGTATATGGCAGGGGCAGTTCATCGGCTTGACGCACAGCGTGCGGTCTTCGTCCGAGTTGGAAATGAACATGTTCTCGCGGAACTTTTCCCAATGCCCCGATTGTTCCCACAGCGTGCGGTCAACCAGCATGGGTGTTCTGACCTCGACATAGCCGCGGGTGCGCAACTTGTCGCGGATGAAGTTTTCCATGGTACGATAGATCGTCCAGCCTTTGTCGTGCCAGAAGATCATGCCGGGGGAGTGTTCCTCGATATGGAACAGGTCGAGCTCGCGCCCGAGTTTTCTATGGTCGCGCTTCTCGGCTTCCTCCAGCATGGTGAGGTATTGCTTTAAATCCTTTTCATTCGCCCAGGCGGTGCCGTAGATGCGCTGCAGCATTTCGTTCTTCGCGTCGCCGCGCCAGTAAGCGCCTGCCACCTTCATCAGTTTGAAGGCGGTGCCGATCTTGCCGGTGGAGGGTGCGTGCGGCCCGCGGCAGAGATCGATGAACTCTCCCTGCCGGTAAAGCGAAATATCCTCATTCGCGGGAATGGAGGCGATGATCTCCGCCTTGTAATGCTCGCCGATCGACTTGAAGAATTTTACTGCGTCGTCACGTTTCCAGACTTCACGCCGTATCTGTTCGTTGCGTGCGACAATCTCTTTCATGCGTTTTTCAATGGATGCGAGATCATCGGTGGAGAAGGGGGTTTTGCGCGAAAAATCGTAATAAAACCCGTTGTCGATGGCCGGGCCAATGGTGACCTGCGTTTCCGGGTAGAGTTCCTTCACCGCTTCGGCCAGCAGGTGCGCCGTATCGTGGCGAATAATTTCCAATCCGTCGGCGTCTTTGCCGGTGATGAGCTGGATGGATGCGTCTTTCTCAATGGGAACATACAGATCGAGGAGCTTGCCGTCGACACGCACCGCCAGTGCTGCTTTGGCAAGGCCTGGGCCGATGGAGGCGGCAATCTCCTCGCCGGTCACGGGGGCGGGAAACTGTTTCTGGCTGCCGTCGGGGAGGGTGATGGTTGGCATAGGGGCTCGCTTTAAGAAGCTAAGAAATTTAAAAGGTTGCGAGCCATTGTCAATGGCTAATACAGGCTCAATATGCCCGCTGCTCCGGCGGAAAGGAAATTGGGACCCCGGTGCGTGGCTCTTCACCACTCATGCGCACCGGGCGTGCCGCGTAACGCACATTGGCGTTATCATCGATGAACCCCAGGCTGTGCTTCAGCCAGCCCGCATCGTCCCGTGTGGGATAATCCTCACGCCAGTGCGCGCCGCGGCTTTCGTTGCGGGCCAGCGCGGAAGTGACGGTAACGATAGCCTGCCGCAGCAGGTTGTCGGTTTCCAGTGCCTCCATCAGGTCATTATTCCAGATCAGCGAACGGTCGCCGACATGCAGTTCATGCTGAAACACGCCCCATAATTCACGCAATTGCTTTAATCCTTCGTCGAGCAGCAGGTGATTACGGAAAATACCGGCATGAGACTGCATGAGATGCTGCATGTCTTTACGGATGCGGTTACTACGGACGGTACCTGCGCTTTCACGCAACTCATCAAAACGAGTAAGAAGAGGTTCGAGCAGATCGGCAGGGATCGGCTTATGCGATTTACCAGAAGGGATGGAGGAGGCAGCCTGTTCCGCCGCTGCTTTGCCGAACACTACCAGCTCCAGCAGCGCGTTGCAGCCGAGCCGGTTAGCGCCATGGACGGAACTGCAGGCGGCCTCTCCGACAGCAAGCAGACCGGGGACGACTTCTTCACCATGAGATCCGGGCCTCACCACCTGCCCATGCATAGTGGTGGGGATGCCTCCCATCGTATAATGCACGGCAGGCAATACCGGGATAGGCTGCGTATGGATATCGATGCGCCCGAAGGTACGGGCAATATCGGCAATGGATGGCAGCTTGGTGTCGATAATATCCGGCTTCAAATGGACCAGGCTCAAGTGCAAATGGTCCTTATGGGGACCGCAGCCGCGTCCGGCATGGATTTCTTCGATCATGGCACGGGAAATGACATCGCGCGACGCCAGCTCCATGGAGTTCGGAGCGTAGCGCTCCATGAAGCGCTCGCCGTTGCCATTCAATAGCATCGCTCCTTCACCGCGTGCGCCTTCAGTGATCAGGATGCCACTGCCATAAAGCCCTGTGGGGTGGAACTGGACAAATTCCATGTCCTGCAGCGCCAGGCCGGCGCGCAACGCCATGCCGCCGCCGTCGCCGGTGCAGATGGTGCTGGAGGTGGTGGAGGCATAGGTTTGTCCGAAACCGCCGGTGGCGAGGATGACCGCATGGGCGCGGAACAGATGCAATTCGCCTGTTTCCAACTGCCACGCCAGAACCCCGCGGCAGTGGTTGGCATCATCGAATATGAGATCGATCGCCATATATTCGATAAAGAACTCGACGTTCTGGCGGAGCGCTTGGGCATACAGGGTATGCAGCAGCGAGTGCCCGGTTCGGTCGGCGACGGCGCAGGCACGATAGGCGGGGCCTCCCTTGCCGAAATCGGTAAGCTGGCCGCCATAGGCACGCTGATAGATGCGGCCCGACTCGTCGCGGGTAAATGGCATGCCCATCTGCTCCAGCTCGATGACGGCATCGGGCGCGCGCTCGCACATGAAGGCGATGGCGTCCTGGTCACCCAGCCAGTCGGAACCACGGATGGTATCGTACATGTGCCAGCGCCAGTTGTCCGGCACACGGTTGCCGAGGGAGGCGTTGATGCCCCCCTGTGCCGCCACTGTATGGCTGCGTGTGACCGGTACTTTCGATAAACAAGCCACTGAAAGACCATACGTGCTTGCCGTTACACTGGCCTGAAGCCCTGCGCCGCCAGCGCCGACGATCAGCACGTCGTGATGATGCAGAATAAGGGGATAGGCAGTCATCTGGCTGGCGGTTTGCAGTTAGCAGTTGGCGGTTGAAATATATGAGGGTATTAATCTCCACATATTAACTGCTATCTGCCAACTGCCAACTGCTAACTGCCATGATCGACTCCAAGGTTATCGAACCCCTCATCAAAGCCGCCCTGGCAGAGGATCTGGGTGCCGGCGATCTTACCTCCCAGTTGCTTGTTCCCAGGGAGGCTAGGGCGCAGATGGAGTTTACGGCGCGCCAGAATATGGTAGCGTGCGGCATATTTATCCTGGCTGAGGTCTATTTTCATCTTGATCCATCAATCCGGGTCGAAGCGCTGGTAACGGAAGGGCAGCATGTTAACAAGGGTGCCGTACTGGGCAGAGTTAAAGGGAATGCCAGACCCATCCTTGCCGGGGAACGGGTGGCGCTGAACCTCATGCAGCGTATGTCTGGCGTGGCGACTCTCACCGCGCAGTATGTGGAGGCAGTCAAAGGCACCAAGGCAGTCATTCTCGATACGCGCAAGACCGTACCGGGCCTCAGGCTGCTCGATAAATACGCCGTTGCCACGGGCGGCGGGCAGAATCACCGCATGGGGCTGCACGACATGGTGCTTATCAAGGATAACCATATTGCCCTATGCAAGGCACCGGTCGGAGCGCTGGTTAAACAGGCGCATGCAGAATTGTCCTTGCTGGCGGCAGGACGGCCAGCCATACCTGTGGTCGTGGAGTGCGATACGCTGAAACAGGTAGAAGAGGCGCTGGTGGCAATGCCAGACCGTATCCTTTTGGATAATATGGGTATTTCAATGATTAGGAAAGCTATAAAACTGGCGGCGGGCAAAGCGAAGCTGGAAGCTTCTGGTGGCATAAGTCTAAAGAATGTTCGAGCGATTGCGAAAACCGGAGTCGATTACATATCCGTTGGCAGCCTTACCCACTCTGCGCCGGCTGCCGATATCGGTGCGGACCTCGTCGCGCTGTAAATCAAAACCCCAGCAGGAATACCAGTGCGCAGGCATCGCCTGAGAAATTCTGTTTATAAGCCGCCGTGCTGGCGGTCGTGGTGGTAGTGCAGTCGGATAGGTTCAAGGGCCTCACCGAGCGTAGATTCCCATAAGCAGGTAATCCATCATCAATTTTCTGGTCAATCGTCATGGCTTCAAGCGGCAAGAGGGCAGGATCAGCCGTAATGTTATTAGGCCATGTTTTGCCATATACTAGGCTGTGGTGATAGGTTCCCTGCCAAAAGGTACCTGTGACGTTCATCACAGGCAGGTACATTAGCGTGTATCCCGCTCCATCTATCTTCGATGTGGGAACATTGATGCCAACCATGGAATGTGATGTTCCACTTGAACCTGGCCTTCCAGTAAATACTCCCTCAATCATTTCCGCATTAGTAAGGTGTTGCCAGGCACGATACATTTCATTAAGGCCGCTGCTTGTCATATAGTCGGCGATATGCCCGTTACCGTCGCCGTTGCAGGTTGCTACGCCAGGGGTTGCGGTATAGGCACCGGGGCAACCACCCGCATCGGTTCCCCAGTAGGAGGTGGCTTCCGCCATATCTCCGGGAAGAGCATGATATTTTTCCTGAAAGGCTGTTACAGCCTGGGTATATTTCGCCACGTCACTGGTGATGGATTGGAATTCGGCGGCACGAATCAGGCTTTTGCCAATCACGATGCCACCGATCAAGAGGGCGATGATCACCAACACCACGGACATTTCCAGCAATGTGAATCCGTTGTGCCTGATGTACCGCATACTCTCTCCTTAGAAATCCATTAAGAAACGTAATCCACAGATTATATTAGCCTGCATAATATATCGGGCTGCCACTTGGTCGGCATTGTCGGCGCAATTCATTCCCATCCACGCAGGCTTCCATGTTGTTATTTTGCCCATTCCAGGCAACCCATCATCTAATTTTTGATCCACTGCAAACGCTTCCTCACCAGAGATTACTGGTTGATCAGGCATACCGGTTGAAGGATTCTTAGCCGCAAAAGTAATTTCATGGCTGACCATGGGATAGTGATAGGCACTCCCACCAGCAATGTAATCAATATAGTAAATTCCCTCAGGCAAAGGGGATTTTGGTACATTGTTGCCAGGCTGAACATCAAAAGTGCTAATTGGACCAGGTGCACCACTATATCGCCCTTCAATCAATCCCGCATTTGCCAGCTGCTGCCATGCGCGGGATGTTTCATTGCCATTGGCAAGATTCAGATTAATTTTATCATCGCCGTTGCCGTTGCATGTGCCGACACGCGGAGTGGTATTCGATGCTGGACATCCTGAGGGGTCAGTGCCCCAGATCGCTGTGGCATTCGACATATCACCTGGCAAGGCGGAGTAGGTGGTCCGGAAGTTATAGATCGCCTGCTGGAAACGCTCTATATCTCCTAAAACTCCTTGCAATTGGGCGCTACGGCTCATCGACCTGCCGATAACGATCACTCCGAGGATGAGTGCAATGATGGTCATCACCACCGCCAGTTCTATTAAAGAAAACCCTTTTCCCCCCCGGTGGTGCTGCATGCTCAGAATCCGAGGAGAAATATTATGGAGCAGGCCCATTCATCATAGGCGCCATTATATGCCTGTGTGGCCTGACTTCCATCATTGACCGTGCAGTTGGATAAAAGCGATGTTCGCCATGCACGCAGCTTCCCCGTTCCCGGCTTGCCGTCGTCCAGCTTCTGGTCCACGCTTATGGCCTCCGCGGGCGACATGCTGGGGTTACGGGTGAAATCATTGGTGCGTTTTGCCCCCAGCGCAAGCAGATGCCCATAAACGTCAGCGTATAAATCTCCATCTACAGCGCTCTGATAATAAAGTAACGTCCAGCCGGAATCCGTCATGTCGGAGGCAGGGGCATTAACGCCAACTTCTGCTTCACCGGCACTGTTGAGCCCGCGTGCGCCTGTGAACTTTCCTTTAATAAGGTTCGCATTGGACAATTGCTGCCATGCACGCCACCACTCCGTAGTGGAGGTCAGTATGCTGTTACTGCTGCTATCACCAATTGTACCTTTACCATTTCCATTGCAGGTTTCCTGTTTGGCAACGGTATTATGAGGGGTATTTGGACACCCGCCCGGATCAGTACCCCAGATGGTTTCGGCGTTGCTCATATCGCCCGGAAGGGCGGCATACTTATCCTGGAACTCCTGAATGGCTTTGACATAGAGATTCAGCTCACCGATCGCATTGCGGATTTCCCCTTCACGGATCACTGTTTTCCCTATGACAACACCACCGACCAGCAGTCCTATTATCATCAAGACAATTGCCAGTTCGAGTAAGGTAATCCCGTTCCTGCGCATATGTTCCTTTACACCATTCATGCGAATCAGTATGGCAAGCCTATAATTATCATTATACCATGGAAAATGCAGTAAAAATACTTTACAGGCAAGGCTTGCCTTCCATCGATTTCAGTGTAGATTATTCAGGAATAAGAAAAAACAGGCGGTGGAGAATAATATGCCGGACAAGGTTTCGCGCATTGAAGCCATGTGCATTGAAAAAGGATTGAAGATGACGGGCCAGCGGCGCGTTATTGCGCGCGTTCTGTCGGAGTCGCATGACCATCCAGATGTCGAGGCACTGTACCAGCGCGCCGCCGCCATCGACTCGCATATCAGCATTGCCACCGTTTACCGTACGATGAAGCTGTTCGAGGAAGCAGGCGTTACCCAGCGCCACGATTTCGGTGATGGCCGTGCCCGTTATGAGGAAGCTCCGGAGTCGCATCATGACCATCTAATCGACCTTAAAAGCGGCAAAGTCATCGAGTTCACAAACGATGAGATAGAACGGCTGCAAAACGAGATAGCCAAAAAACTGGGCTATAAACTAGTGGATCATCGGCTGGAATTGTTCGCTGTGCCGCTGGAAAAAATCGCCAACGGCAAGTCCTGATGGCGCAGTACAAGTTGCAGGATAACGTTTTGGATCACACTATTCATGCTCCCGGGGGGGCTCCCCCGAAGATTACATCGCTGTACGACCTGGGTGAACTGCGGGCGGGGAACCTGGAAGTGTTCGTAGCCAGTAGGCCGAAGGAAATCGAGGCATCGCAGCGCCTGCGCTATGATGTGTTTTTTGAAGAAATGGGGGCGAAGCCGACGCCTGAAATCGCCAGGGCGAGGCGTGACCGCGATGATTTTGACACGGCCTGCGACCATCTGCTGGTCGTTGAGCATCAGCCTGACGGGGAAACCAAAGTCGTCGGCACCTATCGCCTCCTGCGCCGCGAGAACATGTGCAAGATCGGCCGCTTCTACAGCGCCGGGGAATACGATATCGGCGCCATCCTCAATTATCCCGGGCAGATCCTCGAAGTGGGCCGTTCCTGCGTCGATCCCGGTTACCGTAACCGCGCCGTAATGCAGCTGCTGTGGCGCGGCATTGGGGCCTATGTCGGGCGCTTCAATATCGGGCTGATGTTCGGTTGCGCCAGCTTTCATGGAACGGATCCCAAGGCGCACGCCATGGCGCTTTCCTACCTGCACCATTATCATCTGGCTCCAGAAAGGCTGCGGCCGGTTGCGTTGCCTGAAAGGTACGTTGAAATGAATATGATGCCAAAGGAGCAGGTTGATGTGCGGGAAGCTTTCTCTTCGCTGCCGACGCTGATTAAGGGGTATCTGCGTCTCTCCGGTTATATCGGTGCCGGCGCCGTGATTGATCCGGAATACAACACAACCGATGTCAGCATTGTCGTAAAGACCGAACTCGTAACGGAAAAATACGCCCAGCGTTACGGCAGGGGGCAGTTCCCCGATATCGTCTGATGTTGAAGGCGCCGCTGAAACTGTCGTTGCTCGTGTTGTGGGTTGCGGTGTTCATCCCGCCCGTCTGGATTGCCAAAAAGCTGAAGAGCGATTCCCGCCAACGCCTGGTTATACTGTGTTATAAGGGCTTGCTGCATATTACCGGCATCCGCCTGCAGGTGCATGGAGAAGCGAGCCCGGCGCGTCCCATGCTGCTGGTGACCAATCATCTATCCTATATGGACATTGCCATTCTGGGCAGCCAGTTGCCGGTACGCTTCACGCCGAAAAGCGAAATCGCTGACTGGCCGGTTATCGGCGGAATTTGCCGCCTGACGAATGCTGTTTTTATTGACCGGCGGACGGAAAAAATCCGGGACATGGCGGAAAATATTAAAAATGCCCTGTCGGAAGGCGCCATCGTTTGCATGTTTCCGGAAGCCAGCACGGGAAATGGGTTGCACATGCTGCCTTTCAAGTCAGGCTTCTTCAGCCTTGCCGAGGAGAATGTCGAGGGCAGCGAAGTGATCGTGCAGCCTGCCGCCATTGTCTATACACGCATCAGCCGCCTTCCTATTGACAGCACCCAGTGGCCTTCCATCGCCTGGTACGGGGACATGGATCTCTTGCCGCACATGAAGGAATTGATGAGGCTTGGCCCCATCGATGTGGAATTGGTGTTCCTCCCGCCGATGAGCATCAGCGAATACGGCAACCGTAAAGCCCTGGCCGAGGCCTGCCAGGAGACGATTGCGGCGGCTGTGGAAGAGGCCAGGCAGCGGCGCTTCATGCCCGCTTCCGGGGTAAGCAGGTCCTGGATTTTACGGCTGCTGAAACGACGGGAGAGAATATGAGAAATCTGTTGCTCGCCGTACTCATTGCCGGGTCGGTGCTATCGGTGGCTTATTATATATTCCTGTTGTTCGATCCGTATGATAACCAGCAGTTTTCCAACATGGCATATACCGTGAAAGCACATCTCGGCGATGCCGAGGCGCAGTACCGGCTGGGCAACATATATTATCAGGGGAAAGGCGTAACGGTGGATTATACGGAGGCGGCCAAATGGTACCGTAAATCCGCCGAGCAGGGATACACCAAGGCGGAAATCAACATGGGCTACGCCTATTACCACGGGCAGGGTGTCCCGCTCGATTATTCACGGTCGTTCGAATGGTACCGCAAGGTCGCGGAGAAAGACAATGTGGGGGCGCAGCTTATGCTGGCCGATTCCTTTTATCTCGGCCAGAATATCGGCAGGGATGTGCGGGAGGCGGTTACATGGTACCGCCGCGCCGCCGCGCTGGGTACCCCGAAAGCTTACGAAGCGCTGGGCTATGCCTATAAGGACGGCTGGGGAGTAGACAAACCGGATATGACGGAGGCCATCGGCTGGTTTCGCAAGGCCGCCGCCGCCGGGCAGATAAAATCCATGCATCTGATGGCTTTTTTTTATGAAAGCGGCAGTGGCGGCGTGGAAAAAGATGAAGCCGAATCGGCTAAATATTACGCACAGACACTGCAGACCGGCCGCTCACTTGCCATGGGCGGCGATGTCGATGCGGCAAAAATAATGGGCTACCTGCATTTTTACGGCAAGGGAGTGCCGCAGAACGATGCCGAAGCTATCAAGTGGTGGCGCATGGCAGCCGAGCGTGGCGATGCCGCATCCTTGTGGTATGTTTGGTATCTGGTCAAGGAAGGCAGAGGCATCCCGCAAAATGACAGGGAAATGCCACCGTCCGCAGGGTTAGGCGAAAAACCGGCCGATGGATGGCTGAATAAATAAAATATTGTTAAATAACAATACATTCATTAATTAAACATTAATTTTATCCTGCTATCCTTAAACCAGCTACAGAGGATAGCATGGTTTCCGCCATCGACATTGCCTTATCGGGACTGAACGCCGCCTCGAAGAAAATCGAGACCAGCGCCAGAAATATCGCCAACATGCACAGCACCAAGTCCCGCATCGACGGGCAGACGGTTAACCAGCCGTATTTTGCACAGGTTGTGGATTTAGTGTCGCTCTCAACCGGTGGCGTGCTGGCGACCCAGAATACGGCCAGCGTTCCGACCCAGACTATTTTCAATCCTGGCGATCCAGCAGCGAATCCGGATGGCACCGTGGCGGTTCCCAATGTGGATCTGGCGGATGAGCTGGTAAGCATTAATATCGCGTCGCACAGCTTCAAGGCGAACCTGAGCACGATCCGTACGCAGGACAGGATTACGCAAAGCCTGCTGGATATTTTCAGTTGATTTAGGAAATAGAGGGGATTTTGGCAGTCTGTGCAAGCTGTGCCTGTATGCTGTTCTGCAGGCCGTGCGCAGGATCTTCCATATCGGCAGGGGATTCATTCAGCGCCACGCGCAGCTTATTGAGCATCTCCCTCAGCTTGTTCTGCTCATCACGTGACAGCCCCATCTTCAACTGGGTGAAATTGTCATGAGCTTTAGAGCGTCTTTCGTGAAGGTCTTCGCGCAGTGCCGCCGTTCGACGTGCCACCTCAGACGGGTGACGATCCCCATTTTCCCCCATACGATCCCCGTTTGCGTATTTTAGACTTTTTTAAAATGTTGTTTGTATTTATACCATATTCTCACATACCCGGCAAACAAAAGCACTTGCCGCGATCGCCGGGATTTTACTAAAATGCCGGATATTTCTCCTGTTACGTTCTTATGCAGATGCCTCCAGAACACGTCAAAAACCCACGGAAACAGCCCTTACAGCGTGGTTGGAACGGGGGGCGCCCATGAAAGACCAGGAGTTTCAGCCGCTCGAACTGCCGCGCAAGGGGTTGCCGCCTTCGAATAACCAGTACCGCGTATACAAGGATGAGAAGGAATTCAACATCGTGGAAGCGGCCAGCGCACTGGAGGCGTTAAAGGCCAGCGGGTTGCAGAAGGCGCATCGCATCCAGCGCGAGAGCATCCTGGAACATACGCTGATCGACCTGAAGAAGCTGGGCGTTACTGAAGGCACTCCATCAGGCACCGAGGATATTAAGCCTCCCGGGGAAACATCTGTTCCTGCCGCTGCCGAAGCAAAACCCGCTGACGGTGAAAAACCGCTCACCGGCGAACAGGTGGATAAGCTGATGAGTGAAAAGCCGGAACCTAAGGCCGGCGCGTGAACGGCCAGACCATTTGCCCCAGGAAAGAGGATGGAATATCGCTGCCGGGAACGCCATATTGCTCGGGTACACGCCCCTCGGGCATATAAAAGGTGCCAAAGATAATATCCAGAAAAGGAAACGTCGGAGCAAAATTCTTATCCATGCCTTCCGACTGCGCGGTATGGTGCCAGCGGTGAAAGACCGGGCTGGCGAACAGGTAACGCCAGCGGCCAAATGTCCAGTTCAGGTTGGCATGCACCATGGCGGAGTAGAGGATGTTCACCGTCGTCATCGCCAGTACCGCCGCGGGGGAAAACCCGGCCAGCAGGATCGCACAGTCGAGCAGCGTGAAGGTGAGCCAGGCGTTAATCGGATGAAAGCGATAAGTGGAAAGCCAGTCCACATGCGCGGGAGAATGGTGAATGGCGTGATAGCGCCACATTGATTTGCCGTGGAAGAAACGGTGCGTCCAGTACAGCACGAAATCCGACACCAGCACGATCACGGCTGCCTGCAGCCACACCGGCATCGCCGCCAGTGGCCCGTAGCCATATTTGATATACTGCATAATATCGTTCTCGGACAGGCCGTGGAAGACGATGTAAATGCCGGCGCTCATCAGGAGAATGCGCACGAAGCGCGTCGTCACCGGCATCAGGAAGTAATAGCATAGGTCGGTGATTAAATCAGAACGCTGCCAGGATTGGTTGGGATTGCAAGGCGTAAGGCGTGCGAGCAGCGTGAAGAGCACAAACAATGCGGCCAGCCAGGCCAGTGATTCCTGGGCGGCGTTAAGAATAGTAGAAAATAGCATGTCGAGATTCATAAGAGGTAATATAAGCAAGGAACGTTGAAATATTATAAATGCTTGCCTTTTTTCCGGGCAAAAACAAAACGCCCGCTCCGAATGGGAGCGGGCGTTTCTGTGCCCATAATGGTTGGGATAACCTCGCGATTAGCGGGCGAGCTTGGTCTGTACGGTGGTAAACAGCGTGGTCAGCTGGCCGCCGAGAGCGCTCATGGCGCCAATGGCAGCAACCGAGATCAACGCAGCGATCAGACCATATTCAATGGCCGTCGCACCTGATTCGTCTTTGAAAAAGTTTTTCATGGTAGGTACTCCTGTTACAGGTTGCAAATCGCTGAATCCATCAGCTAGAAACTAGCATAACAAAATGACAGTTTGATGACAAGCAGAAAAAATGATTTTATTGCGAAATATCAAGGTGTTTTGCATAAAATGCAAGATTAATTTTAGGAAACTATATTTAATAAATTACTAACAAAATGGACAAATAAGTAAACATACAGAATGTTGTTTCTGTCGCAGGCGGGCAGGCCCGGTGATTTGATTATCGTGCAAGCGCGGCGGTGGTCGAACTGAACCGGTTGCCCAGCTCCGTTCCCACCGAATTGAGGCCGCCGATAATCGCCAGCGCGATGCAGGTGAGGATCAGCGCGTACTCCATGGAGGTATTGCCCGCTTCATCGATAAGGAATTGATAGCACACATGCATGGTATCCGTCCCGGGCACTATTTAAGTATAGCACAGCGAGGCGGAATTTACAGGGAAAAGGATGATTTTGTTAATACAATTCGTCTCAAATCCGGACAAAAATGGAGGAAGGGTTAATAGTGGCTATTTCCGTTTCGGTTTTCCCGGGCCGCGTCCCCAGTGAGTCACCAGCAGATCGAGGCCGTCGCGCACTTCCCCCGCCAGCCGTGACAGCTTCTTCTGCGCTTTCATATCCGCGGGCCGGCGGCGATCCAGGAATGCCGGTCGCTCATTATAGATGCACAGGCTCATTAGCATCCGTGCGTGACCGCTTTCAGTAAGCTTTTTGATAGCGTCGTGATATTCCTGCTCGCGCGCCCCGCGCCATTCCGGATCATCCGGCTTGTGTTCAAGACCGCCGAGATGGGTGGGGTCCATCGCGCGGACACCTGGTACGCCGTGGCGCAGCGTGTACAGCCAGCGCAGATGGATGCCGCACCAATGCTGCTCCTCGCTGATGATGCCGCGCTCCAGGCATAAATCGAGCGCCTCCGCCGTTTCGCCGAGCAGGCGCTTCATGACCAGCTCGGGTGTGCCGCTGTCGGTCTTCGGCCGCGACGATTTCGGACGTCCGCGCCGGCGGGGAAAGCGCAAGATGATTGCCGACGATTTTGTTCCTTCTATTCCATCTCTGTTCATGCGCTCTCCCACCATGAACCGACGATGACATTGGAGGATTCATCCTGCGCAGACTGCACTTCCTTCAGACGCTCCCGGTAACGCTTGCGCTCATGATAGCGGCTGCCCTCGCCTGGCAGCGCCCGCCATGGACGCGGACATGCCAGCGTTTTCTTAACCTGCCGCCGGATGTATTCCGGTGTGAAACCGGCCAGAAGGCACACCATGGCAAAATCTGCGTTGTCACTCCGCAGCCAATGCAGCGCCTGTTGTTTGTGATAAGCCGCTTCCGTATTACGGGCGTTGCTCAGCGCATCCATCATCGCCTGCATGATCACCGCTACCCAAAGCGCCGATTCGCCGCGCACGGAATTATAAGGCTCGCTCAGCCATTCGAATGGTTTCTCGCGTCGCCGGCGACGGGAAAGGCTTGTTATCTTAGGAGTGGAAGCCGCAGGAGTGTCGGAGGTGATATCTTCGGTCATGATGGTTCTTCTCCCTGTTATTTTTTATTTGGATATTTCTTGACATACTCTGATATATCCAAATAATTGGGACGGGAAGAAGAAAAAATGAAATTTAGAAAGTGAATGGATTAAAACTATTTCACGTTCAGTTAGAGAAATTATCCACAGGTAAGGTTATGCGGCTGTATGGCCAACGTGGATATGAGAGTGTTCGTCGCGCTCATCTTCAATGCGCTTAGCCCAGGAATGCGGCGTGACTTTGTCGGCCTTTTGCTGGAGTTCCTCGGCATAATCCTTCACCAGCCGGTCAAAAAAATGATGGGCATCCGGATCGTCGTGAATGACGTGATCCATTACGATGGCTTTTTCAAGCTCTTCGATCTGGGCATCGCTTAGAGCATCCACCAAATAGCCCAGCCCCTCACGCTTGATGGCGCGCTGCAACGCCGGGGAAAAGCGGTTATCCTCCTGCGGCAGTTTGATCCGGTGGTCGTTTTCCATGCCTCTATCCTAGCATATATGGCGTCCAGCAGTGTTACGTCTCGGTGAAAGTGATTATGACAGCCGTATGACAATTCTCCAAAAATGGCTCTCAGAGCCAGTTTCCTGCATTTTCCCCCTTCCGGGGCAGCGGCGGGGGCGGTAGGGTGATATGGTAGATTCACATCCTTATGAGAATAACCTTATGGCAAACCGCAAAACATCCATAAATAAATCCATTAAGATAGCCGAAATTAAAGATATTAAAGAACTGAAGGAAATTATTCGGGCCATGCTGGCCACTTTTAAAAAAGCCATTAAAGGGAAGTCTGAGAAAGCATGGACCGAGTATCAATGGCTGTTTGGCGACAAAACGCCTCTGGCCGCGCTCGATATGCTGACCGGCATGCTGCTGAAATGCGATAAGAGCGTTCCAAAGGAGTCGGGAGAAGAAGGGATAGCCGCGCCTGCGGCGGCAGAGCCGTTGCCGCTAACGCCTGCCGATGCGGTGCTGGTCGAAGACCTGCTGCAGCGGGCGCGCCACCATGCTCCCGATGCTGTTACGGCGACGGATATTCCTTAGGCACGTAGTATTCAGTTAATTCTTCCTCGTCATCACCTGAATCGCTATCGCGATTCAGGTGATCCAGACTGGATTCCCCTAGAATTCGCTACGCGAATTCGGGGAATGACGGAAAAGTATTCCGCCTCATGTCCGCTTTTCAGCATTACCTCACACGCGACCTGCCCACCTTTATCGGCAAGACGCTGGCCACCATCGATCCGGGCGCGCGTTACCTGCCCAACTGGCATATCGCGCTGATCGCCGAATATCTGGAAGCCGCCCGGCGCGGCGAGATCAACCGGCTGATCATCAACATGCCGCCACGCTCGCTGAAATCGGTGTGCGCGAGTGTCGCCTGGCCGGCCTGGCTGCTTGCGCACGATCCGAAAAGCCGGATTCTTGCCGCGAGCTATGCTTCGTCCTTAAGCATCAAGCATTCGCTCGACTGCCGCCTGACGATGACGGCGCCGTGGTACCGCGCGGCATTCCCGCAGACCATCCTCAGCCGCGACCAGAACGAGAAACATAAATTCATGACGACGCGGCGCGGCTACCGGCTGGCGACCTCGGTCGGCGGCAGCACCACCGGCGAAGGAGGAAATTTCCTCATCCTCGACGACCCAATGTCGCCGGCACAGGCGCTGAACGCGCACTGGCGCGACCATGTGAACCGCTGGTTCGACCATACCTTCGCCAGCCGGCTGGACGATAAGCGGCATGGTGTCATCGTGCTAGTCATGCAGCGCCTGCACCAGCACGACATGACGGGGTATCTGCTGGAAAAAGGCGGATGGGAGCATCTGTCCCTGCCGGCCTGCACCGATCGCGCCATGACGTACCGCATGGGAAGCGTGAGGAAAAGGCGCGAAGCAGGGGAGCTGCTGCATCCCGGCCGGGAAAATATGCAACTCATCGAACGCGCCAAGATCGAACTGGGAAGCAATGCCTTCGCTGCCCAGTATCAGCAGCAGCCGTTGCCGGAGGAGGGGGGGATGGTGCGCCCGTGGTGGTTTGCGCGCTATAGGACGGTGCCCGCCATATATAACCGCCGGGTGCAGAGCTGGGACACGGCCATCAAGAGCGGCAACCATCACGACGCAAGCGTGTGCCTGACTTTTGCCGAAGCCGAGGGCAGGAGCTACCTGCTCGATGCGCGCGTGCTGCGGCATGAATACCCCGACCTGAAGCGCATGCTGTATGCGCTGGCCGGGCAGTGGCAGCCGCAGGCGATCCTGATCGAGGACCGGGCGAGCGGGCAGCAACTGCTGCAGGACGCACGGCGCGAAACCGCGCTGCCGCTGATCGCCATCCACCCGCGGCACGACAAGGTGACGCGCTTTGCCGCCGTGTCGGCCATGATCGAAGCGGGCAGGGTGGCGCTGCCGGAGCAGGCGCCGTGGCTTGCCGATTTTGAGGCGGAGGTTTTGGCTTTTCCCGGCGGCGCGCATGACGACCAGGTGGATGCGCTGACGCAGTATCTGGACTGGCTCCGGGGCTCGGTGTGGGAGAGGTTTCGTGTGCGAAGAATCTAGGAAAATGAGGCTGTTTTTGCTTTAACTTATTATTAAATTTATCGGCGTATGGTCGTTAATATTTAGAATAAAAGTTAATACCACAACGGGGAATTATGTCATACAGAGATAGCAATAGCTGGAGCAACGGCGCCATCAGGAAAACGCCGCCCATGCCGGGCAACGGCAGGCTCATCATGGAGATCGCCGAAAAGCTGCGGCCGTGGCTGACGAAAATGTTCGAGAATGTGCGCGATGAAAACGGCATGATCGTGCAGCCGGCGCGCATCCGCGGCATCGCGCTGAACGTGGCGCAGGACATCATAAACGAACAGATGCAAAAATCCGGAGCATGAAATGAGTATTGCTATTACGCCCGAGAGATTACGGAAGGCGGTTGAAAAACTGGAACCGGAAATGATGGCACAGGTTATACCATCGCTTGCGCAGGAATGTTGTGAGCACGCTGCACGCGACCTCGCGCATATCGGACAGGAAAACAGGGAAAAGCAGATAAGATAAAAAAAGCGTTGCACCCACGAAAAACCAGCCTTTGGGCTGGTTTTTTTGTCATTCCCGCGGAAGCGGGAATCCAGTAGCGCCGCGTCTGCGGCGCAGTAGAACTTATACCGCGCCCATGGTGCTTGGACTGGATTCCCCTATAATTTTACTGCGCAAAATTCGGGGAATGACGGTGCCATAAAATTTTTTCATTTTCCCTCTTCCTGACCATACCCGCCCGCGGTATCCAATAAATATACGCTGACATTTTTCCCCTCACCGACGGAGACAATGCATGACTGCAACGCAGGCAGAAAACCCACGCGCCTATCCGCTGGCAAAGCGGCTGCGTCGCTTGTTCACGCGCAGCAAGAGCGGCGGCCATATGGCGCAGAAAAGCCTGTATGCTGACATGATGTTCGAGCATACCCTACGGTCGTATATGGTAACGCCGGGGCAGCCGGTATGGATGGAACGAAACTATTATCAATTCGCACTGGAAGCTTACGTAAGGAACGTGATTGCGCATCAGGCGATGGATATGGTCGCCCGTGCCTGTGCTTCCATTCCCTTTACCCTTTATGCTTTGGGGGCACGTGGTACGCGGCGTGAATTAAAGGCACATCCCGTCTTGCATATTCTAAAACGGCCCAATCCAACGCAGGGGCAGAGTGAATTCTTCCAGGTACTGTATCAGTACCGGATGATTTCCGGCAATGCGTTCGTGCAGGCGGTAGGGCCGAAGCATGCCCCGCCGGTCGAGCTGCATTTGCTGCGCCCGGACCGCATGGCGGTGATCGCCGGAAAAGGCTGCATGCCTGCAGGGTATCGCTACACAGTGGGGCAGCAATCCACCGATTTCCCGGTCGACCGCATCACCGGGCGCTCGCGCATATTGCATCTGAAGAATTTCCACCCGCTCAATGACTGGTATGGGCTCTCACCGGTCGAGGCGGCGGCCTATAGCATCGACCAGCATAACCAGGCGGGGGCCTGGAACCAGTCGCTGCTGCAGAACGGGGCGAGGCCGAGCGGGGCCCTCGTCGTACGCGGTGATTCAGGCAGCGGCGGCGTGCTGTCCGAGGAGCAGTATAACCGCGTCAGGACACAGGTAGACGAGCAGTTCACCGGCTCGGCCAACGCCGGGCGGCCGCTGCTGCTGGAGGGCGGGCTGGACTGGAAGGAAATGTCAATGACCCCCAAAGACATGGATTTCATCGAAGCGAAGAATTCCTCCGCCCGGGACATTGCGCTGGCATTTGGCGTGCCCCCACAGCTGCTCGGCATCCCGGGCGATAATACCTATGCCAATCTGCAGGAGGCACGGGTGGCGCTGTGGGAACAGACCGTGGTACCGATGGCGCAGGCCACCGCCAACGCCTTGAACCACTGGCTGCTGCCGATGTTCAGCGGCCAGATGGAACTGGCACCCGATACGGACGGCATTACTGCACTGGCGATGCGCAACCAGGCCATCTGGGATCGCGTGCAGCGCGCCGACTTCCTGACCGAGGATGAAAAACGCGCCGCCGTGGGATACGGGCCGAGAGCCAGTTGACAGTTATCAGTTAACATTTGACAGTCAAAGGAGTATAACTAGCTGACAACCTGTAAACGGCATAAGCCCATGCTGCGCAATACCCTGTATTCCTACGGCAGCGTTGCCAAGTTCCTGCACTGGCTGATTGCCCTGCTGGTCATCGGCATGCTGGCGGTGGGATTGTTCATGACGGGCATGGAGAACGGCCCCGATAAATTCCGGGTGTACGGGTTGCATAAATCCACCGGCATCATGGTGCTGCTGCTGGTGGCGGTGAGGCTGATGTGGAAATGCGTCAACCCAAGGCCGCTGCTGCCGGCCACGCTGCACCGGCTGGAGAAGTTCTTGGCGCATGCCGGGCATGTCGCGCTCTATGCGCTGATGGTCGCCATGCCGCTAACCGGATGGGCGATGTCCTCCGCCGCGGGGTTTCCGGTGTCGGTGTTCGGGCTGGGGACACTGCCTGATTTCGTTCCGCCGGACAGGGAGATGCACGAATTCTGGGAAGAAACGCACGAACTGCTGGCATGGGTGCTGATAGTGATGATTGCGCTGCATGTGCTGGCCGCGCTCTTGCATCATTTCTATTATAAGAATAACATATTGCGCCGAATGCTCCCATTCACCAAAGAGGAACCTTATGCGCGCATCTCTGATACGGCTGCTGGCTGCTAGCGTTCTGCTTTTTCCATCGACCGCGCTGGCTAATCTCCCGACGTGGAACGTTATCAAGGGCAAAAGCTTCCTCAAATTTTATGCCATCCAGAATGGCGCGCCAGTGCAGGGGGCGTTCAAGGAATATAAGGCGGATATACGCTTCGATCCGGATGTGCTGCATAAAAGCAGTATCACCGTCGAGGTCGATACTGGCAGCGTGACCTCCGCCAACGCCGATGTCGAGCAGAATCTCAAGACGCCGGACTGGCTGTCGGCGGTGAAGTTCCCCACGGCGACATTCAAGACGGAAAGCATCAGCCGCATGCCGAATTCGCAGAATTATTACGCGCCCGGCAACCTGACGCTGCGTGGCAAAACCGCGCCGGTGCAACTCAACTTCCGCATGGAACATTTCGATGCGAAGCGCGCCATCGCCACCGGCTACGTTACATTACATCGAAACGATTTCGGCGTCGGCCAGGGCGAATGGGCGAAAGACGATGTTATCCGGAATGAAGTCCGGGTGGAGTTCCGCATCGTGGCGGAGAAGCAATAATTGTCCGTCATTCCCCGGATTCGCGTAGCAAATCCTAGGGGGAATCCATTCTTTGAAATAGCTGGATCACCCTAGAATCGCTGCGCGATTCGGGTGATGACGAGTATCAACAAGGGTTATCATGGTGTATGAACAAAAGATCAGCGGGCGCGCACGCGCGCGCCGGCGGATGAACTTTGACCTGCAGCTGAAGTCGCTCGATGAAAACGGCCGGTTTGCCGGCTATGCCAGCGTATTTGGCATTATCGACAACCAGCGCGACGTGATCCTGCGTGGAGCGTTCAGCCGGACGCTTAAAGGCCGCATCGCTGAGATTAAGCTGCTGTGGCAGCACCAGCAGGAAGAGCCCATCGGGATCTTTGACCGCATCTTCGAGGATGCGCGGGGGCTTTATGTCGAAGGGAGGCTGCTGCTGAACGTCCAGCGCGCTCGTGAAGCCTATACGCTGCTGAAGGCAGGGGCCATCGGCGGACTGTCTATCGGCTATTCGCCGATGCGGCACAGCATCGACGCCAAAACCGGGGTGCGCCGGCTGGCCGAGGTCGAATTATGGGAAATCAGTCTGGTTACTTTCCCCGCGAACGAGGCGGCGATGGTCACGGTGGTGAAGGGGGAAAGCGAAGAGGAGCGGCTACTGAAGGCGATAGAAGAGGCACTAGGAACACTGGCACCGTCATCGCCCGAATCGCGGAAGCGATTCTAGGGCGATCCAGACTGGATTCCCCTAGGATTCGCTGTGTGAATCCGGGGAATGACGGAACTTACTCTTCGAAGCCGTACTCGTCCTTCATCTGCTGCTTGATGTCAGCAGGCGGTTCCTCACCGAAGCCGGAGAAAAGAATTTCACCGTAATCGGTAAGCTTCAGATAGGGTACACCCTCACGTGAGCGGAACATGTCGCGCTTGCCCTTATCGACGAGCAAATAATACCAAGCACGCTGGCCGGACGCATCGCGCCCACGAACGAGAAAAATATGGTCGGCACGCGAGGCTTCCACCTGACGTGTAAAGCTGAGCTTTTTCAGTGCTGCGGCAAACATAAGATTATACTCCCGGGGTTTGGTCTTTTTTTGTCTTGTGCCCAGTGATACTAGAGACTTCGCTAACGACTGGCAATGGGCGTTTTTTCTGCGCAACATCACCGATCCCAACAACTACTTGGGAACCTGGCTGGAAAGCTGTTTTATCATCTTTCTTTACCATAATTGAAAGTAACGCATCCTATCCGGAGTGATTCCGGCGCTGGTTCTAAAACTGTGCCTGATTCAATCAATTAACCAATTTTAATTTTCAAAGTCAACCCGCATTTTTATGGGGTTTTTATTCACTCTAACATGAGGAAATTATGAGTATATCGGAAATTACTGATCGTGTCACGGCCTTAGGGCAGGCATGGGAGCAATATAAGCATGTCAATGATGCCCGCCTGCAGGAAATCGAGCGCAAGGGGCATGCCGACCCGCTCTATGATGAGCATTTAAGCAACATCAGCGCGGCGCTTGATAATTACAAGCAGCGCCTCGACCAGATCGAGACCGCCTATAATCGCCCATCATCGGATGGCGATGCCGAGGAGTTCAAGTCGGAGCGCAACGGCGAATATTCGAAAGCCTTCCGTACTTACCTGCGCAAGGGCATGGATGCCGGACTGGAAGCACTGCAAACCAAGGCGCTGTCCGTCGGCTCCGATCCGGACGGGGGGTATCTGGTTACGCCGGCGATGTCTTCCAAGATCGTGCAGAAAGTGTTCGAGACCTCGCCGATGCGTCAGATCGCTTCCATTGAAACAATTTCCTCAGATGCACTCGAATTGATCGACGATCATGATCAGGCGGCAGCGGGTTGGACGTCGGAAACGTCTACCGTTACCGAGACTTCCACCCCCACGCTTGCCAAGAGGAATATCCCTACGCATGAGTTGTATGCGCAGCCCAAGGCAACGCAGAAGCTGGTCGACGATGCTGCTATCGACATCGAAGCCTGGCTGTCAGGCAAGATCGCCGACATTTTCGGTCGCATGCAGAACACCGCCTTCATCAGCGGTACCGGTGTAGGTGCCCCCCGCGGGATTCTAAGTTATGCGGCGGGCGCCGGCTGGGGCCAGATCGAACAGGTCAATTCCGGCAGCAACGGCGCCGTCACTCCCGATGGGCTGATCACTTTGTTCTACAGCCTGAAGGATGCCTATACCCGCCGCGCCAGCTGGCTGATGAACCGCTCTGTCGTCCAGGCGGTGCGCCTGCTCAAAGAAGCGACCACCAACCAATATATGTGGCAGCCGGGCCTCGCCGCGGGCGCGCCGGATACGCTGCTCGGAGCGCCGGTCTACATGGCGGCCGACATGCCAACCGCAACGACGGGATCGCTATCGATTGCCGTCGGTGACTTCCAGGCGGCTTACCAAATTGTCGACCGCAGCGGCATCCGCATCCTGCGTGATCCCTTCACCGAGAAGCCATTCGTGAAGTTCTACGCCACCACCCGCGTCGGTGGTGATGTCATCAACTTCGAGGCGGTCAAGCTGCAGAAATTGAGCGCGTAGTAGCAAACATGTTTCGTCATTCCCGCGAAAGCGGAATCCATAAACGCCACAGCATAGGTTGTGTACGGATCTATCACCGTACCTATTCCATTTCTGGGATATGGATGCCCGCCTACGCGGGCATGACGGATTATTATTTATTTTCTTAGAAAAGGATTTTTATGAGAGACCTTTACCACAACGTGCTGGCGACGCAGGTGCTGAAGCCCGCTACCGTCACTACTACCCAAACTTCTTCCGCCATCGATCTGAAAGGCTACGATGCCGCGAGCGTCGTATTTTCCATCGGACAGAGCGGAGATACGCTCTCCGGCAGCGTCTATTGGACACTGACGCTCGAGGAAAGCGACGACGATTCCAGTTACACTACTGTCGCCGCTGATGATATGCATAACAGCGTGGGCAGCATCGTCATCAATTCAAGCTCTCTCGATGAGACAGCGTATAGTTTCGGTTACAAGGGCAGCAAGCGCTACCTCAAGGGCGTCGCCACCAAGACCGGTACCCATGCCAGCGGCACCCCCATTGGGATTATTGCCTTGCGCGGCAAGGCCGGATATTCACCAGTGGTATGATAACCCCGTTCATTGCATGAATCGCGTCGCAATTCTAAGGCACCCCAGACGGGATTCCCCTAGAACTCTGACGGCAATGTTCCCTGTCCCGGTCCCCTGCCGGGCAGGGAATCCACCTCGAGTGGTGCCGAAAAGCTACAATAATGGGCCAGATTTCGCTATTTTTCAGCATTTAAGGCTTTTTTAAGAGACTTGACCTATAACCGTAGTGTAGGTTAAGTTATTGAATCTTCAATTTGGACGAAACCACGCAGGGACTGCACGTGACCAAACTGACTCGCTCCGAGCAGATGATTGCCGAAAAGACCGTCTGCATCCTGCTGGTTCGCGGAGAAAGCCCCGATAACAAGAAAATTTACGCCTACCTGGCGGTGCGTGCGGACAAGCTGGAAGCCTTCATGGAGGCGCAAAAGCAGGGAACTTTTTACCCGGAGGATTACGGCATCATCATTGAAGCAGGCGAAGGCGAGCCCAGCGATGAAGTTAAGCAGAAAATGACCAAGGAATACGGCTTTAACCACGATGCCATGCTCGATATAGGCAATCCGGAGAAGGCCGGGGAAGTCACTGGCAAGCTGGCCTCCGCTGCCGTCCGCGACCTTGCCAAGGAAAAAGAAGAAAAAGGCGACTAGCTTTTTCCGCGCCAAAGAGCCGTTTAGCCGCCAATTTTCATTGAATCGTCATAATTCTCTCCCTGCGGATATGCTATCCTTAGCATAAGGAAAAGTGTGTCCGGAAGGGAGCTTAAAGCGCAACATGACGAACGGTGCGCCTATAAATGGAAATGGGTCAGGCTGGAAGTGGAATACTACCAAGGAGGCCGGCGGTCTGTTTGTGGCCGAAGGCGTTTCCATGGCGGTCTCGCTCGGCACGGTTGCCATTGCCGATCAGATCGCTCCTAATCTCATAAAAGATGCCAGCAAAGCCATTGCGAAGACCTGCGTTCTGCCTTACCTCGAGACTATCGAAAATGGTCTTAAAAAAATCTGCCATCTAGAAGAGTGCCAGCCTAATTATGATCAGTCCCGCGAAGAGCGTGCAGAACAGCTGGCCAAGACACTGATCGTATTCAGCTCCGCCTGGACGCTGAGCATGATTGCCAAGGTGGGAACGCGTATGGGCCTGAATTATGCGATGGGTATTCGCGAAGAGGCCAATCCCGTTATAAGAACCAAATGGAAGTGGCTGAACAGTAAAATTCCTTCGTGGCACGATGCCCGGGTACTAATTGCAGATGAAGGTGTACATATCGGCTCGTTGCTTTTCGTTAATACGTTAGGTGCCAAATATACTGATGATGCCATTAAAGCCTCCAGTTCCCTGCTCCAGAAATGGACGGGATGCTCAAAGAAGAAAGCCGATGAAGTATCCTCCATGGCAATAATCTGGGAAGTACCCAACGTGCTTGGCTGGCTCGCGGGAGTAGGAGAAATTGCTGGCGAAAATCATAGAAAGCAATCTAAAGACATTATAAAGGCTGCCCTTAATAAGGGCCAGAATAACGGTCAGGCACCGCATCCATAATAACTCCATCCAATTGATTCATTACCATGCGCGTCCTCATGCTCGAAACCCGGAGGGGGAGCGAGGACGGCTTTGCCGTGCGCCGATTTCATAAAGGCTGCTGCTATGACATAGCGGATTCGCTGGCGCGCGCGTTTCTGCGCGCCGGGTGGGCGAAACACACCGACCTGCCGCCGACCGATTCTGAACTGCTGAAGATTATCGAACGATTGTAAACCCGGAGCCATGCCATGAAAGATTACGATCCCTTCCAGGGGCGCGACCCTTTGCGCGCCCCCCGCAGCCGCCAGCTTACGCGCATCGTCGCTCCGGCAGAGGAGCCGCTGACGCTGACGGAAGCCAAGCTGTTCCTTCGCATTGATCACGAGGACGAGGATACGCTGATTACCGACCTTATCGTCGCGGCGCGCATGACGGCCGAGCAGTGGATGTCGCGCTCGCTCATCAGCCAGTCCTGGCGGCTGTCCTATGATTATGGCATTCCCGAAAGCGTGTGGCTGCCGATGGGGCCGGTCAACGTCATTAACGGCGTTACCGTCATTAATCGCGATGATTCCACCCAGGAAATCAATAGCGCCACCTATTACTTGAACGCCGCACAGAACACATTGCTGATGGACAGCGTGCTGATCGGCCACCGGGTGCAGATCGATTATGATACCGGCTACGGCGATGCCGTCGATGTCCCGTCTCCCATTCGGCAGGGTATGTTGGCACATATCGCTACGCTCTATGACAGGAGAGGGGAAAGGGGCGAAGTATCTTTGCCTGAGCAGGTCGCTGCGCTCTATATGCCCTTCAGAGAGGTTCGGCTATGAAACGCGGTACCAGCTCGCGCCTCCGTCACCGGCTGATCCTGCAGCAGGAAGTGCATACTCCGGATGGCGCCGGGGGATATGCGCGAAGCTGGGAGGACGTTGCCGGCCTGTGGGCGGAAGTCACTCCCCTGACCGGCGATGCATCAGGACGCGGCAGCGGCAGGGAGCGCCTGATTGCCGGTAAACTGCAATCGGAAGTCAGTCACCGGGTAGTACTACGATACCGGGAGGGGGTGACTGCCGGCATGCGCTTGCTGTTTGAAGAGAGGCCGCTTCATATCCTCTATGTCGTAGACAGGGATGAAAGGAAAGAACTCCTTGAGCTGCTGGTGAGCGAAGGAACGGCGGACTAACGTGCCAGTGATGGCTGTTGCTGGTGGCGGTTCAGGATAGACAAAGAAAAAAGGAGCATGTCGATATGCTCCCGGAACCGCTCCACCCAGTCGCTCTGCAGTGCCAGCTTGCAGCTGATGCATAAATCCCATAGAAAACGCACCGCGCTGTCGAAACTGAACATGCGCAGGGCATCGGCGAAAGCCTCGGGATCGGGCAGGGGAATTTTTTTGGCCATCAGATAAACACCCTGAAACAGATCATGCAGGCCTTTATGCCAGGGACGATATGCATCAGCATAATCGGGGCCGATTTCTTCAATCACCGTTTCAAGGTAGCGTTCGACGCTAAGCAGTGCCGGTTGGTATAAAACAAGGAATTCCTCAAAGACGCGATGCGCGCCTTCTATATCCTCCCCATCCGTTGGAGGCATTATTTGCAGGTAATCCTCCATGCTGCAAGCATAGCAAATTTTCGTGACAGTTTTGTGAACGCAGACTTCAACAAACATTAAGGATTTTCATGTCTGGATTCAGTCATTATCCACTTCAGCAGGCTATTTATCAAAAGCTTACGGAAGATAATGCGCTTATGACGCAAATCAGCGGCGTCTTCGACCGGCCGCCTCAGGACAGTTCTTTTCCTTATGTTACCATTGGCGAGTCCTCCGGACGAGACTGGTCAACCAAGACAAGCACCGGCATGGAGCATCTGATTACGCTGCATGTCTGGAGCCGGGAAGGGGGACGCAAGCAAGCCGCAAATATCATGGAGCGCATCCATGCGCTGCTGCATCAGGGAAGCCTCACCGTTACCGGCCAAATTCTGCTGATGATGCGTTTTACGGCCAGTACGATTCAATTGGAAAACGATGGATGGACCTATCGCGGAAGCATGCAGTTAACCATCGTCCTGGAAGCGAGTTAGCGTATGTCATCAGGAAATGGAGCATTGGTGCTTATCAAGGTCGGAGACGGCGGCGATCCGGAGTATTTCAATACCATCGGTGGACTGCGCCTCTCATCCATGCAGCTTAACACCCAGTTGCTGGACGCCTCGCATGTGGCTTCCGGCCAGTGGCGCTTGCTGTTGGGCGATGCCGGTATCAGGTACGTAATGATCAGCGGTGGCGGACGTTTTACCGATTCAAACGCCGAAGAAACCGTGCGTGGGTATGCATTCGCTTCCAGCGTCAATAATTATCAGTTTATTTTCGCCAATGGCGACAGGTTGTCCGGTCCCTTTCAGACTGCGTCCTATGAGCGCAGCGGACATTATGATACGGAAGAAACCTATGTTCTGACGCTGGAGAGTGCCGGTTCCATACTTTTTACGGCTGCATAATATGCTAATCACCCTGAATGGCGCATCTTACAGGCTTTGTAGCAGTTTTACCTCGCTAAGCCGGCTGGAGGAGGAACTGGGCATCAGCCTGATTACGCTGGCCGGCAGGTTGGCGGATGGGCACGTCATGCTAAAAGAGATAGCATCCATCCTTCACCATTGCCTGGACACGGACATACCAAGGGAGAGTATTGAGAATGCATTAGTGCAGGGAGGATTGGAACAAGGCGTTCAGGCGGTAGTCGCCATGCTATCGGAAATTTTTGCGGGTGGTGGAGAAACAGCAGGAGATGCCGGTGCTCTTACCGTAGAAGAATTGAACAGTCTATGTAGCGCTTTCCCGGATACGGATATTATTCATTCGAAGGATAGCGTTCGGACAGCGCCCTGACATAATCCAGGTACTGCGTCGCAAGCGTTGCTACCTCCGGAGTAGTGCAGGGGGTGTTGATATACATCTCATTATAGGCACCGGTCGCTGCCGTGGTCACATTGAAATACATGGGGCCGTGCGGATCGGCAGCAATAATTTCCTTGTGCATAGCGTTCATGATGATCTTCTGATCCTCCGGCTTGGCAATTTTGCACCTGAGCAGGAACATGTGCGTCACTAGAACACCCTCGTAGCGTTTCTTGATTTCGTTCAGCTTTGCCTGGGTCTCGTTATCCACCTGTGGAGCATATACTTCTTCGAGGGCGCTTTGCGGTATATGCTCGGGAACATAGGTTTTACTGACTACCGGCGGAGGAGCAGTTGCCGGCTGCGGCGCCCGTTGGACTGCATCTGCCGCAGGCGGTGCAGTATCTACACGTTCCTGATCCTCGAACTGGTTGTCTGCATCATGCGTTTGCCAGCCATAGGCAATGATAAGCCCCACCGCGCAGGCGAGCACGAGTAGCAGCAGGCTGTGTGAGCGGGTAAAGCGCATCTGCCGCCGAGATTTAGGAGACGTCGCGCGCGGTTCACGTTCCATTGGTTTCTTCTTCCCATGCATGGGAGGAAGTGTACTGTAAGAAAATTCCGCTGTCCATGGCAGCCTCATCACCAATAAGGTCTTATGCCCATCGATCCCCTTAATCCCAATCTTTCGCCCCATTTGCGGCAACTGCAGAATAGCGTCGCCGGTGTGCAGGCAACCCTCCGCCGATTCGATGCCCTTATCCATGGCGAACCACAACGCACATCCAGCAGCCGCAGGATTCGTGGAAGCCGGGGGGAGGGAGAGGAGAGGAATGTCTTTGAGCAACTGGCTATGCCGCTTCTGCGCAACGCTTTCGGGAGTCTGGTAGGTAAGCTGAGTGGTAACCCCGACCTGCGCTCCTCAGCCAGTCAGCTGGCCAACCGTATCCTGGGCGGCGGTTCCCCGCGCAGCAGCCAGGGCCAGAGCCTGGCCGACCTGGCGGCGGGCCATTACCCGGGCGAGCCGGAGAAATCTTTGAATTTTATTGTAAAACAGGCGGCTGAGGGAGGGGGGTGCACACCGGCATGCCATAACCCTGCGCGATACATGAACATTTTATGAAGCTAGGGCGACTTTGCAAGAGATTTCACTGACAAAACAGGGACTACCGTAACCGAAATGTCATAAAAAACGGCTGGTCGGCCTTTGCCGTCTGTTGCTATAATGGTAACGGCTGGAAATAGGGTTTTTCTTATTTTCCCGGCGGCGAATAACACAGACTGGACGATGGCTTACCGGAACGACGACTTTGACCCGTATGACAACGACGCCTACTACCATGGCGGCGGGCGGGGGCATTACGGGAATACGTCCGGCTTCGATACAACGCTGATCAGCGATGACGGCCGCTTCTTCGGTGTCAATCTCTCGCCAGAGATGGCCACGGAATTCCGCCGTTTTTATCCCGCGGCCCTTGACTGGCTTCGCCGTAAAGTGGAGCACGGCATCACGCCGCTGGCGAAGAACATTGCCAGAAGATTCGTCGATTCTGACCATAAGGCAGCGGGCATCGCCGGTAAAGTCGTGGACGCTGCCGGCTACGCCACCATATTCGCCGAGCAGGGATTCAACAGCGGCCGTATTATCTATGATTCCTTACATTCCTTAAATGATTTAAAGAACGCCGTCAAACCATTGTATCACTCCAGTGGTAGTGCGGCGCCCATCTCCGGCAATAATGAAGTGGTTGCCAATGCGCGCAGCAAAATTAACGGTATTTTCTGGCAACGCATGTTGCAAACCGGCACCAGCACCCTCTCCGCTGCACCGGCACTGGCTCTAAAAATCGGCGAACAGGGTAAAAAGAACGCGTTGCGGAAAACGCAAGAAGAAATCCTTCTGAACAAGGATGATCCGGAAGCATTGTCCAATATACTACTCAAAGAAACACACGCCGATGGCGACCATCACAACGTCGATTCCCATGTCCTGAACGAAGCCGTCCGCAAGGCCACTGATAAGGCCCATGCAGAATTCGAGAAGGGATTGGAGAGCTACAAGGCTGCCCACGTCGTCAGCAAGACGACCCAGTTGCAGGAGGTGCTGTCCACCCTGACGCCCTCCACCCTGGCTAGCCAGTTGGGTGAACTTGAACGGCACGGCCTAGATACGCACGATCTGAGAATGCAGATCGAATCGAGCTACCGCTACTCCACCAATATGAACGACAGACGGCAGCAGATATTTGCAGAATTCATAGAGGGCATGCGCAGCCAAGAACATATGGAGCGTCAGGTCGATCGTGCACTTCGCCGCGAGTATGAAGAAAGATACGGCAGTTTAAAAGACAAGCAGGAACGCATCAGGCAAAACGCCTACGGGGTTAAAGAAAGCCAGCGTGCCAATGAGCATACCGAACATACAATTAACGAGCAGACTAGCGAAATCGGTCGCATGGCAGCCGGTCTGGGTGCCGGTATCGCCGCTGATTATGTTACCAAGCTGTTTGGCGGCAAGGGGCTGGAAGAATATGCCAAGCCCATTACGCTCGATCGCATTCTTCACCTGCGCCGCACACTGGAAAAAGCTGGGGATCATCCGCCGGAACTGGTGCCGGGGATGGAAACTCCCCACGGGCATGAAAGCGATATAAGCTACACGCGCTTCGTGCATGAGATATTCCAGCAGCACCAGCGTGATTCCAACCGTCCGGAAATCGGCGTGCGGTTCGTGGTGAATTTCGATAATGCGCGCTGGGACGATGAAGCCATCCAGTCCATGCCGGACAGTCAGCTGACCGCCTACGAATTTGCCGTAAAGACCATCGCGCAGCGCATTAAAAGCGGACGTATGGATGCCATCGCGTTGATCGAGCTGGTCGGCGACAAGCGGAAGAAGATCGTCAGCGATGACGGTCGCTCCTTCGGTCCTGCCGGCACCGGCAAGGACGAAGCGGCCGCCAAACAAGCCATCGAGAAGGTGATCGATGAAAAAACGGCCTTGCTGCATGCCGGGCAAAAACAGACCGAGGCGGAGATCAATGACAAGCTGGGCAATTTCGTCTTCAGCGTCGATGACCTGAAAAAGGCGTTGGAATCAGATGCGCTGGACAAGAGCCAGCGTGCGTTCATCTTCACCATGTTCAGCGACGTGGTGGGCAGTGACGAAAAACTGTGCAAGAAACTGGGCATCAACATGGAGTGCTGCCAGTCTCTGCGCAAGGAATGCAAGGAGCGCTTCACTACCATGCTGGACGGTGCAGTCAATGTGCTGGCGGAGATGATCGAGAATGGATCGGAGGCGCTGGATGGGCATTTGAAGCTGAGCGATAAGGAAAAAGAGTTGATTCTTGCCATGGCTGAGCAGGCAAGAGCAGAGAATAAGCATGTCGCGGATGTCGTCAAAAGCCGCGATGAGCTGAACGTCATTGAACGCTCCGCCGCCAATGCCGCCATGACGCTCGGCAGAGAATCCGGCGCACAGAAGGAAGACGGTTTTTGGCAGCGTATGGTCGCGGCGGCAACGCGGCCGCAGAAAAACTCCGAACCGGGAGAGGTCCCTGATCCGCTTTCCGGATTAAATAATGAGGAAAGAGCACGCCGAGGGTATATGGAGCGCGAAATAAACCGGAAATCCAGTGACTCCCCCGACTTCTCGCTGGCGCCGTAAACAGTTGCGTTATGCGGGCACCCTTGCTAGAAACAAGCGATGGAAGAAGCGCCAGAAAACGCACATACCGTAGAGGGGTATATGGCCCGCCCGGTCAGCGATAGGGAAGAAAACGGCTACGCCGTTCCCCCGAAGGTATCGGGGGCGATTAATGAGCATACACACTCATATTGGCGGCTGGCGCTGCCGGCGCTCGGCGTACGCTATATCGGGCAGTATTTCGACCCTCTCATTCAAAAAGTAACCCAAAAACAATATCACCATTATTTCGATGCGGCGGCGGGCGCCTGGATGTTCGGCGTCACCAGCCTGTTCGCCTACAGCACCCTGCGCGACATGAAGAATGTATTCGCCGAGGCCATTGCCTATGAAACCGGCAAAAAGCCCGAAGACGTAGGCTATCTGGATTTATTCAAAAGCAGCAATAAAAGCATCGTGAAAGCGCGCCGCAACATGATCAGCTATAATGCCTTGCGCGGACTGGCCAACCTCAGTTTCTTCGGCTCGCATTTTTCACGTTTCGTGCCAGGCGAAAAATGGAAAAAAGCGGTGAGGGAATTGCCATCTACCAACCTCGGCGTCGGTGTCAACAGTGCTTACCTGTTCGGCGAAGTGGTGTTCCGAGACCGCACTTTTTTTGAGCAGCTGCAGAATTTCGTTGATACGAAGCTAAACCAGCAAAATGCCCTGGGAGAAGACATTCAGCCTATCGATTTGCTGCGCCTGTATGAGCGCAATGCGCTGGACAACGATCCGGAGAATGCTTTCAAGGGCAAGGTCAGCCATGAGATGTGGAAAGACAGCCAGGTGATCTTCCAGCGCATGACCGACCTGATGAACCATACCTATCAGGACAAAAAAGCCGGACGCCAGGCCGATTTCACCTTGCCGAAATTTCTCTATATGCTCGGCCATAACCTGATCGACCCGCGCCGGGTCGAGCAGACGCTGGCCTATATCGAGGTAGCCAACGCTTATGGTGCGGAGGCACTCAAACAGGTGGTGAAAAAAGTGCAAAAGGGCGATAGGCTGGCGGCGGCGCTTAAAGAGTATCCCGTCACCATTCCGACCTGGAAGGATGAGACGCCGCCGCAGGATATTGTGGAATTCGCCCCTAAAGGCCGTAAAATTGTGAATGGCAATGGCAAAACGCATCTCCCGGAAGGGCGGGAGGACTCGTTTGTCAAGCGTTATGCCGATAAGCCTCAGTTCCCTGCGGCCGCCGGTATGGGGCTTCCGGAATAACCCATTCTATTAGCTTGTTCTTGTCTATTCTGCGTCCCACATGGCTAACCCCCTTGTAGTGTCATAAAAAATTAACAAAAAACCCGTGGGAGCGCCTGATCCGGCGCGGTATACTGCTAAATGTAGGAAACTATCATTGGCAGGATACTATCCGCATGATCACAACCCTGAAAGGCCCCCCCGGCATTCCCGATATGGATGACCTCGCCCGCGTGCGGGAGGGGGTACGTAATGGAGTAGGCGCAGCTCGCGGTGTAGTAAAAACCGCTAAAGCAAAGCCTGCCGCTAATACCGTACAAGCTGCCGCTGCTGAAATCGCCGCCGAAAGCGCTCCCAATATGCTGGATAAGGCGGTGGGGGTGACGGAAAAAGGACTCAATCTGGCGATGATGGGGTCTTTTCTCGGTGCTCTTCCTTTCATGCTTCTTGGAGGCATGACAAAAAGCGTCGGCAAGCTGACCAGTTGGGCAACGGGCGATAAAGGTAACGGTGTCGGATCACACATTCAAGTATTTGGAAAAAAGATTGGTACGCCAGCGCGTGCAATGAATATGCCCTTTAGTAAGGTGGGCAGGCGCATCGAACGCCGCACCGGCATTGATATCAATACATATGTTGGCGAAGCTGCTAACCGCACCGCGTCGTTTTTCGCGGAACCGGTGGCGTGGGTGGCGGAAAGTACAGGGTTTCGCCAATGGCGGATGGAGAAAAATCTAGGCAAAGCCAATGAATGGCTGTCCACCGCTACGGCGGCGGCAAAAGATTTTACCCTCGAAGGGAATTCCGAACTCCTGCATAAGCACCTGCAGACCATTGCCAAGGTGCAAAATGTGCAGGACGTTGCGCAAATTGATCGGGAAAGGCTCGCTGAGGCGCTTAAGCATATTAGCAGCGCTGTGGAAAAGAAGGGAGTTAAGCTTACCGACCAGGCTAGAAAAATGGTCGCCGCTGCCAGCAAAGTAGCTGAACACGCTAACGCAGTGCATGGTTACCAAAATGCTCAAAATGTTGCAGAGTCGGTAGCAAACATTCCCGGCAAACTAGCTAAAAGGCCGATGGCGCATACGGTAATGGATGCAGCCATGATCGGCACATCGGTGCTGGGTATGTATGGCGTGGCACGTGGTTTTACCCAGCAGCTGACCTCGCTGCGCCATATGTATGCCGATATGACAGGCAAGGATTACCACAGCGTATCGAATTACCAGGTGCTAACCGGCAAGGTGCCGGCTCCTGTGGCGCAAGCACGCGCGCAGTTGTTCAAGACCTTTGGTTTCCGAAGCATCATGCAGACGGTCAGCATGGGCTTCGCTATTGCCTTTACGCGCGGTAAAGCAGGATGGAAAACCATTGCGGCGCAGATAGGAACTCAAATGGCCGAGGAGCCGCTCTCGCAGATGCTCGGGGAATCGGTTCTCCCCGTCTACAGCGAGGTGCGCAAGGCGCATGCGTTGGGGCAGCAGATTCCGCCTGAGTTTTATGCCGAATTCATCGGCGCGGCCAGTCTGGATTTACATAAGCGCGGAGGGGCGGAGAATGCCTTTACCCGCGAAGTCGCCAGGCAATATGCTGCCGAGAATGCTTCGCCGGGCGAAGTCCTGAAGGAGATTGCCAGCGGCAAGCTGATGGAGCGCGTGAAGAAGATCGCCGCTGCCAACGATGCGAAAGCGCCGCAGGCCGTTCCGCAGGTTTCGCATGTTGACCGGTTGAATGGAAAGACCGAAGCGCTGCAGGCGGCGGTAGGAAAACATACCGCCGATGAGCAGGCGCGCCGCGTTGCCATCGAGGTGTCGGAGCGGAGGGTGTAGGCGTGGCGAATGATAGCCTGTTCACCACTGGAAATGCCCTGAACGCAGCCCAGCTGGGACTGGGCGCAGCGCAGACCTTCATTCCCGGGGGGAAATATGCGCGGGCGGCCATGGATGTCGGCTCGGTCGGCTTGTCCTATGCGCAGGGCAGCCATGAAGCGCATATCATGTCGGATGAGGAGTATAAACAGCTCTCCGCCATGCTCGAAGCCGATCTCCGGCAGGAAGCGAAACACAGCCGCAGCCTCAAGGGCGCGCTGGGCAAGATGCGCGAGCATTACAGCCACCGGCCGATGGCGGTGGCCATATCTGCGGTCGGCATGATTGCTGGGGGGGTGCTTGGTACCTTGGTCGCTCCTGTTGTAGGCACTATCGGAGGATTAATTATCGGAGGTATAGGCGGCATGGCTGGTGGCTATATCGCCGATCGCGCCTTCGAGTTTTTCTTTCCGCGCAAGCATGAGACGCCGGTCGAAGTGGCCAGCCAGCTGCGTGCCAAACAGATGAACGGGCAGGCGGTCACGGCCGAAGAAGCCTTCGTTACCCTGGCCGGAAGCCTGCGCCACAAGGATAAGGAAAAAATCCGGGAGGATCTCCATAAACTCACCGGCTATCGCAGTATGGGAGCCGCACTGGAAGCGGGAGAGCATGCCGCGTTGCGTAAGCTGATGCGTAAATACGACAACTTCATCCGCGCCGAAACGGGATTGCTTACGGATATGAATAATCCGGAAATGACTGCCTCCAAACAATATGCGCAGGCCATCAATGCTGGCCAGCTGGATGCCCGTTTCCTGCTGTTCCATGACCGTCTGCCAGTGGAAGTCAACATACCAGCGATGGAACAGTATACCGGCATGGGGCATCTTCCTTCTCCCGAACTGCCGGGTAATCACCGCGGCGGCCCGGCCTTGGGCTGATTCTACTATTTCCTTTATTTATGGAGTACAACATGGCGTTCATTGAGACACGCTTTCCCTCTGATATTGCCTATGGTTCAGGCGGAGGTCCCGAATATTCTACCGATATTGTAATTACCCATAGCGGGTATGAGCAACGCAATGCCAATTGGTCGCAGGCGCGGGCGCGCTATAACGTGGCACATGGCGTCAAGACGCAGGCACAGCTCGACGCTCTTATCGCTTTCTTCCGCGCGCGTAAGGGTCGCGCCGATGGCTTCCGTTTCAAAGACTGGACGGATTATAAGGCCAGTGGACAGACGATAGGCACTGGTGACGGCAGCAATATCGGCTTCCAGCTTATCAAAACCTATGCCAGCGGCATGACAACCGAGACACGCATTATCACCAAGCCGGTGACGGGGAGCGTCAGCATATACTTGGACGGGGTACCACAGGCCAGCGGCTGGAGCCTCGATACAACCACTGGTATTGTTACATTTTCCAGCCCACCGGGCAACGGGGTGGAGGTCAGCGCCGACTTCGAGTTCGATGTGCCGGTGCGCTTTGATACTGATCGCCTGTCGGCCACGCTGGATTCCTACGGCAGCCACAGTTGGAACGATATTCCGCTGGTGGAAATCAGGGTATAGGCATGAAAAGCATTTCTCCTGAACTGGCCACGCATCTGGCCGGCGAGGTGACGACGCTCGCCACCTGCTGGAAACTGACGCGCCGCGATGCCACCGTTTTTGGCTTTACCGATCATGACAATGACATTCTCTATGACGGAGTAACCTATCAGGCTGCCACCGGCTTTACTCCGAGCGCTATCCAAAACACCGGCAATTTTTCTGTCGATAACCTTGACGTTGAGGGAATGCTGACATCCGGTAGTATCACCGAAACAGATATACAAGCAGGTCTCTATGATTTTGCTGAAATCGAAATCTTTCAGCTCAACTATGTTGATCTGACGCAGGGCACGCTGAAGCTGCGCCGCGGCTGGCTGGGCGAGGTGTCGATGCATCGGCAGCAGTTTATTGCCGAGGTGAGGGGGCTGACGCAGCGCCTGTCACAGACCATCGGGGAGTTGTTCTCCCCCTCCTGCCGCGCCACGCTGGGCGACAATCGCTGCAAGATCAACCTGGCCGAGCATACGGTCACCGGCAGCGTTACTTCGACGGCATCCATTCTGCAGTTTATCGACAGTGCACGGGGAGAAGCCAGCAATACCTTCAGCTTCGGCGTCATCAGCTTTACCAGCGGTGCCAATGCCGGGTTGCGCATGGAGGTTAAGGAGCATCTTCTGATCGCCGGTCAGGGCGGGCAGATCACCCTGGCACTGCCCATGCCTTACTCCATTGCAGTAAATGACGGCTACAACCTTACCAAAGGCTGCGACAAGACATTGGCCACCTGTTCAGCGGGTTTTAATAACGTCATCAATTTCCGTGGCGAACCGCATGTCCCGGGGCTTGACCGTATGCTGGAAACCGCTGGTACGCGCAGCCAGTGGTAGCGATCCATTTTATATTTGCTTTGTAAGGGGAATTAGCTACTGTCCCAATAATTCAGTAGGAGGCGGCATGCAGATCATGCATACATTCGTGGTCGGGCTGGTATCCGTACTCAAGACAGTCGGAGCGCCGTTGCTGTATCGCTATCCCTATCGGTCGTCTGCCGAAGGATTGCGCAGCGACTGGCTGAATATCGGCAAGGATATCGAAAGCGTGTCACATCGACTCAAAGACGCAGCAGATGAACGACGAAACCAGAGATAACGATCAGCCGAAGCCATACAAGACAGGCGGTTATCGTCAGCCGCAGGGTGGGCGCGACCGGGTGCAGAACCGTACGGTGGAGATACTGCCCCATCCCGAGGTACTGGAAAGCTATAACTTTGTCGTGGAAGGATCGGCCAAGATGATCCTGACCATGTTCGAGATCGAGCAGAAGCACCGCCATGACTGGGAAATCCAGGCGCTGCGCATTCACAGCTATTCCACAATTCTCGGACAGGTGTTGGGATTCCTGATCGCCGTGGCGGTGTTCGTGTCGGCCACTATCATCGGCATTTATGGCAATACCACCATCGCTGCCGCCATCTGGGTGTTCGGCATGTCCATCGTCGTCATGGCTGGCCTGGTCTGGGCCTATGCCAAGAGCATGGGACAGCGCCCGCTGTTCGGTCGTCCAACCATGCGCACGCATTTCCGCCCGCAAAAAGAGCGCGACAGCACCCCGGGCGATAACGCCTAGTTTTTGCTTCCGTATGCAACCTGATATCGTCGCCTGCGCGCGCGGCTGGATCGGTACGCGCTTTCATCACCAGGGCCGGATCAGGAAAACAGCAACCCACAGAGGCGGGGTCGATTGCTTAGGCTTGCTGGTCGGGGTGGCGGATGAGCTGGGGTTGAGGGAACTTGCGCTGGCAGACGAGACCAGTTATTCACATCAGCCGGATGCGAAGCGTCTAAAGGTACGGCTTTCAGAATTGTTATGCCCACTGCCGATCAGCCAACTGGCTTCCGGGAATGTTGCGCTGTTTTGTATAGATGAGCAGCCGCAGCATCTGGGGATTATCAGCGATTATCAGGGAATATCCGGTATCATTCATGCCTATGCGCCTGCCCGTGCCGTCGTCGAGCATCGACTGGATGCGTGGTGGTGGGAGCGGATTGACGCAGTTTTTAGCATTCCAAAGATTTAGAGGATTATGGCATCCATTCTGTTAAGCACGGTCGGGCCTGCCGTCGGTGTTGCCAGCGGTATTCCCTTCGGAGGCCAGTTCGGCACTTTCTTAAGCAGCCGCCTGGGCAGTCTCATCGACGGTGCCATACTGCCAGGGCAAAAATTACGCCCACTGCATGGGCCGCGCCTGGCCAGCCTGGCAGTGCAGTCCTCTACCTACGGCAAGATGATTCCCATCGCCTATGGCCGGATGCGCTTAGGAGGAAACATCATCTGGTCGCAGCCGATCAGGGAAATCTCCACCACAACCACCAGCTCCGCCAGTGGTGGCAAAGGCGGCGGGGGCAGGGTATCCCAAACTTCTACCACCTACAGCTATTCCATCACGCTTGCCGTGGCTATCTGCGAAGGGCCGGTGGATGCAGTGCTACGCATCTGGGCCGATGCAAGGCAGCTGGACCTTTCGCAACATACGGTGCGCATATACAAGGGCGATGAGGAACAGCTGCCAGACAGCCTGATCCAGGCCATCGAGGGGGCAGGCAATACGCCTGCCTATCGTGGGCTGGCGTATGTCGTGTTCGAGGATTTCCCGATGGCGGATTATGGCAACCGTATCCCGAATTTCAGCTTCGAGGTGCAGAAAAAATTGCTCTATCCCGATTATGAGGACGAACTGCTGGAAAACATGATCACCGGCATGGTGATGATTCCCGGAGGAGGGGAATTCGTATACGATACGGAGGTACAGTATAAAGTGCCGGGAACGCAGGTGGGGGCGGAATGGGTGCAGCAGGGCAGCCGGCAGGCGCTCAACATGCATAACCCGGATGGCATCGCCAATGCGCTGGTCTCGCTGAACCAGCTGAAAGATATCTGCCCGAATGTGGCATGGGTGTCGGTGGTGGTCAGTTGGTTCGGCACGAGCATGGATGCGGGGGATTGCATCGTGGCGCCGGGCGTCGAATACCAGAGCGGCGCCATCACGTCGCCCGCTACCTGGCAGGTGGCAGGTTACACGCGCGCCACCGCGCACCAGATCACACTGGTGGATGGCCGACCGCACTATGGTGGCACGCCGGACGATGCCAGTATTTTGCATTATCTCGATGAATTGAAGAGTCGCGGTTATAACATCGCGTTTTATCCGTTGCTGTTCATGGATGTCGAAGGCAAGCCATGGCGTGGAGAGCTGACCGGCAGCGCCGCCAATGTCGCTGATTTCTTTACCAAGACCAATGGCTACAACGCTTTCATCACACATTACGCCAGCCTTGTTGCCGAGAAAGTGGATGCATTCATTATTGGTTCTGAACTGAAGGGGTTGACTAAAGTAACGGATACCCCTGGCAGTTATCCGGCAGTGGATGAACTGGTGGATTTGGCTGCTACGGTTAAAGCTGTCGTGGGCAGCAATGTAAAAGTGACCTATGCCGCCGATTGGTCGGAATATCATCATACGGACGGCGGCTGGTATAATCTCGACCCGCTCTGGGCGTCGGATGATATCGATGTCATCGGCATCGATGCGTATTTTCCGTTAAGCAATGTACCGCAGAGCGGGTATGACATCGATACGCTGATTGCCGGCTGGACATCCGGCGAGGGTTACGATTTCTACTATACGAACCCCGAGCGCACCGTGACTGCGCCGCTCGATCCGCCCTACGCCTGGAAAAGCATCGCCTGGTTCTGGGAAAACACCCATACCAATCCAGACAGCAGCGTTACCGATTGGGTACCGGAATCGAAGAAAATATGGTTCACCGAATTCGGATTTCCGAGCGTCGACGGCGCAGCGAATCAGCCCAATATTTTCTTTGACCCGGAAAGCACGTCCGGCGGGTTGCCGTATTTCTCCAAAGGACGCGTCGATCTGCTGGCGCAGCGCGCCGCGCTGACGGCGACGCTGCAGCAATGGAAAGATTCCGCCATGGTGGAACGGATGTTCCTCTGGACCTGGGACGCACGCCCATTTCCGTATTGGCCGGATTTGACCAGCGTATGGACCGATGGCGAAGCATGGCAGAGAGGGCATTGGGTACAGGGGAAACTCGGCACCTCCAGCCTGGCTGCTATCATTGCTGATTTGTGCAGCCGAGCGGGATTGAACGATGCGGATATTCACGTAGGCAACCTTGCCAGCCAGGTGGAAGGATTCGTCATCAGCGAGCCGCAGACCGTCCGGCAGGCGCTGGAAACGCTGCAAAGCGGTTTTTTCTTTGATGTGGTGGAATCGGATAATATCCTGAAGTTCGTGCCGCGCGGCGGCAGTATGGTTGTATCCATTGCACAGGATAATCTCGTACCCGGTGAGGGTAACCAGCTATTGTTGACGACCCGGACGCAGGAAATCGAACTGCCGCGGCGGATCAATGTCGTCTATATCACACGGCTGTCCAATTATCAGGGCGCCACGCAATATGCACAGCGCGAAGTAACCTCGAGTCTGGAGACCTTCAATCTGGACTTGCCAATCGTCTGCAGCGATCAGGTAGCGAAGAATATTGCCGATATATCTCTGTTCTCCGGCTGGATGGGCCGCACCACTTACCGTTTCGAGTTACCTATCCGCTATGCGCGGCTGGAGCCGTCGGATGTGATTGAGGTAACGGCAGGGGGCGTAACACACCGCATGCGGATCACCGCCACGCAGATGACCGGCGTTTCCTCGCTGATCGTGCAGGCGGTGGCCGAGGATATCTCGACATTCGATTTTTATGCTGCACCGGGCGGTGGCGCTTCACTGCTTTTAGAAAACCAGAATATACCGGTAACGCAGCTGGCGTTACTGGACCTGCCGGCTTTTCCCGGAGACGATGCGAATAAAGGCGTGTTGCGCATCGGTGGTATCGGTTTGGCGGATGGATGGAAGGGGGCGGCGCTCTACCGCTCCGACGATGGCGGTTCCAACTACGGACGGATTCTCGACATTATTACGCCAATGGTTACCGGTACCGCCAGCAACACGCTGGGGAGCGGCGCCACGGCGGTGTTTGACGAGAACAATACGCTGACGGTTATCCTGTTGGGCAATGGCGAGCTGCAAAGCGTCAGTGAGCTGGCGGTACTGAATGGCGCCAATGTGGCCGTTGTCGGCAGCGAAATCATTCAGTTCAGAACGGCGACGTTGGTGGAGCCAGGAAAATATTCGTTGTCTGGGCTGCTACGTGGCAGGCTGGGTACTGAATGGGCGGTGGGGACGCACGCGGCAGGCGAGCGCTTCGTCCTGCTGGATGGACGGCTGACGCGGCAAACCATGGCCAATAACGTAATTGGATTGTCTCGCCACTATAAGCCGGTGACTTTCGGTTCCAGCCTGAGCGAAACGGCGGCGCAGAGTTTCGCTTATGGCGGCATCGCGCTTAAACCCTACAGCCCGGTGCATATTATGGGCGAGCGAGATGGAAGCGATAATCTGACCATCAGCTGGGTGCGCCGTACACGACTGGGCGGCGACTGGCAGGATGGCATCGATGTTCCATTGAATGAAACTGCCGAGAGGTATGAGGTGGATATCATGGATGGTAGCGATGTCATGCGCACTATCAGCGGCCTCAGCAGCCCCACCGCCAGCTACTCGGCGGCGGAGCAGACAGCCGACTTCGGCAGCGCACAAGCGAGCGTCGATGTGCGAGTGTATCAGCTGTCGGGGATCATCGGCAGGGGGTATGCAGGAGAAGCGACCGTTTAGTCGCTAAGCAGCTTTTTCTTCTGCTCCTGGAATTCCGCCTCGGTCAGGTAGCCCTTTTCCTTAAGCTCGGCCAGCTTGGCGAGCTGGCCGGCGACATCCGCAGACGCTTGAAGGGAAGGGGCAGCTTTCGGCTGCGCCTGTTTGCGCTGTGCATGAATCATCTCTTCCGTCACCTTGACGAAGGGCATGATGGAATCCTTCAGCACCATGTTCAGCATGAATACCGTCACCCCGTCGAATACCCGGATATTGCCGAAGAAGACGGTGAAGTCGTGATCGATCGACTGCACGCGGTCGAGCATCATCTGCACCTGGCGCAGGCCGAAGAACATGCGGCGGTTGAGGAAGATCAGGCGGCGCTCCGTGCAGACGGCAAGCCATGTGCAGCCTCCCATCATGCCGGAGGTAACGGCGCGGACGCTTTCATTCGTATCCAGAATTTCCGGAAGGGCACGGATTTCCTTCTGCGTCCAGAAGATGTAGCGGTGCGGATAGGCGGCAATCTGTTTTTGGATCTGGGCAAGCGTCGGCATGCGTTTACCCTAATGTAAATGCCTAAGAAAATAAAGTTATTTCATTGGAGATGTCATGACCACGACTACTCATCTTGGTATCACGCTTGTCGAACAGTCGCAGGCGCAGAAGGAAGTTACCGTCAACCAGGCGCTGACGCGCATCGACGCCGTGCTCAATAGCGGCGTTATCACCCAAAGCTTGAGCGCACCGCCCGGCTCTCCGGTGGTGGGCGATGTGTATATCGTTGGCGCGTCTGCAACAGGCGAATGGGCGGGCCATGATGACGAACTGGCCTATTTCGACCAGATCTGGCGGTTTATTATGCCAAATGAAGGCATGACGCTATGGGTCAACGATGAAGACCTGATTTATACGTATGACGGATCGGCATGGATAGCCAGTGCGCTCGGGGAAAGTAACACGGCCAGTAATATGGGCGGAGGGGAAGGGATATTCGCCAGCAAATCGGGCGTTGACCTGCGCTTCAAATCGCTGGTCGCTGGCAGCAACATCACACTGACCTCAAGTGGCACGGAAATTACCGTTGCGGCTACCGGAGGCGGAGGTGGTGGCGGAGGGTATACGACCATACAGGAGGAAGGCAGCGCACTCACCCAGCGCGACACGCTGAATTTCGTCGGCGCGGGTATTGCCGCCTCCGATAATAGCGGCGACAGTCGCACCGATGTTGCGCTCGATGCCACGTTAAACGCGCTGGCGGGGGTCACGACCGCCGCTGATAAGATGATTTATGCTACCGGCTCCGATACATTTACCACTACCGATTTTACTTCCACCGCCCGCAGCCTGCTCGACGATACCAGCACCTCGGCCATGCGCACGACGCTGGGGCTGGCTATCGGCAGCGATGTGCAGGCGCAAAACGCCCGGCTGCAGGACATTGCCAGCAATTTAAACACCGGCAGCGGCACGGTAGAAAAAACCTCGGCGAATACGTTCGGCACCTATGCCGTCACCAGTGCAGCTAAGACCCTGCTCGACGATACGACGACCGGTGCCATGTTGATCACGCTCGGCGCGCAACCGATGGATACGACGCTGACCGCGCTTACCTCTTATAATACCAATGGCCTGCTAACCCAAACCGCCGCCGATACCTTCACCGGGCGTACATTAACCGGTGGCGGTGGGATTACCGTCACTAATGGGAATGGCGTGTCTGGGCATCCGACACTCGGCATCAGCGCCAAGCGCACCCTGTCCATACCGGCGGCAGCGATGCGTCCGTCGGTATCCAGCGGTTGCGCCAATCTAGCGTTGGTCGCGGGGAGCAGCAATCAACCCGATCTCTCAACACTTGATTTCGACAGTTCAACGGTGGAATTTGCGCAGTTCTGGGTGCCGATGCCGAAAGGATGGAACGAAGGCACGGTGAGCGCGCAGTTCCTGTGGAGCCATGCTTCCACCACGACCAATTTCGGCGTGCGCTGGGGGATCCAGGCGGTGGCAGTGTCGGATGACGACACGCTGGCCGCAACCTATGGCGCGGCGCAGGAAGTCACTGACACCGGCGGCACCACCAACGACCTGTATATCAGCGGCGAGACCAGCGCCGTCACCATCGCCGGCAGCCCGGTCGAGGGTGACATGGTATGCTTCCGCCTGTACCGTGATCCCGCTAACGCAGCGGATACACTGGCAGTTGATGCCCGCCTGCACGCGGTCAAGCTGTATTTCACCATCAACACGCTGGATGACGCGTAACCGCCATGGAACCGTTCGACCTCATCGGCAACGCGGCCTTCCAGCCGCCGGGCCTGATCAAATCCATCCAGCCGGTGGAAATCGCCATTGCCGCGGGCAGCAACAGCAATACGGCGACGATTGCATCCGTCAATACCGGCAAGACCATCATTCTCTATAATGGGCAGCACAGCGGCGACACGTCGCTGAATCCGGCAGAGGATTTCATTGCCGCCACGCTCACCAATTCCACGACGGTGACGGCAAGCACGAATACGGCCAATGCAGGCTCCTCGCGCACGGTATGCGCCACGGTGATCGAGTTTTACGACTGGGCAGTCAGCCAGGTGATTTACGGCACGGTCACTTCCAGCGCCAACACCCAGGCCGATACCACCATTCTCTCCGTCGATACTTCGCGCTCGGCGGTGATTTATCTCGGCCAGACGACGGACCGGACATCCTATAACGTGATCCGTGATTCGTTGATCCTGCAACTGCTGGATTCGACCACCGTGCGGGCGAACCGGGGAAGCTTCACCGGCGGCGACAATGTCACGGTCGGTTTCTGCGTGGTGGAATTCGCCAGCGGCATATTGCAGTCGCTGCAGACGGCGGAGGTATCGATAGCGGGAGGCAATACTTCCGGCACGGCGACTATCAGCAGCGTGACACCGGGCAACTGCCTGACCGTCTATGGCGGCTGGCGGCAGACGGTGCTCGGCTCGGATAACAAAACGCTGTGGCCTTATGGGGAACTCACGGATGCGACGACATTAACCGCCACCCGAAATACGGCGCATGCCACGTCGGTCAGCAATATTCGCCTTACCGTCATCGAGTTCAAGCCCGCATGGATCAGCCGGCGGGCGGCGGGCACGGCGACCATCGCTTCCGGTGTGGACACGCAGGACGAGACGATTGCCGCCGTGAGCCCGAACCGCACGGCCTTGTCCTGGCTGGGACAGACCACTAACACCAGCTCTGCCGGCAGCGACGGGCCCTATGCTGTGATCAAGTTGCCTTCTTCCACCACGGTCAGGGCGCAGCGCGGCGGCACGCCGTCCACGACCGTAACCGCATCCTATGAAGCAGTGGAATTCGCATGAGCACCATATGAAAGAAAAATGGCGAATGGACCGGCGCGTGCCGGTGGCGGTGATGATCATGCTGCTGATGCAGGTCGGCGGCGTGCTGGTGTGGGCGACGCAGCTCGACGCGCGTGTCAGCGGCATAGAGCGACAGGCAATTACCACGGGCATGCTCAATGAAAAATTCACGCGGCTCGATGAGCGGCTCGACAACATGAAGCAGGATTTATCAGAGGTGAGACAGCAGTTGGGGCGGCTGACGGAGCGGTTGCTTAAGCGCTAACTTCCCCCTCTCCCGCATAGCGGGAGAGGGCCGGGGTGAGGGCACTTGCTTGCGTGCTATTCAAAAGTGCCCTCACCCTAACCCTCTCCCATTACATGGGAGAGGGGATTCCGTACTCCCTCTCCCGCCGTCGGGAATGACACAATATAGAGAACATATATATGCACACATCGGAGCAGGGGCTGGCCCTAATTCGGCGGTTCGAGGGGTTCTCGGCCACGCCCTACCGCTGCGCCGGCGGCAAAATGACCATCGGCTACGGCCATGTGATCCGCCCGGGGGAGACATTCCAGCAGATCGGCATCAGGGAAGCCGAAGAACTGCTTAAAAACGATGTTCTGGAAACGGAGCGGGCGGTGGCCCGCCTGGTCGAATTCCCCTTGAAACAGTGCCAGTTCGACGCGCTGGTCAGCTTTGCCTATAATGTAGGCACGAAAGCCTTTGAGAAATCAACCTTATTGCGATTGCTCAATGCCCAAAATCCGGTGGTATTACAGGAGTTTGGCCGCTGGGTCCATGCCGCCGGCCGCCGGTTGGAAGGGCTGGCCGCCCGCCGGGCGGCGGAAATGGCCCTGTTCGGGCAGGAAACGCCAATTTTCACAAAATTGTAACACAAGGCGCTGGTTTTTGGCGTATAGTTAGAGGTAAGGAATAACAGCCCTAACCAAACGCGGAGAACTTTATGAGTCCAGGAAATAATGGTTCAGATCATCTAACCCCTGAGGAAATGTTGCTTCCTCAACCTAGAGAAACCAAGCCTGAACAAGCTTCACCCGGCCCACAAGCTCTTCAGGACACTCAAGTAGGCGGTACTGATCCAATTGATCCATTAGTTTATCATGAGGCAGAGGTGCAGCAAAAACCATCTGCCCAAACAGCACCTGCTGAGAATGCCAAGAAAGTACCTCCCACTGCCGCTCCGGCAGCAGGAAAAACAGCTGAACAGCTTGCGAAGGATGCCGCCAGTACCAAAATGTGGGAGGGCATTAAAAACATCAAGCCAGGTCAGAAACTGGTTGATGCAGCCATGATATCGGCTGAGGATTGGGGCAAAGTAGGTTTTTTTGACGCCACGAAAGCCAAAGTTGCCGCCAACTGGAAGACGCGCGGCATCAAAATGAAGACGGTTAGCGGCATTGGCACCGGCCTTGGCGTTGCCGGCGTGCTGCATGGCGGTTGGAAAGCATTCAAAGGTCTGACTGGCGCCGAGAAGATTGACGTCGACGGCAAGGTCAGCAAGGGTGATTGGGGCGATGTATTCCTCGGTGGCGCTGAAGCATTAGGAGGCGTGGCATTAGGCTACGTCAGCCTTGCTGCCGGTGGTGCAAAAAAGTTTGTCAATTTCTCCCGCTAAATTTCCTACTCCTAGAAAGTTCTCTCTCCTTGCCCCCGCCCTAACCGGCGGGGGTTTTTATTTTGTTGGGTTGCCCCCCCACTGGCAGTACGGTGTGGGAAATAATCACCTAATTGTTCAATGCCCTTATTTACAATAAGAATAAGTTGAGCGACTAATGCAATAATCCTGTTAACAAGCGCCACGGAGGACTATATAATACCCGCCGTCAATACAAAAATTGCCAATACAATAATCATAAACAGCAATGAGGAGGTTATTATGGTTCAGCTATCCGGAAACACGCCAACGTCGAATGCACAAGCTTCACAGGCTCAAGCCGCCAAGACCGGCGATCCGCTGAAAGATCTCGCGCGGGATGTTTATACGCTTACCACCAATATGCTTGAAAAAGATCAGGTACAGAATGGGGTGCCGGTAAATCATCCGTTCGATAGGTACGGCATGAAGGACTTGCTGGCCGAGCGCGGGAAGCTGGTATCGCTCGCCGATGAGATACGCGAAATCAATACGCAGGCCGGAAATATCGCCAACACCCAGGGCGATGTTTTTCTGCCGACCGCCAAAGCCTTTTTGCAGGATCTCAAGGGTTTCGAGAATCCGCTGATGAAGAAACTCAAGGAAGTGCAGTACAGCGAAAGACCGAACACGCCGGCCTATCGCGCGCTCGCTCCCATTATTCACGCGCTTGGCAAGATGCATATCCTGCATCAGCTGGCGCCGGCGGTGGAAGATGCGATTAAAAAGCAGGAAGCACAGGGGCGCGGCCTGCAGATGCCTAATGGCGCAGCCATACAAGGCGTAGCGAAAAAGGCAAAAGAGACGCTGGACAAGGTGCTTCAAAAGCCGAGTTTCCTACCGAACGCTCCCGGCCATGCGCTGCTCGAGTCGTTGACTGCCGTTCGGAATGCTGCTGGTCAGTTGGCGGATATGAGAGAAGGCGTATCCACCGATGCGGTGACGGCATTCCAAAAAAGTCTGAGCGATGCTATTACAAAAGCGACAGAAATGCAGGAGCTGCCGGTTGGCAAGGGCGCTCTTGGATTTTTAAATACGACCAACGCCGAGCTCGAAGCTATCATGCCGCTTGTCCAGCCGCAAAAGAGAGCGCAGGCGGAGACGCAAGGTAAAACGGGTTTTGTTTCCCCCACCGATGCGGAGCTGTATGCCAAATCGAAGGGGCTGTTGGATGAGGTATTAAAACAGGCGCTCGAAGCCACTGGCGAACTTGCTACGACTGACTTTGCCCGCCAATATGGATCGGATTACGCGGGGGTGGAGCAGAAGTTGCCGTCTCAGCTGGCTGTCGCACTCCCACCCGTAAAAGCCAAAATTCGGGTCTGATGCCGAATTTCCATAAGGAGCCCCACCGGGTGCTAGCCTAACCTAAAATATTGAATAACCCATTGAATTATAATAGCGCTGTCACAAAAGCTTCAAACTCCAGCCGCTTAAATCATGGTATAGTAAATGATCAAAACCATGAAAGGGCAGGAGCATGGCGGACGAAGCGGCAAAAGAAGTAGCATTTCAGAGCATCAGCGCTGCGGATGGCAAGGCGATAAAAGAATTTGTCGAAAAAGATATAAACATAAGCGGGCGAGTAACCGATCTTCTGGAAAATCGGTTTGGGAAACTCTTTTATGCAAATGAGGCATGGGGAGGGCAATTACGACCGAAACTGGAAGAAATAAAAGAAGCAGCAGATAATATTGCTGAATCTACACGCGTTACTTCCGATCAGTTGAAGGCATTACATGACGCTTTCACCTCTGCGGCTGAAGCACATGCTATACTTCAGAAGAAGTTTGATGATATCCCGAATAACCCGGAAGAGCGGCGCTCGCATCTTGCCAAAGCCAAGGCAGTTATTGATCTGCATGATCAATTTCTAGCTGAGGCCAGAAAGCTGGGTATGGTTAAAGGTGAGGCTGTAAAAGAAACAGAGAAACCAGCACCGGCAATGACTCCTGCAACACCTGAACTTGAGCAGAAAGATTTGTTGACTCCATTCGTGAACGCGACAGTAGGGGAAGCGCTGCCTACAGGAAAGAAACCTGGCCTTAATACCTTTCTGAATAATATTACTTACGTAAAACTCCTTGATCCTGATTCAGAAAAAAAAGACCTTTCGATGGGTGAACAGTTATTGGATAAATTAAGTAAATTGCGTGATGCAACGCTTGCCATGGGGGAAAACCCATCAAAGGAAAGTGCCGATAAATTTCAGGATCTGCTTAAATCCACGATTAAAAATGCGGAAATTGTCCAAGCGAGAGATAAAGCGAATATCTATCACGGGCATGTGACCAACTTCCTCAAAGAGACAGAGAAGAAATACGCTGAAGTACTTACGGCTACTCCCGCATTAAGTATTCCTGGGCAACCTAAAGAAGCAAATACTCCAATACCGGATAAGCAAGAAACACCTTTAACCGTATTGGGTGAAAGCGCATTAAATTCACTGCGTACGGTCATGATTCTCAATGAGGAGAAGCTCACAGTTCCCCAACGTGGTCTTAGAAAGGATCTGGAGGCATTGAGGGCGGCTGCCCAAGACCTGGCTGAGGGTGGTGATAACATAAATAACTTCAAGACCAAATTAGAAACAGCCATTACCAATGGTGCTGATAAAAGCAAGGCTTATCCACGGGATCCTAAGATTAACCAAGCCGTAGGAATTCTCGGCAGGATCAAAACAGATACGGAAAAATATGAGCAGCAGAAAGAAGCACCCAACCCCAAAGAGCAGGGGGCTGTGCAGCAACCTAATCCGGTGGCCTTGGCGGATGAGGTGCGGGAGAAGCTGGCCTCCGCCGGCATCAGCGTCAGCGGCGGAACGGAGCAGTCAGGTTACCTTAATGTTCCAGGCGGTGGAGGCACAGGCCGTCGCATAGGCTAACCATTCAATCTCCTTGACATCCAAAGGGGCTGCCCCGCATAAAAAGGCAGCCCCTTTTGCATAGATGATGTCATCCTCTACCCCCGATAGTTTCCGTTTCGAGCGCCGCGTGCTGGTGCTGATGACGCTGGTGCAGTTCATCAATATCTGGGACTTCATGATCGTCATGCCGATGGGGCCGGACTTCGCCCGCGCGCTCGACATCGGTACCGGCCATATCGGCTGGATTTCCGGCAGCTATTCCATTTCGGCAGCCATCGTGGGCCTGCTGGCGGCGCGCTTCCTCGACCGCTTCGACCGCCGCGCTGTGCTGCTGTTCTGCCTCAGCGGCCTGGCGATTGCCACCGCCGCTACCGCGTTGGCTGAAACCCTGACGCAGCTGATCGCCGTGCGCATCGTTACCGGCATATTCGGCGGCCCGGTGGTGGCATGCTCCTTAGCCGTAATCGCCGACGTGTTCCCGGAGCATCGCCGCGGCGAGGCGATGGGAAAGGTGTTCGGCTCCTTCTCGCTGGCCGCCGTTCTTGGCGTCCCGGTCGGGCTGGAGCTGGCGCACCGCTTTTCCTGGTGGACGCCGTTCGTGGCGGTGGCGGCGGTAGCGGTTATTGCCGTGCTGGTCATCCGCGCGCAGCTGCCGCCCATACGCCATCACCTGGATCATGCCAGAGCGCTGGAGCCGGTATCGGTGTTCGTCAGCCTGCGGCATAACAAGGCGATGATCCCGGCCTGCATTCTTATCGCCACTTCGATGTTCTCGCTCTTCATGATTATTCCCAACATCTCGGCGCATGTGCAGCAGAACATGGGCTATCCGCGCGAATGGCTGGGCTGGCTGTATTTCTGGGGCGGGGCGGCGGCGTTCTTTTCCATGCGTTATGCCGGCCGCCAGTCCGACCGCATCGGCTACGCCCGCACCAACCTTTATGCGACGCTTGGCCTGGGCCTATGCGTGTATGTCGGTTTCTATGCACAGGTCATGGCAGTACCGGTGCTGGTGATTTTCATCCTCTTCATGATCACCTCCTCGGCGCGCAACGTCACCAGCAACGCACTGATCTCCAAAATCCCGCAGCCGCAGGAACGGGCGGGCTTCATGTCATTGCTGTCTGCCATCCAGCACCTGACCTGCGGGCTGGGCGCCACGGCTTCGACGCTGCTGCTGCGTGAAACCTCGGAAGGGCGGCTGGCTGGAATGGAGAACGTGTCATTGCTCTCCATGCTCCTGTTTGCAGTCATGCCGTGGATGATGTTCAGAATCGAGCGTGTATTGAAAGGCAGGAAGCCGATTGCGCCGGTGATGACGGGACCGTTAGGATGATGCTTCCACCGCATCATGATCAAACCCGTAATAGGCTTTGATCTTCGCCTTGACTTCCGGCGCTGGGTCGCCGGTACCTTTTTCCACTACCACAGCGAAGTCGGGAATATTCCCATCGTCAAGGCAGCGCATCATCTGCGCATGCAACAGCTCGCTGGCGATGGCGTAGAAATAGATTTTTTGGCTGCGCTGTTTGTCGATGGCTGGGATAAAATACACATGGATTTTCTTCGCCGCATCGTATTTAGAGCGGTAATGCGGCAGTTTCTCCATTAATTTGTCGGGAGCCATACCATTATTTCTGGCGGGTCAGCGAGTCGGGGAGTTTATCGACCTGCACCTTGACGACATGCTTGCTCAAATCCGGCGTTCCCGGCCCATGCACGATTTTGCCTTCCAGCGTCTCATGCGGCGCCTGGTCGGGGTTGCGCTTCTGCTCCTCGACTTTTGCCAGCGTCACGCGCACCGCAAACCAGCCTTGCTCGGAAAGATAGGGCAGGTTTTCTTCCCTGCTTTCGACGATTTCCGCCACCGCGCCGGCCGCCTTCAGGTCGTCCAGCGCCGGCAGCAGTCCGGCCCAGCCAGGCTCTCCCTTGGCGGCAACTTCAACCCGCGCAACGGGAAATTTGATCGATACATTGGCCTCCGATTTGGCTTTGCGAATAACGTTCAATACATCGACGGCAGCGGCGCCGGAGGCGAAAGCCTTCTGGTCGAACGAATAATCCGCTTCCTGCGGCCACATGCCCCGAGCATGTATCGATCCCGCCTTGGCGAAGCGTTCATCGAAGATATGGCTGTAAATCTCCTCCGTCACATGCGGCACGAACGGCGCAAAGAGGCGCAGGATGGCATCGAGGCAGTGATAGATGGTATAAAGAGCACTTTGCTGCCCCTTGCCGGATTCCTCCCCATACGCCCGCGCTTTCACCAGTTCCAGGTAATTGTCGCAGAAGCCGTTCCAGAAGAAATCCTCGATGGCGACGCGCGCATCGCAATATTCGAAGCGCTCGAACTCCTGCGTGGCCTTCTTCACCGCCTGGTTCAGCCAGGAGAGAATCCACAGGTCGAGCGGCTCGGTGATAATGCCTTTGCGCGCATCCTCGGCGGCGGTGGTCGGTGTTCCTTCCAGCTTGGAGAGGTTGAGCGAGGCGAAGTTGCTGGCATTCCACAGCTTGGTCACCAGCTTTTTGCCGATTTTCAGCAGATCTTCGGAAAAGGCGGTATCGGTGCCGAGCCGCGAGGTCGAGGCCCAGTAGCGTACCGCGTCAGTGCCCTTGTCTTTGATGAGTTCCACCGGCGTCACCACGTTGCCCTTCGACTTGCTCATCTTGGTCTTGTCGGCCGCCAGGCACCAGCCGGAGATCATCAGGTTTTTCCAGGGAATCGTATCCGCGTGCAGATGCGCCTTAACGATGGTATAAAACGCCCAGGTGCGGATGATCTCATGCGCCTGCGGGCGAAGATCGGCCGGGAAGAGCTTATTGCATTCCAAGGACTTTGCATTGATTTGTGGGCTAATCGAGGAGGTGGCCCAGGTGTCCATGACGTCGGTGTCTGGCTTTAATAAATAATACGTCCCATCTGTTTTTCTTTTTGCAAAGCTAATTTTTTGGATATGAGCATTATCTCCATGAATATGAGATGCTACCATCATGTTTTGTATTTGTGGAAATTCAACTCGTTCAAAATCATCTGGAAGTGTTTGCAGATCACTCGGATCAACCGGAAGCTTAGAGGAAATAAAAATTTCTTCAGGATTGTCTCCTATTGCGATCTGTCCATCTTCTGTAATTAAAACTTTTTCTCCATGCCACACTGGGAACGGCACCCCGAAAAAGCGTTGGCGGCTGATGCACCAGTCTTCCTTCAACCCCTCAATCCACTGATTAAGCCGGATGCGCATGTACTCCGGGTACCACCGGCACTCAGCACCCTTCTCGGTGAGCGCCTCCTTCTTATCGACGATGCGCACGAACCACTGATGCGTGGGAATGATCTCGATCGGCGTGCCGGAGCGCTCGGCGCATTTGACCGTATGCGTGATTGGCGTCTGCTTGAGCAGCTTGCCTGCCGCCTGTAGCAGCTCCAGTGTTTTGGTATTGGCCTGTTTGGGCTTTAGGCCCTGTAATTCCTTTACCTTGTCATCCTGAGCGAAGCGCAGCGGAGCCGAAGGATCTTTCTTCGTTGCGGTAGAGGAAGATCCCTCGGCTGCGCTCGGGATGACAAAGGAAGACACAAACAGCGGATTCTCAAAATCCAGCTTCCCCTGTTTGGTCAGCAGCGCGCGCAGCGGCAGCTTGTGCTTGCGCCACCACTCCTTGTCCGTGTCATCGCCAAAGGTACAGCACATCACGACGCCGGTGCCCTTGTCGCGCTCGACCATCTCGTCGGCGATCATCGGTACTTTGACGCCGAACAGCGGCGTGATGGCATGTTTGCCCTTGTACTTCGTTGCGTTCGGATCCTCCGGATGGTACATCACGGCGACGCAGGCGCCGAGCAGTTCCGGGCGCGTCGTGGCAATCACCAGCGGCGAGCCGTCCTCGAGCGTGAACGCGATCTCATTCATCGTGCCGGGCAGTTCCTTGTTCTCGATCTCGGCCTGGGCGATGGCGGTCTGGTCCACCCAGTCCCAGTAGGTCGGGCGGAAGTCGCGATAGGCTTCGCCTTTCTGCAGCAGGTCGATGAACGAGGCCTGCGACAGCTTCCGCACCTCGTCGCTGATCGTCTGGTATTCCTGCCGCCAGTCGACCGACAGCGCGACGCTCTTGAACAGCTTGCGGAAATCCTCCTCGGCTTCCTTCACCACCTCGCGGCAGTCGGCGACGAAAGCTTCCCGGCTGTCATACTGCGAGGCCTTTTTGCCCTTGATCTTCTCTACCAGCCGCTCGGTCGGCAGGCCGTTATCGTCGAAGCCCATGGGGTAGAACACATCCTTGCCTTTCATGCGCTGGTACCGCGCCACGAAATCGGCCTGCGTGTAACTGAAAATATGCCCCATATGCAGCAGGCCGGACACGGTAGGCGGGGGAGTATCGATCACGAACGTCTCGGCGCGCGGCTTATCGTCGCGGAAACGATACACTTCCGACGCTGCCCACGTCTCCTGCCAGCGGGGCTCGCCTTCCTTGGGATCATACTGTTTGGGGAGCGGCTTCATCTTATTGAAATATAATAATATAGTAATTTTTCATCGAACCTTCATATGTCCGGAAGGTCATTTCCTGCTATAGTTGTAAGATAACGCTATGGATTTGCAATGATTTAATGGGGAACGTTCTCTAATGACCAGCGATGATTATGCAATCGACATTTCTACTCAGTCAGCGGGAAATGATCCGCATGCATCAGAAAATGACTCCCAAAATTTTCTGATTTCCAGAATCGTCGCAGCCTGCTTACTGCGGGATCTTGACGGTTATCAAAACCATCGGGAATTTATTGATTCAGTATCTAAAGATACTGCCGAATATATAAAGAATTTAAATGAAGAAAGTCTTTCCGCCTTTAAAACAAAGCTGCTCAAGAGTTTTGAACAAGAGCTTCATTACCAAGTTGTAGAGCAGCTGACCAATAATACATGGCTTCATGCAATTGAAAATGTCATAGCCAATTGGCGCGATGATCCTGAGGAAATAAAAGAAATTGAAGAGAACTATATATATAAAATGATTAAAGGAATGGCAGAAAAACCTGATCAATATCCGGAAATTCATCGGCTGGCGCAAGAAATCTGCTCTGTATTGGATGAAGTAAAGAATATAGAAAATCCAAACGATCAACAGTTGGTTGCCATGGCAGCAGAATTAAAGGCATTAAGCATATTGAGCATTAAGCCCTTTCAATTAAAAGAAGCCATGGAGCGAAGGATTTCCGACAACAATACACAACCAAATGTATTTAGCATGCTAAATGAATGCTTGGACGAATTTCAAAAAATAAACGAAACGGACAACACGAAAGAATGGGTAAGAAAAATCAAGTCATTTCTTGAGCGTGATATGCGCGAGCAAGCCGCAGGCAATCGACGGCTAGAGATCAATATAAAACGATTGGAAAAGAGAACTGACGAACTCCTAGAAGAAAATCCAGTGTCCGCCTCATACACTGACAGAGTAAAACCAATCTCTCCCAATCCACGTTGGCCCTAATGCGCCATCTTGGGCGCTAATCCAAAATTCTGAATCAGTTCCTCGGCAATCTGCACGGCATTGAGCGCGGCGCCCTTGCGGAGATTGTCGGAGACGATCCACATGGAAAGCCCGTGCTTCACCGTCGGGTCGTGGCGCAGGCGCGAGACATACACTCCGTCTTCCCCGGCGCATTCGATGGGGGTGCAGTAGCCGCCGTCCTTTGGCTCATCATAAATCACCACGCCTTCGGCCTCGGACAGTATCTCCCGCGCCTCATCCACCGAAATGGGTCGCTCGAACTCGACATTGAGCGACTCGCTGTGGCCGACGAACACCGGCACGCGCACGCAGGTGGCGGTAACGGCGATGTTCGGGTCGAGAATTTTCTTGGTTTCGTTGACCATCTTCCATTCTTCCTTAGTCGAGCCGTCATCCATGAACACGTCGATATGCGGGATGACGTTAAAGGCGATGCGCTTGGTGAATTTTTTGCCTTCTTTCGCCTCGTTCATGTAGAGCGACTTGGTCTGGTCGAACAGCTCATCCATTCCCTCCTTGCCGGCGCCGGAAACCGACTGGTAGGTCGAGACGACGACGCGTCTGATGCGCGCGGCCTCATGCAGCGGCGCCAGCGCCACCACCATCTGCATGGTCGAGCAGTTGGGGTTGGCGATGATGTTGGTCTTGCGGAAATTCTTGAGCGCTGACGCATTCACCTCCGGCACCACCAGCGGGATGTCTGGATCCATGCGGAACTGCGACGTGTTATCGATAACCACGCAGCCGGCCTCGGCGGCGCGCGGCGCATATTCCTTCGAGACGGCGGAGCCGGGGGAGAAGAGGGCGATGTCGGTATCGGAGAAATCGTAATCCTCCAGCGCCTTGACGGTCAGCGTCTCGATCTCGCCGAAGCTGACCTGTTTGCCGACCGACCGGCGCGACGCCAGCGCCACCACCTCGCGCACCGGAAACCGGCGCTCCGACAGGATTTCCAGCATTTCGCGCCCGACATTCCCGGTGGCGCCCACGACTGCGACTTTATAAGACATATTCAGGCTTCCTCTTTAGCAAATAAGAAGAATATCAAATCATTCAATATTAAAAAGCTATTTCGACGTTGGGCTATATGCAACGTGAGGCAATAGCAGAAAAATGCCGGAAGGCTGGCTCAAGCCGTTGTTTGGCGGCTGCCAGATCGATTTTTCCCTCATTAGATAGTGCCGGTGATTGTTTATCTCTTGCTTCTGCTTCAGAAACGGCATTACGCAGGTATTTAATACAACGCTCTGCATTTTCTGCATAAGAAGCATAATAGGATAAATTTTTTAGAGCTTCGCCTGTCGCTTCACTTGATACACAATGTTCCTGGAACCGCCGTTCTAATACAGCAGTATCGATGGTCTTCTTATATAAAAAGTTTGTTGGATCGGGGGAAAGCTTACGCGACCACTGTAACAGCTGGGCCGGATTTCGTTTAACGTTTCCAATAACAGCATAGCAAAATAGTGCATCAGCCATCTCAGAAACGCGTTGCTGATCGCGGGGGGATAAATTTTCTTCCTGTTGTACCTTAACTTCGGCATTACCGCTAACAACGGCTTTAAGAAAGTCTGCGGTCTGTAAAAGGCCCGCTTGATTTATATCATCATACGCGGGGAGAGTTGTAAAATTCTCGGATAAATGGTCGTATAATGCATGCAGCCCATCTATTAAACCAATCTCTAGCTGATCCACATTCAATAAGAATGTATGTAATAATCCAGCTTTGTTGAGCACTGTGAGCATATCGACAGGCGTTAATTTGATGCGCCCGGAATGAAGGACATCCTCAAGGTTATCCTTTAAAACACCGTAATAACGACTATCCACGGAATCCGCTGCGAGCCTGCCAGGGGTAGCATGCTCGGATGTAGCGGTCTGGATATATTTTTTATCGGTCATGCAAGGACTCTGGTAAATTTTAATAATAAATATTTATTGAATATTTTCCAGTGCCTTCACAACGGCATCTCCCATTTCCTGGGTGCCCACCTTCCTCATCCCCGGCTGCATGATATCCGCCGTGCGAAGCCCTTGTTCCAACACCTTTTTCACCGCCACTTCCAGCTTGTCGGCCTCGGGCTTGAGGGCAAAGGAATAGCGCAGCATCATGGCAAGCGACAGGATGGTGGCGATCGGGTTGGCGATACCCTTGCCCGCGATATCCGGCGCCGAGCCATGCACCGGCTCATAGACGCCAGGGGTGCCGGGGGCGCCGAGCGAAGCCGAAGGCAACATGCCGAGCGAGCCGGTGAGCATGGAGGCGATGTCGGAGAGGATGTCGCCGAACATGTTGGTGGTGACCAGCACGTCGAACTGCTTGGGATTGCGCACCAGCTGCATGGCGGCATTATCGACATACATGTGCGACAACTCGATGTGTTTGTATTCATTCTTATGCACTTTGCTCATTTCTTCGCGCCACATCTCGGTGCATTCCAGCACATTGGCCTTGTCGACCGAGCAGACCTTCTTATTGCGCTTGGTGGCGAGCTCGAACGCCACGCGCGCAATGCGCTCCACTTCCGGACTGGTATAGACTTCCGTGTTGACGCCGCGCCGCGTACCGTCGGGCAGCGTCTCGACGCCGCGCGGCTGGCCGAAATAGATACCCCCGGTAAGTTCCCGCACGATCATGATATCGAGTCCTGCGATGATGTCGCGCTTCAGGCTCGAAGCATCCGCCAGCGCATCGAAACAGATCGCCGGGCGCAGATTGGCGAACAAGCAGAGCTCCTTGCGCAGGCCGAGCAGGCCGCGCTCCGGCCGCGAGGCAATGGGGAGCTGCTCCCATTTCGGTCCGCCGACCGCACCGAGCAGCACGGCGTCGGCTTGTTTCGCCTGGCTTAACGTATCGTCGGGGAAGGGGGTGCCGACCGCATCATAAGCGCTGCCGCCGATCAGCGCGGTGCTCGTAGTAAAGCTTACTGGGCCGTTGGCGCTGAACCAGTCAATGATTCTAGCGGTCTCACCGATCACTTCCGGGCCGATGCCGTCGCCGGGTAAAAGAAGGATGTGTTTAGTTGCCATACAGCCACGGCGTCTTTGATTTCTGAGTGCCTTCATAGGCGGCAATAGCATCGAGCTTCTGCAGCGTCAGTCCAATGTCATCCAGCCCATGCAGTAGGCAGTGCTTGCGGAACGACTCCACCTCGAAGGAGAAGGGGCCAATCCCGTCGCTGGCGACGGTCTGCTTTTGCAGATCGACGGTGAGTTTCTTACCCTGTTTGGCATACCCCGCCAGCGTATCCACCGTTTCTTTCGGCAGAACCACCGGCAGGATGCCGTTCTTGAAGCAGTTGTTGAAGAAGATATCGGCGAAGGACGGGGCGATCACGCAACGTATGCCGAAATCGAGCAGGGCCCACGGCGCATGCTCACGGCTGGAGCCGCAGCCGAAATTCTGCCCCGACACCAGTATCTGCGCCTTGTCGAACGGCGCGTGGTGCAGCACGAAATTGTCATTGCGTTTGCCGCTTACGTCGTAGCGCATCTCGTAAAATAGTCCTTCCTTCAGGCCGGTGCGCTTGATAGTCTTCAAAAACTGCTTGGGGATGATCATGTCGGTATCGACATTGTCGATTGGAAGCGGCGCCGCGATGGCGGTGAGGGTGGTGAAAGGCTGCATGATTATCCCATCAATTTCATGTTCATTGCGGTGGCGGCGGTTTTGATATAGGAGGCAAGTTTCTGCTGCATGCTGTGCGCCTCCGGCAGCTTGGAGACGCTGGCGGTGAGCACCAGCCCGTCGGGGTTTTCCACGTATTTCACGCGGAAGCTCCCCGGAATCAGCTGTTGCAGCTTTTTCATCAGCTCATCGACATTTTCCTTCATTTCCTTGTGGCTCACCCGGTCGGTAAACTGCAGCACGGCCTTGATGGAATGGCCTGGGTGGCGGCGATGCATGGTGAGCGAGAGCTTGAGCATGCGCTACTCACTTTAACAGAGTTCTGACATCGGCCAGCCGGCCGGTGACGGCGGCGGCGACGGCCATGGCGGGCGACATCAGATGCGTGCGGCCGCCGCGGCCCTGGCGTCCCTCAAAGTTACGATTCGACGTTGAAGCGCAGCGCTCGCCTGGATCCAGCCGGTCGGCGTTCATCGCCAGACACATCGAGCAACCCGGCTCGCGCCATTCAAACCCGGCGGCAAGAAAAACCTTGTCTAGCCCTTCCTTCTCAGCCTGTTCTTTCACAAGCCCAGAGCCGGGCACCACCATCGCCAGTTTGATGTTTTTTGCAACGTGCTTTCCCTGTGCCAGCTTCGCCGCTTCGCGCAGATCCTCGATGCGGCCGTTGGTGCAGGAACCAATGAATACTTTGTCGATCGGGACATCGGTAAGTTTCGTACCTGCCCGAAGCCCCATATAATCGAGCGCGCGCTCAATGGATTTCTTTTTCGCTTCATCCTTCTCCATATCCGGGTCTGGTACGCTGCCGGTCACCGGCAACACCTGCTCGGGCGAAGTTCCCCAGGTCACCTGCGGCACGATGTCGGCGGCGTTGAGCACCACTTCGCGATCGTACCGGGCACCGGTATCGGAGGGCAGAGTTTTCCAATAGGCCACGGCCTTGTCCCATTCCGTGCCTTGCGGAGCCTGCGGGCAGCCTTTCAGGTAGGCAAAGGTGGTCTCATCCGGCGCGATGAGCCCTGCGCGGGCGCCTGCCTCGATGCTCATATTGCACACCGTCATGCGTCCTTCCATCGAAAGGCCGCGTATCGCCTCGCCGGCATATTCCATGACATAGCCGGTACCGCCCGCCGTGCCGATTTTTCCGATGATGGCGAGCACGATATCCTTGGCGGTAACGCCAAGAGGCAGGGTACCGTCCACCCGTATCAGCATGTTTTTGGCGCGGCGCTGGATCAGCGTTTGGGTAGCCAGCACATGCTCGACCTCGGAGGTGCCGATGCCGAACGCCAGCGCTCCGAACGCGCCGTGCGTGGAGGTATGTGAATCGCCACAGACGATGGTCATGCCCGGCTGGGTAAAGCCCTGCTCGGGCCCGACGATATGCACGATGCCCTGGCGCTTGTCGTCCATGGCGTAATAGGTGATGCCGAACTCCTTACAGTTATCGGCCAGCGTCTGCACCTGAATGCGTGAGGTTTCATCCTTGATAATGCCCTGCTTGCGCTCCGGCGTCGTCGGCACGTTATGGTCGGGCACGGCCAGCGTCGCGTCCGGCCTTCTTACCTTGCGCCCCGCCACGCGCAACCCCTCAAACGCCTGCGGGCTGGTCACCTCATGCACCAGATGCCGGTCGATATACATCAGGCAGGTGCCATCTTCCTGCTGATGCACCAGATGCGATTCCCAGATTTTATCGTAGAGTGTGCGGGGCATTATTGAATCCATATACGAGTGTTGCCCAATTGCATATCCGGTTCCCGGTCAGCAACAGCAGGTTCATTCGCCTTTTGTTGCAGTACCATCGCATTGGATACGATATCATTGACTGCATTAAGCAAGTCTTGAACCGTCTCCGGTTTTACCGCAGGAGTAGTACTTGCAGCGGTAACCTGATTTTTTATGCGCTTGACGGCATCCTTTAATTGGCCTTGTACCTTGCGGCAGGCAGCGGTCATTTCTTCTAGCGTTAGTTTTTCTTCCCGGTATAGGCCGACGGCAATCACCAAGGGATGAATTTTTTCGTCAGGCACGGCAGTTTCAGGAATAGTATTCAGAATGCGTGTTGCATCGTCCTGCAAAAGCCGCCTTATCCCGCGTTCAATATTTTGGGGGGCATTGGGCAGGAGTAGATTTAAAAGGTAAGGGGGGAGTTGTCCTTCTTCGGAATGACTATCCACAACGGCCTATTCCTCGGCGGTTGCCGCCTCGGCCTGCTCGGCATCCTTCTTTTCGGTGATGCGGGCGGCTTTGCCGGTCAGGCCGCGCAGGTAATACAGCTTGGCGCGGCGTACGTCGCCCTTGCGGATCAGCTCGACGCTGTCGACGCGCGGGGAATAGAGCGGGAAGACGCGCTCGACGCCTTCGCCGTGGCTGATCTTCCGTACGGTGAACGCGCTGCGCAGGCCGGCCTTCTTGATGGCGATGACGACGCCCTCATAGGCCTGGACGCGCTCGGTCTCGCCCTCGATGATGCGCACGTTGACCTTCACCGTGTCGCCCTGTGAAAAGGCATCGAGGCGCTTGCCCTCGGCCAGTTTCTTCATCGAGTTCTGTTCAATTTTCTGCAGCGTATTCATGTCTTTCTTCCTTTTTTCAACAAATCGGGGCGGCGAGCCGCCGTAATGGTTCTGGCCTGCTCGAGCCGCCACGCCTCTATCTGTTCGTGATTCCCGGAAAGCAATATATCAGGCACCAGCCTGCCTTTCCAGAGAGCCGGACGAGTATAATGAGGATATTCCAGCAGTCCAGCATAATCTGCTGTGCAATGGAAGCTTTCTTGGGCCAGGGCACTTTCCTTGCCGATCACCCCCGGCAGCAGGCGAACAGCGGCGTCCAGCAGGGCCAGGGCGGCGATTTCGCCCCCCGAAAGCACGAAATCGCCCAAGCTGACCTCCCGCATCCGGTGATGGTCAATGACCCGCTGGTCTACCCCCTCGAACCGTCCGCAGAGAATGATTACTCCTCCTCCTGCTTGCGGGGGGAGGTTGGGAGAGGGGGATAGCAACTGCCGGACAAGCTCCTGAGTTAACGGAAGCCCCCGTGGCGTCATATAAATAATCGTTGCTCCCGGCAGCTTCACCTTGGCTGCCTCGACCGCTTCATCCACCACATCCGGCTTCAGCACCATGCCGGTGCCGCCGCCATAGGGGCTGTCATCGACGGTTTTATGCCTGTCCGTGGCAAAACTGCGGATATCGATCGCCTCCAGCGACCAGATACCCTTCTCCAGTGCTTTTCCCGCCAGCGACATCCCCAGCGGCCCCGGAAACATCTCGGGAAACAGCGTCAGTACAATGGAAGAGAACAGAGGAGTGGTCATTTATCCTCCTCCACATACTCCGGGGGGCGTACTTCCAGATACCCCTTATTGGTATGGATCTTTCCCACGAACGGCTCCCGGAACGGCAGCATTTCCAGATTGCCGTCCGGGTGCTTTATCTCAAGAATGTCGCCGGCGCCGAAATTGTAGATTTGTGCGACATGCCCATAGATGGTGCCGTCTTCCAGGCGCACCTCCAGGCCGGTAAGCTCACCGTAATACCATTCATTATCCTTTTTAACAGGCAATTGGGAGGTATCGGCGTAGAGCTCCGTTCCCTTGAGCAACTCCGCCGCGCTGCGGTCGGCAATGCCCTCGATGGCGGCAATAAAGGTTTTTGCATTGCCGCCGAGGCGCGTGAGCAGAAATTTGCGTTTCCCGGAACGGTCGGTCAGTGCATAAGAGAAAACCGCTTCTGGATGTTCCGTGTAGCTGCGGATTTTGACATGGCCGTGCACGCCATGGGCGGCGAGAACGATACCTACAAGGAGTTTTTGTTTATTTGTCATCCTGAGCGAACGCAGTGAGTCGAAGGATCTTTATCTTGTAGAGAAAGATTCCTCGACAAGCTCGGAATGACAAAGGGATTATGCCTGGGCGGCTTCGGCAGCCGGGGCAGCGGCGGGAGCGGCAGCGCCTTCAGCGGCGCCCTCCTTGGCCTTTTTCGGGCCGCGCTGCGGCTTGTGCGCCGGAGCGGTCTTGACCAACCCGGCCTTGTTGAAAAAGAGATGTACCCGGTCGGAGAGTTGTACGCCCTGCGACAGCCAGTATTTAGCGCGCTCGGTGTTGATGATGACACGTTTTTCATTATCGTTGGCCAGCAACGGATTATAGGTACCAATGCGTTCAATGAATTTGCTGTCGCGCGGGCTGCGGGAATTGGTGACCACGATGCGGTAATAGGGGCGCTTTTTGGTTCCGGCACGGGACATTCTGATGGTAGTCGGCATGGGGTCCTTTGTGTTTTTGAGTTTAAGGGTCGCGTCTTATAACAGCAATTATAGGGCAGGTAAAGCCTTTTTTGCCTTTCCCGAGCGGCGGAGAAGGGGATTTTTATCCAATTTTAACCCAAAAAATGATATACTTAAGTATGTGGGAGTAAGGATATGCGCGCTTTTGCGCAGGAGATCGTGCCTAAAATAATGGAATTTCGCCCCAGATTGCGTCTTCCAGACGGCGGATTCAAGCTCGATCCCGAGCCGATTTTACGCAAAATCGCCCATAAACTGACCCTCTGGGTGTACCGCCCGCGCTATATCGGCTTTGAAAATATCCCCGAAAAGGGCGGCGCCATCATCATCTGCAACCATGTTTCCTACATGGACGGGCCGATTATTGACGCCGGCTGCAAGCGCATCGTGCGCTACCTGATCGACGAGGACATCTATAATATCCCCGGCGTGCATTATCTTATGAAGCTCGACCGCTCTATTCCCATCGCCCCCAACCGCAAGAGCGTCGAGCGGGCGTTCGATGAGATCTCGAACGGGCTTAAAAACGGCGACCTGATCTGCATCTTTCCCGAGGGGTTTTTGACCTTCACCGGCAGCCTGGGCCGCTTCCGGCCGGGCATCGAATGGATCATGAAGCGCGACCCCGTGCCGGTGATCCCGATGGCGCTTTCCGGCCTGTGGGGCAGCGTCTTCTCGCGCAAATACCTGAAATCGCCGTTCCGCTGGTTCCCGCGCCACTGGGGCCGCAAGGTCACCGCCATCTGCGGCCCGGCCATCCCGCCGGAAAAAGTCAACGTGAACTACCTGCAGGAAGTCGTCCTGCGGCTGAAATATTCGATTCCGGGGGAGTAGGAGTTACAATTAGCTGGGAGAAGCGCCGGTACCCGGACTTGGAGATCCGCCAGGAGCGGCACCAACGGCAGCAGGTGGAGTTACTCTGCGCGGCTGTTGCGGTCTGGCAGCAGCAGTACCGCCAGTTAACTGCACATCCGGCTCCACATCCGTACCGCTACCTACACCGGCAGCAGTGGCGCCACGGACTGCATCCTGCGCTGCGGCTGCTACTGAGGCCATTTTGCCGCCCTGCTCAATTTGCTGATTAATCTCCGGTAAGGTTTTATTTATAAAGGTATCCGCTTTTTCTCTGGCGGGAACTAACTCATTCTCACGGAATTTCTTAAGCTCCAGCACGGCATCATTCATCTGCCCTAATTCTTCCATGACCAGAAATCTCTTATTGCAGGCATCGCAATAACTAATCGCGCGGTCGTAGGCAGCGATTGCTTCTTTATCCTGTTCAGTGCCGAAATCGTCAATGATGCGCTTCTTGGCGCGTTCTGCCCATACTTTAGTAGCTTCGCTTACTCTTAAATCTTTAATTTCAGGAGCAAGCTCTTCACCGGGAAGCGCATCTTTAACCAAGGTATCAGGATTTTTGCGCAATAAAGTTGTAACCACCAGCGTGTCATTAGCACGTTCATCATAATTACGATTAATCCCTGGAGTCCAGTCTCCATAAACAAAAGAAATATTATTGTTTAGATCAGCAAATTTAGGCTCACCTAGTTCACTAATTTCTTCTTTAAAAGCAGCGCGGAATAATCCAGCGAATCTCTCTCTTCCCTTAGGAGCTAGGTCCTTATAGTTTTGCCCATGTTGCCCCTCGGTTTTCCCAGGACCACCATGAACTTCTTCGTAAAAATGTGCAACTTGCCCCTCCAGTCGATTAAAAGCGTAAGCAGCTTTCGATATAGGATCAGTCTCCTCCCATTTTTTGCCTCTGGCTCTTTCCCCGTCTTCTCCCTCATCTCTGCTATATGTGCCTCCATATTCCTCTATGAGCGGAGAAACCTGCAGCCGTTGCAATGTAGCAGAAACAGAAGGAAGTTCCGGCACAGCGTCCTCCGCCTTTGCTCTATCCATGCGATGCTTAACGAGTTCCTGGATCAATTTCGCACGCTCTCCATTTTCCCCCATATACTGTCGCTGACGTTCATCATAGGCCTTCATGGTGGCTACGAAATCAGCGACTTTTTTGTCTTCTGCTTCCAGATTGTTTTCCATTGCAATCTGATCTGGGCTGAGCTTCAACACGCCAAGCCGCTCCAGATGTTTTGCATTCATGAGTTCCCTGCGCTTCTCTACCAAGGAGGCGGTACTATCTCTGGGCACGATGAAGTTTTCCAATATCGGAGCCTCGATAATATTTTTGCTGCCAGCGACGGGGGCTGGGAGCTCCTGCGTAGGGGTGTTTGCTTCCCCCAATGACATTCCAGGTAAGGCTGAGCTACCGGTTCCCGCAATGGAACTGGCAACCTCATTAAACTTACCGCCCATCATCGTACCGCCCCCCAGGCCGAGCGCGGCGCCGAGGAGCATGCCGCCGGGACCGCCGGTGAACAGGCCGATCAGGCCGCCGATGATGGTGGTCAGGATGGCGCCGATAATGCCGCCTGCCTTCAGGCCGCTGGTGCCCTTGCTCGGGTCACCGAACGCGTTAGTCAAGAAACCCTTGAACTTATCCCACATGGCTTATCTCATGCCGTTTTGGTGAATATACATGTTCTTATCATAGATTCTGCCAGAATATCCTTATAAATCCTAATGAAGGTTTGATGACGGCAGGCTGTTGCCTATTGTTACAGGATTATGACAACAGAATAGGGTTAAGAAACAGTTAGTTATTATTGTCATTGCGAGGAGGCCGCAGGCCGACGCGGCAATCCAGCTTTTCTTGTCATCCTGAGCGTAGGAAGGATCTGTTTAATAGATTCTTCGCCTTCGGCTCAGAATGACAATATCCTGGATTGCTTCGGCTGTGCCTCGCAATGACGGCTATTTCAACCCCAGCAGGCCTTCCAGCCCGCCGCCGCGCAGCATGCCTTTTTTGCCGAGTTTTTTGAGCTTTTTCATCATGTCCTGCATCTGCTGCTGCTGCTTGAGCAGGCGGTTGACATCCTGCACCTGCACCCCGGCGCCGTTGGCGATGCGCAGGCGGCGCGAGCCGTTGATCAGCTTGGGAAACTGCCGCTCTTTTTTGGTCATGGAGAGGATGATCGCTTCGTTGCGGGCCAGCGCCTTCTCATCGACTTGTGCGCCCGACAGCTTGTCCTTGAGGCCGCCCATGCCAGGGAGCATGTTCAGCATGCTGCCGATGCCACCCATCTTGTTCATTTTGCGCAGCTGGTCGAGCAGGTCATTGAAATCGAACTGGCCTTCCATCAGCCGCGCCGCCATTTTTTCGGCGTCGTCCTGCGTCACCGTCTCGGCGGCTTTTTCGACCAGCGACACGATGTCGCCCATTCCTAAGATGCGGCCGGCGATGCGGTCGGGATGGAATTCCTCGAACTCGTCGAGCTTCTCGCCTGTCCCTAAGAACTTGATCGGCTGGCCGGTGATGGCGCGCATGGAGAGCGCTGCGCCGCCGCGCCCGTCGCCGTCGATACGCGTCAGGATGATGCCGGTGACGCCGATTTTCTCATGAAAGCTTTTGGCGATGTTCACCGCGTCCTGCCCGGTCAGGGAATCGGCCACCAGCAGGGTTTCCAGCGGATTCGCCAGCTGCTTGACCGCCTGCAGCTCATGCATCAGCTCATCGTCGATATGCAGCCGCCCCGCCGTGTCGAGCAGCAATATGTCATAACCTTCCAGCCGCGCCATTTTTAAGGCACGCTCCGTAATCGCCAATGGCTTTTCCCCCCGAATGACCGGCAGCGAGGCGATACCCGCGCGGGCGGCCACCTGCGCCAGCTGCTCTTGCGCCGCCGGGCGGTACACGTCGAGCGAGGCGACCAGCACCTTCTTGTTGTGCTTGTTTTTCAGCCGAAGCGCCAGCTTGCCGGTGGAGGTGGTTTTACCGGAGCCCTGCAGCCCCGCCATCATGATGACGACCGGCGGGGCCGCCGCCAGGCTCAGCGTCTGGCGCTCGCTGCCGAGCAGTTCCGCCAGGTGGTCATTGGTGAGCTTGACCACCATCTGCGCCGGGCTGACGCTCCTGATGACCTCCGCCCCGAGCGCCTTAGCTTTAAGCGAAGCGATAAATTCCTTCACTACCGGCAGCGCCACGTCGGCCTCGAGCAGGGCGATGCGCACCTCGCGCATCACCGCGTCAATATCCGCCTCGGAGAGTGCCCCGCGCCGCTTCAGCCGGGTGAAGATATCGCCTAATTTATTGGAGAGAGAGGAAAACATGATCTACCTGCAATGCATACAGGTATTTAGTGTAGATCGGCTGAAAATCAATCTAGAAATCGCGCTGGCGAGTAAGAGCACCCGATCTTTCTACCACAAGCTGCAGTGATTTTAGCGGCATGCTTAAGTCAAGTTTTTCTTTGAGGAACTTTGCATTTTCTTTCGAGCACGCAGCACGCAAAAAAGGGAGTTCTCCAAATCCTTTTCCATGGATAATCTCTTCAGGAATAACCAATGGCACCAATTTTCCATCTTTTGTCTTAATCTTCTTGGTCAACATGTAGGCAATCATGCGTTCTGCACTTTGGGTGTCTCTTTCAAACTCCTGTTTATGATATCCAAATGCAGGTTCTGGCCAATGCGGTCCTTCAGGATTTAACGGAGTGGATTTCCTTGTGCTAGGATAAACGCAGGGGAGTACCACGCAATATTGGGTATCTGAAATGCTCTCTCGTTGTGGAATGCCATCGGCACTTATAACGGAACGATTCGTATAGCGCTTGTAATTGTGGCTATAAGGCAGAGCCACACAACCCAGCTTGATTAAATCATTAAAAATAGTCATCGCTGCATTATCTGCTTCACGCCGATCCTTATCCCATGCTTCTTTATCCAGTGTGCCGTCTTCACGCATATACTCCTGTTGGCGTACCCCCATGGCTTCGCTTATGTTGAGGACGCGCACCATAACCGGGTAATAGGCACCATATTTTTTGCATGTAGTGTCTTTGGTATAACCAAATTTATCCACTTTTTTTTCTTTCAAAAGAGTGGGGTCAACCAGGGATTCGATGAACTGATAAGCATTTTCCACGGCGTTTGCTGGAAGATAAGCAATGCCTAATTTAGGCATGGCGCCGGACATAATCTTATCTATTTTCTTCCGTTCATCGTAATTATGGATGCCGGCAAGCATCTGATCAATATGAGCCATATAAATCGCGGGATATTGTTAGTTTATTTTCTAACTATACCCTGTTTAATGTTAAGGTAGTGTGAAATTAGCGATTTTTGAACATTATCCTTAAAAATCCTTAGCTAAGGCAACCGCAACCGCTCCACCGTTCGCCCTTCCTGCAAGTGTTCGCGGATGACTTCGTCAATGTCTTGCTTCGTTTTGCAGGAATACCATACCCCCTCCGGGTAGATCACCATGCACGGCCCCAACTCGCAGCGGTCGAGGCAGCCGGCGGCGTTGACGCGGGTTTTGCGGATGCCCGCCTTTTTTACCTGTTCCTTCATGTAATCGCGTAATTCCTCCGCGCTTTTTTCAGCGCAGCAGCCGCGCTTGTCGCCTGGGGCGCGCCGGTTAGTGCAGCAGAAAACGTGGCGGCGGTAGAAGCTCATCATTTCTCCTCGTCATTCCCCGGATTTGCATAGCAAATCCCAGGGGAATCCAGTCTGGATCACCCTAGAATCCACTATGCGGATTCGGGTGATGACAATTAAAGGTTATACAAATAGGTATACAGCGCGCTGCGCAGGAAATTCAACAGCAGCAGCAGGATGATCGGCGATATATCGATGCCGCCCAGGTCGGGCAGCAGCTTGCGGATCGGCCGCAGCGCGGGGTCGACCAGGCGGTTCAGCGTATACATCACCCGCTGCACCACCGGCTGGTAGGCATTGACCACCTTGAACGAGATCAGCACCGACATCACCGCCTGCACAATGACGCAGAGCATGTACAGGTAAATAGCGTCAGCCAGGAGGTCGATAAAAGGATTAAGCATGCGATGACGTTAATAAAAATTTGACAAATTGTACAGTATTATCCGGTAAAAATAATACAAGGCGATAAGCCGCTGAATATATCAGGGATATTATGCTTGGAGTGGACGTATGTCCGATCAATTCATCAGCCTGACCGCATGGATCGTGGTCATCTGTCAGCTGACGCTTAGGCGCATGGCGCGCTGGCAGGCGCTGCCGTCACCCGAGCATCTCGGTTTTTACCAAGCCTGTGCGAATTACTGCCGCCGCCATTCGCGCCTGTGCGCGGCGCTGAACCTGCTGCCCGGCTGGATGAAGGTCTGGCTGCTCGACCAGGCACTGGCCAAGGGCGCGGCGCAGCATTTCGTGCTGCGCAAGCAGGCCATCGGCGCGCAGCTTGATGAAGTCGTTGCCAAGGGAACGAGGCAACTCGTTGTCATCGGCGGCGGCTTCGATCCGCTGGCGATTGCGGTGGCGCGGCAGCACCCGCACATGCAGTGTTTCGAGATCGATACTCCCGGCATGCACCGGCACAAGCTGGCCGTAGTCTCGGCTTATTACGGCGCGTTGCCCGCTAACTTTCACGCCATTCCCGCCGATCTGTGCCGGCAATCGCTTTACGATACGCTGCTGGCGGATAAAAGCTTTGCTCCTGACAGGCCGACGCTGTTCGTCGCCGAGGGGCTGACCATGTATCTCAAGGAGTCCGATATCATGCGGCTGTTCGCCGATATCAAGCGGCTATGCACGGTGCCTTCAACTTTCCTGTTCACCGTCATCGGCAGCCATCGCGATGTGCGGAACGGCTGGGCAAAACGCCTGCGCGATAGGCTGTTGTCTTCGAATGAGGAAACGTTTTCATGGAGTATGCCAGAGAAGGATATGGCAGGATTTTTGATAAAACAGCAGTTCATGCCGCAATATACCATCAGCTATGCCGAGTTGCAGCGTCCCTGGCGAGATGACGAAGAGTTGGCAATGTTATCGCAGGAAAATGGCGAATATCTCGCCTGCGCCGTTTGTACAGATGGGATAGTTAATCAGATAGCGTCTTAGGACGAACAGTATTAGCTTACGATGGCTTCGGGTATCCCTCTTCAAGCACGATATATTTTCTTAATTTCTTATGAAGAGCATTCAGTCATACAACTAACAAATGTTGCGGGCTTTGGATGGAAACTGGAGAGCGATTATCGCTGAGGCATTATTGCAACAGTTCTGCGCTTTATCAAAGTGAAGCACACTCCTCCTGATCGTTAAATATTTAGCTAAAGTTTTATAATTCTTTCTTAACCTCACTTTGTTATTCATACATTGAATTAACAGGGGGATTATATGTCTTGTATGCCGAAGTTAATTGCCAGCACCATTCTGTGCTCGATGGCATTTATGCTTTCCGATACGGCAAGCGCAATGGACGACATTAATCCCGATGAGTTGTTAAACCTTTCCCTCGAGCAACTCTCCAACATCGAAGTCACCTCAGTATCCAAGCGCTCTGAAAAAGCCAGCGAAGCTGCTGGCGCCATCTTCGTTATTACTCAGGATGACATACGACGCAGCGGACATACCTCTATTCCTGAATTGCTGCGCATGGTCCCCGGGTTAAGTGTTGCGCAATCTTCTTCTCATGGTTGGGTAATCACTTCGCGCGGCACCAGTAATCAGTTCGCCAATAAACTTCTAGTGCTGATGGATGGCCGCAGTGTGTATACGCCGCTCTTTTCGGGCGTATATTGGGATGCGCAGGATACCATATTGCAAGATATCGAGCGTATTGAAGTGATCCGTGGTCCTGGGGCCACTTTATGGGGCGCCAACGCAGTGAACGGCGTCATTAATATTATTACTAAAGGCGCACGAGACAGCCAGGGCGGACTTCTCTCACAGACAGTAGGTACGCTTAATCGATCGCTCACTTCCATTCGCTATGGTGGCAAGATTGGTAATAACGATTATGCGCGTATTTATGCTAAGTATGATGACCGCGCCAGTATTAAGAACATGGCAGGCCACGATGTGCAAGATGATTGGAATAAAGCACAATCCGGCTTCCGCGCAGATGGCACACATAGCGATAACATTACTTATACGCTTCAAGGCGATGCCTATCGTTCAGGCGAAAGCTATGTATTTAACATTCCCAATGCGGCCAGTGCCCCCACCTTTATCGACATTATCCCTGATCGTGAAATATCCAGAGGTGCAAACCTTCTTGGTCGTTTAAATTATAAGGACTCGTCGAACGCCAGTTGGACGCTGCAGGCCTATTACGACTACGCTTACCGCAACAATCTGGTACTGGAAAACGCTATTCACACGTTCGATATCGACCTGCAGCGCACCTGGAGTGAAGGGCTGCATGATATTGTATGGGGAATGGCCTATCGGCTAATTACGGATTGGGCTGACGTAACATTTTACGATTTTCTGGTGCCAGACCACCGCGTTGATAACCTGTTTAGCGCCTTCATACAGGATAAAATTGCCTTGGTGCCTGAAGAATTTTTCTTAACTCTTGGATCGAAATTCGAACATAATGACTATACAGGATTTGAGCTGCAACCTAGTGCTCGCTTGACTTGGCTAATAGATAATAAACAGACTTGGTGGTCATCTGCTTCGCATGCTGTGCGTACGCCCAATCGTTTTTCCGAAACCGGGTCGGTTCTACTCGATGCCGCTTCCACTGGTGGTGCTGCCTATGTGGGAACCGTTCCTAATGCGGATGCGTTATCAGAAGTGCTAAACGCGTATGAAATGGGATATCGAATTGAACCCAATAGATCCGTCGCGCTGGATATTGCGATTTTTTACAATGATTATAGCCGTTTGATTACTAATAGCGTAGGCGCACCCACGGCTATTAATGTACCTGGGTTTGGTTTGACTCCTGTTGTTCCCATAACGCCCATCAACGGCAACTCTGGTACTACCACTGGCATAGAAGTTGCGGGCAGTTGGGAAGCAAGCGATACGTGGCGATTGAACGCGGCCTATACACGACTTAACTTTACGCTCAAGAATGCCGAACAAGCTGGGTTTACTGTGAAAGGGAATTCACCACAGAATCAATTTAATCTGCGTTCAACATTAAACCTCCCGCACAATCTGGAACTCAATAATGCTCTTTATTATGTAGACGAATTGAAAGGGATTAATATTCCTTCCTACGTCCGGTTCGATGTACGGCTGGCGTGGAAGCCGATCGAAAACCTGGAAGTATCACTGGTAGGCCAGAACCTATTTGATCGGAGGCATCCTGAATTCACAGGATTTATATATCAGAATGCGGCTCAGGTTCCCCGTGCGTATTACGGCAACATCACATGGAAGTTTTAACGCGTGACCAGACGGTTCTTATCATACGCGCTGGCCGCGTGGCTGGCATCTAGCCTTGTCGGCAGCGCTTTTTCGGCCGATGCCGATGACGGCAGCAAGGAATATTTGGTCAAGGCAGCGTTCATCTATAATTTCGTCAAGTTCGTCGAATGGCCAGGCGATAGAGCGATAAAGCAGCAATCCAATATCGATATCTGCGTCATCGGCCAGAGCGGCATCAGCGATACCGGCAAGGTCTTTAAGGCGGCATCGACCTCAAAACTCCAGTTGTCGCTGGTGAAGGAGAGCAGTCTACAGGCTGCCGCTTCACACTGCCATATACTGTTTATTGGGGCATCGGAGGCGGGAAAGCTTTCTGAAATTCTCTCCGCACTGAACGGCCACCCCGTACTCACCGTCAGCGACATCGAGCACTTTGCGGAGCGCGGCGGCATGCTTGGTTTCGTTACCAGCAGCAACAAAGTGAAGATCGTGGTCAACGTCAACCCCGTGACGGCGGCAGGCATGCGCGTCGACGCGCAACTGCTCGAGATCGCCCTCAAGGTCATAGGGAAATAGGGGGATTGGATGCGTCTGCTGCGAAACGCTTCAATCCGGCAACGCCTTACACTGATTATTATGGCCATCAGCTGCATCTCTGTGCTGTTGACGACGCTGGCCATCTCTATCATAGGCGTATACAGCCTGCGTGCCGGCATTATCAACGACCTGGACGTATCGGCCTCCATCGTCGGCGACCGCAATACGGCAGCACTGCTGTTCAATGACGACAAGCAGGCCAAAAGCAACCTGAACGTCTTCAGCGTTGACCAGTCCATCGTCCAGGCCTGCCTCTATAAGGAAGATGGCCATCTGTTCGCGCGCTATAACAACCGCGAGACATTGCATCAGAGATGTCCGACCGATCTCAGCGAACGCGCCATCATTGGAAAGAGCCATATCCATCTTATGAAACCCATTATCAAGATGCAGGACCGGATCGGCTTTATTTATCTCGAATCCACATTGGAGCAGATCGACCGTTATATTGAAAAGCAGATTACCATCGCCGTTACGGTAGCGGCAGCAGCGCTGATTGTCTCCTACCTGCTGGCCATTAATCTTCAGCATGCTATTTCGCGACCTATCCTGAGTCTGGCGGAAACGGCGCGCGAAGTATCCCGGCGCAAGGATTATAGCATCCGTGCCACGCCGCTGGGCGACGCCGACAAGGAGGACAGGAACGAGCTGGTTATCCTGACGGATTCATTCAACACCATGTTAAGTGAGATCGGCGAGCGCGACCAGCAGCTCAAAACGCAGAACATCGCTCTCGAGAAGGCGAAGGATGCCGCTGAAAGCGCCAACCGTGCCAAGTCGCAGTTTCTTGCCAATATCAGCCATGAGCTTAGAACGCCGCTGAATGCTATCATCGGCTTTTCATCGATTTTGATGAACCAGCTGTTCGGAACGCTGGGTGACCAGAAATACCTCGAATATGCGCGCGACATCAACGAGTCAGGCACGCACCTGCTCGATATCATCAACGATATTCTCGACCTGTCGAAGGCGGAGGCCGGCAAGCTGGCGCTCAATTATGAGGAGATTCATGTCAGTAAAGCCATTGCCAAGTCGGTCACTATTCTGACTGAACGGGCCTCTAAGGGAAAAGTTACTGTCACCACCGACGTTCCGAAGATGCTTCCCCCGCTGATCGGCGACCGCCTCCGCTTCATTCAAGTCATACTGAATATCCTTTCCAATGCCATTAAGTTTACGGAAGAAGGGGGAAGAGTGCAGGTTGCGGTTTGTTTGAAAGAGTCCGCTGACCAGCCTCTCCGCTTTGTTATTACCGTGCAGGACACTGGTATCGGTATGGCCCAGGCGGACATTGACAAGGCGTTCCAGAGCTTCGGGCAGGTCGATAGTGGACTGAACCGCAGATACGAGGGAACGGGGCTAGGATTGCCGCTGACCAAGAAGCTGATGGAACTGCACCATGGCAGCATTGCCATTGACAGCGAGCCGGGCAGGGGGACGCTGGTCACGCTGGTGTTTCCGGCCTCGCCTCCCGGAGGTATTAATCAGGAGGAAAAATATTAATGATAATTTACAAATATAGATTCATTTTCCTTATAAATCAAATTTTAACCATTGCCCCCTAGGGTGGTAATGATATTGAAAAAACCTGAAAGAGGCGCGCTTTGAAAGAAGTATATTCAGAATCCATTTTATTGATCGAGCGTCTGCACCGCCGTTTTCTCGACGTGGTTAAGACCGAGCTTGATCGCCTGAAGATCGATGACATCAATAACGTGCAGACGCTGATTCTTTATAATATCAGCGGCGAGCAGCTTACTATCGGGGAGTTGACCAACCGCGGCTATTACCTTGGCTCCAATGTTTCCTACAACGTCAAGAAGCTGGTTGAGAACGGCTACCTGGTGCAGGAGCGCGCGCCGCACGACAAGCGTTCGACCCGCATCAAGCTGTCGGAAAAGGGCATGCAGCTATGCAACCGAATCGGTGAGTTGTATCAGCGTAACGTTGAGCTGATTGCAAAGGAAATGGACGTTAGCGCCCTGCAGTCGCTGAACCGGACCCTGCAGCAGCTGGAGCGCTTCTGGACCGATTACATCAATAATATTTATAAAATCAAGTAGCTTTCCTCATTTTCCACCCTGACTTGCCCCGCCTTCGGGCGGGGTTCTTTTTTGATGAAGGGGCTTGACTTAAATCCCGATAACGCTTAAAAATCTGCCCTTTCCAACGTAAAGGATACGCATATGTCCAGGCGCTGCTCCGTCACCGGTACCGGTTCTCAATTCGGCCACAAGGTCTCGCACTCCAACCGCAAGACCAATACCCGCTTTCTGCCCAACCTGCAGCACGTGTCACTGGTCAGCGAGGCGCTGGGCACGCGTATCACCTTACGGGTGACGGCGGCGACCCTGCGGAGCATCGAGCATAACGGTGGTCTGGACGCCTACCTGCTGAAGCATGCCGAAAGCAAGCTGACGCCGGAGGCCGCCCGCCTGAAGCGCCAGATCAAGAAAAAGCTGGCCAAGGGCAAAAAGAAAGCCGCTTAACGCTGGCCTCCTGCGGGAACGGTTGCATGGACCCGCAGATTTATCAAGCTATCGTCGAACAGGAAAAGGGCCATTGGTGGTTCGCCGCGCGTCGTGCCGTCGCCCGAACGTTGTTGCGCCGCCTGAAGCTGCCGGCCGCTGCCCGTATCCTGGATGGCGGCTGCGGGGCAGGGGCCAATCTGCCGCTCCTGGCGCCTTTCGGGCAGGTCCATGCTTTCGAGATGAATGAGAGTTTAAGGCAGTGCGCAACAGCGCGCCGTATTGGGCAGGTCGAGCCGGGCAGCCTGCCAGACGGTATTCCGTTTCCTGACATGCAATTCGATCTCATTACCCTGTTCGACGTGCTGGAACATATCAAGGACGATTGTGCAGCGTTGGCGGCGCTGGCTTCCCGCCTGAAGGATAACGGCGCGCTGCTGCTGACCGTCCCGGCCTTCCAATGGCTGTACGGCCCGCAGGACCGGCTGCACCATCATTTCCGCCGTTATGGACGCCGCGAGCTGAAACAGAAACTGCAGGAAGCGGGGCTGCGGGTCGAATTCCTGAATTACTGGAACATGCTTTTATTCCCCGTTGCAGCGGCCGTGCGTCTGGCGGAGCGGTTGCGCTCTGACACTGGTCAGGCGGCAGGCCTGCGAACCCCTCCGTCGCCCGTAAACCACCTGCTTGCTGCGGTGGTTTCCGTGGAGCGTTTTCTGGTGCCGATAGTACCGCTGCCGTTCGGCCTGTCGCTGATTGCCGTTGCACGCAAGGGTTAAGCAGCGAACAGTTCCACCAGTTGTTCCGTCATCGTTTCTCCAAGCTTGTCGATGTCGGAAATCGTCACTGCCTTCTGATAATAACGCGTGACGTCATGGCCAATGCCGATGGCGACCAGTTCGATCGGCATCAGGCTCTCCACCCGCTCGATCGCCTCGCGCAGATGCATGTCGAGATAGCTGCCGCCATTGGCAGACAGGGTAGTGTCATCGACCGGCGCACCGTCGGAGATCACCATCAGGATGCGCCGCTGCTCGGGCCGCGCCAGCAGCCGCTCACAGGCCCACAGAATAGCTTCGCCGTCGATATTCTCCTTGAGGATGCCATCCTTCAGCATCAGCCCGAGATTCTTGCGCGACTTACGCCAGCTGGCATCGGCGGCTTTATAGATGATATGGCGCAAATCATTGAGGCGCCCCGGATGGCTGGGCCGTCCATCCTTTATCCATTGTTTGTAGGAAGCACCGCCTTTCCATTCGCGCGTGGTGAAGCCGAGTATCTCCACTTTGACGCCGCAGCGCTCCAGCGTCCGGCTCAATATGTCGGCGGAGAGGGCGGCGATGGTGATCGGGCGCCCGCGCATCGATCCGGAATTGTCGATCAGCAGGCTTACCACCGTATCGCGGAACTCGGTATCCTGTTCGCGCTTGTAGAAACGGTAGTAATCGGGATGCACGATGACGCGCGACAGCTTCTTGCTGTCGATCATCCCGTCCTCCTCGTCGAAGATCCAGCGCCGGGCCTGCTTGGCCAGCAACAACCGCTGCAGGCGGCTGGCCAGCCGCGCTGTCACGCTGGAGAACTGCGCCAGCTTCTGGTCGAGCTGGTGACGCAGATGCTCGAGTTCCGCCGGGTCGGCCAGTGCCGTCGCAAGCACCGTCTCATCGTAGCGCGTCGTATAGGGATGATAGATGGCGGGCGACAGCGTGGCGTCATGGTTATGCGGATAGGGGGAAGCCCGGTGGCTGCTTTCCTGCCCCTCCTGCGGGACCGCCTCGCCGCTGGCCAGCCCGCCGGCTTTTACCGTCATCGGCGCCTCCTGTGCGGCGCCCTGATCGGAAGGCGCGCCGGGGGAGGCGATGCTGGTTTCCACCGCCTGTTGGTCATCCGCTTCCCGGGACGGATCCCCCGGGGCGGTCTGTTCGCTGGCATGATCGCCCCGATGAAGTGACTCCGCCGTGCGCGTCAGCACGTCGATCAATTGCAGCGCCAGGTGACCGAATGTATTCTGGTCATCCACCAGCGTCTGCAGCTGTGCGAACAGGGGCAGGCTGTCTTTATTGCTTTCGCCTGGCGGCAGGAAGTCCAGCGGCGGCATCTGCTGGATATGGGTGCGGGCCTGCAGTTCAAGCTGTGCTATCAGCGGCAGCCCGCCGGCCTGCAACCCCTGCTGCAGGCAGCGCTGCTCGAAGCGCCGGGCAAGGTTGTGCTGCACGCCCTGCAGGTGACGGCTGCCCAGCGCCTCGACCCGTACCTGCTCCAGCACGTCGAACAACGCGCCGGATGTTCCCGCTTGGGAGCGCAGCCGGGCGTGCAGTGCGGCGTCGTGATGCCGCAGATGCAGCGCAGCGTGGTCGGCTTCGCCGCGCAGGGCGCCGAGCGCTACCGGGGAGGGAAGTTCCGTAAGCGGCGGCAACACCACATCGGCTTGGCTCACGGTCTGGCCGAAATGCACGCTGAGCCCGGACTTGCCGGACAGCGCGCGCGTAGCGGCGCCGATGGCATTTTTCAGCGTTGCCAGCTGTTTGTCGCGGTTATGCGGCTGCGAGGATGTCGACATCGAAGCACCGCTGGTAATATTCCGCGATGATGGGGCGCTCGCTCTCGTCGCATTTGTTGAGGAAGGTGAGGCGGAAGGCAGTGTGGATGTCGCCGAAAATCTGTACATTCTCTGCCCAGTTGATAACCGTGCGCGGCGACATGACAGTGGAGATATCGCCATTCATGAAGCCTTCACGTGTAAGCGCCGCCATGGCGATCATCGTGCGCACCTGTTCTTTATGTTTGCCCATTTCTTTGACTTTGGCGGTGACCACCGCGAACTCCTCGTCGGCGGGGAGGTAGCCGAGATGGGCAACGATATTCCAGCGATCCATCTGCCCCTGATTCAAAGGCTGCGTGCCATGATACAGTCCGCTCGAGTCGCCCAGCCCCACTGTATTCGAAGTGGCTAGCAGGCGGAAGGAGGGGTGCGGGTCGATCACACGGTTCTGGTCGAGCAGGGTGAATTTTCCCTGCGCTTCGAGCACGCGCTGGATAACGAACATGACATCCGGCCGCCCGGCATCGTACTCGTCGAATACCAGCGCCATCGGCCGTCCCAGCGCCCAGGGAAGGATACCTTCCTGGAACTGGGTAACCTGCTTGCCGTCCTGCAGCCGGATGACGTCGCGCCCCACCAGGTCGGTGCGGCTGATATGGCTGTCGAGATTGACGCGAACCGTCGGCCAGTTGAGCCGCGCTGCCACCTGTTCGATATGGGTGGATTTACCGGTACCGTGATAGCCCTGCACGATGACGCGCCGGTTATGCGCAAAACCGGCCAGGATGGCCTTGGTGACTTCGGGCTCGAAGACATAATCGGGGTCGATCTCCGGCACGTGCTCGGTCTTTACCGAGAAAACGGGCACCTGCGCATGCCATTTGAAACCGAAGAGCTTGTCGGTGGCCATCATCTTGTCGGGAAACTCAGGCATTGTATTATCTTGGGCGAGCTTGGTCATGGGGAAAGAATACAGTGACTGCGCGGGCGCTGCAACGGCCTTCTTGCCCGTCATCACCCTAGGATTCGCGAAGCGAATCCGGGGAATGACGATCACAGCGTTTTCAGATGCTCCACCAGCACATGGTAGGCTGAGGTGACTTTCTTGAAGATTTCCTCGGATTTCTTATCGCCCTTGTTCACATCCGGATGATGTTTCTTGACCAGCGCGCGGTACTGGACCTTCAGTTCGCCGGGCGTATAGGGATACTCCATATCCAGCGCCGAGAGAGCCTTGCGCAATTTGGCCGAAAGTGGAGGGGAGGGGCGCGACGGTCTTCTCGTCCCCATCTCGAGAAACTCATACAATGCATCCTGTAGTTTCTGCGGCGTATAGCGGATGCCGTCGCGGCTCCAGGTCGGACGGTGGCCGAGCTGTGCATCGCGGATGAAGCGCTCAATCGCCTCACTGTCATAGCCCGCCAGGAAATCCCATTTGCTGTTATGTTCACGTGCATGCTCAAGGCAGAACCATTGGTAGCTGCCCAACTCATCGCGCGATTTCGGCGCCTTGTAGTGCCCCATTTCGGGGCAGCCTTCCATCTGGCATGGACGCGCCGCCTCGGGAGACAGATGCGGTGCAAAGTCGCTGCGCCGGGATTTCTTGTCTTTCTTTCGCTTTTCCATAGAATACCAGCATACACAAAATGCAGAGGAAAATCGAGGTCATGAACCGCAGCGAACGCATGATTTCTTTATTGACAGAGCAACTTCAGCCAACCCATGTTGATCTGCAGGATGACTCGGGAAAGCATATCGGTCATCCCGGTGCCCGCCCGGGAGGAGAAACCCATTACACCCTGGTAATTGAGTCAGTCGCGTTCGCCGGAAAAAGCAAGGTACAGCGCCACCAAATGATCTATGCTTCTCTTGCCGGAGAATTCGAAAAGGGCCTGCACGCCTTGTCCATTATTGCGGCACGGGCACCAGGCGAAGCTTAAACGTCCGCATTTTCCCTGCGGCGCTCTTTGGCTTTCGGTTCGGCTTCCTCTTCCTCTTCCTTGTCCGCCACCAGTGCCAGCACTTCCCTGACCAGCGCCTTGACTTCACGCGCTGCGGGGCTGTTCGGTTCCATTTCCGTGGCCGTGCGTCCCTCCATCAGCGAGGCGGCGAACAGCACGCGGTTGCCCAGCTGGCTGTCGGCCAGTTCCGGTAATTCATTGGCTATGGCCGCTGCCAGCCGCGAGTTGGTGGCTACACGGTTAAATACCACGCGTACCGGTATCTGCTCCAGCTTTGCCAGATCGAGCGTCGCCTTGGTCGCCCACAGGTCGGTTGGGCTGGGTTGGACGGGGATCAGGATCAGATCCGCGCTGCGGATGGCCGTGCGTGCTTCGGTTTCGGTGTGCGGAGGGCTGTCGATGATAATGTAATCTACCTGCCGGCGCAGGCGCGACACTTCACTTCCCACCCGCCAGCCGGACAACGCGTTGAAGGTGAGGCCGGTATAGCCTTCGCCGAGTTTCTCCTCGCGGATCCTGTGCCAGTAGCTGAGGCTTCCCTGTGGATCGATATCCACCACCGCCACGCGGTTTCCCTTCTGCGCCAGCGCCACGGCGAGGTGCGCCGCCACGGTCGTCTTGCCTGCTCCACCTTTTTGCTGTGCTATGGTGATGACTTTTGCCATAATCCCCCCGCTTGTGGATTGCATTCACAGGCACACCATAGATAAAAAAAATACCAACGACAACCAGATTTGGTATTCTTGAATCGAAACGAGCACAAAATCATGACGGTGCAAACGGAGGATATCGAAAAGGCGGCGGCGCTGCTGAAAGACGGAGAGCTGGTCGCCTTCCCCACGGAAACCGTGTACGGGTTAGGCGGTAATGCGCTCGATGATGACGCGGTGGCGGCGATTTATGCCGCCAAGGGACGTCCCTCTTTCAACCCGCTCATTGTCCATGTGCGTTCGCTGGAGGATGCAGCACGACATGTGTATTTCGATGAGAAAGCCCTGCTGCTGGCGCGGCGTTTCTGGCCGGGGCCGCTGACGCTGGTGCTGCCGCGCAGAACGGATAGCCCGTTATCCCTGCTGCTCAGCGCCGGGCTGGATACGGTGGCGGTGCGTATGCCGGCGCAGCCGGTCGCGCAGGCGCTGCTGCATGCGGCGGGGGTTCCCATTGCCGCGCCCAGCGCCAACCGTTCCGGCCATGTCAGCCCGACCGAGGCGGTGCATGTGGAGGAGGATCTGGGCAATCGCGTGGCGATGATTCTGGATGATGGGCCGTGCCATGTCGGCATCGAATCGACGGTGGTGGATACTACGGGTAGCGTGCCGCTGATATTGCGCCCAGGCGCGGTGACCCGGGGCCAGATCGAAGAAGTGGTGGGCAATGTCGAAGTGGCGACCAACGCCGATGTTATCAAGGCACCCGGAATGATGACGCGCCACTACGCTCCGTCCAAGCCGCTGCGGCTGAATGCGACGGAGGTGGGTGAAGGCGAGGCGCTGCTTGCATTTGGCTTGCCTGCTCGGGCGGCGATAGTGGAGAATCTCAGCGTGAATGGGGACTTGCAGGAGGCGGCGGCGAACCTATTCCGCATGTTGCGGCGACTCGATATGTCCAAGGCGCGCGCCATTGCCGTGATGCCGATTCCCCCTGAAGGGTTGGGGATAGCGATCAATGACCGTCTGCAACGGGCAGCGGAAAGGTGATCGTCATCACCCGATCGCGCAGCGATTCTAGGGCGATCCAGATAGTTGTTGGCTGGATTCTCCTAGGATTTACTGCGTAAATCCGGGAATGACGTAGGTTACGCCGCGTCGGCCGGTTCCGACATCCTAAGGCCCACTTTGCCCAGCTGAATTTTGCGGTTGGGAAGGGTTTCGATCCAGCCCGAGAGGCGGGCGATTTCATCGGAGATGGCCTGCGGGTCGCGGAAAGCCTTGGCCATTACGGTAGCGCCCTGAATGCCGGCCATCAGCGAGGTGGCATAACGCCGTGCTTCGCCGTCATGGCCGAGTTGGCGAAACTGGCGTTCCGCCCAGTCAACGAACTCACTTAACACTTGTGCCGCCGTCTGGACGACATTGTCTTTTTCCACGTCGGCATCGTCGATGATTTTGCCAATCGGGCAGCCAAAGCGCGCATATTCCTCACGCACTTTTTCGAAATAGCCAAGCGCCTCGATCAGCCGCTGGCGCGGATCGGCGATATTTTCCTCAAGCAGCGCATAGGCAGCAGAGAACTGTTGGCGGCGTTTGCTGACGGCGGCCAGCGCCAGCTCTTCCTTGGTTTTGAAATAATAATAGACATTGCCGATCGGGATATCGGCATGCTTGGCGATATCGGCCAGTGAGGTGGCATTCAGCCCATTATGATGAAAAAGAGTGGCCGCGGAATCAATCAGCCGGTCGCGTTTATTCTGATTGCTCATGCAGTTGGCCCTGTGTCAGTTAACTGATAAGGCGATTAGCTTAGCGTTTTTTAACAGGATTGCAAGCGGCTTATTATGCTAATTTGGATGGCTCACTCTGGTTATAATCAATCTCCACCAATATCGGCAGATGATCCGACAGGCGGCGTATCTCGCGCCCGGCGAGGCGGTGCGCCGTGACCTTCAGCCCCGGTGCGTCATACCATGCACGATCGAGCCGCAGCAGGGGGAAAAAAGAAGGAAAGGTGCTGCGGCAGGGCAGCGGACGCATGACGCTGTTAAGGTAGCGCAGCAGTTGCGACGGGTACTGCCACTCGTTAATGTCTCCCATCAGGAAAAGGGGATTACGCTCCTCTTCCTCGACGGCGCGCATCAGCCGGAGCAGGTTGCGGGCTTCCCACCAGCGCTCGAAGACGGAAAGGGAAAGATGCGTGCCGATGAGGCGCAGCCTGCCATAGGGAGTTTGAATAACTGCATCGACAGCGTTACGCGGTTCGAGGTCGGGCTTGGTTTCCAGATTATGTACCAGCCCGCGTACGATCGGATGGCGGCTGGCGATCAGGTTACCGAACCAACCGCTTCCTTCCACCATGCTTTCGCCGATGAGATGATAGGGGCGATCCCGCCCCGCGAGAATAGCGACATCCTGCTGCGTACCGCGGCGTGATGGTCGGGTATCCATTTCCTGAAACACCCCGATATCGATATCCAGCCGGTCCATCAGCGCATTCAAGCGGTGTAGGTCACGTTTTCCGTCGAGGCTGCGGCCGCCATGGATATTGAAAGAGAGGAAACGCAGCCGGTTCACGCCGCGCTCCTGCGCTTTCTTTGCCAATAACGATTGCCCAGATGTGACAGCGCGATAATCATTACCCAGGCTGCCAACCCGCCGCCGACCAGCATTATATTGTATGGATCAGGCTTCTGCCATAGCTCCAGCAGGGAAAACCCAAGCAGCGAGGCAATCGCCGTGCCGGGCAGCGTGCCAAGAAACGTGCCGATGAGAAAAACCATGAACGGCACCTCCAGCATTGCCAGGGCAATATTGACGGCGGTATACGGAGCGATGGGCAGCAGGCGCAGCAGGGTAATCCCTACGATGCCCCCCTTCTTGGCATAAAGGGAGATTTTTCCCGCCGTGTCGCCGATCAGCCACTTCAGGGATCGTATGCCAAGCAGCCTGCCCAGACCATAGCCGATGCTGCCGCTTAAGAGCGATCCGCTCATGCATATGCAGAATGCCTGTAGCGGCGAGAAAACCAGCACGATGACAGCGGTCATCACCATATGTGGGAAGAAGGCGAGCGTACCGACAGTGTAGATGCCCATAGCGGCAGGCACTGCCCATACGGTGTTACGAATAGTGTCTAATTTGGGCACGACATAATCCGGTGTGGCGTACTGAGAGAGCGGTGTCAGCTTCCAGGCCAGCCCCAGCAGAGCGACCAGCAGTACCGCCAGCCCGATGCGCACGGCTTTGCTGTGCTTCATATCTGACTTCTCCCGTGCGAAGAATGGCTTGCGCGGATCAGCGATCAGCATCATCAGTCCGGCAAGACGTTCATGACGGTAGCATTCGTCATTCACTTTGCACAGATGGTGGTTGCTGCCGGGCACTTTTTCCAGAAAGCGTGCCACGTCGCCACCGCCACTAATCAGTTGATCGATCGCGTCGAACGACCGTCCGGTATGCTCGCGGATCAGGTCGGCGAGAACCAGCGAGATTTTCCGGCGGGTGCCCGCTTCCTGCGCTTCCAGCACCAGGTCGCATTCGGTATCGGTCCCCATGGAACGGTTATTGATATTGGATGAACCGATCCGTAAGTAACAGTCATCAACGATCATCAGTTTGGAATGAATGTGGACCGGCTTCTCCATGCCTTTCCCGTTGCTAATCGGGTAGGCCAGCAGCACCCGGTTGGCTAGGCCTCCCTGCTTCACGATATCCATGAAACGCACTCGCCCGTGCCACATGGCTTTGCCTTCTAGATACCCTGACGGTTTGAGCGAACTGACCAGAAGCAGGCGCAGCGCCGGTTTCTCGCGGAGCCGCTGGTTCAGTGCTGAGGCAATCTCCAGTTCGCAGAAATACTGATTTTCCATGTAAATGAACTGTTCAGCGCGAGCGATCATGTCGAGGTAGAGCTGCTTGATCTGCAGTGCGGCGTGTACCCGGCCATGAGCAGGCTGGGTGAGGGAGACTGCCATTTGCACATTCGTAAAATGAATAGGTGCGGAGGGGGGCCAGATCGGGGGGAGTCCATTGGCGGCAGGATTGCGCATGGGCGATGGTTGGCGGCCGGTGGCGTTTTGCCAGCGGTCGCGGACGAGGTGGGCGAAGCAATGGACAGCCGGCCCCGCTACCAGCATCTGCGCATCGTGATAGGGATCAAATCGTTCCCAGCCGAAGCGGTAAGTGCCCGGTGGATCGACCCGGTTCCGGCTATCGGGCGGGTGCTTCCGCAGATCCCATCGGCACCGGGCGACATCCATGCCGCCGCAGAAGGCGAGTTCATCGTCGATGACGATGACCTTCTGGTGATGGCACGCTCCCAGCGGCACCTTCCCGTCTAGGCAGAACTGTACATTGTCCGGAGATCCCAGTCGCCATTTTAAGCGGGTGAGGGCTTCGCGCTCGAGGATGAGGTGTGGCGAGTAATCCCAGCGGTTCAGAAAAATCTGGACATCCGGGTTCTGCCGCGCCTTCCACCGGATGAGATCAAAGAAGCGCGTCGGGCAGGAGGCGCGTGCGGCTTCTTCGCCGCGCAGCAGCTCAATGCGGCTGTCAATATCCCATCCCAGAATGTATACGGAATGCCGCGCCATGATGATGGACTCATACAGCGCCCGGTAAAACGCCGCATAATCGATCAGCACGGAGGCGTGGCTGGCGATTCCTACATGGCAGCAGTTCCGGCCGGGCACGAAGAGGGGGTGCCTCGCGGATGTATAAGCGTAAAGGTTCCGTGAGCGGGCAATTGGAGATGGAGATGAAGCATTCCTTGAGCCATAGAGCATTTACCTGAATACTACATGCGGCAGCGATAAAAATTCGAGAGCTAAGGGGTGTCCCGGGCATAAACAGGCTTATGCATTATTTATCCGGATTAGCCTTGATCGTGTAAGCAAGGCTGGCTGGGGGACTAGGA
>CAYXYU010000005.1:0-147381 GCA_964469525.1 uncultured Rickettsiales bacterium | reverse complement strand
CCTTGCCGACGAGGTCGGCGCCGACATCGGCGCCCTTGGTGAAGATGCCGCCGCCTAAGCGCGCGAAGATCGAAATCAGCGAGGCGCCGAAGGAGAGCGCCACCAGCGCTTCCAGGATGTGGCGCGTATCGAGTTCCATGCTCTGCAGGAAAGAGTAATACACGGAAATGCCGAGCAGGCCGAGGCCGACCACCAGCATGCCGGTCACCGCGCCCGACTTGAAGGCAATGGAGAGGGCGGTTTGCAGGCCGGACTTGGCGGCTTCCGCCGTGCGCACGTTGGCGCGTACCGAGATGTTCATGCCGATATAGCCCGCCGCGCCGGATAGCACCGCACCGATGGCGAAGCCGAGCCCCACATACCAGCCGAGCTGCCAGCCCAGCAGCAAGCAGATCACCACGCCGACCATGCCGATGGTCATGTACTGGCGGTTGAGGTAAGCGCGGGCGCCTTCCTGAATGGCGCTGGCAATGCCGATCATTTTATCCGAGCCGGCGGGAGCGGCCATGATGGAACGACCAGTAAGCAGGCCGTACAGCAAGGAGGCGATACCGCAGAGGATGATGAACGTCATGACGGACATGGGAGGAACTCCATTTTTTTATTAGCAGGTTAGTTATAGTGGGTGAATGCATTACTAGAAGGGCGGTTTTAAATCAATCATTTCCTTATGGTAAAAGCCGGTTGACAGCCCCTCCCCTGAATCCTATTAGTAATCCCGATGGTTCTCCCCCAAAAAGGGAGAGAATAGGGAATGCGGTAGCCCGCCCGGGCTTAAGCCGCAACTGCCCCCGCAACTGTAGGCGGCGAGTCTTAAGGCGCGATACACGGTCACTGGGTTTCACCCGGGAAGACTTCCTTAAAGACTACGACCCGCAAGTCAGGAGACCTGCCATCGAGTGTCACACCTGCTTTAGCACCGGGGATGGTCGCTGGAGCAATGGATTGGAGTCTACGCTCTTCTTAGTGTGGTGACACTGCGCAACCGTCAAAACCGGGGCGCAAGAGTCAACCTTTTGGAGTGTGTATCATGCGTTTTTCCATCGTTTTCCTTGGATTCCTTTTAGGCGTATGCATTGGCTTGCCGGCCTCAGCAGATAATGAAGGCGGTTTACGGCAAAAACTTTTCGAGATGGATAAACAGGCCGCCCTTGCCAGCTTCGATACATCGCAGCAGCGGGCCTGTATCGAAGCATTCGATTCGCGTTATCAATCCGAATATAGGCTTAACGGCACTCTGACACTCAACGAGCCGTTATCGCGAATCGCCTATGACAGGCTGTTCTGGAAAGGAGAATCCAGCGTGCAGCGCGGGCTGATATTCGACGCCTCCGTCACCGATCGGTCCGGCAGCAAGGCAGGAAAAGTCATCTGCTATTATGCCGTCACGGATTACCGCCTGGATTTCCAGAATGCCTATATGCTGCCTTTACCCATGAAAGAAGCCGCTTCCGGCGGGAGAAGCACTATTCAAGCCTCTTCCATAAATCTTTTAAGCAAGGAGTAAGCCATGAGCACAACTTCTTGCCGCCGTGAGGAGGTGGCGCTTTGCCAACCGGATAGAACGTCGCCTGCAGGGCACACACCGCAGGCAGCCGCACCCGCTTCGGGCGAGTGCATGATCATTTCTGAACAACAGTTCATGCGTGATCACACGATGTATTCGGCTATTTCATCATGGCTGTTCGCCATTGCCGGCGCGACTAATATCGGCGTGCTGAGCGTGCTGTCATCGAAAATCCTGAGCGCGGCCGAACAGGGAAAGCCGCTCAAGGAGATGCTGGGCAATAAAGTATACAACCGGATTGCCCTGGGCATGATGGCCTTCGGCGGATTGTGCATGGTTGTTTCCAACTGGCTGGAGAGCAAGAAGGTGGTAACCGAGTGGCAGCTGGGCGCCGGCAAGCTTCAACGCAAAGCGAACATTGCCGAAAAAGAGCTCATGGGAACCCAGTCCACCGCCGATGCACCCGTTTCCGGCAACAATGCGGCAGCGCCGTCCAGGCACTGGGTAACTTCAGTGCAGACGAAGGCCCCCGATACCGTTGAGCAAATGGCCAACCGTTTTCGTCCCTGACAGGCACCCCGATTTAAGGCTTCACGCTTTCCGCCAGCCTCAGAAACTCTTCCCGGCTTACCGCTCCTTCAAGGTCGGTCTCCATTTTCCCGTCGCGGAAAAATGCGACATAAGGGATGCGCGACTGGAAGCGCGCGCCTGTTTCCTTCAACGCGTGGCTGAATGCGGCACGCCTGCCCTGCAGGACGTAAGGAGTGAAACTCCCCGCCAACCCGTTCTTCGAGAGATAGATACGCAGCCTGGGCTCGACGTCGTCGATGGAGAGAAACACCGGCGTCAGGAAATCCAGCCTTCCCTCTCGCTGCAGGCGGACAATATCCGGAAGGAACGTTCGGCAGACGCCACACCAGCTGGCATAAACCACCAGCATCCGGGGGTTGCCGTCGCTCAGCATGGCCTGCAGCTCATCCGCCGTCAGCGGTACCAGCCGGACGGCCTCCTGCCCCTCCGATTGCATCTGCTTTTCCTGCAGATAGGGTGCAAAGGCATGCATGATCGCCATGAGGATCAGCGCAATGACGACGGCACTGAATACAAACCGCAGGTCATCCCGCTTCGATTTCGCCATTCAGAAATCCACGCACCTGCCGCCGATTTCCCAATCGCCGTAACGTGTGGGTTCCAGGCCTTTGGGACCGCCGGTTTCAGGAGGATCGGGATTCAGGATTCGGGATTCGGCGGAAGGATTGGCTTTGCCCGCCGTTTTTATTTTTTTCTTTCCCTGAATCCCAAGTCCTGAATCCTGATGCCTACTCATATGTTATTCCAACCCGAACACCACCGTTACCGCCTGGCGCAACTCAATCATGCCGGGCAAGCTCGGCGCAACGGACATTTCCGCTCCGGCGTCGGCCCGTGCCGCCATCATCATCGGACGCGGGCCGGGAATAGGCGTACTGACGTCCATTGTGTTGATGGTCAGGGCCTGGCCGAGCTTCGCTCCCGCCGCCTGCGCCAGCGCAGCCGCCTTCGCTTTCGCATTTCCGAACGCCTTCACGCGCAGCGCGCTGGCATGCTTCTCGGGATCGGACAGCCGGAAATCGATGCCGTTCACCTGGTCGATCTCCGCCTCAATAATGGCTGATAGCAACCGCTCATGAATATCCAGCTTGTCGATCGTGATATGCAGGCTACGATTGACTGTGTAACCGGCGAATTCGCGCTTATTATCCTTAGGGCGGTAGTTGTATTCCGGCGCAATATAAAGCTGCGAAGTAGTGATTTTTTCCTTCGGTATTTTGTATTCATAAGCGATCTGCACCAGTTTCTCCGCCAGCTTGTCGTTATGCTGCTTGGCGGCGGCAAGGCTCTTGTCGCGGCTGACCAGGGAGATGGAAAGCACGGCCTGGTCGGGTGCGATCTGCTCGCTGCTCTCGCCCGATACGGTGATGGTGCGCTGCTGGATAAGCCCATTCTCCGGATGGGCCAGTGCCGGCCCGGTCAGCAGAATGAGAATGGCGGTAACGCTGATGAAATGGTGCTTCATTCTTGCCTGCGCTTGTAATAAGTTAGTAGTGGATGATACCGTAACCACCCAATGAAAACAAATCAAAATCCCGTTATTTCTCCCAGCGCGCGCCTTTCTGCATTGGCCGCACTCGTTCACACGCTGGACAAGGGTAAGCCGATGGATTCGGCCTGGGCGTCTGACCGGCATTTCAACAGCCTGGGCCCTTCCGACCGTGCCTTCGCGCAGTTGCTGGCCAAGACCGTGCTGCGGCGCCTGGGGCAGATCGACGACATCTTCCAGCGCTTTCTCGAACACCCGTTGAAACCCAGCGCCTCGCGCATCATGCATACGCTGCGGCTCGGTGCGGCGCAGCTGATCTGGCTAGAAACGCCGCCACATGCCGCCGTGCACTCGGCAGTCGAGATGACCAAGCAGGTCAAGATGGAAAAATTCGGCGGGCTGGTCAATGCAGTGCTCAAGAAAGTGGCACAGGACGGCCTGCGGCTGGTGCAGCAGCAGGATGCCGCCAAACTCAATACGCCACGCTGGCTGTGGCAGAGCTGGGAAATCGCCTATGGCGCAGAGACAGCGCGCCGCATTGCCGACATGCACCTGCTCGAACCGCCGCTGGATATCACGGTGAAGCGCGACCCAGCCTTCTGGGCCGACCAGCTGGGCGGGGTGGTGCTGCCGATGGGATCGGTGCGCCTGCGTGAAACACGCAACATTACGCAGTTGAAAGGCTTCCAGGAAGGCAGTTGGTGGGTGCAGGACATGGCGGCAACCATTCCCGCGCGGCTGCTCGGCGACGTTACCAACAGGCGCGTCATCGATTTCTGCGCCGCGCCGGGGGGCAAAACGGCGCAGCTGGCGGCCGGCGGCGCCAAAGTATCGGCGGTGGATCGCTCCAAAGAACGCATCGCCATGCTGAAGACCAATGTCCATCGCCTGCGGCTGCAGGCCGAGTACGTCACCACCGACGCTTCGAAATGGCTGCCCGCCTTCGCGCCCGACGCCATCCTGCTCGACGCCCCCTGCTCCGCCACCGGCACGCTGCGCCGCCATCCCGACGTGGCCTGGCACCGCAAAGTTTCCGACATCTCGCGGCTGGTCGAAGCCCAGAAAGGCATGCTTTGGCACGCGCTGGATATCCTTAAGCCAGGCGGAAAGTTAGTATATTCAGTATGTTCCCTGCAGCCAGAGGAAGGTGAACAGCTTATTGCCCAATTGCTTAACGAACGTAAAGATGTTAGGCTAATGCCTGTCCGCGCCACTGAATTAGGATTGCCGGAGGAGTGCGTTACAGGCAAAGGGGAGGTGCGTACCCTGCCCTGCCACTTGGCCGAACTGGGCGGCATGGACGGGTTCTATGCCGCAGTGCTTAAGAAAGAATAAGAATATGGCTAAAGTAAAAATTGCTCCCTCTATTCTCTCCGCTGATTTCGCGAAGCTCGGCGGGGAGGTGGCTGCTATCAGCAAGGCCGGTGCCGATTACATCCATGTCGATGTGATGGACGGGCATTTCGTTCCCAACCTGACCATCGGCCCGGCGGTCATCCGCTCGCTGCGCCCGCACAGCAAGCTGCCGTTCGACGTGCATCTGATGATCGAGAAGCCGGACGCGTCTATTGAATCCTATGTCAAAGCCGGGGCGGATATCGTCACCGTGCATGCCGAAGCCTGCGTGCATCTCGACCGCACGCTGCAGCTGATCAAATCCTTCGGCGTCAAATGCGGCGTGTCGCTAGTGCCAAGCACGCCCGCCCCCGCGCTGGAATATGTGATGGATTATGTCGATCTCATCCTGGTGATGACGGTCAATCCCGGCTTCGGCGGCCAGGCCTTCATCCCGTCCCAGCTGGCGAAGATCAAAGAGATCCGCGGCATGATCGCCAAGACCAAGCGCGCCATCGACCTCGAAGTGGACGGCGGCATCAACCAAGCCACCGCCAAGAAAGTCATCGCCGCTGGCGCCAACGTGCTGGTCGCTGGCTCGGCGGTGTTTACGGGCGACGCGAAGCAATACACCAAAAATATCCAGGCGCTGCGGAATGCCTAATCAGCATTTCTGCCCGCTCTGCGGCAAAACCACCGACGAAAAATTCAAGCCCTTCTGCAGCAAGCGCTGCGCCGACATCGACCTCGGCAAATGGTTCAGCGGGAATTATGCCGTCGCCGCCGTCGAGACGGATGACATTGACGATGCGGACGAAGAGCCGACGGAGCAGTAATCTTAGTCGCGCTGCATACCACGCTGCATGTCGGCGTGCGCCATCACCGCAGCCGCGCGCGCGGCAGGGTTTTCCTGTGCAAGTTTGTTCTCCGGCATCCGCACCAGGCGGATATGCTTTACGGCCGGGATTTTCTCCATTTCCTGCCTCGCATAATCGATGATCTTCTTACCGCTCGGGCTGCTGCCCAATCCACCACCCACCAGATAAACGCTCGTCCGTACCGCCAGCTTTTTATCCTCATCCGACCAGCCGTTTTCCGGCTCGACATCGTGCGATTGCCCGCTCTGGATTAAGGCAATCAGCCGCGCCAGGTATTTTCCGGCGAAGCGTAACACCTTTTCCCGCGACTCGCCATCTTCAATCAGACGATTGAGCACCGGCCCGCGCATCAAATCTTCGGCACGCACCGTATGGTCGTCCAAAGCCACTATTTCAGGTTTGGCATCCGGCTTGTTCAGCAGGTATTTCGCATGCTCCACCATCTTCCAGTCTTCCTCATCCACCTTGACGCGCAGCTTGCTGGCATGGCCGTCCGTGACAAACTTGAAGCCATTCTTTTCCATTCTCGAAATCGCATGGCCAAGCCCGGTGCCGAGGCCGAGCAATCCAACATAGGTTCCTTCTTTGAGCGAGGTTCTGCCCAACGTTTCCCCATGCTGATCGACAAGACCGCCTGCCGTGTCGGCTTGTATGCTTTCCAGCATCCCGGCCAGCATGGCATCGGCATCGTTGCCGACGACCAAGGGGATGTGTGCCATCTCTGGAGATAGCCGACTAAGATATTCCCACTGGAGATTGACACCGTCAAAATCGCCGATGCTATTGCCGAGATTGGGATTGGTTCCCGGCTTGATCCTGCCGTCCTTGCCAAACCGGCCGGGGCTGCCGACGCCAACCGCCACCAGTTCGCCGCCGCGTTCGCTTATTATCTGCTCAGCAGCAGCGATGATTTCGGCAATCTCTTTCGCATGGCCTTCGACACCTCTGGCTGGAGGAGTGCGCTTTTCCATTGATAGGAAAGGTCGTTCGGAAACCTTTCCATCTTCCACCAGAAAAATTTGCGGATCGACCTTCGTGCCGCCGACATCGATGCCGAGCACATACTGTTTTTTAGACTGCTTTTTAGAATAATCGGAAAATGCCACCGTACGCTCCTTTGCCTGAAAAGGCGGGAGTGTATCTAATTAATATGCATTAACAAGTAGAAGGTTGGGTAGCAATACTACAATAATTATAGCTCTTTTCCCATTCCGCTTGCTTTACGCCCAATGCTTGAAAATGCTTCTTTGATATCTTTTAATACTGCAATTTCCCTCTTAGGTATGTTCTCATCGTACATTGCATAAAACTTACTGAACGAATCAATGTAATTTTGAAGTATTGCCTCTCCCTGCCCGAGTATTTTAACGAACCTATGGTATTCATGGCTGTGCGGGTTTGTTTGAGGTAATTCTCTCAAGGCATGGATAAGCAGAAGAAAATTCTTATTATCATTACGTAGTTCTCCATCACCGATGTGCCCCTCATCCCACTGTGGAATTGCTGCAAATGTCTGGGTATTAATCTCCATAAGCGCGAGGAAATCGCATTTTTCCTTCTGTTAAGTCTGCATAGGCATTGCGAGAGATAACTGCTTCACCCTCTCTTATGAGCAGTTCTTCCGATAAGATAGCACTGTGCTCCTGAGCGATAGGTCGCTCCAGAAAAGCAGATACCATTTTTTGAAGATTGTTGGGCGGCTGCGCCTCAATTCGCTTAACAATCAACCATAATAATATCCCGTTAATGGTGAGCTCGGCGGGAATCGAACCCGCGACAACCTGATTAAAAGTCAGGTGCTCTACCGACTGAGCTACGAGCTCCCAGGGCCTGAAAGGCCATAAGAAAGGGGGACAATAGGGTTCAGGGCGTTTTTGTCAACCGTTTAGGGTCTTGTATTCGTCCTCGCTCGAATCCGCAGTGCGGATTCTAGGACGATCCAGCCATCCGCTTCCTCCGTACGTCCGGCTGGATTCCCCTAGGATTTGCTTTGCGAATCCGGGGAATGACGGAGGCCTCCTACCGCTTCTTCCACCCCGCATCGGTCTGGTACATGGCACCGGAGGGCAGGTTTTCCACGATCTGAGGCACTGCCAGCTTCGCCACCACATCGACCGGCTGGCCGTTTTCCTTCGAAATCCGCTTATACTCCTCCTTGCGCTTGGTATTGACATCGGCGACCAGCGCGTTGACCTCGGAGGACGGCTTCAGCGGCATGATATAGCCGGTCTTCATCTCGCCGACCAGCCCTTCGCGGCGGGCCTCCTGCAGGTCGAGCGCGAGCGCGGGCAGCGCGAGCGTCGCCGCGATCAGGGTTAAAAAGGTGGTGGTACGCATGTTCATGAGTTCCTCGTTTTAAAGAATATTAGAAAATGTCCTTGTTTTCCTTGATCGCCTGCTGCACGTCCTTTTCGATCTCCACCTTGACGTGGTGCTCGATATTGACGTTGAGGTTGATCTCGATCGGCTTGTCAGGCGCCTCGACCTTGACGGTGGGCTGGCAGGCGGCGAGCGCCAGAAGCACGAAGGCGTAAGCGGCTGGTTTCATATCACTCCTGTTTCAATAGCTTTTTCGGGTCGGTCAGCGTCTGGACGCTTTGCTGGAACAAACTTAGCACATCGCCGGTAAGACGCACGTTTAATTTCACCGCGCGGCCGCCCTGCACTTCGGGATTGTTGCCGAAGAGCGACAACAGCAACGACAGGTTTTTTTGCTTGTCGCTATCTACGGCAACCGACAATTCCGTATAATGAAAATCCTGCAATACATCGCGCAGCAGCGCCACCTGCTTGTTGTCGCCGGGAACCACGTCTGGCTGCAGCGCTATCCGGCCGTCGCCCTGCGCCTGCAGTTTTCCGCCCTGCAGCGTGAAGCTGCCGTCGCGCGCCACCTGCATCGGCAAGGTGCCAGATACCATGCCGCTGCCCGAGGCCCGGCCGCCCGTCGCCTGCTTCAACAGCGTGTCCAGCGGTACGTTACGCACTTCCAGATTGAGCGCGATCGGCTTCTCCCCGCCCAGCGGAACGATGACGCCGCGCACGCGCAGGCTGCCCTGCTGCCACGGCATGCCTGCGGACTGCACGGTCAGCACCGGGGTTTTCTCCGGCGGCAGGCGCAGCACGCCCTTTGCGTAATGCGCGCCGTCGGCGCTGCGAAAGCCTCCCTCCACCAGCAGCATTTCGCCTTCACGCCGGATGATCCCCTTGCCCGTAAGCGGCGGGAGTTCGATCGCCAGCCCGTCTATCTCCACCTGCCTGACATTCCATTCCCCTTCCAGCGGCACTGTTGCCTCCTGAAACCGCAGCGTACCACCGTCCCACGGTAGCGCCGCCGAATCCAGCCGGAGTTTCGTCTTCGCATCGTCACCGGGACCATAGGTAAGGGCGAAATCGGCATGCACCTCGCCATCGGCGCTGCGTATTCCACCATCCACCTCCATCACATTTCCTTTTCGAGCAAGAGTGCCGGTGCCGGCCAGCGGCGGGAGCTCGACCGGCAAGCCGGCAATAACGACATCTTCGACTGACCATGTGCCGCCGATATCACCACGCAGCAGTTCCATCGGCCCATAGCCGAGTTCCAGCGATTTCAGCTTTACTGGTTCATAACCTATATTGGAAAAAGTGGTGCTGCGCAGGCCGATGGCGCTCAGCTCGAACTCCAAGCCGGTGATGCCCCGCGCTTCGAGCTGCGCCTTCATCTGCGTTTCCAGCCATTCCCGGCCCAGAAACCAGACGAAGGCAACTGCCGTTGCCAACAGAACGGCAACAGCGATAAGGACGTTACGCCGCCGCGTCATCCGTCCGGTAGCGGGCGAGGAGCCGCTCGGCGCAGGCGCTGAGGGATCGGGTGGTAATGGCATCGCGCAGAGCCTGCATCAGCTGCTGATAAAAAGTCAAGTTGTGCCAGGTCAGCAGCATCGGCCCCAGCATCTCGTCCGCCTTGAACAGATGGTGCAGGTAGGCACGGCTGTAATGGCGGCAGGCGGGGCACGGGCAATCCTCCTGCAGCGGCCGCGGATCGTCGGCGAAGCGGGCGTTCTTCAGGTTCCATTCCCCGTCAGCGGTATAGGCACGCGCATTGCGGCCCGAACGCGTCGGGATGACGCAGTCGAACATATCCACGCCGCGCAGCACCGCGCCGATGATGTCGTCCGGCTTGCCGACTCCCATCAGGTAGCGCGGCTGTTCCTTGGGCAGATGCGGCATGGTGACATCGAGCACGCGAAACATCAGCTCCTGCCCCTCCCCTACCGCCAATCCGCCGATCGCATAGCCGTCGAAGCCGATGCGCTTCAGCGTGGCAGCCGATTCCTCTCGCAGATCGGGGTAGATTCCACCCTGCACAATGCCGAACAATAATCCCCTCCCCCCCTGTGGGGGAGGGTAAGGGTGGGGGGGCTGGTGTGACATACTCGATGCCTGAGCTCGTGGAGAGTTCCCCTCCATCCTGCCCTCCCCCACAAGGGGGGAGGGTAAAATTGAAAAAGCCGCCCTGCATCTCTCCGCCCATCTCATGGAAAGACGCATGGACTCCGCCGCTTCCTTTTCCGTGGCCGGGAATGGTGTGCATTCATCGAGCACCATGGAAATATCGCTGCCGAGCAGATGCTGTATCTCGACGGCACGCTCCGGTGTGAGTTCATAAGTCGTGCCGTCGAGGTGCGACTGGAACACCACACTCTGTTCCGTAATCCTCCGCAGCTTGGCAAGCGACATCACCTGGAAGCCGCCTGAGTCGGTGAGGATCGGCCCGTCCCAATGCATGAATTTATGCAATCCGCCGAGCTTATGGACGCGCTCCGCCGTCGGGCGCAGCATGAGGTGGTATGTGTTGCCGAGGATAATGTCGGCGCCGGTCTGCCGCACTGCTTCCGGCGTCATCGCCTTAACGGTCGCCGCCGTGCCAACCGGCATGAAAGCGGGCGTGCGGATCGTGCCGTGCACGGTTTGCAACTCTCCGGTACGGGCGTTGCCGTCGGTGGCGTGAATGGAAAAGGGCTGCGTCATGCGGCAGCATACACGATAGGCAGCCTCAAAGCATCAGAAAAGTCAGTTCTTGCGGCGGTAAATCCTGCGCGACAGGCGCGGGAGGCGGTCGATCTTCATCGCCGCAAGAATGGTGGCATAGCCGGTCAGCACCAAGGTTACCGACTGTAGCAGCAGGTCGTCAAACAGCATGGCGGCGCTACAGGCGATGATCGGCACCGCCGGGATCGCCACCAGCAGCTTCGCCCAGAAGCAGAAATCGAAACGCCGGCAGCAGGTAGGCTGGATGGGTTCGGGATGTTCATTCATGAATATATTATAACCTGGTCAACCTATTAAGGCAAAAGCAGGCAGGCATCGCCGTAGGAATAAAATCTATATTGTTTTTCAATAGCATGCCTATAGGCTGCCTGCATGTGCTCTAAGCCGGCAAAGGCCGAAACCAGCATGAACAGCGTCGAGCGCGGCAGGTGGAAATTGGTCAGCAACGCATCGGTGATTTTGAAGCGATAACCGGGAGTGATGAAAATGGCGGTCTCTCCTGTAAAGGGTTTTAGCCTGCCATTCGCATCCGCAGCGCTCTCCAGCGTGCGAAGGCTGGTAGTTCCGACGGCGATGACCCGACCACCCCTTTCCCGCGCCGTATTGACCGCATCGGCGGTTTCCTGCGTCACCACCGCATATTCGCTGTGCATGACGTGATCATCGGTATCCTCCGCCTTGACCGGCAGGAACGTGCCGCCGCCGACATGCAGCGTCACATGCGTGCGCTTTACTCCCATTGCGTCAATGGCATCAAATAGCGATTCAGTGAAATGCAGTCCGGCCGTCGGCGCCGCCACCGAGCCATCGTGTTTCGCATAGACCGTCTGGTAGCACTCACGGTCAGAAGCAACGTCCGGACGATCGATATAGGGCGGCAGCGGCATGTGGCCGTAGCGGGCGAGCTTTTCCGGCAGGTCGCTGCCGAACTGCAGCACCACCTCGCCGCTGTCGCGCTTCTCCACCACCTGTGCTGAGAAATCCGGCGCGAAATCGATACGGTCGCCTGGCTTCAGTTTTTTGGCGGGACGGGCGAAACAGGCCCATAGTTGCACGTCATCCCCGCGCAGGCGGGAATCTATATTCCAGAGTCGATGGTTATGGATCCCCGCCGGCGCGGGAATGACGATTTTTTTATGCAGCAGGATCTCAACTTTACTCTCCCCTCGCCTGCCGAACAGCCGCGCCGGGATGACGCGCGTGTCGTTGAACAACATGACGTCGCCGGGTCTTAGGAAGGAGGGTAGATCGCGGATGGCTTTATCCAGCAGCGTCTCCCCTATCACCAGCAGGCGCCCGCTGTCGCGCGGCTCGGCGGGTTGTTTAGCAATCAGCGACGGCGGCAGATCAAAATCGAACAGAGAAGTCTTCATGCAAACGCTTAGCGCGCCAGTGAAAGCCCACGTTTCTCGTAAGCCTCGTTCCTTTCGTCTATCGCACGCGCCATGTGGTAAATACGGGCACTGACCTGGTCAAATGGAAAACCGCTTAACGCAGCCCACCCATTGCCATTTACCCACAGGGATATGCTACCATCATCGGCACATTCCGATCGTGCATATGGATCGCAGGTGCCGAGTTTCCGCAACTCGGAGCGCCTGGTTTTGATTCCCTGCCTTTGCATCGCTTGGTGCATCAGCCCAATCAGAATTTCGGCTTCGTCGGCATCTCGCGCGGCAAGAATGCTCTCCGGTAACTCGACTTGATAAGGCTCAACGCAATAAGGTAAAGCTCCCTTACGTTGGCGCACGGCGATATGCTTCCCTAAACGGGAAGTCGCCTCCGTCAGTTTTTGTGCAATACCCAAAGCTACTCCTTGCCTGCCACCTTCGCTTCCGGCATGGCTGCGGCGGAAGTGGCTTCCTTCACATCGGCCGCCACCTGCATCTTTACGATCTTGTCAGGGTTGCTGACAGCGCCGTTGGCGTATTTGTCGCCTTTCTTGATCTGGTCGACGAATTCCATGCCGCTGGTCACCTTGCCCCACACCGTGTACTGGTTGTCGAGGAAGGTCGAATCGGCGAGCACGATGAAGAACTGGCTGTCGGCGCCGTTGATGTCGCCGGGACGCGCCATCGACACCGCGCCACGCACATGCGGCTCCTTGCTGAACTCGGCCTTGATCTTCTGGCCGGAGCCGCCGCTGCCCGTGCCGGTCGGGTCGCCGGTCTGCGCCATGAAACCGTCGATCACGCGGTGGAAGACGACGCCGTCATAGAAGCCCTTGCGGGTCAGCTCCTTGATGCGGGCGACATGGTTCGGCGCCAGGTCGGGTCGCAGCTCGATCACCACGCGCCCATCCTTCAAATCCAAATACAATGTGTTTTCCGGGTCGGCGGCGTGGGCCATGGCGGTTGCTCCAATCATGAATAAAGTGGCGAAAAACGTTTTGATCATGCGCATTCCTTCATTTTGAGGTTGGCGATTTGACAGCGTATGAACTCGATATGCTCCTGCTGGGTTTCGAGGATCTTCGACAGCAATCCGACCGTGGCATGGTCCTCCTTGGAACGGCTGAAAACGATGGCCGCTTCCAGCTGCACCAACGACGTCTCGGCCAGCGTCAGGTCGTTATAGAGCATCTCCTCGCGCTCCTCACCGACCAGCAGCCGCCCGAGGCTCTGCATCTGCGGCTTGCCGCCGAGCTTCAGAATGTGCTCGACCAGCATGTCGGAATGTTTCATGGCGTCGATGGAAACCTTGTATTCGTAATCGGCCAGCGCCACGTCACCCGCATGCTTCAGCATGCGCGCATGCAGGAAATACTGGTTGATGCCAGTCAGCTTGCTTTTCAGCACGTCATTCAAATGACGGATGGTGTCCTTGTCGGCGGAGGGCATGCGACTGTGATGCTGGAGGGAGGAAGAAAAGTCAAGCGCCGCACTATTGAGAATAATTCGCAACTAAGCCGTGCAGGGAGTTGCTTTTTATCCTCAGTCGTATAGGTTGCTGCCATGAAAAAAATCGAAGCCATCATCAAGCCGTTCAAGCTCGACGAGGTGAAGGAGGCGCTGCAGGAGGTAGGCTTGCAGGGCATCACCGTCACCGAGGCGCGCGGCTTCGGACGCCAGAAAGGCCATACCGAATTGTACCGCGGCGCCGAGTACGTGGTCGATTTCCTGCCCAAGGTGAAGCTCGAGGTGGTGGTCGAGGACAATATGGTCCAGCGCACCGTCGAGGCCATCATCAACGCCGCCAAGACCGGCCGCATCGGCGACGGGAAAATCTTTATTTTGCCGGTGGAGGAAGCCATCCGTATTAGAACCGGCGAAACCGGCGGCGATGCGATTTAGGAAGACCCCGTCATCCCCCAAATTTATGTAGCAAATTCTAGGGGATCCAGTAGGAAGGTAAAGACTGGATGACCTTAGGATTCCTTCGGAATTCAGGCCATGATGATAGGGGCTTTACAACCCTTAACCGGCTGCTATAACCGTCCCACTTAAAACACTACAAAAACAACCATACCGCAGTCCTCAGGACGTAGCACTCGCAAGTGCGCCAATCGTATCAATTCGGGAGAACAGAAAGGGTATCCATGTCCGCCAACGACGTTTTAAAGACCATCAAAGATAACGACATCCAGTTCGTCGATTTTCGCTTCACCGACCCGCGCGGCAAATGGCAGCACACCACCTACATTGCCGATCAGGTGAATGACAGCAGCTTCGAGGATGGCATCATGTTCGACGGCTCGTCGATCGCCGGCTGGAAGTCTATCAACGAATCGGACATGATCCTGATGCCCGAACCGAAGACGGCATTCATCGACCCGTTCGCCGCGCAGCCGACACTGGTGCTGTTCTGCGACGTCATCGAGCCCTCAACCGCGCAGCCCTATGGCCGCGACCCGCGCTCGACCGCCAAGCGCGCCGAAGCGTACCTGCAATATACCGGCCTCGGCGACACCGCCTATTTTGGCCCCGAACTCGAATTCTTCGTGTTCGACGATGTGCGCTTCAAATGCACGGGCAACACCAGTTTTCACCAGCTCGACAGCGAGGAGCTGCCGGTCAATTCCGACCGGGAATACCCAGCGGGGAATATGGGCCACCGCCCGCCGACCAAGGGCGGCTATTTCCCGGTGCAGCCGGTCGATTCGCTGGCCGACCTGCGCGCCGAGATGCTGACCTCATTGAAGGCCGTTGGCGTTGAGCCGGTGCTGCACCACCATGAAGTGGCCCCGGCGCAGAACGAGCTTGGCGTCATGTTCTCGACGCTGACTTCGACTGCCGACAACGTGCAGAAATATAAATACGTCGTGCATAACGTTGCCCATTCTTATGGCAAATCGGCGACGTTCATGCCGAAGCCGATTTCGGGTGATAATGGCTCCGGCATGCACACGCACCAGAGCCTGTGGAAGAGCGGCAAGCCGCTGTTCGCTGGCAACGGCTACGCGGATCTTTCGGAAATGTGCCTTTATTATATCGGCGGCATCATCAAACACGCCAAGGCGATCAATGCTTTCACCAACGCCTCGACCAACAGCTACAAGCGGCTGATTCCAGGCTTCGAGGCGCCGGTGCTGCTCGCCTACTCGGCGCGCAACCGCTCGGCCTCGATTCGCATTCCGTATGTCACAAGCCCCAAGGGCAAGCGCATCGAGGTGCGTTTCCCCGATCCGACCGCCAACCCGTACCTCGCCTTCACCGCCATGCTGATGGCGGGCCTGGACGGCATCGAGAACAAGATCCACCCCGGCGACGCGATGGATAAGAACCTGTACGACCTGCCGCCGGAAGAGTTGAGCCAGGTGCCGACCGTGTGCGGCAGCCTGCGCCAGGCGCTGGAAAATCTCGACGCCGACCGCGGCTTCCTCAAGAAAGGCGACGTCATGACCGATGACCTGATCGACGCCTACATCGAACTCAAGATGAGCGAAGTCTACCGCTGGGAGCATACGCCGCAGCCGGTCGAGTTCGACATGTATTACAGCGTATAAGAATCACCCACCCGCGCCTTCGGCGCTTCCCTCTCCCTCACTGAGGGAGAGGGTTAGGGTGATGGCATCGTGATAACCAAGGAGCTTCGGCTCCCCCTTTTATTACATGACGGCCCAGCGTCCGGGCTCCTGCCCCAGCTCGCACCCCGCTTCTTTAATAAAATTCGTAATACGCTTGCGATGCACACGCGAGCGTTCCGATGGAATGGTTTCCAAACACTCCTGAACTTCACGCGCAGTGTCGAGCATTGTCTGCAGATGGTTCTGCCACTCCACGGAATCCTTAAGGCGCCGCACAGCCTCCGGGCTTGAATCAGACCGGGACCGTGCCTCCTCCCACATTTTATGCGCTTTTTGCGTCTGCTCTATAAAGGGCAGGAAATAATAATCATAGGCTTTCTTTTCTTTCGGAAAAACCACGAACTGGCTGTAAAGCGCCATGTCGCGGTTGTGCGTATGCACGTAATCCGCCGCTGATTGCAGCGATGAAAGACCGGAAGGATATTTAGTAGTGATGAGAGTAAAGAGCATTACATCGCCTGCCGAATGCGCCAGAAAAAAGCCATATTAGCCGCGCCCGTTCATGCGCCTGTCAGGCCGCAACGGCTTTTCCACTTTATATCATGGCTGGTCAGGAACTGCTCACCGCCCGGTAGCGCTCTTCCGTTCCCTATGCCGATGGTTTTTCGTACGTTCCATTGTGGACGAAGTGAACGGCGTAGTGGCTGCATGTTTTTTCCTTCATCAAAAATAAGGGAGCCGGTCTGGCTCCCCAGGTGCTCATGATTCTTCTCGGTAATTACTGCTGCTGCGAGAGCGCCTGCTGGTGCATCATAAGGGCGATGCGGGCGTCGCGGGCTTTCAAGGTGGCGAGCTCGGCCTGGCCCATGATGCTCATCAGCGAGATCTGCATGAATTCGAGGAAAATCACGACAACCTCCTCGACCTGGCGCTGGATTTTCTTGACGATCGGATCGGCGATGTTCTGGATAGCGCCGTGGGCTTTCTTGCCGACATCGCGCACCCGCGCCTGGTAATCGTTCAGCGCGGTGAAGATGCGGCGCAGCGCCGCTTCGATGTGCGTCTTGCTGGCCTTGTTCTGGCCCTTCTGGCGGCGGTGCTCAGCAATCAGGATGAATTCCCCGGCCAGCGCATCGGTCGCATCGGCGATCTCGTTGATCAGCGGCTCGACGATCTCGAGCTGCTGCTCGGGGTCGGTCACGAACTTGCTTTCCACGGTGGAAAGCAGCTCGTCAGAAAGGTCATAGAGTCGGGTGATTTCATGATACTTGACTTCAAGCGTTTCCATCGAAACATCTATTTTCTGAGCGGCTGCCATAGGCTTTATCCATACACTGATTGCGTTGCGCGTTATTCGCGCTTTTCATAAGTCTAGAATAGGAATAGGGACTTGTGTATGACAATTTGGTGACAATTAACTTATACGGATATTGTAATTCAATAGGTTACAAAAAGGAGCGGACAAGGCAGACGTCTACCCTGCCGCACTGCACCACCCGCAGAAACAGGCGCTATTCCGCCGCTTCGCTGCTCTCGCTCCAGTCCATGAACAGGACCTTGAGCACTTCCAGAAGGCTGAACATAGAATACTCCTCCATATCGCCTCATAGCAGCCCGGGGTTAATATTTCGTGAATGGGCGATTTTGCTCTATTGCGAATGATTCTCAATTGCGGTATAATGAAGGATATACCATGAAGGAGATACATCATGACCCGCTTGATATTTACGCATGAGACGCTGGCGAAAACTCTCACCTACTGCCTGATGCATTTCACAGTGGCCATCGCGGTCGCCTACCTGCTGTCAGGCGACTGGAGAATCGCCCTCTCCATCGGCATCATCGAGCCGCTGGTGCAGACGGTGTTTTTCAACATGCACGAACGCAGCTGGAATAAGGCGCGGGCCGGTTATCACCGCAGCGTGATGGATTCCGGGCTGGCTTAAACGCTACGTCCCGGCTGCTGGCTGAGCGGCTGGAACACGCCGTTCGCATCCATTTCGGAGATGCGCTTGCTGGCGGTGTCGATGACCCAGCCATGCAGCTCCACCCTGCCCTCCTCGACCGCCAGCCGCACCGTGTCGTACGTCATGAGGTTGGCGATGCTGGCGCGCACGCAGGCCTCCTCCAGCGCGCGGTGGCGCTGCTCGTCGGTGAACAGCGCGGGGTCTTTCAGCACTTTCTCGCGCTCTTCCTTCAGCGCGCTTAAGTAGCGCGGCAGGTAATGGTCGTGCCGGGCGCTTTCGTGCAGGCAGGCCTGGATGCCGCCGCAATGGGTATGGCCGGAGACGACGATATGTTTCTTTTTGCTCTCGGCGGGGATGTGGTTGATGAAAAATTCGAGCGCCGCGCCCATGCTGACGCTTTCGGGGATTTCTCCGGCAGCCGATGCAGTCGCCTCTTCCCCTACCCCCGCGCTTCCCGCCGACGGGCGCACCAGCGCCGCGATGTTGCGGTAGATAAGCGCCTTGCCCTGCGGGATGCCGATATCGGCCACCGGGTCGAGCCGCGCATCGATGCAGCCGATATAGAGCATCTCCGGCCGGTGCCGCGGCGGCTCCAGCTCAAGCTGCGCCGGCTTGTGCTTCTGCTTGTCCCTGATGCGGTCGATGATGGAGGGGGGCATGCGGATTTTTTAAGATGATGGGCTAAGATAACAACAATTATGAAAGAGTCTTTAATGGTATGGCAAAACTATATTCAGGATAGTCTAAAGTTATTCTATTTGAAGTAGTATCCTTTGCTCCTGGAACCAAAGTTTTTTTCTTAAGTAAATATTCTAAAAATTTCTTCTTAAGTTCTGAATTCATCATACTTACAGTAAAGCAAATATCTTCAGTTTCCATTTGAGAAAACGCAACTTGCTGTCCACGCAAGAAGCTTTTTTCATGTGTTTTAATCACTATGGTTCTATTATTATTGAAAGTTTTATCCTGATCGATAGATAGCCATTTTAACTTAGTACCTTGTTCTTTTTCTCCAACTACAGCCCGACGATGTGCAATACAATTCCTTATAGATATCAAACCGGTCAGAATGCCTTTCAAATGAGAAATATCCATACCCTTATCAATAAAATCAGTCACTTTATTGTTAAGCCCTGTTTTATCTATCCAACGAGGAGTGTCCTGCCATTTTTTATGTTCAACAATAACTTTATCTATCATTTCCGGGGTCAATCGCTCAAGAATAGGAGACTTTTCTACACACAAAATTCTGAAATAAACATTTTCAAGGGAGATTTGTAACGCCTCTGTAATATCTCTAACTATATTAAGATTAACCCAATCCCTTGCAGCTTGATTTTCTCGATCAGAAACTTGCTTAACCGTGATGCCCTTAGGAATCATTCTAAGAGGATGGCCCTGCACAACAGAAATTTCTGTCAGGCCTGATAAAGCCGAATAAAAAATAAGAAGATGCCTCCATGCGTTGGCAATAGCTTCATCTAGTTTATTGAACGGCTCTTTAATCCAGTTATTTTTATTTTCTACAGAAATACAATCACCCCACCTTCTGATAAATCTCCCCGCCGCTATTTTCGTCATTCCTCGGATTTGCGCAGCAAATCCTAGGGGAATCCAGTTCTTTATTAAGATGTCTGGATCACTAGATCGCTGCGCGATTCGGGTGATGACGGTTATACCACGGCTTTTTTGCGTTCCTCGACGTAGAGTTCGCCGCCGGATTCTTTGAATTTCTCGGCCATTTCTTCCATGCCGCGTTCGATGTCGGCGGGGGAAAGGGCGCCCTCACCCGCAGCGGCTTTGCCGCTGCCTCCCTCTCCCGCACGCGGGAGAGGGGATTGTTCCTTCTCCCCGGCCACCGGCCACTGGCCACTGGCCACTTCCTTCGCGGCAAAATCGCGGACGTCCTGGCTGATTTTCATGCTGCAGAATTTGGGGCCGCACATGGAGCAGAAATGGGCGAGTTTGGCCCCTTCGGCAGGGAGGGTTTCGTCGTGGAAGTCCTTGGCGGTTTCGGGGTCAAGCGACAGGTTGAACTGATCCTGCCAGCGGAATTCGAAGCGGGCTTTCGACAGCGCGTCATCGCGATGATGCGCGCTCGGATGGCCTTTGGCGAGGTCGGCGGCGTGGGCGGCGATCTTGTAGGTGACGACGCCGACCTTCACGTCGTCGCGGTCGGGCAGGCCGAGATGTTCCTTCGGCGTGACGTAGCACAGCATGGCCGTGCCAAACCAGCCGATCATGGCGGCGCCGATGCCGCTGGTGATATGGTCGTAGCCAGGCGCGATGTCGGTGACGAGCGGACCGAGCGTGTAGAACGGCGCTTCGCCGCACAGCTCGAGCTGCTTCTCCATGTTTTCCTTGATCAGATGCATCGGCACATGGCCGGGACCTTCGATCATCGTCTGCACGTCGTGCTTCCAGGCGATTTGCGTCAGCTCGCCGAGCGTCTTGAGTTCGCTGAACTGCGCTTCGTCATTGGCGTCGTGCTGGCTGCCGGGGCGCAGGCCGTCGCCGAGGGAGAAGCTCACGTCGTACTGGCGCAAGAGTTCGCAGATGTCCTCGAAATGGGTGTAGAGGAAGTTTTCCTTGTGATGCGCCATGCACCATTTGGCGAGGATCGAGCCGCCGCGGGAGACAATGCCGGTGGTGCGGTTGGCGGTCATCGGGATGAAGGGCAGGCGCACGCCGGCATGGATGGTGAAGTAATCCACCCCCTGCTCGCACTGCTCGATCAGCGTGTCGCGGAATATTTCGTACGTCAGTTCCTCGGCGATGCCACCGACTTTCTCCAGCGCCTGGTAGATCGGCACCGTGCCGATCGGCACCGGCGAGTTGCGGATGATCCATTCGCGAATATTGTGGATGTTGCGGCCCGTCGAGAGGTCCATCACCGTGTCGGCGCCCCAGCGGATCGCCCACACCATCTTCTCGACTTCCTCGGCGACCGAGGACGTTACCGCCGAGTTGCCGATATTGGCGTTGATCTTGACCTTGAAGTTGCGGCCGATGATCATCGGCTCGGATTCCGGGTGGTTGATGTTACTCGGGATGATGGCCCGGCCGCGCGCCACTTCGTCGCGCACGAATTCGGGCGTGATCAAATCAGGAATACGCGCGCCGAAATTCTCGCCTTTCTGGTAAGGGGCCAGGATTCGGGATTCAGGATTCAGGTATTTCCTGCCCTCGTTCTCCCGTATAGCAATATACTCCATCTCCGGCGTAATAATTCCTGCGCGGGCATAAGCCATCTGCGTTACCGCTTTTTTATGGCGGCTGCGCAGCGGGTGTTTATTTACATTAGGGAACTCCCGCACTTCACCCGTGCCTCGTGCCTCGTGCCTCGTGCCTTTGATACCGTTATCCTCTGGCCTGACAGAGCGGGCTTCATATGCCTCGACATCGCCACGGGCGCAAATCCAGGCTTCGCGGATTTTCGGCAGGCCTCTTTCGATGTCGATTTTTACCTTGGGGTCGGAATAGGGTCCCGAGGTGTCGTATACCTCAACGGAGCCCTCGCCCTTGGAAAGCATGATTTCCCGCAGGGGCACCCGGATGTCCGGGAAAATATCGCCGTTATAATAGACCTTGCGCGAGGCGGGCAGCGGGCCGGTGGTGACGGAAAAGGGAACGGTTTTCTTGGCCTTGGCGGTGGTCATGCGCGGCAACCTTCATCATCATGGGAAAGAGGTTAACCATACAGCCGTGCGGCGGATTATACAACCGTAAACGATTTGGATAGGCATGGACCCGGCCTTCGCCGGGGCAACAGTTAATGGCTCATCTGCTGCTGTTGCTGATAGCGCTCGTATTCCTGCTGATACTGCATGGTCTGAATTTTCCAGCGCACGCCGGGATCGATCAGCGGATAGAGGTGCGAAACCATGACTTCAACGCCCTTGGGATTGGGATGCAACCCATCAGCAAGCGTCAGCCCCGGCTTGCCGGACACACCTTCCAGCAGATGGGCATAAAATTGCACCCGGTAATAACCTGCCCGGGCGCGGAACATGGCGTCCACCTGCTGGCTGTAGGCCAGCCCCATATGCTGGGGCCCCTTGGCTCCTGCCAGCACGATATAGGCACCGCTGTCCTGCAGCTTGGGTATGATCTGGTTGATGTTGCGCTCGATCAGGTTCACCTGGATGCCGCGCTGGACATCGTTGCTGCCCAGCGCCAGTAACACGACGTCGGGCCGGAGCCTGAGCAGGGCCTCCAGTTTCTCGACGCCGGTGGCAGTGGTCGCCCCGTACTCGCTCATGTTGATCACTTCGAGGTTGGTAAAGCCGACTTCCTTCAGCTTGCGCTCGAGGCGTGCCGGAAAGGCTTCCTCGGGCTGCAGGCGGTGCCCCGCCGTAAGGCTGTCGCCGTAGACGACGATGCGGACGGTGTTCTCTTTGGCGGCAGCAGGGGCAACCGGGCCCGCCATCAGGAGGCAAAAAAGAAAGGCCTCGAAAATTTTCCTCATAACTCCTACAATTCTGGCGCGATCGGGATATTATCCTATGAAATGGAAATTTTCTCAAGGAAAACTGCCGCCAAAGCGGGTACTCGGCGGAATTGCGCTGGCCATGGCAGCCCTCGCCACGGCCTGGTTCATGGCGGAGGACGCCGACACTAACCGGGCAGCCATTGGGGGCGATGTCGCCCTCAGCCGGACCGATGCCCCCTTTTCCATGGCCGAAAATGCCCATTTACTATTCCACGGCGCAGCACGGATGTCGCGGATCATCGAGTTCGATGCGGTAGCGAAATCCCGCGGAAAGACCGGTAAGAGCATCCAGGTCCGCCTCAAGGGTATCGATAATCATTACCCGCTTTACGGCAAACTCATCCTGAAGGAGCAGCGCGGCCGGAAGATATTCTTCACCCACCGGCGCAAGAATCTTCACGGCGCCGCCGTGGATCAGGAGGTGCTGGATGCGCTTGGCCTCAAGCCGGGCGAGATTTTCCGCATCGGCAAAGCCTGGTTCACCGCGCAGGCGGTGATCGTCAAGGAGCCGGACCGCGGCGAAATTGCCCATCCGCGGGTTATGATGAATCTTACCGCGCTCAAGGCAACCCGGTTACTGGGCACGGCAGGGCCGGTTCTGTATCAAACACGCGTGATGCTGCCGAAAGACGCCGATCTCGAGGAATGGAGGAGGCAGCTGAAGACGACCTTCCCCCATGCCGGCTGGAGCATACGCGACTGGCGCGAAGGATATGAATAATAAAAAAAAGGCAGCCTCCTGGCCGCCTGAACGCTCCCTGCAGCATTTTCACCGGCTGCTGCACCAGTGGTACCAAACGCATGGCCGGCGGGATCTGCCATGGCGCAACACTTCCGATCCCTATGCGATCTATGTCAGCGAAATCATGCTGCAGCAGACGCAGGTGGCTACCGTCCTCGATCGCTACTACCATCCCTTCCTGAAGCGCTTTCCTACGCTGAAGGCGCTGGCAACGGCGGAACAGGAGGAGGTGCTGTCCGCCTGGCAGGGGCTCGGCTATTACAGCCGGGCGATCAATCTGCATAAAGCGTCCAAAAGCTGCAACGGCAGTTTGCCACGCGACGCGGAAGCGCTGGCACAATTATCGGGCATTGGCCGCAACACGGCGCATGCGGTGGCGGCATTCGCTTATCGCCAGCCGGTGGCGGTGATGGAGGCAAATGTGCGACGCGTGCTGTCCCGTATTTTCGCATTGGACAATGCAGGAGAATCTGAACTGTGGGACAAAGCGCAGGCGCTGCTCGATAAAAAGGAGCCGTTCGATTACAATCAGGCGATGATGGATATCGGCGCCATGATCTGCCGCAAGCGCGCACCATTATGCGGTGAGTGTCCCGCCATTCACATATGCAAAGGCAAGACATCGCCCGAAGCCTATCCGGCGGCGAAAGTAAAAAAGGCACCGCCGGTGCGGAAGAAGCACATCGTTGTGCTGCGCGATGCACAGGGGCGGTACTTCGCCACGCCGCGTAAAAGCAGATTCCTTCAGGGATTGTATCATTTTATGGAATATAATTCACCCTCCCCCCTTGCGGGAGAGGGTGCCAAGTGTAGCGAGCGGGTCGCGGGAAATTCTCCCGCATCGAGTGCGCTGATAGCTTCCCTCCCTAATCCTTCCCCACAAGGGGGGAGGGAATTACTGGGCTCCATCCGCCAGCAATACAGCCATTTCACTCTCGAAGCCGAAGTGCATCTCGCAGAAGTAAAAACGTCCACCGGGAAGGGATGGCACAGCCTGGCACAATTAAAAAAACTGCCGGTATCCATGGCGGAGAAGAAGATTCTTGCGTTGCTGGATGCCCACCATTCAAGCGGCCTAACAGACCACTCGACAAGCGCGGGATGACACAGTAAGCCAATCCGATGCAAACCGACGTACTAATCGCCGGCGGGGGATTCGCCGGGCTGGCCTGCGCGAAGGCGCTGGCCGAGCGAGGCATTGCCGTCACCGTGCTGGAACGCAAGAAGGCACCCGGCGTCGGCATGCACACGACCGGCATCATCGTCGGCGAGTGCGCCGAGGAATTCGCCGTGCCGGGGCAGCTGACGCGCCGCGTCACCGATGTGCGGCTCTATGCCCCTTCCCTGCGCCACGTCGACCTGCACGCACCGGATTATTTCTTCCTCACCACCGACACGCCGGGGTTGATGCGCTATTTTTCCGATGAGGCGGGAAAAGCGGGCGCAAACATCCTTTATGACCGCAGTTATGAGTCCGGCTCCGACGAAGATGATCATATCCGCGTCAACGGCAACGCCTATCACTGCCGCTTCCTGATCGGCGCCGACGGGCCGCGCTCGAAAGTCGCCGCTGACTTCGCGCTCGGGCAAAACAGGGAGTTCCTGCTCGGGGCAGAAGCGGAATATACCGGGCTGCCGCTGCATGACACAAATGCTTTCTACTGCTTTCTCGATCAGAAGCTGGCGCATGGTTACATTGGCTGGGTGATTCCCGGCGTCGGGGTGGCGCAGGTCGGGCTGGCGACGCGCATGCCGAAGCGCCCCGACATCGATGCATTCGTGTCACGTATGGAGAATATCTTTGATTTCTCACAGACGCAGGTGGTCGCGCGGCGCGGCGGATTGATCCCGTGCGGCGGGCTGGTGCACCCGTTCGCACGCGGCAATGTGATCCTGCTCGGCGATGCGGCGGGCATCGTCTCGCCGCTGACCGCCGGCGGCATCCACACCGCGCTGCATTACGGCAAAATGCTGGGGGAGGCGCTGGCGGCGCATCTGCATGGCAGCGGACCGCACCCGGCGCAACTGCTGGCGCGGAACTATCCGCGTTTCTATTTCAAGCTGCTGCTGCGCCGCTATTACGAGTTGTTCGCGCCGAACTGGGCGCTCGATTTCATCATTACCAACCCGCTGTTCACGACAGCAGCAACCCAGATTTTTTTCCGCAGAAAGAAGTTAAAGTAATTTAATTCACGCTCCTCGATTTTTGCACAGATTCTTGTGGCGCGACCGGAACAATTCTTATAGGTTGAATGTAACAACAGCGCCGCATGCAGTGGCGATCTTGTCCACCCTTCAAAAACCATACGCTTCAAGCAGTGAGGAGATAATTATGTTCCGTCGCAAAGAAGACAGCCTGTTCGATAACGCCACCGATCCCAATCAGCCGCTCCCGGCCGAAGCCGCCACCGTCGTGACCTCGTCACCCGCGGCCAACGCGTCCCAGCCGAGCACTCCCCCGGCCGCGGCGGCGCCCGCATCGAACGCCCGTTCAGCGCCGGAACCGCGCAACACCGCCAGCGCCTTCCGCTCGGCCTCCGCGCTGGGCAGCGACCTGGTGCGCAACCGCATGCCGGAAGCCAAAACCGCCGCCGTTGCCGCTACTGCCACCCCCGCCGCCGAGCGGACCAAGGGCGGCCGCCGCGTGCTGACGGTGGGCAACGACATCCTGCTGAAAGGCGAAATCGCCACCTGCGACCGGCTGGTCATCGAAGGCAAGGTCGATGCGACGCTGAACGAAGTGCACACCGTCGAAATCGCCGAGACCGGCTCGTTCAAGGGCTCGGCCCATATCGAGGATGCCGAGATCAGCGGCCTGTTCGAGGGCGACCTCGTGGTGCGCAACCGCCTGGTGATCTACGCCACCGGCAAGGTGCGCGGCAAGATTTCCTACGGTGAGATCGAGATCGAGCGCGGCGGCGAACTGACCGGCGAGATCAAGGCCACCAGCTCGCAGGGCAGCGCCGCCGGCGTACGTCCGACCCGCGCCAAGGAAGCGGCGTAATTACACAATCCATACTCCATAAAAACCCCCGGAAGCATATGCTTCCGGGGGTTTTTGTTGGGGCTTTTTCTTTAAAATATACATCTGTCATTCCCCGGATTTGCCTAGCAAATCCTAGGGTAATGAAACTGGATCACCCTAGAATCGCTACGCGATTCGGGTGATGACGTGTCTTTGCTTTTTCTTACCCCCTGGCAACGCTTTTCAGGAACAGCTCCAGCTCCTTCTGCAGGGCCCGCGACTGGTCGGCGACGTCGCGCACCGCGACGATCACCGAGCGGGCGTTGTCATGGGTCGAAACGGCCATGCTGCTGGCTTCACCTAAATGATGAGAAACTTCCTGTACCCTGTTGGAAGTGTTCTGTATATTGAGCGTGAGTTCGCGTACCGAATTATCCTGGGACTCCGCAATGCCCGCCACCGAGGCGGCAATGCCGTTGATCTCATGCACGCTGCCCTGGATATGGGTCAGCGAGGCGGCGACGCCGGCCATGGCCTGCTGCATCTTCGCCAGCTGGTCGATGATGCTGCCGCTGACGCTGCCGGTGCGCTGCGCGAGGCTCTTCACGTTGCCGGCAATCACCGCGAAGCCCCCTCCCGCCTCCCCGGCCCGTGCCGCCTCGATGGTGGCGTTCAGGGCGAGCAGGCTGATCTGATCGGCGATGGCGGTGACGGCAGTGATGACATCACCGGTCTGGCGCGCCACGTCCGACAGTTCCAGCGCCGTGCGCCCGGCATTTTTCACCCGCCCGGCCAGGTCCCGGCTGATGGAGGAGGAACGCTCCACCTGCTGCCGGAGGCTGTCGAGCGAGACGGACAGGGTTTCCACCTCCGCCGACAGGCTGCGGACGCTGCCGGTGGTCTCCGCCGCCGCCATGCGGGTGGAGCGGGTCCTGACGCTGGCATCACCGGCCGTGCCCGCCATGCCGATGACGGCGGCCTGCAGCCCGTCGACGGCGCGGCAGGTTTCGGAGAGCAGCCGCGAGATCTTGCCGCAGCACTGGCCGATCGTTTCGTCGATCTGCTTCTGCCGGAGAAGCTTATGCTCCTGCGCGGCACGGTGATCGCTTTCCAGCTTGCGCGCCCGCGCGGCATTCTCGCGGAAAATCTCCAGCATGCGCGCCATGCTGCCGATCTCGTCGCGCTGGTCGAGGAAGGGCACCTTGTAATCCAGCCTGCCGTCGGCGATCTCGATCATCGCCGCCTGCAGCTTCTTCAGTGATGACTGGATGCCGTGCATGACATGCCAGTAGAGGAAGCCGACGCCCGTGAGCAGCAGCATGCACACGACAAGCCGCAGCGTGCGCTCGCTGGCGCCGTCGTAATAAACACTCAGCGCGATGGCCAGCGGGAAGAGAAACCCAAGGAGAACGAGGGAAAGGCGCTGATGGATTTTCAGGTTTTTCATGGCGACCTACAGGCGGTTGCGGCAGGTAGTGCCCGGACTATAACAGCCCGGCGGTAAAAGGCTACTATTTAGCGCCGCCGTCCTGGATCGCTTTGCAGGCGGCCACCGCCAGCCGGTCGGCGCGCTCGTTATACTCATGGCCGTCATGGCCGCGTACCCAGTGCCAGGTCAGTTCGTGCCGTGATGCCGCCTGCTCGAGCCGCTGCCAGAGGTCGGCGTTCTTCACCGGCTTCCTGTCGGCGGTTTTCCAGCCTTTGGCCTTCCAGCCGGCAAGCCATTCCATCATGCCGTTCTTCACATACTGGCTGTCGGTCGTGAGCTCGACGCGGCAGGGCGATCTCAGCGCCTCCAGCCCCATGATGGCGGCCATCAGCTCCATGCGGTTGTTGGTGGTCGCCGCCTCGCCGCCGGAAAGCTCCTTCTCGGTGCCGTTATAGACCAGTATCGTCCCCCAGCCGCCCGGGCCGGGATTGCCGGCGCAGGCGCCGTCGGTGTAGATATGGACGTGCTTCTTGGCGATCATAGGCGGTAGATGATAGATGATAAGATGATGGATAATAAGAGTCGTTGTTTTATCGTATTATCCATCATCTTTTTATCCATTATCCCAATCCATATTCCCGCCAGTCCTGCACTCCCTGGTGGAAACGCAGCTTGGCAAGGTATTCCAGCGGGTCTTTCGGGTTGACCAGTGCGCCGGCGGCAGGCGTCAGCCAGTCATGCGTGCGGGTGGCGAGGAAGCGCATGGCGGCGCCGCGCGCCAGCACAGGCATGGCATGGCATTCCGCCTCGCTTAAGCGACGCAGCTTCTGGTAGGAGGCAAGTAGCGCCTTGGCGCGCGCCGGCACGAAGCGGTGCGCAGTATTGAAGCACCAGGCATTCATGCAGATCAGCAGGTCATAGATGAAAAAATCGCCGCAGGCGAAGTAGAAATCAATGATGCCCGAGAGGATTGGTTGGTCGGTCTTGCCGTCGATAAAAAACACGTTATCGGGAAAGATGTCGGCATGGATGACGCCGGACGGCAGCGACTTTTCCTCCGGCCAATTAGCCGCAAGGAATTCCAGTTCCTCCGCCATCGCCTGCTCGAGGCCGGGCGCGATACTGTCGATCTGCCCGCGACATTTCTCGAACAGCGCCTGCCAGGTTTCAAGGCCCATGCTGTTTCTGCGCGTCTGTTCAAAACCCTCCACCGCCAAGTGCATACGCGCCGCCAGCTCCCCGACCAGCTCCATGTGGCGCGGCGTGATGTGCGGGCTGCCCTGCCCTTCGAGGAATTCGATCAGCACGGCCGGCTTGCCTTTGACATGGCGGACCGCCTTGCCGTCCTTGCCTTTGACAGGCCGCGGGCAAACAATGCCGCGGTCGGCCAGCCATTCGGTGAGCTTCAGAAAGAACGGCAGGTCGGAGGCGCTGACCCGCTGCTCGAACAGGGTCAGGATATAGCGCTGCTGGTTGCCACCCCAGGTCATCACCAGCAAGTAGTTGGTGTTCTCGATGCCCTCGGCGATGCCCTTGCACGACACCAACTCGCCCACGGCGTAGTGCGACAGGAAGTTAGTGATGTCCTTCTGGGAAAGCGGGGTATAAACGGCCATTCGTAAAACTATCCTTAAGCCGGCAACGATAGAGCTAGTTTTAGGAGAGCGGTTATAAATTACAAGAAAAATGCATGCTGCAAGGACGCGGCCCGGCCCGGTCTATGCATAATTGAGACCGGGAATTATTACATAAGCCTCACAAAGTCCCTTGACGCAACTGGCTTTGGGCAACAATCTTTTTTGGGCGATGCAATCCATGGCCGCTTCATGCGCCCGGATTACTTTGTCAACGATTTCCTTGGACGCACGGTTGACCGGGAAATAATCGAGGCAGCCCCCTATGCCCGCAACGGTGCATTCATTATCCTGTTTACAGGTGCGGTACTCAGGCTTGATGGTTTCGTACCTCTTCTCAAACACCTCGACATACTGGCCTAACTCAGCCGAAGTGGGCGAAGCCCAGCTGCATAGCATGAGAAAGATCACTGCGGGCCGGATCATACGGCGCGCTTCACCATCAACTTCTTGATTTCCGCGATGGCCTTGGCGGGATTCAGACCCTTGGGGCAGGTCCTGGTGCAGTTCATGATGGTGTGGCAGCGATAGAGGCGGAAGGGGTCTTCCAGCTCGTCGAGACGTTCGCCGGTGAATTCGTCGCGGCTGTCGATGATCCAGCGGTAGGCGTGCAGCAGGATGGCGGGGCCGAGGAAGCGGTCGGAGTTCCACCAGTAGCTCGGGCAGGCGGTCGAGCAGCAGGCGCAGAGGATGCATTCATACAAGCCGTCGAGCTTGGCGCGGTCCTCCGGCGACTGCAGGCGCTCAGCATTGGCGGGCTGCGGCGTGCTCGTCTGCAGCCACGGCCTGATCGACTCGTACTGCGCGAAGAAATGCGACAGGTCCGGCACCAAATCCTTCACCACCGGCATGTGCGGCAGCGGGTAAATATTGATATCGCCTTTCACCTCGTCGATCGGCTTAGTGCAGGCGAGCGTGTTGGTGCCGTCAATGTTCATGGCGCAGGAGCCGCAGATGCCTTCGCGGCAGGAGCGACGGAAGGTCAGCGTAGAATCGACTTCGTCCTTAATTTTAATCAGCGCGTCGAGCACCATCGGCGCGCAGGCGTCGAGGTCGATCTCGTAGCGGTCCATGCGCGGGTTCCTCGGCTTGCCGGCGTCATCGAGATCATCCGGATTCCAGCGGTAGATATTAAGCGCCTTGACGCGCTTCGCACTTTCGGGCGCCTTATGCGTCCTGCCTTTGCCGACTTTCGAGTTGGGAGGGAGCCTTAACTCTGCCATACACGGTGCCTACGCTGCTTCGACTATTCATGGCACTTTGCCTGAATTCAGGCAAGAGCGCGACACCTTTATTGCGCTTATCGTTGATTTCGGCAATGGTTTTCTGCTGGGCGACATAGCGCTGCGAGTAGGATGGGTGGGTCACGGAAGTGTAAATCCCGTCGGGATTCACTACCGCCAGCCGGCGCCAGATATCGGGGGACTGGCCCAAATCGTAGCCGGCGCGGGCCATGATATAGAGCCCGACATAATCGGCTTCCTGCTCGAAGCCCGTCGAATAGCGCAGCAGCGCCGCCTGTGCCCCGATCTCGCCCAGCTGGCCGCCGGTTTCGATGCCGCGCGAGGCGGCGAACTGGTCGATCAGCGTGCCGACGATGCCGCCCACCGCCACGTTCTGCTGCGTCGCATCGACATGGCCCATGATGTTGTGCGCCAGCTCATGCGCCAGAATGGCGGCCAGCTCGTCGTCACTCTGCATGATCTGCATCATGCCCTGATAGACGATGACATTGGTGCCGTCAGCATGGGCGTTGATGCCCTTCTCAGGGGACATGCCGAAACGGAAGCTGCAGCTGCCGCGAGGATTGGGCGCGGCCATGGCGCGACAGATTTCCTCACCCGCCGGCGCCACCCGCCTTGCCACCCGCTCGAACTGACGGCGCATCTCGGCGTCGGTTTTCGGCGTGCTGGATGCCATGCCGCGGGCACGTGCTTCGGCAACGATCCGCTCCTGCTCGGCCTGCTCAGCGCGGATTTCGGCTTCGGTGAGCGGCGGCGCCATGGTAGTCGGCGCCTGGCAGGCGGTAATGAAAAGGGTCAGCAATGCAAGGGCGACAGTCCACTGTGCCCAAGGAAGGAGTCCGGAAATGACTTCTCGCTTTATCATGCGGTTACTGTGGCAGAAGCGTCATCAAAAGGGGATAATTTTTTATGGCGCTGAGATTAAAAGGGGATCAGGAGGTTTTTTGCCCGGCAGCAATGCGGAATCCCTGCACGAACAGGGCTACATAATACACGAAAGTAACGATATTCAACACCATCTCCCCTTGCGTCATTGGGTGAGTAATCCCAACCTCCGGCGGGGGAAATACGCCACCAACCATCATCTCCAACAGGAGGCCAATCACCAAGTAGACTACCAATGTCCGCAGTGTAATCGGCCAGTCCAGACATACCAGACGGCGGAAATAATCCTTGCCATCGCCGCGCTGGTTGACGGCGTAGGTAATGGCGAGGAATGCGCCCACACTGAGAGAAAAGATGAGCGGTTCCGCCAGGAAGGAAAATACCGACAGCACCACTTGGACGATAAACAGAATCAGATAAATACGATACTGCGACGCGGTAATGACATTCCCGCTCAGGGCCGCTGCCAGTTCTTTATATTTCCAGAAATACATGGGGTACTCCATTACTTACTGTAAATAAATGGAATGCTCCAAAACATCATAACGAATAAGAAATAGAGTGTCACCGCTCTCCTTATCGTTTTCCATCCGCTGTAAGCAGGATCGATCCCCAGAATACGGTCGCGGCACCCCTTTTTCCATTCAGCATATGACCCCAGAATCAACCAAACCAGTATAATGATAAGAAAGGGTAAGGGATCGAAAGGCTCTGGCTGAATAAGGTTATCCATGCTCCTCAATACACTCTTGCCTTCGGCGGTATCGGCTGCACTTCGTTGGACAGGGTGTTGAGGTGCACCGGGCGGTAATCGATGGCGATTTTGCCCTTGTCGTCGATCCAGGCCAGCGTGTGCTTGAGCCAGTGCTTGTCGTCGCGGTCAGGGTAATCTTCTCTCGCGTGGGCGCCGCGGCTTTCCTTGCGGTTGAGCGCGCTAGTAATCGTCAGCAGCGCCTGCGTGCGCAAATTGTCGAGCTCCAGCGCCTCGACTAAATCGCTGTTCCAGACCAGGCTGCGGTCGCTAATGGCAAGCTGGCCGTAGCTTTGCCAGATATCGGCCATCTGCTTCGTGCCTTCGGAGAGCACTTTTTCCTCGCGGAACACGGCGGCGTGATTCTGCATGCAACGCTGCATGGCACGGCGGATTTCGGAGGTTTTGGACGATCCCTGCGCGTGGCGGATGCGGTCGAAGCGCGCCAGCCCTGCTTCGGTGCTGCTGCCGTTCATCGGCTTGTGGCGGAGGCCAGGCTTGATCAGCTCCGCCGCGCGGTGGGCAGCGGCGCGGCCGAACACCACGAGGTCGAGCAGCGAATTGGAACCAAGGCGATTGGCGCCATGCACCGAGACGCAGGCCGCCTCGCCGATGGCCATCAGGCCGGGGACTACCGATTCCGGGTTGCCTTTCTTCAGCGTCACCACCTCGCCGTGGTAATTGGTCGGGATGCCGCCCATGTTGTAATGCACGGTCGGCAGCACGGGAATCGGCTGCTTCGTCACATCGACGCCGGCGAAAATCTTCGCCGTTTCGGAAATGCCCGGCAGGCGCGAATGGATGATCTCGGGGTCGAGGTGGTCGAGATGCAGGTAGATATGGTCCTTGTGCGGCCCCACACCCCTGCCCTCGCGGATTTCCACCGTCATCGCGCGCGACACAACATCGCGCGAGGCCAGATCCTTGGCATGCGGCGCGTAACGCTCCATGAAGCGCTCGCCCTCGGAATTGACCAGGTAGCCGCCCTCGCCGCGCACACCTTCGGTAATCAGCATGCCCGCGCCATAAACGCCGGTCGGATGGAACTGCACAAACTCCATGTCCTGCAGCGGCAGCCCGGCGCGCGCCACCATGCCGCTGCCGTCGCCGGTGTGGGTATGGGCGCCGGTGCAGGAGAAATAGGCGCGGCCGTAACCGCCGGTGGCGAGCACCGTGATGTGCGCGTTGAAGCGGTGTAGCGTGCCGTCATCAAGATTCCAGGCCAGCACACCGCGGCAGGCGCCCTCGTCGTCCATGATGAGGTCGATGGCGAAATACTCGATGAAGAACTGCGCCTCGTGCCTGAGCGCCTGGGTGTAGAGCGTGTGCAGAATGGCGTGGCCGGTGCGGTCGGCAGCGGCGCAGGTGCGCTGCGCCGTGCCCTTGCCGTAATGCGTCGTCATGCCGCCGAATGGACGCTGGTAGATTTTGCCTTCGGGGGTGCGTGAAAACGGCACGCCGTAATGCTCGAGTTCGATCACCGCGTCCATGGCGTTCTTGCACATATATTCGATGGCATCCTGGTCGCCCAGCCAGTCGGAGCCCTTGATGGTATCGTAGAAATGCCAGCGCCAGTCATCCTCGCCCATATTGGCCAACGCGGCGGAAATGCCGCCCTGCGCGGCGACGGTGTGGCTGCGTGTGGGGAATACTTTCGTTACACAGGCAGTGTTCAACCCGGCGGAGGCCATGCCGAAGGTGGCGCGCAGGCCTGCGCCGCCGGCGCCGACGACGACGACATCGTGGTAATGATCAATGATATTGTATGCGCTACTCATAGAGATGATGGATAATAAGATAATGGATGATATGAAAACATAAATTACTCCCTTACGAGCTTCTTTCGTAACTGGCTAATCATGGAAATGATTTCGCTGTAATCATTATCCCATGTTTGATATTGGAGTTTATCGATATATTCTAAATCAACAGAATATTGCAGCCATACTTGTGATTCCGCAGCTGACGCTTCGGCAATAGCAAGGAATCGTGCAAAGTCGGGTTTTGAATATTTCTGCCGAATAAATCCTTCAGCAATATTCGCACAAACCGATTTGGTAGACCTCCGTAATTGATTCGCCAATGCATAATTTTCAATTGGAGGAAATTGTAGGGTCTGCTTGTGTATGGCAAGAGAAACAGCGTAAGCTCGCTGATATACTTTTAGATCGCGTGCCGACTTAATCAAACGCGGCGCTATTGGCACTATTTTTTCTTCATTTATCTTATCATCTATTATCGTATCATCCATCATCCGGAACCTACATATTCGACGCCAGATCGAGGAAATGCAGCTTCAGCACGGCGAGGATACTGACGCCCGCGAGACCGAAGCAGAGGAAGGTATTCGCCAGCAGCAGCGCGTATTTCGGCACGGGGGTGTGCACGTAATCCTCGATCACCACCTGCACGCCGAGCTTGGCATGATAAAACAAGGCCACCAACAGCAGCACCATCAGGATGGCGTTCAGCGGAAAGGACAGCCATTCCGCAATGGCGATGGCGTTGGGCGACAGCAGCGCCGGGATCAGCTGGCAGATGAACCATACGGTAAGCGGGATCAGCGCCACGGCAGTGACGCGCTGCATCCACCAGTGGCCGACGCCGTGATGTGCGGCTCCCAGGCCGCGGGCGCGGGCGAGACTAGTGCGGAGGTCGGCGGACTTTTTGGTCATATCAATCTTCTTCTCTGTTCTTTTTCTTCCCTTACTCCCGCAAGCGGGAGAGGGATAATGTATTATCCCATCGCTTCCGCCACCTGGTACCAAGTAAACGCCGTCAGCAGCAGGGCCAGTAGGATGACCGTCCAGCCGGAGCGCGTCGCCTGCACGATCTCGAGCCCCATGCCGATATCCCAAAACAGGTGGCGGATGCCGTTGGCGAGGTGATAATAGAAGGCCAGCGTCCAGCCCAGCAGGCAGGCCAGCCCGAACGTCGAGGCCAGACACTCATATAACGATTCGAACATGGCCGGCGCATAAGCGGCCGCCCACAGCCAGTAAGCCAGCAGCGCCGCTCCCGCGACCAGTGCCAGCCCGGTGAACCGGTGCATGATCGAAGTCATGGAGGTGATCTGCGGCCGGTAAATCGACAGGTGCGGCGAGATGGGGCGTTCGGCGGCGGACATGGAATTCCCAAGGATTAGATGCGGATACCCGCTTTTAATACGCAGGCGGCAAATAATCCATAGGAAAGTTTAGCGGTGCACTGCCGGCTGATGATTGCCACCGCCAACCTCAACCCCACCAAACTGCAGATTCACAACGTGCCCGTTATGTAATTTTTTTGCCAGCTCTTGATCCATTCCGGCAAGGCTCTCCAGAGGATCGTGCAGGCGCGGCCCATCCGTTTCCTTTAATTTGGCAGCAGCCAGCGCTACACCGGTTCTTGCCGCTTGCTTATACGCTGCCAGCAACTCTTCCTTATTCATATCATTATTAGGATAATGCAAATTCTGCTGAACATAAGATGCCAAAACACCGGCATAGAGATTGTCCCCGCAGCCAAGCGTGTTCCCGTTCCGTTCCGATATTTCTAACGCAGGAATGATTTCAATATGGTTCCGGGTAACAAGCGCCACGCCCTTTTTACCAAGAGTAATAAAGGCGACTTGACGAGTATTGCCTTGCCACGCCTCCTCATCATGCGACCATTTACCGTCAGGGTGCGAACCTCTCGCTTCTTGTTGCAAATAATCCTTTTCGAATTCCTGCTGCAAGCGCTTAAGCCCTTCCTCGATAGACACAGTTTTGTTTACAAAATCATAGCTTTTCTCATGCTTCAATAATTCCCCTTCACTCAGAAGGCCTTCCACTATGGTTTTATATAGTGCTTTGTCCTGGCGATGATAGGACAACATTCCGTGGGCATCCAGTATCTGATCGAGCGCGACTACGTCACTTTTGTTAGTAAATACGCGCGCCAGCTCTTCGCCATTGCCGAGCACGACATTGGCGTTATCGATCAGCTTACGGAAAAGCTCCACCTTCTCTTCATGTGACCGCTCGCTGGTGCTAAAGTTCGCCTGCGTCGGCATCGCCAACCATAACTCCTGATGGTTCTTGCGGCGTAGCCGGAGCATCCGGTCGGCAATACCCAACTCATCTTCAGGCGCAAATCCGTCTTTTACCGGCTTGGTTTCCTGTAGTTTCTGCTTGAGTCCCAGCTGTAAGAATATGGCATCGCATTTCTTGAACTGATCGGAATCTATCATGTCGGCGCGCAACTTTTCCCTGGCGTTACCGGGCCAGGTCGCAATGCTGCGTTCTCCATCGGAAAACTTAATGACAAAAGACAAGGCCGATTCCGGCGGTGGCTCCAGGGAGATTGTATCCTGCGGCGGCACCAGTTTTATGTTAGCGGATTTCAGATCAGCTTTGATTTTTTCGTCAGCATCGGTATCGCCGATGAGTCCCAGAAAGAAGGTAGATACCGCTCCTTTGAGCATCCGCCCCATCGTTACCATGGTATTAGCAGAAGAACCGCCGGGGATTTTTTCCTTGTGCTCCAGATCGAAGGCGTTCGCGAACTCTTGAAACTGTTCCTTATTCGCAAGGGTGATTTTTCCGCCCGCTTTCAAACCGTACTTCTTAACCAGCTTCGCTACTTGGGGATTGTCTGAACTTTCGATGACATCGGCGATCAGCAGATCGCTGGTATAGACTTTAAACATTTTAGACGGCTTCATTTGAATGGTTCCCTGCGGTTTGTTTTTTTATGATGATGGATCACTGTAGCGTTAGAATGTTACCGCAGTATTACAGCCTGCGGGGAAATATGCAACCTAGCGATTAATAGGTATTAACCAACCGCCGCAGCGCGGGGCGGGCGGTTCTGGTGCAACCGGCCGTCTTTCAAGCGTAAAACTGGATAGGGGAATAACGAGATCAAATGCTCGTCGTGGGTAGCGAGGAGGACGGTGGTGCCGCCCTGGTTCAGCGCCTCGAACAGGTACATGAAGCGCAGGGCCAGCTCGGCATCGAGGTTGCCGGTGGGCTCGTCGGCCAGCAGCAGGTCGGGCTTGGTGATGACGGCGCGGGCGATGGCGGCGCGCTGCTTCTGCCCGCCCGATAGCGTCGCCGGGCGCGCGTCCTGATGGTCGGGCAGGCCCACCCAGTCGAGCAGCTCGGCCACCTTGTCCGCGATGGTATCGGGATCCTCGCCGGCGACTTTCAGCGGCAGTCCGACATTCTCCGCCACCGTCAGGTGGTCGAGCAGGCGGTAATCCTGCAGCACGATGCCGATGCGGCGCCTAAGGCGCGGGAATTCGCTGCGCGGCAGGTAGGTTGTTTCCTCGCCGAACATGTGGATGTGCCCCTGCGAAGCGCGGTACTGCAGCGACAGCAGCGACAGCAGCGAGCTTTTCCCGGCACCGCTCGGCCCGGCCAGGAAATGGAACGACCCGGCCTCGAGCGTCAGCGAGACATCGTGCAGTATCTGATGTCCGGGCAGGTATTCCATGGCGACGTGTTCGAGGGTGATCATTTTCTCATATGATAGTGGTTGCCTGCCGTCAGGTATGCTATATCGTGTCGGCAAGTGCAACCGTAATGGAGCCCGCCGTTGATCCTGCAATGCCCGCAGTGCCAGGCCCGCTACCTCGTCCCCGATCAGGCCATCGGGCTGAAAGGACGCAAGGTGCGCTGTGCCAAATGCGCCCACGATTGGTTCCAGGAGCCATCAACGGAGAATCTCGGCGAGCTGGCCCAGATGATCGAGGCGGTCAATGCCCGCAAAGGCGCCAAGGCCAAACCCATTCCCCCCGGCTCCAACCTGCCCGCGACGCGGCGCGAATGGCTGCCACCCGGCATGATCGTCGCGCTGGCAGCAATGCTGGCCATCGTCATCGGGCTGGGCGTGCTGCTGTTTTCCCCCGGCGTCGCCGGGCTGCCGCCCAGTCAGGGCATGGTGCTGGCCGATCTCGGCATCACACGGCTGGTAGTGGAAGACCGGCCGGTCTATGAAATCAACGGCAAAATATTGAACACATCCTCCACCGCCGCCATGGTACCAACGCTGCGCGTTACGCTGGTGGATGGTGAAGGCAACTCGCTTCAATACTGGGACTTCGAGAGCGAAGGCCAGATACTCGAGGCAGGGAAACACCTCCCCTTCTCCACCGGCAGCTTGGAGCTTCGCTTCAGCAAGGCATCGCGCTTCGTGGTGGAAATCGGCAGTCCTCTGGAACTGGCACTCCGGCGGAAGCCGCAATGAATGCCGCTTCGCAGCAGGTCGAGCTCCTGATCTCCACCGCGGAGATTGCCGGGCGGGTGACGGCGCTGGCGGAGGAGATCGTGGAAAAACTGCCGCCGGACCTGATGATCGTGTCACTGTTGCGCGGAAGCTTTGTCTTTACCTCCGACCTGATCCGCGCGCTGCACGATGTCGGCGCGAAAAAACATATCCGCCCGCAGATTGAGTTCATGACGCTGGCCAGCTACGGCAGCGCCACCAGTTCCAGCGGGAACATCAAGATCGTGCGCGACCTGACCGAGGATCTGGAAGGACGCGACGTGCTGATTGTCGACGATATCCTGGAATCGGGGCGCACGCTGAGCTTCGCGCGCGACCTGGTACTGGAACGTAAGGCAAGATCAGTAAAAATCGCCGTGCTGTTGGAAAAACCCGGCAAGCGGACCGTAGACATCAACGCCGATTTCGTCGGCTTCACCATCCCGGATCAGTTCGTGGTCGGTTACGGGCTGGATTATGCCAACTACTACCGGGAGCTGCCGTATATCGGGGTGATTCAGGGCGGCTGAGTTACACCCCTCTCTCGGGCCCAGACTGCCTGGTCTTTTTGGCCAGTTCCCATGGTATCATGGGCAACCCCAGTTTTTCAAGCGCTGCAACCAGACATTCCCGCGTCTCTTCACAATACGCTTTAATTCTCTTGGCATTTTTTTCCCTGGCTTTGATTGTATCCGGATTGCGTACCATATGATAAGCCAAGGAAAGAGCCCGGCCTACTTCAGCGCGGGTAAACAGAAATTGTGCTCCTCCTTCGGCAAGGCTAGTCACCTGCCATTCTTCGAATTGACGACTTTCATTGGCCAGAAACATCTCGATCATCGGCAGATGCTTAAGAAGCCTCTTTCCTTCTGCATCAATTTTGGAAAGACGCTCCTTATCAAACGATGGATAGTTATGGCCGTCCACCCATCTGGGTAGATCACCCAGCTTAGTGTGCATCTGGTTGCACAAAGAAGCATAGGCTTTGACCTGCTCCACGGTAAACTCTTTATCTATGATCATAACCACCCCGGCAGCTTGTCCCTTCCCAGCAATTCCTCATAGGTCTGGCGCGGGCGGATGACGGCGTAGTCGCCCCCGTTCACCATCACTTCGGCGATGAGCGGCCGCGCGTTATAGGTAGAAGCCATGACGGCGCCGTAGGCACCCGCCGAGCGGAAAGCCATCAGGTCGCCGGGCTTCGGCAGTTTCAACAAGCGCTGCTCGGCGAAGGTGTCGCCGGTCTCGCAGACCGGGCCGACAATGTCCACCAGCTCCGTCGGAGCGTCGCCCGGCGGTGGGATGACATGCACAATATCATGATAGGCGCCGTAAAGTGTTGGACGAATAAGATCATTCATCGCCGCATCGACGATGACGAAAATCCGCCCCTCGCCTTTCTTCACATACAGCACACGCGTTACCAGAATCCCGGCATTGCCGACCAGCACGCGCCCCGGCTCGAAGATGACCTGGCAGCCCAGATCCTTCACCTCGCGCTTGACGATTTCCGCATACGCGTCAGGCAGCGGCGGCTCTTCCTGACCGTAGGGGATGCCGAGACCGCCGCCGAGATCAAGCGTCGTGATGGAAAATCCTTCAGCGCGCAGCTCGCCGACAAAAGAGCGCAGCCGCGCGAAGGCCTGCGCGAACGGATCGAGATTGGTCAATTGCGAGCCGATATGCACCGACACGCCCTGCACCTCGAGTGCGCGCATCGAGGACGCCTTGCGATACACCCCCATCGCCTGCGCCATCGGGATGCCGAACTTGCTCTCCTTCTGGCCGGTGGAAATCTTGGCGTGGGTCTTGGCATCGACGTCGGGATTGACGCGCAACGCGACGCGCGCCTTCGCGTCCTTGGAAAGCGCTACATCATTCAGCAGCTCCAGCTCGGAATACGATTCGACGTTGAACTGGAAAATATCCTTCTCGAGCGCGAAGGCCATTTCCTCCGCCGTTTTGCCGACGCCGGAGAATACGATGTCGGAAGGCTGCATCCCCGCCGCCAGGCTCAACCGTATCTCACCGCCCGAGACCACGTCGGCGCCGCAGCCGAGCTTCGCCAATGTCCTCAGGATCGCCAGGTTGCCGTTGGCTTTCACAGCATAGCAGACCTTGGCGCCGATATCGGAAAAATGGCCGGAGAATACCTGATAGTGACGGGTCAGCGTCGCCGTCGAATAGCAATAAAACGGCGTGCCGATCTCGGCGGCGATGCGCTGAAGCGGCACGTCCTCGGCGTGATAGCTGCCGTTCTTATAGCTGAAATGATCCATTACTGCGCGTCTTCCTTCACCGGCAGCGGCCAGGGAAGCTCCGTTTCCGGATCCTTCTCCTCTTCCATTCCGCGTACAACCGGCGGCGGCATTTCCTCTTTGATCTGCTCCGCCTGCTTGCGCGCCCGCTTAGCCTCCAGCGCTTCGATCTGCGAAGGTGTTTTAAGCTTGCCCTTGTTGCCGCAGGCGGCAAGGCCGCAGGCTAGCAGGCCGACGAGCAGAAGGTGCAACACGATCCTCATAATCCAAACCTTTTCTTCGCCTCGGCCACCGCCTTTTTCACGTTTTCCGGCGAGGTTCCTCCGAAGCTCCGGCGGCTCTTCACCGAATCGGACGGCTTCAGCACAGCGAACACCGCCTTGGTAATCCGCGACTCCACTGCCTGCATCTCCTTCAGCGACAGGGACTCAAGCCTTTTGCGCCGGGAAGCGGCATACCCCACCAGCTTCGCCGTCACATGATGCGCGTCGCGGAACGGCATGTGCAGCTCGCGCGCCAACCAGTCGGCAAGGTCGGTGGCGGTGGCATAGCCCTCTCCGGCCAGTTCCTTCATGCGTTCCTTCTGCGCCGCGAAGTCGCGCACCATTCCTTCCATCGCCTGCACGCACAGCAGCATGGTATCCGTCGTGTCGAACAGCGGCTCCTTATCCTCCTGCATGTCCTTGTTGTAGGCCAGCGGCAGCGCCTTCATCACCGTCAGCAGTCCCATCAGGTGCCCGAATACGCGGCCCGCCTTGCCGCGCACCAGCTCGGCGGCGTCAGGATTGCGTTTCTGCGGCATGATCGAGCTGCCGGTCGACCAGCGGTCGGAAAAGCGGACGAAACCGAACATGGGGCTGGACCAGAGCACCATTTCTTCAGCGAGTCGCGACAAATGCACAGCGCAGAGCGAGCAGGCAGCAAGAAATTCCAGCACGAAATCGCGGCTGGCCACCGCGTCGAGCGAATTATGCATCGGCGCATCGAAGTCCAGCTGTTTCGCCGTGTATTCACGGTCGATCGGAAATGATGTTCCCGCCAGCGCCGCCGCGCCCAGCGGTGATTCGTTCATGCGCGCGCGCGCGTCACGCAGGCGTGCCCGGTCGCGACCGAACATCTCGACATAGGCCAGCAAATGATGGCCAAGCGTCACCGGCTGCGCCACCTGCAGGTGCGTGAATCCCGGCATCAATGTCGCCGCCTGCTCGCCGGCGCGTTTTACCAGCGCCTTCTGCAGATCTTTGAGTGCCGCATCGAGCGCATCGCAGGCGTCGCGCGTGAAGAGCCGCACGTCGGTCGCCACCTGGTCGTTGCGCGAGCGCGCCGTGTGCAGCCGGCCCGCCGCATCGCCGATTTCTTCTCTTAGCGTGGCCTCAATATTCATGTGAATATCTTCAAGGCTCTCCTTGAAGTCGAACTTTCCCGCGTCGATGCGTTTCAGAATGGCACGCAGCCCCGCCACGATCTTCTGCGCATCGCTGCGACTGATGATTTTCTGCCGCGCCAGCATCTGCGCCTGCGCAATGGATCCCGCGATATCCTGCCGGTAAAGATGCTTGTCAAACGCGACAGATGCATTAATCTGGCTCAGAAGATCGGCAGGCGCCGATACGAACTGGCCACCCCACATCGGGTTGGCCTTTTGATTTTTTTGAGTTTTACGAGCCATGAGTACCCCTTATATGAAGACCATGAATACCGTTTTCCTTACCCTGTTGGCAAGCTGTGTGTTGCTCGCCGCTCCCTTATTCGCCCATTCGGTGCCGCTGATCGAGTCGCAGCCCACCCCGGCGGCCGACATGCCTTATACCGATCAGTACGGAGAAGCCCATACCGTGGCCGATCAGCTGGGGAAACTCACTGCCGTGCATTTTTGGGCCACGTGGTGCGCCCCCTGCGTGGACGAGCTGCCGGAAGTGGACGCCGCGGCCAAGGCCTATGGGAAGCACGGCTTCAAGGTCATCGCCATTTCGCTGGATGGCGATAATGCGCTCAAAAGGGTTAAGGAGTTTCTGGCAAGTCACGGCATTACCCATCTCGAACCTGCGCTCGATATGGGCATGCGCTCCTTCAAGGCAGCCGACACGCTCGGCCTGCCAACCACCATCATGATCGATGCCAATGGCAATGAAGTCGCCCGCGCCACTGGCCCGATGCGGTGGGGCGACCCCAATGTCCATAAATTCATCACCTCACATCTGAAGTGATTACCATGCCAGCCGCGGCATTACATAATCGGGTGATGCAGCGCATTCCCGGCACAGGGCGCTGAGTTCATCCGGCCGTTTTCCATTGAGAATGCCACCAGTCACCAGCACCGAGTCCATGCCGTTATCTACCGCTCCTTTGATGTCGGTTCCCACGCTGTCGCCGACCACTAGCACCCGCTCCTTTTTCACAGGCGCAAGCCGCTTCAGGCAGATTTCGTACACCGCCGGATAGGGCTTGCCAAACCAGATCACCTCGCCGCCCATGCGTTCATAGGCCTGGGCAATCACTCCCGCGCAGGCGAAACGCTCGCCGGTCTGCTTGACCACTTCAAGGTCGGGATTGAGGCAGAGCATCGGCGTCGCCTGGGCCCGCGCAGCGCGCAGGAGCGGCTGCCAGTCCTCCGTGGACTGCGCCTCGCTGCCGAACCCGACATTGAGCAGGAAGTCGGCTTGTTTGATATCATCAGTGCGCCGGTAATCGAGGCCGTTCAGTATATCAGCGTCCTTCGCAGGCCCGATGTAGTAGTAACGCTTATCCCACGACGCACCGCCCGCGGCCAGCCACTGATAACCTGCTTCGCCAGAAGTCAGCACCATGTCATAGAGCGCAGGGGTGATGCCCATGCCTTCCAGCACCTGCACGGCTTTTATCGCGCGGCGCGGTGCATTCGACAGCATGATGATTTTTTTATTCGCCTCGCGTAAGCGCTTAAGCGCATCCAGCACATTGGGATAAAGATGAGTGCCGTCATGCACCACACCCCATAAATCGAGCAGCAGCGCATCATATCGGTCGATGATGGAAGACAAGCCGGTGATGGGCCGCATTATGCTTCCATGGTTTCCTTCGCCAATACGCGGCGGATCAGCTTAGCGGTCTCATCCTTGCCGTAGAGCTTGATGAAGCTGCCCATGCGCGGGCCCTGCTTCTGACCAAGCAGCGTTTCATAGAGACAGGAGAACCAGGCTTTCAGTTCAGGAAACGGGTGGCGCTTGCCGATCTCGTACACCTCGGTCTGCAGCTCTTCCGCCGTCACACTGACCGACACGTTTTCCAGATAGTCTGCCAGCTCGGCAAGCGCTTTCGCTTCGATCTCAGTCGGTGCACGGAACTGCTTGGTGGGTTTGATGAAGTCGACATAATAATGCGCCGCGCCGCGCACCAGCTGGTCGAGGAACGGATGGGTGGCCGGCGAGAACTGCGGCTTGTAGCGCGTGATGAAGCCCCACAACACCTTCGGATCGTCGGTGTTGGCCACGCCTGCCAGGTTAAGGAGCAGGTTGAAGCCCGGAATGCCCTCAGGCTTCGGCGGATGACCGCCATGGATATGCCAAACGGGATTGTTGAGTTGCGCCGCGCCTTCCTCCTTCTCGAATTTCTCCAGATAGGTCTGGTAATCATCCACCGCGCGCGGGATGACATCGAAATAGAGCCGCTTGGCCTTGCGCGGCGACTGGAACATATAGAGCGACAGCGACTCGGGCGGCGCATAGCGCAGCCATTCGTCGATGGTCAGGCCATTGCCCTTCGACTTCGAAATCTTCTGCCCCTTCTCGTCAAGGAATAGCTCGTACATATAAGTCAGCGGGGTGGTACCGCCAATGATGCGGCAGATCGGATCGGACAGCTCGACCGATGGCAGCAGGTCCTTGCCGTGCATCTCGTAATCAACGCCAAGCGCCGCCCAGCGCATGCCCCAGTCCACCTTCCACTGCAGCTTGCAGTGTCCGCCGGTCACCGGTGTTTCGACCTTGCTGCCATCCTCGTCCTGATAGACGATGGTACCCGTCTGCTCGTTGCGCTCCAGCACCGGCACCTGCAGCACGCGCCCGCTCTTCGGTGATACCGGCAGGAAGGGGCTGTACGTCGCTCGGCGCTCCGGTCCCAGCGTCGGCAGCACGACATTGATCACTTCATCATAATGCCTGAGCACCGACAGCAGCGCCGCATCGAACCTGCCGCTCTTATAGCATTCGGTGGAGCTATGGAACTCGTATTCGAAGCCGAAATGATCGAGGAATGCCTTCAGGCGGCTGTTCATATGCGCGCCGAAGCTCTCGTGCGTGCCAAACGGGTCGGGAATCGCGGTCAGCGGCTTGCCGAGATGCGACGCCACCATTTCCTTATTGGGAATATTCTCCGGCACCTTGCGCAGACCATCCATGTCATCCGAGAAGGCGAACAGCCGCGTCGGAATATTGCTGATCGCCTGGAAGGCATGACGTACCATGGTCGTGCGCGCCACCTCGCCGAATGTGCCGATATGCGGCAGGCCGGACGGGCCGTAGCCGGTCTCGAACAGCATATAACCTTTGGCAGGCGGCTTATCTTTATAACGCTCGGCAAGCTTGCGGGCTTCCTCGAACGGCCAGGCGGTGCTGGCCTCAGCGATGGTGCGGATATCAGTCATTATTTGTTCTTCTTATCAAAAAAGCCAGCGAACGACATGCGCAGATTATCGCCTGCCGCCTCGGTGACGCGGGTGATCATGTGATAGGCGTCGTTGGCAATGAATACCATACGATTGCGCTTGGGGAAGATGCAGCGGGCGAAGCCATGCTCCATCAGCAGCTCGTCCAGCCGGTTGGCATGCTGCCAGTGGCGCTTGTAGAAATCCATCTGATCGATCTCCTGACGGTGCTCCCTGACCAGCGCGTTCCCCTCCTCTTCGACCAGCAGCAGCAGGCCACCCCAGTGCGGGCGCCAGGTCGGGCTCATGAAATAGGTATAAGCGCCCGTATAAACGTTCGAGCCATCGTCATGCATGGAGAGGCCGGTCCCCTGCGGATAGAGCCAGGCGGTGACGGAGAAATGGTTCCACTCACCCTCCTTCCCTACCAGGTGCTGCGCGTGCGGCACCATACTGCGAACGTGGTCGATAAAAAGGTCCACATCCGTATTGCTCGGATAGTTGGTGGAGTTGGTCGGCTTCTCCCTGCCTTCCGCATAATAGAACACTGTCGGGCTGCTGCGCAGCGGGAAATGGTCATGCAGGTGCCAGGCGCGGGAGACTTTTCCCGTGTTGATGTGTTCATAATCAGCCTTGACGGCATAAGCGTGAAGCTTCTGGAAAACGTCTTCAGGCACGAAATCGTCAAAAATGACACCCGCCGAAGACTCATAGACCTTCTTAGGTTTATGGATGCCGATGCTGTTGATCATTACCTTAGGTTGCGGCACGGAGGTTAGCGGCAGGACCTGGGCGGCTGGAATGGCCTCGAGCGGCTGCTCCTTTGAGAAACGCACATTCTCGCGTCGCCAGTTGGCAAAGAAGCCGCGGCTCATGGGAATACCATCATAGCGGCGCAGCGTCGGTGTAAATTCCTTTTCCTTGAGCGGCGCATTCTTGCCCATCAGGTAATGGCGGCGAAAGGCTTCGTCCTCCTCGCCGTGGAAAAAACCAACCAGCACGAAGCGCTCGCCCTTGGTGACCGGCAACGCTTCGTGCAGCGTCGCGCAGGAAAAGGCAATGCCGGCGCCGGCGTCGGGGCGGTAAATATTGCGGTCATATTCAGGGAAATTCAGCCCGCCGCCCTCGTAATCAGCGTTGAGATGCACGGTGGAGGCCACGCGCCGGTAGCCCAGCGGGGCATCGAAATTGTCGCGGTGCTGTTTGAAAAATCCGCCTTTCTCACCGGTATAAAGTCCGACCTTGTACAACTCGCGGTGTGTTACCTCAAAGCCGAAAATCTTTTTTATCTCTGGGAAAAAGCTGCGGGAAAGTTTCTCATCGATCTCAGCCAGCAGTTTTGCAGGGGGCACGTGGTCGGTGCGCATCTTGGTGCCCGGGCGGTAAGCTTTCTTATCCTCGGCGCCGACCGTGCCTTCGTACTGGTGACCGGTACGGAAAGAATGGATAAGCTTCTGGCACAGTTCCGGAGTCAGCACATTCGGCACGATCAGTGCCGGCGGCAGGCCGTTGACAATCCGGGGATGGCGATTCTTTTCCTTGAAGGCATCCACCGCCTTTATGACATCGCTGACCATCGCAGCGGGCAGCTTTGCCGCATCCAATCCGGTATGGCGGCCGAACACTTTCAGATTGTTGTCGAGCAGGAAGCCGGTGGGCGGCACCCGGGTTTCACCCGGCTTGCACACGCCGAACCCATACGCCAGCCTTCGTTCAGGATCAGCCCACAGCACGTGCCGGGTGCCGATAATATCGCGCAACGCAATCAGGTTGTCTACCGTGTCGTCAAGGATGAAGAGCTGCCAGATTTCGCGTTTGCCCTGCGCATTCATCTGCTGCTGTTGCCGCTGGAAGAATGTTCTGAGGTAATCGCGGTCGAAAGCAGGAAGGAAATAGAGCATGACATGACGCCCGCCATACACTTCGATGGCGCGTTTCCGACGATCAGTATCTTCGATTTCAAACAACGGCACATAATCGCCCAGCTCGAGCATCGCCATGGCCGGAGCCGCCGACGCCGGTTTCGCCACCGCTTTCTGCACAGGGAACATGGTAGCCGCCACCCGTGTGGCCGTGGCGACAGGCATCGCGGCAACGGCAACGGCGGCCTGTTTCCTTTCCCCATCAATCTCCGGAATGTGAATCGGCCGGGTGCGGTACCTATCGAGTTCCCTGATGAAGCGGCAGCGCAGCGCTTTCTCCCCGGCGATCTTGCGCTTGAAGTCAATGCCGCAGTATTCTTCGAACTGCTCCAGCGTGCGCACACGGCCCAGCCAGTATTTGCCCATCTCCTGGATTACCGCCGGATCGGAGGACAGCGCATGGCCGGTCAGATGATTGAAACGCTTCAGGCCGCGGTCACGCAGGAAGGCAATGCGCTTGCTGTCCTCCTTGTGCAGGTCGCGCCAGTGCAGCGGCCTGTTTTTGTCCCGGTGGTTCACGTTGTAAAAGTGGTAGAGGAACTGTTTGCGCGCCGAAAATACATCCCAGCCATGGGTATAGAGCCGTAGCGCATAGGAAATCTCCTCCTGGTCGAAGTAGAGATAGGGATCGTACGGCACTTCCCTAATGATATCCGAACGGGCGAACACGTAGCCGGCGGCGATGAACGCACCGTTGAGCGGCACGGGAGGTTCGACATCAAGCGACTCCCCCTTGCCGCGGATATTACCGTCGGGTGTAAAAGGCTGCACGCGCCGGATGGCCGGGCGGGGACTCTTCTCCAGTTCATCCGGCGGCACGTAGGAAGCCGGGCTACAGGAAATAACCGGCTTCTGCGCGCCGCAGGCCGCCAGTTCGGCAATCATCAGGTCATCCCAGCCGGGAACGAAGCGCATATGGGAATCGATCTGCAGGTAATACTCCTCGCCTTCCCAGAGCTGCTGCGCCTGATGACGCGCCCAGCACACGCCTTCCGCCTCGCGCCAGTCAACCGGCAGGATACGTACCTGACCGGGCCGGGTTGAAACCTGGAAACAATCCTTATCTTCCTCGGGATCGAACTGCCAGCAGATGCCAACAAATACGCGGTCCGGGTTGCTGGCCTTTTCGAACAGGTCTTTGACCGTATACTGGCACTCCCGGTCACGATAGCTGGCGATCTGCACAAAGATACGCGATTTCATATCCTTTGCGGTAGGCTGGTGCGATACCACCAACTTGGGCGAAGATACGGCTGAACCGCTAAATATGCCTTGCAGTGCATGTTCGCTGATACTCTTGGCGGCAAAATTGACGCCGCTGAAGGCCTCGTACTGGGCCAGGGTACGCTCTTTGCCCAGGCCATACGTGTCCAGTTCACGGGTGACTTCGGGATCAGCGCTGCGCTCGACGCCGAGCAGATGGCGCACTCGCGCCTGGGCCAGGGCATTGAGCTTGCCCCAGTCGCGGTGATCGGAAAAATGCGTGGCGCGGCGGGTACGATCCCAGTCATGGAAGATTACCAGCCGGTTCGGGTGATAGAGGTCATAGCCATGCGTCCAAAAGCGGACGGCCAGTGAGATTTCCTCACCGAAGAAATACAGATATGGATCATAAGGCACGTCTTCGATCAGGCTGGACGGCCCGAAATACATGCAGGCACTGGCGAATGCTCCCGGAACCGGTCTTTCAGGCTCATTCTTGCCGACTTCGAACGCCGGTTTGCCGTGCATCAGCAGGATACCGTTCTTGTCGAAATGCTTGGCCGCCATGCCGAAGATCCACTGGCGCTGGAGATCGTGCGGTGGCGTGAAGCCGGGCGGATAGCAGGTCAGGACGGCCTTGTCGCTGCCGCACTGCTTCCACATGTCGATCAGCAGATCGTCCCAGCCCGGCTCGAAGCGCATGTGCGAATCGATCTGCAGGGTGAATTCCTCGCCCTCCCACAGTTTCTGCGTTAGCCCTCTCGCCCAGCATACGCCCTTGCTCTTGCGGGCATCGACTTCATGCACACGCACCTGGTCCGGACGCGGATACGGTACTTCGAAGAACGCATTGTCCTCGCCTTTGAGGAACTGCCAGCAAATGCCGGCGAAGATACGCTCCGGATGGGCGGCCTTGTCGAACATATCCTTCACGGTGTGCTGACAATCCGGGTCGCGATAGCTGGCGATCTGCACGAAAATACGCGGCAGGTGGGAGGCGGCAGCCATTTTCGCGGGCTTTCTTGCGCCCGCAGGTTTTTTGGCGGTTTTCTTACTGCCCTTCTTCAAAGCGGCCATATTCCAGATCCCCTTCCTTGCGTCCTGTGTCACCGTCCGTTCGCGCCAGTCGATGCCGGCAAATTCCCACAGATCCTCCAGTTGCCTCTCCCGGCCCAGCCCGTAGCGCTTGATCTCGGCCAGCGCTTCTTGATTCCTGGTCGCCCTGAATCCCAGCAGATGGCGCACACGCTGCAGCGACAGGCGGTTCTGATCCATGCCGGGGCGGCGGTAAGGCTGCTTGCTAAACGTCCCCCGCCGATCCCACTGGTGGTACATGACCACCCGGTCGGGCTGGAAAATATCCCAGCCGTGGGTGAATAGCCGGGAGGAATAGGCCAGTTCTTCCCCAAAGAAATAAATATACGGGTCGTTGGGCACCTCGTCCAGCAGTTCGGGACGGCAGAACATGAAATTGCCGATCCAGAATGGGCTCTGGTAGAGCCCGGCCCGCTCGTCGCCAGCTGGTACGGGAATGCCGGTGAGATGGAGTATCTGCGGATCGGGCGGCGGCCCCATGCGCCGGATGCGGATGCGCAACGGGTTGGTCTGGAAGAGCTGCCGCTCCTCCGGCGTCACATCGGGCGGCATATAGGGCGGCAAGTAGGCGCTCAAAACCGGTTTTCCCGACGGGCAGCGCCCCAGCATGTCGATCAGCGTATCGTCCCAGCCTGGCTCGAAGCGTATATGGGCCTGGATCTGCAGAATATACTCCTCGCCCTGGTACAGCGCCTGCGCCTGGTTCCGCGCCCAGCCGGCGCCCAAGGCGTCGCGGATGTGGAAATCGACGCGCCGGACCTGCTTCGGCCGCGGATAGTCGATGGGAAAGCAATCCTGATCCTCCTCGGGATCGTACTGCCAGCACAATCCTACAAAAACGCGTTCCGGATGCGCTGCCTTCTCGAACATGTCCTTGATCGACCAGTGGCATTCCGAGTCACGATAGCTGACGATCTGGACGAAAATGCGCGGCAGGGGCTGGATAAGGGCCATAGGTCACAATACAATTCAGGCAGAGGAGATGCTATTTACTAGAAAACCATCTATAATACCATTATTTTCCTGCTTTTGCTTCTAGGTTTTTTACGGAATCCTTATGCAAATCTGCGTCCTAGGCATGCATCGCTCTGGTACCTCGGCAACTGCCAGGATAATCAATATGATGGGGGTTTATTTCGCGCCCCCGGCGCTGGCCCTGCGCGCACCCGACAACCCGAGGGGACATTGGGAGCGCCGCGACGTGATGGCTGTCAATAACCAGCTGCTGCGGCTGCAGGGCTGCGAGTGGTGGAAGATGGCAGGGTGGCGGTTCGACGCGGCAGATAAGGTGCCAGAGGCATTGCAGGAGCAGATGCGGCAGGTGGTGATGGAACTGGACAACCACCAGCCCTGGTTCGTCAAGGACCCCCGCCTGTGCCTGACGCTGCCGGCCTGGAAGAAGCTGCTAAAAGCGCCGGTGGCAGTGCTGGTTTACCGCGACCCGCAGGAAATTGCGCTATCGCTCAAGACGCGCAGCAAGCTGCCGCCGGAATACAGCCTGGCGCTGTGGGAATATCATGCGGTGGGTGCATTGAACGCAACGCGGGGGATGCCGCGGGTGCATGTGGCGCATGAACATCTGCTGGCGCGGCCGTTGCAGGCGTGCGAAGCGCTGTACGCGGAATTGATAGCGGCCGGTGTGCAGGGGCTGGCAATGCCTTCGCGGAGTGAGATCGAAGCCTTCATCGACCCCGCATTATATCGCTCCAGGTCGCCCACCGCGCCGCTGTTCACCTTGTCCGAAGCGCAGAAAAAACTGGTGGGGATGCTGAAGGGGGAGATGGTGCAAAATCATAGTATGAGGATCAGTGATCCCAGTGCGCACATGATAAAAAATAGCGCCTAATCATAGGCTTAATAGCAGTTATTAATTTTCATTAAAGTATCATACCCATAAAAGCGGGTTTTAGCTATAATTGGCTCATACTTAGGTTGATTTTATGAGTAAAGAACCACTGCCCGAAGGCTATCTGGCTCCCAATATCAACTCGTACGTGTACGCGGTCCCCTCCAACGTTGTCGCAGAAACGGGTGAAGTTCATACTAATAACGGGGTAGGAAACGGGCACGCGCTCGACAGCTTCATTGAATTCTCCATCGAAGGAGATTCCCGATTGGAACGCCTGCGCGGCGAAGCTAAACAAATCGGTAAAAAATATAGTAATCCGAACTCTCCTTCTTACGAACCGGATGGAATCGAACGCGAGCGGAAAATTTCCAGTGAACTCATCGAGCGTGTGGGAGAAGAGTACGGCAAATACAGCGATGAGACAGCCGACTACGGCAACAAAGCGGAAAGAGACTCCGATGGCGTCTTATGGGACAGCACAGCAAAGCTCTCCGATATGGAAAAGGACAGTCTCATATGTCGCCACTATGCGCCAATCATGTCGGTATTACTCCACGAGGCCGGCATTGAGAATCATCTGGTAACATCCCCTGCTCCGACAGGCGTTTCTTCCGGAATTCTGGAAAACGTGGCCGAACAGGGGCGCAATGCGGCCAGCGAGGATGACATTGGGATGCACAAATATGTCGTCACGAAAAGCGGAGCCATTGTCGAAGGCACGGTGGCTGGGCAGGAAGGGGCACAGGACTACGTTTATAAACGTATTATCAACGGCGTCACGGTGGAGGATATCGTATATCGGGGTCATGCAGCGCTGACGGAAGACGGTGGCGCTTACGGTGGCCATGGAGGGGATGGAAAGTATGATACTAAAAACATCCTAATCGCCTGGCAATCGACCTATCAGCGGTACCAGGAATCCCTGGCTCCTCCCCCTATGCCCATGCCCGCCCCGGATACCGCGCTGGCAACCATTGCCCCATCGCCACAACCTATTTATACATCTCCTCCCTCTTTCCCTGATGCACCTCCTTCAGCGCCCGATTCCCCTCCTGTTGTAACGGCACGGCCCGTTTTGCCGCCAGCCCCTCCTGCCCTGCCACCGGAACCGTCGCCGCAGGAACCCGAACGCCCTTTATCGCCGTCTGTCAGGATGCAGCCACCACCCGTCCCGTCGCCGATCGAACAACCCAAATCTCACGTTCCACCCACGGGAAAATCCGCAGAGGAAGGCGGGCGAGCGCTACGCGGTATGGATGCCAATCATGATGGCATCGTAAGTAAGGATGAATATAGAACGGCAGTCAGAAAAGATCGCTCAAGCCTTGATACGCTCGACCTTGATGGAAACGGAAAAGTCAGCGGGAACGAGATGAAGGCTGCACTCGCCAGCTCCGGCCTCAATTACAATCATCAGCAGATCGGCGGGATGGACAACGCGGTGAAGAATCTTGGCAAACTACTGGCCGCCAGCGGCGTCAAAATCGATCACAGTGATATGCCGGGCGAAAGCGGCAAAGGCTCCGGGCTGAACGTCGCTGCCGCGCCCGATCTCCCTACGCGTATCCAACGGTAATTACAACCCCGCCACCTTCGTCACCAGGTGTTTCTGCGGGTCGAGGGGTTCCTTGCCATCACGGAGGGCAAAATGCAGCTGCGGCTTCTTGGCGTTGCCGGTGGCACCGACATAGCCGATGATATCGCCCTGCTTCACGCGCTGGTATTTATCGACGATGCTCTGGCTCAAATGGGCGTAGGCGGTGCTCTTGCCGCCGGCATGCTTGATCAGCACCATGTTGCCGTAGCCCTGCAGCTCGTTGCCGGTATAGACCACTTCGCCGTCGGCGGCGGCCCAGACCGGCTCGCCGTTGCCGGCCGCGATGTTGATGCCGTCATTGACCTTGCCCTTGCCCTTCGGCCCGAAGGTGGAGATAACGCGGCGGCTGGCGGTCGGCCACATAAAACCATCGACGCGGGTCTTCGGCGCTTCGGCTTTTTGAACGGCCATGCTGCTGTCAGGCTGCGCCACCGGCAGCTCCTTCACCGGCGCCACTTCGGAGACCATCTGCTCGCGCACCGGCGTTTTACTGGCTGGGCGGAGATTGAAAGACTCATCCTTCGGCGCGTTACTAGTGACGGGACCCGTCCATGGATTGACGCGCGCCGGTATCGCTTCGGGGCTGCGCGGCGGCGGCAGATCGCTGACGCCGATGGACGGTGCGGGGGCCGCCTGCACGGTCGCCTGCGGCACGTTGTAAATGGCATTGCCGCCCGCAGCAGGTTGCAATGAAGAATAGGAATTACCGCTCATGTAGGCATTGCTGGCGACCGCGTAACTTTCGCCGCTGCGGCCGTAATTATTCTGACCTTTCATGGCAATCGGCGCCGGAGCCTGACTGCAGGCGGCGGTGCTTAACATGGCGATCAGGCTGATGCAGGCGGTGCGGCGCGGCAACATGGCGGGAACCCTCTTTTTCTGTGCTGAATATTCCAGCCATAGCGCGGAAAGTTTAAGAAAGGGTAAAAGCAGTGGGAATCCCTGTAATTCCCAGCATGCTTTTGTCACTCCTACGTAAGCAGGAGTCTTCTTTAAGGTCGTTAAGTAAGATTCCTGCTTCCGCAGGAATGACAAGTAAAATTATCCCTCCACCAGCGGCACGAAGCGGACGTTCATCAGGTGCTGGGTGGTGATTTTGCCGTCCTGGTCCTTGCGGATGCGCAGCAATATCTGGTCGGCGACGTTTTTCCCCACCGGCACCACCATCACCCCGCCGGGTGACAGTTGGTCGAGCAGCGCGGCAGGGATTTCCCCGGCGGCGGCGGTGACGATGATGCGCTCGAACGGCGCCGCCTCCTTCCACCCTTTCGACCCGTCGCCGCATTTGGTGACGATGTTGGTCAGCTTCAGCTCCTTGAAGCGCGCTTCTGCCTGCCGGAGCAGCACGCGGTGGCGCTCGATGGTGTAGACACGGCGGGCCAGCCGGGAGAGGATCGCCGTCTGGTAGCCCGAGCCGGTGCCGATCTCCAGCACGCGCATGCGCGGCTCGAGCTCCAACGCCCAGGTCATCCACGCCACCACGGTCGGCTGGCTGATGGTCTGGCCGGCAGCGATGGGCAGCGCCGTGTCGTCCCAGGCATGCTCCGCGAACGCCTCCTCGACGAATTTCTCGCGCGGAACGCTCTCGATGGCGGCCAGCACATTGGTATCGGTGATGCCGCCGGTGCGGAGCTTCATCAGCAGGCGGATGCGATTGGAGGCTCCCTCCTCGACGACGGGATGAATCGGGGTATGGTGGTAGGAACCTTTTTCGTTTTTTTTCGGGTTCACTTTGCTCACCTGCTTGCGGTGCGTTCAGTCATAGCGGCGAATTCTTAAGATAGGATTAAGGGCCGGCTTACGCAAGCTCCTGCCCGATTTTTTCCATGGTCCGGTAATCGGTCATGTCCATGTTGATCGGCGTCACGGTGATATAACCCTTTTCGAGCAAGGCGATATCGACATCGTGGCGGTCGGACTTGTCCTCGCGCTCGCCGCCGATCCAGAAATAGGGCCGCCCCTTGGGATCGACGCGCTCCGACAGCGCGACGCGCACCAGGCGCTTGCCCTGCGGACAGATTTTGACGCCTTTCACTTTGTCCGGCGCGCGATCGGGGAAGTTGATGTTGATCAGCGTGTTTTTCGGCCAGCCGGCGCGCATCAGCTTTTTGATCAGCCCCGGCGCATGCCGCTCTGCAGTTGCCCAGTGGATATGGTCGCTGTACTCACCCTGCTGCGACAGCGCGATCGAGGGGACTTCGAGCATGGTGCCTTCCATGGCGCCCGCTACCGTGCCGGAATAGGTGATGTCGTCGCCGACATTGGAGCCGCGGTTGACGCCCGACAGCACAAGGTCAACTTTCTTGCCCCTGCCCTCGCGGGCGGGAGTGAGCAGGAGCGGGTTGCCTGCATGTGCCTTCAGCTTGCCCTTTCCCTCCACCGGAATGGACGACTTCATAATGGTCTGCATGCCAAGCAGCACGCAATCGGTCGGCGTACCGTTGACCGCGTAACGCCTCTCAGCGAGCTTGCGCACCCGCACCGGGGAATGCAGCGTCAGCGAATGGCTGGCGCCGCTCTGCTCCTGCTCCGGCGACACCACCCAGACGTCCTTCGACAGCTTGCGCGCGATGCGCTCCAGCACTGCGAGGCCAGGCGCAGCGATGCCGTCGTCGTTGGTGATGAGGATTCTAGGCGCGAGGGAGTCCTTCTTCATACAGGCATCACGATTCACGCCTCACGAATCACGTCAATGCCCATGTATGGGCGTAATGCTTCCGGCACGGTGATGCTGCCGTCGACATTCTGGTAATTCTCCATGATGGCGACCAGCGTGCGGCCGATGGGAAGGCCGGAGCCGTTCAGCGTGTGCACGAATTCCGTCCCCTTGCCCCCTTTGGGCTTGAAACGGGCTTTCATGCGCCGCGCCTGGAAGGGGCCGCAGTTGGAGCAGCTGGAGATTTCGCGGTAGGCATTCTGCCCCGGCATCCATACCTCGATGTCGTAGGTTTTCTCGGCCGAGAAACCCATGTCGCCGGTGCAGAGCAGCATGGTGCGGAAATGCAGCCCGAGCTTTTTCAGTAGCGCTTCGGCGGTTTCGGTCATGCGCTCATGCTCTTCCTTCGACTTATCGGGATGGGTGATGCTGACCAACTCGACTTTGCTGAACTGGTGCTGGCGGATCATGCCGCGCGTGTCCTTGCCCGCCGCGCCCGCCTCGGAGCGGAAGCACGGCGTGTAGGCGGTAAAGCGCAGCGGCAGTTTTTCCTCGTCGAGAATTTCATCTGCCACCAGGTTGGTCAGCGGCACTTCGGCGGTGGGGATGAGCCAGTAGCCGTTGGTGGTTTTGAATAGATCCTCGCTGAATTTCGGAAGCTGCCCGGTGCCATAGGCAGCGTTGTCGCGCACCAGAAACGGCGGCACCACTTCCGTATAACCGCTGGCGATGTTGTGATCGAGGAAGAAGGAAGCGAGGGCGCGTTCCATGCGGGCCAGCTGGCCTTTGAGCACGACGAAACGCGCGCCGGAGATTTTGGCGGCGGCAGAGAAATCCATCATGCCGAGCTTTTCGCCCAGCTCGTCATGCAGCTTCGCCGCGAAATCCAGTTTCGGCTTATCGCCGTGGATGCGGATCTGCTTATTATCCTTCTCGTCCTTCCCCTCGGGAACATCGTCGGCGGGAATATTGGGAATGTCATTCAGGAAATCCCGCAAGCTGGCATCGAGCCGCGCCAGGTTGTCCTCATGCTGCTGCGCGCCGGAGGCGGAGACACCTTGCTTCATCATCAACTCGTCGAAGCGCGCCTGATCGCCCTTCGCCTTGGCCATGCCGATTTCCTTGGCGATCTTGTTCTTCTCGCTCTGCCAGTTCTGGATCTCGGTCTGCAGGCGGCGCTTCTCCTCGTCGAGCTTCAGCAGGTGCTGCGCGGCGGGCGACAGGCCGCGCCGGCGCAGCGCCTCGTCGAACGCTTCGGGGTTGGCACGGATGAATTTGATGTCATGCATTTCCGACTCTCTTTTTTTGTCATCCCCGCGCAGGCAGGGATCCATATTCCAGAAACGGCGAGTTTAGCAAATGACCGCAAGGCTGGTGGTTATGGATTCCCGCCTGCGCGGGAATGACGACTACATAATAAAATCGACATTTCATATAACATATAAAGCGGCACGGAAAGGGCAATCTGGCTGAACATATCGGGGGGCGTGATGAAAGCGGCGACGGTGACGATGATGACGACGGCATAGCGCCGCCCTTTTTTCAGCGTCTCCACCGCCATCAGGCCGGAGCGTACCAGCAGCACCAGGATGACCGGCAGCTGGAAGGACAGGCCGAAGGCGATGATCAGGTGCATGGAGAGCGACAGGTAATCGGCCACCCGCGCTTCGAGCTGGATGGGCAGCCCCTCCCCGCCCGGCGCTTCGAAGCCGAGGAAGAATCGCCACGCCGCCGGGAAGATGAAATAATAGACGAAAGCCGCCCCGGTGAGGAACAGTACCGGCGCCGCCACCAGATAGGGAACCAGCGCGCGCCGCTCCTGCTTGTAGAGACCGGGGGCGAGGAACAGGTAGAGCTGCGCCGCGATGACCGGGAAGGCCAGCAGGAACCCGCCGAACACCGCCAGACGCAGATAGCTGATGAAGGCTTCGGCAAGCCCGGTATAGATCAGGCGGCGCTGCGCCGGATCCTCAAACGCCTCGGCCAACGGCTGCACCAGAAAGGAATAGAGGTCCCCCGCCACCAGATAGCAGGCGATGGTGGCAGCGATGAACGCCAGCAGCGAGATAAGCAAACGCCGTTTCAGCTCAATGAAGTGAGACAGCAGCGGTTGGGAAGGAAGTGCGTCCTCATCCGTCATGGCGTTTGTCCGTCGGAATATCGTAGCTCTCATAGAGCCTGCCATCATCGCCCCTGATCATGCGTACCTCGCGCCGGATATCTTCAACGCCAGCTTCCTCCGACAACTTGTCGAACTCGCACTTCAATTCCTGCCCGAAGCGGCGAATGCTGCGCATGGCTTTCGACAACGCGCGCAACACCACCGGCAAGTCTTTCGGCCCGATGAAAACCACCGCGACGATGATGATCAGCGCCAGTTCGGCGAAGGAGAGGTCAAACATAGATGATGGATGATAAGATGATCGATGATAGGAAAGATATGCAGTTCATATCATCTCTCATCTTATCATCTATTATCCTTCTCCTCGTCGCCCTTCAGGCCTTCGCGCAAATTGCGGATGCCCTTGCCGACGTCGCCCATCACCTTCGGAAGCTTGCCCGCCCCGAACAGCACGAACACCACGATCAGGATCAGCAGCAGATGCCAGAAACTCAGTCCCATGATTTTCTCCTAATGATTGATTCGGCAGCAGGTTAACACAAATTCGGCTGCCGTGTCACCCGCCATTCCCCGTCAGGTACAGGATATTCTCCAGCAGCCAGAAGGAAGGCACGGTGATGACCGCCTGCACCTGGTAAAAGCCGAGCGCGGGCGGCACCAGCAGCGCCGCCAGTACGAGCAGGATGCCGTAACGCTCCAGCGTCTCGAACCGACGCTTCAGGGCGCCCGACGGCAGAAGAGCGTCGATGACGCGGCCGCCGTCGAGCGGCAGGATGGGCAGCAGGTTGAATACCGCCAGCACGCAGTTGATGAGTAGTGAACGGTAGAGGTTCTGGTAAAGCCATGGCGCCTCCTCCGGCGTCACCCACGCCTCGATATGCAGCAGCAGCGCCGAGACGACCGCCAGAAGGATGTTAGTGCCCGGCCCGGCCAGCGCCACCAGCAGCATGCCCCGGCGCGGCGGCTGCAGGCGGTGGAAATTCACCGGCACCGGCTTAGCGTAGCCGATCACGACCGGCGATTTGAGTAGCAACAGCACAGCCGGAAAGATAATCGTGCCGAAGCGGTCGACATGCTTCAAGGGATTGAAGGTGACGCGCCCTGCCCGCCTTGCCGTATCGTCGCCAAAGCGCTCAGCCACCCAGCCATGCGCCGCCTCGTGCAGGGTCACCGCCAGAATCACCGGCAGCACCCAGGCGGAGGCGTCCAATAACCAGTCGGGCATTTCTCCTTCCCCCTCTCCCGTTTACGGGAGAGGGCCGGGGTGAAGGCGCTTCCTTGCGCACTTATTACCCAAGCGCCCTCACCCTAACCCTCTCCCGCAATGCGGGAGAGGGAATATTATGCATATACCTTTAGCATCTCGTCCAGCGTACGGCGGGCCTCGATGTGATCAAACGTCACCGGCGTGCGCACTGAGCGCATCGCCGTTTCAGCGCGGGCCAGCGCTTCGCCTTCCAGCACGGATACCCCCTTAGCCACTTCCTTCCGCTCGTCCAGCGTGCCGTTGCAATGCAGCACCACATCGCAGCCTGCCGCCAGCGCATCGCGGGCACGGCTGTCAAGGCTGCCGCCCATTGCCTTCATCGACAGATCATCCGACAGCAGCAGTCCCTTGAAACCAAGCTCCCCGCGAATCAGCGCAATGGCCTTCTTTGAGCAGGTCGCCATATGTACCTCGTCAATCGCGGTATAGAGCACATGCGCCGTCATCGCCATCGGGAGGCTGGCCAGCGCCTTGAAGGGTACGAAATCGGTTTTCCGCAATACCTCCAGCGGCTCCTTCACCACCGGCAGCTCCTCATGGCTGTCGGCGAAGGCGCGGCCATGGCCGGGGATATGCTTCAGGACCGGTACGATGCCGCCATCCATCAGGCCCTTTGCCTGCGCCCGCGCCAGGTAGACCACCTGATCGGCCTCACGTCCGAAGGCGCGATCCCCGATGATATCGTGCGCCCCTTCGACCGGTAGATCAGCCAGCGGTGCGCAATCCACGGTGATACCAAGCTCATACAGATCGGCAGCGATCAGCCGTGCGTTGAGATACACGGCGTTATGCGCGCTCTCGCGGTCGGCACTCGCCATAGTGGCAAAGACGCCGGCGGGCGGGTATTTGGGCCAGTGCGGCGGCTTAAGCCGCGCCACGCGTCCGCCTTCCTGGTCGATCAGCACCGGCAGCCGGTCGCGCCCCGACAGCGATTTCAATTCACCAATAAGCCGTTTCACATCCTCGGGAGAGGTACAGTGGCGTGCAAAGAGGATATAGCCGAACGGGTTGATGTCGCGAAAAAAGGCTTTCTCTTCTGAAGTCAGCGTGGTGCCTTCGGTATCGAATATAACAGCAGAGAGCGGTGATGCCATACGGTTATCTGGCAGGGGCGAGGATGCAGGCCTGCCCCCTGGCCGTCAGCTTGTCGCACATTGCCTTGGCTTCCAGCGTATTGGCAAAGCCGGGGATACGCAGGCGGTAATAAATCCCTTTCGCGCCGAGGTCGGCCCTGACGATCAGGCGCTCGCGCCCCGACAGCAGGTTGGCATGCTTGCGCACGATCTTGCCCCAGGCGGCAAGCGCCTCCTCTTCCGACCGGTAGGCACCCAGTTGTATTCTGACGTTGCCGGAGGCAGGAACAGCATCGGCCGGCGAGATCAGTTTTTCTTCCGTTTTTGCTGCTTCCTTCTTCACGGTTTCGGCCTTCGCCTCGTTTCTGGCAATGAAGGTTTCCGCCTGATTGTCGGCAGGCGCTACGTCTTTGGAAAGGGAAGGCATCGGCCTGGCCGCTTCCTTCGCCCTGGCTACATCCTCCGCTTTCGGTTTCGGTGCCTCATCAGCCGGGAGTTTCACTGCCACGCCGGTATCGGCGCCGATGACCAGTTCCGGCTTATCGGAGGCAACCGGCGGCTCGACAGGCGCCGGCGCTGCCGTTTCCACCATGATAGGCTCCTCGGGCGGCGGCAGCACGCGCTCTACCTTGGGATTGTCGCGCTTGGCAGAGAAAGTCTCGAACACGGTCTTGTCCTGATCGGGGAACTGCATGCCGCCGGGGTCGAGCGGCTTTTCCTTGATCGGCGAATCGTCCGCCTCAACCACCAGCAGGTCTTCATCGCGCACTGACTGAGTCCCCGCATGATAGGCATACCAGGCGAGCGTCAGGAAGCCGCCGATGGCCGTCAACACCACCAAGCTCGGCAGCCAGCGGGCCATGCCGTGCGGCAGCCCCTCCCCTTCGATCATGAAATCCCTGTCGTCCGGATCTTCGTACATCTTTCCGTAACCGCTTTTACGCGCCCTGTACTAGCGCATTTCCTCCGCCGGCTCAACCCCCAAAACCAGAAGCCCCGAGGCAATCACCTGCGACAGCGCCTGCGACAGCGCCAGCCGCGCGGCCGTCAGTTCTACATCATCCCTGACCAGGAAGCGCAGGCCGGAATCGTCATTGCCGAGATTCCACAGGCCATGGAAGGTGGACGCCAGATCGTAAAGATAGAACGCGACGCGGTGCGGCTCGAGGGCAACCGCCGCCTGCTCGACCAGCCGCGGCCAGTTGCACATCTGGCGGATGAGGGCGAGCTCTTCGGGGTGGGTGAGGCGGGAGAGGAGATGGGGGGGGGGGAGAGGTGAAGAGGTGGAGATACTTTCTTTTCCCCACATTCCCACATCCCCAGCTCCTCACATCTCTTAAGCGCCTCCGGCATCTCCTCTGCCGCCCGCCTGGCGATCGACCGGCAACGCGCATGCGCGTACTGCACGTAGAATACCGGGTTGTCCTTCGACTGCTCCATCACCTTCTGGAAATCGAAATCGAGCGGCACGTCGTTCTTGCGGGTGAGCATGATGAAGCGGAACACGTCCCTGCCTACCTCGTCCACCACTTCGCGCACGGTGACGAAGGTGCCGGCGCGCTTGGACATTTTCATCGGCTCGCCGCCGCGCAGGAACTTCACCAGCTGGCAGAGCTTCACCTCCATCTCCACCTTGCCGCCGGAGAGGGCCTGCACCACCGCCTTGATGCGTTTGACGTAGCCGCCGTGATCGGCGCCGAATACGTCGATCAGCAGGTCGAAGCCGCGCTTACACTTGTCGAAATGGTAGGCGATGTCAGGAGCGAAATAGGTCCAGCTACCGTCGGATTTCTTCACCGGACGGTCGCAGTCGTCGCCAAATTCCGAAGACTTGAACAAGGTCTGCGGCCGCGGTTCCCAGTCCTCGGGCGTCTTACCTTTAGGGGGCTCCAGCACGCCGGTATAAACCAGCCCCTTCTCGTCCAGTACGCGGATCGCCTCGTCAACTTTACCCGCTTGCGTTAATGCTCGCTCGGAAGTGAAAACATCATGATGAATGCCTAGTGCCGCCAAGTCGTCCTTGATCATTACCATGATCGCTTCTAACGCATAGTCGCGCACGATGGGCAGCCACTGGGCACGATCCATGGTAAGCAGTCTGCGGTCATGAAGGCGACGCAGCGCCTCACCGATCGGGATCAGGTAATCGCCGGGGTAAAGTCCTTCCGGAATTTCCCCGATGGCTTCGCCGCAGGCTTCACGGTAACGCAGGTAAACCGATTCGGCCACCTTGTCGACCTGTGCCCCGGCATCGTTGATGTAATATTCCTTGGTGACGTTATATCCTGCTTTCAGCAGCAAGGTAGCCAGCGCATCGCCATAGACCGCGCCACGCCCGTGGCCGACATGCATCGGGCCAGTCGGATTGGCCGAGACATATTCGACATTGGCCCTCCTGCCTTGACCAATATTGCTATTACCGTACCCGCGGCCGTGTTCGAGAATGGTCGCAATGGATTGCTGCCATACCGAAGGCGCAAGTGTCAGGTTGATGAATCCCGGGCCAGCGATGTCAGCCCTTGCCACTCCTTCTATTTTGGTTAAATAATCAACCAGCAAATCGGCGATCTCGCGGGGCTTCTTTCCCGCCTGCGCCGCCAGTACCATCGCGGCATTGGTGGCAATGTCGCCATGCGACGCTTCACGCGATGGAGTGGCCTCCACTTTTGCTGCCGAAACGGTTTCGGGCAGCTTACCCTCCGCCTTCAGTCGCTCAACTATTGCATGAATGCTTTGTTCTATTTGTTTGAAAATATTCATTTCTTTTTCTTTTTGTTATTCCCGCGCAGGCGGGAATCCAGTTCTTATTCTATATCTGGATCCCGGCCTTCGCCGGGATGACGGGAGCCTAAGCGGCAGAGCCGCTAAGGCTTACCGTCACTTCCCCAACCAGCTCCGCGCCTGCACGTCAAACACGCGGCGGTATTCATCAAGCGCGAAGCGATCAGTCATGCCGGCAATGAAATCGCACACTGCCATGGCGGTGGTGGCGCTCTTGGGCTGGCCGGCAATGGTACGCCAGGTAGTCGGCAGGCATTGCGGCTCGGCGAGGAAGAAGGCGAACAGCTCGCGCACGACGCGCTTGGCCTTGCTCGCCATGCGGTTGACCTTGTAATGGCGGTACATGTGCGCCATCAGGAATTCCTTAAGCCTCAGGTTAGTTTCCTGCATCTCGGCTGAGAAGGCCACCAGCGGCTCGCCCAGCTTGCGGATATCGTCCACGGTCCCGATCTCCTCGGCGGCGATTCGCTGTGCCGTATGACGCGTCAGATCGGTCACCATGCGATTGATCAGACGGCGGATGGCTTCATGGATCAGGCGCGGCTCATCGATGCCGGGGTAGCGGTTCCTTACCTCGCGGAAAATCTTGCCAACCCCTTCCACCGCATCGAGCTGCTCGAGCGTGAACAGCCCGGCACGCAACCCGTCATCAATGTCATGGTTGTTATAGGCGATGTCGTCAGCCAGCGCGGCGATCTGCGCCTCGCCACCGGCGAAATAGTCGAGCTGGAGATCATGCTTGGCATTGTAATCGGTGATGGCGCGCGGCAGGGTCGGCGAGAAGGGTTTGTTAAGCAGCTTGGAAAAAATCGACGCTCCCGTGCGCTTCAGCAACGGCCCGTTATGCTTGGTGATGCCTTCGAGTGTCTCCCAAGTCAGGTTCAGCCCGTCGAACCCGGCATAGCGCTGCTCGAGCGCGGTGACGATGCGCAGCGTATGGGCATTGTGGTCGAAACCGCCGAACGGCTCCATCGCTTCGGCGAGCGCCTCCTCGCCGGCATGGCCGAACGGCGGATGGCCCAGATCATGCGCCAGCGCCAGCGTTTCGCCCAAATCTTCGTTGAGGCCGAGCGTCCGGCACATCGAACGCGCCAGTTGCGACACCTCCAGGCTATGCGTCAGCCGCGTGCGGTAATGGTCGCCCTCATGGTTGACGAAGACCTGCGTCTTGTATTCGAGGCGGCGGAAGGCAGTGGAATGGATGATGCGGTCGCGGTCGCGCTGGTAGGGCGAGCGGCTGGCGCTCTCCTCTTCCTTATGCAGCCTGCCGCGGCTATTGCCGGGATGGCAGGCATAGGGGGCAAGCCCCTGTTTAGGCGTATGATCGGTCATAGGGGGAAAAGGAATAAACGTAAGCCGCTATAATGACAAGCGAATTGAAAAAGTGCCCGTGTTTCCTTGAAGAATCCCCTGAAATACGCCATATTTAGAGAATGGAAACGCAAGCCCATACTGCTAATACTTCCCCTCCCTTCGCCGGTTTTTCGCTGACTGAGGCGGCGGCGGCACGCATCAACGCGCTTAAGACACAGGACGGTAAGCCGCACATGCGCTTCCGCGTGCTGGTGAAGGGCGGCGGCTGCTCGGGATTCCAGTATGAATTCCTGCTCGACGAGGGCGAGCCCGCAACAGACGACCATATCATTGCGCAAGGCGACGCCGAAGTCATCGTCGATGACGTATCGCTCGGCATCCTGAAAGGCTCAACGCTCGATTACAGCGAGGACCTGGCGAGCGCCGGCTTCTCCATAAAGAACCCCAACGCCACTGCTCGCTGCGGCTGCGGCAATTCCTTCTCGGTCAGCCTGTAGCCTTATAAAGGCACTTTTCGACTGCGGCCTTTATGCTTATGTTGGCCTTATGGTCACCATGCAAGGGATGCCGCATTGAGCCGTTTTTCTGCCCTCCTCAGACCCAATCATCCCTGGCTTCTGGCGCTGAGCGGAATATTTCTAACGCTGGCGATTGCGCTCTGGACCCACACGCCCATTGCCGTCACTAACATCACTGTCCATACTCCGCAGCAGGAACATGCCAAGCCCGATGCACCAGCCTCTCTGACCGCTACCTTGAGGTACGGGCTGTTCCAGTCCGGCATTATCCGCATCTCCACCGGCGGCTGCGTGCAGAGCCTCAGTATCAACGGCAGGGTCATGGAACTCCCTGCCGGTTATGCGGAACAGTGCAGGAACCCCGTCCTGACACTCGATCTCCTGCCACACCTCTCGCTAGGAGATAATCAGCTGCGCCTGACGGCGGAGGCAAAATCCCTGCAGCAGGTCAATATACGCAGCCTGCACCCCAGTAGTGTACTACTGAGCATCGGCTTATGCTTGTTGGTTTATCCCACGGCGCGCCTGCTGCTGCACGGATACCGGCAACGCCGGGCAGCGGGAATCTGGCTGCGTTCCCATTACCGGGAGGGTATCACGGTGCTGCTCCTTCTCCTGACCGCAGGGTGGCTGCGCATGCAGGCGCTGGATTTCGTTTCGGCCGATATCACGCTTTTCCTGCAACACTGGATGCGCCATATCCGATTTTACGGACTGGCGGAAGCGTATGGACGCGGCGTCAGCAATTACGCCCCGCTGTACACTTACCTGCTGGGCGTCGGCGACTTCCTTCTCCCGCTGGCCCGAACCGAACATGTCATCAAGTATGTCAGTTTCGTCGGCGAAGTCATCGCTGCCTACTGGGCCTACCGCATCGTTGGCCTGCAATACCGCGACCAGCCGCATTCACGAATGCCCCTAGCGGCCGCGCTACTTCTGCTGCTGGCGCCAAGCGTGATCGTCAATGGCGCCGTTTCCGCACAATGCGACATATGGTTCACCGCTTTCCTGCTGGGCGGCAGCTATTACGTCCTAACGCAGCGCCCGCGCATGGCCCTGATCTACGCCGGGATCGCCTTTTCATTGAAGCCGCAGGTAGTGTTCCTCTTCCCGGTGCTGCTGGCGCTGCTGCTGAAGCGGACCATCCCATGGAGGCAGCTTTGGATTATTCCCGCCGTGTACGTGCTAACCTGCGTTCCTGCCTGGCTCCAGGGTCGCCCGATGCTGAATATGCTGAAAATCTATTATGGCCAGGTTGCCAGATATCCAATCAATCTTAATGCTGCCAACCCCTATCTCTACCTTCGAGATATCGACCCGGTATGGGTAATAAATCTCGGTTTGCTCGTGGCAATCTTTTGCGGCCTGATCATCACTGTCGTGAGCTACCAGCGCTGGCGGGAGGTAACACCGGTTTCCTATATGCTGCTGGCCACGCTTTCAGCGGGCCTGCTGCCCTTCACCCTCCCCTTCATGCATGACCGTTATTTCTTTACCGCCGACATTTTTTCGCTGGTACTGGCTTGCATGCAACCGCGCTGGTTCCTGCTCGCTGCCCTGTTTCAGGCTGCATCGCTGTTGGCGCCGCCGGTGAGACAATTCCCCTATCTGGAAAGCTGGACAGGACTCTATCACGGCAGACGGCTAAACATTGCCACTGCGCTGAATGCGCTTGCCATTGCGCTGGCAGGCTGGCTGTGCGCACGTCACGTTTGGAAAGTAAAATCGCGCCGTTGATTTTTTTATTGTCATTCCGATTAAATGCGGGGAATCTGCTATTTAAATATAGCCCTCATTCCAACTCGGGATGACATGACCATATGATCTCCATCGCCACCTGGAACGTCAACTCAGTCAAGGTCCGCCTGCCGCAGCTGCTGGGCTGGCTCAAAGCGGACCACCCCGACATCGTGCTGCTGCAGGAAATCAAGTGCCTAGATGAAGCCTTCCCGGCCATGGAGATCGAGGAGCTGGGCTACAATATCGCAACGCACGGGCAGAAAACCTATAACGGCGTGGCGATCCTCTCCAAGTTTCCGCTCGAAGATATCCGGCGCGGCCTGCCGGGAAACGATGACACGCAGTCGAGATATATCGAAGCGGTGGTTTCGCTGCCGAAGCAGTTAGCGGCTGGCAATCGGCAGCTGGCAGAAAAAAGACCCGATGCCATGCGGGTGGCCTCGGTATATGTCCCCAACGGGCAAACGGCGGATTCCGATAAATTCCAGTACAAGCTGCAGTTCCTCGACCGGCTGCACGCGCATATGAAGACACTGCTTTCCTACGGCGAGATGCTGGCGGTCGGCGGCGACTATAACATCGCCCCCGAGGACCGTGATGTGCACGATCCGAAGCGATGGGAAGGCAGTGTGCTGACGCATGACGAGGTACGAAGAGAGTTCCGCCGGTTGCTGGCGCTAGGCATGCAGGACGGATGGCGGCTAGCTTCTCTACAAAAGGACAGGGAGGGATACAGTTGGTGGGACTACCGCACCGGCGCCTATGAGCGCAATGATGGTCTGCGTATCGATCACCTGCTGCTGTCGCCGCAGGCAGCGGATATGTTACAGGAATGCGCCGTCAGAAAAGAACTGCGGGCCCTAGAAAAAGCTTCCGACCATGCTCCGGTTTTAGTGACATTAGGCATTGGAGATTAGGCACGAGCGAAAGGCCTGACTAACCTAATACCCAATGCCTAATATTTACCACCCCTTCGGCACCGCCTGCACGGCAATCTCCACCCGGTTGCGGCCATTACGCTTGGCACGATACATCGCCTCATCGGCGCGTTTGAGCAGCCCTTCAGCGCTATCACCTTCAGAGTGCATGTTGGCTACCCCGATGGACAGAGTGCAGCGTACGGTCTTACCGTCACCGATTTGGAATTCCATGTTTTCGATGGCCTTGCGCAGACGCTCCGCCGCCTGCCTTGCCGCCTGCGCGTTGGTTTCCGGCATCAAAATAATGAATTCCTCGCCACCGAAACGCGCCACCAGATCAGTCGAACGCGTTTCCGGAATGATTGCCTTTGCCAGCTGTTTGAGCACGGCATCACCCGCATCGTGACCATACTCATCGTTGACCTGCTTGAAGTAATCCATGTCCATGATCATCAGCGCCATATTCTTGCCATTCCTAATGGCCTGCCTGACCATGTTGCCAAGATGGGTGTTCAGGTAATGGCGATTGTAGAGACCGGTCAGGCCGTCGGTGACCGCCATCGAGATGCTCTTCTCATAATGCGACTTGAGCGTATCCTGGTATTTCTTGCGGCGGATCTGCGTGCGCACGCGTGCCGTCATCTCATTCTTGTCAACCGGCACCAGCAGGTAATCGTTGATGCCCATCTCCAGCGCCTTAAGCATTAGCTTCTGGTCATCCTCGTCGACAAATACCAGTACCGGGACGTTACGCATGGACTCCTGGCTTTTGATCTGTGAAGCGAGCCGCAGCCCGTCGGCATCGGCCAGCAACGTGCTGATCAATACGGCATCGAAGTTCCCTTCGAGCGCCCGGGCAAGCGCCTGATCCGGCTCCTGCACCCATTCGGTCTTATAGGATTCATTGAGCTTGGCAACAATCTGCTTGCCCTGCACGTGGTCGTCGTCGATAAGCAACACGCATGCACCAGACACGTCAGAGATAAAGGCATTGTTCGCTGCCGGCTCGATACCGAGCTGGGCGCTGGTCTGGTCGCGCAGACGCACTTCATCGAGCAGCATCTTGATGCGTACCAGCGACTTGACGCGCGCGAACAGGGCCATGTCATTAATCGGTTTAGTGAGGAAGTCATCGGCACCGGATTCCAATCCCTTTAAGCGGTCAGACTTCTCCGACAGCGCCGTCACCATAACAACAGGGATGTGTGACAGATCAGCGTCCGCCTTCAGCTTGCGGCATACTTCGAAACCGTCCATGCCGGGCATCATGATGTCGAGCAGAATGATATCGGGCCGGTGCTCCCTGGTCTTGGCCAGCGCCTCGAATCCGTCTTTCGCGGTGACGACGTCGTAATATTCGCTGGCAAGCTTGGCTTCCAGCAGTTTGACATTAGCGGGGACGTCGTCGACAACGAGAATCTGGGCGGTCATTACGCTATCTGCTCCTCGCCCAGGAACCTCCGCACCGTACTCAGGAAGGGTCCAATCGAGATGGGCTTGGAGATATAGGCTTCGCAACCGGCGGAGAGAATTTTTTCCTCATCGTCCTTCATGGCGAAGGCAGTGACGGCGATGATCGGGATGTCCCGAATGGCTTCCTCCGATTTTAATTTGCGTGTCACCTCGAGGCCGGAAATTTCGGGTAGCTGAATGTCCATTAAAATCAGGTCGGGATGCTCGCTGCGCGTCAGCGCGATAGCATCCATGCCTTCCTTGGTTTCGATGGTTTCATAACCATGCGCCGTCAGCAGATCCCTGAACAGCTTCAGATTCAGATCATTGTCCTCGACGATCAGAATACGTTTTTTCATCGCTGCGGTATGGTTTTTCTCGAGTTGTAGCGGGCAAGGATTAACAAATCCTGAACTGCGGTATTGTAATCCCCGAATCCTTAAAATACCCTTTACCGGCCGTGAATTAACCTTTTAGATGAATACCCATGGACATTGCCATCGACACCATCGGCGCCCACCCCGCCACCGAGCTGTGCATCAGCGCCCTGCAGTGGCTGCACGAAAGGCAGGATTACTTCAATATCCTCGATATGGGATGTGGCAACGGCATCCTGTCGGTCGTCGCAGCAACGGTGTGGGATGCGCGGGTGCTGGCCGTGGATATCTCCGAAAAGGCGCTGACTGATGCAGCGGCACACATTAAGGCTAACCGACTGGAAGATCGGATTACGCTCGTCAGAAGCGATGGATTCCTGACCCCGGAAATTGCGCAAAGAGGGCCTTACGACCTGATTATCATCAATCTTCTGGCCGAGTTCCTGGTCGAAATGGCACCCAAGGTCAAGGAACAGCTCGCGTCGGGCGGTTTTGCACTGATTTCTGGCATGTTGGCTTGGAAGGCGGCCGACACGGAACGGACATATTTGAATTTAGGCTTTGAAATCATTGAGCAATTCGCCAATTCGCCCTGGCATTCGACCCTCATTCGCCTGCCCGCCTGACGGCGAAAAAATTGCCAGTGTAACAAAAGCTTAACTTGTAACAAGGACAATGGCTGTACTATCCTGTAAGGGTAAGAAAAGATTCAGGTACAGCAGATGCGTTACGATAACACAAGCTGGCGCAGGGGGCTGCAGTCACAAATTCAGGGGCAGCAGCAGGCCAGGGATTTTATCGAAGGGCACCATCGGCGGCAAACCGCGCCGACGGAGGGTGGCTCACGCAATCCGATTTCCGACGGTATTGGCTGGCTGGTCAAACAGGTGTACGACACCGACAAAGGTGGATTCCAACTGAGCGGCATTATCGGCGCGGTACTCGGCGGGCTGATGGCCTTCAAGCTGACCGGCGGCGGGGGATTCGGCGCCCTTGGCCTGGTGGCGCTGGCGCTTGGTCCCATCATGGGCGCCGTGGGCGGCAACAAGCTGAGCGGCATGTTTAATTTCAGCGGCGGATTCGGCGGCAAAAGCCGTAACCTGACTCCACCCGCCGGCGGGGTGATCGACCAGGCGGTAAAACGCGTCGACGCGCAGGAACAGGCGCGAGAAGAGGCACTGGCGGCGGCGATCGCCCGAGGCGCAGGTGAGGAACAGGACAGGCCATTCACCGCTGCGGATACGGGAAATCTTTCTCCGGGCGGTCCGGCGGGAGGACTGGCCTCCAGCCCTACTCGCCCAAGATGACGGAATGATGACAATGCATCGAAATAAAATACTGATTTTCGGGTAGCGTCATGAAAGGTTCATTAGGGCGAAATATACGGTTGTGGAATAATGGGATAACTGGAAACTCCAGTAAAAGGACCTAAAATGCCTGAAGAAGACAATATAGCGAACGACTTGAGTAAGCGCCTGGAAGAGCGTTATCCCAAGGCGCGTGTCATACGCGACGCCGCTGGTCTTGATACCTGGATTAAGGAACGCAAGGCGGCTGGCGAAGATAGCCGGGCGATAGAAGGCGCTAAAGCATATCTTGAAGAATATCTGTTCAGCAAAAATATAACACTGGTTGAACAAAATGGATCATTGACGTTCTTCAACGAGTTCGATCGTCAAATCCCTGTCAACGATCCGCTCATTCTGAATTTCCCGCATCTGGATTTGCATGCAACCGCTGGTAGCCGTACCTGGGCGTTCAAGCCCGATAGCAAGATGCCGCAGCCAGCCCTGGCAGCGGATGAATCTGGACAGACCATTCCCGTTTCGACCGTATCGCAGACCAGAGAGGTTCCAGTTGAACCTGTGGGTGATAACGCTGCTCCTACCTCACCTGCCAGCCCGACTCCAGTTGCAGCCGCGGATTCTGCGCGTCCTGAAATGACTGTCAACACCGACACCGACGCGCATAGCGGTGACGAGCCCGGAACCATCAAGCCGGAAGGTTTCCTCGGTAAAAACGCCATGGGTATCGCTGCCGGCGTGCTGGCCTGGGTGATCGGGTCGGCTCTCGGCGGCGGCCTGATCGGGTTGCTATTGGCCGCGCTGGCTTTTGTTGCCGTCAGCGCCATGACCGGCGGCGTCGCTGCCGACTGGCTGGGCATGAAAAAAGATGCGTCTCCCGATACTGGCCCCACGGTGCAAACATCACTGGCCAACAGTCCGGCGATCCAGCAGGCCCAGGATGCTGCTGAGGCTGCACGCAATGCAAAACCGACCGGTTCAAAAGATTCGGATGAGCTGGAGACAAATATCCGCCGTGCCGTCGATCAACGAGCCGGAGCGGAAAGAATTGCCCTTGAATCCGCTAATGGACAAGATTCCTTCAAGCTCGGCAAGGTTACTGTCGAAGGAAACGAATATGAGGCCCATATGGTCGGCCGTAAAGCCGCCGATGGAAAAAGCGCCACCTTTGACCGCATCGAATACCGCCCGAAGGATAAGGATCAGGAAACGCTGGTGGCGCAACTGCCGGTAGCGCAGACCTATCAGCTGGAGCTAACCAAGGATAAGCAAGCAGGAAAAGAACAGCTGCAGGTGGTGAACACCGGCAGCGACCGCAATGCTGAAGGCCTAACCTTCTCCCATCACCGGCGGCGGATGGAAGACATGCTGGAGCGCAGCCTTGTCGATGTTACCTTTGTGCAGAGCGACCCCAAAAGTCCGGAGGTCAATGCTAATCTTGGAAAAATCACTGTCGAACGGGGCGGGCAGAAGCAGACTTACGATGTGATTCTGTCCGGGAAGATAAAAGATTTCGATAAGCCTGTTGCCGGATCCGTTATTGCCGAAGGGGTGAAGCTGCGCGATGAGAAAGGCAACTTCGCCACTAAGGATACATTTGAGGTACTGGATGACCAGGGACTGCTGCGTTTAAAACAACCGGCAGCATATGCGCTGGACAGCCTGCCTCCGCTGGCGTCAAATGAAAAAACCTATACGACCGTTAAAATGCAACGCTCCGACATCGCCTCGCCGGATAATATCTTTTATCATGCCAATCAGCAGGTGCAGACCTCTAATTCAGCAGCGGCGCTCGTACATACTCCTATTGACCGCGCCCAAACTGAACCTTTTGTTTCAGCCGATCTGCCAAAAACCCTAGCCGACGGACCGGATCAGCCGGTCCGCGTGGCTGCATTCAGTCCAACTCGCGTGCATGAAGACAACCTTGCGATGGCTGAGTCAAACGCGTCACCGCTAAAACGCGCCGAGCGAAACGTGCCGCTGGTGCTATCCACTAAGGCAGAAGGCGGCTGCGAGATTGCGGAATGCAATATCAACGGCGAGCATGTCACTTACAACATGCGGGGAATAATTCAGGGAAAAGTCGAAACCATGACCTTGGACGGTACAATAGATCCCGCCAGCAATAAGGTAACTTTCACCGGTGTGACAGCCGGAGGAAGAGAAAGGTATCTTAAAAGGCACTATACTTTTGACATGTACTCGGAAAAAAGTGCTTTCCTGATACCCGAGGAGTTTTCAAAGGGACAGATGAGAAGTTTTATTGAAAATGAAGTGAACGCGGGTATAGACCTTTTAAGGGAAGTCGCTCAGGAAGAGTCCATTAAAAAACAGATCAAGGCCGTCGAAGCGGAAGTCAGGGATGCTGAAATTAGGGCGGCGGCGGCTAACCGCACTCCATCTGACAAAAAGAATCAGTCAGATAAACAGGCTGCAAGTGAACCAGCGGATGGCCAGAAGTTATCGCAACTGGCCGAGCAATGGAAAGCCGGGGAGTTCGCCCATATCCCCGTCGGCGGGAAGGATAGCCTGCCTATCGATCCAAATAAACTGGATAAAGACCGGCACGTTTAACTACGCCGCCTTCTTCCTTCCCTGCACCAGCTCTTCCACCACTTCCGGATTGGTGAGCGTCGAGGTGTCGCCGAGGCTGGAGGTATCGCCCTCGGCGATCTTGCGCAGGATGCGGCGCATGATTTTGCCGGAGCGCGTCTTGGGTAGCGCTGCGGTGAAGTGGATGACGTCGGGCGTGGCAATCGGTCCCAACTCCTTGCGCACCCACTGCTTCAAATCCTTCTCCATCGCCTCGTTCGGCGAGATGCCCGCCGCCAGCGTAACATAACAGTAAATCCCCTGCCCCTTGATGTCGTGCGGGTAGCCGACCACCGCCGCCTCCGTTACATGGTCGTGTCCCACCAGCGCGCTTTCGATCTCCGCCGTGCCCAGTCGGTGACCGGAGACGTTCAGCACGTCATCAATGCGGCCGGTGATCCAGTAATAGCCATCCGCATCGCGCCGCGCACCGTCACCGGTGAAGTAATAGCCTGGGAATTGAGAGAAATAAGTTTCCTCGAAGCGCTTATGGTCGCCGAATACCGAACGCGCCTGCCCGGGCCAGGAATCGGCAATGCACAGCATCCCCTCGCACTCGCCCTCGCAGACCTTGCCGTTCTGATCGACAATGACCGGCTGCACGCCGAAGAACGGCCAAGTGGCCGAGCCTGGCTTCAGATTAGTCGCGCCGGGGAACGGTGCCAGCATATTGCCGCCGGTTTCGGTCTGCCACCAGGTATCGACGATGGGACAACGCCCCTCACCGACGACATTGTAATACCACAGCCACGCCTCGGGATTGATCGGTTCGCCGACGCTGCCGAGCAAACGCAATGTCTGGCGCGAGGTTTTCTTCACAGGCGCATCGCCCTCACGCATGATGGCGCGGATGGCGGTAGGCGCGGTGTGGAAGATCGTCACCTTGTGCTTGTCCACCACCTGCCAGAAACGGCCCCAGTCGGGATAGTGCGGTACACCTTCGTACAGCACCGAGGTCGCGCCGTTCAACAGCGGACCATAGACGATATAGGTATGGCCGGTCACCCAGCCGACATCGGCGGTGCACCAGAAGATGTCTCCATCTTCCCTCCCCCCTTGTGGGGGAGGGATAGGGAGGGGGGGCTGGTGCGACAAAGGCGATGTCTGAGATTGTGGAGAGTCCCCCCCCACCCTGCCCTCCCCCACAAGGGGGGAGGGAGATTTATAATCAAACGTATACTTGAACGTCACTCCCGCCCATACCATGTAGCCGCCACCGGTGTGCAACACACCCTTGGGCTTGCCGGTTGAGCCGGAGGTGTAGAGGATGAACAGCGGGTCTTCCGCGTCCATGACCGTCGCTGGGCATTCGATGGGCGCTTTCGCTGTGACTTCGTGATACCAGACGTCGCGTTCTGCATTCCATGCAATACTTCCGCCGGTGCGCTTCACTACGATGATGCAATCGATATCCAAATCTTGCGCTGCTTCATCGACATTGGCCTTGAGGGGCGCCTTTCTGCCGCCGCGAAGCCCCTCGTCGGCGGTGATGACCACCTTGCTGCCGCAATCCTCGATGCGACCTTTCAGCGCGGTGGCGGAGAAGCCGCCGAACACCACCGAATGCACCGCCCCGATGCGGGCGCAGGCCAACATGGCGACCGTCGCTTCGGGAATCATCGGCAGGTAGATGGTCACGCGATCGCCTTTCTTGACACCGCAGGCTTTCAGCACATTGGCCAAGCGGCAGACCTCCTCGTAGAGTTCCTGATACGTGACGGATTTTGATTCCTTCGGATCGTCGCCTTCCCAGATATAGGCTACCTGCTGCGCCCGCGCGGGAAGATGTCGGTCGAGGCAGCTCTCGGTAATGTTGAGCTTGGCGCCCTCGTACCAATGGATCGAGACGGGGCTATTGAAGCTGGTATGCTTCACACGATCCCAGCTCTGGCGCCATGTGAACTGTTCCGCTTGTTCGGCCCAGAAAGCATCTGGATCCTTGATCGAGGCTTCGTACATGTCCTGGTAGCGCTCTTTGGTAATGTAGGCGCGCTTTTTCCATTCCTTGGTGACTTGGATAATGCTGTCGTCCATGGTGCTCACTCCCCTTCCCCGAAGCGGTTTTCCACCAGCGCCTGCAGTTCGTCCAGCATGGCCGGCGCCTGCTCTCCGTCGGCGGTGACACGTAGCTTCGAGCCCGCATCGGCACCCAGCATCATCAGCCCCAGTATCGATGACGCCGATACGAGCGGCGAATCCTCCGCCCCGTTCTCTCCCAGCTTTACCACCTGCGCCTGCAGATGACCATAGGCGGATGCCACTTTCACGAATTTGGCCGCCGCGCGCGCGTGCAGCCCTTTCTTGTTGGTGATTTCGACGGTGATGCTTGTCGGCACGATTTCCCCTGTCTACCCCAACCTTTGACTCAATCTTTATTCGTCAGTAGATTTCCCGCCACGTTGATGTATTTGCGCGCCGCTTCCTGTGCCTGCGCCACCACTTCGGCAAGCGTACCCTGACCGCGCACGCTGGCCAGCTTGATCATCATCGGCAGGTTGACGCCGGCAATGACCTCGACACCGTCGCGCTTCATCACGGAAATGGCAAGATTCGACGGGGTACCCCCGAACATATCGGTGAGAATAACCACGCCCTGGCCGGTATCTACTTTCTTGATGGCTTCGAGAATCTGATCGCGCGCCTTTTCCGCATCGTCTTCGGGTTCGATGCCGATGGCACGCATCTGCTCCTGTCTGCCGACCACATGCTCGGTGACGGCGAGGAACGCATCCGCCAGCTTGCCGTGCGCGACAATAACGACACCGATCATTTTATTCCCCCGTGGAAAGGTCCCTGTGTCTTAAGGTGACGTTATAGCCCTCTTCGTATAAAAATGCACCGAGCTTTTGCACCAGATAGACCGAGCGGTGCCTCCCACCGGTACAGCCGAGCGCGATGGTTAGGTATTGCTTGCCCTCCTCGAGGTAGCGCGGCAGCAGCGGCGTAAGCAGCGCCGTCAGATTCGTGAAGAAAGCAGCGAAGCTGACATCTGATTCGATGTAGGCTCCTACCCCTTTGTCCAGGCCGGTCAGCGGTTTGAGCTTTGCCTCATAATGCGGGTTCTTCAGGAAACGCACATCGAACACCATGTCGGCCTCGCGCGGGAGGCCGCGTTTAAACGAAAATGAGGTCAATACCACCGACAGGGTGCGTTCCTCTCTGGCAAAATGCGCTGTCATCACCTTACGCAGATCGGCGGCGGCATATTCGGTGGTATCAATGACAAGATCGGCTAGCGCGCGCAGGCCTTCGACCAGCCGCCGTTCATGATGAATGCCATCGATAACCGGCCGGTCAAGCGCGAGGGGATGGCGACGCCGAGTCTCGGTGAATCGACGGCGCAGCACCTCGTCGTCGGCGTCAAGAAATACGATCTTGAAATCAACGGCATTGTTGGCGTGCAGACTCGCCACGGCTTCCTGGAAATGCTCGACGGAAAAATCGCGGCTCCTAATATCAGCCCCGATAGCAAGATTACGTTTCATGCCGCCTGCCGCTACCGCAGGGAGAAACGCCAGCGGCATGTTGTCGATAGCCTCAAAGCCGCAATCCTCAAGCGTCTTCAGCGCCACACTCTTGCCAGCGCCGGACATGCCGGTGACGAGGACGAGTTTCATACATTATTCCTGATGTTGCAACGCAAGACGGATTTTCATCACCGTGGAGCTATCGAAGGCATGCAGCGATAGTAGTGGGAGCCGCTGGCCAAGGCAATCAAAGAACTGCGGGTCCGGCAGCCGCTCGACCTGCTCCCGCGTCACCAGCGAAATGGCCAGCGCCAGCGGCACCTGCTCCTGATACGGCAGCTCCAGAATGCCGACACCACGCACTTCCAGCTTGCCGCAAAGCGCCGGTGGGGGAGAGGCGCGTAATTTCTTTTTTTCCTGTGTCACATCCACCCGGTCGTCGGCTACCAGCAACGCGCCGGCACCAATCAGTCGCAGGGCGAGATCGGACTTGCCGCTGCCGGATTCGCCCAGCAGCAGCACCCCTCTGCCCTCCATGCTGACGCAGGTGGCGTGGAGCTGGCAGTGCACTGCTATACTTCTTCGTTTTCCGCCACCAACATGTCATGCAGCTTGCTGGCGTCGTTTGTACCGCGTAAATTGCGGCACAACTCCTTGTCGCGCAACAGGCGGGACACGGTGGCAAGGGCCTTCAAATGGTCGGTGTTGGCTTTGGTAGGAGTCAGCAACAGGAAGATCAGGTCGACCGGCCGACCGTCAGCGGCGCCGAACTCAATCGGCTTGTCCAGGCGGGCGAACAGGGCATAGGGTCTCTTCAATCCCTCGAACCGGCCGTGCGGAATGCAGACGCCGTTGCCCATGCCAGTGCAGCCGATATGCTCACGTTCGAGCAACACGGAAAAAATCTCGCGCTCCGGCAAGCCAGTGATTTTAGCTGCCGGCGAGGCCATCAGCTTCAGCGCCTGTTTTTTATCGCGGGCTGGAAGATGGGGAATAACCGCTTCCGGCTGCAGTATGGAAGAAAGGTTCATAACAGTTAACAATACCGCCACTGGACGGTCCGTTACTAGGTCGAAATGCTCATGGCTGCTATGCGGCCCTGATCGTTTCGGGGTCGACCCAGGAAATATTGCCGTCTGCCCGGCGGTAAACCACGTTCAGCCGGCCATGCGCCTTGTTGAAGAACATCAGCGCCGGCAGGTCCTGCAGGTCCATCTTCATGACCGCCTGGCTGACCGTAAGCGTCTCGATCTTCGTTGGTTTTTCGGCAATCACCAAGCCGCTATGCGCTTCATCCTCCTGCTCGCCCGCCTCGGGCTTCAGCACGTATTTTTTGCCGCTGACCGGCTCCGGCAACCCTTCCTCCGCGTGCTTGTGGTGGTTGGTCAGCTTACGCTTGTAACGGCGCAGCTGCTTGGAAATACGTTCCAGTGCGATGTCGAAGGCGGCATACACCTCCTCGCTCTCACCACGCCCGCGCACTACGGCGCCGGCATGGGTGCCGATATTGCCGGTGATATCGACGCGGAACAAATGCGCCTCGCGCGATACCACGGTGTTCATCTGGGTAATGCGATCGATGTATTTCTTCACATGTTCTTCGATCTGGTTTTCAATGTGGTTGCGCAGCGCCTCGCCGACGTCGACGCCTTTACCGGAAACGGAAATCTGCATAAGCCTCTCGCTTAAAGGTGGGATATGAACTTTATGATGCGCTTTCAATATAGCACAATCCGATGCGGGGTAATAGTCGCTCGCCTTCTAAAAAGGATAGGCAGAATAGACCTTATGGCTGAAAAGGTCAATAACGACTGGGAACAATGGGATAATTGTCATTCCCGCGAAGGCGGGAATCCATGCCCAACCACTTGCGAGTTGGCATGGCATGAATCCCGGCCTAAAGCCGGGATGACAGCTTACATTACACCGCCATGCTTGGAGAGGAGCCCTTTTGCTGTTTGCCTTTGGCAACAGCCGCCATATGGCTTCCCGCCGGCACAGGCGGCGTATCAGCCTTCGGAGCAGGAGCGTTGGCCTTGGCTGCGGCAGCGATATTGGCTTGGAACTTCTGCTTGTCTGCATATGGCTCGGCTTCCTTCGCCGCCTGCTCCAACGCGGCTAACAGCAGTTCGCCGTCCTTATCCGGCGGGTTGAGCGCGTTCAGGGTTTTGATGGCATCCACGGCGCGTTCGGCGAAAGCGGCAGGAATCGCAAGGCCGGGGCGGCTTTCGTTTTTATCCTTAATCTCGGCCTGCTCGAAACTGATACTGGCTTTTTTCAGCGCGGTTTCGACGCGGCTTTTGCCCATGTAATGGTTTTCGCCGTCGCGATCGTCGAAGCGGACGACCATCCGGCCATCGTCATTATGCACCCACAGGCCGGAAATATAGGTCGCCGCGGCGCGGTCGCGACCCTTGGCATCATGGCAGAAATCTTTGGCCAGCATCGGTTTCATCTGGCTGGTGAGCATTACCGGCGTTTCGCCTTCGTTCGACATGGCTCCTCCTCGTGTTCGATTTGATTTACATATTAACCTATTTGGGTGAACAATAAGTTAATTTTATTGGACAAAGTGAGGGATTTTAAAAAGGAAATCAATAAGATAGTACGAGAAGCGGCTTGTTAACGACCTAAATCATGCTGCTTAAGCAGCGTAAGAATATCCCTGGCTACCTGGGCAAGGCCAGCGCTGGCATCACCGGCGATTTTTCCAGCGTATTCGACGGGCGTCACCGGCTGGTTCGTTTCTTTTCCATAGAGAGGCATGGCCGTACGGTGCACCAATACTGCTTTCAGCATTTCGGGGCGCCTTGCGCCCTCATAGGCCGCTTCAACGGAAAGCGTTATGCCGGCATCATACGCCGCATCATTGATTCCCTCGGGGAGTCCATTTTTCACTATGTCATCCACTGCCGCTTTCTGTTTCGCGTCGGTATCCGCCGCTGAAATAATGGACGAGACAGCCGCTTTTAAAATGCCGAGCTTTTTCGGCAGGTCAGCGCTTCCCTGTCCGACATGGTGGGCAAAATACTCAAATCCCCTGCTCATGGTCAGCAGGAGCACATCCGCATAACCATCCGGTGTGTCTCCTGTGGTGTTGGTGGCACGCTGTTTGAAATCCGCCAGTGTCAGTTTTTCGGCCAGCAAATCCTGCAACAGGGAGTCGACCTTCTCGGACATGGCCTGTTGCCATGATTTCATCGTTCCGGGGTTGTTGCCATCTTGCCATGGAAGCCTCTGGGGATGATCGCTCTCCAGCACGGATACATCAGCCAAGGGATTGAATCCATTTCGCGCCGAATATTCCCTTAGAAGCATGCTTTCGGGCATGCCCTGCATTCCTTTTACGCGCATATCCATCATCATGCCCAGCACCCCTTTGGACCGGGCGGCCTTGATGACCACCGACAGCGCCTCTTCGAGTCTCGCCTCTACTTCGCGCTGTCCCTGATCGATCTTGGAAAATCCGTATTCCATCAAATAAGCGGCGGCCCCCGGATGGGTATAGCCCGCGCGATAATAATCGCCTAGATGCTTGGCGAAAGCGGCCTGGAAATCCTGGATTTCCGCCTTTCCATCCAGATAGTCCCTGCACACTCCTTGCAGAGGGAATGGCACGAGGTCGTCAACGATTTCCCGCCGGGTGATCATGATGGGCCTTGCTGACCGCGCTGATCGGAAATGCGAGGTTTGCCCGCTTCGATGATTCTCTGCGAATGGGCGCCCACCCCTTGCCTGCGGGCCTGCGCCAGCGCCGCCAGAACTTCCTCTGCGACCGTAGCGACCTGATCCTGGCTCATCTCCATGTTGCGGCGTTCCAGCTCATTAAGCAGCTTATCCACGACGGACTCCGCGATGGAGCGCATCTGGCTGTTTTCCACTTCCCGCGCCCTTGCATCATGCATGTCTTCAAGCAGCCTTCCCGGAGCCAGTATTTTCTGTTCAGCGGATCTCTGCAGAATTTCGATAGGGCAATGGTTATGGGCATCTACCTGGCAGGACGCCCCGTTTTTCAGCAGCGAGCGCACCATCATGGGCACCGCCTTGTCCAGATCATGCATTAGAGGAATAGGATACCCGTACCCATTCATCACGCATGATCCATGCAAGGCAGCGGCAGCCATAAAGGAGCTTCCTTCCGGTATCTTTCTATGATCCCCATGCGCCTGGTCGATAATCGTCCTGCCTCCTTTGGTAAGCGGCCAATTGAAAATATCCGGATTCTGCTTTCCGATGACATCGGCCAGTTCCTTGACCGCCTGTGGATTAGGTCTTAGCACCGCTTCCTGCAAGGCACGGAAGAGTATTTCATCCCTGAACCCGCGTTGAGCGCCAATCACAATCGGGGCATCGGGGAGATTGACGAGCGCCCCTACCGCCTTCGACAGCAGCTGGCGATGTTCTGCCTGCGTCAGCGCGTGTGATGACGGGCCGTGAAGCACCTGCTGCAATACTGTCACCTCGGCAGGCTTCATCCCTGCCTGCTCGAGCAGATGAGGGGTCTCATGCGCGACAGCTGTGAGGCGTTGCAATACGTTCTGCGAAGATGAGGTAGTGACAAGCGCCCGGCCGGCTCCATGCAGCAGGGTATTCAAATTGGCCAGAGCAATCTCATCCGATTCAGCCAGGATATTGTCGCGGTTCCATGTTCCGACATGCATCTTTGACGATCCGGCGATGGCAATGAGCGCCCTGTCCAGCGCTTCCTGATCCTTAACGCTCTCCACCAGATGCGCAAAGGCCGCGGGTTCCGCTATCACGGCGCAATCGGCACAGACCTGCCCTTTCACCTGCGGGTCATCCACCTTGTCGATCAGGTATTTTACCTTCGGTATGAATTTCGCCGAATCATAGGCTTTCGGGCGGCCATATGTCCTCGGGTAGCTGCTTTCGGAAAAATTAGGAAATGCCTGTGCGAACAGCGCGCTTTTGTGTGCGGGGGTAAGCACATCGATTAGTGGCTTTACGTTGTATAGAGGGGCGGAATTGTACAAAGCATCCTGCATATCCCGCACATCATATTCCCCCTCCATATCTCTGTAGTGATGATCGGAGGATTTGAGCGCAAGCCAGGCCAGAAGGGGAGCTTTGTCACCGGCTCTTTCAAGCTGACGGGCAATATCCGCTGACTGATCCCCTTCTGAACACACTGCCTCAGTGAGTTTTTTCAACCGCGCTTGCAATTGCTGGGTAGTATCTATTTGCATAGGAATCCCTCGATGGGAGCAAAGAACTCCCCGTTAATCAATCGTTAGATGAGTTAATACTATGTTAACGATTCGATTGCAATGTTAACCTTAAATCGCCTGGTTCTTGAGGCGTCTACGCTTGGGGGAGGAGGGGATGCCCATCGCCTCGCGGTATTTGGCAACGGTGCGGCGGGCGACGGTGATGTTGCGCTCGCGCAGGAGGTCAACAATCTCGTCGTCGGATAAAATATGCCCGGCGGTTTCCTTGCCGATGAGTTCCGCGATGTAATCCTTGACCGCCTGGCTGGAGACATCCTCGCCGCCGCCTTCGGCGCGGGCCAGGGCGGAGGTGAAGAAATATTTGAGTTCGAAGGTGCCGCGCGGGCAGAGCAGGAACTTGCCGTTGGTGACACGGCTGATGGTGCTTTCGTGATAGCCGGTTTCGTGCGCGATGGTCTTCAGCGTCATCGGCTTCAGGTAGCGCACGCCTAAGCGGAAGAACGCATCCTGCTGCTTCACCAACTCGCCACCGACTTTCAGCATCGTCTCGGCACGCTGCTCGAGCGCGCGCATCAGCCAGTTGGCGGCGCCGAACTGCTCGGAGAGATATTCCTTGTCCTTCTTATTGCGCGTTTCGGCGGTAACCTTCTTGTAATAGCGGCGGTTGACCATCACCTTCGGGAAATTCCCCATGTTGAGCTCAATATGCCAATTCCCATCGGGCAGGCGGCGCACGAAAATGTCCGGCTCGACGACCTGCGATACTTCCTGCAAGAACTTCGCGCCCGGCTTTGGATTTAAGCCGCGGATCTCCGCCACCATCTGACGCATGTCCTCCTGATCGACGCCGCAGCGCTTGCGCAACTCATCGATTTTGCCGTCGGCCAGCATGTGCAGATGATCGAGCAGGCACTGCATGGCCGGGTCGAGACGATTCTGGTCGCGCAGCTGCAGGCCCAGGCATTCGCTTAAACTGCGTGCGCAGATGCCGGGCGGGTCGAACGCCTGCAGCTTGCGCAGCACCGCTTCCACTTCCGCGGTTTCCGTGCCGAGCGCAGCGGCCAGCGTGGCGAGATCGTCCTTAATATAGCCTGCCTCGTCCACCGTATCGATCAGGTGCGCGCCAATCATGCGCTCGACCGGATGACTTATCTCCAACTGCAATTGCTCCAGCAGATGCTCACGCAGCGTCAACTCCTGCGACGGGTTGTCCTCGATGCCGAGCGAGTCTTCGTCATCAAAATTCGCTGAGCGCGTCGTGATATGCTGGTCGTGGCGCAGGTAATCGGTTTCGATGGCTTCGCGGTCGTCGTCGAAGCGGTCGTTGTCTTCCATCTCGGTATCGAACTGCTCGTCACCTGCGAAATCGGCTTCGCGCGGCACTTCTTCTTCGGCGGGTTTTTCCTCGAGCGGGTCGGCCTCCATCCCCTCCCCTTCTTCGTGGGCCAGGAACGGGTTCTTCTCGAGCTCCTGCTCAACGAACTGGCGAAGTTCCAGCGACGTGCATTGCAGCAGCTTGATCGACTGCTGCAGCTGCTGCGTCATTACCAGCGACTGGCCTTGCCGTAGCTCTAATCTGGGGGCGTGAGACATGGGGCACTATGCCTCTGATTCGTTTTCCATGCAAGAACTGTACCAGATTATGGTTAGAAAAAGGTTAATGCTCGTCATTCCCCGGATTCGCAATGCAAAATCTTAGTGAATCCAGTGTTGGGCAAGGAGCTGGATCACCCTAGAATCGCTTCGCTATTCGGGTGATGACGACTACAGGCTAAACCGCTCGCCGAGATAGACGCGGCGGACGTCGACATTGTTGACGATTTCGGAGGGGGTGCCGTGCATCAGAACCGAGCCGTCATGCATGATGTAGGCGCGGTCGATGATGTCGAGGGTTTCGCGCACGTTGTGGTCGGTGATCAGCACGCCGATGCCGCGGTTCTTTAAGTGCTTGACCAGCTTGCGGACATCATCGACCGCGATCGGGTCGATGCCGGCCAGCGGCTCGTCGAGCAGCATGAAGGACGGGCGCGAGGCCAGCGCGCGCGCGATTTCGACGCGGCGGCGTTCACCGCCCGACAGGGTGATGCCGGCAGCCATGCGCAGATGGGTAATGGAAAACTCGGCCAGCAGCTCGTCGAGCATCATGTGGCGGGTCGCCGCGTCGCGCTCGCTGATCTCCAGCACCGAGAGAATGTTCTGCTCCACCGTCAGCCCGCGGAAGATGGAGGCTTCCTGCGGCAGGTAGCCGATGCCGAGCCGCGCGCGGCGGTACATGGGAAGCTTGGTGATGTCCTCACCGTCGAGCGTGATGTCGCCCACGTCGGGGCGCACCAGGCCGGTGATCATGTAAAAGCAGGTGGTCTTGCCGGCACCGTTCGGGCCGAGCAGGCCGACCGCCTCGCCGCGCTGCACGCGCAGGGACACGTCGCGCACCACCGGGCGGCCGCCGTAACGCTTACCGACGTGATGCACTTCCAGCCCGCCATGCGTCTCGACCAGACGCGGACCACCCGCACCATTATTTTCTATCCCTTCAGGGACAGCGGAAATATCTTTGGGTGGTGTTTTCCAGAACAGGATCATGGCTTCGGTGACGCTTTCTTCTTATCTTCGGGCACGAACAGCGCACGCACACGCCCCTGACTCTTCGTATCTGAAGCAGAGGAAGTGACGCCTCCGGAAAGTACACTTTGTGCGGTGTCAAAATTATAGGTCAGCTGATCGCCCTTCAACACATTTTTCTCACGGGTTAATACAACATTTCCAGTTAAATGAATTTTACGATTCTCGACATCATAGACGCCCTTCGCGCCGCTCGCGGTTTCCTCCGGTGTGGAGAGAAACACATTGCTATCGGCCTCGATGCGACGAATGCCGTCCTGCCCACCGACCGGTGCGAGCGTTTCCTGATCCTGCGACTGACGGTAATGCACCGTCATCTTATCCGCTTTAAGGCGGATACCACCTTGGATGGCAACGACATGACCACTGAATATCGCTTTATTTTCCTTCTGCAGCACCTCGAGCGTATCGGCCGTCACTTCGATCGGCTTACGGCTATCCTGTTTGACGCCCGGCAGTGCGGCGAAAGCAGCACAGGAAAAAAATAAACAGGCGTTGAGGAGGATTAATGCTTTCTTCATCTATTGCACCTTTGCTTAAGGATAAAGCGTCATGGTTACGGAACCATTAAAGCGGATGCTGTCGCCATGGCTGGTGATCGCGAAGGAATCCGCCGTCAGCATGCCGGCCGGCCCCTGCCCCGTTACCGGCGCATCGCCGCGCGCGCTGCCGGCCTGGATATCAACATCGGCATAGTCGCTGTGGAACTCATACCCGCCTTCATAAAACACGCTGACGCCGCCTTTCAACGCCAGCGTCTCCTTCTCCAGGTCGAGCTGGCCTGAACCGGCATTCAATCCCACCCACGCTCCGTTCGAGAGCGCCATGTCGGCACGGATATTGTCCAGCAGCACGGTATTCTCGTCGATCTGGGTCGCCTTGTCGGCCACGATGGTATAGGGCTGGCTGTTGGCGTCGACGCCTTGGTAATAGGGCTTCTTCATCACGCTCTCCAGTGTCACGCCGGTCTTCTGCATGCTGGACAGCACAATGCGTGTGCCGTCGCCATCGCTAAAGGAGGAAATCCAGATCACCACGCCGATCATGCCGATTACCAGGAACCATAAGAAAAGCTTGAACAGGACAACGAACTGCGTATAGCGGCGGAAATCCGGCGCCATTACGCAATGCCCGCCCGCAGGCAGTCATGGATGTGTAGAATACCTTCTGGCACCCCTTCCGCATCGACGATGAACAGGCTGGTGATCTTGCGCTCGTTCATGATGCCCAGCGCTTCGGCGGCCAACGCCTCTTTCCGTATGGTACGCGGCTCGCCGTGCATCACTTCGCGGGCGGTTTTATCAAGCAGGCCTGGCTCCATGTGGCGGCGCAGGTCGCCATCGGTGATAATGCCGGTGAGCCTGCCCTTCACGTCGATGACCGCCGCGCAGCCGAAGCTCTTGTTAGTCATCACCAGCAGCACCTCGCGCATTTTCATATTCTCTGCCGCCAGCGGCAGTTCCTTCCGCCCGTGCATCAGGTCGGATACGCGGATGAAGGCCTTACCGAGCTTGCCACCCGGGTGGAACACGGAAAAGTCATCCTTTGTGAAGCCTTTGCGCTGCATCAGCGCCACTGCCAGCGCGTCGCCGAGCGCCATCATCATGGTGGTGGAAGTGGTCGGCGCGTCGGTGGGTGGTGCTTCGGGCGTATCGGGGAGTACCATCGCGATGTCGGCGGCATCCACCAGCATCGAACTGCGCCGGCGTACTACCGCGATGAGCGGAATGGCGAAGCGCTTGCAGTAGGCGATGAGATCGGAAAGCTCCGCCGTCTCGCCGGAGTTGGAAAGCACCAGTACGGCGTCATCCTGCGTAATCATGCCGAGGTCGCCATGGCTCGCCTCGCCGGGGTGCACGAAATGCGCCGGGGTGCCGGTCGAGGAAAAGGTCGCGGCGATCTTGCGCGCCACATGGCCGCTCTTGCCCATGCCGCTGACGATCAGCCGGCCTTTCAGGCCATGGATGCACTCCACCGCATGCGCGAAATGCTCATCGAGCGACGCGCCAAGCGCTTGCAGCCCTTCGATTTCCTGTTGCAGGACGGCACGGCCATGGGCGATGTCCTCAGCCGCCGCCGTTTCGGCTATTTTATGGGGTTTTGGCATGGTTTTCCTGAAAGTTACACGGAAATATAGCATGCACGGGCCAAATAGCAACGCCACAAAACCCTTGCTTTAGCCACACCGTCCCCGATAGTAGGCGCATAACCGCCGGGAACACGGCGGACAGGTACGGGGGTGAACCAATGAACAAGCCGATCGCTATCGAGCACCCGCTCCCGATGCAGCAGGATGCACTGGAAGCGTCAACGCAGGCCGCATCAGCCTTGGATATTATCATCAAGCAGAACATTACCGAACTGCAAAGCTGGGGTGGAGATATCCCATCGGATCAGGATATGGATAGGCTGCACTCCATTCATCAACAACTGAAGTCTACCGTTGACGCCCTCAATGCCCTGAAATCCATTGCCTGCGGTGATGCATTAACTCCCACACAGGCCGTTCCTTTACGCAGATATGCCAATCTCTGCAGCCGCCTGAAAGATTCTGATCTGAAACAGGCGGCATCGCCTGTTCTATCTTTCGTCGACAGACACCGGCAGGTGCTTAGCCAGGCCAGCGTTCTCCATGGCGGACGGGGGTATAATAACGGCCACAACGGCCACTCGCGCTAACTATGCGCGAAAATGTCCTGGTCTTCCCAGCCGGCGAGGTCGAGTTCGGCGCGGTGGGGGAGGAAGTCGAAGCAGGCCTGCGCCAGCTCCTCGCGCCCCTCGCGGGCGATCATCTCGTCGAGCTTGCGCTTCAGCGCATGCAGGTGCAGCACGTCGGAGGCGGCATACTCGACCTGCTCCGGCGTGAGGGTGGATGAGCCCCAGTCGGAACTCTGCTGCTGCTTCGAGATATCAACGCCGAGCAGTTCCTTGCAGATATCCTTGTAGCCGTGCTTGTCGGTGTAGGTGCGCACCAGGCGCGACGCCGTGCGCGTGCAGTAGACCGGCGCGACGCGCAGGCCGAGATAATGGCGGATGATGGCGAGGTCGAAGCGCGCGAAATGGAAGATCTTGATGCGCTTGGGGTCGGCAAGCAGCTTCACCAGGTTCGGCGCCTGGTACACGCCGCTTTCGAACTGCACCAGATGCGCGTCGCCCTTGCCGTCCGACAGTTGCACGACGCACAGCCGGTCGCGCTTGTTGTTGAGCCCCATAGCCTCGGTATCGACGGCGAGATGCCCTTCCAGAACGAGATTCGCCGGCAGGTCGCCCTTATGCAGGTAATTGGTGATACGCGCCTCCTAGTATTGTGACAGGTAAATTAACCCAACCGCCCGGCGCGGCAAGCGGTTTTTACGGCAGCGACTTCATTGCGTCGTAAAACAGCACCAGCCCGAGGATGATGGCAAGCCAGATAACGGCGTATTTCACGGCAGTAGAAGCATCGAGGCGCTGAATACGGGCGCTGGTGCCGATCAGCGCCAGCCACATCAGCCCGTAGATCACATGCAGCCAGCGCTCGCTGCCACCCATCATCTCGGGGTTCGTCCAGCGCAGCAGCAGAATCATGCCCACGACGGCGAAGAGGAAAACGAATAACCCGAGGGAACGTTGCATAAGGCGACCTATATACGAATCCCTCGCTAATGTCTCCCTGAAGAATTCCCCTGTCATGTCCTATCGCTTCCTTATGGGCGATGGCTTACCAAGAGAAATTCCTTCCCTCGCAGTGGAGTTTCCTATGGCAATCATTAATGGAAAAGGCGGCAATATCGCCGATGTGATAACCGGCACGGCAGATGCCGACATGATCAATGGCTATTCAGGGGATGACTTCATCCACGGCCTGGAGGAAGATGACCTCATCCTGGGTGGCCCCGGCATCGACCGGCTGTTTGGCGATGACGGGAACGATACGCTTAAAGGCGATTCGGATGATGACTTCCTGTTCGGCGGCCTGGGCCATGATTCACTGTTTGGACGTTCCGGCGCAGACTTCGTCAAAGGCGACGAAGGCGATGATACGCTCGAGGGCGGAACCGGTGACGATGCGTTAAGCGGTGACGATGGCCATGACTCAGTTCAGGGCGGCGAAGGCAACGATCTTCTCGCCGGAGGGTTCGGCCAGGATACGATCACCGGCGGGAAGGACGACGACATCATTTATGGCGATGCCGTGCTGATGCTGGATGAGAACGGCAATACCATCGTCGATGACTTCGATGACGGGGTATTTCTCGGCAAGGAAGACGTACTCTTCGGCAATTCCGGCAATGATACGATCTTCGGCGGGCGCAGCAACGACATTCTGCGCGGCGGCTCCGGCGACGACATATTGGATGGTCAGGGCGAAGATGACCAGCTGTTCGGCGGCGACGGCAACGACATCCTCATCGGCGGCGCCGGCGATTCCACCGACCGTTATAACGGCGGATTTGGCAATGATATTTTCGTCTTTCTGGAAAGCGGAGGAACCGTTGTGGACTTCACGCAGGGCGAGGATCGCATCGATCTGGTGGCGTTCAACACCAGCTTCGCGGAGCTTACCATTACCGATGACGGAGTGGATGATTCGCGCATCGTCATCCCTGCCGACTCCAATTTCGGCACCACCATTTTCATCGACGACTTCATCGGGTTGCAGGAAAGCGATTTTATTTTCGCGTAAGACTTGATACCCGGGATCTCCTCATCCAAACCCAGCTTGACTGCTGGCTTTTTGGTGCCCAGAAGAGGACTCGAACCCCACGCCTCGCGGCGCTAGCACCTGAAGCTAGTGCGTCTACCAGCTCCCCATATGGGCCCAACAAGAAATAGGCGTATATCCCCTTCTGGGCGCTGTCAATGCCTTGCCGCACCATCACCCCCTAAAACCTGTTGAGTTCCGTCCCCGTCGGAGTTTAATGGCAAAACCCAGTGCAAGAAGATATAACGATATGAAACAACAGGTGGTTACGATTGCGTGGGCGCCGGCTATGACGCCGCGGGCTGCGAATGCGCGCCAAAAATGTGTCGCCGATGCCCTTATTATCGATCCACAGCGGACCTTCATGGAGAGCGTCAGGGGAACATGCAGGAACAATCAAGCAACTGAACCCATAGTCAAGAATCTCTTGGATTCCGGAACGGAAACCGTATAAAAATCGTATAGTAGAGGCAAACATTAATGTAGGAATCATGACCAACCACTACAGGAAAATTACTACCGTATCGTGGGGAAAACGCATTGCGCGTTCCTTTGCAGGCATCATATTCGGAATCCTACTGTTCATCGCCGCATTTCCTTTACTCTGGTGGAATGAAGGGCGCTCCATCGATCGAACCAGAACGCTTGCGGTAGGACGTGACCTGGTGGTCTCTGTCCCATCGGAAAACATTGATCCGAATCACAATGGCGCTTTGATCTACCTGTCGGGAAGAGCGGTTACTGATGACATTTTGGAAGATAAAGCGTTCGGCGTGCAGGAGAATGCCCTGAAACTGCAACGTACCGTGGAAATGTACCAGTGGAAGGAAAACAGAGAAACTAAAAGCAAGAAAAATACCGGCGGCAGCACGAGGGAAGAGACAACATATTCCTACGAAAAGACATGGTCCGAAACGCATATTGATTCCTCTGAATTTGAAAGACCGGGGGGACATGAAAATCCATCCTCCATGCCTTATGAGAGCCATCTCTACACTGCTTCCCCCATCACGGTAGGCGCATTCACCCTGACCTCTGCTTTCGCGGGGCAGATCAAGCCGTTTGCGCTCTACCCTCTGTCAGAGCAGAATTTCATGGCAATGGACGAGCGCTTCCGACAGGCCTTCACGCTATATGACAATCATTATTACTACGGCTCTCCCATCAATCCGCCGATCGGCGCGGTTCGCATCCGATACGGAATCATTAAATCGGCGGATGTAAGCGTTATCGGAAAACAGGAAGATAATGCCGTGAAAACCTATTACACCAAAAACGGTGACATCGCGCTTTTGGAACCAGGCCATGTCAGCGCCGTATCCATGTTCACGGCGGCTGAGAATAAAAATACGTTGCTGACATGGATAATACGTTTTGGTGCATTCTTCATGATGTGGCTTGGATTGGCACTGATACTGGCTCCCTTAAAAATATTTACTGACGTCATACCATGGATTGGAACCCTGATAGGGGCCGGCATGGGATTCGTTACGGGCGCCGCAGCGCTGATATTCAGCTTTACCACCATGGCGTTAGCGTGGGTGTTTTACCGGCCATGGATAGGCATTACGCTGCTGATCGTGGTGGGAGCCCTGTTTTTCGGCGGATGGAAGAAAATCCGGAGCGCACGTCATCCGATGGCAGCGCAATAAGCTCTCTCATGTCCGGCGGCCGGTATTAGTCCGGCATGAAGCGGCCGGAAATGGTTGTTCCATCCGCTGCCGTCAGCGAAACGGCATCTCCCTCTTTCACGGCCGGTACCGTGGCACCGTTCTTCGATTCAAGGGTCAATTTATGAAAGATTATCACCTGCCCGGATGGGCCTGAGGCAGATTCGCTTTTCGTCTCCCCGACGCTGACACCGTTCAAGTACACCACAAATGGTCCGGTAAATTTACGAGTAAGGGAATTGATGATAACGCTGAGCTTGGTATTATCGCCGGCATAGTGTTTCCATTTCGCCCTGCCGACCTTTTCATTGGTCCCGTCACTGGTGGCCACCAGTACCGCCTCGAAGTCCTTTTTAATGACTTTGGCCCCCGCAACCATTTCTCCTATCTGTGCGATCGGAATTTTTAAGGCATTTCCTTCGTCACCTGCTTGCACTGTATCATTCACAACTGTCTGAAATAGACCCAGCACTAAAGCGAATAGCCTAAATGTTCTTTTTATATTTCATTTCTCCAAAAATACTTGGTGCCCAGAAGAGGACTCGAACCTCCACGCCTCGCGGCGCTAGCACCTGAAGCTAGTGCGTCTACCAATTCCGCCATCTGGGCTTAAACAGGGAACATGCGTTATATCCCCTCCTGAGCACTTGTCAATGCCTCCTCGCGGCTACCGGGCCGCCTAAAACCTGTTGAGTTCCGCCCCTGTTCGGAGTTTAATGGCGAGGCCCAGTGCAAGAAGGTATAACAACATGAAACAACAGGTGGTTACGATTGTCGGGGGTTCCGGCTTTCTCGGGCGCTACGTGGTGCGGCTGCTGGCATCACGCGGCTACACGATCCGCGTCATCTCGCGCCATCCGGAAGCGGCGCTGCATCTGAAGCCGGCGGGCGATGTCGGGCAGATCGTGCTGCAGGCGGGCGATCTCTCGCGCCCCGAGACGCTCGACGGCAAGCTCGAAGGCTCGTTCGCGGTGGTCAACCTGGTCGGCATCCTCTATGAGAGCGGCCGCCAGAGCTTCGCCCGGCTGCATGCCAAGGGCCCGGAGACGCTCGCCAGGATGGCGCTCGCCGCCGGCGCGCAGCGCTTCATCCAGGTCTCGGCGCTCGGCGTCGACAAGGCGCGCGGCTCCCACTACGCCCGCACCAAGCTGCTCGGCGAGAAGGCCGTCGCCGGCGCTTTCCCCGAGGCCACCATCCTGCGCCCATCCATCATGTTCGGGCCGGAGGACAATTTCTTCAACCAGTTTGCGCGCATGGCTTCCCTTGCCCCCGCCCTGCCGCTGATCGGCGGCGGCAAGACCCGTTTCCAGCCGGTCTATGTCGGCGACGTGGCGCGCGCCATGCAGGCCTGCCTGGTGCGCCCGGAGACGCGCGGCACCATCTACGAGCTGGGCGGCCCGCAAGTCTATACGTTCCGGGAGCTGCTGCAGTTCATGCTGCAGACCATCGGCAAAGAGCGCGCGCTGATCCCCGTGCCGTTCGCGCTGGCCTCGCTCAAGGCCGTTGTCGCGCAGCATCTGCCGCAACCGTTCAGGTTCACCCCCGACCAGGTGAAGTTGCTGAAATGCGACAACGTGGTGACGCAGGGCATGCTGACCTTTGCCGATCTCGGCATCCACCCGACGGCGATGGAGCTGATCGTGCCAGAATACCTGGCGCGTTTTAACCCCAAGGCAAAAATGGCGGCATGACGCCATGCTGAAATTCACCGACACGCCGCAGCATTACCCCGAGGTTCGCTCCATCCAGCAGCGCCGCAAAGACTTCGACGAGATTTACGGCCAGTTCGACCCCAAGGAGGCGGCGCTGCAGGCGGCGCGCTGCTCGCAATGCGGCATTCCCTTCTGCCAGATCCACTGCCCGCTCGCCAACAACATCCCCGACTGGCTGAAACTCAGCGCCGAAGGCCGGCTCGAAGAAGCCTATGCGCTCTCCTCTGCCACCAACACTTTCCCCGAAATCTGCGGCCGCATCTGTCCGCAGGATAAATTATGCGAAGGCAACTGCGTCATCGAGAAGGGCTTCCGATCGGTCACCATTGGCTCGGTCGAGAAATACATCACCGAAACCGCCTTCGCCGAGGGCTGGGTCAAGCCGATCAGCGTTACGAATGAAACCGGTTTATCGGTCGGCATTATCGGCGCGGGTCCGGCAGGTCTTGCGGCAGCCGACATACTGCGCCGCAAGGGCCACGCGGTGCACGTGTATGACCGTTACGACCGCGTCGGCGGACTGCTGATTTACGGCATTCCCAATTTCAAGCTGGAAAAGCACATCGTGCAGCGCCGCCACCACCTGCTCAGCAAAGGCGGCATCCATTTCCACCTGAATTGCGAGATCGGCAGGGATATTACGCTGGATGAGTTGCGCCAGAAACATCATGCCGTGCTGATCGCCACCGGCGTCTACAAAGCACGTGAAATCGAAGTGCCGGATTTCAGCCTGGAAAACATCCTCCCCGCCATGACCTACCTCACCGCCAGCAACCGCAAGGGACTCGGTGACCGCGTGCCCGCTTTCGACAGCGGCTATCTCAACGCGGAAGGCAAAGAGATTGTCGTCATCGGCGGCGGCGACACGGCGATGGACTGTGTGCGTACGGCGGTGCGGCAGGGGGCGAAGAAAGTCACCTGCCTCTATCGCCGCGACCGCGCCAACATGCCCGGTTCGGCGCGCGAGGTGAAAAATGCCGAGGAGGAAGGCGTGCAGTTCGTCTGGCTCGCCGCGCCCAAGGCCTTTATCGGCAAAGACCCCGTGAAGCAGGTACTGGTGCAGCGCATGCGGCTCACCACGCAGGATACCGCCGGCCGGCAGGGCATCGTGCCCGTGGAAGGTGAGATTTTCACCATTGCCGCCGACATGGCGATCACCGCGCTGGGCTTCGATGCCGAGGATCTGCCGGTGATGTTCGCCGCGCCGAAACTGAAGGTGAAAAATGGCGGGGTGCTGGCGATCGATCCCGCTACGTTTGAGACTTCCCTGCCCGGCGTTTATGCGGCAGGCGACATCGTGCGCGGTGCGTCGCTGGTGGTGTGGGCGATACGCGACGGCAGAGATGCAGCGGAGGCGATGCATGCTCGCATGACTGCATCCCAGTATAAGGAGGCAGCGTGAGGATTCTCGCCTGCTTTATAGTTATGTTGTGGGTCTTTGCTCCCATTCCGGCCAAAGCGAAGGACATATGGCCCGATGCGGGCAAAGCATGTCAGGATGGTGCCGAGTGCAAAAGCGGCTATTGTCTTGCGAAAATTGCCATATGTAATGGAGTTGAGTTTCGTGAACCGCGCACGGTGCGCTATGAAACTTGCGAATCTTACCAAGGTGCTTGCTGGGGCGATAAATTTCCACCCGGCGGCTGTCAGGTGCCCCTCAATAAAGGAGTTTATAAAGTTCAATGTCGCAATCGATAAAGTCGTTTCTTATTGCGCTTTTGCTGCTGGGCACACATGGGAATCTGACCATGGCATATGCTCAGCGCATGCAGGATTATTCCATGTCGCCGGAAGAATCGCTTCAGCAGCCCGATATCTCCGGCTCACAGCCGAGCAATTACAATCAGTTCATCCGGGGCGCACAGCAACCGCAGCAGCATTCGCCTATCGGTGCTATCGGCGGAAATGTCGGCGCCGTCGGACAAGCCGGACTGCCGTCTGCCGCATCGGCCAACAGCTTTATGGCCGGCTTCTGCGATCCGGGCTTCCGCCCCGCCGTCGCCGCCACCACCGGCGTGCAGGCCTGCATCGAGCAGCAGCGGCAAAATGCCTGCCAGGAATTCCAGCGCCTGCCGCAGGAGGTGCAAGACGTCATCGACCGCTCGATCAGTTGCGCCTACATTGCCGCCAGTGGTGAGGCACCTTCCGATAATGCCGGCTGCGCTAATGAGAACGCGGCACGGCTGGAGCTGCTGAAGAAATACGCCAGTGATCCGCTATCCAATCATGCGCTGATCTTTATGCAGGACAGCGTGCTGAATCCCTCGGCCAACTGCGCGGGAGGGTATTGATGCGATCATGGGACGCCGACTGGAACCGTCGTGCCGCTGCGCTCGCCGCGCAGGGGTTATATGACCCGGCGAGCGAGCATGATGCGTGTGGCGTCGGTTTCGTCGCGGCCATTGACGGCAAGCCGCGACGCGCCATCGTCGAGGCCGGTATCGATGCGCTGAAGGCGGTCTATCACCGCGGGGCGGTCGATGCCGACGGCAAGACCGGCGACGGCGCAGGCATTTCCATTCAAATTCCTTTCCATTTCTTCACCGACCATATCCGCCGCATCGGGCAGACGATCCGAAACGACCGGCTAGCGGTCGGCATGATGTTCTTACCTAAAAAAAACTTTGCAGCGCAGGAAACCTGCCGCGGCATTGTCGAAAGCGAGGTACTGAAACTCGGCTATCGCATTTATGGCTGGCGACAGGTGCCGGTGGTAGCCTCGGTCATCGGCGAAGTCGCGGCTGACTCGCGCCCGGAGATAGAGCAGATCCTGATCGAGGGCAAGAATGGCACCGACGGCGAACGCTTCGAGCTGGAGCTATACGCCATCCGCAAGCGCATCGAGAAAGCAGTAAGGGCGCGCGCCATCAACGATTTTTATATCTGCTCGCTGTCCAGCCGCTCCATCGTCTATAAGGGGCTGTTCAAGGCCGAACAGCTGACTTCCTTCTACCCCGACCTGCTCGACGCACGCTTCGTCTCCGCCTACGCCATTTTCCACCAGCGCTTCTCGACCAATACCGCCCCGGCCTGGCATCTCGCGCAGCCGTTCCGCATGCTGGCGCATAACGGCGAGATCAATACGCTGAAAGGCAATATCAACTTCATGCGCAGCCACGAAGCGACGATGCAAAGCCATGCCTTCGTAGGTTTCGAGCAGGACATCGTGCCGGTGATCCCCGAACACACCTCGGATACCGGCGCGCTCGATTCGGTGATGGAGCTGCTCACACGCGCTGGCCGCCCTTTGCCACTGGCGAAGTTGATCCTGATTCCGCCCGCATGGAGCCTGACCTCCGATATGCCGCAGGCGCACAAGGACATGTTCAGCTGCCTGAACTCCGTCTCCGAGCAATGGGACGGCCCGGCTGCCATCGCCGCCACCGACGGCAAATGGATTATCGCCGGCATGGATCGGGGCGGGTTGCGGCCGATGCGCTACAGCATCACCCATGACGGGCTGCTTATGGTCTGCTCGGAATCGGGAATGGTGAACACGCCCGACGCGCTGATAAGCGAGCGCGGACGGCTCGGACCCGGCGACATCATCGGCATCGACCTCGCCGCCGGCAGGCTCTACCGCGATCGCGAAATGAAGGACCACCTCGCCGCGCAGTATCCTTACAGGGAGTGGGCGGGGAATATCGTAAACTTGAAGGATATCATGGAAGGCACAAGGCCCGAGGCACGAGGCAAAAGGGATGAGAAAGTCACCTTTGCTCATCCCTCGTCCCTCAGGCCTCTTGCCTCCGAAAGGCTGCGCCGCCTGCAGCTCGCCGCCGGCCTGACGCACGAGGAAATCGAAACCATCCTGCACCCGATGGCCGAAAGCGGCAAGGAAGCCATCGGCTCGATGGGGGACGACACGCCAACCGCCGTCTTGTCCGACCGGCCGCGCGGGTTCCATCATTTTTTCCGCCAGAATTTCAGCCAGGTAACGAATCCGCCGATCGATTCGCTGCGCGAGCGGCGCGTCATGAGCCTGTTCACCCGTTTCGGCAACGATGGCAATTACCTCGAGCTTGACAGCTCGCACAACAGGATCCTGTTGTGCGAGACGCCGGTGTTGCTGTCGCATGAGATGGATACCATCAAACGCCATTTCGCCGAGCGCGTGACAGAAATCGATACGCTGTTCGATATCGGCGAGGAAAATACGCTGCGCGAGGGGCTGGAGCGATTGGTTGAGCGGGCGGAAAGTGCGATGCACGAAGGCAAGAGCTACCTTGTGCTGACCGACGAGCGCATGGATGAAACGCGCGCTGCCATTCCGATGATACTCGCTGTCTCCGCCGTGCACAGCCATTTGGTGAAGCACAAGTTGCGCAAGAAAGCCTCGATTCTCGTGCGCACCTCTGAATGTATCGAGATTCATAGCTGCGCGTTGCTGATCGGCGTCGGCGCAACGGTAATCAACCCGTATCTGGCGGAAGAGACGATTATCGACCGCCACCGGCGCAGCTTATTCGGCAACAAGACGACAGACGATGTGCTCGGGGCATACCGCGATGCATTAAGCAACGGTCTGCTCAAGATCATGTCGAAGATGGGCATCGGCGTTATCTCCGCTTATCGCGGCGGGCTTAACTTCGAGGCCATCGGCCTGTCGCGCGCGCTGGTCGCTGAGTTCTTTCCCGGCCTGCCATCGCGCATCTCCGGCATCGGGCTTTCGGGCATCGAGTCGCGCGTCATCGAACTGCACCGCAAAGCCTTCGCCGGAAGCAGTGCGGAGATGCTTCCCATCGGCGGCTTTTACCGCTACCGCGCGAATAATGAAAAACACGCCTGGGACGGCAGGCTTATCCACCTGCTACAACATGCCGTCGCCACTGGCACCTACAAGCTCTACAAGCAGTACAGCGATGGCGTTCGCGCGCAGCCGCCGCTGCATTTGCGCGACCTGCTCGACTTCCGCTCTCCGAACACTCCGATTGCGGTCGATCAGGTTGAATCGATCACCGAGATCCGCAAGCGCTTCGTCGCCCCCGCCATGTCGCTCGGCGCACTGTCCCCGGAAGCGCATCGCACGCTCGCCATCGCCATGAACCGCATCGGCGCCGGGTCGAACTCCGGCGAAGGCGGCGAAGGGCCGGAGCGCTACCATCCCTTGCCCGGCGGCGACAATGCCAACTCGAGCATCAAACAGGTTGCCTCGGCGCGTTTCGGCGTCACGGCGGAATATCTAAACAGTGCCGCCGAACTGCAGATCAAGATCGCGCAAGGCGCCAAGCCCGGCGAAGGGGGACAACTGCCGGGTTTCAAAGTGACGGAAGAGATCGCCCGCCTGCGCCACGCTACGCCAGGTGTCACGCTGATCTCGCCCCCGCCGCATCACGACATCTATTCCATTGAAGATTTGGCGCAGCTCATCTACGACCTGAAGCAGATCAACCCGCACGCGCTTGTTTCCGTGAAGCTGGTGGCACAATCAGGCATCGGCACCATCGCTTCCGGCGTCGCCAAGGCGATGGCTGACAAGATCGTCATCGCCGGTCACAACGGCGGCACGGGCGCGTCGCCCTGGTCGTCGATCAAGCACGCTGGTATCCCGTGGGAGATGGGACTTTCCGAGGCCAACCAGGTGCTGACGCTGAACCGCCTGCGTCACCGCGTGAAGCTGCAGACCGACGGGGGCTTAAAGACCGGGCGCGACATTGTCATCGCCGCCATGCTCGGAGCCGAGGAATTCGCGCTCGGCACGGCGGCGCTGGTCGCCATGGGCTGCTTGCTCGTGCGTCAGTGCCACAGCAATACCTGCCCGGTCGGCATCACGACGCAGGATCCCGCCTTACGCGCTAAATTCGACGGCTCGGTAGACAAGGTGGTAAATTTATTCTCCTTCATAGCCGAGGAATCGCGTGAAATTCTGGCACAACTTGGTTTCACCAGCTTCAACGAGATCATCGGCCGCTCCGACCTGCTGACACAGGTCAGCCGCGGCGGGGAAGACCTGGTCGACCTCGACCTAAATAATCTGCTGGCACAGGCCGACCCAGGCGTACATGCACGCTATTTCACGCTGAAAGGCCGCAATGAGGTACCTGATACGCTCGACACTAAAATGCTGAACGATGCGCGCACCGCGCTCGAGCGCGGCGAGAAGATCCAGCTGGCCTACACGGTAAAGAATACGATGCGCGCCATCGGCACGGGCCTGTCTTCCATGATGACACGACGCTTCGACACCGCCACACTAAAGCCCGACCACATTACGCTGCGTCTGCGCGGTTCGGCGGGACAATCGCTCGGTGCGTTCGCCGTGCGCGGCCTCAAGATTGAGCTGTACGGCGATTCCAACGACTATGTCGGCAAGGGATTGTCGGGCGGCATTATTATCGTGCGGCCGCGCCCATCGAGCACGCTCACCCCGCACGAAAACACTATCATCGGCAATACGGTGCTCTATGGCGCCACCGCTGGAAAGCTATTCGCCAGCGGCCAGGCTGGTGAGCGCTTCGCCGTGCGCAACTCGGGCGCGATCTGCGTCGCCGAGGGCTGCGGCAGCAACGGCTGCGAGTATATGACAAACGGCACAGCGGTAATCCTGGGCAATGTCGGGCATAATTTCGCCGCCGGCATGACCGGCGGCATGGCCTTCGTCTACGATTCGGAGAATATCTTCGAGGCGCGCGTCAACGCCGACACGGTGATTTATCAGCGCATCGCCTCGGAACACTGGGAAACCGTGTTGAAATCCCTTCTCGCCGAGCATTTCGCTGAAACCGCTTCCCCCCGCGCCGAGAACATCCTCGCCGGCTGGGAATGGGAGTTGCCGAAATTCTGGCAGATATGTCCAAAGGAAATGGTGGGGCAGCTGGAGTGGCCCTTGTCTGATGCTGTGCCAGGAGCTAAGAGAAAGCGCGCATGAGACAACTCTATCATACCCATCTCTCCCCCTTCTGCCGCAAGGTGCGCATGCTGATGAAGGAAAAAGGACTCGATTTCGAGCTGGTCTGCGAGAATCCTTGGGATCGCAAACTGGAACTCTTCGCGCTGAATCCCGCCGGCGAAGTGCCGGTGCTGCTTGAAGATGACGGCACCGTCGTATCGGGCGCCTATGCCATTTGCGAATATATAGAAGAAGCCTATCCGCAGACGAACCTGCTCGGTAGCACGCCCACACAGCGCGCCGAGGTGCGACGACTGATCGGCTGGTTCGACCATAAATTCGATTACGAGGTGACGCAGAAGATCCTGTTCGAAAAAGTCTTCAAGAATTACATGAACGGTGGCGCGCCGGATTCCGCCGTCATCCGCACCGGCAAGACCAACATCATGTACCATCTCGATTACATTGGGCACCTGGCCGGGGAACGTTATTTCCTTGCCGGCGAATCGCTGACCATAGCCGATCTGGCGGCGGCGGCGCACCTCTCAGCGCTCGATTATCTCGGCGACGTGCCGTGGGACTATAACGTGCAGGCGCGTAACTGGTATGCATTGATGAAATCGCGTCCCGGCATGCGCTGCATCCTAATCGAACGCGTGCGCGGGGTCCGTCCACCCGTCTATTACGAGAATCCGGATTTTTGATATGTCCATACGCGAAAGCATCAAGGTGCAAGCCCTTTCGCTTGGCTTCGATGCGGTGGGATTCACTGCACCGATATTGAGAGCTGAAGTACAGGCGGGGTTGCAGGAATTCATTGAAAGCGGCCGCCACGGCGACATGCGCTGGATGGAGGAGAAGGCCGACCGCCGTGCCGATCCAAAAACCTTATGGCCGGAGGTGCAATCCATCATTTCGGTCGCGCATAATTACGGGCCTGATTTCGACCCGATGGAAAAGCTGAAAGCAAAAGACCGCGGGGTCATCTCTGCCTATGCGCTCAACATGGATTACCATGACGTCATCAAGAAGAAGCTGAAGCAGCTCGCGCGCTGGATCGCCGGAGAATATGGCTGCGAGGTGAAAGTATTCGTCGACACGGCGCCGGTGATGGAAAAACCGCTCGCACAAGCGGCGGTCATCGGCTGGCAGGGCAAGCATACCTGCCTGGTCAGCCGCGAATTCGGATCGTGGCTGTTTTTGGGGAATATTTTTACTGATCTTGTCATCCCGAGCGAAGCCGAGGGATCTTCCTTCGCTGCAACAAAAAAAGATCCTTCGACTCCGCTTCGCCCCGCTCAGGATGACAATAACTATTGCGGCTCCTGCACCAAGTGCCTCGATATCTGCCCGACGCAGGCTTTCGATGCTGCCGGTAAACTGGATGCGCGTAAATGCATCGCTTACCTCACCATCGAACATAAGGGGCAAATTCCGCTGGAATACCGCAAGGCGATTGGCAACCGCATCTATGGCTGTGACGACTGCCTGGCCGTCTGTCCATGGAACAAGTTCGCACAAACCTCGAAAGAGATTGCCTATCATCCCCGCGTGCATCTCGAAGCGCCGCTGCTGCGCGATCTGGTCCAACTCGATGACGCGGTCTTTCGCGCTCTCTTCGCCAAGTCGCCGGTCAAGCGGCTGGGTCGCGACCGCTTCGTGCGCAACGTGCTGGTTGCCATCGGCAACAGCGGTGACCACTCACTGTTGGATGCGGTGGACCCACTGCGGCAGGATGCCAGCCCGCTGGTGGCAGAAATGGCGGCCTGGGCCCTTGGCGAACTGGAAAAAGCGACTATATCATTATCAGGAGGTGCTTATGACTGAAGTCATCGTCTACACCAAGGATTACTGCCCCTACTGCGTCAAGGCAAAAAGGTTGCTCACGCGCAAGAAAGTTCCCTTCCGTGAAGTCGACATCACACATGACGAAGCGCTGCAGAAAGAGATGATTGAAAAATCGGGCGGACGCAGAACCGTACCGCAGATTTTCATCGATGGCAAAACAGTCGGCGGATCGGATGATTTGTATGCACTCGAAGCATCAGGAAAACTCGACGCATTGCTTGCCGGATAATAAGCAATTTTTGTGACTTTTCTGTCACACTACTAGGTTTTCTATTCGCTTCACCTGTGAGTACTACATATAGTTAGTGCATCAATGGTGAATTTTCTGTAAACGTAAGAAAAAAATTTAAAGAAATATTTATCCGCACTACGGGAATGGGTCGGATAAACTGCTAAAAAATAGGTTATTCAGGGTGTTTTATTGGAAATGGGTCAATTCCTGCGTCCGGCAGTGGGCTGACCTGGCATTGCAGAACGAACATTACCCCAACCAGGCATCGTCCCCGAAAGCCAGCCCTGCCGCCGACGGCATCTCTCCCCAGGAAAAATACGAATACATGACCACCTACGGCACGCAAATATTGTGCCTGCTCGACCACAGGAAAGGCTGCACGTATCTCTCGCGCAATTTCGAATCGATCACCGGCCAGCCGTGCGAGTCGAAACTCGGCGAAAGATTTTTTGGACTGGTGCACGGCGACCACCGTGCGCGGCTGAAGGAGCTGCTGCAGGAAGAAGCGCCGGACAAATCCCCCTACCCGTTCCGCTGCCGCCTGCAGCACGGGGATAAAAAATGGTACTGGTACCTGCTCCTCATCCATCCGAAGGAAGATGGCGCGGCGGGTGAATATGTCTGCATCATCGAGAACATCCACGACCACATGCTGGCGCAGAACACGCTGCAGAAAGCGCGGCTCGAAGCTGAGCTGGCGCTGCGCGCACGCTCGGAATTCCTCTCCAACATGAGCCACGAGCTGCGCACGCCGCTCAATGCCGTGCTAGGTTTCTCGCAGATCATCGAGAGCGAGATGTTCGGAAAAATCGATAATCCGCAATATATCGAGTATGTGCGGCATATTCAGGAGGGTGGCCTCGACCTACTCGCCAAGATCGAGGACCTGCTGGAGATCGCCAATATCGATGCCGGGCGCGTCGTGCTGAAGCAGGAAGAAGTTTACTTGAGCGAAATCATCAAACAGGTAACCGACGCGCAGACACATCACGCCGTGTCCGGCCGCGTACAGATCGAATACCGGCCGAAGGGGGATCCGCTACTCTTCGTCGACCGACTCAAGTTGCAGCATATCCTCGGGCACCTGGTGGCCAACGCCATTCGCTACAGCCGCGCCGGCGGCAGCATCGTCATCGAGGCGTCACGCAGCGACAGAGGCGGGCTGCAACTTTCGGTGCATGACAGCGGCGGCGGCATAGAGGAAGCGAAGCTCGCCGACATCACCAACGCCTTAAGCGTCGAGAAATGCTGGACGGCTAAGAACAGCCACAGCCTTGGTATCGGGCTGGCCTTAACGAAGGAATTCATAGAGATGCATGGGGGCAAGGTATCGCTCAGCAGCACGCCGAGTATCGGCACCAGTGTGCATATCACCCTTCCGAGAAGCTGCATCCGGGTTGTCGCCGCCAAGAAAGAAGCGTATCCTGCCCTGCAGGTGGTGAATTAGTTACATCAGTAGTGTCATGGATAAACAAAAGGCAGCGGGTGAAATCCTCGCGCAGGCGCTGCCGCTGGTGCCCTTTGAAGGCTGGACTCAGGCGGCGCTCAACAAGGCGGCGCTAGCAGCCGGCTATAAAAAAACCGACGCCATCCGAGTCTTCCCCGGCGGCGCCATCGACGCCGTCGATGCGTTCATCGCACAGGGCGACCGCAACATGGTCAGGACGTTGAAGAGCTATCACTTGGAGCATATGAAAATCCGCGAACGTGTCGCGACTGCCGTCCGCCTGCGGCTGGAGCTGCAGATGCAGCATCGCGAGGCCTTACGCAAGGCGGTGGCGCTGGAGGCGATGCCGTTTTATTGCCACCGCGCGCTGAAGAATCTCTATCGCACGGTCGATGCCATCTGGCACGCCTGCGGCGATACCTCCACCGACTTCAACTTCTACACCAAGCGCCTGCTGCTGGCCGGCGTGTATTCGTCAACGATACTGGTATGGCTCGACGATAAAACGCCCGGCTGTGAATTCACATGGGCTTTTCTTGACCGGCGCATCGAAGACGTGATGAAGATCGAGAAAGCCAAACACCGGCTCAGCGAGTGGGTAGGGAAAAAGAGCGCCTGATTATTCCGCCGATGAACGCAGGTCAGAGCGTGTCGCGAAGATGACGATATCGTCGAAATGCTCCGTGACGCTGGTATCTCCCGTGCGCAGCTTCTGGACGAATATGCCGTTAAAGCCCGTGGATGTGCCATTGTTATTGCAGTCGCAGTTTTGTAATTCGTCCGTATTGGTCGTGCCGTAGGAAAGCGGTGCCGCGGAGCCGCGCGGATACGCGCCGTGGCCGTTGATGCCGTGGCTGATCACGGCATACGCAGCATAATCGGTCTTCACGGTGCCGGCACCGTCCCGAATGGTAATGCGCGCGTCGACACTATCGGGAGGAATGTCGAAGAAGGCGTTGGTGACGGTCAGTCGCTTGTCAGTGGCATAGGTGATGCGCCGCCCCCAGCCATCGAATGCCATCTCATCCGGCAGGCCGAGCGTCTTGGTTGGCAACATGCCCTTGACCAGGTGCGCGCCGGTGGTGAAATTAGCGCCGGTGCAGTTGCCGTCGCCCGGCGTGCCGACTTCGACGCCGAACGCCGCCGCCGAAGGCACCGTGGTGATATCCGCTGGGCACGGCAGCCGGTGAAAAGCGAGCCGGTAATTCTTGAGCGTCTCCTGGATCACCTGCAGCTTCTGTTCGGTTTCCTTCAGGCTCTGGGTGCGGAGGTAGAAGCTGAAATAAGCCATGGCGCCGCCGATGACGGTGCTGATGATGATCAGCACGATGCTGAGTTCAAGTAAGGTAAACCCTCGGCAACGTTGCGGCATGCTTCCCTCTACATATGTATCACCCGCCCGTAGGCGTCGAGCACCGATTCGTGCATCATTTCCGACAGGGTCGGGTGCGGGAACACGGTATGCATTAGCTCCGCCTCGGTGGTTTCCAGCGTGCGGGCAATCGCATAACCCTGGATCATCTCGGTAACTTCTGCGCCGATCATATGCGCGCCGAGCAACTCGCCGGTTTTGGCATCGAACACCGTTTTGACCAGCCCCTCCGGCTCGCCGAGCGCGATGGCCTTGCCATTGCCGATGAAGGAAAAGCGGCCGACTTTGACCGTATGTCCTTTTTCTTTTGCTGCTTTTTCGGTCAGCCCGACGCTCGCCACCTGCGGGTGGCAGTAGGTGCAGCCCGGAATGTTTTTCACATTGAGCGGATGAACATCCTTCACGCCGGCAATCCTTTCCACGCAAATGACGCCTTCGTGCGACGCCTTGTGCGCCAGCCACGGCGGGCCGGTGAGATCGCCGATGGCGTAGACGCCCGGCTCAGCCGTCGCGCTCCACTGATCGACGACGATATGCGACTTCTCCACTTTGACCTTGGTGCCTTCCAGCCCGAGATTCTCGACATTGCCGACGATGCCCACCGCCAGGATGACGCGATCGACGGTGATGTCGCCGCTCTTGCCGCCGGATTCAAGCGTGACGGTGACATTGTCCTTGCCGCGCTTCAGCGCTTTAACGTTGGTGGACACATGAATCTTCATGCCCTGTTTCTCGAACGATTTGTGCGCGAATTTCGAAATTTCCTCGTCCTCGACCGGCAGGATGCGGTCCATTACTTCCACCACCGTGACCTCGGCGCCCATCGAACGGTAGAAGCTCGCAAACTCAATGCCGATGGCTCCCGAACCCACCACCAGCAGCGAGCGCGGCATCACCGGGGGGACCATTGCCTCCTTATAAGTCCAGACCAGCTTGTTCATCACCAGCGGGCCGTCCGGCTCGAGCCCCGGCAGCGTGCGGGCGCGCGCGCCGGTGGCAAGGATGATGTGTTTCGCCGCCAGTTCGTTGATTTTCTTGCCGTCCTTCTCGACCGCCACCTTGCCTTTGCCCGCCAGTTTACCATGGCCGTCGATGACGGTGATCTTGTTCTTCTTCATCAGCCCCGATACGCCCTTGGAGAGCTGCGCGGCGACATTGCGCGAGCGCTGCACCACTTTCGCCACATCGAACCTGATGTCTTTGGCCGAAAGCCCGTAGGCGTCGAGGTTGTGCAGCAGGTGATGGATCTCGCTGGTGCGCAGCAGTGCCTTGGTCGGGATGCAGCCCCAGTTGAGACAGATGCCGCCCATATGCTCGCGCTCGACCACCGCCGTCTTCATGCCAAGCTGCGCCGCCCGTATCGCCGCCACGTAGCCGCCCGGGCCGCCGCCGATGATCACGATATCGAAATTGGTTTCGGTCATTCTTGCTTCCTTTTTTCTTGTCATTCCCGCGAAGGCGGGAATCCAGTATTTATATTGAACTGGATGCCCGCTTTCGCGGGCATGACAGTCACTACTTTTTAAACCCCTTTGTCACCCAGCCGATAACCGGCACTAGCAGCACGAGCGCCAGCGCTGGCAGCAACACGATGGCAAGCTTTTGCATGCGCAGTTCGTCTTTGTCCTGTTTGCGGATACCGCTTTCATCGATGGTCAACTGCGCGTCGTCGGACAGCGAGATGACAACACCTTCCTGCTTACGCACCGGCTCGCCCTGGAACTGATACCAGCCCATGCCGAGCATCCACAGGACGCTTGCGATAATGCAAAGGCGGAAGGCGCCGCGCTGCCAGTTTGGCGATACTGCTTCCATGGTTACCTCGCTGTCTCGGTAGGATCGTCGGGCAGCGGCACGTCGGAGGAATGATGATCGACGATCATCCATTGGCCGTTTTTCAGGACGTAGGTGAAAGAGAACCGCGCCGGGATCTCGACCGGCTCGCCTTCCTGCGTGTAGGAAAGCGTGTACTGGCCGGTGTTGATCGCTAGATCGCCGTAGCGGCGCGGGTGCTGCTCAGTCACCTCGACCACGCGGTCGGGATTATCCGCCACCTGCTTATAATAATCGAGCAACTCCTTGCGCTTCGTCATCGGCCGCTGTTTGAAGGTCGAGATCATCACCGCATCCTTGTCATACAATGCGACGATATCCTCGCTGGTACCCGTTTCCACTGCTTCCACCCATTGCTGCAAGGCGGATTCGACCGGGGGGACGCTGTCCGCCATTGCCGAGAGCGGTAATAGCATACTCGCGATGATAGTTAGAGAAGCGAGTTTCATATGCATTTCCTATGTTAGAGTTACAGCAACAGCAGCGCCGGGCTTTCGATGTAGTGCCGGAAGGCCTGCAGGAACTCGGCGCCGACGGCGCCGTCGACGACGCGGTGGTCGACCGACAGCGTTACCTCGACGATGTTGCGGATTTCCATTTTGCCATGGCGTACGACAACGCGGTCTTCCCCGGCGCCGATGGCCAGGATGCAGCCCTGCGGCGGGTTGACGATAGCGGCGAAATGCTTGACGCCGTACATGCCGAGGTTCGAGACCGAGAAGCCGCCGCCCTGGAATTCCTCCGGCGCCAGCTTGTTCGCCCGCGCGCGCGCCGCCAGATCCTTCATCTCGTTCGAGATGGCGATGACGCTCTTCTGGTCGGCGTTTTTCACGATCGGTGTGATCAGCCCGCCCTCAATCGCCACCGCTACTGAGATATCGATATTGTTGTAAAGCAGTATCGCCTCATCGCTCCACGAAGCGTTAGCCGCGGGCACCTTGCGCAGAGCGAGCGCCGCTGCCTTGATCATCATGTCGTTGACCGACACTTTGTAGGCGGGTTTCCTGTCCTTGCCGGCCTGCGCCTCGGCCTCGAAGTTGATCTCCTTGCGGATATCGAGCAGGCGGTTCAGCTCGTATTCGGCGGTAAGATAGAAATGCGGCACGGTCTGCTTGGCTTCGGTCAGGCGCCGCGCAATAACCTTGCGGATGTTGTTGTTCGGGACCTTGGTGACTTCGTTCGGGTTGCGCATCACCTGACCACGCCCTGCCCCGCCACCGGACTTCGCCTTCAACACGTCGTCCTTCACGATGCGCCCGTGTGGGCCGCTGCCTTGTACCGTCCCGAGCTGCACCCCCTCCTGGGCCGCGATCCGCTTGGCTAAGGGAGAAGCGAAAATTCTTCCTCCCCCCTGCGACATCGCGGGAGCGGGTGACGGTGCCACCGTTGCGCCCGTCGGCGCGGCAGCAGCGGTTTTCGGCACTTGCGCGCTGCCGGGCATGGTTTCTGCTTTCGCCGGAGCCGGGGCATTGCTGGGAACAGCGGCCTTCGACTTGTAATTCTCCAGCGCCTTCTGATCCTCGCCCTCTTCGAGCAGCAGCGCGATCAGCTGGTTGACCTTGACGCCTTCCGTACCGGCCGGAACGACGATCTTGCCTACGGTGCCCTCATCCACCGCTTCCACTTCCATCGTCGCCTTGTCGGTCTCGATCTCGGCGATGACCTGCCCCGACTTAACCTTGTCGCCTTCCTTGATGTTCCACTTGGCAAGGTTGCCCTCGGTCATGGTCGGCGACAGGGCGGGCATCAGGATTTCAATGGGCATGGAGGACCTTTATTTATTCAAGGAAATGATGATATTGCACGGTTATAACGACCTGAAGGAAGAATTGCAACTGCGGTCTAGGGTAATTCCCGCCCCTGTTGCCAGCGTTCTTGGATCGCCTGCCGAATGGCATCTTCTGCTGAAATGGGTAATGGCGAGACCACTATATGATAAGCAGCTTCCAAGGCTACAGGCAACGTGTGCCTTAGATCGTTTCTAATCTCAGGTTCAGCCATCCTTAATACGGAATCCACCTGTGAAGACATGCTGAATCGATGCCTGTTCAACTCTTGTCTCATTGTCTGGTTCAAACCGCCATTCTGCCATGCTGGCAGGTGTTTATAAAACCGTTGGAATAGTTGCGCGCCCTTTTCATACAAAGGAGTCTCCAACTCAGGAATGTTGTATATGCCTAGTGCGCTCCCTATACGATCGACGGCCGAAATATCGCCTGCAATAGGTGCCAATCCATAAATCTCGCATTCCACTAGCGCACCGAACCGTTTCCCATATTCAGTTTCGGATTCGAATACGTGATCAGACACTATTCCACCATCTAGTTGCAGTTCCCCTGCCTGTGGGAATTGGCGCTGACGTTTACCTGAAATTTCTGCTGGGTGAGGAATTCGCCTAGCTTGAAAGCATCATCAGAGGAAGTGAGTTGATAGTTGACGCTGCCATTCATCTGATACTCGGCATCAGCGCCGTGGTAATTCTGCGTGTTGATATTGTAATTCATCGACTGGACCTCGAATTTTTCAATCTTCTGCTGCTTGGCGAAATCCTCGACCTGCTTCATCTTTTGATCGAACTCGGCCTTGGCATCCACGAAACTATCAGCGCGGAAATTGAAGCTGACCGAAATATTGATGTTTTCCTGCATGCGGCAGTCGCCGCCGACCGCTATCTTACGGGGTACCGCTTCCCTGCCAACGGCGGGTAATGCCAGCAGGCTAAGTGCAATAAGTACTAGTGCACGCATAAGCCCCTCCTGTTATGCCGCCGCCTTGTAGCACACCGCTTTTGCCGCCTCGACAATATTGACTGTTTGCGGCAGGGCCAGCCGTTCGAGGTTGGCTGCGTAAGGCAACGGCACGTCAGCTCCATGCACGCGCGCGACGGGCGCATCGAGATAATCGAACGCATGTTCCATGATCTGCGCCGCGATTTCTGAACCGATGCCGGCCACCGGCCAGCCTTCTTCCACCGACACGCAGCGGTTGGTTTTCTTCACCGATTCGACGATGGTTTCCGTATCGAGCGGGCGCAGCGTGCGCAGGTCGATCACCTCGGCGGAGATACCCTCTGCCGCCAGTTCTTCGGCGGCGGCCAGCGCCTTGCCGACCATGATAGAGAAAGCAACAATGGTAACATCGGACCCTTCGCGCACCACCGCCGCCTTGCCAATGGGCAGCGTGAAATCCGCTTCCTCCGGCATCTCGAAGGACTGGCCGTAAAGAATTTCGTTTTCGAGGAAGATTACCGGGTTGGGATCGCGGATGGCTGATTTGAGCAGGCCCTTGGCGCTGGCCGCATCATAGGGCGCGACGACTTTCAGGCCGGGAATATGCGCATACCACGAGGCAAAGCACTGCGAATGCTGCGCCGCCACGCGCGCCGCCGCGCCGTTGGGCCCGCGGAAGACGATCGGGCACTTGATCTGCCCGCCTGACATATAGGCCGTCTTGGCCGCCGAATTGATCAGCTGGTCCATCGCCTGCATGGCGAAGTTAAAGGTCATGAATTCGACGATAGGCTTTAAGCCCATCATCGACGCGCCGATGCCGAGCCCCGCAAACCCATGCTCGGTAATCGGCGTATCAACCACGCGCCGCGCGCCGAATTCCTGCAGCAGCCCCTGCGTCACCTTGTAAGCGCCCTGATACTCGGCCACTTCCTCCCCCATGACGAAGACCTCGCCATCGCGGCGCATCTCCTCCGCCATGGCATCACGCAACGCTTCGCGTACGGTTTGTGTGGGCATATCAATACGCCGCCTTTCCCTTATTTTTACTCGCTTCACCCCAGCAGCCGCTGAAATAACCCGACTCCAGCGGCCCGGCATCACCCTTATCCGGCATGCAGTAGCAGGCAGACAGCGTTAGAAGAAGCATGAAAGCAATGGCGTTACGCATCATGTGGGCGTTCTCCCGCGAGAAAGACTTTCCAATTCTCTGGCTCGTACGTCAGAGAAAACAACGTCTTTCACCACCACGATATTACCTCTCATATTCACTGCGCTTGTTTCTTGCTGAGCGTTGTTGATGTTTAGGGGATGAGTACCAAGCCGAGCCCCGGACATAACGCTCATGACATACGCCGCCTTCTCGTCTTCACCTTCCTTAAATTCCTTCCTTGCCCAACCGTCTACCACTTCCCATCCATCAAAAAATTTCTTGCCCCAGCTTTGAATCCCTTGAGCTGTCGCACGAGGAGCAAATGAATCGGTATCAGTAACTATGCTTTTTCTTTCCCAATCGAATATCTTAAATGCCAGATCATGCGCAAAACCCGTAGCAATCTCTTCACTGTACCGACTGGGATTCGTCTTTTCTACTTCCCTGGATGGGCGCATTGCCTCTATGCGCTCTTTTGCTTGCGCATATGATCCTTTATCCGTGACTTCATATGCATACTGCATTGCCTGCGACAAAACGCTCATACACCACTTCCTACACCGTCACATCCGTCCATAGCTCGGACTCCGGCGGTTCGGGGGATTGCTGGGCAAACTCGGCAGCTTCATTGACGATGGCCTTGATCTCCTTGTCGATCTCCTTCAGCGTATCTTCGCTGGCGAGGCTGCCGCCGAGGATGCGGGCGCGCAAATTGTCGATCGGGTCGCGCTGCTCCTTGTACTGCTCGACTTCCTCCTTGCTTCTGTACTTGGCCGGGTCGGACATCGAGTGGCCGCGGTAGCGGTAGGTTTTCATTTCCAGGAGGAACGGCCCGTTGCCTTCGCGCACGAACTTCACCGCCTCAGCACCGGCCTCGCGCACCGCCAGCACATCCATGCCGTCCACCTTCTTGCCGGGGATGCCGAAACCCTCGCCGCGGCGAAACAATTCCGTCGTCGAGTGCGAGCGCTTGACGCTGGTGCCCATGGCGTATTCGTTGTTCTCGATGATGTAGATCACCGGCAGCTTCCAGAGGCTTGCCATGTTGAACGACTCATACACCTGCCCCTGGTTGACCGAGCCGTCGCCGAAATAGGTCAGGCTGACGCAGCCGTTGTCGCGGTATTTATGGGCGAAGGCGATGCCGGTGCCGAGCGGCACCTGCGCGCCGACGATGCCGTGCCCGCCATAGAAATTCTTGGGGATCGAGAACATATGCATCGAGCCGCCCTTGCCTTTCGAGAAGCCGTCGATGCGCCCGGTCAGCTCGGCCATGATGCCCTTGGGATCCATGCCGCAGGCGATCATATGCCCATGGTCGCGGTAGCTGGTGATGACGGCATCATCGGGGGTAATGCAGCTCTGCATGCCAACCACCACCGCCTCCTGGCCGATATAAAGGTGGCAGAAGCCGCCGATCAGTCCCATCCCATAGAGCTGCCCCGCCTTCTCCTCGAAGCGGCGGATCAGCAGCATGTCGCGGTAGAGCGACAGCGCCAGCTCTTTGGAAACGGGTTTCCCCCCCACGGTCTTTTCCTCGGTTTTCGGTTTTCCTGCGGTCTTGGACATGAACATTTCCACCCTGTCGAAACCTGATATAAACACCAGAAAGGCGCTTTTTTGCAAGCGTTTAATAGGAGCAATTTTGTTGCGGTGCAGCAGATGCTCCTCCCCCTGAAAGGGGGAGGATTAAGGAGGGGGTTGCCGTCCACAAACTCAGAGCTGCGATGTGTGGAAAGGCCCCCACCCTACCTCCCCCCTTTCAGGGAGGAGTAAGAATTATTGCTTTTTAGCAGCACCCGACTCCAAAAAATACACCACTTCGCTCTTCCCCGCCATACCGAGAATGCGACGTGCCTGCTCGTCTAGCAGATCGAGGTCGAGGGACTTGTCGCTTAACCCCCTTACCTTCCGCTCCAGGCTTTCGCGCTGCGCGGTGACCTCGGCCAGTTCCACCTTCAGCGCCTCCAGCCGGTGACGCTCGGTGAACAGCGCGATCAGGCCGCGCTCGCCGCTGATGGCATGGAACCCCAGATAAAACATGATGAACATGAGGCACAATGGTCCCGCCACCCTGCGGATGAAGGGCCGGTTCGAATCAGGCGAGATGGCGTATTTCCTCATATAAACGACGAGTTTAGCGGAGTTTGGGGAGTTTGGGAAGGAAATTTCTTAGAAACGAATGTCATAAAAAATTAACATTTCTTAATAGGTGGAAATGCTATGTTTAATCATGAAATGAAGGGAGAAAATTATGGCGGGCGCAGTCATTATTAGCGATGCACTAAAAGAAGCTGGGGAACATATGGGTATGTTTACGCGGGAATTGAAAAAGGCCGCTGAAAGCATCTATGCCGCCCAGTTGGAAAAAACCACCGATGGCAAACATATCGTAGGCGAAAATTACGAAGACATAGCCAACCATGCGCGTGATGTGGTCCATAAGCTGGAAGCGTTCCACCATCTTGTAGTGGTAGCCAACGAAGGCAAGCCCTACAATAGAGCATTCAAAGCATTCAATCGCCTTCAAAATGTCAATATGCTGAATGTCTTAGAGGATGCCGCGAAAGTAGTAGAAACCATTGAGGAAATGATGGGCGGTCCATTGCAATATCTGACCTACCCCGACCCGCACAGCTCACGTGCAGATACGCACTTGGCATCGGAGACAATCAAAGACGTAATGATGCCTGCCGTAGGTAACGGCGTCGATATTGTGCAGCAATTGTTGGCTCATGCCACAAAAGCATCGACGCACTACATACCTCTGGCACCTTCATCCGGTTATATCGGTTTCTAGCCAGCACACCATTGCCGCGTATTTCCCGGCACTAGTTCCTCCCCCATTAGGGGAGAGGCTAGGAGGGGGGCGCTATTGTACTCCGACAGAACAACAGAGCGCCCCCACCCTGACCCCTCCCCCTAGGGGGAGGGGATATTCATCCCAACGCCTTGGCGCCGGCGTATTTCGCGGCGGAGCCGAGTTCTTCCTCGATGCGGATCAGCTCGTTGTATTTGGCCAGGCGATCGGTGCGCGACAGGGAGCCGGTCTTGATCTGGCCGCAGTTGGTCGCTACCGCCAGGTGAGCGATGGTGGTGTCCTCGGTTTCGCCGGAGCGGTGCGACAGGATGGCGCGGTAGCCGGCGCGGTGGGCCATCTCGACCGCCTGCAGCGTCTCGGTCAGCGTGCCGATCTGGTTCGGCTTGACGAGCAGTGCGTTGGCCAGCCCGTTGGCAATGCCCTTCTGCAGGATCACCGGATTGGTAACGAACAGATCGTCCCCCACCAGCTGGATTTTCTCCCCGAGCAGCGCGGTAATCTCCTTCCAACCCAGCCGATCGTCCTCCGCCATCGGGTCCTCGATCGAAACAATGGGATAGTTTTTCACCAGCGTTTCGTAATATTTGAGCAGCCTGCCGAAATCGAGCGACTTTTTCTCGCCTTCGAGCACATATTTGCCGTCATGGTGAAATTCGGTGGCGGCGCAGTCGAGCGCCAGCGCCACGTCCTTCCCCGGCTTATAGCCCGCGCCCTCGATGGCCTGCATGATGAAATCCAGCGCCTCGGCAGCGGTGTCGAGCTTCGGCGCGAAGCCGCCTTCATCGCCGATGTTCGTATTATGGCCCTCTTCGCTTAAGCGATGTTTCAGCTCGTGGAAAATTTCCGCACCCATGCGGATGGCATCAGAAATGCTTTTCGCCGCGACCGGCATGATCATGAATTCCTGGATGTCGAGCTTGTTGTCGGCATGCTGCCCGCCATTGATGATGTTCATCATCGGCACCGGCATCAGCGCCGCCCCGACACCGCCGGCATATTTATACAGCGGCTGGCCGGAGGACTGCGCCGCCGCTTTGGCGACCGCCAGCGACACGCCGAGGATGGCATTGGCGCCGAGGCGCGCCTTGTTCTTCGTACCGTCCAGCTCGATCAGCGCCTGGTCGATCTTCGCCTGGTCCTCTGCATCCATACCGGTGAGCGCATCGGCGATTTCCTTGTTGACATGGATCACCGCCTGCCGCACGCCTTTGCCGCGGAAGCGCTTCTTGTCGCCGTCGCGCAACTCGATGGCTTCGAGCGAGCCGGTCGAAGCGCCGGACGGCACCGCCGCGCGGCCGAAGGCGCCATCCTCCAGCCCGACATCGACCTCAACGGTGGGATTGCCCCGGCTATCGATGATTTCCCGCGCATGGATATGGCTGATAGCGGTCATGCGGTACTCCCCGGCAATCCCGAAATATGCCGCAGGCGGCGCTGCGGCGCGAGCAGCCCGTCCGGCCAGACGGCGAACTCCTCATTGTCGGCGATATGGAACTCCACGCCATCGTAGCGAATCACTGCCATGCCGATGACGCGCCAGGTTTCACCCGGCGCAATAACAACCGGCGTAAAGCCGCCATAAACACGCATCTCGATTCTTTTCGGCGACTCGCTGAGATTGGTGATGGCTGCCGCTTCCGCGCGGTAACTCAGGAACATGCCGGCAGCGCAGGTAAATATTAACGCGCTTAACGTTCGACGCAGAGGTTTTTCTGGCGTATTTTGTGGCATCTTCACCGGTAAAGGACTATACTGTTTTTATAGAGTAGGTAATACAGGAGGACTGTATGAATACTTCTGTTGGCACGAAAGCCGCAAAAAAGCAATCGTCTTTGTCATCGTCCGGCCCGGTCTCCAAAGTAGACCGCGGATTTGAATCATCCCTTCTGGCACTGGAGAATGCCTGTTTCCGTATCCTCGAAAATCGCTTCGCCGAGGAGAAGCAGGATCTCGACCTGCTCTACTGGCAACAGCGTCTTAAGAATATCGCCACGCCGGTATCGCTGGCGCTGGCCGAATATCGAGGGCCGCGCCGCTTCCATTACCATTACCGCCATCGCAAGGATGACGAATCCATCCTCCACCCGGTGATGGAACCTTCGCCGGTCGAAATGCTGGCGCAGGTCTGTCAGGATGCGCTGCGTCATTGCCGCAGCGACCTGGTCGGCATCCTCGACGCCCGGCTGCTGCGCAACAAGCGCATCTTCGAGAGCCCCCTGCAGACCTTCCACGTAAGGTACCGGGATTACAAGGCGAAACTGGGGTGATTTTACTTGTCACTCTCGCGAAAGCGGGAGTCTTAATTACCCATCGAAAAGCAAGACTCCTGCTTACGCAGGAGTGACAATCATAGCGCCTTGGCGATCTTGTCGTGCTCCTTCAATAGAACGAGCAGCATCTCCATATCCTCAAGCTTAACCATGTTCGGCCCATCGGACGGCGCGTGGTCGGGATCCTGGTGCGTTTCCATGAAGACGCCGGCCACGCCCACGGCCACCGCCGCCTTGGCCAGTGGCGGCACGAAGCGGCGGTCGCCGCCGGAGGATTTGCCCTGCCCGCCCGGCTGCTGCACGCTGTGGGTGGCGTCGAACACCACCGGGCAGCCGGTCTCGGCCATGATCGGCAGGGCGCGCATGTCGTTGACCAGCGTGTTATAGCCGAAGCTGGCGCCGCGCTCGGTGAGGATGACGTTGGGGTTACCGGCATAGTCCAGCTTATCGACGACGTTCTTCATGTCCCACGGCGCCAGGAACTGCCCCTTTTTCACATTCACCACCTTGCCGGTGCGCGCGGCCGCCAGCAGCAGGTCGGTCTGCCGGCATAGGAAGGCCGGAATCTGCAGCACGTCGACATGCGGCGCCACCACGTCGCACTGTTCCTCGGTATGCACGTCGGTCAAGACCGGGCAGCCCAGCTCGGTGCGGATTTCGTCGAAAATAGGCGCGGCCGACACCAACCCGACACCACGCTTGCCCTCAATGCTGGTGCGGTTGGCCTTGTCGTACGACGATTTATAGATGAAGGGTATCTGCAGCTTGTTGGTGAGGGCAATCAGCTTTTCGGCCATCATCAGCGCATGGTCGCGGTTCTCGACCTGGCACGGCCCGGCGATCAGCACGAACGGCAGGTCGTTGCCGATGGTAACGGGGCCGATGCTGATGTGGCGGAGGGCGGCGGTCACGGTTTCTTCTTCGGGGCCAGGGCGATGATGTTGTCCTTGCTCTTGCCGCCCGCCTGTTGCAGCGCCGCGCTAACAAACGAGGCGAACAGCGGGTGCGGGGCGAAGGGGCGGGATTTCAGCTCGGGGTGGAACTGCACGCCGACGAACCATGGGTGGTCTTTCAACTCGACGATTTCCGGGAGGTGGCCGCTGGGCGACAGGCCGGAGAATACCATTCCCTTTTTTTCCAGTTCCTCGCGGTAGGCCATGTTGACTTCGTAGCGGTGGCGATGGCGCTCGCTGATATGGTTGCCGCCGTAGATCTTTTCGGCCAGGCTGCCTTTGGCGATGTCGCATTCATAGGCGCCGAGCCGCATGGTGCCGCCGAGATCGCCGCCGGCGTTGCGCGTCTCGAGCACGTTACCGCGCAGCCATTCGGTCATGAGCCCCACCAGCGGCCCCTTGCCGCCCTCGGCCTCGTACTGGCCGAACTCGGTGGAAGCAGCATCCTTCATGCCGAGCACGTTGCGGGCGTATTCGATCACGGCGAGCTGCATGCCGAAGCAAATGCCGAGATACGGCTTCTTGTTTTCACGCGCATACTGGATGGCAGCCAGCTTGCCGCTCACGCCACGCTCGCCGAACCCACCGGGCACCAGGATAGCGTCATAATCCGCCAGCTCCTTGGCTACATCCCCCTTCTCGAACCCGGACGCATCGATCCAGCGCACCTGCACGCGCGCCTGGTTGGCGATGCCCGCATGGTCGAGCGCCTCGCCGAGCGATTTATAGGCATCGCCGATGCCGGTATATTTGCCAACGATGGCGACATGGACTTCCCCTTTCGGGTTCTGGATGCGCTTCAAAATCTCATCCCATTTGCTTAAGTCCGGCTTGCCCTTGTCCTTAATGCCGAAGATTTTCAGCACCTGCGCGTCGAGCCCCTGCTCGCTATAGCGCTTGGGCACTTCATAGATCGAGGCTACGTCGAGCGCCTGGATGACCGCCTCCTCGCGGATATTGCAGAACAGCGCGATCTTGCGCCGCTCGCCGAGCGGGATTTCGCGGTCGGCGCGGCACAACAGGATGTCGGGCTGAATACCGATCATGCGCAGCTCCTTCACCGAGTGCTGCGTCGGCTTGGTCTTCAGTTCCTTGGCGGCGGCGATATAGGGCACCAGCGTCAGGTGCACATACATGACGCGCTCGCGCCCCAGCTCATAGCCGAGCTGGCGGATGGCTTCGAGAAAGGGCTGGCCTTCGATGTCGCCGACCGTGCCGCCGATTTCGCACAGCACGAAATCCTCGTTCTCGGTGTCCTTCAGGATGAATTCCTTGATGAGGTCGGTGATGTGCGGAATCACCTGCACGGTACCGCCGAGATAGTCGCCGCGGCGCTCCTTGGTCAGCAGCGTGGAATAAATTTGTCCGGTGGTGACCGAATCGCTGCGCTTGGCACTAACGCCGGTGAAGCGCTCATAATGGCCGAGATCGAGGTCGGTCTCGGCGCCGTCATCGGTGACAAACACCTCGCCATGCTGGTTGGGGTTCATCGTCCCCGGATCGACGTTGAGATAGGGATCAAGTTTCCTTAAGCGCACCTTATAGCCGCGCGCCTGCAGCAGCGCCCCGAGCGATGCCGAGGCCAGCCCCTTGCCTAAGGAACTGACCACCCCGCCGGTGATGAAGATGAAACGCGAAGGCATTACCGCGCCCTCCCTTCTTCGCGGTTCTGAACAGGAGGCGCTAACTGACTAGTAGGAAGGCTGGCCGCCCAACTTTCCAGAAGTTCATTGTCTTCTTTCGAACAATAGCGCAAATTTAATTCTTCATATTCCGGATGCTGTTTCCGAATATCGGCTTCGTCGTGAGCGGAACGCAGCATTATCGGTACTTGAATGTTTTTTCCCCGTAACGCTTTGGCAAATTCAACACCATTGGTAGGCCACCATTCGTAATCGGAGACGATGCCATCGTATTTTCCTTCAGCGATGGCTTCTTCCGTCCCCGGTGGCACCTTTCCGTCTGTCACTTGCACGCCCTCTGCCTCATGTCCGCATGTCATCAACAAACGCGGCGTCGATTTCACTACGCTTGCATCATCATCCAGAACCAAAATCTTCGCCATATCTACTCCGGTTTCGGCACGCTCGGCTCGGCCGGAGCAACGGGCGTTTCCGCCGGCGGGACGCTTTCCGGCAGGTCGCGCAGCGTCGGCGGCGCCACCTGCTCGCCGACCGTATCGACGATCGAGCTGCCGCTCATGCGGCTGGCCATCACCGCCAGCACCAGACTGGTAACCATGAACAGGGCGGCGAGGATGGCGGTGGTGCGCGTCAGCAGATTGGCGGTGCCGCGCCCGGTCAGGAACTGGTTGCCGCCGCCGCCGCCCAGGCCGCTCAAGCCGTCGCTGTCGCTGCGCTGGATCAGCACCATGACGATCAGGAACAATACCAATATGCTATGGATGACCAGTAAGATGGTGTACACGTTTTGATCCTTTCTACGCGGCTGCCGCCGCAATAATTCCGCCAAATTCCTCGACCTTGAGCGACGCCCCGCCGACCAGCACGCCCGCCACGCCTGCCGTCGCCATGATGGCGCTGGCGTTATCGCCTTTCACTGACCCGCCATACAACACCGAAATGCCCTCCGACGCAAGCCCTGTACGCTCGGCAGCCACGGCCTGGATATGGGCATGCATTAGCCTGATGTCCTCCGTGGTCGGCGTTCGGCCTGAGCCTATTGCCCAAACCGGCTCATAGGCAAGGATAAACCGGCTTTTGTCCGCCCCGTCGGGTAGCGATTCGGTGACCTGCCGGGCGGTCACCGCCTCGGCCCCTCCTGCCTCGCGCTCGGCCTGTGTCTCGCCAACGCAGAGGATGGGAACCAGCCCGGCCCGCAGCGCCTGCGCCATCTTCCCGCGCACGGTATCGTTGCTTTCCTGATGCAGGCCGCGGCGCTCGGAATGACCGATGATGACGTAAGAAGCCCCGGCTTCCTTCAGCATGCCGGCACTGATATCGCCGGTATAGGCGCCTTCCGGCTGGGCCGCGCAGTCCTGCCCGCCGGTTTTAGCGGGGGTGCCTTTGAGCATATCCGTTACCTGGGCCAGCCATACCGCCGGAGGGCAGATGACCAACTCCACAGCCGCCGGCGCCGCCTTAAGCACCGGCAGCAGTGCCTGCGCCAGTGCGGGATTGCCATGCATTTTCCAGTTTCCGGCAACGATTTTTTTCATGGTTCCTATCTAGTGGATGAAAAATCCTTTTACAATGAGGATTTGTCGTGTAGCTTTCTCGCGGTTAAAATCAGGGAATCAAGCGCTTACTCATGCTCAATAGTTTTCGCTCCTTCGCCGGCAGTTTCAGCGCCAAACTCCTGCTCGTCCTGCTGATCCTCTCCTTCGCTGTGTGGGGTGTCGGCGACATGGTGCAGCCGGCCACCCGCTCGGATGTCGCCAGCGTCGGCGGCGAATCCATCTCCGTTCCGGAGTTCCAGAAGGAGCTGCGGCGCGAGTCGGAAGCCATGCGTCGGGCACTGGGCGACCAGTTTTCTCCGGAGATGCTGAAGGAACTGCAACTGCCCGAACAGGTGCTGCAGCGGATGATTCATCAGGCGCTGCTGGCGCAGGAAAGCACGGCACGGGGGCTGGTGCCGCCGGACGCCGCCGTGGTGCGCCGCCTCCGCACCACGCCGGCCTTCCAGGATAAGAACGGCAATTTCGACAAGGCGCTGTTCGAGGCGATGCTGAAGAACAGCGGCGTGTCGGAAAAGAACTATGTCGAGCAGCTGCGCCGGGAGATGGGGGCCGACCTGCTCATCAACACGCTGCTTTCCGCGACGCCTGTTTCGGACGTGGCGGCGCGCACGCTGCTGGCGGCGCGCGAGGAGCAGCGGGCGCTGACGCTTTATCGCCTGTCGCCTTCGCTGGCCGGGGGTGTGGAAGCGCCGGACGAAGCGCAGCTCAAGGCCTATTATCAGGAACACGGTCCCGAATTCACTGCGCCGGAATACCGGAACCTCAGCTACGTCGTCCTGACCAGCGAAGAGGCGCTCGCCACCGCCAGCGTATCGGAAGAACAGGTGAAGGCGGCCTATGAGGAACGCGTCGAGGAATTCCGGCGCCCCGAACGGCGCAACGTCGAGCAACTGCTTTACAGCAGCCAGGACAAGGCCATCAAAGCGCTTGCAATGCTGAAATCCGGCCGCGGCTTCGCCGAGGTCGCGAAGGCAACGGCAGTGCTGAACAATACTCTGTCGCTCGGGGAGATCGATCGCGGCTCCATCATCGAAAATGCCGCCGAGAAGGTATTCTCCCTGCCGGAAGGCGGTATCAGCGAGCCGATCCAGAGCCCCTTCGGCTGGCATATCTTTCGGGTAACGAAAATCATCCCGCCCTCGACCGCGCCTTTCAAGGAGGTGCAGGCACAGCTGGAAAAGGATGTCAAACGCCGCGCCGCCGATGAGATACTGAACACGAAGGCCAACCAGCTCGAAGACGCGCTGGCCGGCGGCGCCACCCTGCACGAAGCGGCGAAAGAACAGGGGCTTAAGGTTCATTCGCTGGGCCCGATAAACCGCGAAGGGCAGCTGGCCGACGGCAGCAAACCCAGGAATTTCCCGCCCCCTTCCCTTTCCGATGCCGAAAAGTTCCTCGAAGCCGCCTTCAACACGGAGGAGAAGGCCGAGTCGCCGTTGCTGACGGCCCGCGGCGGCATCTATTACATCGTGCGGGTCGATAGCGTGACGCCGGAACGGCTGCGGGCACTGGACGAGGTGCGCGGCCTGGTGGTGGCGGGCTGGCAGAAGCAGGAGCGCCAGCGGCGCCTGGCTGAACTGGCGCAAAAGATCGGGCAGCAGTTTGGCAAAAGCGACACGCGCGGCGCAATAATCAGTCGGTACGGGTTCGAGCCGCTGGATTATGTGACGGTCAAACAAAACAGCCGCGTGGCGCGCGATATTCCCCTGCCGCCGGACCTGGTGGCGGAAGCGTTTACGCTGTCTCCCGGCAGCGGCACTGGCGCCTATCTGATGCAGGGAGGTGACTATCTGCTGGCGGTGGTCAATAAAATCATTCCCGCGCCGTTTCCGGCGAAGGATGCAGCGGATCTGGCCGAGATGCGGAGCGCACTGGCCACCGCCATGCGCAGCGAGATACTGGGCCAGTACATGCGCCACCTCATGCAGAAATACCCGGTCACGGTCAACGAGGCCGCGCTGGAAGCGGCGATCCGCTGATGCTGCCGACGCCGCATCCCGTGCTTCATCCGTCGCAGGAAACATTCACGCAGCATTTCGATCATGGTGTCTCGCAACTGGTCTGGACGGTCTGCCCGGCCGATCTCGATACGCCGGTCTCGGCCATGCTGCGGCTGATGGAGGAGAATGGCCCCTGCTTCCTACTGGAATCGGTGGAGAAAGGCGAGATACGCGGCCGCTATTCGGTAATCGGCCTGATGCCGGACGTGATCTGGCGCTGCAAGGGGGACAAGGCGGAAATCGCCCGCTCGCACACGATGGATGACAAGGCCTTCAGGCCCTGTAAGGAAGGCAGCCTCGCCTCGCTGCGCCGGCTGTATGAGGAATCGAAGATTGATATTCCCGAGGGGCTGCCGCCGATGGCCGCCGGGCTGGTCGGCTACATGGGCTACGACATGGTGCGGCTGATGGAAAAGCTGCCCGAGGCAAAACCGGACACGATCGGCATTCCCGACAGCTGCTTCATCCGGCCGCAGCTGATGGTGATCTTCGACGCCGTGACCGACCAGATCTTCATCGTCACGGCCATCTGGGCGGACGGCCAGCGCGGCACTGCCAAAACCGCATACGAAGCGGCTGAGAGGCGCATCCGGCACGTGCTGGAGCGCCTGAGCGCGCCGATGCCACTGCCCGCCGCGCAGCAGTTCGCGCCGGTAAAGATAAAGGAATTCACCTCCAACACCACGCGGGCGCATTATGACGCCATGATCGAACAGGCGCGTGAATATATCCGCGCCGGGGATATCTTCCAGGTGGTGCTGTCGCAGCGTTTCTCCGCGCCGTTCGCCCTGCCTCCCTTCTCACTGTACCGTGCATTGCGCCAGCTGAATCCTTCGCCGTTCCTGTTCTACATGAGTTTCGGCAGCTTTACGCTGGTCGGCTCCAGCCCGGAAATACTGGTGCGGCTGCAGGGCGGCGAGGTCACCATCCGCCCCATCGCTGGCACGCGCAAACGCGGGCGCGACCGCAATGAAGACCAGATTCTGGCCAAGGACCTGCTCTCCGATCCGAAAGAAATCTCCGAGCATCTGATGCTGCTCGACCTGGGGCGCAATGATGTCGGCCGCGTCGCGCGCATCGGCACCGTGCAGACGACGCAGAAGATGGCGATCGAAAATTACTCGCATGTCATGCATATCGTCTCGAACGTAGTCGGCGAGATCGACCCGAAATACGATGCGCTGGCGGCGCTGATCGCCGGTTTCCCGGCGGGCACCGTATCCGGCGCGCCGAAGATACGCGCCATGGAAATTATCGACGAGCTGGAAGCGGAGGCGCGCAGCTTCTATGCCGGCTGCATCGGCTATTTCTCCGGCAGCGGCAACATGGACACCGCCATCACCCTGCGCACCGGCCTCGTCAAAGACGACAGGCTGTATGTGCAGGCGGGCGGCGGCATCGTCGCCGAGAGCATCACCGAGGACGAATACCAGGAGTCGCTAAGCAAAGCCCGCGCATTGATGCGGGCGGCGGAAGAGGCTATAAAGTTTACATGAGGGTTGTACAACTAGTATGAAAATCACCCTGCTCGATAATTACGACAGCTTCAAGTCCCGCGCTTTGATGTGCGTTACCGAGGAGGGTTAAAGTTTACATGATATTGAAACTGGCCGTTGTCATTGCAGGAACGATTGCCTATGTAGCGCTAGGGGTGGTGGCCTATCGCAGCGTCAGGGAGAATTATCAAAGTCCGGTAGGTTTTCCTGTTAAATCCTGCATTACACTGGCTGTAATTTTCTGGATCATCGGTATCGTGGTTTTATTTAACAATAGACCCAGTCACGCCATCACCGATATTCTTATCCTTGTTGGAACCGGTATATGCGGCATTATGCTTTATCTGCTTTTTAAACTCTTTTCTGAAGAGGATGGGCTGAATGCAGATACGGTAAGAAAGAAATCTCGTTTTCTCGACATCGTCGGATGGGCCCAGGCGATTGAATTCGTATTATATATAATAGCCGGAGCAACTGCTATTCTTGCGCTTATTTTCAAATATTTTGTAAATATGTAAATGAAAATCACCCTGCTCGATAATTACGACAGCTTCACCTACAACCTGCTGCACTATATCGGCGAGCTGGGGGCGGAGGTGACGGTCTACCGCAACGATGCGATCAGCGTGAAAGACCTGCTGGCGGAAAAGCCGGACGGCATCGTGATTTCGCCGGGGCCGGGCACGCCGCAGCAATCCGGCATCTGCCTCGAACTGGTGAAGCAGGCTTCCGGCAACATCCCCATCCTCGGCGTCTGCCTCGGCCATCAGGCGATCGGCGAGGCCTTCGGGGGCAAGGTGGTGCGCGCGCCGAAGCCGATGCACGGCAAGATCAGCGCCATCTACCACGAAGGCCTGTCGGTATTCAAAGGCCTGCCGATCCCGTTCAACGCCACGCGCTACCATTCGCTGATTGTCGAGCGCGGCACGCTGCCCGACTGCCTCGAGGTCACCGCCGTCACCGCCGATGACGGGCTGATCATGGGCCTCATGCACAAGAGCCACAACACGCACGGGGTGCAGTTCCATCCCGAAAGCATCGCCAGCGAGCACGGGCATCAGTTGATCAGGAATTTTCTGTCTACTTGTCATCCTGAGCGGAGGCCGAAGGCCGGAGTCGAAGGATCTTCCTTGAGCCCGATACGTAAATGAGATGCTATTTTATATACATACTGACGAATTGGGATAACAGCGTCATGTACATCGGCATTACCAACAATCTGGAGCGCCGTCACTGGGAACACCAAACAAAAGCAGTTCCCGGTTTTACTGCTAAATACAATGTTACAAAGTTGGTCTATTATGAAGAATATCATGATGTCTATCAGGCTCTAGAGAGAGAAAAACAATTGAAGCGCTGGCGGCGAGAAAAGAAAAATACGCTGGTTGCCAGCATTAACCCCTCATGGAAAGACCTGAGCAAGGATTGGGCAGAAGATCCCTCGACTACGCTCGGGATGACAATAAGATGACCGACGCGATGTACAATATCCTTGCCCTGCTGGCCGACGGCAAGAACCTGCCGCAGGACGTGGCAGTGCGGGCATTTCAGGTCATCATGAACGGCGGCGCGACGCCGGCGCAGATGGCAGCGTTTTTAACTGCGCTTCGTCTCAAGGGAGAAACCCCCGAAGAAATCACCGCCGGCGCCATCGCCCTGCGCGCGAAAGCACAGCGCATCAAGATTCCCGAAGGGGCCATCGATACCTGCGGCACCGGCGGCGATGCGCGTGGCACCTATAATATTTCAACCGCCGTAGCGTTTGTGCTGGCGGCATGCGGGCTGCCGGTCGCCAAGCACGGTAATCGCTCGGTGTCGTCGCAGTCCGGATCGGCCGACGTGCTGGCTCTGCTGGGCGTCAATCTCGACGCGCCCCCCGCCGTGCTCGAGCGCTGCCTGGAGAAGACCAACATCTGCTTCCTGATGGCACCGCGCTTCCACACCGCCATGCGCCATGTCGCGCCGGTGCGGCAGGAGCTCGGCTTCCGCACCATCTTCAACCTGCTGGGCCCGCTCTCCAATCCCGCCGCACCGAGCTACCAGCTGCTTGGCGTTTATTCGCCCGCCTTGCTCGAGATAATGGCGCAGGTACTGAAGCTGCTTGATACCAAAGCCGCCTGGGTCGTGCATGGTGCGGATGGGATGGATGAACTGTCAATCAGCGGCCCATCGCAGGTGGTGGAACTAAAGGATGGGAACCTGCGCCGCTTCCAGGTGTCTCCGGAGGAAGCCGGCCTGCCGGTTTCTCCAATTGAAGACATCAAGGGCGGCTCGCCGGACGTCAACGCCAAGGCGCTGGTGCAGGCGCTATCGGGCGTCGAAAGCGCCTACCGCAATGCTGTGCTGTACAACGCCGCTGCGGGATTGGTGATCGCCGGGCGCGCCGCAGGGCTTCGCGAAGGTGTCTCCATGGCGCGCGATGCCATCGACTCCGGCCGCGCCCACACGACGCTGATGAAGATGGTCGAGGTGAGTAATGAGAGAGTATAAATCCCCTTCCCCCTTGTGGGGGAGGGTTAGGGTGGGGGGGGACTCTCCAACATCGAGTGCGTGGATAGCGCCCCCTCCCCCTACCCCCTCCCACCAAGGGAGGGGGAAATAATGACCAATACCCTCGCCGAGATCTGCGCGCGCAAGCGTGAGCATATCGCCGCACGCAAGGCGATTATGTCCGAAGGGCGGCTGCTGGAGGAAGCGAAGCAGGCCGGTGCGCCACGCGGCTTTCGTTCAGCCTTGCAACGCAAGGTGGATAGCGGCGGGTTCGCCCTGATCGCCGAAATCAAGAAAGCCTCGCCCAGCCGCGGCGTCATTCGCGCCGATTTTAATCCGGCGCAACTCGCCCAAGCCTATGAAAATGGCGGTGCCAGTTGTCTCTCCGTATTGACCGACGAGCCGTATTTCCAGGGGAAAGATGCGTATCTGACGCAGGTGCGGAATGTGTCCTCGCTTCCCGTATTACGCAAGGACTTCATGCTCGATCCTTATCAAGTCATTGAATCGCGAGCACTGGGCGCCGACTGCATCCTGCTCATCATGGCGGCGCTTGGCGACGCACAGGCGCGCGAACTGGAATTGGCCGCGCTTGGCCTCGGCATGGATGTGCTGGTCGAGGTGCATGACCGGGCCGAGCTGGAGCGGGCGCTGACACTGGAATCAACGCTGATCGGCATCAACAACCGCAACCTGAAAACGCTGGAGGTAGATCTGGCCGTCTCGGAAACACTTGCAAAACACCTGCCGGCGCCTATCTTGCGCGTGTGCGAAAGCGGGATCCATACGAACGCCGACCTGCGGCGCATGAAGCAGTCCGGCTTTTCCTGCTTTCTGGTCGGCGAGTCGCTGATGCGGCAGGCGGACGTGACGCAGGCGACGCGAACCTTGTTGGAGGGATAACATGGACGCATTGATGCAGAACATGGACTGGCAGGAATGGTCGGCGCTGCTTTTCTTCATCCTCTGCTGGTGGGGATATGCGCGATATGCCGAGCATGACAGCCATGCCGACGACAACCTGCTTGCCATCACCAACCGCTACCGCACGCAATGGATGCGCGAGATGCTGAAGCGCGAGACGCGCACGATGGATGCCATCATGGTCGGCAATCTGCAGCGCTCGATCGCCTTCTTCGCCAACACCACCATCTTCATCCTGCTCGGCCTGATGACCATGCTCGGCTACCATGACAAGGCCGCCACCATCATCGCCGGCATTCCGTTCGCCAAGCCGATGACGGGTTTCCTGTGGGAACTGCGAATCTTTCTGCTGATCTTCATCTTCATTTATGCCTTTTTCAAATACACTTGGTCGCTCAGGCAATATAACTATGCCGGCATTTTTATCGGTGCGGCGCCCGCTTGCGATGACCGCCCCGAAGAACATGAGGATGTGATCCGGCGCGGCAGCTACCTGATCGGCAACGCCGCCAAGCATTTCAACAACGCACTACGCGCCTATTATTTCGGGCTGGCGGCGCTGGCCTGGTTCATCCATCCCTACCTATTCATGGCCGCCACTGCCTGGGTGGTGTTCGTGACTTACCGCCGTGAGTACCGTTCGGCCACGCTCAAAAACCTGACGCGTTGATGAAAAAACCGTGGAAGGAATTCGAGAACGTCACGTCGCAGAGCTTCGTGCGCGGTCTCGTCAAACAGGCAAAAACTGTTGCGCCTTCCGACCTGCGCGATATGGCGAAACATCGCAAGAAAGAGCGAATCGAGGTCTGCGGCGGCGAGGACCCACTGCGCATATTGGTCGCCTACGCGCAGGAGGAGATGGTGTTCGACGCCGAAACCGGCGCCATCCTCAAAGCCAATCGCGCTGCTTATGCCGCGACGCCGCGCGAGCGGCGCGTCAACAAATTCGGGATGGCCTACCGCAAGAACGCGCCGTTTCTTTTGCATAAAACGCTGGCCGATATCGTGGTCGGTGCGGCGGTCCACCTCCACCAGACGCAGGGCTGGACGACCATGCTCTATGACGGACTGCGCACGGTCGAGGGCGCTTATAACCTTTATCGCTTCGCGCAGGACAGCGACATGGCGAGCGGCCTGCTCTCCATGCCCGGCCAGAGCGCGCATAACAAAGGGCTGGCGGTGGACAGCATGATGATGAACGATTTCGGCCGCGACATCGACATGGGCGGGCATTTCGACCATCTCGACATGACCACCAACAGCCGCCTGTATTCAGGTGACGGGATTTCCGCCGCCGCGAAGAAGCACCGCATCATCCGCGAGGCAGCGTTTTTGCGCTCAGCATTGACGCAGGGGTTGTTGATCGCCCCGCTTCGGACGGAATTCTGGGATGACCGGCTGCCGGAAAACCGGCAGGATTTATGGCGCGTGCTCGATTCAGCGGCGCGCTGCCTTGGCATCGATCTGCTGTCCCCGCAGGACGAGATGCTGCGCCGCACCCACCGGCAGGCCTTCAAGGATACCTGGGAAAGCTGGGATTACGACATGTTCCTCAAGCGCTGGGATGAAACCTTTCACGGGAAGAAAGCGCAGCTGCGCTCGGTGCTGGGCGTTGCTTCACCGCCGGAGGAGGAGAAAGCCGAATTCTACCACGGCAACTACCACCCGATCTACGACCGCGACCTGCGCGAGGCGGGGAAGCATTTGACATCCCCTCCCCCGTAGGGGGAGGGATTACAAACCCAGCCTCCCCCGTATCTCCTCCGCCAGGTTTTTCATCTCATCGTCGATCGCATAGCTCCAGCGCTCCAGCCGGCCACCGAGCGGGCGGGCGATGCCATCGCGAATCAACCCGTCCGCGAAGCGCGACGGCTTGGTGTCGGCATGACCTTCGAGCAGGGCGATATAGAGCGGTTTGCCGGTCGCGGCAGCCTCGCTCATCATGTTGACCGAATCGTTGGTAACAATAATCGTGTCGGCCACCGCCAGCAGGCCCATATACGGATTCTCGCCCGCACCATCGTAGATATAGACACGGTCGTGGCCGGCGAAGGTAGCCTTGAGCATGGCGAGGTTATGCGCTCCCGTGCGTCGCGACGGGGTAATGAGCAGCGAGCCTGACGTATGCGCCACTACCGACTGCAGCGCCGTAATCAGCTTCATCATCGCATCCTTGGTCAACTGGTATTTATTCGTCGATCCGCCGATCAACGCCACGATCCTGGGCTCGGGGTAGGAGGCGAATTTCTGCGTATATTGGCCGTGCAGCCTCTCCATCAGTGCCGGGGTGATCTTATGCAGCGCGAAGCGCGTCTTAATGACGTTGGGGCCAGCGATGGCGTCATGCTGCATCGCCACCACCAGGTCGAACTGGCGCGAATCCACCATTGGGTCCTGGATATGGATGAATTTCGTGTTGCCGCCTTTGGTGCGCGCGCGTAGCCCCATGGCGACCATGGCCGCCTTCCGCCCGCAGCTGATGACGAGATCCGGGTAAGGTGGCGCCAGCGTATCGCTGCTTGCCGCCAGGAAATACGGCACGACCAGCGATTTCAGCGGGCTGGCGTAACAGGCATTAGGCAGCCATGCCCAGGGTGCGCGCACCGCGATGCGCTTCATCTGTGGTGTAACATCCAGCGCCGCCGCCAGCGCCGTTACCTGCGCCGCCATGCCGGCGCTGCCGTCAGTAATGCCCCATGCGTCCATCAGACCAGCCCCTTTGCTTTGAAAGAAAAATGCTTCTTGGCGCCGATGATGAGATGGTCGTGCACCTCAATGCCCAGCGGTCGCGCAGCCTCGACAATCTGGCGCGTCACGTCGACATCGGACTTACTCGGACTGACGTCGCCGCTCGGGTGGTTATGCACCAAAATCATGCTTGATGCCCCTAATTCCAGCGCGCGCTTGACCACCTCGCGTGGATAGACCGGCGTGTGATTGACCGTGCCTTTCTGCTGGCGCTCGTCGGCCATCAGTTCGAGCTTATGATTCAAAAACAGCACGTGGAATTCCTCATTCAGATTATGTCCGATATGAAGGCGGCAGTAATCGAGCAGCTGTGTCCAGCTCTTGATGACCGGGCGGTCGGCGATCTCTTCCTTGAGCAGCCGCTCGGCCGCCGCCTTGGCGGTCTTGATCGCCACCATCGCCGCCTCGTTGACGCCCTCTACTTTCATCAGCTCGAGCGGCGACGCGATCAGCACCTGCGCGAAGCTCCCGAACTCGGCGAGCAGCGCCTTCGCCATCGGCTTGACGTCACCGACCGGCTTGGCGGGAAACAGGATCATCTCCAGCAGCTCATAATCCGCCAGCGCCTCCGGCCCGTGCGAGAGAAACCGCTCCCGCAGCCGCTTGCGGTGGCCGAGGTGGTGAGGTTTTTCCTTGGCGGCAACGTCATTCATATGGCGGGCAGTGCAGTCCTTTCGGCGACTGGGTGAAAATCTCGTAGCCGGTTTTGGTAACGGCCAGCGAATGCTCGAACTGGGCGGAGAGCGACTTGTCACGCGTCGTCACCGTCCAGCCGTCGTGGCGTGACAGGATGGTGTTGTGTTCGCCGGCATTGATCATCGGCTCGATGGTGAAGAACATGCCCTCCTTCAGCTCCGGCCCGTCGCCCGGCTTGCCGTAATGCAGGATGTTAGGCGCGGCGTGGAACACCTTGCCGAGCCCGTGCCCACAATAATCACGCACCACCGAATAGCCGTGCTTCTCGGCATAGGTCTGGATGGCGTGGCCGATATGGCCGACCGTATTGCCGGGCTTCACCTGCTCGATGCCGAGCATGGTCGCCTCGTAGGTGATCTGCGTCAGGCGCTTGGCCTTGATGGACGGCTCGCCCGCCCAGTACATACGGCTGGTGTCGCCGTGCCAGCCGTCGACGATGACGGTGACGTCGATATTGACGATGTCGCCCTTCTTCAGCTTCAGCTCGCCGGGGATGCCGTGGCAGACGACATGATTGACCGAGGTGCAGATGGATTTCGGGAAGCCGCGGTAACCGAGCGGCGCCGGGATCGCGCCGCGGCTGACGATCATCTTGTGGCAGAGATCATTGAGTTCCCCTGTGGTAATTCCCGGCTGCACATGCTCCGTGATCATGTCCAGCACCTCGGCCGCCAGCCTGCCGGCGCGGCGCATGCCCTCGTAATCCTTGGGCTTGTGGATGGTGATGGACCGGTGATCGTCGAACACGCCTGCTCCTGTTCTATACTGTCATTCCCCGTATATAGAACAGGATTTTAGGAGAGGCCAGCGTTATGCGATCTGCTTTTACAACGGACGGAGGGATTGATCGTTAAGCAAGACCTACTTCGTTGGTGCGCGCGGGGCCGGACGGGGTGGCGCTTGGGCCGGCGTTGGTCACCACATGCTCGGCGTTCATTGAATTCTTCAAATCCCCGACTGCCTGCTGCACAATATCCTTAAGACCCTTGTCCTGGATCAACTGCGCGAAGCGGTCATCCAGCTTTCCATCGTTATTGACATCCATGATAGCGGCGTGCCTGCTTGCTGCCATCTCTACCAGATTCTCGTTACCCGATTTCGCCGCCGCTGCGATGTCCTCCTTGGCTTCGGCGACATCGGCTTTGTAGGTCTCTCTCGCCTTTTCAAAATCCACGCCGGTTTCCCTGGCCAGCTTTTCGAATTCCTGGCGTTCTGCCGCGTTCCACTTGCCGTCGTTATTCTTATCGGTGATCTCACCGAGCGCCTGCACCGCCGCCGCCCGTTCCTGCTCGCTGGCGTTGGGATTGCTGAAGGCTTTCCTGAACTGCTCCTGCGCCTGCGTCAGCTCCGGCTCGGGGGTTTGCAGCGACACGGAAGTAGCGTTCATGCGTGCAGCATTCGGGGGCAAGTTAACCTGCTCCTGCGCGGGTTCATTACTGCGCTCAGGCTGCGGTCTTTTATATGAAACTTTTATGACGTTCCCGCCCTGTAATATTATTAATTCAATAGCTTATTCCTAATGCCCCCTTCCCTCTTCCGGCCTAAGGCCATCCGTGTTAGCCTGCTCCTTAAGGAGCTCTACATGTCCCTCTCACCCGTCACCGCCTGTATCATCATCATCGGCAACGAGATATTGTCCGGACGCACGCAGGATAAGAATTTATCATGGCTGGCCAGCGAGCTAAATACATGCGGCATCCGGCTGGCCGAGGCGCGGGTGATTCTCGACATCGAGGCCGATATCATCGCGGCGGTGAATGAATGCCGCCGGAAATTCACCTATGTCTTCACCACCGGCGGCATCGGCCCGACGCATGACGACATCACCGCCGCCGCCATAGCCAAAGCCTTCGGCCTGCCGCTTTCGCGCCACCCCGAGGCCGAGGCGCTGCTGCGCGCGCATTACGGGCCGGACCGGCTCAATGCCGCCCGTCTCAAGATGGCCGATGTGCCAAAGGGCGCGTCGCTGATCCCGAACCCGGTTTCAGCGGCGCCGGGCTTTATCATCGAAAATGTGCATGTCATGGCGGGTATTCCTTCCATCATGCAGGCCATGTTCGCCGCCGTCAAACCCACGCTGAAAGGCGGCGCGTCCATGCATGCCCGCACCGTCTCGGCCTATCTCACCGAGGGCACCATCGCCGCCGGGCTTGCCGCCATCCAGGACCGTTTCCCCGAGGTCGAGATCGGCAGCTACCCGTTCATCCGCAATGGCAGGCTCGGCGTCAGCATCGTCGCCCGCGCTACCGATCCAGCCCAGTCCGAAAGCGCCGCAGAGCAGGTGCGCGAGCTGCTGCTGCGCTTCACGCAGGAGGTGGTCGAGGACGACCTGGCGGCCCGCGCTTCGTGAAAAACCGCTGGCGCCCCTTCCCCGGCTGATATACGAAACATGGGTCACATGCCCGCGTGGCGGAATTGGTAGACGCAAGGGACTTAAAATCCCTCGCCCTTTACCGGGCGTGCCGGTTCGAGTCCGGCCGCGGGCACCAGATCAGGCTATGCGCGCTCCGCGGCCATTGCCATTCCCTGTAGGCGCAATATCCCCTGATTTTATTTGCTCATTAAAAGCTTTGTACAATGCCGTCATTTCTTCCAAATTAACCGGATTTCCTGCCGCTTGGGCGGCAGTGCGGATAGCATGAGCGAATGTAATGGCAAATCTGTCCCTATCCGGAATAGCCATTCTACCCTCCAATATTGCCCATACAGCCGCCGCTTCATAAGGAGCCGCACCAATATATCTAGGGGGTAAGTTTTTGGCATTATTTAAGGCATTCACCACATCCCTAATGTCATTCAGCCCAGCTCTTCTAAGAAATTGTCCTACTAATGGGGGCATTCCTTCGGGCAACCCCTCCGGAACCTTACAGTGAGCATGCGCATGCCCATTTCCCGCCATTTTAAGTTTTTCCTGAGGCGACAGGGAATTTCTGTCATGCTCCTGAAGATATACGCCAAGGCTTATAAAGTCCTTAAGCGAAGGCGCAGGTTTCTTATCAAAATATTGACCTATATGCTCGCGCCGGCTGAATATACGATCTTTGGTATCCGTCGCTCTCTTCCGATCATTGTCTAAAGATTGTACATGAGCATATATTTCATCCGTGACTGCATCTATATTAAGATTTTGTCGTTTCAGAACTTCAGCAATCCGTGACCCACGCGCGGTCATTTCAGCGTCGATATAATCCCCAATGCCTGCGTTTCCCACTGGCTCGACCTGAAACGATTCATCGTATTTACGACCCGTCGTATAACCATGATCATCGCTCAATATGATAACCGGTGAATGGAAAGGAATTTCGCGGTTGACAAACTGTTCAATACATTTCTCGCCGTAGCTGTTTCTATTATATTCACTGATTTTCGCCTGTCGCTCCTGCTCGTCATGAATAGATTTGGCATTGCGAATCTCTTTAAAAGCCTCGCGGCAGCTCTCGGTTTCCCAGATGATGACGTTCGAGCCTCTGCTGCCCAAAGTCAATCCGGTAACTATGCTTCCATCCTCTCCGCGCTTCGCATAGACGGCTTCCTGAAGAAACCTTCGGATGGCTTGAGCGCTCCGGTTGAATTCCGTATCAGAACGAAGCTCTGGTATGTCCCTGGATACTCTGCCATGAGGAAGGATTTCGCTGGTTCCTCTGCCTATCTCCCAGTCGGCGACATAGGCCGGAATGACGATGGTGACGTTGGGCAGCTTGGCCGTTTCACGCAGCAGGTCAAGCCAGGTACCCTTGCCCCCGCTACGCGGAGCGGCGAGCCTCAGCAGTATGTTCGCATCCAGCACCAGCACTACCTGCTCCTGCTCGTGAAGAGGCTTAGGAGAGGTCGCCGTCGTCATGCGCCGTTGATGCATCGTTTTGCCATTGGCGGATTGGGAAACGGCCTCAGCCGTTACCGCAGGCGGCGGTTCGGATTGTCCGTGTTGACGTTCCGATTGGAGCACACGCGGTTCGGGTTCCGGTGTCGCGGCAGAATGACCGTTGCCTTCATGCGGCGCATGGTCGTTATTCTCCTGCTTCGTCGGTGCGTGCCCGTTATGCTTATGCGCCTGTTCCGCCTGCCGGACCTGCTTTTCCGTTTCCCTGCGTTTGTTCTTCAATAAAGTTCCGGCAGCATCAACCACCTTCTCAAAAGGCTCATTTTCCGGAAACGCAAATTCCCCATTCATCTTATTTTTGAATGCAACAAATTTCGCTCGGGCCTTTTCATAGCGCCTGAGACGCTTCTCGACATCCGCTGGCTTGGCATCAGGGTTGACATCGAACCAGAGCTCCGGCGTCTGCTCATGCGAGATATGGATTTTATTACCGGTAACCGTGGCCGTCATACCTTCGTATTTTTTCACTTCCTCCAGGATCGCCGTGGAATGGTCGACGGTTGGAGCGGTAGATCGATAGCCCCGTCTTATGGCATGCCGTTTAAGTATGGTGTATAAACCAAACGCAGGTTGTGTTAAATAACTATTGGAAGCGTGGTCTCTTATACTTGCCAGAAAATCGTTCATCGTCCTTACAGGCACATCGCCGGAAGTATGCGCAAGAGCTTCATAGGAGTTGGCATCCCCACTTTCAGGCACCTCCTTGCGGTGAAAAGAATATCCATAATTTTCCAAATTGGTGATCGCCTGCTGCTTCGTTAATCCAAGTGAACGAACGGCATCTTTACCAATCAACCGCACGGGCTCGGTACCTTGTACGCTCCGTCTGGGGACGCCGGTTGTTTTGCGGTTCTTCATGCTGGGCTCAGACCGGGTTAAAATGCTGATTTCAATATTCAGCTATACAGCAGCCAAGCTCAAGTTAAGCTTCTGTTACAATACAATTATTTGATTTTTATGACAAAATAGAAATGGCGGCACTTGGCGGGGCCGCCTTTTAAGCAAACCGGCGAGAAACGGCAGCCGCTTCCCCCCTCCCTCATGGGGAGGAGGAGGGAGGGGGAAATCGGGTTACATAAAATGCAAGTACGTTAACGATGCGCCATGTCCCAGTCGTCGTAATCGCCATCGCGGTCGCGGTCCCACTCATCGTGCGCGATATGCTTCTTGGGATCGCGCGGCTCATAGTCCCAGCCGCTGTGCAGCGTGTTCGCGCGCGGCATGTCCGCCTGCCTCGGGCCGCAGGCGGCAAGGCTGGCGCATATTGCAATCGCGATAACGAGATGTTTCATATCCTGATCCTTTCCTGATTGCTTTCCCCCACTAGAACCATGTTGCGGATAAAAAAACCATTCGGCTGACGGAAGCAGTTATAGAATTTACATAAACGCACCGGCCGCCTTCAGGAAGAGAAATGCGTCGGCCCGCATGTGAAGAACGTTTTCGCATCGCAAAAAAATGGCCATCACAGCCGGTAACCCAGGCATTGACAGCCTCCGTCACCGATAGTAACAATTTTATTTTTAAAAAATCATACTGGCCGGTTCACTTTATGCTGCCTATCACTAAACCCATCCAGAGCCCGTCCGGCATCTATCTGCGCAAGAATGCACGCCGCAAATACGACGCCATCCTGAAAGCGGCGGGCAAGTTTTTTCTCAAGCAGGGCTACACCCAGACCAGCATGGACGCCATCGCGGATGCGGCAGGCGTGTCGAAGCAGACGGTCTACAGCTACTTCAAGAACAAGGACGTGCTGTTCTGCCAGATGATCGAGGAGGAGTGCGTGCGCCACGATCCTCCCGACAACCTGCTTACCGATGCTTCACTGGCACCGGAAGAAATTATGTTTCGTCTCGGCCGCAGCTACCAGGAGTTGATCCTGAGCCCGCGCGCGCTGGCGATTCACCGGCTGGTCATCGCCGAGGCAGAGCGCCATCCGCGCATCGCGCGCCTGTTCTTCGATTCGGGACCGCTGCGCATGCGGGCGCTGGTCACGCGATTCCTGAAGCTGCAGGTGGAGGCGGGAGAGTTCGCCATCGATGATCTCGACAAGGCAGCCAAGCTGTTTCTCGGCATGATCAAGGGCGGCTACCATTTCCGCATGTTGCTGCGCTTAAAGCCCGTACCGACCCGCAAGGAGTTGGACGAGCACGTGCGCGAGACGGTGCGCCAGTTTTATGAATTGTATGGGAAATCATAAATCGTCATCGCCCGAATCGCTCAGCTATTCTAGGGCGATCCAGAATAACAGAAACTGGATTCCCCTAGGATTTGCTACGCAAATCCGGAAAATGACGGATGCTATTAAAACACATGCGGTTTCAGAATATCGCGCAAGCCAATCAATTCCTGCCGTATCACCGCCAGCTGGCTTTTCTGTTTTTCATCGAGCGTTGCTGAAGCGGCGGGCGCAGGCTGTTCAATGACAGCTTCAGGCGTACGGGCACTGAAAGCTTTTTTAGCGCCTTTAATGGTGTAGCCCTGCTTGTAGAGCAGGTTCTTGACAGTGAGCAGCACCTCCATGTCCTCGGGGCGGTAATAGCGCCGCCCGCCGCGCAGCTTCAGCGGCTTGATCTGCGGGAAGCGGCCTTCCCAGAAACGCAGCACATGCTGCGGCACGCCGAGTATGTCGGCGGCTTCGGAGATGGTCTTAAAGGCGCTGGGGGATTTTTCTTCGGGGTGTTCTGTGGAGACGTGGGCGGAATCGGTGGTCATGACAGATCTGCGATGCGAAGGTTTGCGGGCGGTTTCCTGAGAAGCAACGGCGTCGCCGGATTTAAGGGAAGCGCGTTCCTTCTGCAGAAGATCCAGTTGCATCATGCTCACCTTTCCCCTTCAAGGGCTAAAGCATGGTTCCGCCATCGGCTGACGGAAGGCCTTAGCCTTTTTTACCGCCGAGTCCGGCGTTGACCTTGGCCTTCAGCAGATTCGACGCATTGAACGACAGCACCGTGCGCGAGGTGATCGGCACTTCGACGCCGGTCTTCGGGTTGCGGCCCATGCGCTGCTTCTTGCGGCGCAGGTTGAAGGTGCCGAACGATGACAGCTTCACCGCATCGCCCTGCTCGAGGCTGGTGCAGATTTCCTCAATGACCGAATCGACCAGCGCGTTGCATTCCTGCAGCGAAAGGCCGATTTGCTTATAAACGGCGGCGCTCAGATCAGCGCGGGTCAAGGTCTTATCCATGGTTTTCACTTCTTCTGTTGGTTGACGATATCTTTCTGTTTACTCTGTTTACGGAAGGAATTCAAGAGGGTAATTACCACCGAATCAGCGTGCAGCCCCAGGTCAACCCCGCCCCCAGGGCCGGGCAGGCCACCAGCTGCCCCTGGCGGATATGCCCGTTCCGGCTGGCCTGGTGCAGCGCCAGGGGAATAGAGGCGGCGGAGGTATTGGCATGGCTGGCCACGGTGGAGATTATCCTGCTCTCCCCGATATGCAGCTTCTGCGCCACCCCAGCCAGGATACGCATATTGGCCTGGTGCGGCACCAGCCAATCAATATCCTGAAGCGTCAGGCCCACCGCCTGCACGGCTTCCTCGACGGCGGCGGGCATCTTGGCCACCGCATGGCGGAAGATCTCCTTTCCCGCCATGAACAGCTTGCCTGCCATCATGGTGGACGACACGCCGCCGCTGGTAGCCAGCAGGCCGGTATACTGACCGTCGGAATGAATGCCCGCATACAGCACGCCGCGGTCCGCGTTCGTTCCTTTGTGCTCCTGCGCTTCCAATATCACCGCTGCCGCGCCGTCGCCGAACAGGATGCAGGTGCCGCGGTCCTGCCAGTCGAGGATGCGTGAATAGGTTTCGGCGCCGACGACCAATACGCGGTTCGCCTGGCCGGAAACCATAAAACTGTTGGCGATGGCCATCGCATAGACGAAGCCGCTGCAGGCCGCGTTGACGTCGAACGCCGCGCCTTTGGTGATGCCGAGCCGGTGCTGCACCTTGGTGGCGGTGGAGGGCATGGTGTCGTCGGGGGTGGTGGTGGCGAGGATGACGAGATCGATCGAATCCGGCAGACAGCCGGCATTTTTCAGCGCCTCCTCCCCTGCCCGCACCGCCAGGTCGGAAGTGAGTTCCCCCTCGGCGGCGATGTGGCGCTGGCGGATGCCGGTGCGCTCGGCGATCCATTCGTCGCTGGTCTCGACGATGGCTTCGAATTCCTTGTTGGTCATGACGCGCGCCGGCAGGTGCGCGCCGGTGCCGAGTATCACTGCGCGGCGCATTTAATCCGCCTCCCCTTCGACTGCCTCGGGCGCCGCCGACTGCTGCGTGATCAGCTGGATTTCCTCGATGATGCGCGTGTTGATGTGGTGCGCCACCAGCTCGACCGCCACGCTGATGGCGTTGCAGAAGCTGAAGGCGTCGGCGCCGCCATGACTCTTCACCGCAATGCCGTTCAGCCCCAGGAACATGGCGCCGTTGCGCTTGCGATCGTCGAGCTTATCCTTCACCGCCTTCAGCGCACCGCAGGCCAGCAGTGCACCGCCGCGCGACAGGGGCGAGCTGGCGAAGGCATCCTTGAGATAGGTGCGAATCAATCGTGCCGCGCCCTCGGCGGTCTTCAACGCAATGTTGCCGGTGAAGCCGTCGGTAACGACGACGTCGACCGCGCCTTCCCCGATGTCGTTACCCTCGATGAAGCCGTGGAAGTTAAGGTCGAGGCCGGACTCCTTCAAAAGCTGTGCTGCGCGCTTCACTTCCTCGCGGCCTTTCAGCTCTTCCGAGCCGACATTGAGCAAGCCAATCTTGGGACGCGACAGGCCGAGCACCGCGCGCGCAAACGCGTCGCCCATGATGGCGAAACGGTAGAGATCGTTTTCATCGGAGACCACATTGGCGCCGAGATCGAGCATGACGCATTCGCCGCGCAAGGTAGGAAAGAGTGCGGCGATGGCTGGGCGGCTGATGCCGGGCAGCGTGCGCAGGATCAGTTTGGACATTGCCATCAATGCACCGGTATTGCCCGCCGAAACAACGGCACAAGAAGTGCCATTCTTCACCGAATCGATGGCCATCCACATGCTCGACTCGCGGCCGCGGCGCACGGCGATGGAGGGTTTATCGTCGCCGGCAATCACCACTTCGGTATGGACAATGGAGCTGTGGGTTTTCAGCAACGGGTAATCCACCAGCAGCGGCTCAAGGATATAGCGGTTGCCGTAAAGGATGAAGCGTACGCCGGGGTGCCGCACCAGCGCCATATACGCACCCTGCAGCACGCAGCCGGGAGCATTGTCCCCGCCCATGGTATCCAGCGCGATCGGGAGCTGCAGTTTTCCGGGGGACATGAATCTGAATTAGCGGTGAACCTTACCGGTGGTCACCTGGCGGCCATTGTAATAGCCATCCGCCGACACGTGGTGCGGGCGCTTCAGCTCGCCGGTGGTCTTGTCCTCAACCACTGTGGTCTTGCCCAGCGCATGGTGAGAACGGCGCATGTCGCGGCGCGACTTACTCGTTTTCTTCTTAGGTACAGCCATGATTATGTCCTTTTCAGCACTCCAAATGAAAGGGGTTGTATATCGCAAAAACGGGGCTTTGGGAAAGCGTTTTTTGCATAAGGAAAGGCGGAAAAAGGCGGCGAGGCAACCCAAGAAGGGAGGTGCCGCTCTAAGTCATTGCATTACAATAGCTTACTTAAAGACAAAGCTGAAGCTGGTGAATCCCCAGGCGGGGCCATAATAATAAGGGTCGGGGTAATGATAGTGCACGACCGGTGCCGGGACGTAATGGTGGTACACGGGCGGGCGGTGATGGCGCATGTGATGTTTATGCTTATGATGGCCGCGGTGCCAGCCGTTATCGTGCCAGCCATGGCTGCGGCCATGATGGCGATCGCCGGCATGGGCGGGCTGGTAAGAGGTGGCGAGCAGGCAAAGGCTGGCGAGAGTGACCGTGAGCAGCGTACGCATAAAACCTCCTTGCGTTATCTGCCCATGATACGCGGCGGCAAAGAAAAATCTTCGGGGATAGAAAACTCTGGGAAACCTACCGCGATATAATCGCACTTAGGCCGGACAAGAGTGCGAGACTGGAACAACTATTACCCATTTCGGCATAGCGTCCCACTCTTCTTAATCTGAAAGGAATACAAAGCGCCTTTTGCCAGTCCATATCTGGATCCAGAGCTATAGGAATGATGTCTTTTTCGACTATTTCTCCTGCTCTCAAATACTTTGAAATACTTGACATGGCCATAGGCAAACATCCGAGTTCATGACCGTTTGGATTGGCTATATCCAGTATCTGCTGTAGCAGGCCTGTTCCCAGTGTTGCTACTAGGCTATTAGACAAAGGAGGCAACTTCTCTTCAAGACGTAGCCCCGAAGCGGCCAGAGAAGTAATTGCCAGCCCAACGCCAGCCTGCCGCAAATCAGTCAAGTCTATATCGTTAAGGAGATCATTAAAAGAGGGTATCGAATCCGCCATTTATTAATTTTAATCTAAAACAGCGGTTTAAAATACTAATTTTTAATCACGCCAGGCAGCAAGTAGCATGCTGATATATATCAATAATATATCATCGCATGAAGAATGTAAGCCGTAATGATCTACTCCGCGATGCTGGCCTGGATGACCGGTTCGGCGGAAGCTTTCGGCAGGGCGAGATACCCGATGGCCATCGGCGCCGCCAGCAGGGCCACGAGGCCCAGCAGCATCCAGTATCCACCGAAATTGGTCTGAGATTTCATATGACACTTCTCCTTGTTAAACACGGTTAGGAGTAAGCGTCCTTGCGACTTATTGATCTTGGCCGGAACCTGAGGTTCTCTTTCGACCGCGCTTGCGACACGGCTCTTTATGTCGGAAGGCTACCTGCCTCCGGCGCGGCTGTCAATCAGGTTAATTCATCATCGCCAATTCCGAAGGAATTCTAGGGCGATCCAGAGAAAGGGCTGGATTCCCCTAGGATTCGCTGCGCGAATCCGGGGAATGACGGGCGATTTACTGGTTACCTGGTGCAGTACTGGTATTGCCCGGATTCGGTAGCTCGGCCCGGATATTAACATCCGTCGTACCGGTACCGCTATCCGAGAAACGGTCATAGGCGACGATGGCACCGAGCGCCACGATAATGCCCAGAATCACCAACAGGCCACCGGAAACGGAACTGTCTTCCTTTGCCATAATTACTCCTTTGAGGTTGGGTTGACCGAGCCAAGGTTGCGGGTTTGCGGCTAAGTATTCCATTGGTTAAAGACAGCGCATGGATAAACCCGACATAAAGACAGGGCTTGGAAGCCCATGGCGGGGTCACTTTATTTCCGCTATACTAAACAACATGTATTCCTCCGCCACCCGCTGGCGCCTCTTCGAGTGCCTGCTGATTTTCATCCTGCTGCCGCTGACGGTCGTCCTGACCAAACCGACGGCTGCCATTTTCATCATCCTGTGGCTGCTTGCCGCGCTGTGCATGGAGACGCTGAAGCACTACCACGGCGGCTGGGACTTCAAGAGCGAATGGCACTGGGCCGGATTCGACGAGGCGGCCATGAAGCGCATCCTGCTGCGCTTCGTGCCGCTGGCGGTGGGGCTGGGCTGGCTGGCCGCGAAGCTGGCGCCGACCGACCTGTTCGAGCTGCCGATGGAGCGGCCGCTGGTATGGCTGGCGGTGATGCTGCTCTACCCGATCCTTTCCATCCTGCCGCAGGAGCTGATCTACCGCAGCTTCTTCCTGCGCCGCTACACACCGCTCCTGCGCGACCCGATGCGCGCCCGCATTGCCTGCGCGCTGTCCTTCGGCTGGATGCACATCATCATGATGAACTGGGTGGCGATCCTGCTCAGCGTCATCGGCGGGCTGCTGTTCGCCGACACCTACCAGCGCACCCGCTCGCTCGCGGCCGTGTGCTTTGAGCACGCGCTGTACGGCTGCTTCGTGTTCACCGTCGGCCTAGGCCGCTTCTTCTTCCACGGCAACGCGTTTGTGCATTAGGCAACGATACTGCAATGTTTCTGCGTCACAGACTTTGCTTTCACTTTTTCCGCCTGCCCGAGTTCGAAAACCTCATTCTTAAGGAAAGCGTCGATTTGCTCCAAGCGTGACGGCCTTGATTCACTCGGATGTTTGCCGAGGAACCCGGCCTTGAATCCACCTACGGCAACCTTCGCATCGAACTCCTTCAGCATCGCAGCAATAGCCTGCGACATGGCCTCATATTTCTCCCGGTCAGTAAGCGGCTCGTCCATCATCGCCGCGGATTCGCCTTCGCCTACCCGTATTTCTTTAGTCTCGGGTATTCTTATGGACGACAGAAGAAGGACCCCCGGCAAGTGGTTCATGGTCACGTACTGTATCTTCGCTGCCTCCAACCCTTTCCTGAGTTCCTGCTGAACGGTTTCCGGCTGACTAGGGGTGGTGAGATAAATATCAGCGGTGTTCTTGCTGTCCTGAACAGCGACATGCAATTCAAAGCCGGCCAATGTGCGGGTGGAATAATGTTTCATGGTTTTTCTCCCTGTATGGATGCGAGGTTAAAAATATCTTGATTTTTTGGTCGCGCAAAGGGATATCGATTGAAAGGAGATATTGAATAAACACCTGAAATTATGGTTTTTTCCTTCCTTCCGCGCCGATTGTAACAAAAATTTCATCCAACCGCCCGCCCGCCTGTGCTAGAAAGGAAAACGTCATTATTTTATTATTCTGAATCATAAGGAAAGGAGAAGATGCCATGAACGAAGCCGCACCGGAAGTGGGAAATGTAGTTATTGATGCCACAACCCACAAAGCGCAGCTTGTGGAACTGCTGAAGGAGGCACGCGAATTGGGAGTCAGTCCCGACATGCTGTCGCAGCAGCTGGAGCTGGCCCGCAAGTCCGAGAAAAACGCCATGTTCGATTCGGCAAGAGGTTTTCTCGATGCGGCACCCAATGCCGGCGATTCGGCATTACAAGCAGCGCTGGCCGATTTCGAACGGCTTGCCTTTGACCCGGCCCATCCGGTGGATGAATCGTTCCGCATTGCCCTGATGAATTCCATCGCCACCGTCCGCGCCCGCGCCGAGCAGGAAACGCGCGTGCAGGACCCGGCTCAGCAAGCCCAGCCGCAGCAGGCCGCACAGCCGCAGGAACAGCCTCTGGCTGAACAGGTGACGCCGGCAGCGAAGCAAATCCATGGTCCGGCAACAGCGGCAGAAGCGACGAGGAGAGAGCAAGAACACGCTTATAGTGCTAGCCTCGCTGTATAACATCAGTCCAAGACCAATTACAAAACGGCGCCTTAAGGGCGCCGTTTTTTATTGTCATCCTGAGCGAAGCGTAGCGTAGCCGAAGGATCTTTCTCTGGCTCTCTGGAAAAGATCCTTCGACTACGGCCTTCGGCCTTCGCTCGGGTGATAGAAATCAAAACAGCCGGATCAGCTTCAGCACCGGCGAGACCAGGCGGGCTTCGCCGCTATCGAGCGACAGCGGCCGGAAGGCCGGCGCGCTGGCATGCGGCATCAGGAAGGGCGGCACGTATTTGCGAATGATGGTTTTGGCACCGCGCCCCTGGTAATGCTGGGCGACGACGATCTGCTCCGGCTTGCAGGGGCGGTCGAGCTCCGAGATGACGATGTCGCCCGCCAGGATGCCCGACAGATTCATGCTGTCGTCGCGCACTTCCAGCGCGTAGGCCTTGGGTGAGTAGCCCTCCCCCTCCCCCACTTCGAGAAAGAACTGCCCGTCCTTCTTCACCACGTTCGACTGCTTGCGGCAGAGTTCCGGCTCGTGCTGGAAGGGAATCAGCTGCGCCGGCTCGGCAAACGCCGCCGCCTCGCCTTCGCGCACGCCGAGGATCTGCGTCACCGGCACGCCGAGATGCGCCGCAATCAGCATCGCCTCGTCGGCCTTGAGCTGGCGGCGGCCGTGGAACAGGTTGGTCACCACCGACTTGTCGCGCCCCAGGATACGCGCCAGCTCGGTCTGGGTAATGCCGTGCTTCTCCAGCAGTTTCTTCAGATGCGACATGTTCATTCCTCCTGTGTAGACGCAAACGCGCCCATGGGCAGTTGAGTTTATTGTCATTTTCGCTTGACTATAAGTTGAGATTACTTCAATATGCGACACGCTGCAAGGAGAAACCAATGCATTATCAGCTGCGAAGCGTTTTGGAGGCCATGCTGAAGATGAGCGGCGCGCTCAACGGCGAAATGCTGCGGCTGTGCCGCACCGACCAGTTCACCGACACGCCGGACTGCCTGCAGCTGATCGAAGAGCTGCGCGGCAGCTACATGGAGGGACTGCAGAACCTGCGCACCATCGAGCGCCGCATCATGGCCAACGGCCTGCGCCCGCCACCGGAGGAGGAATAGCTGTTATTTTCCGTCCCTGTTGCTCCCCCTCCTCATGACCATGAGGAGGGGATTTTTTTTAATGCCCTCACCCTACCCCTCTCCGCAATGCGGGAGAGGGAAGCTGCCGCTTCGCGTCAGGGAGAGGCGGCGAGTGAGGGTGTAGATAGAAAACTAGCCGCCGCTGCCGCATTCGATCTCGGCATAGAGCGCGTGGTGATGCGGAGACTCGGCCCGGAAATGCTCTTCCTCGCGCGTGTGGCGGATGAGGTACGGCCAGCCGCACAATTCCCTGCTGCGCGCCCGCATGGAATTTTTCAGATCCTGCGGCGACGTGCCGGGATAACCGGTCAGCGTCAACTCGTAATTGCCCTTTTTATTCTGGCGCGACGTGAAGTCATACGCCCCGCCCGCACAAGCCTGAAGCAGGCTGCCCGCTATCAATAATGCCAGTATCCGCATGGCTCCAGAATGGCAGAAAATGGTTAGGGAAATATTACGGGCGGTTTTTCCTCCTTTTCGGAAGCGTCCGGCATCATTACGCGATGGATCCCCAGCATTTCAAACAGGTTCAGTGCCATTTGAATGCGTTTCGGATCACATTTATAAGCAAAAAACTCCTTCTTCACGGCGGCAATCGAGTCGTCCACCAGTCCCAGCAGCCGGTGCCTCATGTTGAAGCATAGCTCCTGCGTAACCCGCTCTATTTCTGTATGGAATTCCGGAATCTGCTTCCAGCGCGACAGGGTTTCGCGGCGCAGGCCGAGATGCCTCGACGCTTCGATGGTGGTCATGCCGCCGGCCAGCAGATGGACGGCTTTTTGCTGTTTTGATGTGAGTTTGTGTGACATTGCATCCTTCCCTCTACCCGCCGGCACGCGCCTGCGGTACCTCCAGCATGCGGCAGCATGCCATGGCCGGGAAGGGGGAAAGTTGCGAGAATGCTACCGTGATAACGTGCAGAGTCCTCGAAATAAAAATTATCCCTATTCCTCAAGCAACATCCCTACTGGAAGAACGGGGACGCGAGAAATCACGCGCTGGTTCAGCAATAAAATGGTACAGGATATTCTCGACAGCATCCCTTAACGGGATATCTGCCTGATGCGCCGACTCAGCGATTTTCTCCTCCACGTTGTCCGTCCACGTCACAGCAACATCCCCATAAGACTTGTGCCCAGTGCGCCGGGAAATGGTTGCCTGCCGCGGCGATTCCTTGATCAAGGATTCATAATCCTCTTGCTGCACGCGTCTGCTCACTACGCGGGAAACCAGATCGTCAAGCCCCAAGCCGATATTAGCAGCCAGTTGGTTCAGCGACTCCCATAATTCCTTCTTGATCCTGATAGCATACGTGGATTGTCCTGTTCTCTCCCAGAAGTGTGACTATTCCGCGATGCCCATGCCGGTTCTGGCTCTGCCGGGCCCCTGTTCGGCAATGGCTTTGGCCGATCGGCCGGTGGCGGGCTCCTGCCCTCTTTCCAGTAATTTCTGTAGAAAATCTGTGGACACCCAATCAGCCATTGCCGCCAGATTCTCTCTCGTCCCATTTAAACTCTGGCCTTCAGGCATGCGCTGATCATTACGCTGCCGCAATGCTGCTACGTATTGTTCCTTTGCTTCGGGAGAGGCCGTTTCAGGAATAGAAGAAGTGAAGTTATCAAATCTTTCCTCCTGCGCGATCCGCAAATCTATGGGCAGCCGGTCATAGTTAGGCGTCTGGGACATGGTATAGACTCCTAATGGTTAGGCATTAATATATGCCGCCAGACCGATTTGGAAAGTGACAGTTTTGTGACAAACGCGCAGTTACCCGTCGCTGCGGCAGCGATATTCGCGGTAGACGCTGACCGGCACGTTGCCTGCGTCGGTCGCCGAATAGGCCGCCACATGCGCCGCCATCGACGCGGCCATGCCGAGCACGGGCGCCATGCCGCCCATGGTTTCGTCCTTGTCCATCATCTCATAAATGGGAGGGCGCAGGGCCGCGAACAGCCACTCGCCGCACAGGCCGCGCATCTCCCGCGAGGAGAGGTCGTCCAGCAGGCGCTTGCGGGCGCGCCATTTCGCCTTGCCGCCCGCGTATTTCCCCACCCAGTGCTTGTCGAGATTCTCGACCGTGATGAAACGGCCGTCATCCATCGTGCCGGTGGTGACCTGCAGCCGGTTGCCGTCGACGATATGGAGATACTGCGAATCGATTTTGCTATTATTGCCGCAGGCAGCAAGCAGGAGCAGGAGGGGGATATAGGCGGCGTGCTTCATGAGAGCCTCCATTTTCCGTGAAAATAGCAGGCTTAAGCAAAACTGCAATGCCGGGTACCACAATCCGTCATTCCCGCGAAAGCGGGAATCCAGTAGCCCCGCGTCTGCGGGGCAATAACTATACCGCGCCCATGGCGCTTGGACTGGATTCCCCTATAATTTTGCTGACGCAAAATTCGGGGAATGACGATTACGCAGCAATCCCCGCGGCCTTCAGCTCGGCGGCGATTCTGGCGACGCTTTCGTTGGACGGGGTGGCGTCCTTGTTGTTAATCGCGATGGTCTGCAGCGCCAGGTTTTTCGTGGCATCGAGGCCAAGGCTGGCCGTGATGCGGGTGATGTAGTCCGGCAGTGGGCCGGAGAGGCCGAACGTGGCTTCGAACAGCGGTGAGAAGGGGAATGTGCCGGCGCCGGCGGGCAGCGCGAACGGGTTGGCAGCCAGCGGGCCGGACAGCTGGCTGAACAGCGAATCAATGAAGCCCGCGACGTCACCGGCCCCGAGGATACCCCCTGCCCCACGGCTTTCGCGGGTGGATTTGCCGGTATCGAACGCGGCCAGCAGCGCATCGAAATTATCAATGGCGCCAATGGCTTGCTGCCGCACGGTATATTGCCCGACGGTCAGCCCGCCCGCAGGCGCTATCGAGACAGGTATGTGCATGATTTCCTCATCCAATTATGAAATAAGGAAATAGATGCAAGATGCGTGCCGGAGTGGGGATTTATAACGAGTGGAAATTCAAATATTAATGGATTCCTGCCATTAGCGTTCCCGCTGTCGTTTTGGGAACCGGAGTGTGCGGTCTAAAGCCTCTTTTGTCCATTCGCCGATGATTTCTTCCTGCAACTGATTCGCCAAATGGAAACTCTCCACCGCATCACTGCCCGGAACTTTAGCCCGCTTATCGGGTAATTGATCAAAAACATCGTTGGAAGCCAGAATGTGGCCCCACGGGTTTGGATCTTTATCTTTCTCTCTAGGCATAGGAAATCACTCTTATTCTTGGCGGATATAAAAGGCAAATAACAGTTTTATGACAAACAAAAAAGCACCCTTACAAGGCCTGGCAACCACATACTCTCCCATACCTTAAGGCATAGTACCATCTGCGTCTCAGCGTTTCACGGTCGTGTTCGGAATGGGAACGGGTGTTACCACTGAGGCTATAATCGCCAGGCCATGTAAGGGTGCTTCCCTTATACGGCGTGATAGGTTTTTCCGGGCTTTGTGAGTCGTTGCTTGCTGAATTGTGTTCTTGTCATCCTGAGTGAGCGGAGCGAATCGAAGGATCTTAAGATCCCTCGGCTACGCTCGGGATGACAATAGTGCGCAGCGCTTTTTCGCACTGCACGCTCATGAATTCAGACATCAGTGAATCAAGAGTATGAGAGTATTAGAGTTCGGAGTTCAGAAAACTGAACTCTGCACTCTTGCACTCTTAGACTCTAATAAATAAGTCAATCGGATTATTAGTACCAGTTAGCTAAAGGCGTTGCCGCCCGTACACACCTGGCCTATCAACGTGGTAGTCTACCACGATCCTAATGGGGAAAACTTGTTTTGAGGCTGGTTTCACGCTTAGATGCTTTCAGCGTTTATCCATTCCGTACATAGCTACCCTGCGTATGCTCCTGGCGGAACAACAGGTACACCAGCGGTACGTCCAACCCGGTCCTCTCGTACTAAGGTCAGATCCTCTCAATTTTCCTACACCCACGGCAGATAGGGACCGAACTGTCTCACGACGTTCTAAACCCAGCTCAC